>NZ_JBALXK010000009.1:116405-157299 GCF_036960685.1 Pseudoalteromonas sp. | reverse complement strand
TCAGTTGGGAGAGCATCGCCCTTACAAGGCGAGGGTCACTGGTTCAAGTCCAGTATCACCCACCACATATAAAACCTGTTATTATATCAATAGTTACATGTTTAAAATTGTAATATGGGTCACAAGCTCAGTTACAAGAAAAGAGAGCATCACCGCTATTTACAAGTAACGGCGAAGTTCACTGGTTAAAGTCCAGTACTATTTATTTTAATAGTAGCGTTTTAATTTATATGTGGGTGATTAGCTCAGTTGGGAGAGCATCGCCCTTACAAGGCGAGGGTCACTGGTTCAAGTCCAGTATCACCCACCACATATAAAACCTCTAAATATTCTCAATCAAATCTTATATTCTTTGATAAATAATTAGCTCAGCTGAAAAGAAAGAGCATCGCCACCCTTCACAAATAATGGCGAGGGTCGCAGGTATCAAGTCCAGTATCACCCACCACATATAAAACCTCTTAATACCTTCAAGCAATAACTAGCGCTATAATTGGGCTGCTCGAAAACCCATAACTGATCAAATAAACGAAGTCTGCGGTATTAAATTTTAAATTCCCTTGTCAGCGACTAGACTGTTTATTATAGTCTCTGATACGTTCACGTGGTCACAAGTCTAATGCCAGCAAAGATTTTTTCTAATGCCAAAATACTGATAGTTGAAGAGCAACCTCTTGCTCAAAGCTATATGAAACAATCTCTCGAAAAATTAGGCTTTCGGCAGTTACGCTTTGCTGAGCATGCAAATTCAGCTAAAGAGCAATGTATCACTGAGCAGTTTGACCTCATTGTATGCTCGTTTAATCTGAGTAAAAATCAAGATGGCTATCAGCTGTATGAAGAATTACGGGTTAAACGTCTAATAAAAAACTCTACCGGCTTCATTTTTATCTCTGCTGAGACTAGCGGTTCCCTTGTACACAGTGTTTTAGAGCTGCAACCTGATGATTTTTTAGTAAAGCCTTTTACAATATATGATCTTAAAACCCGTATAGAACGCATTTTACTGCGTAAAAGCAACTTGCAATTAATATACAACTTCATTGACGATGGTAATGACTCTAAAGCATTGAAGGAGATCAACACTGCACTTGATAAAAAAGGAAATGCTTACAGTGCAATACTCCTACGTTTGAAAGGTGATGCCCTACTTCGCTTAAAACGTGCCGATGTCGCAAAAGCCTTTTTTAAATCTGTGTTAGACATTCAAAAATTCGCCTGGGCCAAGGTAGGATTAGTTGAAGCATTAATTGCGAATAATGAGCATATTCTTGCACAAAGAATGCTTAGAACAATGCTACAGCGCCATGAAACACGCTTAGTTGCATTGGATTTACTTGGTAAATTAGAAATAAAATTAAACCAGTTCGAATTAGCTCAAGATTTTTTAAGCCAAGCCGTTGATATTGCTCCGCGTAATATAGATCGTCAAAAATCATTGAGTCATGTGTCACTGATCAATCACGATTATGAAAAAAACTACCTAACACAAAAAGACATCGCTAATTTTGCCAAGCACTCAATCCACGATCACCCTGATGTATATTTAAATGCCGCCCGCGCGGGTATTGATTTTGCCTTAACAACTGATCAAAGTGACCAAATTCAACGCATTTCAAGACAAACCAATAAGTACTTAACAGACTTAAAAAGCCAGTTTCCAAATAGTCATAATCAAGCGCAAATTGATGTGCTAAATGCCAGGCTGCACTATTTAAAAGATGAACATCAAAAAGCGAAATTACTGATCGAGCAGCTCGATGATGACGATAACCATATCCGCTCAGTGGATGGTGCGCTTGATAAAGCAAAAGCATTTCATGAACTGGGGTTTCACCATAAGGCACAGTCACTATTTAGCCAAATTATCAGCCATTGTGAACGCCACCCGACAGTTAGTGATCCGGTTTATTTGCGGTATATTCAGCAGCAGCAAAGCGAACGCCGCGATATAAAAATGGGTCCTAAAGAACTCAACAATCATGCAGTAACTCAGTTTAATCGCGGTCAATTGAATACTGCGCTTGAAGCGTTTACCCAAGCATTTAGAGTCATGCCTCGTAACCCCAGCATTGCTTTAAATTTGCTACAGTGTCTATTTGATAACACCAAACAAAATGGCCAAACATTAAATACCATGATGGCAAAAAAATGTTATGCGCTGCTTAACTCAACGGCGCTGGATAACGAGCAGCAGCAACGCTTTAACAAGATAGTTTTGCAAGCAACGGCTATGGGGCTGACACTTGCGAATTTAGAAGAACCTGACAAGCCTTAATGAGCGTATAAATCAAACTCAATAGGCGTTCAGGGGTTGTATTGATGATTATAATTTTTGTAATGATACAGCATTAATACAATAACGCAGGCCACTTGGCATTGGACCATCTGGAAATACATGCCCTAAATGCGCGTCACACACATTACACACCGCCTCTATTCGTTGCATACCATGGGTTTTATCGCTGTTGTAAGCAATTGAGTTTACTTCTGCAGGCTGAGTAAACGATGGCCAGCCAGTGCCACTGTCAAACTTTTCATCCCCATCAAACAGTAAGTTATCACAGCACACACAGGCGTATTTACCTGGTTCAAACAAAGTGCAGCTATCAGAGCTGTGTGGGCGCTCTGTGCCTTTGTTGCGAGTAACATAAAACGCGGCTTCGCTTAGTTGTTCACGCCATTGCTGCTCGGTTTTAACTACTTTACGGCTCGGCTGCGGATTACCTTTATTGGCAAAGTTTAAAATATCATTCCAATTCAACATAACTGACCTCATTGAGTAAGATGGGTTAATTTACTGCTATCCACATTATCATGGTATCGCGCTAATAACCTTGCGAGCTTGGGATTTATCCGCACTTCGCAAAATGGTTTGTTTGGGTTTGAAAAATAGTAATTTTGATACTGACTTGGTGAGTGTTTAAACTCACCCGCGGTGACCACTTTTGTTATTAAAGGATCAGCATAATCAGTCTGCTTTAAATTTAAAGCCTGTAATGCAGCGTCACGTTGTTCGTTGCTATAGACATAAATAGCCGAGCGGTACTTTTCTCGCATACTGTGTTTACTGGTGGCACTGTGGGTATCGATATGAATAGCAATTAAGTCTGTGAGGCTGATCCTTTTAGGATCAAAACGTAGTCTTATCGCTTCGCTGAACTGACTATCTTGCTCTGCACTTTTAAACCAACCTTGATCAACACTTTCAACGCCTATCAGTGAACTAAAAATAGCTTCTGTACACCAATGACAGCTGCCTCCGAGGCCAACTTGCTGTAGCATGCTATACCTCCTATTGTTTTATTAATCACAGCTCACTGAACTAACTTATACCGTGTAAAGCAGAATTTAATTTCAGCAAATGATAATTATCTGCTTTTCATGCTCAGTAAAAAGACCATTAAAATAATACATAAGTTCAGTTTTAGAGGCCGGTAAGCCTATAGTGTATTGGTGCTGCTCGTTGGAAAAAATAGTGCATTGGTCATCATTACACTGTATTTTCTCAATACTATCAATGACCAGCCACTGCGGGCCATGAGTCCTGTCGAAAAATCCCGACAAGGTAAATAGTAAAAGGTGTTGCTGCTCACGTTTAATAAATTTATCTAACGGGTTACGCGCTATAAATAGTGGCGTTAACCGGTAACAGCATGAGCTAAATACAAACAGCCATAAGGCAATTAAAAATACAAACCAAGCCTGTTGAAATAGCCCAGTAAATACGCTCAACAATAACAGTACGATGCCAAAACATGCGACGATCAACGTCAATCGTTGATTAATTTTTTGCATTGCTGCTCCTCGTTAATCATGCTTGGCTAATCGCTTTTCTTATCGGTTTCAGGATCGGGCCAGTCATTAAAAAATACCGTTAAATAACGGCTTTTGGCTAAATACAGAAGTACCCATAACACTGTTACCATTTGCAACGCTAAAAACATCGAGAATTGATAATAACTATGTGCAGCTTGAATTACCAACCAGCTTAAATCTACTGCTGCACACACCAATAACGGCCAGCGCATAAAACGCCATATTCGGGCAAAACGTGTAGCACTATCGGCACTTTTTTGCGGCCTGCGCAAGCAAAAAACCACCGCCGGAATAATTGCAATAGCGCCAATGGCCAAAGCACTGAAAAAATCACTTTTTGAGCGAAATGCCAATGACATCAAATCGAGCTCAGGACGACGGCTAAGCGCCGCAATGATCCAAATAAAGTAGGCTCGCAGTAATACCAATAAACTCAAATGAAATGCGATTGGGGTACGATATGTGCCGTACTTATCCCAATACTCAGGCCCATAACGCTTCATAACTGGTTTTTCCTATCAGCTAAGATGCCAAGTAGGATAAATGCAGTGATCACGGTAAGTGCTAACCAACGTGTGCCAAAAAACATCAGTAATTGGCTAATGAGTGGCGTCACAAACACCACTAATAAACCAAAACCGAATCCAGTTACCAGTACAAACGCACAAACCCTGACAATAAAGTGACGCCTTGCTACGAAGCGTTTCGTGGTTTTAATGATCTCATTGGCATACAAAGACACTACGCAAACGACCAGTAATAAAGCGATATTATACAAGTACGGCTTTAGCCACTGACCAAAAGTCAGCGCTAAGTCCTGAAAAAGTGTAATAATGCTATCCATTATGTTGTGCCAGTAACGCAATTAAATCATCTTCGCTGAGTACATCAATCCCTAAGTCTTGTGCTTTAGTCAACTTAGAGCCGGCTTTTTCACCGGCAATCAAGGCATCTGTTTTCGCTGAAACACTACCAGAGACTTTTGCACCTAATTGTTGCAGGCGTGCTTTGGCATCATTACGATTAAGCTCGTTTAAAGTCCCGGTTAACACATAGGTTAAGCCTGCAAGTGGCTGTGAATCTTCACTTGGTGGAGTCAGTTCAGGCCAATGGATACCCTGCTCTATTAAAGCATTAACAACGTCTAGGTTGTGTTGTTCAGCAAAAAAGCCTTGTACATGCTTAGCTACAATCTCACCAACATCACTCACTTCAACTAAAGCCTCAATAGTTGCGCTAGTTACTTTTTCAAGTGTTAAAAAATGATTCGCTAAGTTTTGCGCAGTAGCTTCACCCACTTCTCGGATACCTAAAGAATATAAAAATTTGGCAAGCGTTGTTTGTTTAGCATCAGCTAGTGCTGCAACCAGATTTTTGGCTGATTTAGGACCCATGCGTTCGAGTGACTCAACATGTCCTTGCTTAAGAATAAATAAATCCGCAGGCGTTTTAATAAGCTCTCTATCCACCAGCTGTTCAACAATTTTATCGCCAAGGCCATCGATATCGAGTGCTTTTCGTGAAGCAAAGTGTTTAATTGCTTCTTTGCGCTGTGCTTGGCACACTAGGCCTCCTGTACAGCGCGCTACGGCTTCACCTTCAATACGTTCAATATGGGAGTCACAAATTGGACACATCGCCGGAAACTCAATTTCCTTGGCATCTGTAGGGCGACGCTCTAATACCACTTGAGTAATTTGTGGGATCACATCGCCAGCACGGCGAATAATCACTGTATCGCCAATCTTAACGCCTAAACGGTCTATCTCATCACGGTTATGCAAGGTTGCATTCGATACCGTAACACCACCGACAAACACTGGTTCTAAGCGGGCAACAGGGGTAATAGCCCCTGTACGGCCGACCTGAAATTCAACATCTAGTAGTTGAGTGATCTCTTCTTGCGCAGGAAACTTATACGCAATTGCCCAGCGCGGAGCACGCGCTACAAAACCTAAACGCTCTTGCATGGCTTTGTTGTTGATTTTGATCACTACACCATCAATTTCGTATTTAAGGCTGCTGCGACGCTCAAGAATATCGTGATAGTAATCAAGCGCTGCTTGCTGACCTTCAACTAGTTTTGTTTCTGGACACAGTGGCAAACCCCAGTCAGTTAATTTTGCTAGCTGTTGATAATGATCGCTCGGTAGCTCACCATTTTTAACAACTCCAATACTGTAGGCGTAAAACATCAATGGTCGCTTGGCAGTAATTTTTGAATCCAGCTGACGCAAACTGCCCGCCGCAGCATTACGAGGATTAACAAACACTTTTTCGCCGCGCTTTTCAGCCTCAGTATTTAGTTTGTCAAATCCTGCGCTGTCCATAAATACTTCACCGCGAATTTCAATTTCCTCAGGGAAATCATCACCGCGTAATTTCAGTGGCACGTTACGTATTGTTTTCACGTTGGTGGTAATATTTTCACCGGTGTGACCATCGCCACGGGTTGCCGCCTGCACGAGTATGCCATTGCGATATAAAATCGATACAGCGAGGCCATCAAGTTTCGGTTCACAGCAAAAGGTAAGTTCTTTATTGTCCATCAAACGTTCTTTAATACGACGGTTAAAGGCGCTGAATTCCTCCTCTGCGAAGGCGTTATCTAACGACAACATTGGTACTTGATGTGTTACTTGTTCAAATTTAGCAAGCGCTGCTCCGCCGACTTTTTGGGTCGGCGAGTCGGCGCTCATATACTCTGGATTATCCGTCTCAAGCGCACTTAACTCACGTAACAATCGGTCATATTCGGCATCAGGAATACTCGGGTTATCTAACACATAGTAGTTGTGGTTATGATCTTCTAATTGTTGACGAAGTTGCGTAATTTGCGCTAACACTAAAGTGGACATACTGACCTCAAAAAAACAAAAAAAAGCCACTTTAACGAGTCATCATTAAGTGGCTTATAAAATTCTTAACTAATTAACTTTATACATAACTGGTCGTTAAACTGAAAAACGTCTCACTTTTTCAACATACTCACGCACGCTATCAACAGTCATTTCTTCACGTTGTGAATCTAAAATCGTTGCGCCAAATTCATCGGCTAACTTTTTAGCTGCGCTGTGCAACATATTAAATGCAGCAAGGCCATCACCATCACATGGTAAGGTCATAAATAAACTCACCCCGGCAGTACTAAATTGTTCCATATTATCAATATCAAACGTGCCTGGGTTGTACATATTAACTAAGCGAAATAGCACAGGACCGTGGCCAGCAGGATCTAAATGGCGATTAAAAAAGCCTTCTTCTGAGTATTTAAAACCAAGCGTATTAACCGCTGGCAATAATTTACTGCCTTCCATATTTAAGCCTTCAGGCATTTGGATGTGCACAATGATAAAATCACTAGCTACTGGTTGCTCAGGCTCTTGCTCAGTCATCACTTCATCCGTTGGCTCTGCAGCTGTTGTAATGTTATCAACATTAGAAGCAGTTTGTTGCTCTGGCGGGGCAACTGGATCAACGTGAGTCTGTTTTTCATCAGCACTAAAGCTTAAATCGCCAAACTGCGGTTCATCACGTTCAGTGTGAGTTGCAGGCTCATTGTAAGACACAGGCTCAGGTGCACTTTGACGTTCAACAGCAGCTTGATGATCTGCAGGCTCAACCCGTTCGTCATTTGTCGCAGCGGGTGCATCTTTTTTACGCACTGACCATAGGCCATGTATTAATAATCCACCAATGACTACTACACTGATTATGATTAAAACCCATCTTAATTGTTCGGCCATCCCCTCACCTTTTATTATCTATTTACTCAAATATTAATAATTATGCGTGTGCCATTTGCACCGCTTGTTCAATATCTACAGCGACCACACGCGAAACGCCTGGTTCAGCCATTGTTACACCCGTCAACCTGCCAGCCATTTCCATGGCAATTTTATTATGACTGATATAAATAAATTGCACCGATTGTGACATTTCTTCCACTAATCGGCAAAACCGTCCAACATTCGCATCATCAAGTGGTGCATCTACCTCGTCCAGCATACAGAAAGGAGCTGGATTGAGCCTGAATATTGAAAACACTAATGATAATGCGGTCAGCGCTTTTTCTCCACCACTTAAAAGGTGAATTGTTGAATTTTTCTTGCCCGGCGGGCGTGCCATTATACTAACACCACTTTCCAATAAGTCATCACTGGTTAATTCAAGATATGCACTGCCGCCACCAAATACTTTGGGGAACAACTGAGCAAAATCAAGATTTACTTGATCAAATGTTGCTTTAAAGCGGGTTTTTGTTTCGCGATCAATCTTACCAATGGCACTTTCTAGTGTTGTTAACGCTTTAGTTAAGTCTTCCACTTGCGCGTCTAAGTACTGGCTACGCTGCTGCGCTTGTTCAAATTCATCAATCGCGGCTAAATTCACAGCCCCCAACTCACCAAGACTTTGCACAACTTTATTAAGCTGTCCTTGGTAAGTATTTATGTTGGCATTTTCATGCAGCTGCGCCAACACTTCTTTTAAGTTTTGTTGTAATTCATCGAGCGGCTCAAGCGCTGCTTGTGCTTTCACTAATAAACTTTGCTCTTCAAGGGCATGTTGCTGTAATTGCTCTTGCAGCTGGAGCATTTCACCTTGTGAAACTTTGAGCGTTGCTTGTTTATCAGTAAGTGCTGTTTTAGCTTCAGTTAATGCTGTTTGCAAATTTTTGAGTTCAATCTCACTTTGTTGATGTTGCTCTAACAAGCGTAAGATTTGCTCTGCCACCTCTTCTAATGGCATCACCAGCTCTTCTATTTGCGCCGTTAATTCCATTACAGCTTCGCGGGCTGACTCACTGGCCGTAACGGCATGTTGTAACTTAGTGTCGCTAAGTTGGCATTCACTGCGCGCCTTTTGCTCGCTCAACGTTGCTTGATGAGCCTGTGTTTTGTACTGTTCAAACTGCGCATGTGCTTGTTTATACTGCTCATCACTTTGCTGTTGCGCCAATTGCGCAGCATTGAGCGTGTCCGTTATTTCATCCCGCTGTGCGCCGAGCTGTTCGATATGTTGCTGTTGAGCTGTTAGCTTATTTTCAATGTTGCTGTGTTCAACATTTAATTGCGCGAGTTTGCTTTGTAACTTTTGCTGCTGATTTTGAAATTGCAGCAGCTGCTCTTTAAGCATTTCACGACGAGTACTACCCGAAGCCACTTGTTGCGCAAACTGATGAACCGCTGCTTTTAATGTTTCGCTTTGCGCATTCAGCTCTTCGCATACTTGCTGCTGTGCAGTCACTGCAGTGTTTTGTATCGCAAGCTCGCTACTGAGCTGTGCTGTTAATTGCGTGGCCTGTTGCAACTGTTTATGCTTAACAAGCAACGAATTATCTGCATTTTTAGCCGCTTGCTGTTGCCAATTGCGACCATGTATATTGCCATCGCTATCTATCACAGCGAGCCAAAACTTTTCAGCTAAATCATCATTACTAAAATTATCTTTATAGGCAATGCGATGTAATAAATCTGGATAAACCCCTTGCTCGATAAATGTCGCCAATGAACCTTCAGGGGCAGTATCAAGTGCAGGCCATACTCCGTTAGGCGTTGCCGCGACGGTGACATTTAATTGTTCAAGTCCTTGTAATGCCTGCTCTACTAAATGTTCAAAGCCGGTACGCACAACTAATTGTGCGAGCAAATTACCATCGGATTGCTCTTTAGTATCCCCGAGCATTGAATTTAAGCCTGCTATTTTGGCTTTATTCTCGTTAAGTTGCTGCGTGAGTGCTTGCTGAGTATCGTGGCTGCTGCGTAAAGCCGTTTGGGCTTGTTGTACATTGCTCTGCACTTTGTTTAATGCGCTTTGCTTTGCCGCAAGCTCTTGAGTTAACGACTGCATTAATTGTTGTTGCTGCGTTACCTGCTCAGCAATTGGGTTATCAGCAAGTTCTGCTAATTCGCTGGCCAATGCAGTTTGCTGATTTTCAATATAGTGGAGATTTTGGGTATATTGATCCGCGATATGTTGCTGTTGGCTATATTGCGCGTTTATGCTTTGAAACTGCTCATTAATGGCTTGCCAAGTGGCAGAGTTTTGCTCTTTTTCAGTCTGTAAATGAGCAACAGTTTCCGCCATTTCAGCAACTTGCTCTGTACATATTAAGGTATGTTCAATCGCGTCTTGTAAAGCGCTTTGCTGCTGTTGTGTATCATCTTTTTGTTGCTGTTGGAGCTGCTGGTTTTGCAGTTGCAATTGCTGTTGTTTAAGCAAATTATGATTAAACGTTTGTTGTTGTTGCTTTAAGCTAATTTGTTGTTGCTCAGCACGGGTAAGCTCGGTGTGAGTTTTATGTTGTGTTTGCTGCGCATCATTGAGTTTTTCAAGCTGGTGTTGTACTTGGTTTTCAAGGCTTGCTAGTACATCGTCATGGCCTGCATGAGCGGTTTTAAAAAAGCTAATTTGCTCATTTAACTGGGCCATTTTATCGGCTTTGCTCATTTGCTGCTGATGTAATTTTTGCCATTTCAATACAGCTAGTTGACCTTTGAGCGTACGCTCTTGCGCTTTTAGTTCTCGGTATTTCTTTGCTTCTACTGACTGTACCGCCAACTTATCAACTTGTGCTTGTAATTCTTTACGTACATCCAGTAAACGCTCAAGGTTTTCGCGGGTGCTTTTAATGCGAGTTTGTGTTTCACGGCGGCGCTCTTTGTACTTTGAAACGCCAGCAGCCTCTTCTAAAAACACCCGTAAATCGGCAGGTTTACTCTCAATTAAACGCGAGATCATACCTTGCTCAATAATCGCATAGCTACGCGGGCCAAGGCCGGTGCCTAAAAATATATCGGTGATATCGCGTTTTCGACATTTACTGCCGTTAAGGAAATATAACGATTGCCCATCGCGTGTTACTAGCCGCTTGATAGCCACTTGGTTGCGATCGGCAAAGGTATTGGGTAAATGCCCTTGGGTGTTATCAAAAATAAGTTCGACTGACGCTTGAGATATCGGCTTACGATTGGTTGAGCCATTGAAAATAACATCTGTCATGGCATCGCCACGCAGATTTTTAGCAGAGCTTTCACCTAGCACCCAGCGCACCGCATCAATCACATTAGACTTGCCGCAGCCGTTCGGGCCAACGACACAGGTCATTTGATCGGGGAATGGAATTTTAGTGGGCTCTACAAAGGATTTAAAACCCGCTAATTTAATGGTGCTCAAACGCATTTAATTGATTTACCGATTATTATTGTTATCTGCTTGATGTTAATTTAACCCACTTTGGGTCAAAAGGTTAAGCTTGGCGTTTAAAATTATCTAAAATAATTCCCGTTGCCATGGCGACATTAAGCGATTCAGCTGCACCAAATGCCGGAATGGTAATTTTATTTGTAACCAACGCTGCACATTCAGCACGGATACCATGAGATTCGCTGCCCATCAGTAATACGCCAGATGGCGCTAAGGTTGCGTGATGCAGGTTTTCACCTTCTAAAAATGCACCGTAAATAGGTAAATCAAGCGCCTTTAAATAGCTTGGCAACTCAACTTGGCTCACTGCAACACGGACAAATGACCCCATAGTGGCACTGATGGTTTTTGGGTTATACGGGTCGGCACTGTCTAAGCTTGCAACAATGTGTTGTATGCCATACCAATCAGCTACGCGAATAATCGTTCCTAAGTTACCAGGGTCAGATACTCCATCCAAAGCTAAGATTAATCCGTCAGTTTTCGGTAATTCAACACTGGGCATACCCATAATAGCAATAGCTGCATTGTTCGACACTAAAGTGCTGGCTTTAGTAAGGCTGTCTTCATCCGCTTCTATCATAGTGACATGATTAAATTGTGCTTGGAACTGGGCAATAAAGGCAGCTGTAGCAAATACATCAACGATTGCCAAGCCACTTGCCAATAACTCAAGTACGTTTTTTTCACCTTGTACAAGGTATTGATTATGTTGCTTTCGGTATTTTTTTTGACCTAATGCACGAATTAACTTGAGTTGGTTTTTTGAAATCATAACAGCCTCATAAAATGACGCCGTGAGTATAACAGATATAACTGGAAGTTCTAAAATTGAAAACTCAGTCTTTCTACCGTTTAATCGGCTTCTACTGTTGATTATGATTGATTAAAAAGCATTTTTTTAGTAACTTTTGCTGCTTAATAAAAGGAACTGGAAATAAAAATGGAACCCACCACACATTCAACTGAATCACCAATCGCGACTAATCCAACTATCTTTCAAGGCCGAGTACAATTTAGCGGTCAAGCTGGCGAATTTTTTGGCATCTGGATAGTCAATATTTTGCTTAGTATTTTAACCCTCGGTATTTATTCGGCATGGGCAAAAGTACGCACCTATCGTTATTTTTATGGTAACACCCAAATCGATGGCCATAGTTTTGACTACCTAGCCACCCCAATACAAATTCTCAAAGGCCGTATTTTAGCGGTGGTGGTGTTTGTAATTTACAGCCTTGTTGTACAGTTATTACCATTAATTGGACTTTTATTCGCACTAGGCTTTTTATTAGCTATGCCTTGGATCATTAACCAAGGCCTACGTTTTAATATGCGTATGACCCGCCATCGTAACGTACGCTTTGCATTTTCTGGCAACTACGGCGACGCATTCGTTAACTTTGTACTATTGCCTATCGCCAGTGTATTCACATTGTATTTATTACTGCCTTACGCGTTAAAGCGTATGGATCAATATTTACATGAAAATATCAGTTACGGTAATAAAGCTATCAATGTGAATCTCAAAGGTGAAACCTATTATATGGCTACACTTATTACAATCGGAGTCGCAATCGCAGGCTTAGTTATCTTTGGTATTTTTGCAGGGCTCAGCGGTGTTGCAATGAGTGTAGGTAATGTTGATGCAGAGAGCTTAAGTATCTCGACAATATTTTTTCCATTACTGATCATGGCTTTATATATTGCGTTTCTGACCTTGATCAGTGCGGTTTATCAATCAATTATTCGTAACCATATTTTTAACAGTAGTGAGTTTAGCGATGTGACCAGCTTTAAATCTGATTTAAAGGCCGCAGACTACGCCATATTGTTATTCACTAATGCACTGGCAATTATTTTTAGTTTAGGCATGGCTTACCCATGGGCAAAAATACGCAGAGCTCGCCTACTTGCTAAAGCGACAGAGGTGACCATCTACAGCGGTGCCCTTGCAATTATTGATACAGCACAACAAGAGCAATCATCATTTGCTGAAGAAGCGGCAAATGTGTTTGATATTGATATTTCGCTTACTTAAATGAGTGATTTTCCTATCACTGGCTGCTATTACTACCCTAATAGCAGCCAGCATCAACAATGCAGCGCTATTGTCACTGACGACAACCTGCAACTTATCGACGCTCAACAACAGCTTTTAGTGTCTTCATCACTCGTAAATTGCCAGTTAGAAAGCCCTTTGCCGGGTATTGCATCCGCAATCAGCTTTTCTGAAGGGGGCCGCTTTGTGCCCCAGGATATAAATTTTCGCTGGCCGTTTGCTCCAGATAAACAGGGACTTACAGAACGCTTAGAAAAAAATAAAGCGCTTATTTTACTGTCAATTATCTTAACGCCACTGTTATTGTGGTTTATTTTATACCGAGGCATCCCAGCCATCGCGGTATATAGCGTAAGCTTGGCCTCACCTAGCACCGTTGAAAACATGGGAGAGCAAGCTCTCACTGTGATTGAGAAAGTTGCTTTAGAGCCAACAAAGCTCAGTGAAGACCAACAATCAGCATTACAGTTACAATGGCAAACGATGCTCACGCAGCTGAATTTAGATGCCGCTAAATTTAGACTCTCATTTTATAAATCAGACTACTTGTCGGCTAATGCGTTTGCACTGCCACATGGCCGCGTTGTTGTTACCGATGAGCTTGTTAAGCTCTTAAATGATAAGCCGGACGCACTACGCGCAATTTTATTACATGAAATTGGTCATGTTGAGTACCATCACGGTATTCGCCTGACCGCCCAAGCGGCAGCCAGTAGTATTGTTCTCGCGGTTATTTTTGGTGACTTAGAAGGTATTACAGAAGTGGTTTTGGGCTCTGGCTCGTCTTTTTTACAGCAAGCATTTTCACGGGATATGGAACGCGAAGCTGATCAGTATGCCATCGAAAAGTTAATTGCATTAGGTTACTCTAATCATGATTTTGCTGATGCAATTGAAGCCCTGCAAGCACGCTTAGATGAAAAGGCTAAACTTGATGATAGTTGGTTAGAATACTTATCAACACACCCAAGCTCACAAGAGCGTATTGATTATGCGAGGCAATATAAGCCAAAATGACACCTGAGTTAACGTTAATTATTTTAGCCGCTATCATGATTGCGCTAGGGTATGGTTTTATTTACCCACGCTTTGCGGGGAATGATTTTAAAAAAGTATCGATACAGGATTTATTTGCTACAGCGATCACTTTAACCATTGCAGGCAGCCTTTATTACAATTCGCACATAGTATTTAATTGGGTCTGGTTTGAAATGAATTGGTTTTGGTTCACCTTTTTAACTTATTTGGTAATTGAAATACCAGTATGTTTACTTTATGCCAAAAAGCATAATATGAAGTTCAAGTGAGATAGCTATAAACAAAAAAAGCGCCAAATTGGCGCTTTTTAATCTGCATTAAAACATATTAATACTTATGCTTTAGTGCCCATAAATGCAGTAGCTCACTGGCAATAGTTGCTGCGGCAATCGCGGTTAATTCACTTTGGTCGAACGAAGGAGACACTTCAACTACATCCATACCAATCATATTAATGCCTTTAAGAGCACGTAATATTTTAAGTACTTTGTCACTGGTTAAGCCACCACATACTGGCGTGCCAGTACCTGGCGCGAATGCTGGATCTAAGCAGTCTATATCAAAGGTGATGTACACTGGTAAATCACCCACTCTCGCTTGAATCTGCTCAGCAATAGTCTGCGCCGATAAATCATTAGCGGTCATGGCATCAATCACTGCAAACTCATGTTTGCTTTGGTCAAAATCAGTACGAATACCTATTTGAATGCTGTGATCAACATCAATCAACCCTTCCTTTGGCGCATGATAAAACATGGTACCGTGGTCATAGCGAGAGCCATTACTGTAGGTATCGGTGTGGGCATCAAAATGCACCAACGCCATTTTACCAAAACGTTTAGCGTGCGCGCGTAATAAAGGTAAGGTTACAAAATGATCGCCCCCTAAACCTAAAATCGTTTTGCCTTGGCTTAAAATACCTGTGGCTGCTTGTTCAAGCTTAGCGGTAAAGTACTCAGCATCACCAACTGGGTAAGTAAAATCCCCTGCATCAGCTACTTTTAAACGCTCAAACAATTTAAACGTCCATGGGTATTTTGTTTCTTCCCACGCTAAGTGCACTGATGCACGACGAATCGCATCAGGGCCTAAACGCGCGCCTGGGCGTCCTGAGGTTGCCATATCAAATGGCAACCCTAACACCACAACATCAGCATTGATGTCAGCAATATTTTGTACCATTGGCTGACGTAAAAACGTCATGCCATTGGAATACAATGAGTGATCAGGGTGATCAAACAAAGTGGTCATATTAAAGCTCTTCTAAATAAGTATAACCGTCTAAACCCGCTTGTAATTCATCAAGCACGCTTTGTTGCTCAGCTTGTGGTAATTTTGCAGCCACCAGCTGTGCATATGAAGATTGAAAACCTTCAACATCTAAGTGCACATAACGCATCATATCTGCCACTGTGTCACCTTGATTAATTTCTACGATACTCGCCTGGCCTTGCTCATCCATGCTGATCATCGCACTGTGGGTATCACCGAATAGGTTATGCATATCACCTAAAATCTCTTGATACGCGCCCACTAAGAAAAAGCCCATCAAATACGGTTTTTCTGCACTAAATGCAGGCACTGGCAAAGTGCTCTCAATGCCCTGACCATCAACGTAATGATCAAGTGCACCGTCTGAGTCACACGTAATATCTAATAATACCGCACGACGTTGTGGTGCTTCAGTCAGACCACTTAATGGTAATACTGGAAACACTTGATCAATTCCCCACGCATCAGGCAGTGACTGAAACAATGAGAAGTTAACAAAAAACTTGTCCGCTAACCGCGCATTAAGTTCATCAATAATCGGACGATGAAAACGGTTTTTATTATCCATGTGTTTATTAAGTTCATAACATACACGTAAGTTAATTTGTTCTGCCCATGCACGTTGGGTTAAATCTAATAAGCCCATCGCAAACTGGTTATGCGCCTCAGCTAAGTCACCTTGGCTATCATGATAAATCTCAATCAATGCACGGTCATCAGTCAACACATGCAGTTGCTGCCACGATAACCACATATTATTCAGTAATAATGGTGCATCTTCGGCTGGTGCTTGAATTTCTTCAGGCTCATAGCTTTCAGTGCCAATCACATTAGAAATAAGAACCGCGTGATGCGCAGTTAACGCACGTCCTGACTCAGAGATAATGGTCGGGAACGGTTGCTCATACTGCTTACAAATATCACCTATGGTGTAAACAATATTATTTGCGTACTCTGCTAAGCTGTAGTTCATTGAGTTATGAGACTGGCTTCGCGTGCCATCATAATCAACAGCTAAACCACCACCTACATCTAGGCAATCAATTTGCGCGCCTAATTTGCGTAATTCACAATAAAAACGCGCCGCTTCGCTTACACCTAAACGTACGTCGCGAATGTTGGCCATTTGCGACCCTAAATGAAAATGCACTAACTGTACTAAATCAAGCTGATCAGTTTCTTTTAAGCGGTTCACAACATGTAATACTTGTGAAGCCGATAAACCAAATTTTGATTTTTCACCGCCACTGGCTTGCCATTTGCCTTTACCTTGCGACGCTAAACGTACGCGAATACCAATGCGTGGTTTTACGTTAAGCTCTTTGGCTTGACTAAGTACCATATCCAGCTCTGATAATTTCTCAAGCACGATATACACTTTGTGGCCTAACTTTTCACCAATTAGCGCTAAACGCACATACTCTTGATCTTTGTAGCCGTTACATACAATCACTGCACTGGTTTTTTCAGCTAATGCTAAAACGGTTAATAGCTCAGGCTTACTGCCCGCCTCTAAACCTAGTTGTTTCTTTTCAACATTAGCTTGGCTTGCCACGATTTCTTCAACCACTTCACGTTGTTGATTCACTTTAATTGGATAAACAAGTAAGTAATCTTTAGGGTAACCATAGCTTTCAATTGCGGTATTAAATGCCGCACATAAACTATGTACACGGTGATGCAAGATTTGTGGAAAACGTACCAAAGCAGGCAGACTTAAACCTTTATCTTCAAGTTGTTTCGCGATATCAATAAGTGCAATGGTTTGCTCCGGGGCATCAGCCTTTGGCGCAACATACACATCACCTTGATCATTAATACCAAAAAAACCTTGGCTCCAATGACGAACATTGTAACTCGTACGAGCTTGTTCTAGTGATGTTGTCTCTTTCATTTATCTTTCTCTTTTATTTAATGAATGCCTTGCGGCTGTTGCGCGCATTAAAAGAAAAATAGCTTATCAAGTCCAACAAGTATTTTTGCTCGTAACGAGTGAGTTTTAGTGTTGATAATTAGAAATGCAATATAGCAACCCGAATCCCATTAAAACAAAGCATTGCGAGCCTGCTACGCTAGATAAAACAAAGATTTTGGCCAGTAGTGGGCAAGAAAAAGGTGGCATGTTTAATTAATTTTTAGATTTAATCACTTTGCTGATTTCATCTGCTTTTGATGACTTTGAGCCTAAC
The DNA here is from genome assembly GCF_036960685.1 of Pseudoalteromonas sp. GTDB lineage: Bacteria > Pseudomonadota > Gammaproteobacteria > Enterobacterales > Alteromonadaceae > Pseudoalteromonas. The sequence continues at coordinate 139,716 of NZ_JBALXK010000009.1, read as the reverse complement.
ACTCGCCATGCTTGATATTCTTCACCATTGAGCCAAGTTATGCCTATGTATTCTTGCCAATGCTCAAAGTCGCGGGTTCTGTAGCGCTCTTCAGCGCAGCCACCTGCGCCTATTGCAGTGCGACAAAGAGTAAGGGTTAAGTAAGTGCCATCAAATTGCAATGTGCTGTTGTTTTCTAATTGATTAGGACACGATGTCAGTAATCGAAATGGGATCTGTAAAATGACGCGGGCTGTTTTATTACCATTATTATTAATAACTCGCGTTACAGAGTCACATGATTTTAAGTAAAACTCATCATTCTCAATCACAACATCTGGCTCTAAAGACGCCCACCACGGCTCAGCCGGTATGGGTTCAGAATTTCCTTTATTGAAAGCGTCGCAGGCGGTGATGAAAACAAAGCAGCTAAAAATTAAACAGAGTGACTTTTGGGTTTTCATAACGCCTCTTAAACGTGGGTTATATCTACTCAACTGCTTTGTAAAAATTAAATAAGTTTACTGGCTAAGCCCAAGCTCCATAAATAAACTTTGTGGATTCTCAGTGTAGTTACCAAACGGGCCGCAGGGTTGAAAGCCTAGATTTTCATATAAGCTAATTGATTTTTTTTGTTTTGGCCCTGTTTCTAATCGGATCAAAGGGATTTGCTCCTCACCTGCATGATGCAATAATATTTGCATAATACGTCGAGACAACCCCTTTCCACGATAACTCGGTTTTACATAGAGACGGCGTATTTCACCATAAGGTACGGTATCAAGCTGTTTCACAATCGCACCACATGCAACAATCCCATCCTCATTTTTTAAGCCTATTGCAAATACATTAGGCTGCCCAAGTTCATCGAGGCATAACGACTGAGCCGTCGCGACTGGGTACAGTGAATTTATCAGTCTATCGATATCCGAAAAAACATTAATCACATCCTGATCATGGGGGGTTAAGTCGACTAACTGCATAAAAGCTCTAATTTATAATTATAATTTGATAGCAAACTATACCGAATTGCAGCGAATGAACAACCCAGAATAATGGATTTATCGTTTATTTATGCCTTTATCAGTTACAACTTTTGTCGTAGCACTGTACTTTAATACTCTGTTAGCTACTGTATTTATTAAAGCTTTATAAAATAACAAGCTATAACATCAAGTTCTATCGTGCAGCGCCGATAAGTTATATAAGGTATCGTTAAAGGAATAACAATGAAACTAACTAATTTTAATCAAATACAGCAGATAGCGTTACAGAAAGTGTCTGCTAATCGGGCCGCTGAATTTAAAACTGCAACGACTCTTATCGAACCACAAGGTAACTTATCAAAGCTGGAAAGCGCAGCAAGTACGCCCTTGCATGACCCCTTTAAAGGCCGTAGGTTTAACTTAGACTATACCCCCTCTTCCTATTTGGGTATGAAACATCACAGTATCGTTTCTAATAATACCATTAACATGGGAGAACCAATCACACAGCCGAGCTACCGCTATGGTGATTTTACAGATCACGATGACATAAATGCTTTTTTAGACCAAGTAGATCGTCTAGATGGTGAGTTAAAAAACATGTTTCAACATCTCAAGCCAACCGCTGAGTTACTTGAACTCGTACAAAAGATGAGTGATGAAGAACTTACTGCATTTACCCAATTTGCTGTCAAAACCTCAAGTCACTTATTTGGCATAGAAAACAGAAATATTAGTGAGCAGTTAATTTTATCTTTAAGCAAGCTCTCAGACGATGCCTTAAGCAGTACTATTGCAACAATGGGTGAACTATTACAGCAAGGGAATGAATATAAAAAACCAGTGTCACCAATCGGTGAGAATGAAAATGGTAATGAAACGTTAGTAATGATCAGCATGCCTGAAAACATTAATTGGTTTAAATCAAACTACAGCGCCAACACAGCAAAGTATGAGTTAGCAAATAACTATGCCGATTTATTAATTGAAAAAACCTTTAGCGAAGGCCAGCTTATCCAATTGAATGACCACCTGTCTGAAAGCACACTTGAGCAAAGCAGCAGTATAATCGACATGATGAGTCTGTTGAAAACCCATCAAAACGATGATGTATTAACTATGCTCAATGACGTTGATAAAGACAGTGAGCCAAACTTATTAGACTACCTTGCACAGCAAACTAATTATCAAGCCAATAAACAGTATTACCAAATGGATAATGGTAAGTTTGTTGCACAGCAAGATAATATTAGCTCTGACTCTAATAGAAGTGAGCTTTATAACAATATCTTAAACGCCTATAACAACATTGGCATGGGCTGGATAAACGATGCGCTAGAGCAGTTCACCGGCACGCCAGCGCAAATTCAAAACGAATTATGGCAAACACTAATTGATGATAAAGAAAAACTGCCTGAGCAGTTTACCCGCTCAGACTCAGTTGAAGCTTGGGCACTAAAAAATATTGCTCGTATCGAAAACGTCTTTCACGTAGCTCAAATGAATAAAATTTATGACTATAATAGTGAGCGACTAATACCTGATTTAATCGGTGATCTTACCTTTTTCAGCAGTGGCAACGTTCGCAGTTCAGTAGATAGTGAAGAGCCACAATCAGCTGAAAATCAACCGTAATCAAAGAACTTACGGTGCTCTGCGCCTGCCAAGTTGGCATTCACTTTATTGGGGTGTTTATATTCACGCCAGTTGGCGACATTTCGGCCAACATTTAATTTCGCAAAATTAGTATCGCCATCTGTCGGCATACCCAAAAACTGCTTTAGTGTAAAAAGGGCGCCCTGCTCGCTTACATCAAGGGATAAAAAATCATCACGATCTTTAAAATACTCTAATACTGCCTGTTGATGTTGTGTATAACAAGCAGTCAATTCACACTCATTCAGAGGGTGAATATTAGGAAAAGTTTGTTGAAAGCTGCGTTTTAATACTGGATTAAAATGGCCTGTTTTAAGACACAGATGCGGCGCCATTTTTTCAAGCAACATGGTGATGGATGGCAACCACGCGCTAAGCTCTCGATTTAAATAAATAAACTTGCTGTGGGGAAATAATAAATCTAATTGCTTGAAATCACTAAAGCATGGCGCGTCTGATATCGCATCGGCCACTTCAAAGGCTTTTTTAGTAAATGCGGTATGCGCAACCAACAAGCCCATATCTAACAACGCAACACTAATACTAGTAGTGCCAGTTCGAGGTAGGCCGATAATAAAAATCTTAGACATCACAGACGCTCATATAAAAAGGCTGGTTAGTATATACCTAAATGGCAGCATCACCCACAGAGCAACAACAAAGCTAAGCCGAAGTTTAACCGCAAGCTCCCTTATTTATTATCCATATTACTACGGTGCCCATAACTCAATACTCGGGTAATTTCTAATTTGTCGCCTAAGTCATGCCAAAGCATCACAAAATCAGCTTTACCGTCACATTTGTTGCCGCCATCTTGACAAAATATGTGGGTTCCTTTGGTCATTACACCAAAGTCTTTAATGGTAAACACTTCAAACGTGCCGTTGACCAACTCCCGCGTATACTTGCCACACGCATATTGTTTAGTATTAGCTATCATGGAATTGCGATCCCAGGTAACTCCACCGTTATCATGATAAAACTCAACACCTTCAGCAAAGTAGCTCGCGTGCTTAGCAAGTTGTTCTGGGTTATTACAATGATTAAAAGAATCAAAAAGTGCTGTATCTAAACGCATCATTTTACTTTGCAAATCAGTAATATTAGCCTGACTTACCAGCGGCATCAGTAACAACAGAAACAGATATAACTTTTTCATAGTCATTTAAAACTTCCTGCGCAATAAACGAGCCAGCAACATCTCTCGTTTAATTTATTATTGTTGATATATAAACCATATCCCAGTGTTTGTTGCGATTCAATCAGGCACTTCGTTTTGCTATAAATATAAAGACAACGCTTTTGAGACTACACACTTTATTGCTCATTAGATATTAAACACTTTGTTACGCAAAAATACTGTTCAAAATATCTGAGCAATTTATACTATGGGCAATGTTGGTATGATTTGAGGTTTTAACGTGCAGTTTACGCAGGGTATGGAGTATTTTTTTTCTGGCTTTAAATTGATCACTCAAAAAGGCCTCAAACGTTTTGTATTTATTCCTTTATTAATCAATATTGTGCTGTTTGGTAGCTCGTTATTCTTTTTATATGGCTGGCTTACTGATGGCTTTGCTTATTTAAATGATCTATTACCAAGTTGGTTAAGTTGGCTCGAGTGGTTAATGTGGCCGATTGCCGTATTAGTTATTTTATTTAGCTACAGTATGGTGTTTACGGTGATCACTAACTTTATTGCTGCACCCTTTAATGGCTTACTCAGTGAAAAAGTAGAGCTATACCTGACAGGTCAAAAAATAAATGATGATGGTTTAGCAGATATTGTTAAAGACGTGCCGCGAATGCTTGGCCGTGAGTGGACAAAGCTTTGTTACTATTTACCACGCGCTATCGGTTTCTTTATTTTGTTATGGGTATTGCCTGTGATTGGCCAAGTGCTATGGGTGATGTTTACTTGCTGGATGTATGCGGTGCAATATAAAGACTATCCATTTGATAATCATAAAATCAATTTTAACGAAATGAAGCAAGACCTAAAACAAAAGCAAACGTTGTCGTACGGGTTCGGTTTAGCGGTTCTGCTACTTACTGCAATTCCTATCGTAAATTTAATTGTTATGCCAGTGGCAGTGTGCGGTGCAACGCGCTTATGGGTAGACCAATACCGCCCTAATTACCGCTAATAGCAATATTCAAAGGGGACTGCTAGCAAACCGTTAAAGTCCCCCAAATAGTCCTTCTATTTAGACTAAAACTTGACGTGTATTGGCAATAAAATGGTGCACTTCGCGCTCTGTTTTAATGTCTACAGGCTGCTCTGGCTTGCGATCATTCGGACAAGGCATTCGAGGCGTAGTACCAAACAAGCGGCAAATCAATGGCCGCTCGTCATATACAGTGCAGCCTTTAGGGCCCAGATGTACACAATTAAATTCATTTAGTGCGGCTTCATGCTCAGCGTCTGTTTTTACTGGTAATCGTGACATTTCTTCAGATGATGTTGTCACCGGTCCACAGCAATCATGACACCCTTCTACACATTCAAACTGTGGTATATTAGCGCGCAAGCGCAAAATAACTTCTTGGTTCTTATACATCAATTTTTACCTTTATTTAGCCGGTATTCATGCCACACTAAAATTAATTAGCTATATAGGCTTTGCGGCACTTTTGTCACGTTCAGGTGTACTGTGACTTCTTCTCTGTCATGATATAAATGCTTAGCTTGTAGCTCATAGCTTATGCCGTATTTATTAAGCTCTTCTTTGATCATGGTTAAGCATTCATACACACTATCAAAACGCTTTTTCATAGGGAGTTTCAAGTTAAATATGAGCTCTTTAGCATAAGCGTTAACCGCCCAATCAATCATTAGACTGGTTACTTTGGTTGGTTTTTCCACCATATCGCATACCAGCCAGGTAATATTTCTTTTTTCTGGTCGGTACTTAAAGCCATCAACACGAAAATGTTTAACTTGGCCTGTTTCCATTAAATCTTCGTTCATTGGGCCGTTGTCTATGGCGCTAACAAACATGCCACGGCGCACTAACTGATATGTCCAGCCACCGGGGCATGCACCTAAGTCAACACTGCGCATGCCTGCCTGAACACGCGCTTCAACTTCGTTAGGTGGAATAAACACATTAAACGCTTCATCGAGCTTTAACGTTGAGCGACTTGGGCCATCACTTGGCATCCGTAGTCGCAATATACCCATAAAAAATGGTGAATTATTATAGCTATACGAATGACCCACATAAGCGGTGTTATTAGTTAAGAACATAACGTGCATAACTGGACGGTTAGCTTTGGGTTCACGTAATACAGTATTTTGTTTTTCCAGCGCTTTCTTAAGTGGTGTTGAGATTTTTTTGCAGAACGTTAATAGTTCTTTACCTTCATTCGTATCCGGGGTTTCTACACGTAACTCTGAGCAAAGTGGAAAATCGACTGCGGCTGTTACGATTTCGCCAACTCTATCTTCAACAGGCATATTTTCCAGCAAAGTCCCAGCAAACCATTGACGGGCAAACACCATATTTTTGAAATCGACTTTTTTAATGATTTCGTCACTATGGTGCGCTTCAAAACATTCATAGATCACATAACCGGTATTAGGTTTTGCTTTTACATAGCCTGCAAAGCCCTGCTCTGCTGCATGAAATGTTATTTCTGCAGCGGCATCATTTTCAAACCCACTACGACAGTAAATCACTACACTTGACATAAAAACCCTTTAATTACGCACTCGCGCGATATTCTCTATTAAAATTTGAAGCGTGCCACTTGCACTAATAAAATAACCCAGCCGATTATAAAACAGACTCCACCAAGTGGCGTAATTGGCCCTAACCACTTATAACCTGTGATTGCTAATAAATATAAACTACCGCTAAACAGCACAATACCAGCAATAATAAACCAACCAGCCCAGCTTAAGTTAATTCCCCATTTAATTAAAATGGCAATCGCAATTAGCGCAAGGCCATGCACCATTTGATATTCTGCTGCGGTTTTAAATACGCCGATTGCGTATTCAGACACTCGGCTTTTTAAGCCATGGGCTGCAAATGCGCCCAACACCACTGACAGCATACAAAATAAACTGCCTGTCATTAAAAATAGTTTAATCATAATTTTTTCCTGCGAAATTGCCTTTAAATATGCTGCTTGATAAACCCTACGGCGTGCTCAGCTGCGCTTTGGATATTCTCACGCTCTGTAAAACCACTGCGCTTACGTGGCTTTAATGAATGATCGCCATCAGGCAGCCACACAAAATCAGGGCGTTTATCAAGCTGCATCTGAGTCAGTTCATCACGGGTACCAAACGTATCGCGCTCCCCTTGGAGCACCATAAACGGGCATGCTATTTTACCAAAGTGATCAATGCGTAATTTGTCAGGCTTGCCAGGTGGATGGAATGGGTAGCCAAATGCCAATACGCCTAAAATTGTCGGCATTGTTACTCGATCTTCACTGACAAGCATTGATGCCATCCGCCCGCCCATCGACTTACCACCAATAAACAGTGGCAGCGTAGGTTGTGCAATGGTTAATACCTGTTCAAAATAATCCAACAGTTTAGGTGCCCGATCGGGTGGCCTGCGCTTATTGGTTTGCTTGGCTGTTTGCATATATTGAAAATCAAACAAACCTACATCAATTTCATGCGCAGCTATTAATTGCGCCATCTGCTGCATAAACTCAGAATCACTACCTGCACCGGCACCATGGGCAAAAATAAACTGAGCTTTGGCTGGTGTGTTACTTTTGATCCATTCAATCATTATATTAATACTCTTGTTCTTGCTCAACGAGGCTTAGCATCCACTGCTTAAACGACACAATCTTACCTAATTCAGATTGCGTTTCACGACTCACTAAATAATAGGCATTTTTACTTTCTAGACTGTGGTTAAATGGAATAACTAAACGTCCTGCATCAATATCAGGTTTAGCAAGCACGCTGTTACCAATAGCAACACCTTGACCATGCACGGCGGCTTGAAGCACCATCGATGAGTGACTAAAAATAGGCCCTTGGTTTACTTGTACGTTACGGACACCCGCGGTTTTCATCCAGGTTTTCCAGTTTTTTCGAGTGGTGTCGTGCAGTAAAGTATGATTTGCCAAATCACTGGGCTGATTAAGTGGTTTTGGCCCGGTTAATAACATTGGGCTACACAAGGGTACTAAATATTCGGTATGCAATTTATGTGTTTGCACCCCACTCCAATGACCTCGACCATAATAAATAGCCACATCAACGTCATCCGTTAGCGAATTTTCATCTTGATCTTGGGCTTTTATTCGTACATCTATTTCAGGGTGCAGCTCGTTAAATAAGCTTAAGCGCGGTACTAACCATTGAATAGCAAAGCTTGGCGTTAGGCTTACAGTTAACGAGCCCTTTGCGCCACGTGCTAAGAGTTTTTCTGTCGCATCAATGAGCTGAGTAAATATTTCTTTAATATCTAAAAAATAACCTTGGCCTTCCTCGGTCAGTAATAATGAACGATTTTTACGTAAAAATAGCTTTAGACCTAGGTGCTCTTCTAAGGTTTTTATTTGATGGCTCACCGCCGCCTGCGTGACATACAATTCTTCCGCTGCTTTTGTAAAACTCAAATGGCGAGCAGCAGCTTCAAATGCTTTTAAGGCGTTTAAGGGAGGAACACGTCGAGACATAGCAACCAAACTTAGAATTAGTTTTTCTTATGGATGGATTATATACATATGCTACGGATGTGTATATTCATGACATAAAAAAAGCGACCTTAGTCGCTTTTTAACTATTATTTAAAATTATAAATCGCTGGCGCTCGTATCCAGTGGGCTAAAACTCTTGATCAAATCATCCACGGCTTTCATTTGGCTTAAATAGCCTTCTAGCTTACTCAGTGCCAGTGCACATGGACCATCACATTTAGCTTCATTAGGGTTTGGATGCGCTTCAATAAATAAACCGGCAATACCTAATGCCATACCGCTGCGAGCAAGCTCAGCGGCCTGTGCACGACGACCATCAGCAGAATCTGCACGGCCACCTGGGCGTTGCAATGCATGGGTTGCATCAAATATAACCGGCGCCATTGGTTTCATGTCATCCATGCCGAGCATATCAACCACTAAGTTGTTATAACCAAAGCTTGAGCCGCGCTCACACAGGATAATATTGTCATTCCCTGCTTCATTAAATTTAGTAATGATGTGACGCATTTCGTGCGGCGCTAAAAACTGTGGTTTTTTAACATTTATAATTGCGCCCGTTTTCGCCATCGCAACAACTAGGTCAGTTTGACGCGCTAAAAAGGCTGGCAATTGAATTATATCAACTACTTCAGCCACAGGTGCGGCTTGATGTGGTTCATGAACATCGGTGATCAAAGGCACGTTGAAGGTTTTTTTAATTTCTTCAAAAATTCTTAAGCCTTCTTCCATACCCGGCCCACGGTATGAGTTGATTGATGAACGGTTTGCTTTATCAAACGAGGCTTTAAATACATAAGGAATATTAAGCTTAGTGGTCACTTCAACATAATGCTCAGCAATACGCATTGCTAAATCGCGCGATTCTAAAACATTCATGCCACCGAATAATACAAACGGTTTTTCGTTTGCCAGTTCAATGTCATTAATCTTAATCAGTTGGTTATTCATTTTTCATTCCTTAAGGTGCAACTGCTTGCATCATTAATCCACAAATATAGGCCATGTAAGTGCCCACGCCATAACCGAGTACGGCTAGTAACACGCCAACCGGTGCAAGCGACGGGTGAAATGCTGACGCCACCACTGGTGCCGATGCAGCGCCGCCGACATTCGCTTGCGAACCGACAGCCATATAAAATAACGGCGCTTTAATAATTTTAGCAACAATCAGCATTAAGCTGGCATGAGTTAGCATCCAAATTAAGCCGATCACAAAATACATTGGCGATTCGACTATCGCAGTGATATTCATGTGTAGACCAATTGAGGCTACCAAAATATATAAAAAGCAAGAAGCGACTTTTGATGCACCAAAGGCTTCAATATGACGAACTTTAGTAAACGATAATGCAATACCTATCGTCGTCGAGATAACTATTAGCCAAAAGAATTTACTGTTTAAGCTGTATTCTTGTGCCCACGGGAAGTTAGCGCCAAAGTATGGCCCTAAAAAGTCAGCACAAAAGTGTGCAAGCCCGGTAATACCAAACGCAATGGCAATGATCATAATATAATCATTCATTGTTGGCATGCGAGAATGCTCAGCCTGATACTTCTCAACGCGGTTTTTCAGCTCTTCAATCGCGCTCGTATCGGCTCCGGTTTTTGCATCAATAGCTTTATGGTTGGCAGCCATTAATAACAATACCGCCATCCATAAATTCGCGACGATCACATCTACCGTCACCATCGCTGAGAATATATCGCCACCTACTTCAAACATTTCTTTCATCGACGCTTGGTTCGCTCCACCGCCAATCCAGCTGCCTGCGATGGTTGTCATACCTCGCCATACAGCATCCGGACCATGACCACCAACGGCTTCTGGATACACTGCACTCATGATCAAAATAGCTAATGGACCACCAATCACAATACCCACGGTACCGGTTAAAAACATAATCAATGCTTTCGGACCAAGATTAATAATAGCTTTTAAATCAATACTAATGGTCAGTAAGATTAAACATGCAGGAAGCAAATAGCGTGATGCAACAAAATACACATTGGATGAATGACCATCAACAATGCCAAAGGTGTTCAGTAGCGAAGGTAAAAAATAGCACAGTAATAATGCTGGGACATATTTGTAAAACTTTTTCAGCGCACTATTTTGGCTGCTCGATGTTTTAAAAATAAAGCCTAATATTACTGCTAATAAACCAAAGACAACTGCGTCATTGGTGATCAGAGCCGTATGGGCGTCAGCCATGTAAATTCCTTAAAAGTTAATGGTGAGTTTTGTGATTATCTTCGAGCTCTTCAAGTTGATGCTGGATAATTTCAATCGCAGGATCATCTGGGCACTCATCGATAAAAAATTGTAAATCGTCACGTGCCATTTTCGGACAATCTAGTTGGTTAAGTAAATAGCCTCTGTCGCGCCTTTCGTACGGGTCATCGCCTATTAACTCCATCAACATCTCAACGCAGCTCAAAGCATGACCAAATTTGTTGCTGGTAATGAACGCCCACTTTTGTTGTGCTAAATAAAGCTTATACACTTCCTCGTCAAAAATAAGCTCGAGCGGCTCTTGCTCATCGCCATTTTCTTCACTGGCATTTTCAGGAATGATATACCAACTTTGCTGACCAGAACTTGGCTCAAGCAAATAGCCCTCTTCATCGCTGATTGCAACATGGACATTTATTTCACTGTTATTAATCGTCACGTTTGCATCAAAATCTGCGTGGTTAAGTAAGTGGCAGAGTAAAATTGCCAAAGTTGTTTCTGAACCACTGCGCATACTTAGCATATAGCTGAAACTATTGAGGGTATATTCGGGAACTTTAAGGCTAGACACGCTAAATAGCCACTGCATAAAAAACATATCGACTAACGCATCAAAACGGTCGTGAATATCTGTGTGTTGTTGACACAGCGCGGTAACTTGCTCTTCAAAGTCGCTTAGAGTGGCAAAGCTATCACTTAAATCGGCGTGAGGATCCCACTTCGCTTCTGCGCTGATACAACGGTACAACGCTTGGGGAACGAAAGTGTCAAAAGCCTCATCTTGATAGGGTTCATTTTGATCTTCAAACCAAGGAGTGGTCATTTATACGGCTACATCTTAAATAGAAACTGAACGACTAGTTTACCTAGTTTTTAAAGCAGATACCAACGCCGCAGCTAAGTTTACTGTGCAAAGGTAAAAAATCCCCGTTGCACAGCGACTACTTTAAAGAAATAAAGCCGTTTTTGTAACAGCCAATTTACCAATGAGTGCTATCACCGCAGTAGTTACAACTAAAAACACCACTTTGAGACTGGTTTTTTGTTGTTTACTGGCAATAATTCCCAGTGCAATATAAGCGATTACGAGAATGATTTTTTCCAGTAACCACATTTGTTCTAGCGGATTAATTTTAGCTATCGCCATTAAAGCAATGGCTGAAATAAGTAAAAATGTATCGGTTGCATGACTGCCAATAAACACCAGTTTATTTTTAGCGATAGCGCCACTGCCGAGCCGAGAAAATGAACGAACATAAAATAAAACAATGCTTAAAACTGCAATTGCCATGTGTGTGTGTTTTACTGCTAAATAATCCATATGCCCCTAACTACTCTTTTAATGTTAAATTTTAATCTGGAAAACGCGTCAATATTTGCTCTAGCTCTGCAAAGTTATCATTAAATATATCAACTAGTTTAGGCTCAAAGTGCTTGCCTTTTTGCTGGTTGATTTCATTAACAACATCATCAGGTGTCCATGCTTCTTTATAGCAACGTTTGTGACGTAGCGCATCATATACATCAGCGAGCGCAACGATGCGACCAAACACATGAATATCAAGCCCCTGAAGACCTTGCGGGTAACCTGTACCATCCCACTTTTCATGATGATCACGTGCAATCTCAGCACCCGCATTAACAATTTCGCGGCGAGAGCCTTTTAATATCATAAACCCTTTTTGGGTGTGGGTTTTCATCACTTCCCATTCTTCATCCGTTAACTTAGCGGGTTTATTTAAAATAGCATCAGGAATACCCACTTTACCCACATCGTGTAGTGGTGATGCTAAGCGCACAAGCTCTGCCTCGCGTTTAGATAAGCCATAAGCCAGCGCTAAAGTATGGCATATATGCGAAACCCGTTTAACATGATTACCCGTTTCGGTTGAGCGCTGCTCAAGTGCTTCGCTTAAGCGAAACACCAGCTCTTGTTGGGTTGCTTCAATTTCTGATTGTAATTGCACATTTTCATACGCCAGTTGTACATTTTGCGAAAATATCTCAATTAAATGACGTTGCGTATCTGTTAAATACTTTGGAATGCCAGAAATAAACAGCATTGAATTATGATTATGTTCACTGCAACAATAGGCAAATAGGTAATTATCTTTATAGACAATGGTTTTATCTTTAAGTGCTTGTTTACAAGCTAATAACTGTTCGGTATTTAGCACGTCTTCAATTGCTTTGCCTTCACTGCGCTCAAAATCGCCTCGCCCAGAAAACACCACCAATTTATGTTGATTATCTTGCGGGTTACCTGCCACCAAACTGGTCGCGTACATGGCTTGATCGACCGTGCCTAGCAACGAAGTTAGTTGCTGCATTACGCCTTCGATAAAGTGGTCCAAGGAATGGGCGGAGAAAATATCTCGAGACGCTTTAATTATTTTTTCAAGCCCTTGGCGAGACTGTTCAATCGATAAAATATCGCGATAAGAGCGCAGGCTCGACATCACCACGGTAAATAGTTTTTGCGCGGTCAGCTCTGTTTTAGATTTATAATCGTTAATATCATAATTAACGATAACTTGGCGCTCTGGGGCTTGGCCTGGTTGGCCTGTACGTAGGATAATACGAATATGATTATTTTTAGCAACTTCACGAATATACTGCGCAACTTTTAAGCCAGCATCGTCGGTTTCCATCACCACATCAAGGAGCACAATGGCCGCATCAGGATTTTTATCTATCTGTACTTTTGCCTCAGCCCCTGAATACGCGCTGATAAATTCTAAACGCTTATCTTGAAACTCAAAATCACTTAATGCAAGTTTAGTAACAGCATGAACTTCTGGCTCATCATCAACAATTATAACTTTCCATGTGCCCTTTATTACTTCACAAATCTCTTCTTGCGGTTCGTCCGAAAACAAAAAATCATCCATCATACTGAGTCCTCAAAGGCGTTTATGCTGATCTCGCACTGTCATTGTTATAGTTATCCAGGCCACTGTGCGAGCGTTACACGATCATTATTCGCTAAATCTTTAACTGTAAGTATATTTGTATACGCCATTTCTGCAAAAAAACTATGCACTTTAATACTTTGTTGAAAACCATGCTCAATTAAAAGCGTCCCATTTGGGCTTAAAAAGTCACGCGCTTGGCTAATAATATACTTTATATCAGCCATTCCATCATCATCGGCCACTAATGCCGATAATGGTTCAAAACGTACGTCACCTTGGCTTAAATGAATATCATCGTGTTCAATATACGGAGGGTTACTAACAATTAGATCAAACTGTTGTGCTGTAACTTGGCTAAACCAATCACTTTGTACAAAGTTCACATTGGTAAAACCTAATCGCTGTTTATTTGTATTAGCCAGTGCCACTGCATCAGCGACTCTATCAACACCGGTTATTTGCCAGTCGGGCATTTCGCTGGCCAGCGCAAGAGCTATTGCTCCCGTGCCAGTGCCTAAATCAAGCACTTTGGCCGTTGTTGGCAGGGGTAAACCTAGCGCATGTTCTACCAGTGTTTCTGTATCAGGACGCGGTATTAAAGTGCTTGAATTGACTTGTAAAGGTAAGCTCCAAAACTCTCTTAAACCCGTAATATGAGCAACTGGCTCACCATTTAAACGGCGCTGACAATGTTCATCAAAGTGCTGCTGCTGCGCTGCACTAAGCTGTTTTTCAGGCCAACTGAATAAATAGCTACGTGGTTTTTGTAAGACATCAAGTAATAAAACTTGCGCGTCCAATTTGGCACTGTCGGTGCTACTTTGCAATAGCAAAGTAGCCCGTTTTATTGCTGATTCAACCGTGTCTGTCACGCTTATTCATCGCCCATCGCAGCTAATAAGTCAGCCTGATGTTCTTGCATGAGTGGTTCAACTACACAGCCTAAATCACCCGCAACCACTTCGTTTAAACGATAAAGTGTTAGATTAATACGGTGATCGGTAATACGCCCTTGCGGGTAGTTATAAGTACGAATACGCTCAGAACGGTCACCACTACCCACTAGATTTCGACGCTCCGATGCTTCGGCTGCATGGCGCTTTTCATCTTCTGCTTGTTGTAGGCGTGCGGCAAGAACTGACATCGCTTTAGCGCGGTTTTTATGTTGTGAACGCTCATCTTGACACTCAACAACCACACCGGTTGGTAAGTGAGTAATACGAATTGCTGAATCGGTTTTATTAACGTGCTGACCACCGGCGCCTGATGCACGAAAAGTGTCAACCTTAATGTCTGCAGTATTAATTTGAATAGCTTCCGCCTCAGGGACTTCTGCCATTACCGCCACAGTACAGGCTGATGTATGAACACGCCCTTGCGATTCAGTTTCTGGTACGCGCTGAACGCGGTGAGCGCCTGATTCAAATTTTAACTGTCCGTAAACACCTTCACCACTAATGTTAGCAATCACTTCTTTGTAACCGCCGTGCTCACCTTCATTAGTACTAACTACTTCAACTTTCCACTTCTTAGTTTCTGCGTAACGGCTATACATACGGAACAAGTCACCAGCAAAAATGGCCGCTTCATCACCACCTGTACCAGCACGTACTTCTAAAAATACATTGTTATTATCACGTGGATCTTTAGGGAGCATTAATACTTGAATTTGCTCTTCAATTACCTGAATTTGCGCTTTTGCTTCTTTGTATTCTTCTTGCGCCATTTCACGCATGTCTGGGTCTGAATCCTTGAGCATTTCCTCAGCGGTTGCAACATCATCTTGTGTTTGCTGATACGCTAAAAACGCTTTAACGATTTCTTCCAGCTCTGAGTACTCTTTTGAAAGCGTACGAAAGCGATTCTGGTCACTGATAACTGACGGATCACTTAGCAGTGCTTGCACTTCTTCGTAGCGCTCTACTAAAGTTTCTAACTTACGATATACAGACTCTTTCATGTAACTGCTATTCCTGATCAATACCTAACATTTTCTTTAATTGGCTTAACTGGGCAACTTCACCTTTTTTTGCCGCGTCTTGAATTGCACGGGTAGGCGCGTGCATCAGGCGGTTGGTTAATTTGTTGGCCAGCTCTAAAATAATTTGTTCTGCATCTTTACCGGTATTTAATTGGCTTATTGCCTTATCAACCAGTTCTGATTTTATATCATGTACATCTTGGCGGTAACTGCGAATTAAATCGACAGAGTCGAGTGAACGCATCCACATAGCAAATTCCGCACAGCGCTGAGTAATGATCACTTGCGCTTCATCGGCTGCTTGCTCCCTTGAAGCGATATTTTCGCTTACTATTGCCTGTAAGTCATCTACCGAATACAAATAGGCAGCATCTAATTCACCAACTTGGCTTTCGATGTCACGTGGTACAGCAATATCAATAAATAACATCGGCTTATTTCGACGTTGTTTAAGCGCTTGCTCAACCACCCCTTTACCAATAATCGGCAAGGTGCTGGCAGTTGAACTAATCACTATATCTGCTTGATGTAACCGCTCCGGTAATTGTGCCAAGGCAATAACATCCGCATTAACATCTTCCGCTAATAAGCGGGCACGCTCAATGGTACGATTCGCGACGGTAATTTGCTGAGGATCATTTTGATATAAATGTTTAGCTACCAGTTCAATGGTTTCACCAGCACCAATTAAAAGCACTTTGGTTTTATCTAGCTTGCCATAGATATGCTTGGCTAAATTAACCGCAGCATAAGCAACAGACACGGCACTTGCACCTATATCTGTTTCAGTACGAACTTGTTTGGCGACCGAAAAGGTTTTTTGAAATAACCGGTCAAACACCACACTGACTGAGTTGTGATTTTTAGCACTATTATATGCCTGCTTAATTTGACCCAGTATTTGCGGTTCACCGAGCACTAATGAATCGAGTCCACAGGATACCCGCATTAAATGATTTATCGCGTCGTTATCTTGGTGGCAATATACATTACTGCTCAGTTCATATTCATCCAAGCCATGGAAACTAGCTAACCATTGCAACAGTATTTGGGAATTTTGCTGGGCAAGGCTACAATAGATTTCTGTACGGTTACAGGTTGACACAATAACCGCTTCATTAAACTGATCGTGATCACTCAGTTGCTGTAATGCTTCTGATAATTGCTCAGGCGAAAAGGCAACCTTTTCTCGTAATTCTACAGATGCGGTTTTATGATTAATACCAAGTGCTACTATGGTCATATGTGCCAAATATTGCTAAGCCGTGCTCGAAAGACGATAATTTTACCAAAAATCAGCGGAATATGGAAAGTAAGGAACGACATTTGATTCGACTATATTTGATTTTACTCACATTTTTTTTATTTTTAAGTGGCTGCGCACAGCAAATTCGGCCACAAACTGCTCTTTATGAAGACTGGAAGTCGCAATTATCCCAACAAAGTAACTGGCAAGTGGAAGGCAAACTGGCTTTTATCAGCCCTGACGAACGCCAATCAGCTAATTTAAACTGGCAACAAAAGGATGAGTTAAACCAACTAATTCTAACTAGTTTTATTGGTACCCGAGTTTTGGCATTAACGCAAAATAGTCACGGTGCAGAACTTGAATACGATGATGACGTTTATTATGACGTAAATGCATCGCGCTTACTTGCTCGATTAACGGGTTTTACTATTCCAATGGACAGTGCCGATGACTGGTTAAAAGGCACGGTTGACGATACAAGTTTACAAGTCGATGAACTTGGTCGAGCTAAGAGTGTAAAGTGGCATGCAGCAGATGGTGCGCAATGGCAAATAAACTACGCTGACTATCAACAATATGCTGGGTTTTGGCTCCCTAAAAAGCTGACATTAAAACACCGCGATATTAAAATAAAAATTCAACTCTATGAGTGGCACTTTGACTAACATGACTAAGCACACTATGACTTCTTTTTCGTTATTAGCTCCGGCAAAACTAAATTTATTTTTACATATAAATGGTCGTCGTGAAGATGGCTATCATGAGCTCGAAACCTTATTTACATTTTTAAATTACGGCGATCAACTCACTTTTACTTTGATTGAAACGACAGAGATTGAAGTCACTGGCGACACCTTCGATATTCCACTTAAAGATAATTTGATCTATAAAGCGGCTGTTTTATTACAAAAACACAGTAATTCAGTTTTTGGTGCAAAAATAAATTTAACTAAAATATTGCCCATGGGAGGCGGTGTTGGCGGTGGCTCTTCCGATGCCGCAAGTACACTTTTAGCACTGAATAAATTATGGCGCTGTCAATTATCCCTGCAAGAATTAGCACAACTTGGTGTGCAACTTGGTGCTGATGTGCCTGTATTCATTAACGGCAAAAGCGCCCTAGCGCAAGGCATTGGCGAGAAGTTGGTCGATGTTGAGCTGCCGCAAAAGTGGTATTGTGTCGTGCATCCAAGTGAACATGTCAGCACTGCAAAAATTTTTACTCACCCCGATTTAAAACGCGATACACCGAAGCTAAATGGCAACTGGCAACAGCGCACATTAGGCAATGATTGTGAGCCTTTAGTTAAAAAGCTCTGCCCTGAGGTTGAAAAGACCCTCCAGTGGTTGCTAAAATACGCTCCGTCTAAGATGACTGGCACAGGTTCATGCTGTTTTGTTGAATTTGCCACGCAAAAAGAAGCGCAACATGTTCTTGAAAATCTCCCCGATAGCTGGGACGGTTTTATTGCCAGCAGCGTTAATATCTCTCCTGCCCATACGCAGTTGAACGCTATTCATTTAAGCAATGAAGTAACGTACAAGTAAATAAAGTTTAAGTTAATAAGCTATACTTTATGTATCGCTTATTAGTCCAGAAATTCAGTGCCTGAGGAACCCTACCGTGCCTGACATGAAGCTCTTCGCTGGTAACGCAACACCTGAGTTAGCTCAAAAAGTTGCAAAACGTTTATATATTGAAGTTGGCGATGCTGTTGTTGGCCGTTTTAGCGACGGTGAGATCAGTGTTCAAATTAATGAAAATGTTCGTGGCTCGGACGTTTTTATTGTGCAATCAACCTGTGCCCCTACTAACGATAACTTAATGGAGCTAATCGTTATGGTTGATGCCTTACGTCGTGCATCTGCAGGTCGTATAACAGCCGTCATTCCTTATTTTGGTTATGCACGTCAAGACCGCCGAGTGCGTTCTGCCCGTGTACCAATCACAGCTAAAGTCGTTGCAGATTTCCTCTCAAGTGTTGGCGTTGACCGTGTTCTTACGGTTGATTTACACGCAGAGCAAATCCAAGGCTTCTTTGATGTACCAGTTGATAACGTATTCGGTAGCCCTGTGCTACTTGAAGATATGAAAGAGCGTCAGTTTGATGATGTTGTTGTTGTATCACCAGATATCGGCGGTGTAGTACGTGCCCGTGCTATTGCTAAATTATTAAACGACACCGATCTTGCCATCATTGATAAACGTCGCCCACAAGCGAATGTTTCTCAAGTCATGCATATTATTGGTGATGTTGAAGGTCGTGACTGTATCATCGTTGATGATATGATCGACACTGGCGGTACTTTATGTAAAGCAGCTGAAGCACTTAAAGAACATGGCGCTAAGCGTGTATTTGCATACGCAACTCACCCTGTACTTTCTGGTAAAGCGGTAGAAAACATTCGTAACTCAGTAATTGATGAAGTGATTGTAACTGACTCAATTCCACTGTCTGCTGAATTAAAAGCAATTGATAAAATTAAAGTGTTAACACTTGCAGACATGCTAGCGGAAACAATTCGCCGTATTAGCAACGAAGAATCTATTTCAGCGATGTTTGAACACTAAAACTATTTAGTTACAAACCCCTGATTGAATTAAAGCGCCTCTGTGGCGCTTTTTTTATGTGTCGTGTTTCTTTTGATCAGCGGTGGTGGTATGATAGCGCGCCTTTTGGCTAGGGACCTTGGTCGCAAAGGCCCTACACTATTTATTTATTGGAGACATTATGTCTAACGAAACTTATACATTTAATGCAGAATTACGCACAGCAACAGGTACAGGTGCGAGCCGCCGCCTACGTCGTGAAGATAAAATCCCTGCGATCCTTTACGGTGCTGACAAAGAAGCTGCATCACTTACTTTTGAACACAAAGATATGATCAAAGCACAAGAAAGTGAAGGTTTTTACACTCACATTCTTACTCTTGATATCGCTGGTGAAAAAGTTGAAGCTATCCTTAAAGATATCCAACGTCACCCGTTCAAGCCTAAAATCACTCACCTTGATTTCCAACGTGTAGATGCTGCTCACAAACTTCACACTAAAGTGCCAGTTCACTTCATCGGTGAAGACGTAGTAACTAAAGCAGGTAACACTGTAGTTCACCAATTAACAGAAATCGAAATCACGTGTCTTCCTAAGTCACTTCCTGAATTCGTTGAAGTTAACGTATCTAGCCTAGTTGCTGGTGATTCAATCCACATCTCTGACGTTAAACTTCCTGCAGGTGTTTCTTCTGTTGATTTAGCGAAAGGTGCTGATCACGACCAGTCTATCGTAACTATCAAAGCTAACAAAGCTGCGCCAGTTGAAGACGAAGCTGCAGAATAATTTTTAAGGTTTGCACCTTGAATTCTATTCAAATGCTTGTGGGCCTGGCTAATCCAGGCCCCGAATACGCAAATACACGCCACAATGCAGGTGCTTGGTTCATCGAGCAACTCGCTGCACGCTACAACTGTACGCTAAAACATGATCCTAAGTATCACGGCCTGACCGGTAAAGTGATCATCCAAGGTCAAGAATTCAAATTACTGATCCCCACGACTTATATGAATTTAAGTGGTAAAGCGGTCGGTAGTTTAGCCAACTTTTTCAAAATCCCTGTTGAGAGCATTTTAGTTGCCCATGACGAAATGGATTTAGAACCTGGTGTTGCCAAATTAAAGAAAGGTGGCGGACACGGTGGCCATAATGGTTTAAAAGACATTATAGCAAAAATGGCAAATCAAAAAGATTTCATGCGCTTACGCGTTGGAATAGGTCATCCAGGGCATCGTGAAATGGTCACCGGATGGGTGCTTGGAAAAGCAGCCAAGGAAGACCAAGAAAAAATGGATGCCGCAGTAGATGAAGCAGTTCGTTGTATGGAAATACTTGCAAAAGACGGTGTGTTAAAAGCACAAAACAGACTACATTCGTTTAAGCCATAATCGGTTCAACGGATCTAAACAAGGTATCTTAACTATGGGTTTCAAATGTGGCATCGTCGGTTTGCCTAATGTTGGTAAATCAACACTTTTCAATGCATTAACCAAAGCGGGTATCGAAGCCGCTAACTTTCCTTTTTGTACCATTGAACCAAATACGGGTGTGGTACCGGTGCCAGATCCTCGTCTAGACGAGCTCGCAAAAATTGTTAATCCACAACGCATTCTTACCACGAGTATGGAATTTGTGGATATCGCAGGTCTAGTAAAAGGCGCATCAAAGGGTGAAGGCTTAGGTAACCAATTCTTAGCTAATATCCGTGAAACCGATGCAATTGGTCACGTAGTTCGCTGTTTTGAAGATGAGAACGTAATTCACGTAGCGGGCACAATTGATCCAGCTGATGATATCGACGTGATCAACACTGAATTAGTACTTGCGGATATGGACAGCGCTGACAAAGCAATTTTCCGTAACGCGAAAAAAGCCAAAGGTGGCGATAAAGACGCCAAAGAGCAAAACGCTGTTCTTGAAAAAGTAAAAGTACACCTTGATGAAGGCTTAACTTTACGCTCTTTAGCACTGACAAAAGAAGAGAAGGCAGCGATTGCGCCTATCAACTTCTTAACCATCAAACCAACAATGTATATTGCTAACGTTGCTGAAGATGGATTTGAGAATAACCCACACCTTGACCGCGTACGTGCAATTGCCGCTGCTGAAGATGCGGTTGTTGTGCCTGTATGTGCCGCGATAGAATCTGAACTGTCTGAGTTAGATGATGAAGACAAACTTGAGTTTATGGCCGATCTTGGCCTAGAAGAACCAGGTTTGAACCTTGTGATCCGTGGTGGTTATGAATTACTGCATTTACAAACCTACTTTACTGCGGGCGTAAAAGAAGTACGTGCATGGACAATTCCTGTAGGTGCAACAGCGCCACAAGCTGCTGGTAAAATTCATACTGACTTTGAACGTGGCTTTATTCGTGCGCAAACTATCGCTTTTGATGATTACATCGCTTTTAAAGGCGAAAGTGGCGCAAAAGAAGCAGGTAAAATGCGTCAAGAAGGTAAAGAATACATAGTTAAAGATGGCGATGTAATGAACTTCTTGTTCAACGTTTAACAACATGCCACTATGACTTAACACATTTAGTGATTTTTAAAGGCTCGTTTTTACGAGCCTTTTTTATTTCTGCATTACTATTAAATATTGGTGATAGTAAATAAGTCACTACAAAGCTGTTAAAAAAACACCATTTTTATTAAAATTTAGCCTGTTAGCCTATTTTTCCCGCAAACAAACCACGATACGTGTTTTTTTGCAAAAAAGGTGTTGACGGATTTGGGTCATATCAGCATAATACGCCCCGCACTCAGCGATGAAGTGCTAACAAAAAAGATGGCTAAGTAGCTCAGCTGGTTAGAGCACATCACTCATAATGATGGGGTCACAGGTTCAAATCCCGTCTTAGCCACCATTTATTTTTTGTTACTCAATGAAGAGTTAAAAATAACTACCTCAGTTTTGATTTATCAAAATTTGAAATGCGGGAGTGGCGGAATTGGTAGACGCGCTGGATTTAGGTTCCAGTAACTTCGGTTGTGAGAGTTCAAGTCTCTCCTTCCGCACCATGTTCTCGATAAGAACTCAAACTATCAAATAATTCTTTGTTGGGATATCGCCAAGCGGTAAGGCACCAGGTTTTGATCCTGGCATTCCCAGGTTCAAATCCTGGTATCCCAGCCAACAATGGCTAAGTAGCTCAGCTGGTTAGAGCACATCACTCATAATGATGGGGTCACAGGTTCAAATCCCGTCTTAGCCACCATTTCTTTTTTAGAAGTGGCTCTGCAAGAGTTAAATTGCAACTCAATGAAGAGTTTAAAATAACTACCACGTGTTTAATTACACAAAGTATGCGGGAGTGGCGGAATTGGTAGACGCGCTGGATTTAGGTTCCAGTAACTTCGGTTGTGAGAGTTCAAGTCTCTCCTTCCGCACCATGTTCTTGATAAGAACTCAAACTATCAAATAATTCTTTGTTGGGATATCGCCAAGCGGTAAGGCACCAGGTTTTGATCCTGGCATTCCCAGGTTCAAATCCTGGTATCCCAGCCAACTTCTTCTACCAAAGAATGTTGCATTAAGAATATAGAACTGCGGGAGTGGCGGAATTGGTAGACGCGCTGGATTTAGGTTCCAGTAACTTCGGTTGTGAGAGTTCAAGTCTCTCCTTCCGCACCATGTTCTTGATAAGAACTCAAACTATCAAATAATTCTTTGTTGGGATATCGCCAAGCGGTAAGGCACCAGGTTTTGATCCTGGCATTCCCAGGTTCAAATCCTGGTATCCCAGCCAACTTCTTCTACCAAAGAAATGTTGTATAAGAATATAGAACTGCGGGAGTGGCGGAATTGGCAGTTGTCTTGAATTAGACGCTGGATTTAGGTTCCAAAACGATTAACTGCATTCTAAGAACTGCGGGAGTGGCGGAATTGGTAGACGCGCTGGATTTAGGTTCCAGTAACTTCGGTTGTGAGAGTTCAAGTCTCTCCTTCCGCACCATGTTCTTGATAAGAACTCAAACTATCAAATAATTCTTTGTTGGGATATCGCCAAGCGGTAAGGCACCAGGTTTTGATCCTGGCATTCCCAGGTTCAAATCCTGGTATCCCAGCCAACTTC
>NZ_JBALXK010000009.1:0-116305 GCF_036960685.1 Pseudoalteromonas sp. | reverse complement strand
TTTAATCTTTAATCTTTAATCTTTAATCTTTAATCTTTAATCTTTAATCTTTAATCTTTAATCTTTAATCTTTAATCTTTAATCAAATAGTATTTGAGTGAGCTTTCACCCACTCCAGTTATTTGTATAACTAACCAAGTTCACCACTAATCGCGTACTTTAAAACCCAGTTTTTTACCGGTCCGGTAGTATTCGCCATCTTTAAAAAACGACTGCGTGCCCACTGTAATGGCGTTACTTGATTAGAAAAGCCAAAATAACACGCATCCATCATACTCATCATTAATAGGTTAGCTTTACGGCGAGTGTGTTCATATTGCTTAAGGTGCTGTGCAGCACCGATATCGTCAACATTGCTGAGTTTATCGGCAAGCGCTACAACATCTTGAAAGCCTAAATTAACGCCCTGCCCTGCGAGCGGGTTAATAGTATGTGCGGCATCGCCTACAAGCACGATTCGCCCTTGTGAGTAACGGTTTGCATGCTGGCGTGCCAAAGGGAAAACGGCGTGCTCTATAACCTCAAAATCCCCCGCTAGTGGCGGGAAGTTATCCAATACTTGCTGTTTTATTTCTGTAGGGGTTAACTTTTTTAAGCTTTGTAATTTGCTGCCATCGTCATACCAAATTAAATTAGCGTATGGTGCCTGCATAGGTAAAAATGCAACGGGGCCGGTGGGCTTAAATTGCTGCCACGTTTTTACTTGTTGTGGAGCATCAAGTTTAATAAGCACGCCCATACAATGTTGGCCATACTGCCAACCTGTAACACCAATACCGGCTTTTTGGCGTAACATTGATTGCCCTCCATCGGCTGCAACGACTAAGTCAGCACAAAACTGTTGTTCTGCGTAATGTAATGTTACTTGTTGATCATCTTGTTCAATCGCGGATAACGGGTGGCTAATCTCAAGCACCTCAATGTCATGCGCTGCAAACTGCTGCCAGAGACTTGCTTGAATTAAGTTATTTTCAATTAAATGACCTAGATGAGTGGTATTTATATCAAGGCAATCAAACAATAAATTATCGCCCGTTCGTTCAAACGCTTCCAGTTGTCGGTAAGGCGCATGACGATGTGCGCGCAAAGTAGCCATAGCGCCGAGCTCGTCTAATAAATTTTCTGAAAAGCGATTAATTGCCGATACGCGAATATCAACTTTGTCACTAGCAAGAACGTCAGCGGCATTAATTACACGCTGTTCAATCACCCTTACTTGGCATCCTTGTTTTGCAAGCTGCACTGCGGTAGCTGCACCGACCATCCCACCGCCGACAACAATAACCTTATTTTTCATCATTTTTACATCACTAATTTGGCTATTTTCAGTGCGTTTGATTGTATCGTACTTCTGTTTATTAGTGCGAGTGAGTTTCATCTTAATCCGCTATAAAAGACGCTTTGTTTGACTTCAATTCACAAACATAAAAACTATACTTGGATCTAAGCGGGTATCCAGCTAAAATACGCGTCCTTTAAGTAAGCGAACGTGCCACTTATCCTGTTTAGCGCACAATCGTGCCACTACCGAATTGAAAACGAGGCTATATTTCAATGAGTAAAAAGCTGCATATTAAAACCTGGGGTTGTCAGATGAATGAATACGACTCTCAGAAAATGGCTGATCTTCTCGATGCAACCAACGGCTACCAGTTAACTGATGAAGCTGGGGATGCAGATGTAATCCTACTCAATACCTGTTCAATTCGCGAAAAAGCGCAGGAAAAAGTATTCCACCAACTAGGTCGTTGGAAGCTACTTAAAGATGATAAACCTGATCTAATCATTGGTGTTGGTGGGTGTGTAGCCTCACAAGAAGGTGATTCAATTCGCCAACGCGCACCTTTTGTAGACGTAATTTTTGGCCCGCAAACTCTGCACCGCTTACCTGAAATGATCAAACAAGTGCAAGGTAACAAAGGCAGCTCTGTGGTCGATATTTCTTTCCCTGAGATTGAAAAGTTTGACCGTTTACCAGAGCCAAAAGCCGATGGCCCGTCTGCATTCGTTTCAATCATGGAAGGCTGCTCTAAATACTGTACATTCTGCGTAGTGCCTTATACCCGTGGTGAAGAAGTAAGCCGCCCGCTTGATGATGTATTACTGGAAGTTGCACAACTTGCTGAACAAGGTGTACGCGAAGTAAACTTACTAGGTCAAAACGTAAATGCTTATCGCGGCGAAACCCATGATGGTGAAATTTGTTACTTCTCAGATTTAATTCGTTATGTAGCGGCTATTGATGGTATCGACCGTATTCGTTATACCACCTCGCACCCGGTAGAATTTACACCAGACATCATTGACGCATACGCTGACGTGCCGGAACTTGTTGATCATTTACATTTACCAGTCCAAAGTGGTTCGGACCGTATTCTTAACTTAATGAAACGTGGCCATACTGCGATTGAGTACAAGTCAACAATTCGTAAGTTACGTAAAATTCGTCCTAATTTAAGTATGTCATCAGACTTTATCATCGGCTTCCCTGGTGAAAGCACTGCTGACTTTGAAGCCACCATGAACCTTATCAATGATATTGGTTTTGATATGAGCTTTAGCTTTATCTACAGCGCACGCCCAGGTACACCTGCAGCAGACTTACCTGATGATGTGAGCGAACAAGAAAAGAAAGAGCGTTTATACCTGTTACAAAATCGTATTACCCAAATGGCGCAACAGATCAGTCGCCAAATGTTTGATACAGAGCAACGCATCCTAGTTGAAGGTCCATCGAAGAAGAATCCGATGGAATTACGCGGTCGTACTGAAAATAACCGTGTTGTTAACTTTATTGGCCCACACACTGTGATCGGTCAGTTTGTTGATGTACGTATCACTGAAGCACTACCAAACTCTTTACGTGGTGACTTAATTCGTACAGAATCAGAAATGAACTTACGCCGCGCAATTACACCAGCTGAGATTTTAAGTAAAGCAGCAAAGCCAGAGCCGCAAGTAATCCCTGATGAATTAGGTGTTGCGACTTTCGTTCCGTAGGCGAAATTTACTGTGCCAGCCTTGGCTGGCACATCAAAATAGGAAGCAATTTTGAGTAATCAATTAAAAAAATTAGAGATTTATTTAGAACCCTCCGACAATAAACGTCTTTCCTCTTTATGTGGTCCGTTTGACGAAAATATCAAACACATTGAACGCCGTTTAGGTGTTGAAATTACTCATCGCGATAACTACTTTAAAATCACCGGAAAAACCACCAGCGCATTTGCCGCGATGGAAATTCTCAAAGACTTATATGTCGAAACTCAGCCGGTCCGTGGTGTTATTACCGAAATTGAAGCAAATACCGTTCATTTAGCAATCAGTGAATCATCAGCATTAGAACAAGATGAACTGAACGAGTATGGCAAAGAAGTGATGATCAAAACCCGTCGTGGGGTTATCAAGCCACGCAACGATAACCAAGGTCATTATGTCTCGAATATCTTTCGCCACGACATCACCTTTGGGATTGGTCCTGCGGGCACAGGTAAAACTTACCTAGCTGTTGCCGCCGCTGTTGACGCTTTAGAACGCCAAGAAATTCGTCGTATTTTATTAACTCGTCCTGCGGTTGAAGCCGGTGAAAAGCTGGGTTTTTTACCGGGCGATTTAAGTCAAAAAATCGACCCATACTTGCGCCCATTATACGATGCATTGTTTGAAATGCTCGGCTTTGAAAAAGTCGAAAAATTAATGGAGCAAAATGTTATTGAAGTTGCGCCACTGGCCTTTATGCGTGGTCGTACACTTAACGACGCCTTTATTATTTTAGATGAAAGCCAAAATACCACGGTTGAGCAAATGAAAATGTTCTTAACTCGGATTGGCTTTAACTCAAAAGCGGTGATCACGGGCGATATAACGCAAGTTGATTTACCTCGTGGTGCGCGCTCAGGGCTTCGTCACGCGATTGAAGTGCTTAGTGATGTAGACGAAATAAGCTTTAACTTTTTTCAATCACAAGACGTGGTACGCCATCCTGTGGTAGCCCGTATTGTTGAAGCGTATGAGCGCAACGACGAAGCTGAGCGACAAAAACGCGCCGAAAAACAGCGCGCTAAAGACTTGCTCGCAAATCAAGAGTAAGCACAACCTGCTACTAAAGAGTAATACCGTGAACACTGAATTAGATTTACAAATAGCCTGTGAGTTTGACAACTTACCTAGCCTAGAACAATTTGCGCTGTGGGCTAACAAAGCGCTGAGTCAATATCGTGATGAGTCAGAGTTGAGTATCGTGATTGCTGACGAAGAGCAAAGCCAACAACTTAATAATGACTACCGTGGTAAAAATAAACCAACGAATGTATTGTCGTTTGAATTTGAAGCGCCAGCAGGAATAGAGCTGCCTTTGGTTGGCGATTTAGTGATATGCCCAGCCATTGTATTAGCTGAGTCAATAGAGCAAGAAAAGTCATTTCATGACCACTTTGCTCATATGGTGATCCACGGATGCTTGCATTTACTTGGATTTGACCATATAAAGGATGAAGATGCGAAAGAGATGGAAAGCATTGAAAAGCAATTGCTTGCCGAATTAGGCATAGCAGACCCATATCGGGACGATATTTAAATTTACGGAGCAAATAGACGCAATGAGCGACGATAACTCGCAGACTAGCCAGGGTTCTTCTGGCAAGACCTGGTTGGGTAGAATTACCCAAATGTTGCAAGGGGAACCCCAGAATAGAGAAGAGCTGGCTGAAGTAATTGCCGATGCGCAAGTTCGGGATGTCATAGATCCTGAAACCAAAGAGATGATCGAAGGTGTGCTCGGTGTGTCAGAGTTAAAAGTGCGAGACATTATGATCCCGCGCTCACAAATGATCACACTCGAAGTTGACGCACCGCTGGAAGAAGTCATTCCAATGATGGTCGATTCTACGCATTCACGGTTTCCAGTGGTATGTGAAGATAAAGACCACATAGAAGGCATTCTACTGGCAAAAGATCTATTACCACTTATTCTGAACAAAGATGAGCTACTGCCGTCATTACGCGATTACTTACGTCCTGCGGTTGTTGTACCAGAAAGTAAGCGTGTGGATACGCTGCTTAATGAGTTTCGCCAACAACGCTATCATATGGCGCTAGTTATTGACGAATACGGTGGCGTATCTGGTTTAGTAACAATAGAAGATATTCTTGAGCTCATCGTTGGTGAAATTGAAGATGAACACGACGAAGAAGATCAACTAGATATTCGTCAACTTGCAAAACACGTGTTTATTGTACAAGCACTGACACCGGTTGATGATTTTAACGAATATTTTAAAACAGGCTACAGCACACAAGACGCTGATACCATCGGCGGAACCGTGCTTCATGCCTTTGGGCACATGCCTAGTCGTGGTGAGCTTATTGAGATTGATGGCTTTCAATTTAAAGTAACTAATGCTGATAATCGTCGATTATTGCAATTACAAGTTACCGTGCCAAAGGCTGATGATAACGACAGTGAAGACAATACTGACTAACTGCCTGCATTTAGCTAAAGATAAAAAAGCATGGCTCGCACTGGTTGCGGGCCTTCTTTTAACTTTAAGCTATGCTCCTTTTGAGGTTTGGCCCCTCACATTTGCCTGCTTAGCGCTGGCAATCTACACAACTCACACGACTGAACCTGAATCTCAGTACGGTAAAAAAGCGAGTAAGCGCGCCGCTAAATACGGTTTCATTTTTGGCCTTGGCTGGTTTGGCGCTGGTATCAGCTGGGTGCATGTGTCCATTGCCACCTTCGGCGGCATGCCTTTAATCGCTTCAGTACTACTGATGGTGTTGTTATGCGCTTATCTAGCCATTTACCCTACTTTAGCCTTTATGTTTGCCACACGCTTTGCCAGTGGCCCTAATAGCTATGGTTTGTTATTACTTAGTGGCTTTGCTGTTACTGAGTATTTACGTGGCGTGGTAATGACAGGCTTCCCTTGGCTAAGCTTTGGTTATACTCAAACCGATAGCCCGCTTAACCTACTCGCCCCCGTGATTGGTGAATTTGGCTTAACCCTTGTTTGTATCGCTATTGGCTTTGCACTCTACCGCCTGCTGTTTACAAGGAACTTTAAAGCCACAGTAGCAACGGTGCTGAGCATCGCTTTACTATTGGCTATTACACACTATACGCGTAATAACAGCTACAGTGATAAAACCATTAGCACCTTACTGGTACAAGGCAATATCAAACAGCATCTGCGTTTTGACCCGAGTGAATTTTGGACCACGATGAGTAAGTACCAAGACATGACACGCCCGCATTGGGATGCAGACTTAATCGTTTGGCCAGAAGCCGCAGTTCCTGAAATAGAAGCCCTTGCAGATAGCTATTTAGCAGGCTTAGATAGCGCAGCCTCATTTAACAACACCGCCCTCATTACTGGTATTGTTGACTATCAACGCGACACTAAAGCAATTTTCAACACCTTGATTGTACTTGGTAATAAAGAACGCGATGACGAACATGGCCATTATCAATACCTAGGTAAAAATCGTTACCAAAAGCACCAATTGCTGCCTATTGGTGAATTTGTGCCGTTTGAAGATATATTGCGCCCTATCGCTCCCTTATTTGATTTGCCCATGTCATCATTTTCTCGTGGTGACCAAGTACAAAATAACTTACATGCTAATGGCTTAAATATCTTACCGGCCATTTGCTACGAAATTGCGTTTGCGGATTTAGTGCGTGGTAATTACCACAATGATTCAGATATTTTATTTACCGTAAGTAACGATGCCTGGTTTGGTGCCTCCCACGGCCCTCACCAACATATGCAAATAGCCCGAATGCGTGCCCTTGAATTACAACGCCCACTAATTCGAATCACCAACAACGGTATTAGCGGCGTGTACGATCCAATTAGTCAAACTCAAATCAGCATGCCACAATTTGAAGCCGATACCTTAAAAGTCAACGTCAAGCTCATTCAAGGTGACAGCGTGTATAGCCAATATGGTAATTTGCCAGTGTGGATAGTAGTGGTGTTAATGGGAGTTGTGGGGATGATTGCAAGGCTCAAGGTTAAAGATGAAAGGAACTAGGGGTTTCATCGAGCAATTTCTTATAAATATACCCTACTATAAAATGCGCGGGGTAAACCCGAGCCTACGCGGACTTACCATTTGTAGCAGCGATTTTACATCGCGACAGCCTATATATTAGACTCTACAGCATGCTGTGCAGGTAAAATTGCTATTTCGTAAATAAATTCTCAAACAATAGCTCGGCTTGTTTTAGGCCTTCTTCCGTCAGTCCAACTGACTTAGCTTTGCCGATGGGGTTGTCGATTAAGCCTTTGTCGTGTAATCGATTGGTAATATTCTAATCAATTTGTTTCCATGCACGGCAATGGTCGTGCAAGGTTAAATACATCAGTGCTAATGCAGCGTCGTCTATTTTATCTGTGTCTATTTGCATGTGCTTATCCATAACGTATTAAAAATTTAAATTTTGTCATCATTTAAAAGATAACAGTTTTTACAATAGTACTTAAAAAATAATTACGGTGCTCATATCTGCCTTTGTTATGCTTTATTTCACTGGTTTGTAATTAATCATTAGGTCATACCAAGATTACTTGAGACAATTACCGCAGTCATTTTTAAATAGAGTTCATCATGAAACTATTAGTCAGAAATTTAGCTCGTACAACTAGCGAACATGATATTCGCACATTATTTAGCGCTCACGGTAAAGTTACTAATTGTAATTTAGTATTAGACAAAGAAACGGGCCAATCAAAAGGCTTTGCGTTTGTTGAAATGCCCGATGAGGCTGAAGCAAAAACTGCAATCACCGCATTAAATCAAACCAGCGTTGATAAAAGTAAGATACGCGTAAAGTTAGCAGACGCTTAATTCTGATAGCTTGATTACGCTTACGCTTGTAAAAACCAGCTTTTCAGCTGGTTTTTTTGTATCTTATACCAATCGTGTTAAGTTATTAGCCATTTATAGCGACAGATAAATAGAGTGATAACAAGGCATAAATTTCGACATGTAGTTGTTCTACTTGAGAAATTTATAACGCAGTTAGCGCTTTATTTAGCACGCTAGAATGGTTAAATATTTAAGCCGATTGGTATTATTCAGCTCTACTCTTAGTTTTTAATAAGTGGTAGGGTATCAGTCTGATAGTAAATAATTGAAAGATATCAAATGACAACAACACTTTCCAAGGTATTAACGGCAACGGCATTGCTCACCTTATTTGGCTGCTCTGAGCCTGCGCCAGAAAATAACAGCCAACAAACCGATAGCCAACCCGCGGTGGATCTTAAAAACGTCCATCAACTGATTGAAACTTTAGCGTCTGATGAGTTTTTAGGTCGAGGCCCTTTAACTGAGGGGGAAACTTTAACCATTAATTACCTTGCCGATGAATATAACAAGCTGGGTTTAACTGGCGCTTACAAAGGCAAATTTTTACAGCCTGTGACTATGGCAAAGCTGACTCCAGATCAAAACATGACATTAAAAGTTGGCGATTTAAGCTTTAATGCAGGAAGTGATTTTACCGCCCGCACCCAGCAAATTAATGAAACAATTAATGTCAGCGACTCAGACGTGGTATTTGTCGGTTATGGTATTAACGCCCCTGAATACCATTGGAACGATTTTGCAGATATCGATGTAACAGGTAAAACTATCGTCGTGCTTGTCAATGATCCTGGTTTTGCAACCCAAGACGAAAGCCTATTTACCGGTAATGCCATGACCTACTATGGCCGCTGGACTTATAAATACGAAGAAGGCGCGCGCCAAGGTGCAAAAGCCGTATTAATAGTCCATGAAACAGCTCCTGCCGCTTACCCGTGGGGCGTAGTTGAAAGCTCGAATACGGGCAGTAAATATACGCTTATAGATGATGAAAAAAATGCCTCGGATGTTCCTGTGATGGGCTGGATAGATGAGCAAGCGGCAAATGACATTTTTGCTCAAGCAGGGCTTGATTATCAAACAGAAAAGGCCAAAGCGCTAAGCCCAGATTTTAAAGCAACACCATTAAACGCTAAAGCTGACCTGACACTTAACTCTGAGATATCACAAGCGCAATCTCATAACGTGGTAGCGCAACTAACAGGTAGCGAGCGCCCTGACGAATATATTGTGATTGGCGCGCATTGGGATCATTTTGGCACTAAGCAAACGGATGACGGTGTAAAGATATATAACGGTGCAGTTGATAACGCCTCTGGCAGTGCTGCCACCGTTGAGATTGCGCGAATTCTTAGTAAAATCCATGAACAAACCCCATTTAAACGCTCAATCATATTTGCTAACTTCACCGCAGAAGAAACAGGCTTAATAGGCTCACAACAATTTGCCACCGGTGAGATTGTGCCAACCAAGCAAATGGTCGCATTACTCAACATAGATGGTATGAACGTTTTAGACGGCGTTGATTACATTCTACAGTACGGCAAAGGGATGTCGGAAATGGAAAACTACCTTGCTGATGCGGCCAAAGCACAAGGACGCCATGTTAAGATGGATCCACGTCCGCAAAACGGCCTATTTTTCCGCTCGGATCATTTCTCATTAGCAAAACAAGGTGTACCAAGTTTATTGTTTATGAGCTTAGGTG
This sequence comes from Pseudoalteromonas sp., assembly GCF_036960685.1. Lineage (GTDB taxonomy): Bacteria > Pseudomonadota > Gammaproteobacteria > Enterobacterales > Alteromonadaceae > Pseudoalteromonas. The sequence goes on along the minus strand of NZ_JBALXK010000009.1, from coordinate 106,719 downwards.
ATACTGATCCTGACTATATAGCCCATAAATACCATAAAGAAGCTGATGACTATTCACCACAGTGGTCACTAGGCGGGGTTAAACAAGACATTGAGCTGATCGTTGATATAGCTTCAAAACTGGCAAATAACGGTAATTGGCCTGCATGGCAAGCTGATTCAGACTTTAAGAAGAAACGCCAACAAGAACGTCCATAAACACCTCATAAAATAATGGCTTGAATTTTCAAGCCATTATTTTATCACTTAGACATTTTTTCTATGCCGTTGAGTACTCAACAACAAAGTCTCCGCTTTAGCACCTAAATACACATAAATCGCCAACGCAATTAATAATCCCACAACTGCCAGCATCATATAAATAGCCGGTAATAAATACTGAGATTGGCCAAGCGCTGCTTTAAACATAGTCAGTAAAGCTTCAATAGACACGGCAATCAAGATAGTCGAAATAAACCGCGTTATAGTTCTACGTGTTGAGCTGTGCCTAAAGATGTCTTTATGCATCAAAATTTCTTCTTCAAGAATGGTCTTACCCAAGTCGAAAATAGCCAGTGCTAAAGTTATAAAAATAATGATACTAAAAGGCTCAAGCGGATCTTCGGCTAACGAGGTTTTAAATAACAAACTGTAAATGTCGCCAAACACCCGATAAAGTAAAAATAACACCAAGCAAAATAAGCAGCTAACAATAATGCCATAGCCTGCTTTGAAAAATGGCGTCATAGTTGCGCGGGTGCAATCGCCCATAATAAACTCAATTAATTGGGTCAAGCATACATCAATCACTAAGTAAGCTTGCTCACCATGGGAATCGTTGAGTGCTTTGACAGCCGATATACATAAATGATTAGTGGCAATCGAAATATATGGCGCAGTAAAACGAGTCTGAGATTGCTTTTGAATATCTTGAAAATAAGGCCGTTCACTTAAATCTTGTGCATCACCACGATTATTTAAGGTTTTCATATATTGGCGTTTAAAACAGACATTATTACCTAGCTGCACACCGTTTCTATCTAAACAGTATTGCAGTTCCAAAAATGGATATTGATTTACTAAATGCCGGTTGTCTTGTTGCTTTTTAATGCCATCAGCAAGGCTTGCTAAAATTGAATCGAGTAATTCATGGATCACGGGTTGGTATTCTTGGTAACGCTCAACGCTACTGATGTAACTCATTCTGGCCATAATTGAATCTCCTCACTACATTGTTAGGATCCAAAGCAATTACAGAACCAAGTTTATTTTTAATTAAAAATCAATGAATTAAAGTTATTTACAGAAGATGATTGTTGTTCTCGCACCGAGACAGTGCGTTAATTGGCTACTTTGGATAGGATTTCAAACAATAACTGCAGGCACAAAAAAACGGGCTAAGCAGCCCGTTTTTTCATCAAATCAATTACTTTTACACTTCATCATCAAAGTCTTGCACTTGACGTTGTGCAGGTCGAGCAATGATTTCAACATAGAAAGACTCTAAGCCTTGCTTTTCAATCTCGCTAATTGAATTAGTGATTTCAGCTACATGCACAACTTGCGCATCTTCAGCTGTGTTACCAAATTTACAATCAAATGCCCAGTAATCAGCATCTATTGGCAATGTTTTGTTACGCTCTCTTTTCAAATACTTTTTTACTTCATGCTTTGCAGCATCTACCATGCGAGGGTATTTGATTTTCTCATGATTCAGCGTGAATGTTTTCTTCATTACGTTCCTAATTACCTTGATTTAATGATGATGGCATAAATACCAAATAAATTGGCAACACCATTTGCAGCCATTATAGCAATTGCATTTAGTTTTTGGATGCTTTTTTTACAGTAAAGCAAATAAAGTCGTCTTGCCGATAACATTGTTAGCCTAACATTACGCTCGTGCAAGGTGCAAGGGTTGATGAAGGTCAGCATTATTCAAACTATCGTAGAATGCAGCGGCATCCATTTGCGGATGATCTAATTGAGTTTCTTTATTTAAATGGCGCTTACGCACGACCGGTTCACAATTATCGATCACTATCAGTGGAATATGCGTTTTGTCATCACGGATCACTAATGGCTCTGGTGTAAGGCATGCACGCAAACGAATGTCAGCCATACCCCCTTGCTGTAAACGTTGTGCATTATATTGCCCAATCAGCATATCAAACTGCGCAGGCGCGAGTGCTTGTTCAGGGCCTGCGCCTAACTGTTCACGTAATTGCGTTTCATTTTGGCTCGCCCCATGAGCATCAAATGGCGTTTTAGGTAAATGAAACTGACTAAAATCGAGCGCATCATGAGAAAGCATTGCTAATAACAATGCAAACTCACCACGGCGTGATTCACTCACACTTTTAGCAAGACGATTGTTTAGTTGACTCTCTGTGATTAACAAATCATCGATTTGCATAGACTTTAGCCGATTAAAGTAGGTAATGGATATTTATCGGCTTTATTTGATATTTCTTTAGCTTTTTTCTTTACTTAAATACTCACTTTGCTATTATCAGCGCCGTTGCATTGGAGGGGTTCCCGAGCGGCCAAAGGGATCAGACTGTAAATCTGACGGCTCAGCCTTCGCTGGTTCGAATCCAGCTCCCTCCACCACTTTTCTATCGCTCAGTTAAGTGGGGCCAAATGTAACAAAATTAGTGTGGAGGGGTTCCCGAGCGGCCAAAGGGATCAGACTGTAAATCTGACGGCTCAGCCTTCGCTGGTTCGAATCCAGCTCCCTCCACCACTTTTCTTTCTAGCTTTACTCTCGCTAACTTTACTCTCGCTAACTTTACTCTCGCTAGCTTTACTCTCGCTAACTCATTCAAACACCCAAGACAAACTTGCACCCTGCTCCTTTAGCCATTTTGTTGCTTGCTTATACTCAGGATAAAACTCACTGACTCGCTGCCAAAAAGCCATACTATGATTTAAATATTTCAAGTGGGCAAGTTCATGCACAATGACATAATCGATAATAGTCGTTGGTGCGCTGGCGAGTAATAAATTAAAAGTCAGCTCTCGGCGTCGATTACAACTACCCCAACGACGTTTATAAGTATGGATACGAATACTGCTCGGTAACGCTTCTGCCATTTTTATACAATAATGATGCACGCGCATTTCTATATAACTTTCGAGTTGCTCATGCAAAAACTCTTCAAGTAAACTTTGATACATAGCGTGTTGGTGTTTAACCCGCCCAGATAAGTTTAACTGCAGCGTCGGCTGGGGCTGATTTTTAACCACCCGCCATTCACAGCGTGAGTTAGTTCCATAGAGTAGCGCCATTGGCTGTGCAAAAACGAGAATACTATTATCTTTTAAAGGATATTGCCGAGTATCGAGTAACTGACTTTGCTTCTGAATTTGTGTCGTTATCCAATCACTTTTACTCAGTAACCAGCTTTCAAGTTCCTGTTTAGCAACCCCTACTGGCGCATAAACGGTAACGCTTTGTTGCTGTACTTTGATTGCCACTGTTTTGCGGCGGCGACTACGTTTCAATGTATATTCAAACAAACCTAACTCTTGCAACTGGCCAGCAGTTATTTAACTAAATGATAGGTGGCTATCTTACCCTGCAAAATAACTGCTAATCTATAACTAAGTAGAATTAAATAAAGCGACGTCACAGATGCCAGATAAGCCTTGTTGTAGTTATACCTCTCCTGATGGCCACAATTGCCAAGAAACAGACATGGGCTCGGGCTTTTGTTTTTGGCATGACGAAAAATTTGATAAGTCAGGGTTAGATCTAACCCAAAAGCTAGAACGCTATGCAAAAAAAGGGGGATTATTACAAGGATTACAATTACAACGAGCTAACCTCACGGGACTTAATTTAATAAAACAAGATGACGAGGAAGGATTTGATTTATCCTACAGTAATTTTTATCGTGCAACGTTAACCCATGCTCACCTATTTAATAATAAAATAACCCACGGCTCACTGATGAAAGCCACCTTACACAATGCAAGCCTGCATTATTGTAACCTACAAGACACCAACCTTTTGGGTATAAAGCTCAACAATACACGCATTGACAACATTAACTTAGGCACTGAGCTATTACAGGAACAACAAGCCAAAACAGCACTAAAGAAAAAAGATACAACCGCAGCACTTGACCTATTTGAACAATCCGAAGAAATATTTCGTAATTTACGCAAAGCATCCGAACAGCAAGGTCTGTTTGAGCTGGCGGGTCATTTTACTTATAAAGAACTCAGAATGCGACACGCCCAGTATCCGCGGGGCTCAAAAAAACGATTAGCATCTAGCTGTATTGATATGCTGTGTGGCTACGGCGAAAAGCCTGAAAACGTGATCCGCTTTAGCCTGTCATTAATCATTTGTTGTGCGCTGTGCTATTTTGTTTTTGGAGTGCTGGATGCAGGGCGGCTAATGCAGCTCAATACCGGTGCATCATTAAGCGATAATTTATCCGCGCTATTGAATAGCTTTTATTTTAGCGTGGTTACATTCACAACTTTAGGATATGGGGATATTACGCCGGTTGGCTTTTCCCGCTTTATTGCCGCCATCGAAGCGTTTTGCGGCAGTTTCTCTCTTGCGCTATTCGTGGTGGTGTTTGTAAAACGGATGACGCGATAATTATTTCATACTTTAAGTGCATAAATTAATAAATAGTTGCGGATAAATACCGACTATAATACTGGTTATAAATAGTGCTATCATTGCTTTTAACAAAACTTAGTAACTTGATTTTACATAGCTTTTAATTTTGTAAATTTTTGTAGCAATGCATGTAAATGGACGGTAAGCATCTGGCACAAGAATTAATTATTTGTATCAACCACAATTTCAGAACTATTAACTGCGACTGAAATTATAATGTATTGAGCCATTATGCTGTCTGTTTTTTTTATTACGGATCAAGATCCTAGTCTTATTATCAATGGTGTGTACGACCCATTTTTAGTAACAATGTCGGTTTTAACGGCTATTTTTGCCGCTTACTTTGCCGCTTATTTGATCGACATTGCAAAGGAAACACGTTTTAAAGGTTATCAAAAACTTGCCAACTCCACGGCATCCTTGGTACTCGCTGGCGGTATTTGGAGTATGCACTTTATTGGCATGCTCGCATTCTCACTTTGTACAAATATTAGTTATGATCCAGAACTGACGTTGTTCTCGTTTATCCCCGCTTTTTTAGCCTGCTTAACGGCCGGATCGCTACTCGTTAAAAGTAACAGCACAATTATGAGTTTAGTCGTCCCTTCTATTTTACTTGGCGCAGGCATTGGCACCATGCATTACAGCGGTATGGCCGCAATGCAACTAAGTCCTTTACTACGTTATGATCCTCTCATGTTTGGCCTATCAATTATCGTTGCAGTGCTACTGGCGTTTGTTTCTTTATATTCGCGGTTTAATATTGCTAAGCACTTTCCATCTTTCACTGCTGTGCAAACGCGGTTGATTAGCGCCACTATTTTAGGCTTTGCTGTTGCGGGCATGCATTATATGGGCATGGCCGCCACCCGGTTTGTCGCAACCTCACCATTAATTGGTGATGACAGTGATAGTTCAGAACTCACATTTGTTGCCATTAGTGTGGTGTTTGCCACCATTATTTTAACCGCGATTGTTGCGATTATTAACGGCATGGTGCGTTATCGCATGTTGCTTGAAGAGAAAACCGGTAGTGAATCAAGACTAGCCGCAATTTTATCAACCGCAATAGATGGCATAGTAACAGTTGATCATCACGGACAAATTCTCAGTATAAATAATGCGGCTAAATTAATTTTTGGTTGGCAAGAATCTGAGCTAAAAGGTAAAAATGTTAAAATGTTAATGGCTGCTGAGGTTGCTAAACAACACGATACCAATGTAACAGAAGCAAACACTCTTGATATCTCAGCAATCATTGGCGTGAACCGTGATATTTTAGCAAAGCACAAAGATGGCCATTTATTTCCTATTCGCTTAGGGATTGGTGAAGCAACCCAGCCAGGCCAAGATTCTATATTTGTTGGCTTTATTACCGACTTGACCGAGCAACGTAAATTACAAAAGAACCTTGTCGAGAAAGAACAACAATATCGCTCGCTGATGGACAATATGCCTGGGGTCGTGTTTCGCTGCGAACTGAATCAAAATTGGAGTATGATTTTTATCAGCCCCAGCATCAATGAAGTGACCGGTTACCTGCCGTCTGAATTTATTAATAAACACATAGAATTTGGTAACTTAATTTTCAACGATGATATACCGCGGATCAACCAATCAATTGAAGAGGCCATTGCTAGCAAATCGCAATATTCAATTGAGTACAGATTACGCCACCGTAATGGCAAATTGATATGGGTGCTTGAAAAAGGCAGTTTTGAATTTGATCAGCAAGGTCAAGCCATCTGGATAGATGGTGTCATTGTTGATATTAGTGAACGCCGTGAATACGAGGATAAGTTAAAGCTTGCCAAAGTAGCCGCTGAAGATGCAGCCCAAGCTAAGCAATCATTTATGGCTAATATGAGTCATGAAATTCGCACACCAATGAATTCGATCATTGGTTTTAGTGACTTATTGATGGATACCCCACTTGATCAAGCCCAACAAAAACACTTAATAACCGTTAACAATGCAGCACGCTCGCTGCTACGCCTTTTAAATGAAATTCTGGATTCAGCAAAACTGGAAAAAGGTAAGCTGACAATTGAGCCAGTGCATTTTAATCTACAACCGGTGCTCGATAGCATTATTTCAACATTTTGGTTAGAGGCGAAAAAGAAAGATCTTGAGTTAACCCTAACGATTAAAGATTCAGTACAGCAGGCTTATTACGGCGACCCAGATCGTCTTCGCCAAGTGTTAACTAACCTAATTGGTAATGCGGTTAAGTTTACTGCACAAGGCTCCGTGAATGTTAGCGTTAGTACAACACAGAACAATCAGTTATTTTTTGAAGTGCAAGATACCGGTATTGGTATCGCCAAAGATCGTCTTCAAGCGGTATTTCAACCTTTTGAACAAGCTGATGGCACAACAACACGACGCTTTGGCGGAACAGGCCTTGGTACTACCATCTGCAAACAGTTAGTTGAATTAATGGGTGGCATGATCAACGTAGTCAGCGAAGAAAATAAAGGCAGCTGTTTTTACTTTTCATTACCGCTGGAGCCTGGCGATGAAACTCTGGTCAATTATTTTGATGGATTGCACACACAGCTACCACCGCTGCGTATTTTAGTTGTTGATGATATTGAGCAAAATGTCGAGTTATTACAATTATTACTCGCTCGAGATCATCACACAATCAGCACCGCGAGTAATGGCTTTGAAGCCCTAGATACGTTTGAAAAACACGATTTTGACGTTATTTTAATGGATATACATATGCCTCACTGCGATGGCATTACTGCAACCCAAAAAATACGCGAAATAGAACAACAGCGGCAATTAAAGAACACACCAATCATCGCCCTAACCGCCAGTGTTTTACAACAAGATAAATTAACTGCGAAAAAAGCTGGTATGAATGGCTTTGCTAATAAACCCGTTGATATTAATCAACTCAACCAAGAAATATCGCAAGTGCTTGGTTTTGGGCTTAAAAAAGAAATACTAATTGAACAAAGTGATCCTAAAGCAAAACACATTGATTTCAAAAAAGGTGCTCGGCTTTGGGGCAGTAAATGTAAGCAGCTAACGCAAATACAACGTTTTGTTGATGAGCAAAAAATACTCTGTGATGCCCTCTTTAGCGGCGGAATTAATGCATTAGATGATCCACACAGCAGTCTACATACGTTAAAAGGGCTAGCAGGTAATTTAGGTTTGCCCACTATGATGAAATTATTCTCTGAACTTGAAAAAGCGCCATCAGCGCAGCAGCAAACTGAAATTATTGCACAACTGCAGACAGAGCTGAGCAGCGTAAACGTATTACTGCGCGAAAACACTTTAGCCTGTAAACCCGCTACACTTGCAGATAACGAACAAGTAACGCAGGCGATTTCACTAGCGGAATTTAAAACACTGTGCGAGCAGTTATATCAACATGCTGAAAATGCGGAATTAAATGATGAGCTATTAACAAAAATTAAAACCTATGCGCCGCTCAATTACCAAAGCGATATTGACAGCATCATTGAGTTTTTTGACCAGTTTGATTTTGACAGCGCTCAAACTAACTTAGAGTCGTTAATTTCGTTACTTAACCAAACAGTAAAGATGGAGGCAAATTGATGGATTTTAATACTGAACGTCCGCGTGTTTTAATTGTTGATGATGAGCCCGCAAACCTTAAAGTAATGCGTGAAGTATTGGGTAATCAATATCGCCTATCTTTTGCCAAATCAGGAGATGCTGCACTTGCGTTAGTTGAAAAAGAGCTACCAAAGCTTATTCTGCTCGATATCATGATGCCGAACATGAGTGGGTTTGAAGTATGCCTGCGCTTAAAAGAGAACCCGCAAACACAACATATTCCGATTATTTTTGTCACTGCTCTTGCCGATGAAAGTGATGAATTTAAAGGTTTTGAGATTGGCGCTGTAGATTACATTACTAAGCCTATCAGCCCTGCTATCGTGCGTGCTAGAGTTAAAACCCACTTATCCTTGGTGCAAGCTGAACAATTAAAACAAGCCCATGTAGATTTAGTCCATCGCTTAGGCTGCGCCGCCGAATACAAAGATACCGATACCGGTGAGCATATTGTTCGCATGAGTAAATACAGTAAAATTTTAGCACTGGCTTATGGCATGAATGAACAACATGCTGAGCTACTCAGACAAGCTGCCCCGATGCACGACATAGGTAAAATCGGCATCCCTGATGCAATACTACTCAAACCGGGTAAATTAACAAGCGACGAGTTTGAGTATATGAAAGAGCATGCGCAAATTGGCGCAAAAATATTAGCCAATTCACCATCGCCATTATTGCAACTGGCACACCTACTTGCCATGGAGCATCATGAAAAATGGGATGGTTCTGGTTATCCAAAGGGTCTAAAAGGCGAGCAAATTTCTATTGAAGGGCGAATTGTTGCGATTGCCGATGTATTTGATGCACTGACCTCTAAACGCCCGTATAAACAAGCTTGGAGCATTGATGAAGCGCTTTCGCATATGCGAGGGCAAGCTGGCAAACACTTTGATCCACAGCTCATTGCGTTATTTGAAGGCCAGCTAGGTGCGATTTTAGAAGTGTACTCACACTATCAAAATTAACCCTGTATAGGTGTTATATATTCGCAGTTATGTAAACATGGTCATGGGAGGTAATTTCATGGCTATTGCCACTTAAATCTTGAAAATAAACCGAATATGTCAGCTGATGATCTGCAAGCACAGTTTTAATATTTAGCTCATGGAAATGCTTGAGCCAAGCGATAAACTGCTCTCCAGATGCACCAAACGCAATACCTTTACTTTTGCCTTCGGCCTCAAATAGCGCTAAACGGACAGTCGCACCAGTATCTTCTAAGGTTAAAGGCCCTTTCCCTTCATCCCAAACAGCCAGCTCAGGCACAATATGAAAACCTAATACCGTTTTGTACCACGTGACCGCTTGCTCAAGATTTGCCACATTTAAATGGCAATGATCGACACCAGATAAATAAGGGAGTGCCATTAGCCTATCTCCGATTTAAGTTGTTCAATAAACACCTGCATATACTCAGTACGACGTGCGGCTTCTGCTTTTGCTGAGGGTGTATTCATACTTTTTGCAATATGTAATAGCTTGATGAAGAAGTGATCCAATGTATACAAAGTATCATCAGCTGTTCGGTGCTGGCAAAATGGATCTTCTGGATGATACAAATTGCGCCCGATTGAGCCCCCTACTTTCATACAACGGCTAACGCCAATCGCCCCTAATGCATCCATTCGGTCGGCATCTTGGACAATTTGCGCTTCAACACTTTCAATCGCGATATTAGCACTAAAACTGTGTGCAGCAATGGCGTGATAAATAGCACTGAAGTATTGCGGGTCATAATTAATCGTGGTTAAAAAAGCAATAGCCTTATCTGCTGCCATCGTCGATGCTTTAGCTCGATCAGGGTGATTTTTTGCAACAGCAACGCAATCATGTAACCATGCCGCTGGTAAAACAATGTTCATATCCGCCTGCTCAGCAACACATAACTGCTTCGCGACTCTCACTACGCGTTCTATATGAGTTATATCGTGGGCGACATCAGCACTTACTAACGACATAATGAAGGCACGACAATGATTTTCTAGCTGTTGTAACGGCTCAGATAATGCTAAAACGGGCAAACGTTGTTCCATAAATTCTGTAATTTCAAATTAATGCATTGAATTACCATTACTTTACCGCGGTTATAGGGGGTTGTGCAAAACATTCATTGTATGTTCGAGCCTGCTTCACTAAAATACGCTCTTAATTTATCCGTAATGAGAAGCCTAATGTCATCTGTCGTATACCTAGAAGCTGGTCGTGAAAAATCACTAAAAAGAAAACACCCTTGGTTGTTTTCAAAAGCCATCAAAAAAATAAAAGGTAAACCGAGTTTAGGTGACACAGTAACCATTCACGATAACAATGGTAAATATTTAGCCACGGCGGCTTACAGCCCGCACTCACAAATTCGTGCCCGTGTTTGGAGCTTTGATGAAACAGAAGTCATCGACCAAGCTTTTTTTGAGCGTCGTTTACGTCGCGCATTAGCTGCACGCGAGCAAGTAATTGCTGAGGGTGGCTTAACCGGGTTTCGTTTATGTGCCGCCGAGTCTGACTTTTTACCAGGCGTGACCATTGATAAATTTGACAACTTTTTAGTGTGTCAGTTATTAAGTGCCGGTGCAGAGCGCCATAAAGGTGAAATAGTGGGTGCTTTAATTGATATTTTCCCAGGCTGTAATGTCTATGAACGCTCTGATGTCGATGTGCGCAGCAAAGAAGGTTTAGAGCCAACCATGGGCGTGTTATGGGGTAATAAACCCGAGCAACCCGTATTAATTGAAGAAAACGGCTTTAAAATTGAAGTCGATATTCTTGAAGGTCATAAAACGGGGTTCTATCTTGATCAACGTGATAGCCGTGCTGCATTGGAGCGTTTTGTAAAAGATAAAAAAGTACTTAACTGCTTTAGTTACACGGGTACATTTTCATTATATGCACTGCGCGGCGGCTGCGAACATGTAACTAACGTTGATGTATCACAACCTGCACTTGATACCGCTAAGCGCAATGTTGAGCACAACGAGTTAGATTTAAACCGTGTTGATTTTGTTAAACAGGATGTGTTTAAGCTATTGCGCCAATATCGCGAAGACGGTGTGTTATTTGATACTATCGTGATGGACCCACCAAAATTTGCCGATAACAAAGCACAGCTAACAGGCGCATGTCGTGGTTATAAAGATATCAATATGATTGCCATGCAAATTCTAAAACCTGGTGGCACCTTGCTAACGTTCTCATGTTCGGGGTTAATGGATCAAAACTTATTTCAAAAAGTAGTTGCTGATGCAGCGCTTGATGCAGGCAAAGATTTATTGATCATGGAACGCTTAAATCAAGCGGCTGATCACCCTATCGCAGGTAGCTACCCTGAAGGTTTTTATTTAAAAGGCCTGATCTGTAAAGTGTACTAAACTGACTGCAATGAATTAACCTAAGTTCATCAGGTTAATTGAACTGCATTATCTCAAGCCCCGCAGTTACCGTGCCATCACTCTCTTTGCTGGCACGAATTACCCTCGCGGTTGCATCCAATGGTGCAATAGCGGGGCTAGTAGAGTCAATATTAACCTTTACAATGGTGCCCAGTTCAAGTAATTCATCCAAATGAACTGACAGCCCTGTCGCACTTAAATCGACACAGACTACATCAAATTGTTGATCCGCAATTGGCTCAAGAGTCGTTAGTTTGGCACGGGCATTTAATTGCATACGTCTAAAGTTACGTTTATCTTCATTGAGCATTTGACCTCCTACACCACAGTATTTATTTTTTCCAACAACCCCACTACAGAAAAAGGTTTCACCACATACGCATCACAACCGGCATCAAACCCGGCTTGTTGTTCTTGTGCTGACTCTAATCCCGACACCATCACAATAGGTATATCGCGCGTTTCAGGGGTATTCTTCAGCATTCTACAGGTATCGTAGCCATCTAAACCGGGCATACAAACATCAAGTAAAATAGCATCCGGTGGATTGGCAATGGCCGACGATAAACAGCTCTTACCTGATTCAGCATAACTGAGCTCAAAATCCGCTGATAAAGCGACTTTAAGCATCTCAAAATTAAAGTATTCGTCGTCTACAACCAGTAAACGCGGGTGTGTATTAGCGGATGAGCGCATGATTAATACAGTTCCTTCTCATCTTACAAATGTTTCCTTCGTGTTAGGTACGCTAATTGGTACTTAACTCAATCAATTTCTTTCAAAGCATTTAGCACACGTTTTGCTGAAATTGGATACGGCGTGCCTAGCGTTTGTGCAAACAGTGATACTCTAAGCTCTTGTTGCATCCAAAAAACATCCTGCAATTGTTGTGGTACAGGCATGCCTTGTGGCACTTTGTTCAACAATTTTTGATACTCTTGCGCAACTTTATCTAATTCAAGTACACATAATCTGTCACGATTTGGGTCAACAGGCAACTTTTCTAGGCGCTTTTCTATCGCTTTTAAGTAACGAATGAGATCGCTGAGTTTGTCAGCCCCATGACTTGAAACAAAACCTTTAAAAATTAACGATTCAAGTTGGCTTTTAATATCACCATGTGCGGTGATCATGGTTAAATCAACCCGCCCTTTCATCTTTTTATGTAATGCATGGGCAATACTAAGCACTTGCTCCACTTGAGTGGCAATGGCCACAACCGCATCACCAAGCTCACCACGAATTTGCTCTTTTACTTGCTCAAACGCCTGCTCAGTACGAACATCGCCTAATTTTACCAATAGACTATCAACGCCTGCGGCAATACAGTCATCAATTAAATCAGCAACTTTACCAAACGGATTAAAATATAGACCTAATTTGGCTTTATTGGGTAAGTTTTGTTGTAAATACTTTATTGGCGACGGTACGTTCAGCAACACTAAACGGCGCAAGCCTTGCTGGTGTGCGGCTTGGGCTTTAATTTCATTATCAAATAATTCCACTGCCGCAGATGACTTTTTATCCACCAGCGCAGGGTACGCTTTGATTTCATACTGGCCTTGTTTTTTCACATAGGATACCGGTAACTTACCAAAATCCCATTGCAGCAGGTCGCTTTTCTCAATGCCTTTATCAGCAACTTTAGACAAGGTTTGCGTTACTTTACCCTGTAATTGTGCTTTGAGTTTAGCTAAATCCATGCCTCGCGCAAGTACATTGTCTTTATCATCACGTACTTCAAACTGTAAACGTAAATGTGTTGCTAATGTGGTGAGATCCCACGCATCCGGCTCAACTTTTACCCCAGTCATGCGCAATAATCGTGTACTTAACGCTTCAATGAAGTTGCCTTGCATTGGCTTAATGGCAGCCAGTACGGCATCCGCATAATTTGGTGCTGGCACAAAGTTACGACGTAACGATTTTGGTAACGACTTAATTAAACCAGTGATCAACTCATGACGAAATGCCGGGATATGCCAGTCAAAGCCAGCTTCTTCCACTTGGTTTAATAACGCCACCGGAATTTGCACTGCCACACCATCCACCGCTTGGCCGGGATCAAAGTGATAGCTCAGTGGCAACATTAAGTTACCTTGTTGCCATACATCAGGGTAATCAAATTCAGTAACGCTATTGGCTCCGTGCTGCATTAAGTCATCACGGGTCATGTGCAAATACTGTTTATCCTGCTGCTTTTGTGTTTTATACCATTTATTAAATGCCGCGCGGTTGTTGATCTGAGCTGGAATTTTCTTATCGTAAAACTCATATAAGGTTTGCTCATCAACTAAAATATCACGACGACGGCTTTTATTTTCTAGGGTTTGAATATCTTCAATTAATTCACGATTAAATTGTAAAAACCCTTCATTTTGACCTAAATCTTGCTCAACTAGCGCGCTGCGAATAAATAACTGGCGACTGACTTTTGGGTCTATATTGCTATACACACAGCGACGTTTAGAGACAATAATCAGCCCGTACAGCACTTGCTGCTCAAAGGCAATTACCGCACCGGGCTTTTTCTCCCAATGGGGTTCACTGTAACTACGTTTTACTAAATGCTGCGCAAGTGGTTCAACCCAATCAATATTAATTTTTGCATTAATACGGGCATAAAGTTTACTGGTTTCAACCAGCTCTGCCGACATCAACCATTTAGGGCTTTTCTTGAATAACCCAGAACCAGGGAAGATATGAAACTGGCTATTACGCGCACCTTTATAAACTTGCTTATCATCTTTAAAGCCAATGTGACTTAACATACCGCTCAGTAGCGCTTGATGGATTTTATCGCCATCGGCAACATTGGTGGTGGCTTTCATGCCCATTTCATTACACACTGTACTGAGCTGATAAACAATATCTTGCCATTCGCGAATACGCATATAAGCGAGCATATCTTTTTGACACAGCTTTCTGAATTGGCTATTGCTCAACTCGCTTTGCTGTTCTTCTAGGTAGTTCCACAAATTTAAAAAGGCGATAAAATCTGAATCTGGATCGTCAAAACGGCCATGTTTTTCATTGGCTGCGGCGCGCTTTTCCTGCGGACGCTCGCGAGGGTCTTGAATCGACAAAGCCGCCACAATAATAATAACTTCGCGCAGTGCTCCCAGTTTTTGCGCTGTCAGCACCATTTTTGCTAAACGCGGGTCAACCGGTAAACGGCTCAATTCAATACCCGATTTAGTAAGCTGCGTATTGCTGTTGTGCCGAGTTGGTTTAACCGCTTCAAGCTCTTCCAGCAAAGTTAAACCATCGTTAATATTACGGCTATCTGGGGCTTGTACGAATGGAAATTGCGCCATATCGCCTAAGCCTAAACCCAACATTTTTAAAATAACCGACGCTAAGTTAGTGCGCAGTATTTCTGGATCGGTAAATTCTGGACGTGAATTAAAATCATCCTCAGCGTATAAGCGAATACAAATACCCGCTTCAACACGGCCACAGCGGCCTTTTCGCTGATTGGCACTGGCTTGTGATATTGGCTCAATCGGTAAACGCTGCACTTTGGTACGATAACTGTAACGACTAATTCGTGCGGTACCGGGGTCTATTACGTAACGAATTCCCGGCACGGTCAGTGAGGTTTCAGCTACGTTGGTCGATAAAATAATATGCCGGCGACTGTGCGGGGCAAAAATTCGATTTTGCTCTGCATTCGATAACCGCGAATACAGCGGTAATACATCAGCCCCTTTTAAATTACGTTTGCTTAATGCATCAGCAGTATCACGAATTTCACGTTCGCCATTTAAAAAGATCAATATATCGCCAGGGCCTTCTTGACAAAGTTCATCAACAGCATCAAATATGCCTTGGAGTTGATCGCCCTCTGCTTCCATATCGTTTTTATCAATCTCAACAAGCGGCCTGTAACGTACATCAACAGGGAATGTTCGCCCTGATACTTCAATGATTGGCGCATCATTAAAGTGCTTTGAGAATCGCTCTGGATCGATGGTCGCCGAGGTAATAATTACTTTTAAATCGGGACGCTTTGGCAATAGGTTTTTTAAGTAACCTAAAATAAAGTCAATGTTTAAACTGCGCTCATGGGCTTCATCAATAATGATGGTGTCGTACTGGTTTAAAAATCGGTCTTGTTGAATTTCCGCCAATAAAATACCGTCAGTCATTAACTTTATATAGCTGTTATTTGAAACTTGATCACTAAAACGAATTTTAAAACCCACTTGCTGACCAAGCTCACACTGCATTTCATGAGCAATCCGATCTGCGACACTGCGCGCTGCAAGTCGTCTTGGCTGAGTATGACCTATATAGCCATCAACGCCGCGACCAAGCTCTAAACACATTTTTGGAATTTGCGTGGTTTTACCTGAACCGGTTTCACCGGCGATGATCACCACTTGGTTATTGGCGATAGCCTCTTTAATATCGTCTTTTTTCTGACTGACAGGGAGTTGTTCTGGGTAAGTAACTTTAGGTAACTGGGCTAAGCGTACCTCACGCAATTGTTGGCTACGAGCAATATCGGCAGTGATTTTTTCAATCACAGCGGCTTGTTTTGTTTCATCGGTTATTTTTTTTATGCCGTGAAGGCGTTTTTTAAAGATGAATTGATCTTTTCTTAAACACGTTTTTAGCTCACCAAACAATTGACCTAGGTTAACCACCCGCGACTACCTTCTAAAATTTGAATAAAGACGCACGATTGTAGCAAACTTCGCCGCGAGGGTTAACGTTGCTGCGATATAAAATAATATAAATGATCAAACTGCTGATAGTAGGTGTTTTCTGATATTGTAATGGTATTAAAAACCATTGAATAATTTCGTGCTACAGGGAAAGGATTATAAATGTCAGATAAACCTTGGATCAAAATTTATAATGAAGTCGACTCCGATTGCATTTTAGGCAATAAAGCCGGTTTAAGCACTTTAAGAGATGCCATTGATTACACGCTTGATAATCGTATTTACAGCGTGGAAGAAAATTTTCAAGCTGATTTTAAATCGATCATATTAGTTGATAAAAACTGGCAACAACCTAAGCCGGAAAAACTACCGCTTTGGCAGAGTGCGTTATTGGTCATAATACTCAGTGTATGGGCAGGCTTCCTGCCTATTTACGCACTCTGGTCACTATTTTAAATAATAAAAAAGGCGCAAATTAAGCGCCTTTTATGTTCTTTGGGCAGAACAGTATTTTGTGTTTTATTTATAAAGCAGCAAAAACTTCATCTGTTTTAGCAGCGCAAATAAAATCATTCTTGTGTAAGCCTTTAATCGAGTGGCTCCACCAGGTTACAGTTACTTTGCCCCATTCAGTTAATAAACCTGGGTGATGACCTTCATCTTCTGCCATATCACCTACTTTATTGGTAAATGCGATAGCTTGTTTAAAGTTTTTAAATTTGTAAACACGCTCTAATTGCATAATACCGTCGCGTACTTCAGGCACCCAATCAGGGATCATTTTAATTAGTTCAGCTAACTCAGCATCTGATACTTGTGGTGCGTCTACGTGACAGGCTTCGCATTTTTGTGCGCTTAATGATGACATCTTAAATCCTTAACTTGCTAATTTTTCTTTAGGAGGAAACTTTGGGTCATGTAACCCTAATTTTTTTGCTTGCGCAACTAACGCCATAATATCCAACTGTGAAATATCAAATAAATCATGGATAGAATTAATGGTGTAGTACAATGGCTGCATAATATCAATTCGATATGGCGTACGTAATACATCCAACACGTTCATTGGGTTGATCTCAGGCTTGTCTGAGTACACATATTGTGTCTCCCCTGGGCTTGATAAAATGCCGCCGCCATAAATTCGCAGGCCTTCATCGGTCTGCATTAAGCCAAACTCAACGGTAAACCAGTACATACGCGCTAAATAAACACGATCTTTTTTCTCGGCCGCATACCCTAACTGACCATATTTGTGAGTAAACTCAGCAAAATCAGGGTTAGTTAGCATGGCGCAGTGACCAAATATTTCATGGAAAATATCCGGCTCTTGTAAGTAATCAAACTCTTCTCGGCTTCGAATAAACGTAGCAACGGGAAACTGTTTGTTCGCTAACAGACGAAAGAATTCATCAAAATCAATTAGCGCCGGCACAGGTGCTACTTGCCAACCCGTTGTCGCTAATAATACCTCGTTAAGTTCACTTAACTGCGGAATACGATCATGAGGAAGGTTTATTTTTTTAAGGCCTTCCATATACTCATTACACGCTTTGCCTGCAATGCATTTTAATTGTCGTGCGACTAATTCTGACCATATTTTATTTTCTTCTTCGCTCCAATGGATCACCCCATTTTCATCTGGTGTCCTGGAGGTGTATTTACTTGCTTTAGCCATAATAACCTTCTTGGTGTTAAACCGGTATCGGTGTCAACGTGTTAAGGGGATACTAAGCAAATGTAAGACAAAGTTTAATAGCTAAGCCAATATCAGTAATTGGCTCCGACCCAAACATTGTACACATTTAATTACACCTAAAGATCAAAATGTTTACACCCTTTATTTTAAAAGGCTTATAACCAACTTTAATGTAAACTTAAAATTACGAATTAACCAACGCAAGTAAAGGCATGGTTAAGATCGTTAATTATGTCGTTAACATCTTCAAGACCAACAGATAATCGGATCAAGCCATCGCTGATACCTGCTGCAGCTCTTTCTTCTGGTGAATACGGAGAATGGGTCATCGATGCTGGGTGCTGAATAAGTGTTTCAGCATCACCTAAACTCACAGCAAGCGTGCACAGCTGGGTACTATTAATGAACTGCTCGCCATCTTTGAGGCTGCCCTTTAACTCAAAAGCAATTACGCCACCTGCGGCTTTCATTTGCTTACCTATAAACTTAAATCCAGGGTGAGATGCAAGCCCCGGGTAGTAAACGGTATTCACTTGTGGGTGCTGCTCTAAATACTCAGCAATCACTTGCGCGCTCTCACAATGGCGCTGCATTCGTATGGCTAATGTTTTTAAACCACGGTTTATTAGCCAGGCATCATGAGGACTAATGGTTGCACCAATGTCTTTAAGTACCGTCATTTTAATTAAGTTTATATGTTCATCTGAGCCACACACTAACCCTGCGACCACATCACCATGGCCATTTAAATACTTAGTGGCGCTGTGAACAATCAAATCAATGCCGTAATCCATTGGCTTTTGCAGTAACGGGGTAAGAAAGGTGTTATCTATTACGCTAATCAAGTTATGCTGTTTTGCCACTTGTCCTATTAGCGCTAAATCAATCACTGCCATCGTTGGATTAACTGGCGTTTCAGCAAAAATCATTTTTGAATTTGGCTTAATTGCATCACGTAATTGTTGTTCATCGGTCATATCCACAAATGTCACTTCAATTCCCCAGCGCGGTAACATATGCGCAAAGAATGCAAACGTACAACCGTATAAAGCACTTGATGCCACTAAGTGATCGCCTTGTGAGAGAAAGCTTAATACCGATGCTGATACAGCGCCCATTCCCGTTGCGGTGGCCGCAGCGGCTTCACAGCTTTCAAGTTGTGCAACCTTTTGTTCAAGCTCTGTGGTGGTTGGGTTACCTAAACGGGTATAAATATAACCGGGCTCTTCACCAGCAAACCGCGCAGCCCCTTGCGCGGCACTGCTAAAATGAAATGTTGATGTTTGATACAAAGGCGACGTTAGCGCGCCATGAGGATCGTTGGCTTTTTCTGGCCCATGAATGCATTGGCTGTCGATGTGGAGTGTGTTCATAGTTTGATCTTTTTTGATTATTATTAATATGATAATCAAAGCGTATCAGCTGATAGATAACAAGCATGCCGGATGCTCAGATGGCTATCTTCTGTACAGTGACACAAAGACACTGTACAGATATCTTGTCAGTTTGTGTCTGCTGAGCTCTCTGTGGTCGCTTTCTTACGAGACACAATCTTACTCGCAATCAACTGCGCGGTGCCTTTGAGTAAACTACGCTTGTGCTCAAGTCGCGGTAATGGGCGGCTTAACTCCATCGCTTTATAACCAATGCGTGCCGTAAAAATACCCGCGCTCAAGCCTTGTGCTGCTCGCCCTGATAACTTGCCTAATAACTCAGCACTGAGTGCCGTTGCAGCTAAATCAGATACTAACTCAGCACTGCCAACAAACATCACCTGCTTGATCAACATACGATACAATTTTATGCGACTGGCATAACCAAAACCAATCCCGTAAACCTTACCGATTTGCTCAATCAATTTAGTGCCGCGCCACAGCACAGCCATCATATCCACCAGCGCTAAAGGGCTAAGCGCCACCAATAAACCAGACTCCGTAGCAAAACGGTTGATCAGTTTTTTCGCTTGGGTATCTTGTTTCACTAATAAACTATCAGCGTACA
The DNA here is from genome assembly GCF_036960685.1 of Pseudoalteromonas sp. Lineage (GTDB taxonomy): Bacteria > Pseudomonadota > Gammaproteobacteria > Enterobacterales > Alteromonadaceae > Pseudoalteromonas. The sequence goes on along the minus strand of NZ_JBALXK010000009.1, from coordinate 86,743 downwards.
AAGTCATGATCTCTTTATCGCTATGATGGCTATCAATACTGGCTTTAAACTCGTCAAAGCCGGTTAATTGCTGATGTTTATTGAGCTTTTCAAGCCAAGGTAATGCGCCTCCCACTTGTTCGCTATTCAGTAGTCTATCTGCCTCATGGCGATGCAATTGATTGCGCTTTAAACTACGCAACATTCTATACTCACGCCATAATAGCTTGCCTAATAACAACACCCCGCTCAGCACTGCAATTAAATATACGCTGCCTAAGATGATGGATTGCTGAAATGTCACAACCATAGAAAATATAAATTCAGCTAACACTAAAGTTATAAAGCTAATAGCAAACACGGCTTTAAGCGTTTGCCATTTTGATTTTTTATAAACTGGCGCTAAATCAATTTCCTCGTCCAGCGGCGCGTCATTTACGTGTTGATCTTCATACTCACCTTGCTCAATTACTTTTGCTGGGGTCAAGGTGAGTTCATTCCCTAAAGGCTGTTCACTGGTATCAATACGTCTACCAGCTTGAAATCCTGATGTGGTCTCGCTCATGTTAATTTGTCTCCTAACAGGTACTGCATGACATGATCCAAACGAATGTGTTTTAACTGCTTATCTGGGCTTGGCATTGGCGCAAAGGATAAAAATTCAAAGCCATGACTTGGCCACTCGTCTTTACCCAGAATTCGCAGTGGTGGTTGCGGCGGTAAATAAGTCAACCATTGCGACTCTAATAACGGCTTACCATAAATACAATTTAGGGTTTTGCCTTGTTCAACCACTTGCTTTGGCGTAGTTGCAGCAATTGATGACATCGCCATAGTTTCAATTTTAACGCCATCAAATTTTAAATGGTTACTTTGCTCATGCACTAACGAATCAAGCAGCAAGGCTAAGTCTTTATGGTGCGCGCTACTGATGTGATCCGATTTATTGGCGGCAAATAATAGTTTATCGATATTTGGTTTGAACAAACGTTTTAAAAAGCCGGTTTCGCCATAGTTAAAGTGAGCAAGTAATTGTTTGATCACATCACCTTGCTCTTGCAACGTCTCAGGCCCTTCATTGAGCGCACTGAGTACATCAACCAGCACGATTTGCCGATCAAAATTTCGAAAATGCTGACTATAAAACGGTTTAACCACTTCTTTGACATACGCATCAAAGCGTTTCTTTAAATGCGCTAAGTTCGAGCCCGCAATAATTTCATCAGTAAACTTGGCTACAGGAAAAAACAACAGCAGTGGCGCGCCTTGTAATTCACCTGGCATCAACATCCGCCCTGGTTGCAACATGGCAAGCTTAGTGTCTTTTTTAAGACCGATTAACAGCGTTTGATAATGCGCTGCAATCTCGCTTAACGCGTTTTCATCAACGGGGGCATTTAGATCAAGTTCACTAAGCGCAGTTAAAAATGCCTGTGCTTTTTCAACCCGAGGAGCGCGCTGTAACAATGCATATTGCTGCTCGCTCCATTGTTGATAATTTTGCTCTAACATAGGTAAATCAAGCAACCACTCACCAGGGTAATCAATAATGTCTAAGTACAAGGTTGATTGCGGTGCAAAATGACCTCGTAAACCAGAATCACTGCGGTATTTAATGGCAAGGCGCAAGGTGTTTATGCGTTCAGTTGAGGCAGGCCAGTGTGGCTGTCCTTCAAGCGGTAATAACGCACTTAGGGCTTTTGTATAATCAAATGTCGGAATGGTCAGCGCTTGTTGCGGTACAATTTTTGTAGCGATATGACGCTGTTGCTGCATCACATCAAAAAACGGTAAGTTTTTATCAGTCGCTTGGCTAGTCAAATGCTTCACTAAGGCGGTAATAAAAGCGGTTTTACCACTGCCACTGAGGCCAGTAACCGCTAATTTCACATGTTGGTCTAAGCTACGATGTACGGCTTTTTCAGCCTTCCCTTTAAGCTTATTAAAGGCGTTTTTTGCAGATGAAGTATTTATCATAATGAGCTAGCACTTCAGCTACATAATTACTTAGTCTAAAGTGCTATTAAATCCTTTATAGCTTATTGATTTCACGGCTAACCGTAAACTCTGTTGAAGTAACATAACGTTCCATTTCTTGTAAACGCATATCAACACGTCCTAAACGGTCTTTTAAATCTTGTAAAGCACGACGTGGTGGCTCACCTTTTTGCCATACTTTAAATTTTACTTCAAGTGGATCTTCGTGTTGCTGTGTATCAGTCTTACCATGAGCATTAGCTGGCTTTTTATCTAAAATAAACCAAGCGGCTATGTAAGCAACAACAAACAGCGGGCCACCCGCTAATAACACTGCCGTTACTACGATAATACGTACTAACCACAATTCCATATTAAAATAATCACTGAGTCCGGCACATACACCAGCTATTTTGCCACGTACGGGGTCTCTTAACAGTTCACGTTTAGTACTCATACTTTACGCCTCCACTGTGGGGCCTCTTGATCAAGTAAGGCTTCTAATGTTTCAACTCGTTCCGCCATTCTTTCGGCTTTATGTGCAAGTTCAACAAGTTGGCGATGTTCATGCTCGCTCAAACCTTGACTAACTTGCTTTTTACTACGGTAATGTAGAATAAGCCAAAGCGGAGCTACAATAACCATAAAAATTATGATTGGTGGCATTAAAACTTCTGCATCGAACATGATATTCTCCTATCAATCCGTTATATGTTTAAGCACTGGGGGCTATGCCCCCATTTATTATTATTTATCAGCAAGCTTCTTTTTAAGCGCTGCTAGTTCGTCATCAATCTTTTCATTTTGCTGTAAATCAGCAATTTCATCAGCTAATGACTTTTTGCCTAAGTCGTACGATTCTACTTGTGATTCTAGTCCATCAATCTTAGTTTCGTAACGTTCAAAGCGATTTAATGCATCTTCAACTTTAGAGCTGTCGAGTGCTTTTTTCACTTCAAGGCGCGACTCAGCTGAGCGTTGACGCAGAATAATCGCCTTTTGACGTGCTTTAGCGTCGGCAAGCTTGTCTTGTAACGTACTTACTTCTTGTTGCAGCTTATCAATGTGCGACTCTACGTGGTTAAGCTCTTCTTCAACCGCGGTTACCGCTTGCGCTGATTTTTGCTTTTCAAGCAGTGCAGCACGGGCTAAATCGTCACGATCTTTGCTCAGCGCCAGCTCCGCTTTATCTTGCCACTGTGCAACTTGCTCTTTAAGTGTATCAACGCGACGTACGAGTTCTTTTTTCTCTGCTAATGTTTTTGCAGAGGTTGAACGTACTTCAACTAACGTGTCTTCCATCTCTTGGATGATAAGACGTACCATTTTTTCAGGATCTTCTGCTTTATCTAAAATGGCATTGATATTAGAATTAACAATATCTGCAAAACGCGAAAAAATTCCCATAACATTTACCTCTGTAGTGTTTAACTTAATTGGTCTGCAGTTACTATTACAATATGCTTGCCAACTTTATAAAACATAAAATACAGTAATAATTTCATAATGTTAAACTAAAAATACAAATTCCTTTAGTTCTCCTTGATTATGAAATACACTAACTGTTAGTAAAAATGACTAAGAGTTAGGGAATATGAGCCAATTTCGCCAACAAGATAATTTACTCGGCCAATCAGACAGCTTTTTAGCTGTGCTTGATCAGGTTTCACAACTGGCAAGTTTAGATAAACCAGTGCTGATTATTGGTGAACGCGGTACTGGTAAAGAGCTAATCGCCGCGCGATTGCACTTTTTATCAAAGCGATGGGAGCAAAATTACATTAAGCTCAACTGCGCCGCACTGAATGAAAACCTACTCGAAAGTGAATTATTTGGTCATGAAAGCGGTGCCTTTACTGGCGCAAGTAAACGCCACGAAGGGCGATTTGAGCGCGCTAATGCCGGCACCCTATTCTTAGATGAATTAGCAAATACCTCCGCCATGGTGCAAGAAAAACTGCTACGGGTGATTGAATACGGTGAATTTGAACGCGTAGGTGGCAAGCAAACCGTCAAGGTTGATACCCGCTTAGTCTGCGCAACCAATGAAGATCTCCCTTATCTAGCCGAGCAAGGCGAATTTAGAAGCGACTTACTCGACAGGCTCGCTTTTGATGTAATTACCTTACCGCCACTGCGCGAACGTCCTGACGATATTATGCTACTGGCTGAGCAATTTGCGATGAATATGGCTCGAGATTTAGACTGGCAACTATTCAGTGGTTTTACTCGCAGCGCTGTGGAAATACTGCAAGGCTATGACTGGCCAGGTAATATTCGTGAGCTTAAAAATGTGGTTGAGCGTAGCTTGTATCGTCATGGCAGCGAACATATTCCCGTTCACCAGATTATTTTAGACCCATTTGAAAGTCGCTTTAGACCAAAACAACGAATTAAAAAACTACCTACTAAAACTGTTGAAGCTGCGCCTATTGCCGTTGTCAGCGATGAGCCGATTGTTGCAACAACACGCCCACAATTTCAGTTTCCATGTAGTTTAAAAGACCTGTCAAATGAGTTTGAAATAGATTTAATAAAAAAAGCGCTTGAATATAGTCAATTTAATCAAAAGAAAACTGCAGAAGTACTTGGTTTGACGTATCATCAACTACGAGGCTATTTAAAAAAATACAACTTGTTAGATCAACAATAATAGTCAGAGGCTAAACGAGTGTATAAATTATTACTTGGTATCTTAACGGTATGCCTAACAGGTTGCTTAGACACCAAAGAAAAAACGTTAGAAGAAAAGAATCAGGGCTTAGTTTATTGCGCTGAGGCTAACCCTGTGTCGTTTAATCCCCAAGTGACGACCACAGGCTCTACCATTGATATTATTGCTAATCAATTATATGACCGTTTGATCAGTATTGACCCGGTTACGGCTGAATTTAAAAGCGAGCTGGCCACTGATTGGAAAATAAGTAAAGACGGTAAATCGGTCACCTTTACCTTACGTAAAGGGGTAAAATTTCATACCACCGCTTACTTTACCCCCAGTAGAGACTTTAACGCTGATGATGTGATCTTCACCTTTAGCCGCTTATTCGATGTATACAACCCCTATCACTTTGTTGGTGATGCCAATTACCCTTACTTTCAAAGTGTGGGGATTGATCAACTGATCCGCCAAATTGTTCGCGTGTCTGACTACCAAGTAAGGTTTGAGCTTTTTAATGCCGAGAGCAGCTTTTTAGCCAATATGGCGACAGATTTTGCCGTAGTGTTATCGCGCGAATACGCCATGCAGTTAAAACAACGTGAGCAGCTTAATTTGTTTGATCAGTACCCTGTTGGTACTGGCCCTTACATTTATAAAGAGTATCGTCGCGATCACTTAGTGCGTTATTACCGCAACCCAGATTATTGGAAGCACCCAGTGGTACTTGAGCAGTTGGTTTACGACATCACGCCTAATGGCACAACGCGAATTGCAAAAATGCTGACAAAAGAGTGCGATGTTACTGCGCATCCAAGCAGCGCGCAGCTGAGTATTTTAGCGCAACGTGACGACATCAACGTGCAAAAAGAAACCAACTTAAACGTAGGTTATTGGGCGTTTAATACCCAGCGCCCGCCTTTTGATGACTTACGTGTGCGCCAAGCATTGGCCCATGCCATCGATATTGAAAAAATCATGCAGGCCGTTTATTACGGCAATGGTATCCGTGCACAATCTTTATTACCGCCCACATCATGGGCGTATCAAGCACAACCTAAGTTACCAGGCTTTAATCCGGATCTGGCTAAAAAGTTATTAATTGAAGCCGGGTTTCCGAATGGCTTTAATATGACCATTTGGGCAATGCCGGTGAGTCGTATTTATAATCCTAATGCACGTAAAATGGCTGAGTTAATGCAAAGCGATTTACGAAAAATTGGTGTAAATGTCAGTATTGTTGAATATGAATGGAATACCTTTATTCAGCGTATTGGTGAGCATCGCCACGATAGCGTGTTATTAGGTTGGGCTGCAGATACACCGGATCCTGATAACTTTTTCAGCCCACTGCTAAGTTGCACAGCGGCTTTTAGTGGTAAAAACCCTGCAAATTGGTGCAACCCTGAGTTTGATTTACTGCTCACACAGGCACTCGACACCACCGATTTAGCCAAACGTAAAACCTATTATCAGCAAGTACAAGCTATGCTGATACGTGAACTGCCACTACTGCCCCTTGCCCATGGTATGCGTTTTCAAGCCAGCAGTGCCGATGTTGAAGGCATTCCACTTGGCCCATTTGGCGCCATTTCCTTAGCCAACGCGAGGAAAAAATAATGGTTTTACATTATATTTTACGTCGTTTAGGCTTACTGTTATTTATGATGTTTACCTTAAGCTTATTTACTTTCTCACTGAGTTATTTGTTTCCCGGGGATCCGCTCAGTAATTTAAGTGGCATCAGCAATACCAGCTTTTCACAAACCAGCGAACTACAAGAAAAGTATCATTTTGATGATAATTATTTGATCCAATACTTTGCTTTTCTAGCGCGTATTGTACAAGGTGATTGGGGCGTATCATTTGCCTCTGGTGATAGCGTTTTTAGCCATATTATCGACCTGTTCCCAGCAACTCTAGAGCTGAGTATTTATGCATTAATTATCTCGGTAGTAGTTGGCGTGCCAGCAGGAATATTTGCAGCTGCATACCACCGCCGCTGGCCAGATAAACTGGTTAATTCGACAACTTTAGTGGGTTACTCAATGCCTGTGTTTTGGTTGGCATTATTATTAATTATGGTGTTTTCATTGCAACTAGGCTGGTTTCCCATGTCTGGGCGGATGGGGCTGCTCTACGAGATACCTTTTGAAACTGGTTTTATTTTATTAGATATTATATTGGCCGATTTTCCCTACTCCGGTATGGCAATAGTGGATGCCTTGCATCACTTAACTTTACCAACCATCGTCCTGGCCATGTACCCAACCACAGTATTGGTGCGCTTTACCCGCGACTCAATGTTAAACGTACTAGATCAAAGCTATATTAAAACCGCGCGTGCCAAAGGCTTAAACCGTGCCCAATTAATTATTCATCACGCCCTGCGTAATGCGCTGTTACCAGTAATAAAACAAATTGGTTTGCAATTTAGTACCTTGATCACCCTAGCCATGATCACGGAAGTGATTTTCTCGTGGCCTGGCATTGGTCGTTGGTTGATTGATAGCATTTACCAGCGCGATTACCCCGCCATTCAAGGTGGTTTATTAGCGGTATCGATGTTTGTAATTCTGGCTACGATTATTGCAGAATTAACCTATACCTTGTTCGACCCGCTGTCACGGAATCAAGCGCATGGCAAAGTTTAATTTATTTTCAGAAGAGTCAAACAAATCGCCACTGGCGCGATTTTGGCGCAAGTTTAAATCCAATCACCCCGCCTTAGTTGGGTTATGGATTTTTATCGCCTTCGCAATTTTGGCTGCCGCCGCACCACTGATTGCACCCTATGGCGTAAACCAGCAACACAGTGATGCCTTATTGATCCCCCCTTCATGGCATGAAATGGGCGACGTGCGGTTTATACTCGGCACAGATGACTTAGGTCGCGACGTATTATCACGATTAATGAATGGTGCAACCTATACCTTTGGTTTATCAGTGATTGCAGCACTTATCACTACTATCATCGGGGTTTTAGTGGGCACCTTCGCGGGCATTAGCCGTGGTATTCGCTCCAGCTTTTTAAATCACCTGCTCGATATAACTTTATCGATACCGTCTTTATTATTGGCGATTATTATTATTGCAATATTAGGCCCCGGCCTGATGAATACCGTGTGGGCAATTATTTTAGCGCTGTTGCCGCAATTTATTCATTCAGTGCGCAACCTTATTGTTACTGAACTGAACAAAGACTACATCACTGCCTTTAAACTCGATGGCGCCTCAAATTGGCATATTCTCTCCCGTGGGATTTTCCCCAATATTTATGAGCACATTGTGGTTATTTTTACTATGGCACTGTCTACCGCTATTCTAGATATTTCAGCGTTGGGTTTTTTAAAACTAGGCGCACAACCGCCCACCACAGAATGGGGGGCAATTTTAGCAGAAAACCTAGGCTTAATTTATTTGGCTCCTTGGACCGTTGGCTTACCTGGGGTGTTACTCTTTTTAGCGGTGCTGTCGACCAATTTAGTGGGTGACGGACTACGCCAAGTGCTCAAAGCACGTAAGGCTGACTAAATGCAATTACTTGATATACGAAACTTAACCATAGAGCTGCGTACCTCAGATACCGTGATCCGCGCCGTTGATAGAGTAAACTTGAGCCTTAAAGAAGGCGAAGTTCATGCATTAGTCGGCGAATCCGGCTCAGGGAAAAGCTTGATCGCCAAAGCCATTGTTGGCGTTTTAAATAAGCGCTGGCATATCACCGCCGACCGCATGCACTGGCGCGGGGTAGACTTAATGCGCTTATCAAGCGAGCAGCGACGGAAAATTGTTGGCAGCGATATCGCTATGATTTATCAAGATCCCAGCCGCTGCCTTGATCCTACTGCGAAAATATTTGAGCAAATTGCCGAAACCTTACCTGAAATAGCAGGGTCTGGTTTTTTCTTAAAACGTAATCGGGAACGCAAAGACCGTGTTAAGGCCTTGATCCACAAAGTGGGGATTAAAGATCACGAAAAAGTACTGTCAAGCTATCCACATGAGCTCTCAGAAGGCGTGTGTCAAAAAGTAATGATAGCCATGGCGATTGCCCGCACTCCTAAGCTACTGATTGCCGATGAACCAACCACCGCGCTGGAAAGTACAACCCGCGCGCAAGTATTTAGGTTATTAAAAAGTTTAAACCAGCTCAAGAATATGTCGATTTTAATGATCTCCCATGAACTGGAAGAAATCGTCAACTGGTCCCATGGTATGCATGTACTGTACTGTGGGCAAATGGTCGAGGCAGGTCCAACTCAACGTATTTTTAGCCAGCCACGCCATCCATATACGCAAGCATTATTAAAAAGCTTACCTGATTACGAGCAAGGGCTTGCGCACAAAGAACCGTTTTATGCACTTAAAGGCACCATTCCCACTTTGCAGCATTTACCAATCGGCTGCCGACTTGGACCTCGCTGCCCACAAGCACAAAAGGCTTGCGTAGTCACACCGCCTTTAACTAAACAGCATGGTCACAGCTATGCGTGTCATTTTCCGTTAATTAAGGCGATGAAATAATGCAGCCTCTGTTAAAAGTGCAAGCCTTATCAAAAAGCTTTAACCTTAGAGCGGGGCTATTTTCACGCAAACGATTTGAAGTATTAAAAAATATTTCATTTTGCTTAGAGCAAGGTGAAACTCTGGCGATTATTGGCGAAACAGGCTCAGGTAAAAGTACCCTAGCCAAGTTATTAGCCGGTGCCGACAGCGCCGACACCGGACAAATATTGCTTGATGGCACTATCATTGAAGACAAAGGCATACGGGATCAACAATGTCGCCATATCAGGATGATTTTCCAAGACTCGGAAGCCTCGTTAAACCCAGGCCTCACCATTGGCGAAATGCTCAACGACTGCCTGCAATATAACACCAACTTAGACAAACTAAGTCGCGCTGAAAAAATTAGAGCCACCTTGAATAAGGTTGGCTTGCTGAACGACCATCAACATTATTACCCACACATGTTCAGCGGCGGTCAGTTACAACGCGTCGCCCTCGCCCGCGCGTTAATCCTCGACCCTAAAGTGGTGGTGCTCGACGAAGCCCTCTCCTCACTAGACCCATCAGTGCGCGCGCAAACAGTTAACTTGCTATTAAAACTGCAACAAGACACTGGCCTGAGTTATATTTTGATCACCCATCACTTAAGTCTTGTACGTCATATTAGCGACCAACTGGTGGTACTTGATCACGGTGAAATCGTTGAATACGGTAAAACTAGAGATATATTTCAAAATCCAAAATCAAAAGTCACCCAGAAATTGTTGAGTTGTTGAAAAAGAGAAAGCTGTAAGCCGTAAGCTATCAGTTTTAGAGCAGCCCGGCGTTAAATTTTGCCTATGGTTGTATGTTGAAGAAAAAGGTTCTAGGTGCTAGGTGAAAGGTCCTAGGAAAAGCCAGAGCAGCCCGGCGTTGAATTTATCACTGTAGGTTGGGTAGAGAGCAACGAAACCCAAAATTTAGTTTGTGAGCTGTTACGCAGCTCAGAGCGAGAAGCAGACGTCCAGACAAACTCGTTTTTGGACAAAAACGAGTTAGAGTATTTGTTCGGTAACGCCCAAATAAGGGGCTGATTAATAGTTTGCTAAAATGAGAAGCGGAGCGGAACCGAGCAAACTGTTACCAGTCCCGCTTTATTTGCCTTGTTATGTTGCTACTTTAAACCGCTCGTATTTTGTAGCATGTTCGGGTTGGCTCATTAAGTTTGCAGCATTAATCATATGCTCCCAAAACAAAACTCCAGGACTGGTGTTGTTTTCCATTACACCATCTAATTCTTCCATAGCCAAACGAAGCTCATTTACTGATAAGTACTGTAAAAAATCGTCTTTGCTGTAACCAAAATCAGACTCTTTAATATCTGAGGACAAAAGTTTATACGCTGCTAGCAACTCTTCTGATATTAGCTTCCACTTCTCAGTTGTACTCATAACTCTCCTAGCAACATAACGCCGTAAATAAACGGCAAAAAATAGTTGGCTAAAATTTGTGAGATACGAGCAAAGCCAACTGTTTTTTGTCCGCACTTTTAATTTACCTTGTTAGGTGTATGTATTCCAAATTAGAGTACACAATACAAAAATTGAAAATGTTGCATAAATGACGATACCGAACCAAAAGCAACCGGGTGATTCACAGCGCTTAACCGTAATTGATTTAACTTCTATTTCTCCAGTTTTTACTGCATGAATGCAATAAACAAGTAAAAACGGACATAAAAATAAAAACGCTATAATCGCTACGAAGTCACCGAACCCCTCGTATTGTGGTGTAAACACAAATACCAAGAAAGTAAAAATACAACCTAAAAGAAAAATAGTTTTCAAAAGCCGCGAGGTATTCAACCTTAAATTAGTTATTGCTTTGATTACAACGTTATCATCGTTTTTAACTGAATCAATTGATGACTTACACATAAAACTAGTTTTTGGGCAGATACCTTTATTTCTATTGTCTATTTCTTTCAGTACAGTTTGATATCTATGATGATATTTATCCCGATCAATATGCTCTAAAACATCTAACAGTTCCTCATGAGTATATTGAGAATAAATTGGTTCAGAAGTAAACACCAAGTACACCTAACGCCCGCATTTGCGCCTGGTTTGGAGCGCAGCGGAAAACCAGTCCGACAACATGCGCTTGTTAGCCATGTTGCTCCGCTATAGCTCTAAGCCTTATTTCTAATCCATCTTTGAGCTGCTTCATATTTTTAAAGAAAATTACCGGATAGTCTTTGAGGTCGAACTCTAGTTTAGTTCCGTCTTTAGCAATGTAAATTGGCGTTTTACCAATCCCTTGAGCATAGCCAGCCTCGTAAAACACATTGGGTCTTGAATTGGTTAGATCAACAATTACGAATTCAGCTTTTTCAATAGATTCCAAAATTCGATCTGTAATTCTTTCATTTGACTGTGCCTCATCTACTCGCTCCGCCTGAATACCACACCGGCCTGCACCTTCTTTTATAGCATCAAGAACATCCTCAAGCTCAGGATTCTCTGGATTTATAGCCATCGCAATGAAAGCATAATTTCTTTCTATATTCGCTTCAATTTGTGGTTCATTATGGTTTGGAGGCTGCTGCTCGACCGGTGTTCTAAGCACACCAATCGTTTGATCAATCATATCTACCACTTGGTTCACAAGGCTCATACCATACGGCGGATCAAATATCATGGCGAATGGATCGACATTCTGCATCACAATGCCGCCAACAGCAGGAGGAGGGCCGATTGTTAAAGTATGAAAACACCTAGCCTGAATAACCTCCTGGCGAACCCAAACCTTATTTTGGTTTATGTAGGATCTAAGCTCACCTCGACGCACCTGATCTCGATAAGAGGCAGACCAATCCAGGACCGATTGTTTGAACTCATCGAGCTTTTGAATTTTTTCTTCGATTTCCAATCTTGTAATTCCTTTTGTATCTTACGAGCCTGTAGGATAACCCGTTTTTAATTTATTTTTATTGATGCATTAACCATAGCCGAGTTCCTATTTTGATTCAATTAGTTACTTCAATTTTTCGTAAAATATAAAAAGAGGGTCTGCTGTTGCTTTAGTTGGTGTTTTGGAAGGGATTGCAGGTATTTGAGTCGCTATATTTTGGCTTAAAAGGGCTTCTTTTTTTAATGCAGCCTGTTTTGCAGCTTTTCTATGTTATGAACAAGGCAATACAATTGCCGCAGAATGAAGTGAAGGCATTCACTTTCGTTTGTCCGCGCAAGGTCAGTTTATTCATGCCTTTATTGACTGTAATATTCCGCCTTTTATTTAAAGGAAAGCAGGCTCAATACAATCAAGTCGTTTGCCATTTCTTTATAAAAGCTGCCGTCACCCCATTGGGCTGTCTATATTCATTAAGGGAGATGAACCGCCCATTGCGGACCGCATGATGGGTGGTGTGGGGGCTGGAGGTTAGAGACCTCCGGCTACCCGATTATGGTGCTAGTTTCAGCCTACTCGTCCCATTGTTTCTTATTTATGTTTACGATACTTTTCTGCTGAACTCTTGGCTAAGAGGTAAGCTTTATCAAAAGCATTAGTTGATGAAGTTTTTATATTTGGTAAAACACCTGTACCTTCCCAATTAGTTTGAGTAATAGGGTTAATAGCGCGACCGGTAGGAACATTAATACTAAATAGTTCATTTATTTCTATTGGACCTCCTGGGTTTGCACCACCACCTGTACTTTCACCTACAATTGTCGCTCTTTTTCGAGTCTTAAAATTATAAGCGAACTCTTCAGCTCCAGAAAAAGTATACTTACTTGTAAGTACAAACAATGGAACATCAGGCATACGTTCAGAAGGTAATTCATCAAGAGTCCAAAACTCTTGAGTCCTATTACCTTTCCTCCAATATAAACTGTTTAAATGAGTTTTTTCACCAAAGAAGTAACTACAAATATATTGCACCATTTCAGGAGAGCCGCCATCATTTTTTCGAAGGTCAAAAATAACGGCATCCGTATTCTTAATAACCTTTAATACGCCGTCAACTGTTTCTTTTGCTGAATCAAAGCCACTAAAATATCGAAAATCGATATACCCGACATTACCTTCTAGAATTTCAATCTTTTTAAAACCGTAATTCTCTTTTTGTTCTTGTTTTAAATACTCTAAATACGGGTTACTTGATTGCATTTGCTCTGGTTGTGATTTTTGAGGTTTTTTAACTCTAACTTCCATATGTTTATCATGGTTTATTTTTTGCAAATCAATAGTTAATTGTTCTGCAAATTTACTCGCATCAATAATTTCTCTATATTTCCCAGATTTAAATTGCTCTTGTATGAAGTTAGCATTTTTCTGTGCAACCTTAGGAAAAACGTAATTTTCGATAATGATCTTAGAAATTCCCTCTATAACTTCTTTACGTTGTTCCTTATTTAATTCAATGCTTTTTGATTGAGTAACCGAGGAAAATATTACGGTTGTTAGTAGAACTGACAATAGCTTAAAGCGAGGTATTGAGTAGAACATGAAACTTCCTTATTAGATGGTGATATAAAGCACCATAACATTTTAGTATTTATGCGACACGCAGTTTGTGTTGCATAATCGCTTGTTGGACTGAGGCGCTACCTGCTCGGTGTATAGAGTTGGTGTTGTTTATGCTATTGGAATTTGTTTTTTATGGCCTAAGTGACATCAAACCAATTTCATTGGCGTGTCTATCGTATCTAAGCAATCCCTGCGCTACTCAGCGTTTATTATGTGCCTATTAAACCTAATGTTTAACCGTTAAGTAATGATCTTTTTCTCACGCACAGTCGCTACAAGCCTGAGCAGTTAAGCAGGTTAACTCATTGATTTGATGCAGCAGGCAAGGCTGCTAACTCGTTCGCGCTATTTTATTTGTCGCCATATCTAAATTCATCACACCAATAAATCGTAAGATACCCGCCTTGCATGACTGGCAAGGCCAATGCGGTATTAATGGTTCTTGATCTGCCTTCGGCTTCACCGCTTTGAATGGGGTTACTGATGCTTGAGCCTTTATTAATCCTAACTTTCGCTTGCGACACGCATTAGCTAAAAAGCCATAGTGGCGAATGCGCATAAACCCTCTTGGCAATACATGTTGTAAGTAACGCCGTAAAAAGTCATCACAGCTCAGTGTCATGACTTTATCCCGGTTGTTATCTGCATAATCACGATATTTAAAGCTCACTGACTGCTCATTCGCTGACACGAATCGCGATTCTGACATCCCCCCCTTTCGGGTGTAACGTGCTAGGTAACTAACTAGCTTTTCACTGTATGTTAAACAGGCTTTGCTATAGGGAAAATGGGGTCGCGTCTTGCTTTTTGCCACTTTCTTTTTGAATGGCCGCATCAATGCACATAGCGGTTTAATTTCCATCTCAATTATTGATGTTTTCTCATAAGCGAAGCGCCTCTTAATCTCTTTGTGAATTATCACTACATCTTAATCGAGTTGCTTTTAGTGCGACTGAAAGATAGCATTAAGCTCCATCCTAAATAATCATGGACGAATTTTGAAAGCTTGGCTTCTCCTCTTTTTGTGTATTTTTTCTATTGCTAGTCATGCTGTTATCAAAAGGCATGATGTTCCCGCTGAAAACTACTTATTAAATGATGCACCGAAATATCTCATTGACTTGCCTCACGAGGGGCACGGAGTATTAATTCATGAGCAATGGGTTGTCACTGTGGCACACACTATTTTTTATGACTATAGAGGTAAAGAGTTAAAAATTGGTTTAAACCACTATCAAATAGAAAACGTGTTTATTCACCCTGAATTTAAAAAACCGAGTAAAAGTCTATTAAGTGGTGATTTAGCACCTTTAATGAGCTTTTTAAAAGCTAGAAGCGACATCGCATTAATCAAGTTATCGAGCCCAGTAAGCAGTGTTCAGCCTGTTAGTCTATATAAAAATACAAATGAGGCAGGCAAAGTAATCACTGTATTTGGTAAAGGCGCTACTGGTGATGGACTCAAAGGCGAAGTGCTTGAAACTAAATCATCAAAACAATTAAATCAATTTCAGAATATTGTAGATGGCGCGCAAGCAAATTGGCTGACATTCAAGTTTGACAAACCACCCAAAGTATTGGCTTTAGAAGGAATGCATGGCTCAGGGGATAGTGGTGGGCCTTCTATAATCTATCGAGAGAACAAACCTTTTTTAGTGGGGCTTTCTAGCTGGCAATTTGCATATGGTGACATTTCCGATTTTAAAGCTGGATTGTATGACACTACCGCTTACCAAGTAAGGATTTCAAGTTATGTAAATTGGATAATGGAAATAATGCATCATGAATAGCATTCCCCATTCTTTGCTTTTAGCTCGATGCTATTTCGATCTTTATACTCAAATTTAAAATAATGAAAAATTTAACACACCTATTCATGCTAGTGCTTTGTATTTTCTTTTTGTCAGGATGCACTTCAATGGGGAGTTACGTCATGTCTAACCCTGACGTGTATCTTTCTGAGACTGAACTTATAAAAGTAAAGCCAAGTGAAATTGGTTTTAAAAAACATACTTTTTGCTCCGCTAATTCTTCGCAGTGCATTACATACTTGGCTGCTTCAGCTTATCAAGCTGCTGATTTTCCAACTGGAAGTGCACCCTATTACAACCTTCATGCGACAGGTAATGGTGTTGAAAATACTATTTCACATAGAATGCCACCTGCTACATTTAATCGGTTTAAAGGCACCGCATTGCTACTACATGGTTACGGTGGTAGCAAAGAGGTAATGATGGCTACGGCTATCTATTTTAGAGCTCTTGGCATGGACGTTGTGATCCCAGACCTGTTTGGCCATGGGGAATCAACAGAAGCTTTTGCCTTCGCTGCAAAAGAACATACTATTTTAAACGAACTACTTGCACAGCTATCTTTGAAACAAACAGATAAGCGTATTATTGCAGTAGGTCATTCTATGGGCGCGCTTACAGCTACAAACCTGTTATCTTCACAATACATTAACGCAGCTATTTTACTGGCACCCATGATGAGCTTTGAGCTGGCCGCCAGAGAGTACTTACCTTACAAGTCTTCTCTACTGAATAAACTGTTTCAAAACCAGCTAGATGATATTGTTAATCAAACGATGACTAACGCAAAAGTAACGGTTCAAGAAACTGACTTACTTTATAAGCTAAAAAGCACTGAGAAGCCTGTACTTCTAATAAACTCAAATGTAGATACCCTCTCACCCCCAGCTTATTTTTCGTCAATTCAAAACGAACTGGTAGAGAAAGTTGTATTTAAAAATCGCTCACATTCAAGTTTAATGGTGTTTGGTAGTAATGATATAAGTGAAGTTGAACACTGGTTGCTGAAGTTATAAAAGCAATTTCGTTGGGGTTTCGTTGCACATTTCCCAACCTTCGTGTCTTACACAAAAGAACCCGAGGTAAACTCGAGGCTACAACACCACACTCCCCTAGTGCCTAGTTACCTAGCTCCTAGCACCTGGTTATCTAGCACCTTTAACCTTGGGAATAAAATGGGGTCACCCATTAGAAAGTTCCAGTCAAGCAGGTAGCTGTGTTTACGATTTAAAGTGAGTTAATCTCTTCTTTTTTTAGCGCTTACTTGGATGTAACAGTGCGACTAAAGCAAATAACCATTTAGCATTGAAAAGAGACCATTCAGCAATATTCAGGGTGCTTTTCGACGCTAAATGCGTACCATGAACATATTCATTAACTACTTGTCTTGATTATGGTCAATCTCATATTGCAGCGAAACGAATATTTCGCAATTTTAGCTATCGTTGCCGCAATAAGCTTTGCTATCAGCCTTACTGATTGGACGCAGCGGGGCATGCTGTTGTCGGCGAATATCGCGCTTTCTTCTATTTTGGCTGTTGTGCTGATCTACTGGCTACCTATGATGATAAGTTACGTACTCATTATCCGTTTCAAGATAGGCAATTGGCCGCTGCAATATATCGGTTTTTACGGGTTGATGGTAATGGGCTGCTTATATTGGGGTGTACTCAGAAGTGGAATGTTAAATACCCATGCATTTTCACTGTTTGAGGCGCTAACAATCGCACTGCCTTGGTCTAGCGGTATTTTTGTGGTGGTTAAGTTCTACCTTTCCCAAAAGTTGCTAAAACAAGAAAAACAGCTTCGCCAACTTGCTGAAATTAAGTTATTACACAGCCAGTTAAACCCGCACTTTATGTTCAACAGCCTCAACACAATCGCAGCCTTTGTACCAAAACAACCAGAAGTAGCACAGTCTTTGGTTCATAACCTCGCTGCGGTATTAAGGTATTCATTAACGCATTCAGTAACAAACGGAAAAATACCGAGCAAAGTATCCGTTGCAGATGAGCTTGTCGCACTAAATCAATGGTGTGAGATAGAGCAGAGCCGATTTGGGGATGCGCTTCTCATCGACTTTGATATCGACGACGCGTTGTTGAGCGAAGTAATTCCGCCAATGATTTTACAGCCGATTTTAGAAAATGCAGTAAAACATGGCAACAGCAGGCCGCTTCACATTGATGTATTAATCAAAAAGTTAGCGAACCAGTTAGTGTTCAAAATCAGTGACAATGGGATGGGCTTTAAGGAGCAGGACATATTGGGTTCGTTAGGCGCGGGACTCGGTCTTTCGATCACCCGCTCAAGGTTAAAGTTGGAAGTAAATGCCGACCTTAGGCTTTGTAACGACATGCAGACTGGCGGTGCAGTTGTCAGCTTTTCACTCACACGAGGAACAAAGTAATGTTGAACATTGCGATTGTGGAAGATGAACAACCTGCCATTGATAAGTTAACTGAACAACTTGGCCAGATCACTAAGCACAATCTAGTACTAACTTGTAACACGGCATTAGCATTTCTTGATGCACATCAAGAATTTGTGATAGATATTGTGTTTGTAGATATTAACTTGCCCGAATGCAATGGTGTCACTTTGGTCGAAGAACTACAAGGGGTGGGGTTTTCAGGTGCGATAATTTTTACCACGGCTTACAGTGAGTTTGCGGTTGAAGCCTTTACGCTCGGTGCGGTTGATTATCTGCTCAAACCGTATAGTACTGAACGCCTAGCGCTCGCTTTATCGAGAGTCAATCGTGTTATAACGACAGGGTCAGTCGCTACTTTAACGAGTAAGATAGCGGGGAAAACATCGCTAATTGATGTCAGTAATATCGAACTTATAAAGCTGGAATACGGTCAAGCCATCGCGTTTAGCAATGGACAGCAATATCCCATTGATGGCTCCCTTGAGGAGATCCAACACCAATTGCCAACACATTTCTTAAGAGTTCACCGTCATGCCATTGTAAACCAAAGTGCGATAACTGCGTTTGAACGCTGGGTTACAGGGGGTTACCTTGTAAAATTGCGTGATAGCAATTTGCAAGTTGTGACCAGCCGGGGCGGTGCAAAACTACTCAAACAACAACTGAGCAACACAGGGCTCAGCTAACTCAAAAAAAGGTAATAAAATGATTAAAATTATGATGCCATTTTCTTTGGTAGGGATTCTTGCGGCCTGTTCAAATACGACTATTCCTGATGTTAAGCGCCAGTTTATCGACGATGGTCAGACTCACCCACTGGTTGTGGTGTTAGGTGGCAGCGAAGGGGGAAATACACTCGCTAATCCTCAGTGGAAACCATTTTTAGATGGGTTTAATGATATTGGTATCTCAGTAGCGGCACTTGGTTATTATGGCACTGAAAATACACCGAACAGTGCAGCTGAATTATCTTTGGATGACATAGCCAAACGGATAAAAGCATTGAGTGCAGATCCAAAGATAAACCAAAACTGCGTGGCGGTATATGGCTTTTCTAAAGGAGCAGAGCTTGCATTGTTACTCGGTGCGCACTTTGATGAGATAAACCATGTTGTGTCCATCATGCCTAGTCACGTAAGCTGGAATGCTGTTAAGACCTTGTCTTCTCGCTCGAGTTGGACGCTCAGCGGCAATGCTCTGGACTACATTGATGCACCACTGCTGTCATGGAAAATGCAAAAGGGGAATGTAACGGGTGAGTTTACACCTGCCTTTGAGGCTGCATTGGCTGAGGCAACTCCTGAAGCAATTGCAGCCGCTCGTATCCCGGTTGAAAAAACCAATGGGCCAGTGCTACTGGTCTCTGCCAAACACGATGAAATTTGGCCATCGTACAGAATGGCTGGATATATAGAAGCTGGTTTACATGAAGCTAGTTTCTCTCATCCATTTAAACATATCGCACTTAATTCGGGTCACTACAGTTTTAACAAAAAAGTGAAAACTGAGGTAAATCAATTTTTAAGCGAAACCTTGGTAGCACGTTGCGCGAATAAGTAGTAATGAATTAACCCAGTTTTTATATTCTTTGTCGTTGCAAAGTTTATCGAGCTGCAGGTAGCGTTGTGCCTGCAGCTTTTAATCACTTTTTGTATTTTGCCGGTGTGATCTGAAACTCTAATAAGATGAGATTGATCAGCATAGTCGCAATCTAGTAATAATGATCGAAGTCTTTCTTTTTGTGCTTATTGACTTGTATTCCGTTGAGTGGTTAGAAACTGAGCTTCCCCTGATAAAGTAGACATTGAGTGGCTAGTTGATTTAACTCGTACCATCTAAGTAATATAATAAAAGAAGCTTTTATATAAAAACAACCTCCCCTTCTAATAATACTTATATTTAGCAATAACTTACCCTTTACTATTAATAGAAAATACTAAAATAAGAATGTTACCAAGTTAAGATAAAAAATGCTCTCTGATAAAGCTGTTACATTCACTTGTCCATTATGAGCAAGTATACTTTCATCAAAATTAAAATAAGCCATTGAATAATAGCAATTTTATTTATTAAATTGCAAACAACTGTGATATATGCAATATTACAGACTACAAGCGTAATCTAACCGTACTTTTTATTTACAGGCATGCTAGATGATTAAGGGAACATAGTTTATGGGAAAAAATATATTTTTTTGTCTTTGTATAGGGTTGTATGGAATAAAAGCTATCGCACAACAACACAACTTTGCTGAATTAATGCAGTGCCATAACTCTTCAGAAGCCCCAGGTATGGCTGTTAGGTTAGAACAGTCAGGTAAACATATTTATAGTGGTGCAATTGGTTTGGCAAATATTAATACTGAGAGGCCTCTTAACGTAGATGATATATTTCAAATAGGTTCTGTCACGAAAACATTTACTGCTGTAGCAATCTTGAAACTATCGGAAGAAAAAAAACTATCGTTACAAGATACATTAGCGAAATTTATTCCTGATATTAACCCTGAGTTTAGATACTTAACGATTGATAGAATTTTAAGCCATACTTCTGGTCTGCCAGATTACTTAGGGGACCCTTCAGTAAGTAAAATTTATGATAAATATGCTTCTATTGATCAAGTTATACAAAATATAAGTAAACAACCTCTTAACTCAGAGCCTGGTAAAAAATATAGTTATTCAAATTTGGGTTACGTCTTTCTGGGAAAAGTCATTGAAATTGCTTCTGGGACTCCATATGACCAGTTCATGTCCAACACATTTTTTAAACCTCTGAAAATGGATAATACTTTTGTTATTACTAAAGGAACATCTGCTGGGGAAGTAAACGGCTACACTACTAGTCGCAATGAGCCTAAAAAGTATATTAATCCGGAAGATTCAACAGAAAGGCGATGGAATGTTGATCGTAGTTGGATCTATTCTGCGGGCGCTATTGCTTCTACACTTGCTGATATGCACCTTTGGCAAAATGCATTAAAGTCAGGGCAGATAATTTCAAAAGAAAACTATAATCTAATGACCTCCAAGGCATTATTAAATAATAATGCGCATGTGGATTATGGATATGGCTTAGATATATACAAAATAAGTGGATTAGATAGCTTTAGCCACCAAGGTCAGGTTCCCGGATTTTTTGCTTGGCATGTCTATTTTCCAAATGAAGATTTAACCGCTACAGCGTTAACCAACATCGACACAAAACACCCAGGCCCCGCTTTATTAGACATGATAGCACTACAACTAAATTTATCCCCTAAGCCAGTAAATAGTCAAAAAATAAAGGCTATAGCAGCATCTTTAGTTGGCAGTTATCGTTCTTCCGATTCAAAAACTTTAACCATTTCGTTCGAAAAAGGTACACTTTATTCTCAATATGAAGGTGAAAATAAACTAAAAATCATACCACGGGAAAACAACTCGTATTCTTATGAGTGTACTGAAAATTACTTTCAGCTTAGAGAAAATAATGGGAAGCATGAAATCGTCCCAGTGTATTTATATCAAGGTGAGCAAGATGCACTTGTTAAATTAGAATTATGAAAAATAGACTAAGGTTATCAACGGTTGCTCATAACACTTTGCGGCCTAATTTTCACCTCAATGACTGGCATATTTTAATTATTTTCTCATAAGCGCAGCGCCTCTTAATCTCTTTGTGAATAAATCACTTAAAGGGCTTTATGCGGCGCTTTTATATGAGAGTAATGCGCGAGGTAAACTCGAGCCTACAAGCCACACTCCCCTAGCACCTAATTACCTTTAACCTTTAACCTTTAACCTTGTAACTAACTCCTGTGTCTTAATTTAAAGTGACTTATTATTTGTGCATAGGCTATACTGTACAAATTAACGTACATGAACATTTTGGAGTTGTTATGGATGCTATTAGTTATACTGCTGCTCGCGCTAATTTAGCGAGTACCATGGCGCAGGTATGCGATGATCATGCGCCGATTATTATTACCCGTAAGAGTGAAAGTCCGGTGGTTATGATGTCGTTAGAAGATTATAACGCCATGCAAGAAACCACTTACCTACTTAGATCCCCCGCCAATGCCCGCAAGCTTTTGGAGTCAATTGCCGAGCTTGAGCAAGGTGAAGGCACGCAAAGAGAGTTAATTGAGTGAAATTAACCTTTTCTACTCATGCGTGGCAAGAATACCTTTATTGGCAAGGCCATGATAAAAAAATACTGAAACGTATAAATTTATTAATTAAAGATATTCAACGCAGCCCACATGAAGGGTTAGGTAAGCCTGAGCCATTAAAACATGGTTTATCAGGATATTGGTCTCGCCGCATAAATGATGAGCACAGAATAGTATACAAGTACCAAGACGACACGCTTTTAATCGCACAACTAAGGTACCACTACGGCACTTAAAAAATTACAATCATTGCGCAAGGTAAACTCGCGCCTACAACACCACACTCCCCTAGTGCCTTTAACCTAGCACCTTTAACCTTTATATTTTGCTCACAAAAAAAGCGCCATTAGGCGCTTTTTTCGGTTTGCTTAATTAAGCATTACTCTGTGGCGGCTTGCGCTTTAGGTAAGTTTAATTCTGCGTTTGCTTTTAAAGCTTCAATGAATACCATGTAGTTTTTGTTAACTTGGGCCATGGTAATATTTTGCTTAAGTTGCGCTTCAATTTCACCTTCAACAGTGGCGTTAGTCACGGCTTTTAAGGCTACAATTGCGGCATCACCGTTGTTTAATTCAACTTTTTCAACTACAGGTGTGTCAGTTGGGTGAGCCATTTTAAAGGCGTGTTGAACGATTGCAGGCGATACTGTGTAAGCTTGGCGAGTCAGTGCTGCTTCTTGACGTAGTTCTAAGCCTTGCTCAGTTACTAGGTCATTTAAGCTCTTGCCTGCTTCAATTTCTGCATACAGTGTTGTTGCTTTTTCTTTAGCAAGTTCTGATGCTTTTTGGCTTACTAAGCGTGCTTTAATTTGCTCAGATACATCAGCAAGTGCTTTGGTTGCAGCTGGTTTGTGCTTTTTAACACGTACTACCACAACATGCTCATCACCTACTTCGATAACTTCTGAGTTCATTTTATCTTCAAGTACATCTGGCGAGAAGATTGCAGCCGTTACCGCTGGTGTATTAAGCGGTGCTGGTAAAGCATTGCGGTCTACAAGTTCAGTCATTTGTACTTCAACACCGGCAACTTCTGCAGCGTCAATTAAGGTATCTGAAATTTCAAATGCAATGGCGCCCATTTCTGTTTGCTTTTCATAGAATGCATTTACTTTTGCAGTGCGCTCAAGTTCAGTACGTAAATCAGCTTTAACAGCGTCATAGGCTTTAACCTGCTCACTTTGAATATCAGTTAACTGAATGATGTGGTAACCAAACTCAGATTGTACTACATCTGAATAATCGCCTTTATTTGCTAATGCGAATGCTGCATCTTCAAACGCAGGATCCATCATGTCGCGTTCGATCCAATCTAAATCACCGCCCATTTCAGCACTAACGATATCATCAGATGATGATTCAGCTAATGCAGCAAAGTCAGCGCCTTGCTGTAGTTGTGCTAATAAGTCTTCTGCTTTTGCTTTGGCGGCATCATCGTCTTCGCTGTTATCAACTAAGATATGCGCTACACGGCGTTTTTCTGGTTCAATGTATTGCGCACTATTTTGCTCGTAATACGCTTTAACGTCTTCTTCGCTTACATTGGTATCAAGTGTTAGGTTAGCTGCATTTAAATCAATGTAGCTTACTGATACTTGCTCTGGCGCTAAAAATTGTGATGTATTCAAGTCATAGTAATCAGCAATTTCTTGCTCACTTACAGCGACATTTTCTTGTAACGACTCTTTACTGATCACAACATAATCAATACTGCGTGTTTGTTGTTGTAGTGCTACAGCACTGGCCAGTTCACTATTTAAGGCAAAGTCAGTACCTGCAACCGCTGATATTAGCTGGCTACGAGTCATCTCTTCACGTAAATATTCACGAAATGCATCTGGCTGGAAGTTCATTTGACGAATAACTTGTAAGTAACGATCGTTATTAAACTGGCCACCAATTTGGAAGTATGGCAGTTCTAAAATCGCTTTTTTAACACTCTCGTCACTAACACGTAAACCGAGTTCTGCCGCTAGTTGTGTTTGCAATTCTTGTTGTACTAGACGGTCAACAACGCCTTGACGAATTTGTGCCATGTAATTTGGATCAGCTGCAATTTGTGCAAAGTATTCGCCAAATTGTTGCTCTAAACGTGCACGTTCGTTTTGGAACGCACGGCTAAATTCGGTTTGGCTAATTTTAACTCCATTTACTTCAGCTACGGGCTGCTCTGTGGTTTGACCTAAATAACCACCGATCCCTGCTAAGGCAAAAGATAAAATCACCGCGCCTAAAATAACTTTAGCTACCGGTCCTTGCGAACCTTCTCTGATTTTCTCAAGCATTTATTTATCTCTATTCTATTCGAGGCAGAAATCGCCTTGCTTATGTAAAAAAAGCGTATCTTACCAGATACGCTTTTTCACTTGAAGCAGTAGGCGAGAAAGATAGTTAATTAAGCTGTAAAAGCGATTAACTTCTTACACTGCCAAAACTAACTCACTAAAGAGCAGTGATTAGCTATTACATGCGTCTTTAAGCGCTTTGCCCGCTTTAAAAGCTGGGATAGTCGCTGCAGCGATTTGAATTGTCTCGCCAGTTTGTGGGTTACGGCCAGAACGTGCAGCACGCTCACGTACTGAGAAAGTACCAAAACCAACAAGTGCTACTGAATCGCCATCTTTAAGAGCGCCAGAAACAGCCTCGATGAATGAATCAAGTGCACGACCCGCAGCCGCTTTAGAAATGTCAGCATCAGCTGCGATTTGATCGATTAATTGAGATTTATTCACAATATCATCCTCTTTCATTGTTATTATCAAGAGCGATTGTTTTTTAAACTAACATCACTATTTTGAAAATTTTAGAGCAAACTTTTTCATGCTCATACGATTGTAATTTTTCTTAAGCCTAGGCCACATAAGGCCTAGGCTTGAAAACCAGTGCTTAACTTATCATATCATCTAGATTTGAAAAGCCCTTTAAAGCACTTTTTTTCGCTTTTTTACTGGTTTTTAGGTGTTTCGACCGAAAAACTCTCAACTGGGTGTACTAAAGCCAGTTTTAAAACCTCATCAATCCACGTAACTGGATGAATATCAAGTCCTGCCAATACATTGTCAGGGATCTCTTTTAAGTCACGTTCGTTAATTTTTGGAATAATAACCGTTTTAATACCACCACGGTGAGCAGCTAGTAACTTTTCTTTTAAGCCACCAATTGGTAAAACTTCACCACGTAATGTGATTTCACCCGTCATCGCCACATCAGCTCGTACAGGATTACCGGTTAAGCTTGACACTAAACCTGTAACCATCGCCGCACCGGCACTTGGGCCATCTTTTGGCGTAGCACCCTCAGGTACGTGTACGTGGATATCACGTTTTTCGTAAAAGTCACTGTTGATACGAAATGCATCAGCACGATTTCGCACAACTGTCATAGCTGCTTGAATCGACTCTTGCATCACATCACCCAGCGAACCGGTGTAACTTAGCTTGCCTTTACCTGGTACTGCAGCACATTCGATGGTCAGTAAATCACCGCCCACTTCGGTCCATGCAAGTCCAGTTACTTGGCCAATACGGTCGCCATCTTCAGCTTTACCGTAATCATAGCGTTGTACACCTAAAAACTCTTCAAGGTTATCAGCATTGATAGTGACGGTTTGTGTGCCTTTTTCAAGCAAGATATTTTTCACCGCTTTACGGCATAATTTAGAAATTTCACGCTCTAAATTACGCACGCCCGCTTCACGGGTGTAATAGCGAATAATGCCGATAATTGCGCTGTCTTCAAGGATCAGTTCGCCGTCTTTTAAGCCATTGCGTTTAACTTGTTTAACAATTAAATGTTCTTTAGCAATATTAAGCTTCTCATCTTCGGTATAACCCGATAGGCGGATGACTTCCATACGATCCAATAACGGGCCTGGAATATTAAAGCTGTTTGATGTTGCCACGAACATTACATCAGATAAGTCATAATCAACTTCTAAGTAATGATCTGCAAAATGACTATTTTGCTCTGGATCAAGTACTTCAAGTAATGCTGAAGCGGGATCGCCACGCATATCAGATGACATTTTGTCGATTTCATCTAATAAGAATAATGGGTTTTTAACGCCCACTTTACTCATATTTTGAATCAGCTTACCTGGCATTGAGCCAATGTAAGTACGACGGTGACCACGAATTTCCGCTTCATCACGCACACCACCTAGGGCCATACGAATATACTTACGCCCTGTTGAACGAGCAATCGATTGACCTAATGATGTTTTACCTACCCCTGGCGGACCGACAAGGCATAAAATAGGCCCTTTAAGTTTATTGGTACGCTGTTGCACGGCGAGGTATTCAATAATGCGTTCTTTGACTTTATCAAGGCCGTGATGGTCGCTATCTAAAATCTTTTGTGCGCCCGCTAAGTCTTTTTTCACTTTCGAGCGTTTTTTCCATGGCACATTAATTAATGTGTCAATGTATGAACGCACTACGGTGGCTTCTGCCGACATTGGCGACATCATTTTAAGCTTAGCAAGCTCTGAATTGGCTTTTTCTTGCGCATCGCTGCTCATGCCTGATTCTTCGATACGTTTTTTCAGCGCTTCGAATTCATCGGGTACGTCGTCAAGTTCACCAAGTTCTTTTTGAATGGCTTTCATTTGCTCATTGAGGTAATACTCGCGCTGCGATTTTTCCATTTGCTTTTTAACGCGGGTACGAATTTTTTTCTCAACTTGCAGTAAATCGATTTCACCTTCCATCAACGCCATTAAGTATTCTAGGCGCTCTGTCACATTGGTGATTTCGAGTACTTTTTGTTTTTCAGGTACTTTCAATGGCATGTGCGCTGCCATAGTATCAGCAAGGCGCGGCGCTTCATCAATGCCACTAACCGAGGTTAATACCTCAGGTGGAATCTTTTTGTTAAGCTTTACATAACCTTCAAACTGACTAATCGCACTGCGAATGAACACATCTTGTTCTTGCTCATCAATTTCTTCTGAGCCAATAAACTGGGCGTTGGCAACAAAAAAGTCTTCATTATCAATAAAGCTTTCTAGTTTCGCGCGTTGCGTGCCTTCAACCAATACTTTAACTGTGCCATCAGGTAATTTAAGCAGTTGTAAAACGGTGGCAATAGTTCCCACACGGTAAATATCATCCTGCTCAGGCTCATCCACGGTCGCGTCTTTTTGCGCAACAAGGAAAATTTGTTTGTCTTTATCCATTGCCGCTTCAAGGCATTTAATTGATTTTTCACGGCCTACAAAAAGCGGGATCACCATGTGCGGATATACCACGACATCGCGCAGTGCTAGCACCGGGATTTCGACTCGATCTGTTCTCTCAAGCGTCATTATTTTTCTCTTCGCTCTTCATTTATTTTAAAGATTACTCAAGTATATGGGGATAACCTAAGTAAAGTTCAACAATTTAACGTAACTGGATTAAATAAATTATAAAAAAAGGAGCACTAGGCTCCTTTTTAATATCAAAATGAGTAAATTTTACTCAGATGCCGCTTTATCTTGGCTGGCACTTTGATAAATCAAAATAGGATCTGATTCACCTTTGATCACGGTTTCGTCAATTACGACTTTACTGACGTTTTCCATTGAAGGAAGCTCGTACATAGTATCGAGTAACACCGCTTCAACGATTGAACGAAGACCACGTGCACCTGTTTTACGCTCCATCGCTTTATGAGCGATAGCACGCAATGCGTCATCACGGAATTCAAGTTCAACGTCTTCCATACCAAATAATGCGCCGTACTGCTTTGTTAAGGCGTTTTTAGGCTCATTTAAAATTTGCACTAAAGCTGACTCATCAAGTTCAGTTAACGTTGCCACTACTGGTAGGCGACCGATAAACTCTGGGATCAAACCGTATTTTACTAAATCTTCTGGCTCAACATCTTTAAATGTATCACTTAAAGAACGACTCGCCGCAGATTCTTTTACGTTTACCCCAAAACCAATACCGGTATTTTTGTGGCTACGCTGTTCAATTACTTTATCAAGACCGGAGAATGCACCACCACAGATAAATAAGATCTTAGAGGTATCGACCTGTAAAAACTCTTGCTGTGGATGTTTACGTCCGCCTTGTGGTGGCACTGATGCCACAGTCCCTTCAATCAATTTAAGTAGTGCTTGTTGCACGCCTTCACCTGATACGTCACGGGTGATTGATGGGTTGTCAGATTTACGTGAAATTTTATCAATCTCATCGATGTAAACAATACCACGTTGTGCTTTCTCAACGTCGTAGTCACATTTTTGCAGTAGCTTTTGGATGATGTTTTCAACATCTTCTCCCACATAACCGGCTTCGGTTAATGTGGTTGCATCAGCCATAGTAAATGGCACATCAAGTAAACGTGCTAATGTCTCTGCTAATAATGTTTTACCGCTACCTGTTGGGCCAATAAGTAGGATATTACTTTTACCTAACTCAATGTCGACCTTGGTGCTTTGATTACGTAATCGTTTGTAGTGGTTATAAACCGCTACTGACAATACTTTTTTAGCGTGATCTTGACCAATAACATAATCATCTAAATGATTACGAATTTCTTTTGGTGCAGGCAGTTTATCAGAGGTATTGTGCTTAGGCGCAATGTCTTTGATCTCTTCCCTGATAATGTCATTACACAGCTCAACACATTCATCACAAATGTATACTGAAGGCCCTGCAATGAGTTTACGAACTTCATGCTGGCTTTTGCCACAAAAAGAGCAGTATAACAATTTATTACTTTTGTCGCCGTCTGTAGGAGTGTCAGACATTCAGCTACCTCATCTTATACGTTGGCTGCCAAACTACTTAGCAGCTATTTCAATACGTTTTACTATACCAAAAATCTTTGGTTTTCACAGTGTAAACGACTTCAGCAAGTAGCGTTAACTACTCGCTGTTATATTTACTTACTTTCGCGATTAGTAAATACCGCATCAACTAAACCATAATCAACGGCTTGAGTTGCGCTCATAAAGTTATCACGGTCTGTATCTTTTGAAATCACATCTAATGGTTGGCCAGTATGCTCTGCCATTAAACGGTTTAATTTGTCTTTAATAGACAGGATTTCTTTAGCGTGTATTTCAAAGTCAGATGCTTGACCTTGGAAACCACCTAATGGTTGGTGAATCATCACGCGTGAATTAGGTAAACAATAACGTTTGCCTTTTGCACCAGCTGTTAATAAGAATGCACCCATGCTAGCCGCTTGACCAACACAAATTGTACTTACATCTGGTTTAATAAAATTCATGGTGTCGTAGATTGCCATACCCGCAGTCACTGAACCACCCGGTGAATTGATATATAAAAAGATATCTTTTTCTGGGTTTTCTGACTCTAAAAATAACATTTGCGCTAAAATTAGATTCGCCATGTTATCTTCAACTTGGCCCGTTAAAAATATGATTCGCTCTTTTAATAGTCTCGAATAAATATCATACGAGCGCTCGCCTTTTGCTGTCTGTTCAACAACCATTGGAACTAATGCATTTAGAGGATCTGTAATACCAGTGTTCATACTTATTTTATTCCTTATGCGCTTATACTTATCCTTATTATAAGAAAAGCATAGTTATCTTTTTGGCAAAATTGAAGGCCACAAACTAAAATGGCTCGGGCACGCTGCATAAAACAGAGTAACACGAGCCATTTAATCGTTAGCGAGGGCTTAAGTCAATGACTTATTAAGCACCTTGCTGCGGATTCATGATGTCATCAAATGCTTTTTCAACGTCAGTTACATTTGCTTTAGCTAAAATAGCTTCAACAGCTTGCTCTTCCATTGCTACATTACGCATCTGCTGCATAAGTTGATCATTTGCTTTGTAGTATTCTACAACTTCAGTTGGATCTTCGTATGCTGAAGCCACTGTTGCAATTAACGCTTCAACTTTTGAATCATCAACTTTGATCTCGTTCGCTTTAATTACTTCACCTAATAATAGGCCAGTTTTAACGCGTGTTACAGCTTGCTCGTGGAACAATTCAGCTGGAAGCTCAGGCATGTTTTTAGCGTCGCCACCAAAACGTTGTGCAGCTTGCTGACGTAGTGCATCAATTTCTTGATCTACTAGCGCTTTAGGCACGTCGATTTCGTTGTTAGCTAAAAGACCTTTGATTGCTTGGTCTTTCACGTTCGCTTTAACCGCTTGGTCAAGTTCACGTGTCATGTTCTTTTTAACTTCTTCTTTAAGTGCGTCAACGCCGCCTTCAGTTACGCCAAATTTAGTTGCGAACTCTTCGCTTAATTCAGGTAGCTCTTGCGCTTCAACTTTCTTCACAGTGATTGTGAATTGAGCTGCTTTGCCTTTAAGGTTTTCAGCGTGGTAATCTTCAGGGAAAGTTACGTCAGAAACAACTTCTTCGCCTGCTTTTTTACCTACGATGTTATCTTCAAAACCTGGGATCATACGACCTTGGCCAAGTTCTAATGGGAAATCTTCAGCTTTACCGCCTTCGAACACTTCACCGTCGATAGTACCTACGAAATCAACCGTTACACGGTCTTTCTCGCCAGCAGCTGTGTCAACTTCAGCCCATGATGCATGTTGCTTACGAAGTGTTTCTAGCATGTTTGCTAAATCTTCGTCAGTCACTGATACAGCAGGTTTTTCTACAGCAATTTTATCTAAACCTTGAACTTCAACTTCAGGGTAAACTTCAAATGTTGCAGCAAATTCTAAATCTTTACCCGCTTCAAGTGCTTTAGGAGCAAATGTTGGTGCGCCAGCTGGGTTAATTTTTTCAGCTACGATTGCTTCGTAGAAGTTACGTTGCATTAATTCACCAGCTACTTCCTGACGAACTGCGCCACCGTAACGTTTGTTGATTACAGACGTTGGTACTTTACCTGGACGGAAACCATCAATACGCTGGGTTTTAGACAGTTGTTGTAAGCGTTTTTTTACTTCGGTCTCAACGTTCTCTGCAGGAACGGTGATGGTCAGACGGCGCTCAAGGCCTTGAGTCGTCTCAACAGAAACTTGCATGATATACCTCAATCTTCAATTTTGGCGACTGTTCGCCTTCCTTACAAACACGGTGATCACTATGCGGTTTGGTACGTTTGAAGTCATTTAAACAACTTTTCTACGCCATATTCACTATAAGATACCAATGCTGCTCTGCCCTTCGGGCACTATGTTAAACAATAGACGCGGCATTATAACCTAATATTTATGATAGTCGAGTGTAGGGGGCAATTATTTGGTCAGATCACGGATTATAGCAGTTGACTGGGTGAAAAGTAGGCGGTTGTGCTATCAGCTATCAGCTATCAGCTATCAGCTATCAGCTATCAGCTATCAGCTATCAGCTATCAGCTATCAGCTATCAGCTATCCGCTATCAGCTATCAGCTATCAGCTATCAGCTATCAGGAAAAGAATAATGAAACTTTGAGTTAATAAACAATCTTTATAGATGTTAGATGTTAGATGTTACTTATTAGATGCTGAGAAAGTGGTCGGCGATGCAGGATTTGAACCTGCGACCCCTTGGACCCAAACCAAGTGCGCTACCAAACTGCGCTAATCGCCGATATTGAAGACTAAACTTCATATTTCTATTGAATACTTAAATTTTGATTTTAAGACCACTTTTGAGAAAGTGGTCGGCGATGCAGGATTTGAACCTGCGACCCCTTGGACCCAAACCAAGTGCGCTACCAAACTGCGCTAATCGCCGATATTCTTTTTTTGTAAATGGGGTGACTGATGGGGCTCGAACCCACGACAACCGGAATCACAATCCGGGGCTCTACCAACTGAGCTACAACCACCACTGTACTTACATGTTTTCAAAATGGCGCACCCAGAAGGATTCGAACCTTCGACCGACGCCTTAGAAGGGCGTTGCTCTATCCAGCTGAGCTATGGGCGCATCGAAAACTTCATAGCGAACCAATAAGCTTCTCTTTTAATTAAAAAAAGTGGCTAGCGTTTCAGATTTAAACCTGAGACTGCATGAGATATACCCAGACCAACTATCACTATTTTTATCATTAAGAAAGTGGTCGGCGATGCAGGATTTGAACCTGCGACCCCTTGGACCCAAACCAAGTGCGCTACCAAACTGCGCTAATCGCCGATGCTTACTATTGTCTGCGAGTGACCTCGTTGACAACGGGGTGCATAATAGTGATTTGACCGAGTCAGGTCAAACCTTTTTTTAAGAAAATAAATCAATCGGTCATTTTTAGTTCATAATGGCTAAATAATGTAAAAACAAGCTAAAATTTCAACTCTTTTATAGAATTAGCGGCTATATCAGAAAAGCAACTTGGCGCTTTAACGCTTTTCTGCGAAAATAGTGGGCAGATTAAAAACGAGTAATAGAGAACATATTCTTTATTAGCATGATTACCCCTATTTTTGTATGCATTCGTTTTTTAAAGTATCGGTATTAAGTTAACTAACCCCAATTAAAGGTCACCCATGACGGCAAACATCATCGATGGTAAGGCAATAGCTAAACAAGTACGCAGTGCGGTAGCACAACGAGTAACTGAACGTGTTGCAAATGGTCTACGCGCGCCAGGACTTGCAGTAGTACTTGTAGGGCAAGATCCTGCAAGCCAAGTATACGTAGGTTCTAAACGTAAAGCCTGTGAAGAAGTTGGTTTTGTATCAAAATCATTTGATTTACCTATAGATACAAATGAACAGACATTATTAGATTTAATCGATGAGCTAAACGTTGACCAAGAAGTTGATGGGATTTTAGTTCAACTACCATTACCTGCAGGCCTTGATGCTGAGAAAATTCTTGAGCGTATTACCCCACTTAAAGATGTAGATGGCTTTCACCCTTATAATATTGGCCGCCTCGCGCAGCGTATGCCTGCTCTTCGCCCATGTACACCAAAGGGGATCATTACATTACTGGATTCAACCGGCGTAAAATACAAAGGCATGCATGCCGTTGTGGTCGGTGCTTCAAATATTGTTGGTCGCCCTATGGCACTTGAACTATTACTTGCTGGTTGCACTACCACGGTGTGTCATAAATTTACCCAAGATTTAGAAACTCATGTGCGCCGTGCTGACTTACTGGTAGTCGCGGTAGGTAAGCCTGAATTTATTCCAGGTGATTGGGTTAAAGAA
This sequence comes from Pseudoalteromonas sp., assembly GCF_036960685.1. Lineage (GTDB taxonomy): Bacteria > Pseudomonadota > Gammaproteobacteria > Enterobacterales > Alteromonadaceae > Pseudoalteromonas. The sequence continues at coordinate 53,634 of NZ_JBALXK010000009.1, read as the reverse complement.
GGCGCGATAGTCATTGATGTAGGGATTAACCGCTTAGATACCGGTAAACTTGTTGGTGATGTGCAATACGATGTTGCAGAACAAAAAGCACACTTTATTACTCCAGTGCCAGGTGGCGTTGGTCCAATGACAGTGGCAAGCTTAATTGAAAACACCCTTGAAGCCTGTGAAAAATATCATAGCTAAAAGCCATTAATTTTTGCTTTTATTAATATTAAAAGGGTTGCTGATCAGCAACCCTTTGTTGTTAAGAAAAACAGCTTTGTTAGGCTATTTTTGCTGAGCGCTGGTGCCGTGTTAGTTTTAACAATTGCGGTAGCACAGAGAAAAAAATCATTAACGCCATGAGCGTGTATTGCCACGGTTGATATTGCTCGCCCAATAACACCACTGCGCAAATAATTCCTGCAATTGGGTTTGCTATAGTGCCAAACGTAAATTCAACCACCGTCATTCGCCCAAGTAACCAAACATATAGTGCATAAGCAAGCGCAGTATTAGGCACAACTAACCAAAAAAGTACAAACCATTGGCTTGGTGTAAACGCTTTAGCGAGGACCTGGTAAGCTTGTGGCTCAATATAAAACGCTTGTACTGCTGCGGCAATTAGCAACACTCCACCACCTAGAATGAGTTGCCAAGTTAGTACTGTCCACCAATGAATATGTGTGGTGATCTTTTGTACCAAAGTACTGCCAATCACTATTGTTAATAATGCCCCTATCAACGCAGCAATACCTAACATATTGACTGCAACGTGCTGTGGATCGAATAGCCGCCACGCCAAATAAACTAATGTTAACGCACACATAGATTGTAATAGCGCAGGCCGTTGCCCTTTAAACAACCATGCATACAATAAAGCAACAACAGGCACTGATACCATACCCACCCCAGCAATTGCAGCAGGCAAATTAATCGCCATCACAAAAATAAAACTAAAAAATAAAGCGATATTGACTAAAGCTAATAATATCAAACCTCGCCATTGGTTACGTTTTGGCCACGTTGGCTTGATAAGTAATAATAGTAAACCAGCGGGTAATGCCCGTATTGCACCGAGTAAAACGGGCGGCCAATCTGGTGTTGCATATTTTGTTACCGCATAGGTGGTACCCCATAGAAATGCGGGGATCATAGCAAGAAGAATATTCATTTCATTCCTTTAATAAATTAAGAAATGCAAACATAAAACCTCAAGCTAAGTTGAGGTCAATATACAAAAAATAAAAAAGGTCGCCAATTTGGCAACCTTTTTTAACTTTTTTAACGAATAGACTTACGCTTTACGCCAGGTTGTTTTACCGGCAGAGTCTTCAAGCACTACACCTAATGCGTTAAGTGCATCGCGAGCTTCATCGGCGGCAGCCCAGTCTTTACTTGTTCGCGCTTCATTACGCTTAACGATTAATGCTTCAATTTCTGCCACTTCGTCATCTGCTTGACCGCCTTGTAAGAAGGCCCCTGGTGCTTGTTGTGCAACCCCTAATACTTCACCAAGGCTGCGCAGTACAAATGCTAATTTACTTGCATGCTCTGCATCAGTGTCTTTTACACGGTTCAGCTCTTTGGCTAATTCAAACAACACCGGTAATGCTTCTGGCGTATTAAAATCATCGTTCATGGCTTTTCTAAACTTAGCCACATAGTCGTTGCCGTCAAGCTCACACGCGATAGGTTCAACACCACGCAGTGCAGTATAAATACGTTCAAGTGAAGAACGGGCTTGGTCTAAATTCTCTTGCGAGTAATTTAGCTGACTACGGTAATGGCCTGAGATCAAAAAGTAGCGTACTGATTCAGCATCATACTCTTTAAGCACATCACGCACGGTAAAAAAGTTATCTAATGATTTAGACATTTTTTCTTTATTTACCTGCACCATACCTGTGTGGATCCAGGTATTTACATACTTACCGTTATTTGCACAGCATGATTGCGCAATTTCATTTTCATGGTGTGGAAACTGTAAGTCTGAACCACCACCGTGAATATCAAAATGCTCTCCAAGATGCTTTGAACTCATTGCCGAACATTCGATATGCCAACCAGGGCGACCTTCGCCCCAAGGAGAAGACCACGATGGCTCACCCGCTTTGGCTTTTTTCCACAATACAAAATCAAGCGGATCATCTTTGTCCTGTGCCACTTCAATACGCGAGCCCGCTTGCAACATAGTTAGGTCTTGTTGAGAAAGCGCACCGTATTGCTCAAACGTCGATACGTCAAACAACACATCGCCATCAGCGGCTACATAAGCATGGCCTTTAGTAACAAGGCGTTCAACCATTTCGATAATTTCATCCATGTGGCCTGTCACTGTCGGTTCAATATCAGGGCGAAGCATATTGAGATTATCAAAATCTTCATGCATTGCTTTAGTCATACGTACGGTTAAATCATTGATCGCTTCGCCATTTTCATTAGCTCGCTTGATGATTTTATCGTCTACATCAGTGATATTGCGCACATACTTTAAATCATAACCAACGTGGCGCAGGTAACGAACAATCACGTCAAAGCTTACAAATGTACGTGCATGACCAATATGACAAAAATCATAAATGGTGATACCACACACATACATGTCGATTTTGCCATCGACCATAGGTTTAAATTGCTCTTTTTGACGCGTGAGTGTGTTGTATATATTTACCATTTACTATAAGTCCTTGACTGTTTGCTTGATTGACTATGTTAACACTTGAAAAGCCCCTGCTCTAGCGCTTTATCAATTGAATAAGCACTTTGTTAATCTTAGCTAACTAAGATAAAATAGCGCCAATTAATTCAGCTAATAGGAAACCTCATGGTTGTTCTACACACAAATTTTGGTGATATCACCATTAACATGCACAAAACCGAAGCGCCAAACACAGTTAAAAACTTTTTACAGTATGCAAATGCAGGTTTTTATGACGGCACTATTTTCCACCGTGTAATTGACGGCTTCATGGTACAAGGCGGCGGTTTTGAGCCTGGTATGACGCAAAAAGAAGTACATGACCCTATTCAAAACGAAGCAAACAATGGCCTTTCAAATAACAAAGGTACATTGGCAATGGCACGTACGCCGGATCCACATTCAGCTACTGCACAGTTTTTCATTAACGTGAACGACAATGACTTCTTAAACTTTAGCAGTGAAACTTCACAAGGCTGGGGTTACTGCGTATTTGCTGAAGTTGTAGAAGGCATGGACGTAGTTGAGAAAATTAAAGCCGTTGCTACTGGCAGCACAGGCTTTCATCAAGATGTACCGCTTGATGACGTTATCATCAAAAGCGTAACTGTAGACTAAGTTAGCTTTGTGCTCACTTAGTCTCAAGCTCGCGAATTGGGGCTGGTGGGTATATTATAAAGCGGATGTAGTTATCCGCTTTTTTGTTTCTTCGTTATTAACCACGAGTCCTCATGCGCCAAACATACTTTATTGCCGATCTTCATTTAAGTGAAAACCGTCCAGATATTACGACGGCATTTTTTCAGTTTTTAGAAGCTCATATTCTTGATCAAGATGTTGATGCACTTTACATCTTAGGTGATTTTTTTGAAGTATGGGTAGGCGATGACTATGTCACAGAACTCTCAACAGAAGTTGCAAAGCATTTAAAAGCAGTGCGAGACAATGGCACACCGGTTTACTTTGTATACGGTAACCGTGATTTTATTATGCGCGATAAATACGCCAAACAAGCTGGTATGACTTTATTACCAGAACAGCTGGTGATTGATTTGTATGGCACACCAACAGTTATATTACATGGCGATGAAATGTGTACTCAAGATATTGAGTATCAAAAGTTTCGCAAAAAAGCCCGTGGTTGGTGGTGGCCAAGATTAATGTTGGCTATGCCGCTGTGGTATCGTCGTAAAGTAGCGCAAAACGCCCGAGAAAAATCAAAAATGAACCAAGCTGGCAAAGCGTTAGAGATTTTAGATGTGACCGAGCAGGCTGTTCTTGATGTTTTTGCCAAACATCAAGTAACTAATATGATCCACGGACACACCCACAGGCCCGATGTTCATCATTATCAAGTAAACAATAAAACCCTCACTCGCACGGTGCTTGGTGATTGGTACGACCAAGGCTCTTATTTAGTGGTTAACACCCAAACACAAACCCTAGTTAATAAGCCATTCGCACAAATCTAAATAATTAGCTACGCTTACAATATTGTCAGTTGCAAACACGGGCTACAATGTTAAAACGTTGCTTCATACTAGTTTGGCTACTTTATACAAGCCATGTACACAGCCAAGATAAATGGCTTTTTGTTACTGAGCCTTTCCCTCCCTACTTTGCTGAGCAACTGCCACAACAAGGTTGGTTAGCTGATATTGTGATCAGTGCATTAGCCACTCAAAAGGTTATGGTCGATATTGAATATACAACCTGGGGACGTGCCATCAAGCTACTTGAGCGAAATAAACGAACTGCGGTTCTAGGTGCTTACTTTAGTCCCGAGCGAGAGAAAACCTTCTATTATTCTCGACCACTAGCACGTTCATTCACTGGGTTATTTAAACGAAAAGACAGTGAAATACATTACGATGGTACACTGACTTCTTTATTACCTTACAGTATAAGCATAGGCAGCGATTACATTGTCAGCGATGACTTTAGCACACAACCGGATTTAGCGATTACAGAGACCCAAGATTTGCTCAGCAGCTTACGTATCTTACAGCTTGGACGTGTGGATTTGGTCGCTGGTACTAAAGAAGTAGGTGAGTATTGGTTGAAAAATAACGTCAACTTACAAACTAATAGCAACGCTGATATTGAATATATTGAGCCACATTTAGCTTATCATCATCTTTACATTATTTTTTCTAAGTCTTCTGTACATAGTAAACAGCAGCTTGCCCAGCTTGAAGCTGGCTTAACAACTATAATTATCAATGGTGAAGCAGCTAACGTTCTAGCAAGCCACGGTTTTTCAGAAACTGAGCAAAAGCAATACCTAGAATTTTTAAAGCGTTAATAGCTCAACACGAACCCTTTCATTACAATTAAATCGTCGAAATATCTATAGGTAACAATATTTCAAATTGAGTTGTCATCTCATCTGGCAAATGCTTGTTTTGAACTAAATGCATACGGCCTTGCAAAATTTTCGTCACCCATTGATGGACCATATAGAGCCCTAAACCAGTATGTCCATCCTTACGACCTGTGGTAACAAAAGGGTCGAATAAGTTATCAATTAAACTGCTATCAATCCCTTTACCATTATCAGCAACCGTAATACAGACAATATCTTTTCCTAAATTGACCGCGCGTACTTGAATAACTCCCGACTCACCTTCAGCAAATGCATGCTCAATAGCATTCAAAATCAAATTCTCGATAATCTGCGAAATAATTCCGGGACGACTCATAAGCAATAACGTTACATCTAAGTGCTTTTGAACATCAATTCTAGTGGCTTTAAAACGAGGCGATAAACTAAAAAATAAGTCATCAACTATTTTATTAATATCGCAACTGACCAGTTGGTCGCTTGCCCTATCTATCGCCATTCGTTTAAAGCTTTTAATATGTTGTACTGCTTTATCTAAATTGATTCGAGTAAGCTGCAAATTATCATCCATAGATATGAGGCTTTGCGTTAAAAATGTTTTAGTGACGCCGCTGTCTATTTGCTCTTGCAGCTTTTTACTAATGGCTTGGGTATTAGAGGTAGCAATAACCGCCCCGCCAACAGGTGTATTCATTTCATGTGCTATACCGGCGACCATCATACCCAATGATGATAACTTTTGAGCTTCGACCAAATCATCTTGCAACTGTTGTTGTTGAGTTACATACTTTTTTAACTGTTTATTAGCAGCAGTGAGTTCCAATTGCTCACCCTTAAGCAGTATAGATGCGTTTAATAGCTTTAACTGAAAACGATAGTCACGATATAAATATGCGCCACTAAAAAGTAATAAAATAAAGCTGCATATAAATCCATACATTAATGCCTGATTAAAAGCAGAATCAAAAACATGTACCGCGCTACCCGCCAAAATAATAATATGGTTATCTTGTGCCAAAGATGAATTACTGGTGAAAGTCGCCAACTTAAAAAAGCTCATGAGTGCATCTTCAGAAAAAGACACTATCTTTTCAGCGGCAGAATTATTGATCTTAGCCCATAACGCCGGTGATTCTACCGCTAATGTCTGCTCGTGGAGGCTTAACATGAACCCCCACTCTTTGTCGCGTTGCTTATTTAGCAACCAATAACCATTAGAGTTTAAAACTTGCAACTGGGTTAAGGGCTCAATACTAGCTCTGAGCTGAGTGAACAGTTCAGATAAATCGAAATTGACCACTAATAATCCATTAACTAAATGATCTTCAGCTAATGTACGGTATGTCACACGGATTGTCGGTTGGTATGGGTCCACAATCACTTGATGTTCAATATTTAGATCTAACGCTGATGTATATATATCCGGAGGACTTACCAATATACCTTGCTGAAAATAATACCGAGATAATTAATTTTGCAGCTCATTTCGCGCTACTACCTCATAATTACCTTTAGTAAAATTAACTCGGTACTGCTCTTGTCCTTCGGTATCCAACCAACGTATTTGCGATATATTCCCCGCGGCTTGGCCAAAATCAATAAAGTACTGTTTTAACTGCTCCACTTGCCAGTCATCATCCATGGGCTCAGTTCTTCTAAGCGCTTGATTGGATACAAGCAACTTAACTAATTTTCGAATATTGCCTAACTCTTTACTAAACGCCGTATTTGCATAAATAATACTTTGCTCTTGCGACTGCCTTATTTTCGTTAAATCGTGCTGGTAAGATAGGTGGAACACCAACCAACTAACCAATAATGTGATTAGACAAACAAAACTAAATTTAATAATCGCTCTGTGCGTTATAACGCTGACTTGTTGTTTATTTAATTCCATTTACTGACGGCCATAGTAAGATTCTAACCAACTAAGTACGTCATCAATAAACATCGGTTTTGCGTATAAGTAGCCTTGGCCTTTATTACAGCCAATTGACGCTAGCCAATCATGTTCAAACTCTGTCTCTACACCTTCTGCAATCACCTCAAAATTAAACTTATCAGCAAGCATAATAATCATTTCAATGATGTGCTCACTCGATTTGTTTGTTCGTAAGTTACTTACAAAACACCGATCTATTTTTATCGCATGAGCTGGGATTTCAGCAATATGTGCCAGTGATGAATAGCCAGTGCCAAAATCATCGATACTTATTTTTAAGCCAAGATCTGCGAACCGTTGTAGGCACCGATTAATTTTCTCATAATTATAAATTGCTTGTGTTTCAGTTACTTCTAATTCAAGCAAGTGCGGATTAACGTGCTGACTTGCTATTTTTTCGGCTATATCATCAAAATAGCTTTGTGATAATAAATCATACGTGGAGGCATTAAAGGAAATAGGTAACTCAAACCCCGCAATGCGAAGCGTGTTTATCGCAATTAAGATTTGATCGAATATTTGTTTATCCAAAACGTTAATCAAACCCGCTGTCTCTGCTAACTCTATAAACTCATCAGGCCTAACAAAGCTGCCATCTTCAAGTTGCCAACGTGCTAAAGCTTCAAAACCAACTGGTTCTCTTGTTTGTAAATCAACCTTTGGTTGCAACGCAATGGTAAGCTGTTGTTTTCTGATGGCTGTACGTAATTGTTGTAACAGCGTGTAACGACGTGTTAATGCTTGGCTATCATGACTGGTAAAGCGGATAAACTCAGCAGCTTTAGATTTGTCGTCATTTAATGTTGATTCCGCCAAATTAAATATTTGTGCAGGTGTATTCTGCGCAACATAACTTAAATCCACAGCTAAAACTTTCACATCTAATAACTGGGTAACCCCGTCAACTTTAAATGTTTGTCGTATTAATCCATTGATAACTTGTTGGCTAAATTGAATGTCATTGGCAATTAATACTCCCAAAGCATCTTTATTGAACAACGCAATGCGTGGCTGATTGCCTGCAAACTGCTGCCTTATATTACGCTGTAAGCTTTTTACCAATTTTTTGCAGTAATCAAACCCAAAACTGAATAATTTTTCATCATACTGAAGTATTTCAAATACTAATAGCTGGGTTGCTTGTTGCTCAACGGTGTTCATATTTTCGATTTCACGTTGCAGCCAATTACGATTAGGCATATTCAAGGTCACATCGGCATAAGCTAACTCTGTCAGGCGATTTAATAGAGCAATATTTGAGAACCCCGTACTCACATTTTCACTAAATACCCTGAGTAAATAAATGTTTTGTTCATCTATTGGGTTGACCGACTTAACGATGGTTATATAGTGATTGATATCTATATCATGGGTATCAAAATAAAAAACCGAGTAATGAGAAGTAAAGACATGTTGCTTGGTTTTTATTGCAGTCTGTACATCTAGATAAACCTGCTCCTCAATTATATCTTGAGTCAAGTTTCGCCCTACAATATTTTTAAAGCAACCACTGGTGCTAATTACCTCAGGGACCGCCGCCGATTGACTATTACCAGAGCACAATACCCCACCGCCTTCAGATATTTTCAGTATTTTACCTATTTCCTCTAACACCGCCTGTGAAAAGGAGCGAAGATCATGTTTACTGCTAATACTTCTTGCCGCATCAAGAACCAGCTGCAAGCCGTTTTTAGCATTAGAGATTTGTGCAATATAATTATAAGTTCTTAAATTACTGGTGACGATTGATTGCAGTTTTTCGATATTAATATCTGACTTGTTCCAATACTCATCAATGTCTAATGACTCCATAACTTGGCGTTCAGGCGCAAAACTTGGTTGGCCAGTTAATAGTACAATTCGCATCTCACCATTGCCGATAACATTACGAATGGTATCAACTAGTCGCAAACCTGAGTCATCCTCTTCCATTACAACATCAATAAAAACGAGGGCGATATCTTTGTGGATAGATAAAATAGAGGCCGCTTCGGCCACAGACTGAGCGGTTAATAATTCTAATTGGTAATCACCGTCTATTGAAATGGCCTTGAAACTATTCAGTAATGCACTCTGGTAATTATGATCGTCTTCAACGGTGAGGATTTTCCAACATTGTTGTTTTTTTTCTGTTTGAGTCGTCTCTTGGGCAAACTTAAAATGAGGCTCACTCGTGACCATAAAATTCTCCATGACTAACCGAAAATAAAAACGTGCAGTATTTCCTATTACTAAAACAATAGCCCATAGCTCGAACTTATGACAAAATTTTCCGTCAAATAGTCTTAAAATCACAATAAAAGATGAGGTTATATAATTAGATTTGCAAAAAAGGGGAAGTGAAGCATGACAATGAAGGTAATGATATAAACCTGAACACTCGCTCCAATGCTTTATCAAGCCGGTTCAGGTTAGATAATAGATAACAGTTAAACAGGTACCCCACTGTGGAACTTAAAATCGGTGTCTGGTGTAGCAATCAATTCAGCTTCAATATCGCCAAAAAACGTCACCCGCTCACTAATATCAAAACCAGCAATTTCTTGAGCAAGCGTTAGATAATCTTGGAAATGGCGCGCTTCTGAGCGAAGTAATGAGATATAAAAATCGCCTAAGCGTTTATCTACATGGGGCGCAAGCTTTGCAAAACGTTCACACGAGCGCGCTTCGATGTAAGCACCCACTATGAGCTTATCTACTAGCGCATCAGGCTCAAAGGTTTTTACATGCCTGAGCATGCCTTTAGCGTAACGACACGGAGTAATATTTTGATACTCAACACCGTATTCATCCATAATTTCTAATACTTGATAAAAATGGTGCAACTCTTCTTTGATCAGCATCACCATCTTATCAACCAAATCTTGCCCATAAGCTGAATCAGATTTTGGGATCACGGCTTTAGTCAGTTTATTTTTCGCCGCAAGATCGCGCCAATTCCCTTCCCGCTTATAAATAAGTGTTTCAAATGGCTTAAGCCACTCAAGCAATGCGTCACTGCTGTCTTTATCAACGGCATATTTACGAATCAAAAACATTGCCGACTGCGCGGCCTTAAGCTCACAAATCAGATGATCAATTAAAATAACCGCGAGGTTTTCCTTTTTAACGGCTTCCTCAATCCATGCTTGAGGCGTTTCGCAAATAAGAAACTCATTGATTGGTTGTAAAAGTTGGCTGTATGGCACGGGTTAAGCTGCTCATTAAAATTAAATTCATTGAACGATTATTTTACCACGAAACCATCGAGAGAATAAAACCAAGCTAAATTTTAATGTGGTTATGCCTATATATTTTTCACAGAGCGGTTGCTTGACAAGGCCCCACAACTGAACCATAACTTAATACAAGCTGTATAAAAATAAAACAGCGTCTACTTCCTTTTATGGGGCACACACTATGATATTAAACCATTTATGGGGCATTTATGCTCATCCACTCGAAGAGTGGCAAACAATTGATAATCGTCACGAAAGCTTGACCTATAGCCTTTCGCATATATTACTGATCGCGTTATTTCCTTCAGCAATGGGCTATTATTCGTCCGTTTATTTAGGCTGGAGCATCGGGGCTGGTAATCCAGTATTTTTAACTCATGATAGTGCACTATTAATTGCAGCAGCGATGTATGCGGCTTTAATTGTCGGTGTATTTGCGTTGGCTTATTTAGCGCATTGGATGGCGGTAACATTTGGCGCTGAGCCTACCTTTACCCAAACGCTAGAACTTGCTGCCTACACTTCAACACCGGTATTTATGTCTGCACTGGCGGCATTTTGGCCAGAGTTATGGTTTGTGGTCTGTGCAGGTATGGTTGCCTTAGCTTATTCAGTTTATTTATTGTATACGGGAGTACCAATTTTAATGCACATACCGCAGGAGCGTGGCTTTATTTATGCAAGTTCAGTGGTAACCTGCGGATTGATTTTGTTGGTGATTATTTTAGCTGTCACCGCCATATTGTGGACCAATGGTATTGTAAGTCCTAGTTTTACATAATTCCTAGTTTCACGTTAGCAGCTGTAAAATGTAGTAAAAAGTAGTGTTATTATTTCTTTCCTTCACAAAAAAGGAGCTTAATATAGCTCCTTTTTTTATGTCTAGAATTTAACGAAAGCGTTAATCCGAACCATTTTCTTCTTGGTTATGTAACTCTAAACCAGAAGACATTGCACTTTCACGGCTACTTTTTGCTGAGTCATTGCGTAGTTGTTCGATGCGATTTAAGTAATCTTGGTCAATTCCGCCAGTAATATACTGGCCGTCAAATACTGACGTTTCAAAGCGTGTGATCTCTGGGTTTTCTTGCGATACCGCAGCAATCAAATCAGGCAATGATTGGAAAATCAAACCATCAGCACCAATGCTTGCATTGATGTCTTCAACTTCGCGACCATGAGCAATCAACTCCGCAGCTGATGGCATATCGATACCATAAACGTTCGGGAAGCGAATTTCTGGTGCCGCAGAGGCAAAATAAACGTTTTTAGCGCCAGACTCACGAGCCATTTCAACGATTTGAGCTGAGGTAGTACCACGTACAATTGAGTCATCCACTAATAATACGTTTTTACCTTTGAACTCACGGTCAATCGCATTAAGCTTTTGACGCACTGACTTTTTACGCATTTCTTGGCCAGGCATGATAAACGTGCGACCAATGTAACGGTTTTTAACAAAGCCTTGACGGTACGGTAAATCAAGTACGCGGGCAATTTCCAGTGCAACATCACATGATGTTTCAGGAATTGGAATAACTACATCAATGTCTTTGTCAGCCCATTCACGTGCTATTTTCTCACCTAATTTAGTACCCATATTAACGCGAGTGGCGTAAACAGACATACGGTCAATGTTTGAATCTGGACGTGCGAAATAAACAAACTCAAAAATACACGGTGAGTAAGACGCTTTATCAGCACAGGCTTGTGAATAAAACTCACCGGCTTCAGTTACATAAATTGCTTCACCTGGGGCTACATCGCGGACAAATTCAAAACCGTCGGTTTTAAGTGCCACACTTTCAGAAGCAAACATGTACTCAGTACCGTGTGCGGTTTCACGCTTACCAAATACTAATGGACGAATGCCATTTGGATCGCGAAACGCAACAATACCGTGGCCAATAACCATCGCAATAGTTGCATAACCACCTTGAACTTTATTGATAACTTCAGTAATGCCGTTAAAAATATCTTCTGGGTCAAGCTTTAGTTTGTTTGGTTTACTTAATTCATGAGCCATGATGTTAAGTAAGATTTCAGAATCTGACGTTGTGTTAACGTGGCGACGTGCTTCACAGAACAATTGCTCTTTAAGCTGCTCTGCATTAGTTAAGTTACCATTGTGTGCTAAAGCAATACCGAACGGTGAGTTAACATAGAACGGTTGTGCTTCTGACGAGCTAGACGAACCAGCAGTCGGGTAGCGTACATGACCGATACCAATAGTACCTTGTAAGCGCTTCATATGGCGGGTGTGAAATACATCTTTCACTAAGCCATTCGCTTTACGTAAACTAAAGGTGTTGTTTTCAATGGTAATGATGCCCGCAGCATCTTGGCCACGGTGTTGCAAAACAGTTAAGCCATCATAAATCGCCTGATTTACAGGAGATGTTCCGACTATTCCAACGATACCACACATGAAATTTTTCCTCGCCGATTAACGGTTGACCGAATTTAAAAAGCTTGAATTGTTTTCGAGGTATGAAAAAAACCACTCAACAACAAAGCCAAATTCTGGGATCAAAATAGAGTTACCCCACCAGTGCGTATTGGGTGCACCAGTAAAAGCATCAAGAAAGAAGAGTAACGCGCTCACGACCAACACGCCACGAAGTGCACCAAAGACAATGCCAAAAACACGGTCTGTGCCAGATAAGCCAGTACGATGTACCAGTTCACCCAGCAGGTAGTTTAACAATCCGCCTAACAATAGCGTCGCAAAGAATAATATGGCAATGGCCGCTGCATTTCTTAAAAGGGGTTCAGAAATACTGGTTAGGAAGGAAGCTAAATATTGGTAAAACAAACTAGATATGATGAATGCACCTGCCCATACAGCTAAAGACATTGCTTCTTTTATAAAGCCACGAATTAAACCTATGATAGTAGACAGTGCAATAATGCCAAGTATGGCGTAATCAACCCAGATCATAATAACCAACTAGTCGTTAATTTGGGGCGCATTCTATAAGAGGTCGACACTAAATGCCAGATCATTTTGTTACTTCAAATTGGGTAACTTTACCATTGAGTTTAGTAAGCGCTTTTAATTCAGGGAGTTTGCTCTCAAGCTCCGCCTTATTAAGCGACGGACCCACAAAAACTTTGGTTAAAGTGCCGTTGGGTGTTTTAACTGGACGAGTAAAGGTTTTAAACCCTTTATCACTAAGTTTCGCCTGTAACGATTTAACGTTTGCGGCGTGTGAAAAACTTCCCAGCTGAATTACATAAGCCATTTTAGATAAGTTTTCTTCAGGCTTACGCACGGGCTCTGGTTGCTTTTCAACAGCGTGTGGTTTTGCTGTGGCAGCCACTTGGTTAGTGGAAGCTTCAACAACCTGTTGTTCTGCTGGCGCTGATTCCACGACTACCTCAGCTGCACTGGTGAGCAGCTCATCATCTGCTGAAATATCTTCCTCAGCTTCTGCTTTTGGCTGCTGTGCGTTGGCCACTTGGTCATCTATCGCATCTTGAAGATCGATAGTTTTGAACTCAGGACGTTCAGGAATGGCTTTAAAGCCTTCTTTGTAATGTACTTTTTCGCCATCGAGAATGTTAGGAATAAACACGATAGCTGCAATCACCACAATAGTTGTGCCGACTAAACGATTTATAAAGCCTGAGTTCACCAGATTCCTCTCTATTTTTTCCAATAATTAATGGCAGCTGCAACAGTAAAAAATGAGCCAAATACAATCAGTATCGATTTATCATCTAATTGCGGCAATACCGTATCTAGCGCATCATCAACACTTTGATATTGTTCAATCGGCGCTTGTGTTTGCACATGACTCATCGATTTAGCTAAGTTCTCTACTTTATCGCCACGAAAGCAATTTAGTCCAGCTAAATACCAGATATCCACTACCGAGTTTACTTCATTTAATACCGCAACTTTATCTTTGTCAGCCAGCATAGCGACTAACGCATGAACTTTAAAGCCTTGATCTTGCAGGTGAGCTAACTTTTTAGCTAAATAGCGTGCCGATTCAGGGTTATGCGCCACGTCAGTATAGACCATAGGTTCACTGCTTAGTTGCTGAAAACGCCCTTCAACCACTAAATTTGTTAAACAATTGCGGATCATTGCCTCGTCCGGCAATAAGTTTAACACCGCTAATGTGGTCAGCGCTGTCGCTACGTTTTGACACGGAATAGATGGTTTCGTTAATTCAAGCTGATGCCCTTGATATTGCCAACTAAACGTCTGTTCATTTTCTGCAAAAATAAACTGTTGGCCTGATAAATACATATCAGCATTAATCTCGCGGCCATAATCGGTCACTGTGTGCGGTATATTTAAATCGCCGACAATAGCCGGGGTACCGGTACGAAAAATACCTGCTTTATCATAACCCACTAACTCGCGTGTATCGCCTAGGTATTCTTTATGATCTAAATCGATGGTGGTGATCACACTGGCAAATGGGGTAACAATATTAGTGGCATCGAAACGCCCGCCTAAGCCCACCTCAAGCAGCACATAATCAACAGCATGGCGTTTAAAAATCGCCAATGCGCCTAGTGTACCATATTCAAAATAAGTGAGTGGTGTGTCACCACGACCCTGCTCTAGTAAATCAAATGCATCAACATGGAATTGATCATCAAGCTCTGCGCCATTTATGCGTACGCGTTCGTTGTAATGAATTAGATGAGGTGATGCATAAGTACCCACTGAATAACCTTGAGCAAGAAGCAAAGATTCTAAACAGCGCGCAGTGGTGCCTTTGCCGTTAGTGCCACCAATGAGGATTATTTTGCTAGGTGTGTCGAGTAAGCCTATTGCATTCGCGACGTGGGCAACGCGTTCTAGCCCCATAGCAATATTTGCCGGGTGAACACTTTCTAAATAACAAAGCCAATCATCAAGGCTTGATGATTGGCTAGGAATGTTTTTGGTCATAGCGTGTGATCAGTAAAGCTGAAATTTACGCTACTCTATGCTCTTGTTCCGTAGAAGGCAAGTCCATAAATTTAGCCAGTATACGGGCAAGCGTATCACGCATTTCACGGCGGTCGATGATCATATCGATAGCACCATGCTCTAGCAAGAACTCACTACGCTGGAAGCCTTCCGGTAAGGTTTCACGCACTGTTTGTTCAATAACACGAGGACCCGCAAAGCCAATTAAGGCTTTTGGCTCTGCAACGTTGATATCACCAAGCATGGCGAGTGATGCAGAAACACCACCCATGGTTGGATCAGTCATTACTGAAATAAACGGGAGGCCTTTTTCGCTCATTTTTGCAAGTGCAGCACTGGTTTTAGCCATTTGCATAAGCGACATCAGCGCCTCCTGCATACGTGCGCCACCTGAAGCTGAAAAACAAATTAGCGGCATGTTATGTTCTAAACATTGATCAACCGCATCAACAAAACGTGCTCCAACTACCGATGCCATTGAACCGCCCATAAATGAGAATTCAAATGCAACAGCTGCAACTGGAATGCCTTTTAAGCGCCCTTTCATCGCGACTAACGCGTCTTTTTCACCACTTGATTTTTGCGCGGCTGCAATACGGTCTGAGTATTTTTTTGAGTCTTTAAACTTTAAAATATCTTTTGGTTCGTGTTGCATACCAAGCTCTTGACGATCATTATCATCCAAAAAATGTTCAAGACGTTTACGGCCACTCACACGCATGTGGTGATTGCACTTAGGGCATACATTGAGTGATTTTTCTAATTCCGCTTTATATAAAATCGAATCACAATCTGTACATTTCGCCCAAACACCTTCAGGTATCTCTTTACGAGCCGAAGACTTTGTTGTTTTAGGTAGGATTTTTTCTAACCAACTC
Source organism: Pseudoalteromonas sp. (assembly GCF_036960685.1). Taxonomy (GTDB): domain Bacteria; phylum Pseudomonadota; class Gammaproteobacteria; order Enterobacterales; family Alteromonadaceae; genus Pseudoalteromonas. Next base: position 37,633 of record NZ_JBALXK010000009.1, on the reverse strand, counting down.
ATTTGCAACTCTCTTAATACTATTCTGTGCTTTGCTGCGTTCCTGCCAAATAATAATTGGCAGACAAATTTTTTCAATTAAAACATGAATTACGCACTCACGGTATAAAAAACTGGTCTTAGTAGTGAAGTGCCTGCGTAAATGCGTTTAAATTATCACCAATTAAACCTCAGTATCAGCTAAAAATAAAGGGCCTAGCGGTGTTGATGGAATTTCAAACTGCTGTGGATAATCTACATCCACTAAGTATAAACCTGCCGCTTTCGCTGTGGCACTGGCTTTAGCGCGCTCTTTTAAATCAAGTAACTCTTTAAGCCACACGGGTTGCTGCTTATTTAACCCAATATCCATCAAGCAACCGGTGATATTACGCACCATATGGTGCAAGAATGCATTTGCTTTTATATCGATGATCACATAACTGCCCTGGCGTTCAACAGATAAATGATGAATGGTGCGGGTAGCAGTATTAGCTTGGCAATGTAATGCACGAAACGATGTAAAATCATGCTCGCCGATTAAGTACTGACATGCTTGTTGCATTTTAGTTTCATCGAGTGGGTGATGAAAATGCGTCACTCCGTCACTTAAAATAGCACCTCGAAAGGAGTTATTATAGATAACGTAGCGATAACGTCTTGCTGTAGCACTAAAACGAGCATGAAAAGTTTCACTCACAGGTTTTGCGTAGCGAATAGCAATATCTTTCGGTAACAAGGTGTTCATACCCATAGTAAACGCAACCATATCGCGTTCAGCGTGAGTATCAAAATGCACAACCTGCCCAGTACCATGAACTCCCGCATCAGTGCGGCCCGCACAAACGATTTCGACAGGATGATTACAAATACGCGAAAGCGCGGTTTCTACTTCTTGTTGTACGCTATTGACATGCGATTGACGTTGCCAACCACTGTAACGGGCGCCGTTGTATTCAACTCCAAGTGCTACTCGCATAATTACTGCTTTACCTACTGTGCTAAAGGACGGGCATTTTATGCTATATGCTAATCTAATAAAAGTAACTCATAGCAAATAAGCGCCGCAACCCTTTTCAGATTAACGAGTTTAAACTAATTTAGCTTTTAAACTTAGTGCTTCTTCCTGCACTTCTTCAGGGCCGTTGGCAATAACCTCTTCAATGGCATCAAGTGCAGAGTCCATATCACCAATTTCTATGTAAGCACGGGCTAAGTCGAGTTTAGCGGAAAAACCACCACTTTCTAAATCAACATCTGTAGGGTTATCCCCTGCTAACAAAGCGTCAAACTCACTTAAACCAACATCCATATTTACATCATCATAAGGTTCATGATCTAAGCTTGCATCATCACTTTGTTCAAGTAATGAATCTATATCGACAAACTCTTCTGCAATTTTATCATCGTTGATTGGCGCAGTTACTTGCTCACCTTCTTGCTCGGCCGTTTCCATATCATCGGTCGCTGAGAATGCTTCAAGCTCTGCAAGGTCTTCACTAAGCAATGCATTAAAATCAACTTCAAAATCACTGCTATCATCAATTTCTAACGACTCAGGTTCCGCTAATTCACTCAGCAATGCATCAAAATCTGTTTGCGTAAGATCAGCCATAAAATCATCATCAAGCTGATCATCTGATAATTCGTTTTGCTGTGCATCTAAATTACTATCAAGTGCCTGTGGTTGCTCAAGCGGATCGTCAAGTTCAATGTCTAAATCATCGTCAACCGTTAACTCATCAATCGTTTCATTAGCGCTTTGATTTTCACTCTCTAATGGTGTATCAACAGATGCTTTGACATCTTCATCATCAGTAAGCGTCTCGGTAAGTTGTGGCTCTTCGTAAGCAGAGTCATCTTCGCTTACTAATTCATCTTCGCTTGCTAATTCATCTTCGCTTGCTGATTCATCTTCGCTTGCTGATTCATCTTCGCTTGCTGATTCATCTTCGCTTGCTGATTCATCTTCGCTTACTAGTTCATCTTCGCTTACTAGTTCATCTTCGCTTACTAGTTCATCTTCGCTTAAGAGCTCATCTTCAATTAATAATTCATCGTCAAAATCTTGCTCTAAACTATCTAAATCTTGCCCAGCCGCCATTGCATTGGCTAGATCTTGCTCTGCTTGGCTAAGTTGCAGCTCAGGGGAGTCATCATTAGATCCCTCATCGAGTAACTCGTTTTCATCACTTTCTTGATCATCGAGCTCAAGCTCTGGGTAACCGTCAAGCTCTACACTGGGTGTCACTGTATCAGCGTTTAGAGGCTCATCTTCTAGCGTTAAATCAAATTCATCGCCAAGCTCGTCATCTGCAAGCGGGTCATCCCCTAAGTCTATTTCAACTTCCTCAATTTCATCATTGAGCTCATCAACGTCAGACCATTCTGGCGGCTCAACGTAATCATCTTCTTGCTGTAATTCATTGAGTAAATCATCAACGCTTTTTAGTGAGGGATCATCATACTCATCTAATAAATCTTCTTCGTCGAGTAGCTCATCGCTAGACTCTTCACTGGTTTGTGCCAATAAATCATCATCTAAATCTGCAAGTTCTGACTCAGGTTCAACGTCATCAACAAGACTAGATGCTATAGATTCAACCTCTTCTGCACCCAGTTCATCTTCTACATTCGATAACTCTTCGATAGAATCAGATAACGCTTCATCAAGCTGCGTGCTGTGCGTTTCATCCGTTAAACTATCACTGCCCTCTAACTCATTCTCAGCTTCAGCTTCGATATGGTCAGTGCCAACTTCGGGTTCAGACTTATCACCTACGGGTTGGTCTAATAAACTATCAATATCACCAAAATCAAACTCATCGTATTCGTCGATAAGCTCAGGCTCAGCATCTTCTGCAGCCGCTTCATCGATAAGACTGTCTATATCATCTACTTCAAGTTCGTCATCTTCTAAAACAGGCTGTGGCTCAGCGTCCTCTGCAACTGGCTCTGGCTCAGCATCTTCTGCAGCCGCTTCATTAATAAGACTGTCGATATCATCTATATCAAGTTCGTCATCTTTTAAAGCAGCAGGCTCTGGCTCAGCGTCTTCTGCAACTGGCTCTGGCTCAGCTTCTTCTGCAACCGCTTCATCAATAAGACTGTCGATATCCTCTATATCAAGTTCATCAGCGTCTTCTAAGGCTGGCTCTGGCTCAGCATCTTCTGCAGCCGCTTCATCGATAAGACTGTCTATATCATCTATATCATCTATATCAAGTTCGTCATCTTCTAAAGCAGACTCCGGCTCAGCATCTTCTGCAGCCGCTTCATCGATAAGACTGTCTATATCAAGTTCGTCATCTTCTAAAGCAGGCTCTGGCTCAGCGTCTTCTGCAACTGGCTCTGGCTCAATATCTTCTGCAGCCGCTTCATCAATAAGGCTGTCGTTATCATCTATATCAAGTTTATCATCTTCTAAAGCAGCCTCCGGCTCAGCATCTTCTGCAGCCGCTTCATCGATAAGACTGTCTATATCATCTATATCAAGTTCGTCATCGTCTTCTTCAACTAGTTCAGGCGCTGCAGCAGTGGTGTCACTCGCCGCTTCATCAATCAGGCTGTCGATATCATCTAAATCAAACTCGTCGTCTTCTTCAACTAGTTCAGGCGCGGCTTCAGTGGTGTCACTCGCCGCTTCATCAATCAGGCTGTCGATGTCATCTAAATCAAAGTCGTCGTCTTCTTCAACTAGTTCAGGCGCTGCAGCAGTGGTGTCACTCGTCGCTTCATCAATCAGGCCGTCGATATCATCTAAATCAAACTCGTCGTCTTCTTCAACTAGTTCAGGCGCTGCTTCAGTGGTGTCACTCGCCGCTTCATCAATCAGGCTGTCGATGTCATCTAAATCAAACTCGTCATCTTCCTCAACTAGCTCAGGCGCTGCTGCGGTATTGTCACTCGCTGCTTCATCAATCAGGCTGTCGATATCGTCTAAATCAAACTCGTCGTCTTGTTCAACCGGCTCAGGCGTTGCTGCAGTATTTTCAACCGCTGCTTCATCAATCAGGCCGTCGATGTCGTCTAAATCAAACTCGTCGTCTTGTGCTGTCGATTCAGGCTTAGCGGGTTGATCACTGCTTTGCTCATCAATCAATGCATCAATATCAAAATCATCATCTGCTAATTCTTCACTCAACGCTGCTAAATCGTCATCTGAATCAAGTGAATCATCGGTATCTGCCGTTGCTGGCTGTTCCACGTCATTAGCAAATAAATCATCTAAATCTGCGGCGCTTAATATATCACCATCGTCAGAGTCAGCTTTCATATCTAAGTCGATATCATCGCCTAAGCTATCATCATCTGTTTGATCAAAATCTTGCTGCATGAAAATATCGAGCTCATCATCTTGCTCTTTATGTTCATCATCAAAGACGATGTCATCACTAAGTAGGCCATCAAGTTCATCTTGATTTAATAAGCTATCGCCATCTTCAAATGCTTCATCGATACTATCATCAAAAATAATGTCATCGTCGTCGGGTAAAATATCGTTATTTTCATCATCCAGCTGCACACTTAAGTCATCAATATCACTGGGCACTGGATCGGGAATAATTGGATCAAGTGAAGGACCCAAATCAATATCTTCATCGGCAGTGTAACTTGGGCTTTGTGGTAAAAACTCATCATCATCAATCTCTTCATCTTGCTTGTTATTGCGCTTACGCAAAAACATCACAATTGCAAAGATGATCAATAATGCAGGTATCGTCATTAATAGAATGAGAACTAGCGGATTGGCTAATAGTCCAGCAAAGTCAAATTCGCTAGTCTCTTCGAGCTTTTTTGCATTTTGTTGCTCTATAATTTCGTTTTGCTTGGCAATTAATTCTTTCAGTTGTCGTTGAATTTCGCTGTCTTGGCCGAGCTGTTCACGGATGTTTTCAAGCTCTTTAGAAACACCGGTCAGTTGTTGCTTTAATTTATTATTTTCAACTAAGATTTCTTCAACGTTATCCACTGATGATTTGAACTGTTTTTGTAGTTCAACCAGTTGCGTACCTTGCTGCGTTTTAATGCTGTTGATTTCTTGTTTTAGCTCTTGTTTTGCTTCATCAACATCCACTTTACGCGCTTGAGTAACTTTCTTTTGCGATGCATTGATTTCGCTTGTTGTCAGCGTGCCATTTTTCTTTTTTTCCCACAATTCATCATCTTGCTCAGAACGTTGCTTGGCAAGCTCAGGACTAACACCTTGAATTTCAGTTAAGGTAGGGATTTTTAGATACGCGCCATCACGCATATGATTCAAGTTTTGATCTAGAAATGACTGTGGATTTTTTTCATACAAAGCCTGCATAACCTGATAAATACTTACCGAGTTATCTGGCCGTACTTTTGCTGCAATACGCCATAACGTATCAGTTGGCTTTATTGGCCCAATTGAACGCCCTTGAACGCCATAATCGACACCCTTAGGCCCTTTTAATTGAGCTCCGTCTTGGGAATATATCGGTGTTGCCACCAATGCAGACGCTAATAAGAGGAGTGAAGCTAAACCGCGCATGCTGATCCTTTAATGTTTAAATGTTAACGCAGCACCTTACATTTAGGCGCTTAAACATTGATTATTTCGTACAGAAATAACTTACATAAATAAATAGTTAATTGAGTTTTTCTTGCAAGCTCTATTCCAGTTGCTGACTATAAACCAGTTGCAGCCTAATATCCATCGCAACACTTTGATACGTAATGGCTTAAAATTTATCAGCTGAAAGAGTTTGTTTTCGTTAAGATTAAGTTTATACGCTTTTAGCGGCTATGCGGCAATTATTTGGCAGTTAAAAACTAAAAAAGCGGCAAACTGCCGCTTTTTTAAGCTTAAATTAAAGGTAGTTAGCGATTAACTCTTCGGCTATTTGCACACTATTAGTTGCAGCCCCTTTACGGGTATTATCACTAACAACCCACATATTTAAGCCATGTGGATGAGAGATATCTTGGCGTAAACGGCCAACATACACGGTATCATTGCCACTGGCATCTGAAACCGGTGTTGGGTAATCGCCTTCATCATCTATTAGTTCAAGCCCAGGCGCATCGTTAAGTAGTTGTTTAACATGTTCAAAGTCATAAGGCATACGGGTTTCAATATTAATCGCTTCAGAGTGACCAAAAAATACCGGCACGCGGACACATGTTGGATTAACAGCTATCGTTGTATCGCCCAAGATTTTGTGAGTTTCGTTAACCATTTTCATTTCTTCGCGGGTGTAGCCGTTATCTTCAAAAACATCTATTTGCGGGATAACATTGAATGCCATTTGTTTTGGGAATAATTCGCTATCTATCGGGCGAGCATTCATTAAATTAGCCGTTTGTTTAGCAAGCTCATCAACCGCTTGTTTACCCGCACCAGATACTGCTTGATACGTTGATACATTGATACGATCAATACCATAAGCATCATAAATTGGTTTTAACGCCACCATCATTTGAATGGTTGAGCAATTAGGATTAGCAATAATATTGCGATTTCTAAAGTCAGCAAGACTTGCTGCGTTAACCTCTGGTACAACTAATGGCACTTCAAAGTCGTTTCTAAAGTGTGAGGTGTTATCAATAACAACGCAACCTGCATCAGCAGCAATTGGCGCGTATTTTTCTGACACGCTGCCGCCTGCTGAAAATAAGCCAATATGTGCTTGACTAAAATCGAACCCTGCAACGTCTTGCACTTCGATAGTTTCACCACGAAATTTAATATCTTCGCCGGCACTTCGGCTACTTGCCAATAAAAATAATTGATCAACTGGAAATTTACGATCTTCTAACGTTTCAATAATTTGGCGGCCAACAAGACCTGTAGCGCCAAGTACGGCAACATTATATTTTTGTGACATGTGTATTCCTCGTTTAACAACCGCCCTTATGGCCGCTGTTTAAAATTATATTATTCGGTTACGAAACCAAGCCCTGATAACAGTGCTTTATTATGTTTCGCGCCTGTGACATTTACAGTGCTAAATTCACGACGGATTGGGTAGTTTTTGCGTAATCTATCAAAACCATCTGTTGCTAAATTACGACGTAAAATACCATCATCACGGCGTACATCGTAGACAAGATGGATCAATTGACCCAAATCCGCAAAGCTGAATGTTTCTTGTAAAGCGACGTGTGTAATGGCTGGTATTGGTAAAAAATCAGCTAAGGTTTTATTTGCTTCTACGTCTTTCAACTCACACAACTTTTGATAGAGCATTTGCGTGCCGCGAGCCTTGCCCTCAAGGGTATGCCCGCCAATGTGGACACTGGCAAAACGCACATAATCAAGCAGCTCAGTGAGTATATTCGGCTCGTTTTCCCATACATCTAACACTAAATCCAATTTAGCACCGCTTTGCATTACCTCAAGTAAGGCTTGATTATCAATGACATCGCCACGACTGGCATTGATCACGATAGTGCCTGATTTAAGTGAGGCAAGGCGAGCTTTATCCATTAAATGCAAGGTTTTGTGTTTACCTGTAGTGACCAGCGGCACATGAAAGGTAACGATGTCTGCTTTAGCTAGTAGCTCATCAATATCAATATGCTCTGCTAGTTGCCCTGCTTCATGCTTAGGCGGATCACACAGCAGCACAGTGACATCAAGTGCAGCGAGTTTTTCTCGCAAACAACTGCCTATACTACCAACACCAACAATACCGATAGTTTTGCCTTGTAAACTGCTCGCATTTTCTTGGCTCAGTGCAAATAAACTGCTGATCACGTACTCTGCAACCGCAACCGCATTACACCCAGGGGCACTAGTAAAAGTGATACCACGCTGATTGAGTAAATCAGTGTCAACATGATCGATGCCAATGGTCGCGGTACCGACGAACTGTAATTTATTAGCGTGACTCAACAGTGCTTGGTTCACGGGAGTGACTGAACGAGTTAGTAATACATCAACATCTATTAGCTGTTCACTTTGCAATGTACGACCGTCAAAACGCGTTACTTCACCAAAATCAGCAAAGTATTGCTCAACGAGTGGCATGTTTTGGTCCGCAAGAATTTTCATTAACAAGTCCAGTTGGCACGAAGAGCCGCTATTGTAACGAACATAGGCCACTTTTGAAAACGAAAAAGCCGAGCAAGTTGCTCGGCTTCTAAACTAATTAGCTTTAACCAAATTAGCCTTTATATTTACTCATTACTAATGTGGCATTAGTGCCACCAAAACCAAAGCTGTTAGACATAACAGTATTTAGTTCAACGTCTTTACGCTCAGTGATGATGTTTAAGCCTGCGGCTTGCTCATCTAACTCATCAATATTAATTGAAGGAGCAACAAAGCTGTGCTCTAACATAAGCAGTGAGAAAATAGCTTCATGCACACCAGCCGCACCCAGTGCGTGACCTGTCATGGCTTTAGTTGCGCTGATCATTGGTGACTTACCACCAAATACTTCTTGAATTGCGCCAAGCTCTTTAACATCACCAACCGGTGTAGATGTACCATGCGTATTTAAGTAATCAATGCTGTCTACGCCTTGCATTGCTTGACGCATGCAACGTGCAGCACCTTCGCCAGAAGGAGCAACCATGTCATAACCGTCTGATGTTGCGCCGTAGCCAACCACTTCAGCATAAATGTGAGCACCACGTGCAAGTGCATGTTCAAGCTCTTCAACAACAACAATACCGCCGCCGCCAGAGATAACAAAACCATCGCGGTTAGCATCATAAGTACGAGACGCTTTTTCTGGCGTTTCGTTGTACTTAGTTGAAAGTGCACCCATGGCGTCAAACTCCATCGCTAACGTCCAGTGCAGCTCTTCACCGCCACCAGCAAAAACAACATCTTGTTTGCCTAATTGGATTTGTTCTACTGCGTTACCAATACAATGTGCAGAAGTTGCACACGCTGAACTGATTGAGTAGTTAACGCCTTTAATTTTAAATGGTGTCGCTAAACAGGCCGAGGTCGTACTGGCCATAGTACGTGGAACCATATAAGGACCAACACGTTTTACGCCTTTTTCACGTAAAATGTCAGCAGCTTCTACTTGCCATTTAGATGAACCACCACCAGAACCCACAATGATCCCGGTGCGCTCATTTGATACTTGCTCATCAGACAACCCTGAATCTGCGATAGCTTCAGCCATAGAGATATATGAATAAGCTGCGGCATCGCCCATAAAGCGCATTGCTTTACGGTCAACAAACTCTTTTACGTCAATATCAATTTTGCCCGATACGTTACTACGTAACTTATATTCAGCAAATTCTGGGTTAAAAGCGATACCACTCTTACCTGTTTTTAACGATTCTAATACTTCTTCTTTGTTGTTACCGATGCTTGATACAACACCGATGCCCGTAATAACGGCTCTTCTCATGGGTAATTACCTTAGCTTGATACTAAATTGTATTCTATTTTACGCTGAAACTTACGACAAAGTGGTCAGCTTTCTAGCGTACACTTGTACTCTGAACCTCTAGCTTATAAATAACGCCAGACTATTTCAAAGAAAACACGTAAAATAATGAAAAAAAGTACTCATTTATTGCATGCCATGATCAAAAACGCTGAAATCCACTTTAATAACTTAGGTACACCCGTCGCAGACAATTTTAACGATGTCTATTTTTCAAACGATGATGGCCTGTCTGAGTCCGATTATGTCTTTTATCAACAAAATAATATGCCGTATCGGTTACAAAATCATGACCAAACTCATTTTGTTATTGCAGAAACAGGTTTTGGTACTGGACTTAATTTTTTAAATACCTGGCAGCAATTTAAAAATCATTTAACCAATAGGCAGCATCCTAATCGAGAAGTTCACAATTTAGAACAACAAAACGTGAAACGCTTACATTTTATTTCCTTTGAAAAGTATCCGATTAAAGCGACAGAGCTAAAAAAAGCCTTGCAAGTGTGGCCAACTTTAGCCCCTTTAACTGACCAGTTATTAAAAAAATATCCGATAAACCTCGCTGGCTGCCATCGTCTTGAATTTGATAATGGCCAGATTATTCTCGATTTACATTTTGGTGATGTACAAGAATCGATAGCTGCAATGAGTAACCCTGCGCAGGGGCTTATCGATGCGTGGTATCTTGATGGTTTTGCACCGAGTAAAAACCCCGAAATGTGGCAACAATCACTATTTAACGCAATGGTGAATCTTTCTCGCACTAGTGCAACCTTTGCCACCTTCACAGCAGCAGGTTTTGTACGCAGAGGGCTTGCAGAGGCCGGATTTACAGTACAAAAAGTAAAAGGCCACGGTAATAAAAGAGAAATGCTAACTGGTTATTTAACACAAGCTAATGATGCACACTCTACGCCAGCTTACTTTGCTCATCAGCCAAGTGCATTAAGCAATGTCGCGGTTATTGGCGGGGGAATTGCCAGTAGCGCGGTTATATATAGCTTAGCCAAGCGCGGCATCGACGCTCAGTTATTTTGCCAAGACTCGCAACTTGCAATGGGCGCATCACATAATGTGCAGGGCGCAGTTTACCCACACTTACAAGCCAAGAATTCACCGCACAGTGAACTATTTGCACATAGCTTTTTATATGCAAAGCGACTTTATCAGCAACTTACTGAGAATGGCTTTCACTATGATCACCAATGGTGTGGGGTCCTGCAGCATGCAGTAAAACAACCCCTGGCCGAACGTCATCAAAATATTGAAAACAAACAGCTGTGGCCAACTGAGCTCATGCACAGCGTAACGCCAGAGCAAGGTGATGAAATTGCCGGTGTATGCACAGGCTATTCTGGTGTGTACTTTCCACTGGGTGGTTGGGTAAATCCCCCTCAATTAGTGAATGCGCTGTTTCAACAAGCTCAAGCGCTTACTGCTATTCAGAGCCATTTTAATTGTGACATCGAAGCACTAGAGAAAACCTCACAAGGTTGGTTACTAAAAAGTCACGGACAACTATTTGGCCCATTTAGTGATGTTATTATTTGCGCGGGTGAGCACAGCGATCGCTTTGCACAAACTCAGTCTTTGCCGATTGTTGGCGTGCGTGGTCAAGTGTCTCATGTGCAAGCAAGCGCAGCATCACGCCAGCTAAAAACAGTGTTATGCCATAAAGGTTATTTTACTCCCGCATACTTAGACCACCATTGCATGGGCGCAACGTTCGAGAAAAATTCAAAAAGCCGAGCGGTCACCGAGCAAGACAACCAAACTAACCGAGAGCAACTACTGAACTTTTATGGGCAAACCGACTTTGCCAGTAATTTAGGTAAAATCACTGCGGCCAAAGCCGCGGTACGCTGTAGCTTTATTGATCACCTTCCGATGGCTGGAGAATGGCCGCAGCAAAGTGATTATATTCAAGCGTTTGCCAATTTACGCTTGGGCAAACGTTATCAATATCACGCTTTGCAAAAACCGCAACAAGGTTTGCACCTATTAACCGGGTTTGGTGCTCGCGGCTTGTGCAGCGCGCCTTTGTGTGCGGAACATTTAATTGCTGCTCTTAACGATGAACCACTGCCATTAAGTGAGCGAGTAAGCCAAGCAATCCACCCTGCTCGTTTTATTGTTCGCGATTTAATCCGTAATAAAATTTAACTTAACAAACATAGCGTGTCGGAACTCAAAAAATAATAACAGCTTGACGACGAAGTGGCTTGAATACGTATGCATAAAACAAACTGTTGAGCTTATAACAAAAGCGTCGTAGTTTATTATTAACACAATAATAACAACACGGCCTTTATGCGCTATTTACTCTATATATTGATATTCTTCGGCAGTCACTATTGCAACGCCGCCGCAATCAAATTACAAAGTTATTCAGGTGATACTTCGTTACCGCACAAGCTATTACTAACCGCATTAGCAAGGCAAAACCTTACCTATATCCATCCTTATGAAAGTGATAAAGACATTTCAAATGCGCGTATTTTAAATGATGTAAAAAATGGTCAGTTAGATGTGATGTGGAGTATGACCTCCCAACAACTTGAGCAAGACTATCAAGCTATTTATATTCCGCTATTTAGAGGCTTGCTTGGCATGCGGGTCGCCATTGTCACCCAGCAAAATCGCGATATATTTAAACATGTAACCCAACTTTCTGAACTTAAAGAATTTTCTGCCGGACAAGGGAAAACTTGGCCCGATACACAAATTTTAAAAGCCAATGGTTTAGAGGTACTTACCACGCTTAAATACCCTAACCTTTTCCCTATGCTTGAAGGTAATCGTTTTGACTACTTCCCTCGTGGTGTCAACGAACCATGGGATGAAATAGCCACTCATCAAGAATTAAATCTGACCGTTGACCCCTATATTTTATTAAAGTACACCGCACCGCTATATTTTTTTGTTGCGAAAGATAACCACACTCTCGCTAACCAGCTTAGTAACGCATTACAAGCGATGATTGCCGATGGTACTTTTTCCAGTATGTTTTTTGACGACAGCCAAGTGCAAATGGTACTAGCTAAAGCAAACTTAGCAGCGCGCACAGTGATCCCATTAGAAAATCCTAGTTTGTCATCAGACACGCCGCTATCACAGCCTTCTCTGTGGTTTGATCCACTTAACGAAAGCAGCAACACACCATGAAATCATTACAAAGAAAAATAATCACCGCGCTGAGTATATGTTTACTTGTTACTTTTAGTTTTGTAATTGGGGCTAATTACATGTTGCTAAAGAATGATGAAACACAGCAATGGCACAACAATATTGATGCGATAAAACAGCAATTAACGGTTATTTTAGCTGAGCCGGTATTTTCCTATGATAAACCCCTGATAGCACAAATATTGCACGCTTTTGCCAAAAACTCAGATATTCAACAGCTCACTGTTATTGATCATCGAGGTATTGAACTCGGACGACTCGATAAACCCAGTACTGCAACGGAGCAATTGCTCAAACAACACATCGCACTGACATTTTCAGAGCAACAAATTGGCACGATTCATATTAGCTTTAGCCAAGATCAATTAAATAACAGCATCAACAAAGCATTAAGTACCATGGTTATCACTCTTGCCATTTCATTTGCTTTGTTAGGCATTATTATTCTTAGCGTATGCCGCATACTGATCATTAAACCGATTGTCAGCGTTAATCTATTGGTGGATGAACTTGCCCGTGGCTCTGGCGATTTAACTCAACGTATCAACTATCAATCAAGTGACGAAATAGGACATTTAGTCGCAGGGTTTAATCGCTTTATTAATGAGGTTCAACAGATCATCGCCAGTCTTGGCCAAACAGCCACTGAGCTTGAAGTGATTGCCGCAGCAGTCAACGAAGCAACAGTGCGCTCTAAACATGAAGCCGAGCAAGAATACCAATTAACCGATGCCGCTACCTTGTCACTCAGCCAATTAACATCTGCCACCAAGGAGATTGCACTTGGCGCGACGCAAACAGCAGAGCAAACAGTACAAGTACAAGGACTCTGCCAAGACGGTGAGCTATCGATGGGTAATAACAGCAGCTTGATAAGCGATCTTGAAAATCAATTAGATCATACTTCAACAGTGGTAGAGCAACTTGATAGTCGCAGCAGCGAGATAAGCCAAGTACTTGATGTAATTAAAAGTATAGCCGAACAAACTAACTTACTGGCGCTTAACGCTGCCATTGAAGCCGCTCGGGCGGGAGAGTCTGGTCGTGGCTTTGCTGTGGTGGCTGATGAAGTTCGCGCACTTGCAAGCAAAACCTATCATTCCACATCTGAAATCGAAAACATTATTACTGCACTGCAAACCAACGCCAGTGAATGTGTTGCTGCTACACAAAAAAGTAAACATGTAAGTAATCAAGTGACGACTGCAAACCAACAAAGCCAGCGCATTTTTCATAACATTGCGCAGCAAGTTGATGAAATTAATCTGATGAATGAACGCATTGCGGCAAGCTCAGAAGAGCAAACGTTTGTTACACAAGGAATATTAGTCACTATGGAAAAAATCAATCATGGCGCAAAATCGCTTGCCCAAGAAGCTGAGCACCTCGACGATACGATAAAGCAACTCAATGATCTTGAACAAGGGATTGTCGCAAAACTGGGGTTATTTAAATACTAAATTTCATAATGGCATTTAAAATGAAACTGATATCACTTGTTAGTTCGAGCACTTAATAACACTGGCACGTTAACTATCGACATTGTTATTGCCGATAGTTAACTTTAAAGATCACTAAAATTGATACTGTAAACCAAGAGTCCATTCGTTTACGTCATTCTCACTCAATTGGTAATGAGTGTAATTTAGTGTAATGGCTGTACTTTCGATGAGTGAGTAAGCTAATTGCGCGCCAAAATATGGCCGAGTATTGCTCTCATAGTGCTCAGATATTGGCTGCGAATTTAGTTGACTGTTGATTGTATAATGGTACCTAAATGCGCCCACATATACTTTGCTTTTCAACTGAGTAAATAGCGGCAGCACATATCCCAGTTGTACTGCTGGTCCTTGTGACAAGATAGGTGCGGTAGTTGCCAAGTCTGCTTGTGCTTTTACGGGATCGAGCGTGTCGCCAATAAACGTATTCTGAGCCTCACCTAAATTGATATAACGCACTCCAAACTGCCAATTCGTTGGCAAAGTATAATATGCGCCAATAGACCAGCTAACATCACTATCGTCATACTCACTGCGCACTAATTCATCTTGCTCCTTATAGCTGATAGCGCCCGCAACGGCGGCTTTCCCAAGTGTGCCATCAACAGACCAGTTACTTGCATATACAGGCGGGTTAATGATACTAACCGTTGCAAGTAATGCCCAAGGCGCAAGTTTTGGCTGACGACGAAGGAGCACGGCGCCAATTATAAGCAACACAATCCCCCCACCTAAACTCCCAGAAGAGCTATTTTCAATTATAGTGGCTTGATAAGCTTTAACAGTCACTTTCACCTCACCTTTAGCGGTTGCCCCTTTACTATCTGAAACTGTATATTCAACGAGGTCAATACCTTCAAAACCTGCTTTTGGCTGATAGCTCAATGTACTATCGGCGTTGATAGTCACCGAACCTTGTACAGCCGTTGCATTTGTAACAGTTAATAGGTCGCCATCTATATCACTATCGTTACTTAAAACATCAATAACTATTTGTGTGCGATCATTGGTTGCCGCTGTATCAGCTGCCGTTGTGGGTGCACTGTTGACAATAATGCTCACCTTCGCATTATCAAATGCGGTGCCGCCTTGGCCATCGGAGATACTGTAAGTGAGCGTATCTGTACCAATAAAGTCAGCAGGTGCGCGGTAACGTATTTGGTTATCAACAATACTTATCTGGCCAAAGTCCGCTATGGCACCCGTTAATATGAGTGTATCACCATCCGCATCAGTGTCATTACTAAGTACATCAAACATCATTTGCTCACCAACCGCGATGGTGATTGAGTCAGGCTGAGTGATTGGCTGTGTATTTTCGCCCATTAATACTGCAACACCGCCAGGATCAAGAATTTGCCCATTTTGAATTCCGTCTGCATCATTATCGCCACCATCGGTGATTAGTAATTGCACACACCAGTCTCCTTCTTTTAAGCCAACTTGCCACTGTGTACTTCCCGGTGCAGGGCAGTAACCACGTTCGCCATGGGCAGAATAGACCTGATCGCCATTGTCAGTATTAAAGTTTATCCATTCACCATTAATAAACTTACGATATACAGCCATTGCAGGGATTGGCATCCGTTGTGGGAATACGATTCGATAGCTATCTCCTATACGTTCAAGCTCAGATACAACAAAACTGAAATACCCACCTGTATTTATCATTGCGAGATCTTCAGGAAGCTGATCGGCAAATATTTGCATTGCTGCAGTAATATTTTCGGTCTGGGTAAAGGTTTTTCTTAAACATGCTCCAGTTTCACCTTCCACAAGGAATTGCGATGTTTCAGCTATTTGCTCAGGCATCACATTACATGCGCTAATTGCGTCTAAATGATCAACTAAGCCATTATTATCAAAATCTTGATAGCCTTCAAAATTATCAGGCAATAAGTCATTGTCTGTATCTGTGCTAGTCAACTCAGGCAATCCAGCCACAACTTCAAAGTAGGCCGTAACTGTAGTTGCCAGACTTTGCGAAGCATCGTCGGTTGCTGTCACTTGCACTGTGTAGACGCCAATATCGAGATCTTTGGCTGAGAAAGTAAACTCATGCTCAGAACTTGCTTGTTTGATAATTCGCTCTTCATCAGCAAGCCAGCTGATTGATGTGCTATCGTCAGGATTGTTATCGGATACCATAGCTGTAATTGTAACCAAGTCATCATTAGCGAGTACAAAGGGCCTTTGCTCACTACCTTGACTGATCATGACACTAACATTAGGCGCTATATTCGCCTCAGATATGGTGATGGTATTAGAAGATTGACCTCCTAAATTAAGGCTTTCATCTAATGTAATTATAAGGGTTTCATCTGCCTCAACGACGTTATCAGCAAACACGGTGAAATTAATGTCTGCCATCACACCCGATTCAATGACAACTTCACCGCTAACTAAGTCATGGTCGTCTGCATCAGCACTGCCAGAAATGGTATAAGGCACCACCATTGGATAATCCAATGCCGGCCCATTTAAGTAAACATGGGTTGTATAGTTTTGTTGCTCCGCCACAATTCTATTTTTAGCTAAAGACACTTGCGGGTTAACCCTAACCTGCTGACTCGCAATCGCTACTCGACCATTACTATCAACCGCTTGCCAATATACTTGATGGATACCAGGTGCGAAGATGACCTTATTATCGAGCACAGATACCGCAAGTGGATTACCTTGGCTATCAATGGCCATCGCAGTGCCTAGATCAACTCGGGTAAATAAGCCGGTTGCATTAACTAAAATATCTGCAGGGGCTGTAATACTAGGTGCATTTTCGGCCCCATCAGTGATTGTTACAATTGCAGTGCCAGTACTTAGTGCTTGCTCAGGATCTGTGATTATATACTCAATTGTTACACTACCTTGAATGCTGGCCGACAGCTCATACTGTAACTGTTGCTCAACAATACTTAGCGTTCCGACCGATGCCTTAGCGCCAACAATCGTAATAGCATGACCATCAACATCACTATCATTTGCTAACACATCAAGCATATACCGACCACTTTGCTGATAAGGCAGGCTAAAGCTATCAGGCTCCGCAACAGGGGTATCATTGATTGAGCGAATAGTAATTGCTGCGGTGGCGATAGCTGACCTTGCTTCACCATCCGTAACTAAATAACTAAAACTATCATTGCCATGATAATCAGCTTGCGGCTGATAGCTAAACACTTGGCCCTGTAGCATTAAACTACCAAATTGTGGTTGCGTTACCACTTCAATCACTAAATTATCATTGTCGCTATCACTAACATCTGCGCTAATACTGATATTCGTGTCTTCATCAATAGTAAGCTGCATATCATTAGCAACAGGGGGGGCATTGACATAAGTAACATCAATACTAAATGGGCTAAGTGTATTACTGAGATCTCCGTCTGTTACGGTGATCAAAATATTACTGTGGATACCAACATCAGTGCGACTTGGCACCCCGGTTAGTAAACCCGTTGCGCTATTAAACGTGGCCCAATTTGGTTTATTAACAATGGTAAACATGAGGTTTGAATTATCAATATCTGACACCGTTGGCATAAAGCTGTAGCTCACATCTTGAGCAACTGTAAGCGTTGGTGTACCACTGATCATCGGTGCATCATTAACATTTACCACGGTGAGTGTGAATGGCGTTAAACTTTGCGTTGCAACTCCATCACTCACTGATAAGGTAATATCAGTGTAACTACCAACATCTGCATTACTAGGCACACCTAAAAGCTGCCCAGTTGTTGTATCAAATGCTAACCACTGCGGTTGATTTTCAATACTAAAACTAAGATTGTCGCCATCGTTATCAGTGGCCGTTGGCATAAAGCTATACTGCGAATTTTCATTGACTGCGCCACTAGGCACACCTGTTATAGTCGGTATGTCATTAACACTGTTGATAGTGACTGATACTGTGCTCGGCGCTGAATCAAGCTGTCCATCATTGGCAATATAGCTAAACTCATCTTCTCCAAAGTAATTTGCATTACTTTGATAAGTCAGTTGTTCACCAGAGATAGTCGCCGTGCCGTGAGCTGGCTGTTCAACAATTGAATACGTTAAGGTGTCTCCTTCTATATCATTACCGAGCAAATTAATGACCACCGCTGTATCTTCGTCAACATTGGCACTTTGTGCACTGAGCGTTGGTGCATCATTTACTGCAGTAATAACTAACGAAACAGCTGTAGTTGCAGAATCTAACTGTCCATCATTAACAACAAAACTAAAGCTATCGCTGCCGTTGTAATTAGTGTTTGGCGTATATAACCAACTATCATTACTTTGTTGTACCAGCGCACCATGTAATGCGCCCTCTTCAATGCGATAGCTCAATACATCGTTTTCAATATCTGAGCCAATCAAGGTGATCAGTAGAGTATCATCTTCTGCTAACACTAGACTCTGTGCTATACCAAGCGGCGCATCGTTGACTGGTTCTACCGTCATAGTGACAGTAGCAACATTGGATACTGCGCCGTTGCTGTCTTTGACTGTGTAACTAAAGCTGTCGCTACCGAAGTAATTGGCGTTGGCTGTGTAAATAATTGCGCCTGTTACGGTTACTTGCGTTTGTCCATTGCTGGGCGCACTGACCACAGTAACACTACTGATATCTAAGCTATCACCGCTGTCAATATCACTGTCGTTACCCAGTATATTAACTTCAAACGAGCCTTCTTCTTGCAGTTGCGCGGTGTTATCAACGGCCACTGGCGCGTCATTCACTGCATTAATTGTTAACGTCACTGTGGCTGGAGTGGAGCTTAAGCCATCACTGTCCGTCAAGGTGTATGTAAAGCTAAACACCCCGTTGACATCTTGGCTCGGCGTTATCGCTAAGCTGCCATCAAGATTAACACTCACCTCAGCAAAGTCGTACATGCCGGCGCCTGTGCCTTTATTCTCTAAGCTGACGTTGGCAGCATTAAAGCCACTGTCTTCTACGTCTGAGTCGTTGGCTAAAATAGCCACCGTTGTTACAGTGTCTTCATCGGTGCTAATACTGTCATCAGCCACCACTGGGCGGTCATTCACAGCACCAATATTCACAGTCACCGTGGCGGGCAATGAGACCCCGCCTTCGCTGTCGGTAATCGTATAACTGAAACTATCTTGTCCTGTCACGTTGGCATCTGGCGTGTACACAAAGGTGCCTGCAACTTGATCTAACACCACTTGCCCTGACGTTGGGCTGCTAACAATGGTGATATCCCCTGTTGGCGTAGTGTCTTCTACATCCGTTGCTAAACTGCGCAGTGCTGTTGCCACTGAGGGCGTGTCTTCATCCACATTGATATTCACAGCCTGTACCACAGGCATATCGTTCACTGGAGTAATAGTCACGGTGGCGGTTGCCGCGGCCGAAGTGTTCAACGCCGCATCTTTAACGGTGTAGGTAAAGGTATCAACCCCGGTTTCATTGGCGTTTGGAGTATACGTGGCAATGCCATTGGTGATACTCACCATGCCTTTACTCGCAGGTAAAACAATCGCTGCTGAGGCGGCCACTAAGTCCCCTTCGGCATCAATGTCATTATCCACCAAACTAAAGTTAATCGCGGTGTCTTCCGCCGTGGTAGCGGTGTCATCCACGGCAATCGGTGCATCGGCCACCGCTGTAATCGTCAGGGTCACTGTCTGCACTGCTGATAAAGCTCCGTCGCTATCGCGTACTTGGAAAGTAAAGCTGTCGGCATGATTTTCACTGCCGTCATGTTGATAGCTAAAACTGCCATCACTGTTGAGTGTTAAGCTGCCAAATTGTGGTTGACTCACCCCGACCGCTGTCAGTGTATCACCCGTGTCATCATCCGTTGCATTGCTCAATAAACCATTAGCAAGTGCCACGGTTAAGGTGGCTGCTTCATCAAGGTTAAAGCTGAAGTTCTGCCCAACCGGCGCATCATTGGTGTTGGTGACCATTAAGGTAAACGGCGCTAAGCTGGCACTTGCCGTACCATCGCTAACACCAATGGTGATATTGGCGTAGCTGCCCACATTACTGTTATCTGGCGTGCCCGATAACTCACCTGTATTGGTATTAAAATCAGCCCAGCTAGGTTTATTACTGATGCTGAAGCTCAAACTGTCACCATCAATATCATTTACTGAGGGTATAAATTGATACAGACTGTCTTCGCTTACCGTGGTATTAGCTGTACCGCTGATCGTAGGGGCATCATTCACATTGTTCACTGTAATATTAAAGCCACTCAATGCGGTGATAATTGCACCATCGGATACTGAAATTACAACATTGCTGGTCATACCTACATCGTCATTACTCGGCGTACCAGATAACTGCCCGGTGTTATTATCAAAACCAGCCCAGCTTGGTTTATTGGCTATGCTAAAGCTTAAGCTATCACCATCAATATCATTTGCTGTTGGGGTAAAGCTATATAATGCATCTTGATCCACATTGAGTGCCGGAGTACCGCTAATCATTGGCGCGTCATTGACGTTGACAACCGTTACGTTAAAGGCCGGTAAACTCACGGTATCCATGCCATCGCTGACACTGATAATAATATTGCTGTACACGCCAACATCACTATTACTTGCGGTGCCACTTAATAGCCCGGTAGTGCCATTGAAGCTCAACCAACTTGGTTTATTGGTAATGCTAAAGGTGAGGCTATCGCCTTCCGTATCGGCCGCAGTTGGAGTAAAGCTATACGCGATTTTCTCACTGATCGACAAGGTAGGCGTGCCGCTGATCACTGGCACGTCGTTCACACTAGTCACATTCACGCTAATGTCTGCCGGTGCTGAATCCACCGTGCCGTCGTTAGCAATAAAGCTAAATGAGTCTGTACCAAAAAAGTGGCTATCCCCTTGATACACAGCTTGTGAGCCTGTAAGTGTAACAGCGCCATTTTGTGGCTGTGTACTAATTTGATAGGTTAAAGTATCACCTTCTATATCACTCGCAGCAAGGCTGATAGTTATTGCACTATCTTCATTAACAGACACACTATCGGCGGTGGCGACCGGTGCATCATTGACTGCATTTACGGTCAAGTTTACGTTCACTGGTGCAGAATCTAACGCGCCATCATTAGCAATAAACGTAAAACTATCACTGCCATTGAAATCAGGGGTTGGTGTGTACAACCAGCTATCACTGCTTTGCTGGCTCAGCGTTCCTTGTGTTACATCATTATCGATACGATACGTTAAACTGTCATTTTCAATATCTGTTGCAAGTAAGGTAATCAATAAACTTGCATCTTCATCCAGGCTAAGCGTTTGCGCTTGTGCCACCGGCGCATCGTTGACTGGTTCTACCGTCATAGTGACAGTAGCAACATTGGATACTGCGCCGTTGCTGTCTTTGACTGTGTAACTAAAGCTGTCGCTACCGAAGTAATTGGCGTTGGCTGTGTAAATAATTGCGCCTGTTACGGTTACTTGCGTTTGTCCATTGCTGGGCGCACTGACCACAGTAACACTACTGATATCTAAGCTATCACCGCTGTCAATATCACTGTCATTACCCAGTATATTAACTTCAAACGAGCCTTCTTCTTGCAGTTGCGCGGTGTTATCAACGGCCACTGGCGCGTCATTCACTGCATTAATTGTTAACGTCACTGTGGCTGGAGTGGAGCTTAAGCCATCACTGTCCGTCAAGGTGTATGTAAAGCTAAACACCCCGTTGACATCTTGGCTCGGCGTTATCGCTAAGCTGCCATCAAGATTAACACTCACCTCAGCAAAGTCGTACATGCCGGCGCCTGTGCCTTTATTCTCTAAGCTGACGTTGGCAGCATTAAAGCCACTGTCTTCTACGTCTGAGTCGTTGGCTAAAATAGCCACCGTTGTTACAGTGTCTTCATCGGTGCTAATACTGTCATCAGCCACCACTGGGCGGTCATTCACAGCACCAATATTCACAGTCACCGTGGCGGGCAATGAGACCCCGCCTTCGCTGTCGGTAATCGTATAACTGAAACTATCTTGTCCTGTCACGTTGGCATCTGGCGTGTACACAAAGGTGCCTGCAACTTGATCTAACACCACTTGCCCTGACGTTGGGCTGCTAACAATGGTGATATCCCCTGTTGGCGTAGTGTCTTCTACATCCGTTGCTAAACTGCGCAGTGCTGTTGCCACTGAGGGCGTGTCTTCATCCACATTGATATTCACAGCCTGTACCACAGGCATATCGTTCACTGGAGTAATAGTCACGGTGGCGGTTGCCGCGGCCGAAGTGTTCAACGCCGCATCTTTAACGGTGTAGGTAAAGGTATCAACCCCGGTTTCATTGGCGTTTGGAGTATACGTGGCAATGCCATTGGTGATACTCACCATGCCTTTACTCGCAGGTAAAACAATCGCTGCTGAGGCGGCCACTAAGTCCCCTTCGGCATCAATGTCATTATCCACCAAACTAAAGTTAATCGCGGTGTCTTCCGCCGTGGTAGCGGTGTCATCCACGGCAATCGGTGCATCGGCCACCGCTGTAATCGTCAGGGTCACTGTCTGCACTGCTGATAAAGCTCCGTCGCTATCGCGTACTTGGAAAGTAAAGCTGTCGGCATGATTTTCACTGCCGTCATGTTGATAGCTAAAACTGCCATCACTGTTGAGTGTTAAGCTGCCAAATTGTGGTTGACTCACCCCGACCGCTGTCAGTGTATCACCCGTGTCATCATCCGTTGCATTGCTCAATAAGCCATTAGCAAGTGCCACGGTTAAGGTGGCTGCTTCATCAAGGTTAAAGCTGAAGTTCTGCCCAACCGGCGCATCATTGGTGTTGGTGACCATTAAGGTAAACGGCGCTAAGCTGGCACTTGCCGTACCATCGCTAACACCAATGGTGATATTGGCGTAGCTGCCCACATTACTGTTATCTGGCGTGCCCGATAACTCACCTGTATTGGTATTAAAATCAGCCCAGCTAGGTTTATTGATAATACTAAAGGTATGAGTATCCCCTGTATCGCTGTCGGTTAGTGTGGGTATAAAACTATACGCCGCGTCTTCTGCTGTTGTTGTGCTGGGTGAGCCACTTAACACCGGTGCGACATTGTATTTTTTAGTTACTGTGGCAGTTACTGCTGCGCTGGCATTACCTGCAGCGTCTGTAATTATTGCAGAGATCGTTAACACTCCCTCTGCCAGTGTTGTAACATCGATACCCGTAATTTGCTGTGCCACAGCACTAATAGTTGCTATACCGCTGACCGAGTTACTACCATCACTCACTTGATATGTCAGCGAGCCACTCCCTTCAAGGTTCGTTAACGTAACACTCATCGCGGATTCATTACTGACATTTATTACACTCTGATCCACACTTACCGCATGGCCTGTTGGCGCAGTATTATCCAATGTAATGGTTGTGGTTGCTGCCGGTGACATATTACCAGCGCTATCAGTTTGCGTTGCCGATACTGTTAATGTGCCATTACTTAGAGCACTGATATCTAATTCACTCCCGCTGAGTGTCCAGTTGCCACTGGCATCGGCGGTGACAGACTGACTCTGCCCACCTATATTTACATTCACGCTGGTATTTGCTTCAGCACCAGCACCTGTCACTAATACACTGTCATCTTCACTAGCATTAACAATGTCATCAACTTCTATGGGGGTATTGATCGTAACTGCTGTTGGTGCGCTATTATCTAAGGTGATTGTAGTGGTAGCTGCTACAGAGGTATTACCTGCGTTATCCGTTTGCGTTGCCGATACCGTTAATGCGCCATTACTTAGCGCACTAATATCTAATTCATTGCCGCTGAGGGTCCAGTTACCACTAGCATCCGCGGTAACAGACTGACTCTGCGCACCTATATTTACATTAACGCTGGCATTGGCTTCAGCACCAGCCCCCGTGACTAATACACTGTCATCTTCACTAGCATTAACAATATCATCAACTTCAATCGGGGTATTAATAGTCAACGCCGTTGGCGCAATGTTGTCCAATGTGATGATTGTGGTTGCAGCGGGTGAAACATTGCCCGCACTATCGGTTTGCGTTGCCGATACCGTTAATGCGCCATTAACTAGCGCACTGATATCTAATTCACTGCCACTGAGGGTCCAGTTACCGCTAGCATCAGCTGTGACCGAGGTATTCACGCCGCCAATATTAACATTAACCGTAGCACCCGCTTCGGCGCCCGCACCGTTGATCACCAGAGCATCGTCTTCTGCTGCGTTTACCACGTCATCACCAGCAATCGGGGTATTAATTGTCACTGCTGTTGGCGCAGTGTTGTCTAAGGTGATCGTGGTAGTAGTGGCGACAGAGGTATTGCCTGCGCTATCAGTTTGCGTTGCCGATACCGTTAATGTGCCATTATTTAATGCACTGATATCTAATTCATTCCCGCTGAGTGTCCAGTTGCCACTGCCATCTGCGGTCGTTGCGGCATTCACTGCGTCTATACTTATATTAACCGCGGCATTCGCTTCAGCGCCTGCTCCCGTTATCAGTACAGTGTCGTCTTCATTCGCATTAACAATATCGTCGCCTTCAATGGGGGTGTTGATTGTTAAACTAGCTGGGGCACTTTTATCTAATAACAAAGTCAGGCTACTGTTGTTCAAGCTATTGTTTGCTGGATCTGTAGCGATAAAAGTAACCGCAATTGCGCTACCTTCTTGCATATTACCATTACTATTAAGTGCTGCTGTGGTAATGCTATAGGTACCATCACTATTATCGGTTAATGATGAAGAACTACTAAAGTCGCTATCTAGCACAGTTAGATCTGCAGTGACAATTAACCCCGCCTCCCCTAAATTTAAATTAAAGGTGATAATCTCACCGGATTTATAGCTGCCATCGCCAGTTTGTATCACTGATGTATATACGGGTGCTGTGGTATCAATCGTAAATGCTGGGATACTTAATACACTACTGGTATTATTCGCCGCATCGGTAACCGTCACACTACAGTTATTGTAAGTGCCATCGGCGAGTACACTGTTATTATCTGTCTGAGTTAGCGTAACCGTATTATTTCCTACTGACGCAGTTGTTGAGCTAGATAAACCACAACTTCCTGCAACACTAATTGTGCCAGCTTCATTACTAGAAAATATAAAATTCGGAGTACTATTGTTAGTCGGTGTAGTCACTGCCGTGACTAAAGCAATCACAGGCGCGGTGTTATCATCGTCATCTAAAATAGTCAGTGTTTGTTGCTGTATACCACTTTCACTAGCGCTGCCGCCTGAAACAGAGCTTAGATCAATGACAATCGTTTCTGTTCCTTCCTCGGTAGCATCATCAATACTCGCTATGGCTGTAGTTGTATTAATATCTCCTGCAAATATAGTCATACTACTAACAGGCGTATTATAGTCACTACCTGAAGTTGCTGTTCCTGAATAACCCAAATTAACAGTTACATTTTCATATGTCGGCACACTCAATGTTGCCGAAAGCGTACTAGAACCGCTATTTTCAGTAAGGTTAGTATCAGTCAAGCCAAGAGACACCACAGGGGCAGACTCCGCATCAATGATTGTCACAGTCACCGCAGAGCCCGTAATAGTTCCAGCGCTCGCAGAGCTAAGACTCACCGCGAAGTTTTCGTTTACAGCAGCATCATAAAATGTGTCGGGCTTACCTGTCGCAGTTACACTACCACTTGTACTTCCGGCATTTATCGTTACTGTCGCACTATCAACTATATAATCTAGATCGCTACCACTATTATTAGTGTCGTTAAATGCAAGCGCCGTAGTAATCGCAACAGGCCATTGATTGTTCAAACTATTACTGAGAGACACCGTAATTACCTCAGTGTCACCGTCTTCGCCTAAGTTACCATCTGCAGTCGATACACTCACATTGGGTAAATTAGCGTAAATAGCATCATTTGCCTGTGTAATAGCAGTGTTATAAGTACTACTGGTATTACCCGAAGAATCACTCAAGGTAATACTAACAGGCACATTTGAGCCGGCAGCAATATCTTGTCCACCATCTGTAATGGTGAACTGAGCGGTATAGGTCGAGTTATTGGTTTTGCTTAAATTGGTCACCGAATAACCGGCAATAGTGCCTGAAATTCCACCACTGCCTGTTGTATAATTATCACTATCGTTACTGACAGTAATTGTTGCGGTAACTGTATCACCCACTTTAGCGCTACTATTTGCAATACTTACATTGCTTATGGCTGGAGCTGTTGTATCTACACCAGTACCTTGTAAAGCGATGTTATACGAAGATTCATCGCTGTCATTACTGGTAATACGTAAATTACCGCTCACTGAAGCAAGCGACGTAGTTGCAAAAGCAACGACCACACTGCAAGAAGCACCCGATACTAAGGTTGCAGGAAAAGGACCACAACCATTATTTTGAACAGAGAAATGGCTCGCTCCTGCTGTTATGGCTATATTAGAGAGAGTTAGGTTGGCATTACCCGTATTTTTAACTAAAAACGTTTTTGTTATAGCAGAGCTACCATTAGCCTCGACATTGCCAAAATTCTCACTGAGTGTCGTGCTACCATTTTCAAGTACATCAATTTCAGGCGCAGGTGCTGGGCCACCACAAAACCCGAAAGTACCACCTTGGATATTACAGCTAAAGGTTCCGGTTACGTAAGTAAGGCAATAGCCAGTTGTTAATAAGCAATAATCATCAAATGCAAATACTTTTCTTATCATTGTATCGCTGGCACTGATGTCACTATCACCTGACACTATACTTGTTTCTGTAACTGAGGTATTTAACAAACCTTGCTCGCGCAAAAACGCCATAGTTTGTTGGGCATCGTTATTATCTGCAGTACCCGCTTGCACATTTTGTGTTGCTTTTTTATTGCCAGCGGCAAATGCATCAAATGGATTAACCTTATTACTTTGCTTTTTAATTTCATAAGGTTGAAATTTACTTTCCATATTATTCATGCGTATACTACGGCGTGATGAAGCCACAGAAGCAAACGCACCACCACTTAGTAACACTGGCAGTACTGCACTTAATATGGTTCTTTTTACTGGCACAACATTCATGTCATTGACTCCTGATAAAACTCAAACAAGTGGCTTGCTAAGCTATCTGAGCTTTGAATAATTTCTGGTACTAGAGTATTTGGGAGTACAGCAATATCGTAAAGCTGCTGTACATCGCCGTTAAATTCCACGCTGGCGATAATTTCGCCATTTTTCACATCAATTAACCATACGCCACAACGACTATTTTCAGCGCCTAACTGCTCATCAAGCGGTATTTTATTGCGATGTTTACTCGCACGAATTTTACTTGTTGCAACAATTAATAAATCACCAAAAAAAATCATTCCACGGGTAAAACCGGGTAAAACACACAGCACTTTTGTTTCACCATTACTCGGGTTGTATGATTGCACTTCGCCTCGTCCTGACTCACAGTAGTAAACCAAGCCTTGGTAACACCTTGGCGAGTGCGGCATGATCAACCCTGTTTTTAATATTTTATTCGTTTTTATATCAATCAAGGTGCCATCTAATTGATTGGATGTTCGCCAAGCATCTTTTTGATTAGCTTGGTTAAACGTTGTGACATAACGCGGCTCGCCCGCCAATAAAGCCATACCATTAAGATGACAACGATCCTCTGCCACCAGCTCTGAAATAAACGGTGGTTGCCAGCAAGCAACAAAACTATAGTCTGAGTTCAATTTAGAAATACATGAAAAGGCCGAATTCACCACCCATAACCCTTCATTTCCCCATGCAATATCGTGGATATTAATCATTCCAGTAGTTAAAGCAGCACGTTGTGTAAATAGCGAATCAGCCTGTTTAATCGCATTGAGTTGTGCAGCCCGTTGCTGCAATTGCTCGGTCATTTCTGGATTTTGCAGCTTCGCAGGCAATGTTTCTAAGTTATCTAAATATCCCGATTTCACACTTTTTAGAGAAATATCACTACGTTGAAAATTAATAACCTGATTTAATGTACCTATCGTTATGCGATTTTTATCAGCATAAATTCCCATCGGCCTTGGGAATGCAATTAGATTGGTATCTAATTTACCTTTAACTGTACGCAACAAAATAAGCCGCTGTGCTTGGTAACTCGTCACTGCTAACGTAACCCCTAACAGAGATAAAATAGCGGGTAAGTTGCTTGTATAGTTACTTTTAAAATCAAACGGTTGTTGACTGCCACTCGATTCCCTATCATGTGTTTCCATGCTATACCTATAAATAAATACTCAACCAACAACAGCTAACTCAAATTAAGTTATGCTAACTAGCTGTTACAAAAGAGTTATTCCAATACATATTAAGCTGCTGTAATGTCGGCTGCACATCACACGCTAAAGCCTGTGCAAGTGATGCCGACACTAATGCTGCGGACGAGGACGTACCACCAAATAAACGATAGCCATCACGATCTGTAGTGAGTACGCCAAACGGAGCGAATACATCAACGCACGGACCAAAGTTTGAGAAATTTGCCACTGTGCCTTGTGCCGTTTTCGCCCCTACAACAATCACCGAATCTAATTGTGCTAGGTGATTAGCTTCACACGCTGGGCGCGCTTCATTTCCTGCTGCAACAACAATATAAGGTCGGTGCTGCATAGCGGCTAATTCATCAATCACATTCATTGCCAAGTCCGACATAAAGGGCATAACCCAACTACAGTTAATCACCTGCGCTTTCATCATTTTGGCCACGTTAAATGCAATTATTAGCGACGAGGTCCACGTAGTAACCTGACGAATAGCAATCAATTCACTATCAGGTGCCCCACCATCAACTACGCTACCATCTTGTTTCGCCACAATAAGCCCCGCCACTAAATTGCCATGGTAGTCACGGCTACTTTGCGGCGTTGCAACTAAAGCCATTGTTTCTACGTCGTAGGAAAATAAAACATTAAGATCACTAAACTCCTGGTGTGAAAAATCAAAACCATCATCAATAATCGCCACTCGCACAGCTTTAGGAGTCTTACATTGTCTGGTTATAGCTACCGGTGCTAACAGTTGAGGTATCGTTTGACTAAGAGGATGACTGGCAGCGCTTTTTCCTTGCGGTGCAACATCTGGCTGTACTGCAATAATTTCAGTTATTGCTTGCAAGGTCGTTAATACTGCGGGCAGGGTATTAGGCTTTAAGGTTAACCAATAAATATTAGCCTCGCGCAGCTTTGCCAATATTTGCAAATTTGTAATATCTTTATGTAAAGTTTTGATTTGCTCTGCTGATAATTTGCTTTTAACAATTAGCCGTTGATTTAGCGAAAATAATTGCCCGTTTATATCACTCAATACTGTGTCTTGTAATTGCCCAAACAGAGCCACTCGCTCACCATTATTGGCAAACGTTAAAACAGGCTGGGGCTGCTGGCTCAACACTTTACTGTGCAAAAAAAGCACAGCAAGCAGCAAAAACACCTTCGCAATTATCACAGTATCCTCCGAGTAAAAAGACGGCCCCCCTTTCACTATAGACCAATATAGGTACAAGCCATGTTTAAATTCTATTTAAATCACACATAACAGTTTCGCTCATGTCCATTGAATAAATATTGCTGTAATCATTACCCACGCGAGGGATAAAGACCTGTTAGTGCAATACAAAAACGCATCGCAAGTAAAGGCTGTCTATTTTCGTGGCCTTGACTCCCTCCGGCATTACCAAGACTATTACTGGCCATCGTCGTGTTGGTCACTTGATTTTGTTCCGCGGTATAACGTATTACCCCAGTGCCTGCCCCCACATCAACAGCTAAATGATTATTAGCCGGACTACTACTATTACCCTGCTCGGAATAGCCAAATAATGTATGTCTATGCTGTGGTAACTGAGCTTGATTCAGCGTTACCTGCTCCGTACCAGCTGATTCACCCACCATTCTCGTAGATAGCCCTGGTCCATGACCAAAGTGCATAGGAGACCTACCTTGCAGATCAGGTAAATTAAACGAAGAGGTACCATCACCCCCATAAAGGATACCGATCAATGAAAACAGCGCTGTATTTTGATTAATAGCAATTGTTTGGCCGTCACAACCTGCCCAGCCGCGAGGGTTAAAAGTACTCCCCCAGATACGAATTTCTGCAATAAATGGTTCTGCCATGTGCTCAACTCCTAACTTCTTGACGGGTAAATACCAGCAAGGCTGATAATAAAATTAATGCAGGTATAGGGCATCATATTAGAGTGTGCTGCACTATGTCCTGAAATCTGGACAGTCTGCTCTGCGAGCATCTGAGGCGGCTGAGTAGGATTACCAGAGTAGTATATATTTTCGTCGCTCGGACTGGGGGCAAACACATTATTCTCTGGGTTTTGTGTTGTTCCAGGCTCTGTACTTGATAGCAACTGATGACTATGATTTGGTAAATTCATCAACGTTAAAGTGACATTTTCAAGACCATTTTTTTGCCCTAATCGATAATGGGACAAACCATTTCCTTGGCCATATTTAACAGGTAATCGACCTCGCATATCAGGGTATGCGAAACTAGTACGACCATCGCCCCCATAAGTCGTACCCAGTAAAGAAAACAGCGCGTCTTGTTGCGCAATAGCAACTAACTGCCCATTACAAAAAGCCCAGTTACGAGGTGCAAAATTTGCTCCGAACATTTTTACTTCACCAAGAAAAGGATCTGCCATAATCAACCTCCATTAATTTCGACTTGGAAACACACCAACCAATGCAATACAAAAATTAATTGCTGCTGTTGGTTGAACGTTCGTATGAGGCAGATTACCTCCAGTATTTAACACCATATTGTCAGCAAATGCGGTTAGAGCTGTTGCTGCAGCATAAATGTTAGGATCCCCTCTACCTGGTGCATCAATAGCTCTAGAAAACACTCTGTTGGTGAAAATTGGTGGATTCACACCATCGTCCGTAGTGGCTGTTAATAAATGACTGTGAGCGGGTATTTCTGCCGTTGTAAGCGTTACTTGTTCCACTCCCGCCGTCATGCCAGCATCATAGCCATTACCTATACCAACAGGCACTCGGCTACGTAAATCTGGCAATTTAAAATTAGTTCGCCCATCACCGCCATACTGAGTATCAAGCAATGAAAACAGAGCTTGATTTTGACTGATTGCTAACAATTGCCCATCACACCAAGCCCAACCTTTAGGTGCAAAATCAAAAGCGAAAGGCCTTATTTCAGATATAAATGGATCCGCCATCACATTCTCCTAATTTGCTATTTTTCTCGATACATGAATTTCATATTCGGTTGAACTATTTGGTGAAATCAATAACTCAACACTATCAAATGCATCATGCTTGAGTGTGTAAGTGCCTTGCATCAACGGACAGTCCTCAGAGCCTTTCATAACGACACAAAAAGCATCCCACTGATTGCCATGTAAACTCGTGCGTTCAACGGCATCAATAGTCAGTTCCGTTTCACCCTGTTCAGCACTGACTTTCGCCGTAGAACCAACGATGCCAAGCAAATTGTCGTAATTAAATTTTTCCATTTTCTTTCCTTTTTACTACTTGCAATTGCATTACGGGTTTACGCTTTTTAATTTGCAAAACCGCTAGAATAAATCAGTAGTTAACCACTAATTTTTTCATCGCTGCTGGATACCAAATCATAAATTCGTAAGGAGCTGAAACCGACTCACTAACAAAACCAAGGCGCAAATAAAGCGCTTTAGCGACAAAGTTACTTTGCTCAACAGTAAGCGTTAATGGGGTGCATGAATCAGCGGCTGCATGCTGAAATGACTGAATAATTGCCGCGCCAAAACCATGACCTCGCGCTTGAGTAATGAAACCGATATCAATAATACGCACCTCATTAACACCAAAATCTATGGTTACCTTGCCAATTGGTTGGTGGTGTTTTTCAATAATAAAGTACATTGCATTAGGGAACTTTTCGCCATATCCCTCGGTTTGTGCTTTAAACTGCATATCAACAATCGACTCGATAAAGTCTTGATCCGCATTGATCTGCTGCAAGTCCTGACGCACCTCTGAA
Source organism: Pseudoalteromonas sp. (assembly GCF_036960685.1). Classification (GTDB taxonomy): domain Bacteria; phylum Pseudomonadota; class Gammaproteobacteria; order Enterobacterales; family Alteromonadaceae; genus Pseudoalteromonas. Next base: position 5,641 of record NZ_JBALXK010000009.1, on the reverse strand, counting down.
TGTAAACGCCGAATAAATGCAGCATCGCTAGGCTTGGATGGGCGAATATTTAATCCATCAGGAATAGAAAAGTGACTCATCACCATGTCCTTTCTAAATGTCTAATAAAGAGGCTGTAAACAACAAAATAGCAAATAAAGTTATAAAAACGTTGAGTAACAAACTGAACTTAAGCTTTACACGCATTTAACAAAAAAAACATTACACGGCATTACAGCGCAGTGAGTTATATAGCTATCAAGCCAAAGCAGAAAAGTAATTAGCCCTTGCCCTTTAAATAAACTGTTTACACCCCAAGCTCTTATGTATTCCTAAGCAATCTATAAGTGCATACTGCTTAAACGTTTATTTGCCCGTATGACTTACAGCCTAGTGGTTGCTTTAAACTCAGCAAAAGGAGTTAAACATGAAAACCTTAATCATTGGCGCAACAGGCCAAATTGGTAAAATGACCACCCAAAAAATGCTGCAAGCTGGTCATCAAGTAGTGGCTCTCGTTAGAAATAAAGACAAACTAGCCGATATTCACAACCCGCATATAAGCGTGATAGAGCAAGATCTAGAAAATGATTTTAGCCATGCCTTTAAAGACTGCGATCAAGTCATTTTTACTGCGGGTTCAGGCGGTGGCACAGGAGCAGAGAAGACCATACTCATTGATCTATGGGCCGCCGTGAAAGCGATAAATTATGCTAAGCAACATAATATTCAACACTTCATTATGATCAGCTCGATTGGCGCCGATACACCAGACAGCATTGAAAGCAGTATTAAACCCTATTTAGTTGCCAAACATATGGCTGATCAGTATTTGCTAAGCAGCGGACTTAAATACACCATCTTACGCCCAGGCACGTTATTGGATGAGCCTGCCAGTAAAGGCTTTAGCTTTAAGCGCCCCAACAGTCGCGCAGATGCAATGATCAGCCGAGAAAACGTGGCAGAGGCCTTAAACTTTGTAGCCACAAAATCACCTAACGACTCAGTCATCGTTGAGCTATTCGATGGCGATAACAAATTAGAGTCGTTTTTCCATTAAACTAAATACGTATACATAGAAGATTCTATTGCGCTTAGCACTAAAGCACCGTTGTTATTCTCACAGTAATAACAACGGTGCTTTAAGCTGCGCTATCAGAGACATATTAAAACCTCACTGCTATTTCCAAGGCCTAGTATTACTCCCCTCCATGGCCATGTTTTGGTGACGGCGCCATATGCGACCGCGCCGTTAGATTCATGCACGCAGAGCACACACCAAATACTGCGGTAGGGGCATATTTATTTTTACCAAAGTCTGTGTAACTTATAGTATTGCTGCAACTGCCCTGTAATGATGTGTAATAGAAAAGCCTGTCACCTCCCATATACTCCTTAACGAGTCAAGCATTTAGCTGCAACTCACAACCTATTCAAATAAACAATTTAAGGAGAAATTTATGGCTACATTTAAAGTGAATATCCCAGCGGGTCCTATTTGGGATCAAAAAGATGCTGAAGAAAAAGCCCCAGCCGTTGCCGCAGCACATCAAGGCAAATGGACAGGCCAATGGAATACCGTAGTAGAGAGTCAAATGAGTGTTGTTGAAGTTGAGCTTGAAGTAACAAACTCAGGCAGTAACTCATTCAAAACTACTGTATTAGCCGGCCCTCTTTGGAGCAATGACGAAGCCCAAAAAATAGGCAAAACAATTGCCGCTTCATATGGTGCAGAGTTTACCGGTGAATGGAAAACCATCGTCAATGGCGTGATGAGTGTTATTGAAATAGAGTATAAATTCTAACTAGTTAGAATTTATAAAGCGCTATAATACCTAGGCTTATGGCGCTTTAACTGCACTTCCGACTAAAAGGCTTGCAACCCCTGCCATGCCAATTGCAGCGCAAGTAAGGTTAAAATAGCCCGAAAAATACGTTTAAATTTATCAGCAGAAATACGCTGTAATAACTGCAAACCAAGCCAAGTGCCAAGCGCACCACTGATGATCATTGCCGCAACCAAAGGCAACCACTGCCAAAACGAAAAGCCTACAAAGCCATACAAAATAGCTTTAAAGGTATGCTGCACACTCATACAAGCGGAGAAAGTAGCAGTATATTTTAACTTCTCGTAATTATTAACATACAAACAACTGCCCACTAACGGGCCACTCGCCCCAACAAACATCGATAAAAATGTTGTCACAGCACCAGCAGCACTGCGCCATAAAGCTGAGGTTTCACGCAACTTTGGCGTCACGCCCCACAATAAATAAAGTACAAACCCCGCCACGACAATTTTCATCAATTCAAGTGGAATACGTGTCACAATAGCCGACGCAGCAAACGCACCAATAATCCCACCAAGTGAAAAGTATACAAACATACTTTTATCAAGGTGCTTAAAAGTCAGCATAAACCTGTTGGCATTTGAACCCAACTGCACTAACCCATGCACCGGAATAACAATACTCATAGGTAATAACGACGCCATCACCACCAACAACATCAACCCGCCACCAGCACCAAAAGCCGCAGAAATCATCGACGTAACAGCCGACAAAATAATAAGCCCAACTACGCTGAGCGGCGTTAATAAATCGCCAGCTAAAAATTCCATCTAAGACCACTTGGCAAGTAAAAAATAATAATGACGTTAGCATGATTAAAAACAACAAGCGAGTAGCCAAAGCACTAGTAAAATGAAACGCTTATTACAACAAAGAGCAACATGCCACCAGCTATTCAAACAATAAAACACCTCGCGATAAGCATAAAAAACCCACCGATTTGATTGCTCAAATTGGTGGGTTTTTAAATAATTTATCTAACTGCAGTAGTATTCGTAATACTAAAAAGCTTTCTTATAATCAAATCACAAAGCAAAACTTACTCATTGAATCATAATAACTTTTTGTTTTACATTTCTTCCCATAGACTATCAGCATCTAATTTCGAGTCTTTTTTAGTGATTACTTCTTTTGTATCTTCAGGCCACGCAATATCACAGCCTCTTATTAAACCCTCCAATGTAGTGTATGCAATAACGTTCCCTTCGTATTCTGTTAACCATTTTCTGCCATCCCATTCTACGAAGTCGAATGTGCCAGCTCCTTCACCATACTTTACAGCTACAAAGTGAAGGCCTATTTCTGATGGTTTATCAGTAAACCAATTGATGCTGCTCATAAATACTCTCTATCTAAAATTTTTCTCTAAACACTTCAGCTCGTTCAGCCAAGTATTCTAAATATAAAGATTTAACTCGGTATGTTTCATGTGCATTTTCTAAAATTGAAATTAAAAAATAACAATTTTTTGAACCGCACCTTGGCAATAAATTAAAGCAGTATTACTCGTTTTACTAAACGATACTTTTTTAAGGTGCCAATTTTTTGATGTTGAGTAGGGTGACACTAACTATGGTACTAAAAATAGTGAATATGGGTAAACCTTTAGGAATATTACAGGCAATAAAAAGCCGATATTGGTGAAGCGGGGAGATTTGCCCCGTCCGAAAGCCTCGATTATTACAGGCAACCAATAAAAACAAAGGCTTATTTTAAAATCAAAAACTTGATTTCTTATGCTATCTCTTGATGTCTATTAGAGTCTGTTCATTATGGACAACTTGTGGTCACACATCTGCCCGCTTGCTTTTATTTATTACTTAGAATATATTGATTTTGCGCGAGTGTTCCACTCGCATGCTGCAACCAACTTTAAAAAATATTGATTGTTAGCTTCTTTAATGAAGCGACTCTTTTGGAGTCTCAGCTGCAAGGTCCACGGTCGTTAAAACAAACGAGACCGACAATAGCACCTCCTTCGTCGGAGCCTATTGCCGTTTTGTTTAAACGGACACTCCTTCGTCGCTTGGATGAACCGACTTGATGAATACAAGCCGAACTTCAATGTTTGTTGGTGTAAGCATATTGTATTCATCCTGATATTAAAATATCTAAGGGCTATAGCTTAAGTCGGCATCCACCCAAGTCATATACACGGAAAGTAAATTGTGATTTTACCTAAATATAAATCTGGACCTATAAAAGACTTAAACCAGCTAGCTTCCACACTATCCTACCCATTAAATGAACTTATTACTCTACTTAGTACACCTGATGATAAAAGGTATTCAGAACCTTCTCAGCCTGCATATAAAAAAGATGGCTCAATAAGAAAGATTAAAAACCCGTCAGCTGATTTTAGAAGAGTTCAAGGTAGAATTAACCATAGGATTTTTAAACAAGGAATAGAATGGCCCTCTTACTTGTTTGGTTCAATTCCCAAAGAAAGTGCAGGAAGAGAGACTGATTACATTGAGTGTGCAAGGAGGCATGTCGAGGCAAAAAGTATTTGTAAAATTGATATTACAAATTTCTTCGATAATATCCACGAAGTTTTTGTTTATGAGATGTTTTTAGAATTATTTAGGTTTCCAGAACCAGTAGCTAAAGCACTTACAAACTTATGTTGTTACGATAAATCTTTAGTTCAAGGTGCCAGAACATCCAGTTACATAGCTACCCTTATTCTCTGGAAAAAAGAGGGCTTTGTTGTTGAGCGGCTATCGAGGAAAAACTTAGAGTACACAAGGTTGATTGATGACATTACTGTATCTTCTAAGATCGCAAATTATAATTTTGATGTTCCAAAAAAACACATAGAAAATATGCTCCTTGAAATTGATCTACCAGTTAACGAAGATAAATTTAAAATACAGTATACTTCTATGACACCACTGGAGGTGCATGGTGTAAGAGTCACATACTCTAAACCTTCTTTCTCGAAATCAGAAATGATGAACATTAAAGCTGCGGTTCATCACTTAGAAGTACTTGTTAAGACCCCTAACACTAGAACTGAAATGTGGTATAGAAAAGACTACAACAGATGCATGGGCCGTGTAAATAAATTAGCTAGGGTAAAAAGCCCTCGACATAAGAAGTTAGTTAAAAAATTAAAAGCTATCAGACCCTTACCCTCTCTTAAAGATTTAAATTATTCTAAAATAAGATTAAAAAACCTAAAAGAAGATTCTAAAAATTCAAAAAAAATAACTTCATATAGCTATTATAAAAGATACTTTCTTCTAATGAATAGAACTAACCTAATTAAACTAACTTATCCTGATAAAGCAAAAGCTTTAAGAAATGAACTTTATAAAATAAAACCACTGTATGACCCAAGGGATTTTAAATAATGATGCAAAATGCAAAAAACTCAATAGGGTTTTATACTAAGATTCTTGTAGGAACTCTCTGTGCAATGCTTTTAATTTCATTAATATCAATAAGCTATTCATTTTACAACAATGACAACTTAACCTTTGGACTATGTATAACTGAAGAGTGTGCAGGAGTCATAGCTAGTAACTTTCCAAACATACTGTCACTATTAAATACTGTTACAACCTTTGCTCTATCAGCTTTTGCTGTTGTGGGTATATTAATTGCTGCTAAGTCTTACCAGTTATCAGTATCAAGCTCACTGATTAATAACCATATTAATAACTTTAATTTGTTCAGTGACTTTGTTCATAAATATGTTGGGTCAAACTCTTACCTCACAATCAAAAATATAGATGTTTACTTACTGTATGAATCAATACACCCTCAATCTAGGGATGGTGAGTTTAAAGATTATCGAGAATATTATG
>NZ_JBALXK010000008.1:0-173683 GCF_036960685.1 Pseudoalteromonas sp. | reverse complement strand
GGTTCTAGGTTCTAGGTTCTAGGTTCTAGGTTCTAGGTTCTAGGTTCTAGGTTCTAGGTTCTAGGTTCTAGGTTCTAACGAAGTTTATAAACAACTACCTAGGTGTCAAACTTTTCCTAGTACCTAGAGCCAATTTCTTCCTAATACCTTGTCACTTTTGTATGTGACTTAGGCTAAAAAGCACGACAACGCCGTCAAAGCGACCTGCACGCAGCAAAATCCACCTAAGTAGTTTAGCCTAAGACAAGGCGGACACTCGACTTATCCCTATGAGCATACGCTCTTGTATGTAATTAGGGTCAGTCGAGTGGACAACGCAGTATTAGGTTAAAATACGACGGTGGTTACATTTGCTCCATAACTTCGATGCCTAGTAGATCTAAGCCTGTGCGGAGCGTATCCGCTACCAAATTACACAACACTAAACGGCTGTCACGTACACTTGGCGCTACACCCTCTTTGAGCACTGGGCAAGCTTCGTAGAATGTCATGTAAAGGCTCGCAAGCTCGTATAGGTAACTACACAATACGTGCGGGGTTGCTTCACTGATCATTTGATCTAGCACTTCTTCCAATTGTAGCAATTTAAGTGCGAGTGCTTTTTCTTGCGGCTCGGCAATCGCTACATCAGCATTGAGTGTTTGTGCATCAACGCCTGATTTACGGAAAATACTACGTACGCGAGTATAAGCGTATTGTAAGTAAGGAGCCGTTGCGCCTTCAAAACTAAGCATGGTATCCCAGTTGAAGATGTAATCGCTGGTACGGTTTTTCGATAAATCAGCGTATTTAACTGCACCAATACCTACTTTACGCGCGATTTCAGTGCGCTCTGCATCGGTTAGATCAGATTCACGCTCTGCAAGCTTGGCTGTGGCACGAACAATTGACTCTTCTAGCAAATCAGCAAGTTTAACCGTGCCGCCAGTACGCGTTTTAAATGGTTTGCCGTCTTCACCCATCATGGTGCCAAATGGGCAAAATTCATAGCTAGTTTCATCACGTAGTAAACCCGCTTTACGGGCTGTAAGCTCTACTTGATTGAAATGTAAGCTTTGACGTGCATCAACAAAAATTAAAATACGAGCTGCGCCTAACTTATTCGAGCGGTAATCACAAGCTGCTAAATCAGTTGTCGCATATAAGAAACCACCACCTGATTTTTGTACGATAAACACAGAAGGCTCACCGTCTTTGTTAGCAAGCTCATCTAAAAACACCACTTGCGCGCCTTGCGATTCAACCGCAATATTTTTGTCTTTTAGTAACGCAATAATGTTATTCAATTCGCTGTTGTAAGCACTTTCCGCCATGATGTCATCAGCAGTAAGCGTTACATTTAAGCGTTTGTATACTTCTTCTGAATGTTTTACAGACGTGGCAATAAATAGTTTCCACAGTTTTTCACAATGCGCATCGCCACCTTGCAGTTTTACAACATAATCACGTGCTTTATCGGCAAAGCCTTGTTCATCATCAAAACGTTTTTTAGCATCGCGGTAGAAAGTCTCTAAATCAGCCAGTGCCACTGAATCTAAGTCAACACCTTGGTTTATTTGATCTTCTAAGTGAGCAATCAACATACCAAACTGCGTGCCCCAATCACCCATGTGATTTTGACGAATAACCGTGTCACCACGAAATTCAAGCGCGCGCACCACGGCATCACCAATAATGGTTGAACGTAAATGACCTACGTGCATTTCTTTTGCAAGATTTGGTGATGAGTAATCAACCACAACGGTTTGCGGCTGTGCATGCTCTGCAACAGCAAGTTTTGCATCTTGATTTGCAGCTTGTACGCTGTGCGCTAAAAATTCAGGCTTGAGGTGAATATTAATAAAACCTGGGCCTGCGATTTCAGTTTTTTCAGCAATGTCGCTGACATCTAGGTTATCAATGATCTTTTGTGCAAGCTCACGTGGATTGCTTTTCATTTTTTTAGCCGCGCCCATCGCACCGTTAATTTGGTAATCACCAAATTGTGGACGAGTACTTTGTGTAACCGCTGGGTTAGTATCTGCAGGTAGGCCTGCGGCTGTCATCGCGGCAATGGCTTTATCGATTAGAAGCGTACGAATATTCATGTAATTTGTTACCTTTGTCAGCCCGTCATTGCGGGCTTTAATTAAATTTTGAGTTTAGTTTTCACGCGTGTGGTTAAACGTCACTTCAGGGTAACGCTCTATTGATAAATTAAGATTTACACGACTTGGCGCTATGTAAGTTAAATTATCGCCGCCATCAAGTGCTAAGTTGCTCTCGCACTTACGTTTAAAGTCTTCAAACTTTTTAACGTCAGTCGAACTTACCCAACGTGCTGTATTTACATTCACGCTTTCGTACAAAGCATCTACGTTGTATTCTGCTTTTAAGCGCGCCACAACTACATCAAACTGCAACACACCTACCGCACCTACGATTAAATCGTTATTGATAAGTGGTCTAAATACTTGCACTGCACCTTCTTCAGACAGCTGCACTAAGCCTTTTAGTAGTTGCTTTTGTTTTAGTGGGTCGCGTAAACGAATACGACGGAACAACTCCGGCGCAAAGTTTGGAATACCACTAAATTTAAGCTTTTCGCCTTGGGTGAAAGTATCACCAATTTGAATTGTGCCGTGATTGTGTAAACCAATAATATCGCCTGCGAAAGCGTCTCCTGCGCGTTCACGGTCGCCGGCCATAAAGGTCACCGCATCAGAAATACTGACTTGCTTACCAATTCGTACATGGTTCATTTTCATACCTTGGCTGTATTTGCCTGATACGATACGCATAAACGCAATACGGTCACGGTGTTTAGGGTCCATGTTCGCTTGAATTTTAAAGACGAAACCAGTGAAGTTCTCTTCCGTGGCAACAACTGTACGGTCTTCTGTTTCACGTGGCAGTGGCGTTGGCGCCCATTCAGTCAAACCATCGAGTACATGATCAACACCAAAGTTACCAAGTGCAGTACCAAAATAAACTGGCGATAACTCACCGGCTAAAAATAGGTCTAAATCAAATTCGTGTGAAGCCCCAATAACCAGCTCTAACTCTTCACGTAGTTGCTCAGCTAGTTCATCGCCAATGGCTTCATCGAGTTCTGGGTTATCAAGACCTTTAATACTGCGTACTTCTTGAATTGTATGACCTTGACCCGTTTTATAGAGCAAGGTTTCGCCGCGGTGAATATGATAAACACCTTTAAATTCTTTCCCACAGCCGATAGGCCAAGTAATTGGTGCACATGCAATATTTAGCTCAGTTTCAACTTCGTCTAACAACTCCATTGGATCACGTATATCACGGTCACACTTATTCATAAAGGTAACAATTGGCGTGGTACGTAGGCGCGTTACTTCCATCAATTTGCGGGTACGATCTTCTACACCTTTTGCCGCATCGATAACCATTAAACATGAATCTACGGCGGTAAGAGTACGATAAGTATCTTCAGAGAAGTCTTCGTGTCCTGGGGTATCCAGTAAATTAACAAGCGCTTTATTATATGGGAATTGCATTACAGAGGTAGTTACCGAGATACCACGTTCTTTTTCCATTTCCATCCAGTCTGATTTTGCATGCTGGTTAGAACCACGGCCTTTAACAGTCCCCGCTTTTTGAATAGCTTGTCCGAACAACAGTACTTTTTCGGTGATAGTGGTTTTACCAGCATCCGGATGCGAGATGATAGCGAACGTGCGTCGCGTATTGATTTCGTTTATTAAATTAGACATGTAAGCCGCTTTAAGTCATAACAAGGCGCCACTAAAACAACCCTAAGCAAAGGGCTTTGCTGCGCACTGTAATTTGAAAATAGAATTGCCAGCATTATACCTTGTTTGTCTTAGCCAAAAAAGCAACGATTGTAAGTAATTAGCCGATAATTTAGTTTCAAATAAAGCCAGCCCTATTGGCGCAGCCAACGCACTAAACTTGTGTAATTTTACGCTAACGCATACTATTGATAGATTGCATGGAGGATATTTTGTTTGGGTATGAAAACCAGTAAGCTAAGTATAAGATTATTATGGTATATCACGCCGTTGGTGATTTTGCCGTTGCTGTTTTTAGGTGGTTTTACGCTCACCAACGTAACCAGTTCTACGCAAAAGCAAGCTGAACTTATAGTGAGTCGCTTTGTTGAGCAGCAACAGCAAAAAATGTTTAACTACATTGATTCGTTCCACTCAACCACAAAATTGCTTTCAACCTCTCCCGTACTTAGTGATTTTTTAGCTGATGATCTACGCGACAATGGTAATTACACTCGCAGGCTAGGCGCACTAATGGATGTATTTGCCAGCTATTCAGAAGCTTACCCTGATATTATTAGCGTGAATTTAATTTCACCTAACGGCCAAAGTGACGCTTATTACTCCAGTAATTTAAATACCGCGCCAACCAGCTACCCGTTTTTTTCTCAAGTATTACAAAGTAACTTACGTCAACAGCAGTTTATGGTGCAGAAGCCAGATGGCACCACCAGTTTGTATTTTATTCAACGTATTTACAGTGCAGATTACTATTTAAAGCGCCCGCAACAACTTGGTTTTATTGTTGTACATGTTGAGCCATCGATTTTAAATACCAGCATTTTAGAAGCCCCTTATAACAACACCTTAAATTTACTACTCACCGATAGCGGTAAAATATTATTTAGTTCAGACTACGATAAACGTGGTCAATATATTAGTGAATATGAGCTTAAACAAATTCATGAGCTCGCTGACTTGGGCAAGCTTTCAACCATAGAATTATCGAGTATAGATAAAGTGGAGCGGATGATTTACGCCATCCAAATGAGCGGCGGTTATTATTATGTCTCTACTATTCCGAAAGCTTTACTATACCAATCAGGCAAAGCAATCAGCTTAATTACCGCGTTAATTGTGATCATTTCAGTGATCACCCTACCGATGCTGATATTTATCGTGGTCCGTAATTTACTGCTGAACCCAATTGAGTTACTAGGTGCTGCCAGTCACCGTGTTGGTGATGGTGATTTATCGGTGTATTTACCCGCGCACAATAACGATGAAGTGGGCGTGTTATTTAACGACTTTAACCACATGGTAAACCAAATTCGCCACTATCAAGACGAACTTGAAGAATACAAACATCACCTTGAAGATAAAGTTGAAAGCCGTACTAAAGCGCTTGAAACCATGAACAGTCAGCTAGAAGTTGCCATTGCCCAAGCGGAGCAAGCGAATCAATTAAAAAGCCGCTTTTTAGCTAATATGAGTCATGAAATTCGCACGCCACTAACCGCAATTATGGGCTTTACCGAGCAGCTGTTACATAGCAATAAAACCAGCGGTGATGCTTTACATCTCAGTACTATATTACGTAATTCAAAGCACCTGCTTGAGCTGATTAATAATATTTTAGACTTATCTAAAATCGAAGCCGAAAAACTAGCCGTTGAACAAGAGCCGCTGGATATTGTGCAATTAGTGCATGATATAGATTCAATTATTCGGCCTTTATCACAAGAGAAAAAACTCAATTGCAATATCAACTTTCACTTACCATTGCCGCGTATCATTAATAGTGATGGCACTCGTTTAAAGCAAATTCTCATTAATATTGCCAGTAATGCGGTGAAGTTTACTGAGCAAGGCCTGATCACCTTAGATATTACTTATGATAGCGACTCACAACTAATTGAGTTTGCAATTCAAGATAGCGGTATTGGCATGTCTGAGCGTGAAGTTGAGCGAGTATTTAAACCGTTTGAGCAAGCTGATGCCACCACTACACGTCGCTTTGGCGGGACAGGCTTAGGCTTATGTATTTCTAAAAATTTAGCACAATTGCTCGGTGGCGATGTTTATGTACAAAGTACACCCGGTAAAGGTAGTTGTTTTAGCGTGCAAATTGCCTGCAACTTAGCGGCAGATAGCGAACTGTCTACTCTGATGCTAACTGAGCAAAGCCAACTCGCTGCTGAAAAAGATTTGCAGCTTTCATTTGCACAAAACAGCTTTGATGCCAATATTTTGGTCGCAGAAGACAACCCCGATAATCAAGTGTTGATCAAATTACTACTGCAAACATGGGGGCTTGAACCTGATATTGCTAACAATGGTGCCGAGGCTGTTGAAATGGCGCTGGTAAACGACTATCAGCTGATCATTATGGATATGCAAATGCCTGTGATGGGAGGTTTAGAAGCCACTCAGATGTTACGTCACGCAGCCTATGACGGCCCTATCATCGCTCTAACTGCTAATGTAATGAAGCATGATGTAAATACCTATTTACAAGCTGGTTGCGATGAGGCACTCGCTAAACCTATCGACAAAGATGCGTTAGAAAGTGTGCTGGTTACCTATCTAAATATTGAAAAAGACACACGAAATAAATGGGACAGCTTGCTCAATAGTGAGAAGTTTCAACAGATCAATAACGACTACCGGTCAAAATTACCTGATTATTTAACCCAAGTAACGCAATTACACAGTGCCAATGAGTGGGAACAACTAAGGGGGCTTGCACATAGCTTAAAAGGCAGTGCTGGGTGTTTTGGCTTTAGTAATATTCATCATGCAGCTGCGGCTCTTGAGGATAACTTACGAGGTCGCGATCAGAGCCGCCGTGATTATTTAGCACTAAGCTTAATTGAGTCGATTAAATATACTTTGCAGCAAGAACCGCTACCCGAACTATAAAATCTGAAAGCAGTTAGCCTGAACTAGCCAAATAGCAGTGTCATACCCATTAAAATAGCATCTTCATGACCATTTTTTGCGGGATCATCACTGGGGTAGTAGTTTTTACGTACCGACATTTCACTAAAGCCCGCCTGTTCATACAAGGCTATGGCACGGGTATTGGTTTCACGCACTTCTAAAAATAAGTTTTCTGCATTGTGTTGCTCACCATAGCTAATAAACGCATTTAGCAATTGTTTAGCAATGCCCTGCCCCTGAAACTGTGGCGCAACGCAAATATCCATTAAGGTAAAATCAGGCCCGGCTTTTTCACCAATATAAAAACCGATCATTTGCTCTGCCTGAAATGCCGCTAAATTAAAGTAACGTCCAGCTAAACATGATTGCATAGTATTCAGTGCCCACGGATGACTGTGGCATGCGTTCTCAATGCCCATCAGCGCATCAATAGATGATTCAGTTACAGGTTTAAAGATTATCAAGGTGTGTACTCATCAGCGCCCAGAGTGCGCGTTTATTATCGGCAGTAAGCTGTGAGCTTGGTACGCTAAGCAAACCATTATGCCAAGCAAAGTGATCGCTTTGCACAACCTGTTCTATTTGTAACGGCGCAACAGCCCGCTTTAAGTCGGCGAATAGTTGTGTATTGAGCTCAATAGCTATCGGCTGTGCTGTGATTACGTGATCACCAGCTTGCTCGACAATTGGGTCAGATCGAAAGTGCTGATTTAGTTCAAGGTTTTCTATACCAAAAATAGCTGCGTATCGTGGATGCATAACAACTCAGTAGATTTAAACACAAGAACAATATAAGAAGTAATAAAAACGATGTAAAGAAGAAATGGCAGGGGCGGAGAGACTCGAACTCCCAACCATCGGTTTTGGAGACCGCTGTTCTACCAATTGGAACTACGCCCCTGCAATGACGACGAATTATAGAGACCTTTCGCTAAAGGTAAAGAAAAAAATTACTTTTTTAGTTTGATTGCTTTTTAAATAAACAAAACGGCGAATTAGTCAACTAATTCGCCGTTTTTATAATCAGTTAGAAAAACGCTCTAGCAGTTATTCCCACTCAATCGTTGCCGGTGGTTTACCTGAAATATCGTAAACAACGCGTGAGATACCGTCGATTTCGTTAATGATGCGGTTTGAAACCAGACCTAAGAACTCATACGGTAAATGCGACCAACGTGCAGTCATAAAGTCGATAGTTTCAACACAACGAAGGCTTACAACCCAATCATACTTACGTGCATCACCCATAACGCCTACAGACTTCACCGGTAAGAATACCGTGAACGCTTGGCTTACTTTATGGTAAAGCTCAGCCTTGTGTAGCTCTTCAATGAAGATAGCATCGGCGCGGCGTAATAAGTCACAGTACTCTTTTTTGATTTCGCCAAGTACACGCACACCTAGACCAGGTCCAGGGAACGGGTGACGATAAAGCATGTCATACGGTAAACCCAGCTCTAGGCCGATTTTACGTACTTCATCTTTAAATAATTCACGTAGTGGCTCAACTAAGCCCATTTCCATGTCATCTGGTAAGCCACCCACATTATGGTGAGACTTGATCACATGTGCTTTACCTGTTGCAGACGCTGCTGATTCGATAACATCTGGGTAGATAGTACCTTGACCTAACCATTTTGCATTTTTAAGCTTTTTAGATTCGCTATCAAATACTTTAATAAATGTATGGCCAATGGCTTTACGCTTGTCTTCTGGGTCTGATTTACCAGCAAGGTCAGCTAAGAATAATTCTTCGGCATCTACTTTGATGATGTTTAGGCCAAACTTGTTGCCAAACATATCCATCACTTGCTGACCTTCGTTTAAACGCAGTAAACCGTTATCAACAAATACACAGGTTAATCGGTCGCCAATGGCACGGTGAATAAGCATAGCAACCACTGATGAATCAACGCCACCAGATAGGCCTAAGATCACTTCGTCATCGCCTACTGTCGCTTTAATACGTTCAATTGCGTCATCAATGATTTTTGAGGCTGTCCACAATTTTTCACAACCACAAATATCAATCGCAAAACGTTCAAGTAAACGCTGACCTTGATGAGTGTGGGTTACTTCTGGGTGGAATTGCACGCCGTAAAAACGCTTTTCTTCGTTAGACATTGCCGCATGAGGGCAGGTAGATGTTTTAGCTGTAGTTTTAAAAGTATCTGGAATTTCCATTACTTTATCACCGTGGCTCATCCATACGTCTAGTACGCCATTGCCGCCATCGGTTATATGATCTTCAATCGCGTCAAATAATGCGCAGTTACCTACTTTTTCAACTTGCGCATAACCAAACTCTTTTTTATCAGAGCTGTGAACGCTGCCGCCAAGCTGAGTAGCCATTGTTTGCATACCGTAGCAAATACCCAACACTGGCACGCCAGCATTAAATACGTACTCAGGAGCACGCGGACTGTTTTCTAAGGTTGTTGACTCAGGGCCACCCGATAGAATGATACCTTGTGGATTGAACTCACGGATCTGCTCTTCCGTTACGTCCCATGCCCACAGTTCACAGTAAACACCAATTTCACGCACACGGCGGGCGATCAATTGCGTGTATTGCGAACCAAAGTCTAAAATAAGAATTCGTGAATCGTGAATGTCTTTGCTCATTGAGGGTCTCGTTAGTCAAGAACTAGCACTCAGGTAACCTGAATGACTAAAAATAAATAAGGGCCAGCAAAAGCTAGCCCAGTAATTTCAATAAAGTATATTGATTAACCTAAGCGGTAGTTAGGTGCTTCTTTGGTGATTTGCACATCATGAACATGTGACTCACCCATGCCTGCTGAAGTAACACGTACAAACTGAGGTTTAGTGTTTAATTCTTCAATCGTGGCACAACCGGTTAAACCCATTGCACTGCGCAGGCCACCAACTTGTTGGTGAATGATTGTCGCGATTGGGCCTTTATAAGCCACACGACCTTCAATACCTTCTGGAACAAGTTTGTCTGCTTGGTTTGATTTTTGGAAGTAACGATCTGATGAACCTTCTTTTTGGTCCATCGCACCAAGTGAACCCATACCACGGTATGATTTGTAGTAACGGCCTTGGTAAAGTTCAACTTCTCCAGGTGCTTCTTCAGTACCTGCTAGCATTGAGCCAACCATTACACATGATGCGCCAGCAACTAGTGCCTTTACGATATCACCAGAGAAACGAATACCACCATCAGCAATCACTGGAATGTCGCGGCCTTTTAAGCCTTCAACTGCATCAGAAATAGCTGTAATTTGTGGTACACCACAACCGGTAACAATACGTGTAGTACAGATAGAACCTGGGCCGATACCCACTTTAACCGCATCAACACCAGCATCTGCAAGAGCAATCGCACCTTCAGCAGTAGCCACATTACCCGCTACAATTTGTAAATCTGGGAATGCTTGACGTGTAGCAGCTACACGGTCAATAACACCTTGTGAGTGACCGTGAGAAGTATCGATAAGTAATACATCAACACCGGCTTCAACTAATGCGGCAATACGCTCATCAGTACCAGGACCTACACCAACAGCAGCACCTACACGTAAACGACCTTGTTCGTCTTTACATGCATGTGGTTTATCTTGGGCTTTTTGATAATCTTTTACGGTGATCATACCCTTAAGTTTAAAGGCATCATCAACAACAAGAATCTTTTCGATGCGGTGTTCGTGCATTAAACCTAAGATTTCTTCGCGAGCTGCGCCCTCTTTAACAGTGACTAACTTTTCTTTTTTAGTCATTACTGTTGAAACAGGTTGCTCAAGTTTGGTTTCGAAACGCATATCGCGGCTGGTAACAATACCAACAAGGCCGTTTTCAGCATCCGTTACCGGAAAACCTGAAAAGCCTTTTTCTTCAGCAAGTACAATCGCATCTGCAATAGTTAAATCCGCTGTCACAGTAACAGGAAAAGAAACAATACCGGCTTCGTACGTTTTAACTTTACGTACGTTTTTAGCTTGTTCTTCAATTGTCATGTTTTTGTGGATAAAACCTAAACCGCCCTCTTGCGCTAGCGCGATCGCTAAGCGTGCTTCTGTAACAGTATCCATAGATGCTGAAACTAGCGGCAAGTTAAGTTTGATACCACGCGTTAAGCGAGTTGAAATGTTTGCCGTGTGTGGCAAAACAGTAGAATGACCTGGTACTAAAAGTACGTCATCAAAGGTAAGAGCTTCTTTAGCAATTCTAAGCATTTTGGCAACTTCTCACATGTGGATCTTGTATAAGGAATTGCGGCCAAATTTTATCAGCGTTATGGGCATGAGTAAATAAGATTTCACAATTATTTATGATAAAATACCGCCATCATCGTTTTTTAGAGTCGCTTTATGGCCATAACATCCCAGCAGCAAACGATTTATACCGTTTCTAGGCTAAACAGAGAAATTAGAACCGTGCTTGAACAAGGTTTCGCATCGTTAATTTTAACCGGTGAGATCTCAAACTTCATTACGCCTGCGTCTGGGCATTGGTATTTTACGCTTAAAGATGATCGCGCCCAAGTTAAAGCCGCCATGTGGCGTGGCAATAATCGCGGCCAACGCTATCGCCCCGAAAACGGTGCACAAGTAACAGTGCGCACTCGGGTGTCTTTATATGAGCCTCGCGGCGATTATCAACTGATTGTTGAACACATGGAAGCGGCCGGTGAAGGCCAATTAAAACAACAGTTTGATGAACTGAAAATGCGCCTCGCAGCTGAGGGCTTATTTAGCTCAGCATACAAACAGCCACTGCCAAGCGTTGTGCATCGTGTAGGTGTGATCACATCAGCGACGGGCGCCGCAATTAAAGATATTTTAACGGTACTAAAACGCCGTGCACCACAACTTGAAGTGGTGATCTACCCCGCTATGGTGCAAGGCAAAGACGCCCACTTACAATTGATTGATAAAATTAATTTGGCCAACGCCCGCAATGAAGTTGATGTGCTTATTTTAGGCCGCGGCGGTGGCTCTTTGGAAGACTTATGGTGCTTTAACCATGAGCTGCTAGCACGGGCTATTTATGCCAGTAAACTTCCTATTATTAGTGCCGTAGGCCATGAAATTGATACCACGATCAGTGACTATGTGGCAGATGTCCGTGCTGCCACCCCATCCGCAGCGGCAGAGCTTGTCAGCCCTAATAGCAGTGAACTCTATAACCAAATTCAACAACAGTTAAACCGCTTAGCAAATGCATTTAAGCATCAGTTATCAACTAAGCTAAGTACAGCCACCGCACTTGAGCACCGCTTAACATTATGCCACCCGCGCAATCAACTAAATCAACAAACACAGCGTTTAGATGAGCTGTCTTTAGCACTACAGCAAGCAATGCAGCAGCGACTTTATCAATATGAACGTCGTTTAACTAATTTAATGCCACGTTTGATGCAACGCTCTCCGGATCGAAAGCTTGCTCAAGCGAGTCATCAATTACAGCAACTACAAGCGCGCTTACAACAAAGTATGCAACAGCAATTACGCAGCAGCCAAAATACGCTGGCGCTACAAGCGAGTCGGTTAGAATCTGTTAGTCCACTTAGCGTACTCGCTCGTGGCTACAGTATTACTAAAAACGAGCAAGGAAAGGTTATAAAGTCAACGTCACAGGTGAATCAAGGAGATTTACTGCATACTGAATTAGCGGATGGGGTCATTCAATCGGTCGTTAGTTAGCCATTTATTGTTACTGAATCTGGCTAGTCAGATTCAGTAGCTAATAATAGAGAAAAGTCGCGATCGCTGGATTTAGAAGTACTGAAGGTAAATTGTTGCCAAAACTCTTGTTTTACAAGCTGATCACTTAACTCTCGCCATTGGGTGTGATCAAACTCATCACTATCTTTCGGTGCTGCAAGTTCAAATTTACATATCGAACTTTTACACTGCGCGCTAATTAATTCGGGATTCACACTCAGATCCGCAGTTTGCAAAAAGTCTTTCATGGCTGTTTCTGTTCGGTATGCCCATTCTTCATTACGGCTTTGTTGCTCAAACTTATCTAAAAGCGCTTGTTCAAAATCAGAAGGGGCTTGAGCTTGTGTTTCGTAACGTTTAACTAGCGCTCGCTGCTGCGCTAATTCAAGCTTAAGTTGTTGCAACTGCTCTTCTAGTGGTTGTTCATCGGTGCTTTTCGATAGCCTAGCTTCAGCTTCCGTAGCCTCAGTAACTGCTGCAACTTGCTGAGGCTGAGACACTCTTTCAAGCTCTGCGGCTCCAGTTTTGGCAGGTAATATTTTGACTTCTTGTTCAACTACCTGAGCTTGTGTCGTTACCACTGTGGCGACTTCATCAGAGCTTAATTTAATATATCCCCACGTTAAAACTACGCCTGCAATAAATGCCAGGGCAAGCGAAAGTGGATTATGTTTATTCATGCTTAATTCCTTTTAAGTTATTTTTATTTATAGCATTGCACTGGTGTGTGATTCGTTTTGCGGCTCATCCACATCTAAAAAGTTTTGATTCATACTTTGCGCTGGACAGGGACAATTTGGTTTGCCAACAATTTTAGCCGGTACCCCAACAACTGTGGTGTGTGGCGGTACCGCGCTTAATACAACAGAGCCAGCACCAATACGTGCACCCTCACCGACTTCGATATTGCCGAGCACTTTTGCACCTGCACCAATGAGGACACCTGCGCGAATTTTCGGGTGACGATCGCCTTTTTCATTACCTGTACCACCTAAGGTAACTGATTGTAAAATTGATACATTATCTTCTATAACCGCAGTTTCACCAATGACTATACCAGTTGCATGGTCAAACATAATACCATGGCCGACTTTACAAGCAGGATGGATATCAACGCCAAATACTTCTGAGGTACGGCTTTGAATAAAACGAGCGAGCTCTTTACGGTTTTGTAACCAAAGGCAATGGGCGAGTCGATGTGCTTGAATTGCATGGAAACCCTTTAAATTTAAGATCACAGTTAAATAAGTATCGGCAGCAGGGTCGCGATCTTTAACCGCTTTAATATCATGGGCTACATGGGTTAACATGCGATCGCATTCGACAAACGCCTGATCAAATAATTCACGAATAGTAAATGCCGAAACCACAGCATCAGATAACTTATTGGCAACGATAAAACTCAGCGCAGATCCCAAACACTCATGATTTAAAATGCATGAATACACATGACTCGCTAATAGAGGTTCACGGGTAACGACTTCTTTTGCTTCTGAGCGAAGCTGTTGCCAAATTTCATGACGCATAGGACGGCCTTAAATTAATACTGGGTGTGCTTTGTTTCAGTTTAACGGATTTCATCACGTATGTGTTAACACTGTAATTATTTGTTCTGGTTATTAGATATAACTTTACTGCTTGATCCGCAGTTTTATTAAATAAATCTAACCTTGGTTAGAAACTTTCTGTGCCTTAAAAGGTCATAAAGTCATCATATAGCTAGCACAAATAAGGAATATATTGTGACAACGTGGCGCTGGCCTCTGTTTATTTCATTACTGCTCCACGGGATAATTTTTTTAATCTTTACAACCATTAAAATACCAAAACTACAAGAGCAAGGAACAGCTTCCATTAAAGCATATATGATCACAGTGCCCTCTCGCACTAAGTCTTTATCTGTGACTGAAAAGCCGCAGCAACCTATCCCTAGCAAGCCAAAACAACAAATCGAAGCGACCTCCCCGAATACGCAACCGAAAACGGTAGCTACGAGCATAAGCCCCAGCGTTAAAATTAAACAGCAAAAGAAATCGCCGCCCACTACTACTGATGAACAAACTAACAACTACAAAAAGATAGATCTAAAACTAGGCTTGGAACATATACTTAAAGAACAAAAAACTACAATAGCTGCAACGCAATCTCAATCAAATAAGTCCACTCAACCACAGCGTATTACGGTGCCAAAGACACACCAAGCAAGCAGCATAGACCCATTAAAAATTGAAAAACAAAGTATGCAGCTTTCTATCTATCGCTACGGTGATAGATGCTTTAAGAAAGTATCTATGGGGGCTGGTGTTATACCAAAAAGTGACTTACCTGATAGCTATATACAAGCAATTGATTGTACCAATACAAAAGTCACAGAGGCTTACGATCAAGCAATGGACAAATGGCTAAATAAAAAGTGACTATCACTAAAAAGTGCCTCAATAATTGAGGCACTTTAATTCAGCTTTTAATTACACTTATTGAAACACTTCATCTACAGCAAGTACTTCAATGTTTTTCGCAGGAATTGCTAGTTTGTAATCAGCGATCACTTTATCTTCAGCCACCAGCTCAGCCGGCTTTTCTGCGTTATACACCATTGGGGATGTTTGCTCAGACGCTAAGCGTTTTTGCATGTCTTTACCGTCGCCGGTGATAAATACATACTGGATATCATCTGTTTGTAAGTTTTCTTTAATTACACGGTTAACATCAGCTAAAGTCAGCTTTTCAAGCTGGCTCGTTACATACTTCACAAACGTGTCAGTGTTATAAAACTCGCTATCAAGTGCGTAACCTAGTTGACGGTTTTGACTGGCGACCATTTGTGGCACAAAGTTAATTAAGAAATTACGCGTTGCGTCAAAGTCTTTTTCTGTCATGCCATTTTTGATTAGTTTATCAAGTTCAAATAAAGCGGTACGAGTTGCAAAATGCGCGTCATTGTTGGAACGCAGCGGGCGTAACCATACTTGGAATATCTGCTCAGAACGACCAAGGTTAGCATCCGGCTTGGTTTGGAACATACCACGTGGGAAGTATTCGATATAAGCGTAATCGCCGTAGTTCATACCACGGGTTTGACGAATACGTTCATACAGGTATGCATTTGAACTGCGGTGTTCGCCAAAGTATGAACGCACTAACCACAGTGCTGTCCAGTCTTCGCTGCTACGAATAGTATCAATCGGGAAGCCAAACGATACCGCAGTTGATTGCGCTGACTTTTCTACAATTGTTGCATGATGACCTTTTAATACTGGTGCATCAGCAATAGTTAAACGGCTTTGCTGACCTTTAGGCAGCTGAGTTAAATCAGCAAACATGGTAGCTTTTAGTGATTCAGGCACTGCGCCAATTAAACCGACAGTCAATTTAGCTTGAGTAAACTCTTTTGCGTAAAACGCTTTCACATCATCCAATGTCAGCGCTTCTAAATCGGATAAATCACCATAATTGTAGCTTTCATACGGATGACCTTGATAAAGTTTATGGTAAAGTACTTCTTTACCTAACTCTTCATCATTAGAGGCTTTAAGGCCTGATTTAATACCGTCAATCAGCTCTTTCTTCAAACGTTTAAAGTCATCTTCTCTAAAGCCAGGGTTAAGTAACTGCTCACTAACTAATGCGTACCATTGTGCTGCATTGTCTTTATGTACTCGCCCTTGTAAAGAAATCATTTCTTTATCAATTTGATAACCAAAACTGCCAGCCAGTGGATACAGTGCTTTTTTGATATCGTTATAGCTCTTAGATTCTGAGCCACCTTGCGCAAGCATTGCAGCGGTTAGCGCAGCCACGCCTTTTTGACCTTTAGGATCAGCTGCCGCACCCGTGTGGAATAGCCAATTAATATCAATCAACGGTGAGCTATTGGTTTTATCAAGTACTTTAAAGTGACGCTCTTGCACTGTGTGCTTGCTAGCAACAAGGCTATTTAAATCAACTTCTTGCTCAAAACCAGCAATTTTATCAAGCGCAGACATAGTTACAGTTGTTCGGCTGCTATCGACAAAGTACTTATTAGCAATGTCTTGAATGTCTTGCGCACTAATACTATCTGCGGTGGCATATAGCTGGTTTACAACCTCAGGATCGCGCTCAAAATGCATGTAACTTGCAAGGGTTGATGCAATCGCTTGCGATGAATCGAGGCCATTTATAAAGCTATATTTAAGGTTAGATTTTAAATCAGCAAGCTTTTGACTATCCACCAGCTCCGTACGCGCTTTAGCATAAGTGCTATTTATGGCATCACGGGCAACCGCTAAATCGGCTTCATTTTCAACTTTTACAAATACGTGTAGTAAACCAGGATCTTTAGTATCAGGGTTATAGCTAAACATTTGGCTAGCGATTTGCTTATCAACCACTAGCTCTTGGTATAAATCAGAGTTGTTAGAAAAATAAAGTTGTGACAATAAATCAAGTGCCGCGCGGTCTTTTAACTTTGGTTGCCAAGCAGCACCTTTATAAGAAACCAATAACCAATGCCCTGGCAGACCTTCGTTTTGCTCATGGACATACTTGGCTGCTTGTTGCTTCGGCTCGGTTGGAATATCGGCAACATAGTCACCTTTTTGCCAATTACCCCAATGCTTTTTCACCATTGCCATGGTTGCTTGCGGATCGACATCACCGACAATCACCAGCGATACATATTCAGGTTTATAGAACTTTTCAAAAAACTCTTTACCATAAGCCATTTGATCAGGCATGGCTTCAATGTCTTCAAAAAAGCCCATGGTGGTGTGTTTATAGGTATGTTTTTCAAATGCTTCATTACGCACAGCAGAGAGCAACTTACGCACTGGGCTGGCATTATTTTTCAGGTACTCACCTTTAACGGTAAGCGCTTCAGTGCGGAACTGCTCTTCTGAGTAAGTGAGGTTTTGGAAGATATCCGCTTCAATCTCTAGAACTTTATCAAGATGCTGCTTTGAAAAATTTAAGTGATAATTAGTGTAATCATTAGTCGTGTATGCGCGGTTATCGACACCTGAATTTTTTAGGATGTCAGAATACACATCTTGCGGGAATTTTTCAGAGCCTTTAAACATCATATGTTCAAAAAAGTGTGCAAAGCCAGTTTTACCTGCTTCTACTTCATTACGAGAACCAACAGATACCGGAATTTGTAGTGATACCACATCAGGGTAATCCGTTTTCACCACCATAACGCGTAAACCGTTATCAAGCTCTTCTAATAAATAATCTTGTGAGAACACACGATCATTACTGCTGGCGACCGTTGATTGTTCAATCTCAACTTCTTTGACCATGTTAGCGCCGCTGTTACTTGCACAGCCGCCCAGTGCGAGCGTTACCGCTAGGCTAGTTGCTAATAATTTAAATTTCATTGCTATCCCTTGTTAGTTGAATATTTTTTTAGTTATAACTACTTATTTACCACACTGATTATGCAACAAAGCCGACCACGATAAGAGACCTTGCAGCACATTTTATGTAAACAGTTGTGTATTTTTCATCGCTCAACTTAAAACAACATGAGATAAATTCATATTTATTGAGAAAGTTTTATTAAAAAAATCTATCTAGACGTCTAAATGGCTGTTATATTGTTTACTATAGAAACTAATTAGCTGGAATGAGGATTATGGCTTTATCACTACAACAGAAAATTGAAGATACCAATCAAGGTGTGTACTTAATTGGTACTACCCCACCACGTATTGGTACTGATAAAGCGCAGCTTGAAACAATCGCTCAAAAGCTGTTAGACCGTTTACATGAAATTGAATACGATGGCGTGATTATTTACGACATTCAAGACGAGAGCAGCCGTACTGATAAGCCACGCCCTTTTCCGTTTAAACAAACGGTTGATCCACGTGAATACAGCCACTTGTTACGTAGCTTATCGCACCTTGATGTGATCACTTATAAAAGTGTTGCACAGCGTGGCGAAGCTGAGTTTAAACAGTGGCTTGATGAGACTAAAAACGACTATGACTTAAAGAACTTAGTGCTAGTGGGCAGCCCTTCTTCTGATGGCGATATAAAGTTAAGTTTACCAAATGCCTATAAAGTACTGGCAGAGCAAGCGGATGACTTCTTTTTAGGTGGAGTCACCATTGCAGAGCGCCACGCAAGTAAACGTAACGAGCATGAGCGACTACTTAAAAAAACCGCACAAGGGTGTCAATTTTTCATCTCACAAGCAGTTTACAACGCCCAAGCGACCATTGATTTGATCACCAGTTACGCACGCAGCTGTAAAGCACAGGGGATTAAACCAAACCGTATCATCTTAACGTTTACACCGTGTGGCAGTGAAAAAACACTTGAGTTTATGCAATGGCTTGGTATTTCAGTACCAGAAGCAACCAAATGGCGTATGTTAGATTCACAAAATCCATTGAGTGAATCAGTGCGTATTTGCCGCGAAAACTTAGATTCAATCCTAAAAAGTTGCGCCCATTTAGATGTACCACTGGGCTTAAACATTGAAAGCTTGACTAACCGTAAAGAAGAAATTGATGCATCAATCAACCTTTATCGTTTATTAAAAGCGACAATGGAATTGAACCTAGCTGAAAAGCAAATAGCTTAGGTTCGAGCTTCGAGCTTCGAGCTTCGAGCAATAATGATAAGCGCCATAGAATAAGCCTGCTCAAGTAGTTAGCTTCGTTTATTTGAATAAGGCCTATCTTGAACTGTCAGATTTGTGCCAAAAGTAGGCGCTTGGGGTAAACCGCCCATTGCGCTTCCTGTTAATCAAAAGCGCAGATGGGAGGTGTGGGCTGGAGGAGACCTCCGGCTACCCGATTAGCCGTGTTTAATATTATGGTGGTTCAAGTTCTCTATACGCTCAGCGAGCCAAACTTTGATAATTGACTGCCTTGTTACACCAACACGACTAGCTTCACGATCTAGTGAATCGAGCATCCATTCAGGAAAATCAACATTAACCCTTTTAGTTGTTTGCTTTGTTCGTTTAGCTTGAGATAAATCAAGATTAGCAAGAATGTCATTGCCATCATCAAATTCTTTATCGAAATCAGAAGCTTTCATAAAATTTAACCTCACTAGTTCTTGAACGTCTAACTGAAATTATACGGATATTACTATCTCTATAGGTTATTACAGCTGACCAATGTTTTCCGTTGTGAAATGCGATTATCACAAAGCGAGCTTCATCGCTGGTATTCGCAGGGATCTCGAGTAAGTCAGGATCATCCCACAATAATTTAGCTTCCTCAAAATCGATACCATGTTTATCGAGATTAATTTGGCTTTTATTAGGATCATATTCAAAAATATACGTAGAGTAAAAAGTATACCTTTTTGATGGTAAACGCAAGTTTTGTTAAAAACGGCTAACGGGCCTGTAGCATAACTCGTTTAAAATTAATTTTTATTGAATTATTCACAAAGAGGTTGAGAGGCGCTGCGCTTTAGAGGGCAATAAGTAAATGCTGTGATAATAACGTAAGGTTTTTTGCGGACATTGCACATATGTGTTTGCCGTAAGCTACTTGCTTAACAGCCACATCGACAGACGAAGTAAACGAATTTGCTTATTGAATTAGAGTTGATTTGGAATTGACCGTCAATTTATAAAAACGGTCAAAAAGAACACTATTGCCTATTGACAGAGTTAAGACTCATATGTGTTATGTAGCTAAACTGTCAGTACTCCAATTCAGCCTGCTAAGTGATGATAAGCAAAGCCCAAAGCCCAAGCGATTAAACCAATACCAATTAGAGCTAGAATGCCTTTTCCTCTATTGCTTGATACATTTGCACTACAAACTGGGCATTTAAAATGTGAATAATGACCTGATACCTTAACTTCTATCGGATTGATCTTACTATCACATTTTGTGCACTGCTGACTCAAATTTTCACCTGCTACATAACGCTTGCCGTAAACTGCACAAAATAGCAGGCTAAAATTGGCGGCGAAGGAGCACATCCTGCTGTTTTGTGTCCTTGGTTTAACGGCCTTGGTAACAAATTACTCTATAGTTGTATTGTTTATTGAGTAATTCCAAACCTTATAAAAGTAAAAAGCGTAACCTATACCAAATGTAATTAAAGAAATAATAATCCAAATAATTACATGACCGATATTTCCAAATATGTCGGTGTGGCAAACCATCTGCCTAGGGTTACCATGTTCATCAATTACTCGCGAACGATTAAGTATAAATTTAGAGAATGAGTATGGAAAAAAGAACGCTCCAATACCAAAGGTTATTAGTATCAGAATAAACCAAAGTATTAAATGACCTAAGATATCGATTGTTCCTACACCTGCCTGAATTTTCATTCTTGCTCCTTACTATGTTTGTTACCTAACGCCCTGTTAACAGGCGAAAAACAGTTGGTTAAAATTAGCGACGAAGGAGCAAAACCAACTGTTTTTTGTCCTTGTTTAACAGCTTGTTAGCTGCTGATTGCATCCAGCCTTTGAACAGCACTTTTTAATTCGTTGAGGACTACAGCTTCACTTTTATTATATGGTGATTTATAAGTAGCAATTGCTTTAGAGAATGCTTTATTTGCTTTTTGCATTAAGCCTGATTTTTCATATAAAAAACCTAAACGAATATAAGAAAATGAAAGACTAGATGGGCCAGTTTTTCGTAATAATTCGTTAGATTGATCTGACTCTTGAAGCCTTACAATAGATTCCATTGCATAGATTGCAACTTCAGTTGAACCATGAAGATACACTTTATGAGCAGCGTCTACTTCATTAATTAAGAACTCAGGTGAAATACTATTAGCAAAGCTAATATTCGAAGTAATTACAGCAAGAGCAACTAGGCTAGATTTAATTAAAGTTTTCATAATAATTTCCTTATCGATTATAAAGTGCCGCTAAATACCAAAAGCAGCTAACAGCTTATTGAACACCATTTTGGTGGTTTATAACACACCAAAACGGCGTTTATTACATACCCTGATAATTTCACCAATAATTACTTTTGTAAACAGGTAATTAAAACAGCTAGAAATTAAGCATGTTATTTTGCCCCTAAACGGCGTTTAATAATGGTATAGGACAAAATTAGGCTCCTACTCAAAAAAGCAGAAGTAAATTTAACTTTTTCAATGACTGGTTGAACTCACAGCTCTTATCTGTCTGACAGCTGATAGCTAAAAGTTGAAAGCTTCTATTTACGTCGTCTATTGGGTGCTCTTTGCCCTGTAATACGTTTTTTATCACGGTCTTTTCGCGACTTATTAGAGTTTTTACGATTATCTTTTGGCTTTTTATTGGGATCCGGTTCATAGCCCGCTAACCACTGCGGCGTTAGGCGAGAAATAAAAAAGGACAGGCACATATTTTCTTTAGAAAGATTACGTTATTTTCCCGTTGTAGGTAACCTTACCATTATTTTTTCACTCAGCTTGCTATAGAGTATAAAGTTGAGTCGCTTAAGCAAATAAAAAGGGACACAAATAAAAAGGGACAGGCACATATTTTCTTTAGAAAGATTACGTTATTTTTCCGTTGTGGGTAGCACTTACCATTATTTTTTCACTCAGCTAGCTATAGAGTATAAAGTTGAGTCGCTTGGGAAGGATTTTAGGTTATAAATATAAGCTAGAAATTGAATTCTTTACTTTGTATCAATAAATTAATTGGGCTGAATTTGCTTAGCCTGTGCCTTTGTACCATTTTACATCGTTGCTGGCGGCTTGTTGCTTTAACCGTTGTTTGCTACCAGCAAAATTTGAGTACTGCTGCCTAAATCGCTTTATTGATTCTAGCCATTGTGCTTCTTCTATATTTAAAGTAAGCAGCACTTTTGGCATAGTTTTATTGATATGCCCTTTTTTCTTTGGATCTAGGTGGCGGCCACTCCAGTCGATTAATTCAATATAATCCAGTAAGGTAAAGGGGATCGTGTGTGTAATGTGATTACCACCAAATGGTTTTAACTGTGCTGGTTGACTTTCATGCTGAATATTATTTTTTTGTTTAAGAACCTTGTTCGCTTCAACCGTGTCTGTGGTAAAAGCTTTGAAATGCGCTATACGTTCTTGAATTGAGGTGAAATCACTGTCTTCAAGCGTATCAGCTATGTTTGCTCTGATAGGGTTCAAATCAACGTAGGCCATGCAGCTGAGCACTGCGGTTTCATCTAGTAATGCTTGTGATTTATAGCGCCCTTCCCAGTACTTGCCCGTGCAGTTATCTTCTTTATTGGCCTCGCGAGCAATGTACTCATTGAGGTTTTTCATATACCAGCTGATGTCATACAATCTTTCTCGCCATTTTGCGATGAGTTCATTGAAAAATAGCTCACTTACCTTATTTAACTTCTCTCCATTTAAGTAGCGATCAACCAGAACATGACCATTGTAAAGCTGATACCAGCGGTTAATTACTTCATCATCAGACCAATCAAGTGCTTGCCGCCTATTGACGTTAACAACAAGGTGGTAGTGATTGCTCATAACTGCATAAGCCGCAATTTCTATGGAAAATACACTACTTAATAGCTTTATTCGATCGACTAGCCACTCCCGTCGATGATCAAAGTTTTTACCTGTATATTTATCATCTCCGCACAAAAATGCTCGCCTAACACATCGTGAAATTAAGTGATAATAAGATGTAGATGCTAAATCAATCAGGTTTTTTCTTGCGCGAGTCATAAAATATCAACTTTACTTTAACTGTATATAACAACAGTAGTTGATACTGTGATTTTTGCAAAAATTTTTGTGCTTGTCCTATTTAATCTGCTATTTAATCTTTTGTCGGAGTTAAGGCGCTTGTTAGGTGTTTTTATCACTTTTGTCTGGAATATCATTACATAAAGCACACTCTACACCTTTACGTGATTGATATAATCTTGAACATATAAACACTGTTGTTGTAATTAAAGACCAAGTACAAGCAAAAATTAATGCTTCTTGAACTGAATGCTGTTTAAGCAACTCAACTATAAAAAGTAAGGCTGCCACTCCAAGAAATACTTTTAATGCTCTAACGAACCAAAACTTAAATCCCATTTGAACTCCATACCTGAGAAACATCTAACGCCTGAATAATGTGTGAACTAGTTTGGCAGTTTTATTGCGTTGTTTGCAACTAAAAATGACAAACTAAAGTGAATCACTATTCATTCTCTTGTTAGCGCGTATTTTGCTGCACTCTTGGCTTTTCCCATGCAAGTATACTTACACAGTAATTAACCCCCACTATAAGATATTCAATAATATCTGAACTATCAGATGATAAAAAACCACTACGATTTTTTTCTAAATCGAACCAACCACCAGATGTTATTTCATGTAGCCAGCCAATACTCATAGAGCAATCAGGCCAAAATTCTAATAAGTCGCCTTCATCTAAAACTCTAAAGCCAGCAGGCTCTTCGAAAATAACATCAATATTCTCACCATCAACTGATATTGTGATTTCTAAAAACTCGACATCAAAATTGAGGTTTATAACTTCAGTTGTACCTACGGGATTAAATACTTCTAAAACTTCAGATTTCATCTAACCTCCTGAGTACAGCTAACAGCTTATTGAACACCATTCGGTGGTTTATAACACACCAAAACGGCGTATATTACATGCCCTAATAATTTCACCAATAATTACCTTTGTAAACAGGTAATTAAAACAGGTAGAAATTAAGCATATTATTTTGCCCCTAAACGGCGTTTAATAATGGTATAGGACAAAATTAGGCTCCTACTCAAAAAAGCAGAAGTAAATTTAACTTTTTCAATGACTGGTTGAACTCACAGCTCTTATCTGTCTGACAGCTGATAGCTAAAAGTTGAAAGCTTCTATTTACGTCGTCTATTGGGTGCTCTTTGCCCTGTAATACGTTTTTTATCACGGTCTTTTCGCGACTTATTAGAGTTTTTACGATTATCTTTTGGCTTTTTATTTGGATCGGGCTCATAACCTGCCAGCCATTGAGGGGTCAGGCGAGTATCAAGTAGCACTTCAATTTCTTCCAGTAGCCATTGTTCATCTAAGCTCACTAACGACATCGCCAAACCTTGTTCGCCTGCGCGGCCTGTACGGCCAATGCGATGTACATAGTCTTCTGCTATATACGGCAACTCAAAGTTAATCACATATTTTAGTGAGACAATATCCAAACCGCGCGCTGCCACATCGGTAGCCACTAATACGCGGGTGGTTCCCTCTTTAAAGTTTTGTAGCGCTCTGTCTCGGGCACCTTGTGATTTATCACCGTGGATTGACTCTGTTTTAAGCCCGTCTTTACACATTTCTTTAGCAAGCTTATCGGCCATTTGTTTAGTGCGGGTAAAAATAAGTACTTGGCGCCAGTTTTTCATGCCAATCATATGTGAGACGAGTTCACGTTTACGGTCTTCATCTACTGCATAAATCACTTGTTCCACTTCTACAGCAGCTGAGTTACGCTTATCAACTTCAACTAATTTAGGATCTTTGAGTAGCTTTTTACTCAGTTCAAACACACTGTCATCAAAAGTCGCTGAGAATAATAAGGTCTGCCGATCGCTTGGTACGTAGCGTAAGATACGCTTTATTTCATCAATAAAGCCCATATCTAACATGCGGTCTGCTTCATCAAACACCAGTGAATCAACACTTGATAGTTTAATACTGCCTTTGATGATGTGATCAAGTAACCGCCCAGGTGTTGCTACGACAACTTGCGCGTCTTTCATTG
Organism: Pseudoalteromonas sp.; assembly: GCF_036960685.1. Lineage (GTDB taxonomy): Bacteria > Pseudomonadota > Gammaproteobacteria > Enterobacterales > Alteromonadaceae > Pseudoalteromonas. The sequence goes on along the minus strand of NZ_JBALXK010000008.1, from coordinate 148,639 downwards.
CTTTTACTTGAGGTCCAATACTTGCGCCGCCATATGCCAATGCGCCTTTAATATCAGAGCCTTGTGCGTATTTCTCAAAACTGGCAAACACTTGCTGAGCAAGCTCTCGGGTTGGCGTTAAAATTAATACCCGTGCAGTGCCTTGCTCATCTTTTTTATCACTGGTTAACAATTTATGTAGTAGAGGAAGCACAAATGCCGCTGTTTTACCTGTGCCCGTTTGCGCACTGCCCATCACATCGTGACCGGCTAAAATTAATGGAATTGTTTGTAGTTGAATAGCCGTAGGCGTTTGATATTCATTGAGCTCAAGCGCTTTAAGCAGTAAAGGGTCGAGATGAAGATCACTAAAGGTTGCAGCAGACATAGCATAGACTTGAAATAACTAATAATAGCGCTATTGTACGCACAAAATAAGCAACAAAAAAGGCGCTTGCGCGCCTTCTATTTAAATCTTAAAGCAAGTGTTGCTTATGCAACGGGCTTTAGCGTTTCTTTGCGCTGATTATAAAACGAAATAAGATCATCAACAGTATCTTGGCAATACTCACGAATACCAGAAACTAACATGTGCTTTTCACCACTACCTACTTTTTTACCATCTTCAAGTAAGTTGAAGCGTAGAGTAATTTTGCCGCGTTTACCGGTATATTCAAAACTTGGCTCAGCAAACTCTAACGTAGGTGCATGAATGTCTAAGGTATCAAGGTTAATTAACATTGACTCATAGATAACCATAGGACGAGCTGGGTTGATCATCACATCTTGCTTGCCCATAAGTGGAATAATCACATGCGGGAAAGTTGTGCCAGAAAACTCAACATAATTTTTTATTAGACTGTCGGTGAGTGTTTGACACTGACTGGTTTTCCCTTCACGTTTTACCTTGAGCATTACTTTTTCGCCGCTGTTAATATCAAACTCATCGGCGCCCTCAGGGAAGTTGAGTTTGGTATTCTCATCAACCATGCCTGCGAAGGTAAATTCCATTTTTTCACTGATACCATAACGGCTCAATACCAATGAAAATAGTAAATCTCCAGGGACACAAAATTTCTTTGCATCTTTATCGTGTAGCGGGTTGTAATCATCGGCAACACATTTTGCGAAACGACAGCCTTGCTCACGCGATATAGAGATATGATCAGCATGTTGCTGATAAAAAGGACTTAACATAGTTGTTCACTGCTTAAACTGCTTATAACCTGCCTATTCTACCAGATAAAAATACAATAGAGGTCGAATCTGTTAAACTTTTGTTTCAAATAAAAAATTAACAAAAGTAACGTTATGTACTAGTTATTAATAATAACGCTGTAATAGTGAATAATAAGGACGGTAATAGACACGATGTGGTAATTTGATTTTTATAATTTGGTTATCTGTAATACTCCCGTTCTGGCCGCTGCACAGTCGCTGTTAGAATTTAAAGTAATATTGAAAAATTTATAATACTACGCATTGATCCTATTGAGCATACGTTGAGGGAAAACAAAAAGAATAGTCCCCATCACTAAATAAGGATCATAGCGCGCAAAATGCCTATGTGGTAGGAGCTTATAAATGCATATCTATTTAATTGAAGATGATTTAAAACTAGCAAAACTAATCCAGTTATTCTTATTAAAGCAAGGGTTTACTATTGATGTGTTTAACAGTGTAGCTGATTACAAACAACATAAAGCAACTTTTATTCCGGCTTTAATTATTTGTGATGTTATGCTGCCTGATGGTAATGGCTTTGAATTATTTCAACAGTTAAGCGATGAACATACTTGCCCCATCATATTTTTAACCGCGTTAGACTCTGACCAATCCCATATCAAGGGCTTAAACTTAGGGGCGTATGATTATCTAATCAAACCACTTAAACCGGAGCTATTGCTTGCAAAAATTAACGCTATTTTGCGACAAAGTGACACAAGCCAACCATGCGATAGTACAGAGAAACCACTTACGCTCAATCACACTAAACGTGAAGCCTATTTCACAGGGATACCATTAAATTTAAATGACAGCGAATTCGAAATTATTGCTTTTTTAATAAAAAATTCGCCACAGCCAGTATCGAGAGAGGTACTTTTCAAACAAGTTATTGGTCGCAATTACAATGGCCTAGATCGTGCCATTGATCTAAAAATAAGTCGATTGAGAAAAAAACTTACCATACTATTTAGTAACCATAAAAGCACTATTACGTTAGATATAAAGTCTGTACGTAGTAAAGGTTATTGCCTAGATATTATTAACGCAGAAGCAAACAAATAGAATATATCCTATGACCCAACAATTTTTGCGACTTTATATTTTTATTACGGCAAGTTTAATTGTTTTAGTGGTTATTTTTGGTCAGTTGTACAATTACTTTTTTGCACAAGGTACCCCCAGTATCTCGTTTACCGTGAATAATTTTCAGCAGTTAATTGCCAGCAAAGAACACCATATTACTGAAGTCCCAGACGCTGATTTAGCATTGCCTGAATCGCTGCATGCACAATTATCCACCCAAGGGATCATTACGGTTAACAATCAAAATAATCAACGAGTTATTTACTTACCAAGTGTTCGGCCTGGCTTTGTATATAAAGTTGGCCCGTTGCCTCAAGAGCATAATGAAAATAATAATTTAATTGTATTTTTTGCATTCTATATTTTACTCGGCAGCATTATTCTCATATTAATAAGGCCTGTATTTAGAGATTTAAGTATCTTACAAACCGCCGCAGATAGATTTAGCCAACAGCCTGTCACAATGCAACCCGCAATCAAGGCAAATTCTTCAATTGCCCCCTTGGCCAATACATTCTCACAGATGTCTCAACGGATTGAACAATTCATCCATTTACATCGTGATCTATCACGTATTATTTCTCATGAAATACGCACCCCGCTAACGCGAATGCGATTTGCACTCTCTTTAACTGAAGATGATCTGATAAACGAGCAGATCCAGCAAGATATTGATGAAATAGAGCAGCGTTTAGACCAATACTTACACTTTGCCCGTATTGAACATCAGCAGCAGCACTTCTTACAAGCACATGCCAATATTAAGGAGTTAATTCAGACTGAAATTGAAAAATATGCACTGTATGAAAATTTAACCATAGCGCAAAGCTGCAACATCGAAACTCTTTATTGTGAAGCTAATTACATTGCTATTGCTGTGCAAAATTTATTGGTCAATGCATCAAAGTATGCAAGAAGAGTAATCAATATTAGTGCCTATGAGGATGATATAAATTATTATTTAAGCGTTGAAGATGATGGTCAAGGGCTGCCTGTCAATGCCACCTCTTTGATTGACCCGTTTCAACAGGGTGAAAATGATAACCTTGCCAGCGGTTATGGATTAGGGCTTTATATCGTAAAACGAATTGCTAGTTGGCACAGCGGTGATGTTGTGATGGCTAACAGTGATATCACTGGCGGCGCTAAAATTACACTTAGCTGGCCTAAAGATAGCCAATAGAACTCATTAAACTGCAACAAAAAAGCCGCGATAAACGCGGCTTTTTTTAGTTAAATTTATATTTATAAACCTGCGCGATCTTTAATTACAGGTATTAATGCAGATCCTGCATGGCCATTTGATTCTGCCCATGCGATATCAGCACCATCTTCTAAAGAGCTTTTAGATAAATTTTTCACAACATACTCACCCGCATCAGCGGCATTACTAGCAATTGCATGGCGTAGTAAATTCAGGCCATTACATTGTACTGCATCGTAAATATTACGAATTTTTACACGTGAGCTTTTTAATTTATCACGTAAGCGATTTTTATCATCTGCAGCTATGTATTCACAGATTGAAACCGCTAACTGATCGTCTGCTTTAACAGGTGCACTGAAAGCAACAGAACCAGAAACAACAGCCGAAGCGATGAGGAATGTTGACAATTTAATCATTATATACCCTTGTGTAATACTTTATAACTACCTTAGTTGGCCAATATTGTACCAACCTATCAGCCTATTCGCAATAATGTTACTTAATTTTATCCAATGTAACGAAGGTATATGCATGTAAATTCTTTTCATTAGGTTGATTATGTTGTTCTTCAACAATTTTCCAGTTGGCAACTTTTTCATAATCAGGGAACTGAGTGTCCCCTTTAACATCAAGATCTATAAACGTTAAATAGAGAGTGTCAGCACGTTCTAAGAATTGCTGGTATACGTTACCACCACCAATCACCATCACTTCATCAAGCTCACAAACCAATGAAATAGCGGCCTCTGGCGATGAAACCACATCAACTCCTGCAGCTTCATAATCTGTATTACGGCTTATAACTATATTTCGTCTACCTGGTAATGGACGACCAATTGACTCAAACGTTTTGCGTCCCATGATCACCGGCTTACTCATAGTAACCGCTTTAAAATGCTGTAAATCAGCTGGTAAATGCCACGGCATATTATTATCTTGGCCAATCACACGATTGTTAGCCATGGCTGCAATCATTGAAATTTTCACATTAAAACCCTAATACTTTTTCATTAAACAAGAAAAAAGGAGCAAAGGCTCCTTTTATAACACGCTATTTTTTATTAACGCTCGTAAATAACTTCAACGTCATAGTCGTCATCATCCCAACTATCCCAATCGTCATCGTCGTCATTCTTCTTAGTTGCATCTTTATGATAAGTGTCCCACTTGAATTCAACTTCTTCATCTTCAATTGGTACAAACTTTTCTTTCGGCATGCTCTCAAGCAGAGTCATAATATTATGAATCAACGGCTGCGTGTTTAACTTGTTAATTGCTGAAATATGATAGATATTTTCAGTCTCACCTAACTCTTCTGCGATTTTCTCACACAGCGCCTGAGCTTCTTCTTCTGGTAACAAGTCAATTTTATTAAAGACTAACCAGCGCGGCTTTTCAGCCAGCTTAGGGCTATATTGATGCAGCTCATTGATGATAGCAAATGCATTATCTACCGGATTTGAACCATCAACTGGCATTACATCGATAATATGCAGTAATACACGACAACGCTCTAAATGCTTTAAGAAACGAATACCTAAACCTGCGCCATCAGAAGCCCCTTCGATCAAGCCTGGGATATCAGCAATAACAAATGATTTGTTTGCTTCAGGACGTACCACACCTAAATTTGGGATAAGCGTAGTGAACGGGTAATCAGCCACTTTAGGGCGTGCAGCAGACACACTGCGAATAAAGGTTGATTTACCTGCATTAGGTAAACCTAATAAACCTACATCAGCTAATAATAATAGCTCTAGTTTAAGGTTACGTACTTCACCAGGTGTGCCCAACGTTTTTTGACGAGGTGCTCGGTTAGTACTTGATTTAAAACGCGCATTCCCCAAGCCGTGGAAACCGCCTTTTGCAACCAAAATTCTTTGACCATGTTGAGTTAAATCACCCAAGCCTTCTTGCGTATCCACATCGGTGATACGAGTACCAACAGGCACCATTACATAGAGGTCATCAGCTTTTTTACCGGTACAGTTACGGCTGCGACCATTAGTACCACGTTCAGCTCTATGGAAACGCTCAAACTGATAATCGATAAGGGTATTTAAGTTTTCATCAGCTTGTAGATAAACACTACCACCATCTCCACCGTCACCGCCGTCTGGTCCACCATCTGGGACATATTTTTCACGACGGAAAGATACGATGCCGCTACCACCGTCTCCAGCTTCTGCGCGAATTTCTACTTCATCTACAAACTTCATGATTACTCACTTTAGGGATTGGCTTGTTAATTTCACTATTATATACCTAAGCCAAGCTGATTGCAGGCTTGGCTTAGGTATATATTTTTGCTTAAAACAAAAAACCCCGCAAAGGCGGGGTTTTTTAAGAATCGATTCTGATTACTCAGATACGATGCTTACGTATTTACGGTTTAAAGGACCTTTTTGTTCAAACTGAACTTTACCATCTGCTTTTGCGAAGATAGTGTGGTCTTTACCGATACCTACGTTTGTGCCAGCATGGAATTTAGTTCCACGTTGACGAACAATGATGCTACCCGCTAGAACTGATTCGCCACCAAAACGCTTAACACCAAGGCGTTTGCTTTCTGAATCGCGACCGTTACGAGTACTACCAGCTGCTTTTTTATGTGCCATTTCTAAGTACCTCTAATTAAGCGCTAATGCCAGTGATTTTAACTTCTGTGAACCATTGACGATGGCCCATTTGCTTACGAGAATGCTTACGGCGTCTAAATTTAACAACCTTAATTTTCTCACCGCGACCATGTGAAACAACCTCAGCTGTTATCTTACCACCGTTTACGAACGGTACACCGATCTCGATTTTCTCACCATCAGCAACTAAAAGTACTGAATCAAATTCAACTGCTGCACCAGTCTCAACGTCTAATTTCTCAAGACGAATTGTTTGACCTTCAGTCACACGGTGCTGTTTACCACCACTTTGGAAAACCGCGTACATAATTAACTCCGTCTGTGCGCCCTCAAATCGACGCAACTAAAATATTATTCAATAGGGCGCGAAGTTTACGCTAATGTGCAAAAACTAGCAAGCCTGTTTTATTAATTAAATGAATAAAAAATAGCTGCATTGAGAGCGATTCAATATTTTCCCCTATTTTATATTAAATTGGCATTATGCCAAGCCTTTTTAGCGTTTGATGACAAATAAATTACACCACGGATAAACGCCCCCTGAGAATAAAAAACAATCATGTTGGATTGTCGTTAATTTCTTTAATTAAAAAGTTATCTTTGCTAATTAAGGTTAAATTAAGCAGCTTAACCGTGTTTTTTCAGCGAATCGTCACAAACTGTCGAGCAAAGCTGTTTTTTGTTGTACAATCAGCCCCGTATACCCATTAAAATTGGCTCGGAGATCAATGGATATAAAAGCTATCCAGGCGTTAATCGAAAACGATATGAATGACGTCAATCAACTAATTTACGCACAAATGCGCTCTGATGTAGCACTCGTCAATCAGCTCGGCTTGTATATAGTTAACAGCGGCGGCAAGCGTGTTCGCCCTATGTTGGCTATTTTAGCGGCTAAAGCACTTGGCTATGAAGGCAAAGATCATGTCACGTTAGCAACTATTGTTGAATTTATTCACACTGCCACATTATTGCATGATGATGTTGTTGATGAATCAAATTTACGCCGCGGTACACCAACAGCCAATGCTGAGTTTGGTAATGCTGCCAGCGTACTGGTTGGTGACTTTATTTACACTCGCTCATTTCAGCTGATGGTCGGTATTGGTAAGATGCAAGTCATGCAAGTACTCGCCGATGCAACCAATGTGATTGCCGAAGGTGAAGTGTTACAGCTAATGAATTGTAATGACCCTGATACCACCGAAGAAAGTTACATGCAGGTCATTTACTCGAAAACGGCAAAACTGTTTGAAGCTGCAACAGGCCTTGCTGCTATCATCACCGAACAAGACGAGGCAACCTTAAAAGCGCTTAACTTATACGGTATGCACTTAGGCACGGCTTTCCAGCTGGTAGATGATGTGCTTGATTACAATGCAGATGCAGAGCAATTAGGTAAAAATATTGGTGATGATTTAGCTGAAGGTAAGCCAACTCTACCTCTACTTTATGCAATGCGCCACGGCAATACAGAGCAAGTGCAGCTGATCCGTGATGCGATTGAACACAGTAATGGCATGGATCATCTTGAGGCTATATTAACCGCCCTACGTGAAACAAATGCACTAGAGTTTACTATGAGTAAAGCAGATGAAGAGGCTGATAAAGCCATTGCTTGTTTGTCAGTATTAGCTGACTCACCATATAAAGAAGCATTGGTTAGTTTAGCTCGCATTGCAGTGGACCGTAGTCATTAATATCTATACCCAACACTTCGAGCACAAAAAAGCCTGCATTTGCAGGCTTTTTTAATCTTTACCTCAACTAACTGCCGAGGTAAATCAAGATTATGCGTTGATGAAATCAACACCTTCTTGGATATCTTTTTTAAGCGTATCAAGCATGTCGTTTTTAGCTTGCTGTTCAAATGCGCTTAGCTCGCCGTAAGAAAGAATTTCTTCTACGCCATTTTTGCCTAAACGTACTGGGTGAGCAAAGTATGCAGCATCGCCATCTTCAACAGCAACGTATGCGTAATCGACTACGTCTTCACCTTGTAGGCCTTTCACAAGCGACATACAAAAACGAGCAGCAGCAGCGCCCATTGATAATGTAGCAGAACCACCGCCCGCTTTAGCGTTAACTACTTCAGTACCGGCATTTTGGATACGAGGAGTCAATGCAGCAACTTCTTCATCTGTGAAAGTAACACCTTCAACTTGAGAAAGAAGCGGTAGAATTGTTGTACCTGAGTGACCACCAATTACTGGTACTTTCACTGTTGCAACATCAACACCTTTAAGCTCAGCGATAAACGCTTCAGAACGGATCACATCTAAAGTAGTGATACCGAAAACACGTTTCGCATCGTAAGTACCCGCTTTTTTGAATACTTCAGCAACAATTGGCACAGTGCCATTTACTGGGTTAGTGATGATACCTACTAATGCTTTAGGGCAGTTAGCAACAATACCTTCCGCTAATGTTTTAATGATACCAGCATTTACGTTGAATAAATCAGCGCGGTCCATACCAGGCTTACGTGGCATGCCAGCAGGGATAAGCACGATATCACAACCCGTTAATGCTTGATCTAGTGCATCAGCACCAAAACCTGCAACTTTAACGTCAGTTGGGATGTGAGAAAGATCAACAGCAACACCAGGAACAACTGGAGCAACATCATAAAGTGATAATTCAGAACCAGCTGGTAAGCCTGTTTTTAATAATAAAGACAACGCTTGGCCGATACCGCCAGCAGCACCTAATACAGCAACTTTCATTGGAATTCTCCGTAATTTAAGGTAGAAAATATTTGTGGCACTAAGATAAAGAAATTAACGCCTAAAGACAAATTTATCCTGCTTATTTTGCATATAATTTCGACCATAGTTGTAAATTTTTTTATTTACAAAGGCCAAAGAGTAAGCAAAGCTAAACAACTACTGCATAAATATGCATTTTTGTGTAGAATTTAGGTCATCAAATAACAGAGCAGAACAACAACATGCAACCACAAGATAAACAAGAAGCGTTAGTTAAAGCCTTTAAATCACTTTTAAAAGAAGAAAATTTTGGTTCTCAAGGCGAGATAGTCGATGCCTTAAAAGAACAGGGCTTTGATAATATCAGCCAAAGTAAAGTCTCCCGCATGTTAAGCAAGTTCGGCGCAGTTCGCACACGTAATGCCAAACAAGAAATGGTTTATTGTTTGCCTGCTGAAATGGGTGTTCCAACGGCAAAAAGCCCGTTGCGCCAGTTAGTGATTGATATTATGCATAACGAAATGATGATCATCATTCGTACCAGCCCAGGTGCTGCACAGCTGATCGCTCGATTATTAGACTCATTAGGTAAAGCCGATGGTGTGCTTGGTACTATCGCCGGTGACGATACTATTTTTATCGCCCCAGCAAAAATTTCCGAGATTGACGTAACACTCGAGCGCGTACGCGTTTTATTTGATACGGTTTAAACTGTTATAGCTGCTTTAAAAAGCTAATTGATGGGGCGAAAAATGCTGAACCCATGTCAGCTTGCGTAAAATCGAGCCAGTGGTCATAGCAATCGCCCTGCCCCAATCGACTCAATAACATTTGCTCAAACGCATTACCCTGCGCCGCATAACTGATCGCTAATATCCCCTGCTCATAAACATCACCATAAGGCATGTTTTGATTCAACTGCAGTGGTTGACCTTGCTCATCTTTAAGCTCTGTGCGTACTGCATGGCTATTTTCCAGTGCGGGTTCAACTAAGTTATTATCTAAACGCGTACGGCCCATTATTTGTTCTTGTTCACTCAGTGGTAGATTTTGCCACACACTTAAATCATGTTTATAGCGTTGGATATGCACATAACTGCCCTGATCTTCAAAGTGATTAGGTTTATTAATTAACGCAGTAAGACGTTTTTGGCGACCATGTGGCGTGTCGCCACCGAGAATAAAGCCATTAAAATCGCGGCCATCGAGAAAACGAAAGTTTCTTACCTGTTCAACTAGTTCAACATCAGGAGAGAATAACTTTAGTACTTGCAATGCAAACAGATGATTCACATCTTCTCGGTCAGAGCGAATTTGCACAAACAAGTCAAACGGCTGTGCGCCCATAACATGATCGCTATGGGTAATGTTAGGGAAACTCTGTAATTGACTCGGCAGAAAGTCAGGCAAAATATGCGGCCAATACTGCGCCCCTACAGCAACTACACTAGAGAGCATTGATTCAGAAAACTGATCTGAAAACTCATCTTGAATAGCACTAACATATTTTAATTTTTTTCGTAATGACTCATCGTGGCCATCAAGTACATTAAAAAATAAATGTAAACCGTGCAAGTTTGCTTCAGCACAAATCCCTGACTGCGCTTGCGCCATGGTATTTCCTTAACTCAAAAGTCCTACACGGCAGAACGCGAATGTAGTTATTCAGCGAAAAAGTTAACCGTGTGCGGTGTTATTCTTATAGTTACATCATCATCGACTAAAAATGATTGACCCAACTGAGCAGCAACATCAATTTCTTGCCCATCAATGATCACCTTATACACAAAGTGCGAACCAACAAAGCGGCGGTTTAATATCGTCACCGTATTTGCAGAGCGGCAATCTGATTGCAAAGGCATTAGCTCTAGATGATGTGGGCGAACATACAGTTGCCCAACACGTTTTGTATGGCTATGCGCAAGCAATGAATCAACTCGCCCAAAAGCAGTACTATATTCAGTTGCAGTTAATGCTTCTGCGCCTAAGTATATGCCCTGACCAAGAAATTCTGCAACTACCTTTGAGTTTGGCGCGTTAAAAAGCTGCTCTGGAGTGCCTTGTTGCGCAATTTTACCGCAATCCATAATCGCGAGAGTATCGGCAAATGCAAACGCCTCCTCTTTTGAGTGAGTGACAAATACAGCGGATACTTGCTGATTTTTAATAATGCGCCGAATATCTGCAATAAGCTCAAAGCGCACTTGGGTATCTATATTTGAAAACGGCTCATCTAATAACAATAAACTCGGCTTGTAAGCCAGCGCTCTGGCAATTGCCACACGTTGCTGCTGGCCACCGGATAACTGATGGGGAAAACGTTCAGCGCAACCAACTAAATGTACTAACTCGAGCATTTCATTAACACGTTGTTGTTTTTGCACTTTGCTCATTTTTGTTAAGCCAAAGGCAATATTATCTGCAACCGTTAAATGTGGAAATAGCGCATAGTCTTGAAACATCATACCAATATTACGATGCTCAGGCGCTAAGAACGTACGCTCATCACTAACTAATTTCCCGTCAATAAATACCTTACCTTGCTTGGTTGCTAATAACCCCGCTATCGCTTTTAAGGTGGTGGTTTTGCCGCAACCACTGGCACCAAGCAAGCAGACAATTTCATCTTTTGCGACTTTTAAATTCAAGCCTTCGATGACTGCAGTGCCATTATACTGATACGATAGGTTTTCTAACACTAAACTGCTCATTTAACATCTCATTTAACTGCGTTGCTCCATCGAGCGATTAACAAAATACAGAGGCACTAGCCCCACCATTACAATTGCTAACGCAGAAATAGAGGCCAGCTCTAATTGCTCGTCACTAACATATTGAAAAACATGGGTGGCTAGCGTTTCGAAATTAAACGGTCTTAGTAACAATGCGGCTGGTAATTCTTTCATACATTCGATAAAAACCAACAACGCAGCCGTTAGAATACCGCGCCGTAATAACGGGATATGTACTTTACGCAATGTTTGTCCTTGGCTTTTACCCATTGATTGACTTGCCATATCCAGTGAGGGACTTATACGCATAAAGCTTGCTTCAACGGCGCCGTGAGCAATGGCATAAAAGCGCACCACATAGGCAAAAATAATAGCAAATAAAGTACCGCTTAATAATAAGCCTGGTGAAAAGCCCGCAGGCTCTAACCAAGAGTTTAATTTATCGTCGAGTAAGGTCAAAGGTAACAACACTGCGATTGCCAATACGGTACCGGGCAATGCATAACCCGTACTGGCTAGGCGGCCAGGAATAAGTGGGTGTGTTTGTTTAGCAATACGTTGATAAAACACCACGAGCAAACTCAGCGCAATTGTCACTACACTGACAACCACGGCGATTTTAAAGCTTTGCCACGCATACAAGAAAAAGGCGCTATTCCACGCCTGTTCGGCGTACGAAACGGCATAACCAATCAGCACTGCAACCGGTAATACAAAGGCAAAAAACAGCACTGCACAACAAAACCCCGTTGCTAAGAAAGCACTTTTACCCGTTAAATTATATAACGTATCACTATTAACCCCTGATTGGCGTTCAAATACCGCTTGGTTGCGACGACTGTAGCGCTCCATCGCCAGCGCTAAGAATAAAATAAGCAGCATAATTGCTGATATTTTTGCGGCTGCCGTTAATGAGTAATAACCTAACCACGTATCGTATACCGCCGTTGTTAACGTGCTTACTGCAAAGTAATTTACCGTGGCAAAATCGGCCATTGCTTCCATACTGATCAGCGCAAGGCCCGCCACAATTGCGCCTCGTGCGAGCGGCAAACTAACCTTATAAAAACTTTGCCTTGGCGATAAGCCCATTAACTGACTCGCCTGTACTAACTTAAATGATTGCTCGCGTAGTGCCGTTTTAAAAATCAAATACAGATATGGATACAACACTAAAGCAATCATCATAATTGCACCCGGTAAGGTACGGATATCAAAGAACCAGTAATCGGAAGGGGATTGCCAATCAAACCAGTTTCGCAGTGCTATTTGCACAGGTCCAGCATAATCGAACAAGTCAGTATACACATAGGCGATAATATACGTGGGCATTGCTAAGGGCAGCATTAACGCCCATTCAAACTGCCTGCGCCCAGGGAAATCACAATAAGCTGTTAACCAACCCAATGGCAAAGCGATTAGACAGCTGACAACGCCAACTCCTAAAATAAGTAACAGTGTATTGCGAGTATAATCCCATAGCACTGTATCCCAGAGATGACTAAACACCTCGGAATCACCTTGCAGAGATTCAAACAGCAAAAAACATAACGGGGTTATTAGCACTATGCCAATAACCCATGCAAAAAACTGCCATCGTGACAGCGAGAATTTAAAACGCATTAAAGATCGAACTTCACCTCATCAATTAGCTTAAGTGCTAAAGGACGATATTTGCTAATTTCATCAAGCGCTAAACTGTCTTCCTTGAAGCTGCCCCACGATGCTACTAAGCTTGATAATTCAACGCCCGGTTTTACCGGATATTCCATATTGACCGAGGCGTACATGTTTTGTGCCTTATTGTCGGTCATATACTCGATAAGTTTCAAGGCATTTTCTGGGTTTTTAGCGTACTTGGTCATAACCACACCAGAGACATTAATGTGTGAACCTCTGTTGTCTTGATTAGGGAAGTTAATGTGAACTGCATCAGCCCATGGTTTTTGCTCAGGATCTTCAATCATTTTTCCAAAGTAATAGCTATTGCCCAGTGCTAAATCACACAAGCCTTCTTTCACTGCTTTTACTTGTCCACGGTCATTGCCTTGCGGTTTACGAACTAAATTGGCTTTCAGCCCTTCTAACCATTTTTTAGTTTCAACTTCACCATGATGGGCAATCATTGATGCTACCAGTCCTAGGTTATAAGGGTGCTTACCCGAGCGCGTGCAAATTTTACCTTTGTATTTAGGTAAAGCCAGTTCTTCGTAGCTTAAATGCGGTAATGCACCCACGCGTTCTTTTGACGAATAAACATTACGTACTCGTTTAGTCAATGCAACCCACTGCCCATCAGCATCACGAAAATTTACAGGCACATTGGCATTCACTGCATCACTGTTAATTGTCTGTGTTAACGCAAGCTCTTCTAATTGGATTAAGTCACTAAAATTTGACGTCAGTACTAAATCCGCTTGGCTATGTTTGCCTTCACGCTTAACGCGCTCAATCAAGCCTTTTTTAGCAAATACCACATTGGTTTTAATGCCCGTTTGCTGAGTAAAATCATCTAATATAGGCTGAATCAAAAACGGTTGACGAAAAGAATAAATATTGACGGCCTCATCTGCAAATACAGGTGCAGCAGCCACTAAGCCGACTAAAATTGCTAATGTCTTTTTCATAAATCGCTTCCATATTAATAATAACTATTATCATGCAATGATAACTTGTCCCTCAGATCTACGCACTCATTAAATGGTAATCAAAGGTGACCACGCCCAGAATGGAAATCAGTTGTGCGATATATCTCACGGTTATGACAGCTATTGAGTATAAAGCATCATTAAAACGTCCTTAAAAATAACTAACCACATGAAATTATAGGGTTTTAATTAAATTACAAAATAATGACTTTATTTTCGTTACTATTTTCAGCCTATTTTGTTTGCAAATACTCTCTATACTTACTTTCATCGGTTAAGCAATGACGCTTAAATGAGTAAACGGACAAGGATTGATTACTCATCAACCTCGAATTCTAGGTTACGTTAGGAAAAAATGGACGCACGGACAGGCTCAGGATGAGTAGCACTAAGGATAGTAAGTAAACGGACAGCGTCAAGATGATGCGAAAAGGATAAACAACAGGGCTCGCAAGAGAGTTGTTAAACAGGATGTTATAAAAGCGGACGAATGGACAGGCCCTAAAGGGTAACGCAATGGAACTGTTAATAAATGGATAGCATCAGGATGATGCGTAAAGGATAGGTAATAGACATTACCAACAGGGATGACAAGGAAGCACACAGGAGACAGGCTCGGAGCGCCTTCATCACGCAGAACGAACAAGTAACAGCGTGATCACATGGATTTGTAAAGATTAGGAGTTGATTAAGTTCAATTGCAGGATGCAAAATTAGAAGATTCCGCAAGCGCGACTAGAGATAGTTCGCGCTTTTCTTTTGCCTGAAAAACAACTAAACCCAAACTCATTGTATATAAGCGGTGACTTCTCTAAAATAGCGTGCCTATAAATCACTGAGGTCGGCCGTGTTAATCAACTACAATCCCCCATTAGATCCGTATTTAAGCATTATATTTCAAGATGATGATTTGCTGATTGTGAATAAGCCCAGTGAACTATTAACCGTACCAGGAAAAGATCCTAAGCACGCAGACTGCTTGATTGCTCGCGTTAATCGCGTATTTCCTAGTGCTAAAATAGTACACCGCTTAGATATGGCAACCTCTGGCATCATTTGTTTAGCGATGAATAAAGCCGCGCATCGTAATTTAAGTATGCAGTTTCAAGAGCGTCAAACGGCTAAACGTTATATAGCACGAGTTTATGGAAAACTTGAACCACTGACAGGATCGGTTGATTTACCGCTGATCTGTGATTGGCCTAATCGGCCAAAACAAATGGTTGATCATGAAAATGGTAAGCCATCTTTAACCCACTACAGCGTTATTGAATATGAAGCGCAAGCAACACGGGTCGAACTCACCCCAATCACCGGACGCTCTCATCAGTTACGTGTACATATGTTATCACTTGGGCACCCAATTCTAGCCGATAGGCTCTATGCTCATGACGATGCATTAGCTGCTGCACAACGACTACAATTACATGCTCAAATGTTGCAACTAGCGCACCCGGTAACAGGTCAAGTCATGACATTTACGGCTGAGCCTGATTTTTAAACTCTAAAATCAACCTAAACTTTTAGCCATTTAAGCCGATAACGACTTATTGATTCATCTTGGTGGCTGATATGTTTACTGGTAAACAATTTAAAATACCGCAATTAATGAGCTTGGCTATAGGTATTGCACTGACGATGCCTATTCAAGCTGCCGACTTTATAGCACCTACTCCCTGGTCAACCGTTGTCAGTAGTGATTTATCACGCTTAATGCCGCAAGATGAACTAAAGCCGCTGCTTGCTGGTGACACTGAATTTTTGAGTTTATACCGTGAGCACATGAGTGCCCAGCAGCGAGGTGTGGTATTGATCATTCCTGACTGGCAGCATTTACCTACCAATAATGACGGCATTAACTTTTTACGTACCCAGCTTAATGATTTAGGCTATGCCACATTGGCGATGACGGTACCTGATATTGACTGGCAAGCTGTGCCTGCTGATCCGAAAAACTCCCAAAGTGAGCCTGCTGAGAATAACCAAGCAGACAACAGCGAATCGGCCGCTTCTGAAGCTCCCCTCAAAGCCCCTGTACATGTTGATGCGATTGCTCAAATAAGCAATGCGATAATCGATAATTACAAACTCAACTTAATTGCACGCTTTAATGCCTTGTATCAAAGTGCATTGAATGAAGATGGTAAAATAGTGGTCATTGCCCAAGGCGCGAGTGCCGCAGTGTTGCTTGAGTACTATGGTGAATACCCAAATACCAATATTGATGCATTTGTCAGTCTCAGTAGCTATTTACCAAACAGCAAACGTAATCAGCAACTTAACGCAATAGTATCAACAATTAGCCCACCATTATTGGATGTTTACTACAGTGTTGATAGCGCTGATTTATTACTTAATATAGAAGATAGAAAGCGCTGGGTAAAACGCCATAGTAAATATGATTACCGCCAGCGTGAGTTATTTGGGTTGCGCTCAGAGCCGCAGCAACATGAACGCCTCACCAAAGAAGTAGACGGGTTTTTACGCCGCCTTTTTTAAGAATTCATAAGCTGCCTGAATATCTTGGCTTTTCTTTACCGCCAATTCCATCATGTGCTTAGGTAACCCTTGAGAAACTAACTTATCCGGATGATGTTGTGCCATCAGCTTACGATACGCTACTTTTATTTCTCGCTCGCTTGCTTCATTATTTAACCCTAATAAAGCCAAAGCTTGGGGGCGGCTCATGCCACTATTTGGCGGTACATGGTGACCTGAACCTTCACGGTAACTACTGCTCTGCCCTTGTTGGCGTTGTTGCTGCTGTTGATAGCGCTGTTGTTGCTGGCGAAATGAAAACTCTGCTTGGTAACGTTTAAGTACAAACGCAAAATGAGTTTTAGAAACCCCTAATAACTTACTGACTTCTTGTAGCAATTCTTTTTCTTGTGCGGCCAGTACCCCATCAGAAAATGCCATTTGGATCTGAATTTCTAAAAACAGCTGCAATAAGTCATGGCGGCGAGCAAAACGCTCTTTAAAATCGAAGACGGTTTCTTTGAGCGAAAAATCACTGTCTTTTCCCGCTTTAAAAGCATCTTGTGCTTCTTTACGGTCATCACCCGTAAGGCCCATTTCATCCATAAAGAGACTGGCAGCACGAATATGAGTTTCGCTTACCCGTCCATTTGATTTAGCAATGTGCCCCATCACCCCAAAACAACTGGTGAAAAACAATGCTTGGCGCTGATGAATATCATCATCACCTTTAAATAAACTTGAGAAACCACCGGCTTTGTCAAAGTTTTGCTTTAAACTTTTATCAAACATATGGCCTAAATATAAGCCTATAAATAAGCCTATAATGCGCCCAAACATAAAGCCAAAACAGGCACCTAAAATTTTACCCCACATGTGGCGCTCCTAGACTGTGAAAATTATTTTGCTGCGCTATCAGTGACTCATTTAATTGCGCTAATCGTTCAGGCGTACCAATATCATCCCAACGACCAATATAAAGCTCAGTAGAGACAAGCTGTTCAGCTAATTTTTCTTTTAATAACGGGCCTAAGCGATGTGAACCCGCAGCAATTTTGGCGAAAAATTGTTGATGAAAACGACTGATCCCAGAGAATGTGTATTTTGGGCTACTGGCATCTAAATGGCGCAAGTTAAAATCACCATGTGGGTTATGAGGCGGATTTTCAACTAAGACGATATGCCCTTCCCCTGCATCTAAATGAATATGCAGTAATGAACTGACGTCATAATCGGTAAATATATCGCCGTTAATAACAATAAATTGCTCACCAAGTAAAGGCAGTGCTTGGATAATACCGCCCGCAGTTTCAAGTCCCTGCTGTGGCTCTTGGCTATACTCAATGTGCACACCGAACTGGCTACCGTCGGCAAAGTAATCACGAATTTTATCGCCTTGCCATGCAAGGTTGATCACAAAATCAGTAATTCCGGCGATTTTTAGGCGTTCAATATGATGTTCAATTAAGGGTTTACCTTGTACCTTTAACATTGGTTTAGGTAACTCTGCGGTTAATGGCATCATACGCTGACCGCGACCCGCGGCTAAAATCATCGCTTTCATTATTTATCAGCTGCTTTATCAAGTGCCACAATAGTAGCCGGTATAATAGTGTTGTTGATCCACTGACCTAACTCCACTAAGGACGGGTGATCTTGGGCAACATCACTAATGTAACGTAGAGTTGGCAGTACATTATTCATATATCCGGATTTACCATCACGCAAATTCAACCGACAGAAAATACCCGCGGCTTTTAAGTGTCGCTGAATGCCGGTTAAATCAAACCACTGTTTAAAGGTTGCAAAGCTAATATTGCTGATCAGTCCCTGTTGCTCAAACTCGCTAAATGCATGTTCAAGCAGATATTCGAGCTCATCGTGAGGGAGCTTAAAGTAACAATCTCGTAGTAGCGAAACCAAGTCATAACAAACCGGTCCTTGCACAGCGTCTTGGTAATCAATAATCGCCCACTGTTGCTCACTGCGCATAATGTTGCGGCTATGAAAATCGCGATGCACAGTCACACTTGGTTGAGCAAGCACATTAGCAATCAGTAACTCACAGCTAGTTTGCCATACTAAGCGCTCAGCTGAGCTGATTTTCAGTTGTAAAAACTCTTCAACTAGCCACTGTAAAAAAATACTCAGTTCTAATTCTAAAAACGCACGGTCAAAATCTTTCATATGTTCAACCGCAGGCATTTTTGCCCACTGCGCGCTGAGTTTTATTAAATGCTTATAGTGATTGATACGTTCTTTATCATCGAGCATATCAGCAAGGTGTACATTGCCTAAATCACTTAATAAGAAGAACCCTTGTTTTTCATCGGCATGTAATATTTTTGGTAGTTTGAAACCATGCTCAGAAAAAACTTTATTAAGTTCTATATAAGGTGTGTTATCCAATTTAGTTGGATCTGAGTCCATTACTATGTAGCTATCTTGGCCACGATTTAAGCGGAAATAGCGGCGGAAGCTCGCATCTCCCGTGATCGCAGCAAGCTGATATACTTCATCTTCGAAGTGCGGATTTAAAAACTGCTGTAAACTTTTATAACGGTTCATTTCGTAAGATATCTATTTTTCACTAAGTCAATTACTGTATTTGCCATTGTTTTCCTTTATTATGTCACTCTTATATTCAACGACAGCGTATTAAGGTTAATAAATGAGCAAAACCTGGGGCATAATGATGCTAAGTGTGATCAGCGCACCATCGCTTGCCGAAACTGAACTGACACACAACTTTTGTGGCAATTCAATGCAAACCAGAGCTTGGCAACCGCTTGCTGGCCTTGATTTAGGCATGGTCGATATCCAATCAGATGATATTGAACTACTTGGTACCCAAAGCGCAGAATTTACCGGTAATGTTGATATTAACACCCTTACTATGAGTTTGTCCGCACAAAGTGCGCTAATTGACAAACAGCGTGGGTTACTTAATGCAACTGGCCCTATTACTTACCGTGATAGAATAAGCGAAGTAAATAGCTCAGGTCTCAATGCTGATTTAAATAGTTCTGAAATCAGCTTACTCGGTGCCGATTATAAATTAACCGATCAACAAGGCCACGGCGGTGCAGAAAAGCTCACAGTGAATCAGTCTGGCTTAGAGCTACTGAACGCAAGCTTTACTACCTGCCCAAATGAAACGCCATTATGGGCAATTCAAGCAGAAGAAATACTCCTCTCCCGTGAAGAAGGCTGGGGTGAAACCCATGATATGGTGTTGCGTATTATGGATACGCCTGTGCTGTACTTACCCTATTTTACTTTTCCGATTGATGAGCGAAGAAAGTCAGGCCTATTAACGCCTAACATTTCCAGTTCAGACCGTTATGGTATTGAAAGTATCACACCGTATTATTGGAATATAGCGCCTAATTACGATGCCACTATCACGCCACGCTATATGTCTAAAAAAGGTCTGCAATTACAAAGTGAATTTCGATATTTAAGCGATAGTAACGAAGGTTTGGTTGCGCTTGAGTATCTAGATAAAGATGACTCAGAGCCAGAACTCAAAGAACGCTTTCTATTTCACTGGCAACAACAAAGCTATTTTAATGAAAACTGGCGTGCGGCTATAGATATAACTAATGTCAGTGATGACAACTATCTCACTGATTTAGGCTCTAATTACGCAACACGTACAGATACGCAACTTTATCGTACTGGTTCACTGTCTTACTTAGGTGAAACATGGCGCACGGATATTAAAGTCCAAAACTTTGAAGTTTTGGGCGATCATACCGAATCTTATGCTGCGTTACCGCAAATTAGCTTTTCGCAAACCACACCGTTTCGCTTTAGCGATATTGAATTAACATTCAATGGTGAATTAAGCCATTTTACCAATGATACGGCAATAATAGAAAAAGCAACTCGGGTACATATCGAACCTAAAGCCAGCTACGGTTATCAAGAGCATGCTTGGTCGTTTTTATCTGAATTTAGTGTGCTGCACACTAATTATAAGCAAGAAGGTGATTTAACGAATACTGACTATGCTGAAACAGTATCGCGTACCTTGCCGAAAGTGCGCTTATACAGCCAACTGAATTTTGAACGTGATACCAGCATGATTGCCAATGGTATTCAAACGTTAGAGCCGCAAGTACAGTATCTTTACACACCAGACAAAGATCAATCTGATATCGGCCTATATGACACCACTAAATTACAAGATGATTTTTTTGGTTTGTTCCGTGATAGCCGCTTCTCAAGCGTCGACCGTATCGCCGCAGCAAATCAATTTACGCTTGGTGCCACTACGCGATTATTTGACGATAACAGTGAAGAATTGTTTAACTTTAGCGCCGGGCAAATCTTCTATTTAAGCGATTCAGCCAAGCCAACCGCACAAAACTTAGATTCAGATACTAACTATAATGCCTTGTTTGCCGCGCAAACCATGTTACATTGGCACCGTCGTTGGTATTTATCTGGCGGGATCCAATATGACACTGATGGTAAGCAAATCATCCAGTCGAATGTGACCTTAGATTATAAAGGTGACGATAATCAGCTGGTACAATTGAACCATCGCTATGCAAATGATGTCTCAGGCAATACAATCGAGCAAGTTGGCTTATTTACTAGCTTCCCGCTAAGTGAGCAATGGCAATTTGTAAGTAGCTATCACCGCGATTTAGAAAGCGGCCGTAGCGTTGAGGTATTCAGTGGATTGCAATATGAATCTTGCTGTTGGGCCTTTCAAATTACAGCCCGTCGTCAAATTGAAACTGATTTAAATCAAGCGATAGGCCAAGAACAAGCCACTTTTGATTCAAGTATTGGATTTAACATTGTCTTAAAAGGGTTAGGTAGTAAAAGCCGTTATGATGCACAAAAATTATTACAACAAGGTATTTTTGGCTATCGTAGACCGTATTTTCTTAATAACTAGTATTACCGTACTATTAGCAAGAGTATTAGAAAAAGTATGAATTTAAAAAAATTATTAGCATCCGCATTATTAACGCTTGGTTTATGCCAAAGTGCTTTCGCAGCCCCTGTTGAAATCGACAAGGTGGTGGGTATTGTAAACCAAGGGGTTATTTTACAAAGTGAAGTTGACACTATTGTTAACCGTGTAAAAGCGCAAGCCAAAGAACAAGGTCAAGAATTGCCATCCGATGAAACTTTGCGTATCCAAGCAATGGAACGTTTAGTAAATCAAACACTGATGATGCAAATGGCAGATCGCATGGGCTTAGAAATCTCTGATAGCCAACTTGATCAAACATTGATTGGCATGGCGAAAGAGCAAGGCGGGTCGATCGCAGACTTACGCCGTACAATTGAAGCATCAGGCGAGAGCTTTCAATCTTATCGCGAAGAAATTCGTAAAGAAATTACCACTCAACAAGTAATGCGTGCAAACGTTGACCGTCGTATTTATATCAGCCCACAAGAAGTCGATAACCTATTAAAAATAATGGAAAGCCAAGGGCAAAATACTGAAGAGTACGATATTGGCCATATTTTAATTGATATTCCTAATAACGCCACTGCTGACGAAATTGCTAGTGCTAAAACCCGTGCAGATAAAGTGATCGAGTTTTTACAAGACGGCAAAGAATTTAAACGTATCGCTATTTCATCATCAAGTGGCTCAAAAGCACTTGAAGGCGGCCAACTTGGTTGGATGAGCATTAATGAAATGCCGTCTTTATTTGCTGAAGCTGTAAAAGGCACCAAAAAAGATGCCATTATTGGTCCACTTCGCTCAGGCGCTGGTTTTCATATCATTAAAGTACAAGATATTCGCGGCCGCCAAGTTGTTGAAACAACAGAAGTACGTTCACGTCATATCTTGATCAAGCCATCAATCATCTTAAGCGAAGAAAAAGCCCGTAATATGCTCAATGGTTTTGCTAAAGATTTACGTGCGGGGACTGCTGACTTTGGCGAACTTGCGAAAGAATATTCAGAAGATCCAGGTTCTGCACTTAAAGGCGGCGAGTACGATTGGACAGATCCTACAACGTATGTGCCGCAGTTTAGAGATGCCCTGTTATCGCTTGATAAAAACGAGATAAGTGACCCGTTTAGAACTACATTTGGTTGGCATATAGTGCAATTATTAGATAAACGCGTAGCCGATAAAACAGAAATAGCGAAACGAAACCGCGCTCACGGCATGCTATTTAATCGTAAATTTAAAGAAGAAAGCTTTAACTGGCAGCAAGAAATGCGCGAACAAGCCCATGTTGAAATTTTCCCAATTGATGAATAACCAATGACACTACGTATTGCAATTACTCCCGGCGAGCCTGCCGGGATTGGCCCTGATCTACTGTTACAACTTGCTCAACATGACTGGCCAGCACAGCTGGTGGTAATTGCTGATAAACAGTTATTGCAGCAGCGAGCCAAGCAACTTGGTTTAACAATCAACTTGATCCCGTTTGATGAAAATACCCCAGCAGCACTTGCACCTGCTGGCAGTGTGTATCTACACCAAGTTGATTTAGGTGCTGATGTTGAAATGGGTGTGTTAAATGATGCTAATGGTCAGTATGTACTCGATACATTGCGCATCGCCTGTGAAATGAACATGAATGGTACATTTGCAGCGGTCGTAACTGGCCCTGTTCATAAAGGTATTATTAACAAAGCGGGGATTTCATTTAGCGGCCACACCGAATATTTTGCGCAGCAGTCAAATACACCTGATGTTGTAATGTTGTTAGCTACTGAGGGCTTAAGAGTAGCACTAGTAACGACCCATATCCCACTGGCTTATGTATCGCGCGCTATCACCAGTGAACGCCTGAGCAAAGTGGTGGGGATTTTACATCACGATTTACAAACTAAGTTTGGTATCGAAAAGCCACGTATTTTAGTTTGTGGGCTTAACCCTCATGCCGGTGAAGATGGTCATTTAGGCCATGAAGAAATTGATACCATTACTCCTACGCTAGAAAAACTCAACAGCGAGGGAATGAATTTGATTGGTCCATTACCGGCTGATACTTTGTTCCAAGACAAATATTTATCACAAGCCGATGCGGTGTTGGCAATGTATCACGATCAAGGCCTACCTGTGCTAAAATACAAAGGTTTTGGTAAATCAGTGAATATAACACTTGGCTTGCCGTTTATACGCACCTCAGTCGATCACGGTACGGCACTTGATTTAGCCGGCAGTGGTGATGCTGATGTTGGTAGTTTTGAATTAGCGATCCGCGAAGCAATTAAGCTCGCCCATGAAAAAGCACAAAATCAATGACAGATAAAGTACATTTAGGACACCGCGCCCGTAAACGTTTTGGGCAAAACTTTTTATGTGATGAGATGATCATCGATAAAATTGTCAGCGCAATTGATCCTAAACCGCAAGATAATTTAGTTGAAATCGGTCCTGGTCTAGGTGCTATCACTGAACCAGTAAGCGAATTAAGCGGCCACTTAACGGTTGTTGAACTCGATAAAGATTTAGCCCAACGCTTAACTGAACACCCATTTTTAGGGCCAAAGCTTAGCGTGCATCAAGGCGATGCCATGAAGTTTGATTTTTCAAGCTTGATGAAAGATGAGCGTAAATTAAAAGTGTTTGGAAATCTACCTTACAATATTTCAACGCCATTGCTATTTCACTTATTTGAGTTTGCTGACAACATAGAGCACATGCACTTTATGCTTCAAAAAGAAGTAGTTAAGCGCATGGTTGCAGGCCCGGGCAGCAAAACTTTCGGCCGTTTAAGTGTGATGACGCAGTATTACTGCAATGCCATGCCTGTTATTGAAGTGCCACCTGAGTGCTTTAAACCAGCTCCTAAAGTCGACTCTGCCGTTATTCGCTTAATTCCGAAAAAACCAGAACAACGCACAGCAAAAAGTACTAAAATTCTTAACACTGTGTGCTTAGAGGCTTTTAACCAACGCCGGAAAACACTGCGTAATAGCTTAGCTAATTTAGTCACTGCAGATGAATTAACAAGTATCGGTATCGATATCACCTTACGCGCTGAAAGCCTTTCATTACAACAATTTATTGATATAGCTAATTGGATTTATGACAACAAGCAGTAATTTGGGTTCCCCTATTAAAGTCTCGGTAGAAACATTTTATGTTGAAGGTCAGTCACAACCTGAGCTTGATAAATATGTATTTGCTTATTCAGTTACCATTAAAAATCACAGCTTATGCAGTGCTAAGTTAATTAGCCGCTATTGGCTGATCACTGATGCAAATGGTAAAGAAGTCGAAGTACAAGGTGAAGGTGTAGTCGGTGAAAAACCAACTATTGGCCCTGGTGAAAGCTATAAATACACCAGCGGTGCAGTACTGGATACGCCAGTAGGAACAATGCAAGGTTATTACACCTTGAAAAATGAATTTGGCACCGAGTTTGATGCACCTATTAATGTTTTTCGCTTAGCACAGCCTAATATTTTGCATTAAATGGCTAACTATGCAATAGGTGATCTACAAGGCTGTTATCAAGAGTTTCAAGCTTTGTTGCTACACGTTGATTTCAACCCTAGCAAAGATCACCTTTATTTAGTGGGCGACATTGTTGCCCGCGGCCCCGACTCCCTCGCCTGCTTAGATTACTTATATAAACACCAAGATAGTATCACCGTTACCTTAGGCAACCATGATTTACACCTGATTGCCAACTACATGCTAAGCAAACCAGCTAACCCCAAAGATAAACTCGCCGCCCTACTGAGTTCAGAAAAGCTACCTGCTTATATTGCCATGTTGCAGCAGCAACCACTGGCGCTATGGCTTAAACAAGAACAGGTATTTATTAGCCACGCAGGTCTAAACCCTGCTTGGTCTGTTAAGGAAGCTCTACAGCATGCTCAATTTGCACAACACTGTTATCAGGGATCTGATGCAAGTGACTATTTCAAACATATGTATGAGCAACACCCTGCGGTTTGGAATGAACAACTTACTGAGTTTGAGCAATTTCGCTATATTGTAAATTACTTTACACGAATGCGCTTTTTGACCCTTGATGATCAATTAGAGCTGACATTTAAAGGTGGTATTACTGACTCAAATGCAATGATCCCTTGGTTTAAACACCCACGCTTTAATACGTTTAAAAAGCACATTGTTTTTGGTCATTGGGCTGCACTTGAAGGCATAACCGAGCAGGCTAATATCCATGCTTTAGATACAGGCTGTGTGTGGGGTGGAGCCATGACCTTGCTAGAATTAAAAAATAAGCAGCGATTCAGCATTAATTCAGCTAATTCTATCTAAATAACCTGAAAAAAAATTCATCTTCTGTTAGATTTAGTTTACTAATTGTTAAAAGTAATTAAATTTAATTACTTAACTTATCCGCAATAAAGCCGATAAAGTCTAATTGCTTCTCTCTTTATGGAATTTTATATGAACTTAACTGTCAGCCAGCGTATTTGGGGTGGATTTATATGTATCACCTTATTGCTTCTTTTAATTGGGGGGAATTCACTGCTTAGAATCGCAAACATTAATAATTCAGCGCAGCAAGTAAATCAATTATCGCTGCCAGCCTTAGAGCAAAGCTCAGAACTACAAGTTGAATTTATTTTAATCAGTAAAGCTGCACAAGCAAGTTTTTACACCGCATCAGCCGCGGAACTTGCGCCAATTCAACAATCTGTATTAGAACAAAAACAACGCTTTGATAAATCTTACTCGCAATTAAAGCAGGTTGTTCATAGCAATCCACAGCTTAATCAAAGTAGCCAAAACGTTGAGCAAACTTACAAACGCTTTATTAAATCAGTAGAAAATTTATTACAAGATAAAAGTAATCAACTAGAACTCAATAAATCGCTTCGCGCCCAACTGGAAGCTATTGAACTTGCGGCGGAAGACGCTAATTCTGTAGTTTTAGATATCATTGATATTGATGGCTTAGAAAGCAATGATAACAGAGCGTATCAAGCAGCCAATAAATTAGAAAATAACTTTTTATCGTTAGTAACAAATAGCACTGACATGCTGACAGTGAAAACTCAAAATACCTTAGATATCGTTAAAAATGAGCAACTTTATTATTTAGAAGAAATAGAGCGTAGCTTAAACCTTCTAAAACCTGCGGTGGAAGCTACAGAGCCGGGTTTATATAATGACCTAAATAATTACTTTGTCTCTATTCGCGATAACATTCTCGGCAATAATAGTATTTCGGCTAACAAAAAACGTTTAATCGATGTTATTGCCACTACCGAAGCTGAACTCGCTCAAGCAGAGCAAGCAACAACAACCGCATTAAAACAACTTAATGAGTTAGTTGGCCAAGCAAGTAATGTCGCTTTTGAGTTGCAAAAAGAAGTAAGCCGCGATGTTGCTGCTGCAAACCTTTGGACTTGGATTGGTATGATCAGCGCCACTCTGTTAGCTATCATTGTTGCTTATATTACGGTCAATCGCATCATCAAACCATTGGCTGAAGTTAATCGTATTCTTGATATCGTCGCCAGTGGCGATATGACACAGCGCCTTGATGACAGTGCCAAAGATGAATTTGGTGAATTATCGCGTAGCTGTAATACATTGATCACAAGTTTACGCAGCTTGATCCAAGGCATTATTTCTCGCTCTACACAGCTTGCTGCTGCTTCTGAAGAAACTTCAGCAATTACAGGTGAATCAAGCCAAGCTATTCGTAACCAGCAAGCGCAAGTAGAGCAAGCTGCAACGGCAACCACAGAAATGAGTAGCACTTCACAAACGGTCAGTAATAGCGCTCAACAAGCACTTAAAGAAATTAAAAACGCTGATAAAGAAGCAGATCGCGTTAAAGGTATTTCTAACCAAAATAAATCAACTATTGAACAACTTGCCCGTGAAGTTGAGTCTGCATCTAAAGTCATTAATAAACTTCATCAAGATAGCGCCTCGATTGGTAGCATCCTTGACGTTATTCGCGGTATTGCAGATCAAACCAACCTACTTGCACTTAATGCTGCTATTGAAGCAGCCCGTGCTGGTGAGCAAGGTCGTGGTTTTGCTGTTGTTGCTGATGAAGTTCGATCGCTTGCAAGTAAAACACAAGCCTCGACACAAGAAATTCAAGCTATGATAGAATCACTGCAAACAGGCGCTGAAGCAGCCGTAACGGCAATGTCGAAAGGGAAACAACAAGCTGATTCCTGTGTTGAGCAGTCCGATTTAGCCAATACAGCATTAGATTCCATCACCGCAGCTGTGGCCTTAGCTCATGACGTGAGTGAAGAGATCTCAACCGCAGCACAAGAGCAACAGCAAGTATCGCAAGAAATCAGTGAACGCCTTGAGTCAATTGTCGCGATTGCAGAACAAACGGCTGAAGGGGCAAATCAAACCAATATCTCCAGCTCAGAAGTGGCAAAACTAGCTGAAGAGTTACGTTTATCTGTGGATAAGTTTAAAGTCTAAGCGAACCCAATCCATAAAAAAGCCGTGCTAATTTTTCTAGCGCGGCTTTTTTATTAGTAAATAATTTCCTACTACTTATTCAAGCAGATATAAGCCAATAGACGTAAATTAATTTTTAGCTGGGATTTACTCCCTCTTTAATGAAGTGTATTATTTTGTGCTAACAAACTGACAACATTTTCGGGATCCAAAGCTAAATAGAATGTAACGCCATTATTAATAGGTACTCAGTTGTGTAACACCCCAAGGATTTTTAAACTGAAGTGAAAAACCGACATAAAGCATTAATCAACATAGTGTGTATTTATTGTATAGTTAGCAGTATAGATAGCTTTGCAAAATCAACTAATAAGCCTTTTTTTAAAGTCTCACCTACTGTGTGTATTACCGAAGCTAAACAAGCGTTATGTGAAGTTAATATCCAAGTCAATTTCATACTAGCTCCATTTAAAGAGCTATGCCTAGAAGTTTCCAACCGACCCCAGTACACCCAATGTTATACTCGCGACGGTCTAATCGAAGAAAGATTTAAAATTAATACAAATCGCTCTCTTAAAGTTCTACTCATTGATCCGCTAACAAACTTAGTTATCAAAGAACAAGAACTATCAATTGCCAGCTATGAAGCTAAGGATTACCGAATTAAGCGTCGCTTTGGCTGGAGTTTATAATTGCTATAATATCTAACAGTCAATACTGCTCTAAAAATGGTAAGTAATGCCCGCAAAACCAGAAAAATAGCCATTTTCATCAAGCATAGGGTTATGAGCAAGTTCGCTGTCTAGCCAGGTATGTTTAAGCTTCAGGTCGATACTAAACTGTTCGTTGATAGGGTATTCATAAACGACTTTAAGATGGTAGTTAACAGCGCTACTAATCTCATATTTAGGTAATCGGCTTAATGCCTCTAACTTACCTACAGTATAATAATACGCGATTAAATCTGTACTTTTATAACTAGCACCTAATTCAATACCCAATAAACCATCATAAAGTTTGAGCGATTTAAACGCATTGATTTGTGCTTCATGACCATCATGGACACCTGTTATATCCTGCATTAAGGAAAGCTCTAACCAGGTGCTATCAGCAATCTTGATACCACTAGACAATCCAGCTAAATAAGAAAGGTCACGCTTTATTGGTGTTAATGATACTGTTGGAGCTGATGGCCGTGTAGGTGCTTTAGGATTATCAGAGATAATTCCACTAGCAAACAGCTTATCAATACCGTCTAACTCAAAGAAAAAACCGTCATCATTAAAGCGCCCTGCTATATCTATATAGTAACTATCTGTTTCAACAAGGCTATAACCAATTGCAAAATTATCTATAAACCAACGATCACCATAATATGAAAAGTTAGGTAAAACTGGGGATGTGATATTTTTGGAATTCACCAAAGGGTTTTGAATACCGCCATAGCCGACAGTAATACTGGCATGTAATGTTGATTTTTTTATTAATTGTTGCTGTTTCAACTCATCTTTCGCACTTGCACTTGTGCATATAAAACACAGCAACCCTAAAAACCTCATCATTGTATTCAAACCACCTTAATTTATCAGCTTATTTAGAGAAGTGATGCAATTACTCAACATCAATTACAGTAACAATTTACAGAGCATATCTGCTACTTAAAAGTTTGTATAATAATTTAAATAGATAAGATAAAACTCCACCTCATTGCAATGTAACACAATGCACGAAAAATTAAATAAGCGGTACATTTTGCTACATTAGTAAGCTATTAGCACTAACCAGTATATCATTGATATATCATTAAAATATAGGAAACCGCTACTAATATTAATTTTCGTATATGCGAAAAAAGGGCCCGAATGGGCCCTTTGTTACATAACACACTTAGGGGAGTGATTATTTACGTTTTACAGTACGACGTCTTAATCCTGCAAAACCTGCCATCAACACGGTTAACCAAGCTAATGAACCGCTTGAATCATCATTATCTTCTGGCTCTACAACCTCAGGAGCGGCTGTCACTGACACTTGCATGCTTTGCGATACACTCTCGCTGCCATCGCTTACTGTCACTGTATACACATAATCACCCGGTACTAGACCTGAGATTTGTGTACTCGCTGCAGTTGGCGTTGCAATGCTACCTGGACCTTCCCATGTAAAGCTCAGCTCATCACCATCTAGGTCTGTCGCTGACGCTGTTAACGTTGGTACTTGGTCTTCACGAACATAGATATGCGTTTCGCTTAGCTCAACAACAGGTGCATCATTCACTGCATTCACTGTTAATGTGAATGTCGTTTGTGCAACCGCTGTCGGCTCATCTGCATAAGCAACCATAACTGTTACTTCAATGTCACCATTGTAGTTTGCATTTGGTGTTAGTTTTAGCATTGAACCTGTTTCATGGCCCATCACTTCAACACTTGCGTTACTTGCCATCGCTGTAATAACGGTTTCTTTACCTAGTTGATTATCAAAGTTCACGGCTACTTCTGTGCTGTTATCTTCATCAACTGATAGATTTGTTATCGCATCAATCGCTAAGCGCTCAGCAACTGTCACTACTGTTACATTTACTGTAGCTGTTGCTTCAAGTTCACCATCTGACACTGTTACTGTAAACGTGTGCTCACCTGCCATAAGACCTGATACTGTGGTCATTGCTGCTGTGGCATCTGCAATCACGCCATTTCCTGACCATGCAAAGGTAATCTCATCGCCGTCTGGGTCAACTGATGTTGATGCATCTAGCGTGACTACTTCACCTTCAGTAATAACCACATCCGTTGTAGCAACTTCAGCCGTTGGTGCATCGCTAACACCGGTAACTGTCAATGTAAACATTGTACTTGCTGCATCTGTTGGGTTTTCAATATCTGATACCACAACTTCTACTGCAATCTCACCAAAGAAGTTATCTGCTGGTGTTAACGTTACCGTATCACCATCAACTGTATAGCTGGCGTTATCTGCAATGATTGAAACTTGATTCTTCGAGTTCATTTCATCAATGTAGCTAACATCAAACGTAATAGCGGTTTCTTCTGTGGTAGTCATATCATTCAATGGCGCAACCGTGATGTTACCCGGTACTGATACCGTTTTAGTCACAGCTGTATCTGCCATGCCTGACATTGATGTAGTCGCTGTAATTGCAAGGTTTTGACCTGATGCTGAAGGAAGTACTTCTGCCCATGCCGTTACTTCAAATTTTGATGACTCTGGGCCTACGTAATCCATACAAATGATGTAGTCGTCTTTTATAACTTCATCTAAGTTGTTATACGCTTGGCTATCGCCTTTGTGGCCATTTAACGGGCCCCATAAATCCCACATGCCTTTAAAGCCTTGTATACCAATACTTCCCTGACCTTGGGTACTGCCAAAGTCTATATTGTCATAGGCAAAATAGATTTCGTGCTCATTTTTACCAAAGCGTGTATTGGCATTAAATAACACTTGAAAGTCAAAGCTATTGTCTCGCTTAGTATAAGTGATCTGACGTGTCTGAGGGTCTTGCGCTATATCGCCATAATCAGCGGCGTTATCCCATTCAACAATAGCCCAACCGGAGGCTGTACTGGCCATTGAGATACCTTCATTAACCGATAAGCCAACTGACATCATGTCTTTAACTTTCAAACCGGTATCTTTAGAGTTGTATTCAGCACGCCACAATGGTGCTAATACTTCATTGGGGAAGGTATTAAATGGTAAACGAGAATGCCCTGTGCCTCTAATTGGTGCACCAGAAAAGTCGACCATACCATTACCTTTGATTTGTATTAAAGAGCCTGGTACGTTGCTATCCTCAGTATTGTTATACAAGCTGAAGGCATCATAGTAACCTCCAAATAACGTATTTAATGGGACAACCCAACCTCTGCTATATTGAATCATTCCTCTGTCATCAAAGCCACTCAGTGACGGATTAATGCCAAACTCAGATAAGTTAATATAGCCACCTGGGTTACTATTGCCTAAATCTGGCAATTTACACATTTCGTCTGTGATGTTATTGGTGACAATATAGTCAGCCGATAAATCTGATGTATCTTGCTGCACACCTGAAATAATAACTTTACCGTCAACAACCTCTGTACTTACCTCACTAGCACTGCCAACAAGTACATCGCTAGGACGAACGCTTAAACCCTCAGGAATATCAAGCTCGAATGAGAAATCGCGATCTTGCCCTGAGTTATTGGCTAATACTTCAAAAGTGAATGGTATGCGGTCGCCCACTTTAGCAGTTGAATTAGGAACATCTAAGTTAACCGCATCAACACCACGTTCAATTTTCAATGGTACTGAGCCAATATTACCTACATTAACAGCAGATGTGCCTACATCAATCATTGAATAATAAATGGCATCTGGTTCCATTGCCATATCCCAATTGATAGTCATATCAACGGTTTCAACACCATCACTACCCGGTAGTGTTACGTCAATTTCATCTGCGTATTGATCAGTGACCACAGCAAATGCAACATCAAACGTCTCTTCAACCCCTTCTTGACCTGGATCTTTTGAGTTATAGATAACAGCCCAATATTCACCTGATTCTGGGTTGTTGATATTACAAAAGTTTTTGTAAAGTACATGACTTGATACACATAGGATCTCATCTTGCGGTTGAATAATACCATCACCGTTGTAATCTTTACCGATGTAAACGTTTGGATTGCCTCGATTATGAGTGCCTTCAAAAGGTGATTCAATACCAACAACTTCAACAGTAAAACGCTTAGCATTTGCAGGCACTGTTACAAATTTAGTGGCCGTTGCTTCATCTAAAATATCATCTGGGTTAACGTCATCAGTGCGGTTCATTGCCCATGGGAAAACTTGGTCACTATCTTTAGGTATTACAAAGGTTTCAACAGTTGCTTTAACTGGCTTATAAGCCTGAGCCACAGGTGCAGCCACATTTGGTAAGTTTACATTATTAACGACAAATGAACCTTGGTCTGCATGCGCTGTTGTTTTCACCGATGATGGAAGGTCGCCACGATCATATTTAAACACCACTGGCCACTGCGCATCAGGAATGTCAGCCTGTTCAGCCTTGAAAGTTAGTCGGCTATGCAATTCAACTTCTGCGTTACTAAACCAATCTTGGGTGTCCATAATTGATGCTTTAACAATAATGGTTTGGCTCTCGCCTTTTTTCAGGCTGAATGTGCTTGGCTGAACTTCAATGTTAACGCCATTTTGTGCCGATTGCTGGCGACTATCAAAGTTCCAGTTAACAACATCATCATGACTTACTGACCATGTGCCGTCTTCTGTTGCAGTGATTGTACGTATCCACTGACATTCAGGTTTACACGAGAAGTTAACTAAGTTAGGTAAGTTTAACTTATGTGGCGTACCACCGTTGTATGGATCAGCAGCTAAGAAGTTATCTGCGCTTTCATCCATTACAAAGCCGGCTTTGGCAGCGCTTGCAACATTCACTCGGCCAGTACCCGCACGGTATGTCTCAGCTTTTTCAATATCACCTGTCGCATTATTTAGACGGCGATACTGCACCACGTTATCTGCGGTCATTAGTAACGCAGATTGAATTTGCGCTGGCGTCCATTCTGGATGGATTTGACGTAGCAATGCCATTGAGCCGGCAATATGCGGCGACGCCATAGAAGTACCGCTTATTGCGATATAATCTTGACCATTTGGTGTTGGTAAGAACGGATGTTCATCTGAATAAGCAGCATAAATATTAACGCCTGGCGCTGAAATTGCCGGCGCTAAAATTTCTTCATTTTGATATGAAGGACCACGAGATGAGAAGTCAGCTAACCAATCTGCGTCATCACTGTTTACACGGCGCTCAATTACCGTCGGTTTAATAGTAATTTGATGGCCTAGCTCTGAATAATGATCTACCCAATCTTCTAAACCTTGTGCAGGAGAAACACCATGCCATTGATCATAGGTAAAATGTACACTTGGTAGCTCATAGCTTTCAGAAACTGTGCCTTGATCAGCCAGTTTATTAAACATAATAAAGCCATCAGCACCACCGGCTTTAATGTTTGTTACTTTTGCCGTACGCGCATTAGCAGCAGGATCAGCGGGGTCATGGCGCTGACAAACAACGATTACATTAGTACTACCATCGGCAGCACCTGGGATAGCTGTGCCATCTTTGAAGAAATCAAACGCGCCTTCAGGGTATTCTGTTACACAATAGCCATTGTTATCTTTGTCGCCATTGATATCTTCATAATCTTTTGCCCAAACAACGACACCGGTAATTTCATCAGTGTTGATTGAACCTCCGACTAAGCCAGTTTCAGACCAAGAAGGTATTTCAGAACCAAGAGCTGGGTCGATAAAGCCAGCAAACTCAACCGCAGTATCCACGGCAATTGTACGACCATGCGTTGTTGCAGCAACTTGCGTAAGCCAAGGTGATGAATTATCTAAATAACCAAAGCACTCCGCACCACACGCTTGACCATTATTACCCGCTGCGGCTGCGACACTAATGCCCGCTTCACGCGCGGCCAAAAATGCAAGCTGTACCGGGTCAGCCCACACGTTAGAATCTGCACCACCGATTGAGAAATTAAGCACGTCAACACCATCAGATATTGCATCTTCAATACCTGCAACAAGTGCTTCACCTGGGCAACCAGAATACTGTTCACTACTTGGGTAACAGACTTGGTAAGAGATAATGTTTGCGTGCGGTGCTACACCTGATATTTGTGGGAACAATGCTTCTTTTAATACCTTACCATCAGACTCTTCGCCATCCCCTGCAACCATGTAAGGTACGTCATATAACACGTTACCAGCAGCTGTAGAGGCAACATGCGAACCATGTCCTTGATAGTCTTCACCAATCGCAGGCCAACCAGGGATCATAGCTGAATATGAATCTGTAACAACATCATATGAGCGTACACCAATGAGTTTATTATTACATTGCACCTCATCAGGCTCTTCGACACAGTCACCTACATAATTGCCAGCACCAAATGGGTTTGTATGTTCATAACCGTCACCACCAACAGCTGCAAATGAAGGATGATCAGAGTTAATACCGGTATCGATAATACCGACGATTTGTCCTTCACCTTTACCTTGAATGCCACTTGGTACACTAGTGCCATCCCAAACTTTATCGGCGCCAATATGGGTTGGGCCTTCATCTGACAGTAAGTCATATTTTTTAGAGCGCATAACCGATGCAACAGCACCAAGCCCAGCAACTCTTTTTGCTTCACTTTCTGTCATTTTGACAGAGAAGCCATTTAACGCTTTAGTAAACTGACGACGAATTTCCGTACGACCAGTTGCCGCGGTAACGCTTTGCATTACAGTTTGTTGTTTTGTTAACAACTGGTTTTGATAATCAATAACAGCTGTGGTTGTAGCTTGGCCTTTTTCAAACAATTTGCTCACACCTTGGTTGCGCATAGTACGCGCTAATGGTGATGCAAAATTTTGTGCCTCTAATGCAACCGAATTATCTTTTAGCTTTACAATATAAACATGCTCACCATCAAGACCTTCGTCTTGAAATTTATTACCTTGAGAATTTAGCTGTACGTTCAAACCATCGTTTTGCAACATGGTTGACGAGCTTACATCTTGAAATTTAGCGGTAAGTTTTTTTATATCATCAAATGTAGCATTGATGGCTTGCGGCGTATTGGAATCAACAATTTGAGTATTTGCTGCGTGAAGAGCACCGACACTACAAATAGCTGCAGCTACGGCAACTGATACAGTTTTGAGCTTCATGGAATTTCCCTAGATTATTGTAAATTATTATTCAATAAAGCCGCATATTTACGGCCTTGTGCTTACAATATAACCATACGCAAAGTTAAAAGTCGCAAACTCGAATGTAGCTTTTTGTACACCACATTAACAACTGAAACAAAATCACTGTACAGCCGTAACAAGACATTAAACATACTGAGTTCAACTTAATGCTGTGGAAACTAAGGAAGGGTTAAGGGTTACAGCACTTCAAACTTAAATTAAGCATGAAAAAAGGGCCCGAATGGGCCCTTTGTTACATAACACACTTAGGGGAGTGATTATTTACGTTTTACAGTACGACGTCTTAGTCCTGCAAAACCTGCCATCAACACGGTTAACCAAGCTAATGAACCGCTTGAATCATCATTATCTTCTGGCTCTACAACCTCAGGAGCGGCTGTCACTGACACTTGCATGCTTTGCGATACACTCTCGCTGCCATCGCTTACTGTCACTGTATACACATAATCACCCGGTACTAGACCTGAGATTTGTGTACTCGCTGCAGTTGGCGTTGCAATGTTACCTGGACCTTCCCATGTAAAGCTCAGCTCATCACCATCTAGGTCTGTCGCTGACGCTGTTAACGTTGGTACTTGGTCTTCACGAACATAGATATGCGTTTCGCTTAGCTCAACAACAGGTGCATCATTCACTGCATTCACTGTTAATGTGAATGTCGTTTGTGCAACCGCTGTCGGCTCATCTGCATAAG
The DNA here is from genome assembly GCF_036960685.1 of Pseudoalteromonas sp. Classification (GTDB taxonomy): domain Bacteria; phylum Pseudomonadota; class Gammaproteobacteria; order Enterobacterales; family Alteromonadaceae; genus Pseudoalteromonas. The sequence continues at coordinate 112,067 of NZ_JBALXK010000008.1, read as the reverse complement.
CAACCATAACTGTTACTTCAATGTCACCATTGTAGTTTGCATTTGGTGTTAGTTTTAGCATTGAACCTGTTTCATGGCCCATCACTTCAACACTTGCGTTACTTGCCATCGCTGTAATAACGGTTTCTTTACCTAGTTGATTATCAAAGTTCACGGCTACTTCTGTGCTGTTATCTTCATCAACTGATAGATTTGTTATCGCATCAATCGCTAAGCGCTCAGCAACTGTCACTACTGTTACATTTACTGTAGCTGTTGCTTCAAGTTCACCATCTGACACTGTTACTGTAAACGTGTGCTCACCTGCCATAAGACCTGATACTGTGGTCATTGCTGCTGTGGCATCTGCAATCACGCCATTTCCTGACCACGCAAAGGTAATCTCATCGCCGTCTGGGTCAACTGATGTTGATGCATCTAGCGTGACTACTTCACCTTCAGTGATAACCACCTCAGTTGTAGCTACTTCTGCAACTGGTGCATCGCTCACACCTGTCACTGTTAGCATAAACGTGGTGCTGGCTTTATCTGTTGGGTTTTCGATATCTGATACCACAACTTCGATTTCAGTTTCACCAAAGAAGTCTGCTACTGGTGTAATTGTGACTGTTTCGCCATCCACTTCATAAGTTACATCTGCTGAAATGACCGAGATTTCATTCTTCGAATTCATTTCATCGATATGATGAACATCGAACGATACTGCAGTTTCTTCTGTGGTAGTCATGTCATTCAATGGCACAACCGTTATATTGCTCGGTACTGATACTGTCTTGATGACCGTTTTATCAGCAGTACCTACCATTGACGTAGTCGCAATAATTTCAAGGTTTTGACCTGATGCCGAAGGAAGTACTTCTGCCCATGCTGTTACTTCAAATTGTGATGACTCTGGGCCTACGTAATCCATACAAATGATGTAGTCGTCTTTTACAACTTCATCTAAGTTGTTATACGCAATATCAACAGCCAATGGGCCATCTAAAGCACCAAATGTACCAACTAAGCCTTTATAGCCTTGCAAGCCAATACTGCCTTGCGGTCCAGTGCTACCAAAGTCAATATTATCGTAAGCATAGTAAATTTCGTGCTCATTTTCCCCAAAGCGCGTATTAACATTAAATATTACTTCAAAGTCAAAACTGTTATCACGCTTATCATACGTATACTTACCGCTATCCCGATCATAATTACCATTACCATAGTCAGAAGCGTTATCCCACTCAATAACAGCCCAGCCTGATGACGTTGTTGCTAATGAGATACCCTCATTAGCCGATAAGCCAACCGATAACTCATCCTTTAGCGTTCCAGAGTCGGTGTTATAGTAGCCACGCCATAATGGCGCAAGGATTTCTGGTGGATAAAACTCTGTTGGGAATTGCACATGTTGAGGCTGAATTAAACGCGCTGGAACAGGACCAACTGCACCCATACCTTTTATTTCAAGATGACCTGTAGAAACATTTGATACACCATCATTGTTATATAGTGCATACGAATCATACTGACCATTAAACAATGTATCGATTGAGATAAAATGACCCATACGGTAGTTAGATAACCCCGTATCTGTAAAGCCCGACAGCATTGGCGAAATACCAAACTCAGAAAGGCTTACATAACCCCCTGGATTACTGTTACCAAAGTCAGGTAGACGACACATCTCATCAGTGATGTTATCCGTTACAATATAATCCGCTGCAATATCACGGGTATCTTTTTGCATCCCACTGACAATTATTTTATCGCCAGTAACTTCAATATTAACACCTTCGTCAGTCGAACTAAGTACTGAGTCGCGGCTAACACTTAAGCCTTTAGGAATGCTTAACTCAAACGAGTAATCACGGTCATACCCTGAGTTATTAGCTAAGACTTCAAAAGTTAATGGGATTTTTTCACCCACTTTCGCTTTCTCAACTGGTGCATCTAAGTGTACAACATCATTGCCACGGTCTAAACGCAGTGGAATAGTGCCAATGTTGTCAGGGTTAACTGCTGAAGTACCAACATCGATAAGTGAATAGTAAACATCACCTTGATCCATTGCCATATCCCAATTAAGGGTCATATTGGCTGGTGTAGTCCCGTTACTAGCAGGCAGTGATACATTAAGGTTACTCGCGACCTCGTCTGTTACCGTAGCAAACGCAACTTCAAATGTTTCTTCTACCCCTACATAACCCAACTCACGATCATTGTAAACAATAGTCCAATAGTTACCCTCTTCTGGGTTATTGATATTACAGAAGTTCTTTATTATTGGCGCGGTTGAAGCACATAATATTTCGTCTTGTGGCTGAATAATACCATCGCCATTGTAGTCTTTACCGACAAAAAGAATCGCGTTGCCCCGGTATGTAGTCCCTTCAAGCTCAGACTCTATATCTAAGACTTCAACAGTAAAGCGCTTAGTGTTAGCTGGAACTTGATTAAACTGAGTATAAACGGCTTCATCTAAAAGCTCTTCTGCTGGGAAATCACCTTCAGCCGCACCTAATTGCCAAGGGAAAGTTCTATCATCATCTTTAGGCAGCGTAAGTGTTTTAACATCTGCCTTAACAGGCTGATATGCTCTCGCTACGGGTGCTTCTGTATTAGGTAACTGTAGACCTTTTGCTATATATTGACCTTGCTCGCTATGAACATCAACTTGCATTGATGATGGTAAGTCACCACGCTCATATTTAAACACTAATGGCCAATGCGCGTCTGCTAGCTCAGCGTTATCTGATTCAAACATCAAGTTAGTATGCAGTTCAACTTCAGCGTTGCTGGCAACATCTTGCGTATCCATGATTGACGCTTTAACTATGATGGTTTGTGTTTCGCCTGCTTTTAAGCTAAATGTGTTTGGAATAACTTCAATATTGACACCGTTTTGCGCTGCCTGGTTATTCATGTCTAAGTTCCAGTTAACAACATCACCGTGTGTCACATTCCAGGTGCCATCTTCAGTAGCCTTGATAGTACGAACCCATTGACACTCAGGTTTACACGAGAAGTTAACCAGGTTTGGCATATTCAGTTTATGCGGCGTGCCACCATTTGCTGGATCTGCAGCAAGGAAGTTATCAGCCGTTTCATCCATTACAAAGCCTGCTTTTGCAGCGTTTGCAACATTGATACGGCCCGTGCCTGCACGGTATACTTCGGCGATATCTACATTGCCGGTCGCGCTATTTGTACGGCGATATTTAACAACATTGTCTGCCGTCATTAATAGTGCAGATTGGATCTCTGTTGCAGTCCATGTAGGGTGAATTTGACGTAATAACGTCATCGAACCCGCCACATGTGGTGACGCCATAGAAGTACCACTGATTGACGCAAAATCTTGGCCATTTGGTACTGCAGCAAACACTTGTTCATCAGAATAAGCGGCATAAATATTAACACCAGGCGCAGCCACTGCTGGTGCTAAAATATCAATATTTGAATATGAAGGGCCACGAGATGAGAACGGTGCTAACCAATCCGCGTCTTCTTCATTAACACGACGTTCAATTACTGTCGGCTTAATTGTGATCATGTGACCTTTTTCACTTGAGCTATCAACCCAATCTTCTAACCCTTCGTCTGGGAATACTCCATTCCACTGGTCATAGGAAAAATGAACGCCAGGTAATGAATAGGCTTCAGGAACGGTCGTTTGAGCTTTATCTTCATTAAACATGATAAAGCCATCAGCACCACCGGCTTTAATATGATCAATTTTTGCAGTACGTGCATTCGCCTCTGGATCTGTTGGTATATGTCGCTGACAAACAACAATAACATTGGTACTACCATCAGCCGCACCAGCTATTTCAGTGCCATCTTTATAGAAGTTAAATGTTGCTTCAGGGAAATCAGCAGTACAATACCCTTTACTGTCAGTTTCACCATTTACATCTTGGTAATCTTTCGCCCAAACAACCACACCGGTGATTTCTTCGTTATTGATTGCGCCACCAATAAGGCCTGTTTCTGACCAATCAGGTACTTCTGAACCAAGCTCAGGAGCAATAAAGCCCGCATGTTCAATCGCCGTTTCAACCACGATACTACGTCCGTGCGTTGTCGCAGCAACTTGAGCAAGCCAAGGTGATGAGTTATCTAAATAACCAAAACATTCAGCAGCACCACACGCTTGACCACTATTACCTGCTGCAGCTGCAACGTTAATACCTGCTTCACGAGCAGCTAAGAAGGCTAGTTGTACTGGATCGGCCCAAATGTTTGAATCGGCACCACCAATCGAGAAGTTAATTACATCAACACCATCGGCAATCGCATCTTCAATACCTGCAACTAACGCCTCTCCGGGACAACCAGCATACTCGTCACTGCTTGGGTAACATACCTGATATGAAATAATATTAGCATGCGGTGCGACACCTGAGATTTGTGGGAATAGCCCACCTTTAAGGACTTTACCATCCATTTCATCGCCGGTGCCGGCAATCATGTATGGTACATCATAAAGCACATTACCTGCTGCTGTTGATGCTACGTGTGAACCATGACCGCCATAATCTTCACCAATTGCAGGCCAACCTGGGATCATTGCTGAATATGAATCAGTCACCACATCATATGAGCGCACACCAATCAGTTTGCTATTACACTGCACTTCATCTGGTTCTTCAACACAGTCACCAACATAATTGCCTTCGCCAAATGGATTAACATGGCTATAACCATCAGCGCCTACAGCAGCAAATGAAGGATGATCTGAATTGATACCAGTATCTATAATACCAACGATTTGGCCTTCACCTTTACCGTTAATACCACTTGGCACGCTCGTGCCATCCCACACCTGATCCGCGCCAATATGTGTAGGCCCTTCGTCAGACAATAAATCATATAATTTTGAACGCATCACAGATGCAACCGTGCCAAGTTCAGCAACACGCATTGCTTCACTTTCAGTCATTTTTACTGAGAAACCATTCAGCGCTTTAGTAAACTGACGACGCATTTCTGTACGCCCAGTTCTTGCCGTTACACTTTGCATTACTGACTGTTGTGTTGTTATTAATTTATTTTGGTACTCAACAACAGCAGGCGTTGATGCTCGGCCTTTTTCAAATATTTTAGTAACACCTTGCGTGCGCATAGTGCGCGCTAATGATGAGTCAAATGTTTGCGCTTCTAGTGCAACTGAGTTGCCTTTAAGCTTAACAATATAAACATGCTCGCCATCTAGGCCTTCTTCTTGGAACTTACCTTGTTGTGCGTTGATTTGTACATTTAAGCCATTGTTTTTAAAAATTGTTGCTGAATCTTGCGTTAAGATCTTATTCGTTAACGCTTGGATTTCAGCCGCTGTAGTATTAGGTGCTTGCAGCGTGTTTTCACCCACTGTTTTAATATTCGCAGCTTGCAATGCCCCTGCACTACAAATAGCGGTTGCAACAGCAACCGCAACAATTTTAAGTTTCATACATTTCCCCTGAGTGATTGTAAAAGAAAAAATAATTATTCAATAAGCATGAATATCCATTTCAACTTAATAGACTTATTCAACCACAAAGGAGCTCATAAATAATTCAACTTCATGTAGCATTTTGTACACATAGTTAACAACAAAAACACCTTAAACAGTTAAAAACCCGCGAGGTAGCTAAAAAATCAATAAGTTAGCAAACACACAGAAGAATAATACATATATAAAAAAAATAAAATTAAGAATATAAAATTCAATCGAGCACACAGTAAAACGCATATTTATTGCAAATAGCTGTTTAATTTTTGATTTGCTTAACAGCAACAACTGACAAGGCAGCTATTTTAATAAATAACCATAAAAAAACCGAACATTGACAATGCAACATTCGGTTTTTAGAAACGGTTTAAAACGAGGATTTATGCAGCTGGATATTCGCGGTACGCACGTTCAATATTTTTTGCCTGCTTTTTAGAAATACCTAAATGCGCAAGCGCTACACGTAAACGTGCACGCGATAGATCTGAGCCTAAAATCTCCATGGCATCAAGTACTGACGTTGATGACGTTTTACCAGTGATAGCCACAAAAATCGGTTCTAAGAAGTCTTTGATCTTCAATTCATGGAAAGTTGCTACAGCTTTTGCAACTGCAAAAATTTCTGGCTTTTGCCAACTACGTAAACCTTCAAGCTGCCATATAAAGAACTGTAAAGCTTGACGAATTACATCTTCATCGGCTTTACCAGCAGTTAATAGTGCTGGATCGTAAGTTGGTATACCACCAACAAAATGCCCTGCTAAATCAACCATGTCTGATAGAGTATTAATACGTGTTTTCGCTTCAGGCAAAACCTTAGCTAGCATGGCACCATTAAATTTCCAATCTACAAAGCGTTGGATCAGCTCTTCGTCAGAGAAATTTTCGCGGATCCACATGCCGTTTAACCAGCTTAGTTTATCAACATCAAATACTGGACCACCGAGTGATACACGTTTCATATCAAAGTGTTCAATCATTTCAGCAAGGGTGAACTTTTCACGCTCATCTGGCATTGACCAGCCCATGCGGCCTAAATAGTTAAGCACCGCTTCTGGCAAGTAACCCATTTCTTTATAGTAATTTATAGAGGTTGGGTTTTTACGTTTAGAAAGCTTTGATTTATCAGGGTTACGTAATAATGGTAAGTGCCCTAATACTGGCGCTTGCCAGCCGAAATCTTCATATAATTTTAATAGTTTAGGTGCTGAGTTGATCCACTCTTCACCACGGAAAATATGGCTAATTTCCATGTGGTGATCATCAACCACATTGGCTAAGAAGTAGGTTGGGAAACCGTCAGCTTTTAACAGCACTTGCATGTCTACGTTTTCCCACGGGATCTCAATTTCGCCACGTAAGTAATCGTTAAATTTAAATGTGCCTTCAGCTGGAATATTCATACGAATAACATAAGGCTTACCAGCGGCTAAGTTTGCTTTAACTTCGTCATCACTCAGTTTTAAACCGCGACCATCGTACTTAGGGCGCAGACCTTCCGCCATCTGCTCTTCACGCATTTGGTCTAGTTCTTCACTCGTGGCGAAACAATAAAACGCCTTGCCATCATCAACAAGTTGATGAGCATACTTTTTATATAAATCGCTACGCTCAGATTGACGGTACGGGCCAAACTCACCACCCACATCAGGACCATGATCCCACTCAAGCCCTAACCAACGTAAGCTATCCATGATCGCTTGCTCTGATTCTGGTGTGCTACGCACTTGGTCGGTGTCTTCAATACGAAGGACAAATTCACCACCTTGTTGCTTAGCAAAACAATAGTTGAATAAGGCGATATAAGCGGTGCCAAGGTGCGGGTCACCAGTAGGTGACGGCGCAACACGAGTACGGATTGTCATGGTTATGTTCTCTTTCAATGGACAATAAAATATGCGCTAAATGCTAACATAGCAAATGCACTTTCAAAATGAATATTAAGCTGCCGCTTTATTTAAGTAAGCGATAATATCGTTTGATTCATATAACCAAGTGACTTGATTATCTTGTTCAATACGCAAACAAGGCACTTTTATTTTGCCACCTTGCTCAAGCAGCTCTTGACGATATTGCTCGTTATTCTTAGCATCGCGAGTTTCAACTTTTAAGCCTTCACGCTTAATCGCACGGCGTACCTTTACACAAAAAGGGCACGCTTTGAATTGGTATAATTTAAATTGAGCGGTAAGCTGATCTAACTGTTGTTGCTCATCCGCAGGGCGTTTTTTACTGCGAGGAGTAAATACAAAATCAAAAAAGAGGATTAAACTACCTAATAACCAACGAACTAATTTCATCAACTGAGCCCTGTTTACAACGATTTAAGGGCGTGGATTTTAGCACAGTTAAAGCCACTGCAAAAGATTCAAAAAAGCTCTATGCCATCATCACTGGCAATATCATCCACTAAGTTTAGATCGCTATAAGCAGTAACTTGATTCCGACCGTTATTTTTCGATTCATACAGTGCTAAATCTGCTTTATGTACTAACGATGCAACCATATCAACATAATTGAGCTCTAAGAAACCAGCGCTAACCGTCAATGAGCCTATTTGGGGAAAAGGATATTCGGCAATATTGGCTCGCAAGCGGTTCAGTGCATTGTGGGCAGCATGTTCGTCATGACTTTGAAATAACACCGCAAACTCTTCACCACCATAACGAAAAACATAGTCTTCAAACCGGAAATTATTTTTTAGCAACCGCGAAACTAATAAAATAACTTCGTCTCCAATGACATGACCAAAGTTATCATTCACACGCTTAAAATGATCGATATCAATGATTGCTAAGTACCAAGGCTGCAATTGTCCCGAATGCTCTTCATGAGCTAAAAATTCATCACTGGAAATAAGCTCAATCACTTTTTTATCAAACGTTTGCCGATTAAGTAACTCTGTTAAAGGGTCTAACCGTGATTTATGGAGCAAGGCTAATTGATTAGCATAAACATTTAAAATATGCAGTGCTAACACGCCAATGCCTTCGGGCAAATCGTCTTTTGATTCAACTATTAATAGGCCAATAACAGTGCCTAAATAATACATCGGCACATACGTTGTAACGCAGCCAAATGCACTGCTCACACGTACTTTATTTTTGCTTACTTTATCTAACAGGTACATCACTTCATCAGACGAAAGTCGTTCTATTTGACTGTCTGAATTGAGTAAAGTAGGAGGGATTTGTGGATCGAAATGTTTATTAATATACAGCGCAAATACTTTGACTTCAGACAGGCCTGAAACAGCAGTGATAAGCGCAGCATCTAAAGGCTGTTCTTCGGTTTGTTGCGTTAAGAATACAATCCATTCATGTCCGCAAGGGTTTGCTATCATCTAAACCAACCTAAACAAATACATAACATTTAGTTTAGGTTAGCTTTGCGGTTTTACTAAATAATTAGTTTAGAACAACACCAAATCATCTCTGTGGATCACTTCACTACCGCAATCAAACGCTAATAATTTAGCAATTTCACTGGAATGACAGCCTTTAATTAAATCTGTTTCCGCTTTACTAAAGCGCACTAAACCACGGGCTACTAATTGCTGATCGCTGGTGACTAAATCAATCAAATCGCCACGTTCAAACTGCCCGCGTACACCGCGAACACCTTTGGCTAATAAACTAGCGCCTTGTTGTTGTAAGGCATTAACTGCACCATCATCTATAACTACCTGACCACTACTTTTAGGCCCTGCTAACAGCCATTTTTTACGACCATCTCTGGGCGCAGTGAGCTTTACAAAGCGGGTGCCTGGTAATTGTTCGCTCATACAGTTAAGAATGACATTTTCACCCGCCCCTTTGGCAATGATCACTTCAACCCCAGCACGACGAGCGATATCAGCGGCTTGTAATTTCGTTGCCATGCCACCGGTGCCTAAGCTAGTGCCACTGCCACCAGCAAGTTGGCGTAATTCATCATCAATATGATTTACTTCATCAATAAGTTGCGCATTAATATCAATTCGGGGGTCACTGGTGAATAAGCCTTCTTGATCGGTCAATAGTAAGAGTTTGTCCGCATTTGCTAATATTGCCACCAGCGCCGAAAGGTTATCGTTATCACCCACTTTAATTTCAGCAGTCGCAACGGCGTCATTTTCATTAATAATTGGCACTACATCATAATTGAGTAAAGCTATCAGCGTATCACGGGCATTTAAGTAACGGCCGCGATCTTCTAAGTCAGCTCTGGTAAGCAGCATTTGCCCGACATTGACACCATATAAAGCGAATAAACTTTGCCATGTATGTATTAATTGTCCTTGGCCTATTGCAGCCAGCATCTGCTTATCAAGTATTGAACGACCACAGGGTTTTAATAATTGCTCTCGACCAGCCGCTACAGCACCACTTGATACCATCACCACTTGATGGCCTTGTTTTTTTAATTCACAACATTGACGAACAAGTTCGACCATGTGCGCTTTATCGAGTTTATCGGTGCCGCCGGTGAGTACACTCGTTCCCAGCTTAACCACTATTACCTGTGCCCTTTGCATGCTTTTTACTACGGTTCAAAAATGAAGGATTTATTTATACCATTTATCGATTTTTGAACAAGTAAAAAAAATTCATGCTAGGATCGCCTTTTACCACAATCATACGACGTTTATGCCAGCTAGCCTTTGTTTGATCATTGCTACCTTTTTATGGGGCAGCTCATTTATCGCATTAAAATATGCGATTGCAATTTACGATCCCGCTTTAGTGATTTTTTTGCGCATGCTCACCACCTTAGTGTTAGCACTGTGCTTATGGCGTTATGTGATCCGTTTTGACTATCACAAAGGCGATTGGAAATACTTAGTGGGTATGTCCTTGGCTGAACCCTGCTTGTACTTTTTATTTGAAGGCCATGCGATGGAATATACCTCGGCCTCACAAGCGGGTGTGATTGTTTCCTGCTTGCCAATAATAGTGGCATTTTTGGCTTTTTTTATGCTCAAAGAATACATTAGTAAAGCCATTGTCCTTGGTTTCACCTTTTGTATTGGCGGCAGTATTTTACTTACTTTACTGTCGCCAACGTCAGAGCAAGCCCCAAACCCATTACTTGGTAATTTTTTAGAGTTAATGGCAATGGTGTGTGCGGCATTTTATACCGTTTCAGTAAAGCACTTAGCCGCCCGTTATTCACCACTTACGCTCATTGCGCTACAAGGTTTTAGTGGCAGCCTATTTTTTGCGCCATTTTTACTATTTATTGATTTACCTAGCGAAAATCAGCACGATTTAACCGCCTTACTAAGCATTCTATATTTAGGCTCATGTGTCACACTCGGCGGCTATGGCATGTATAACTATGCAATTAGTAAAGTGTCTGTGCTTACTGCCGCAGCCTATTCAAATTTAATTCCAATTTTCACGCTTATTCTGTCGGCAATTATTTTGGGAGAGATCCTCACCTTAGGGCAATGGTTAAGTATTTTTGTGGTATTTATTGGCGTGATGATAAGCCAACGCCATCAAGAGTTGGTTATCGATGTCAGTGACGAGGCTTTATCGGATGATACATTAGCAGCAGATACTTTATCTGCTGAAACGAGTAAGCGTAACTCAGTGCCTGATGCTAACGAGTTAAAAGGGTAACAGGTCAGTAAGTACAAACCAGCTTGTTTTAAGAAGTCATGTTGGGATTGATGAATAACATCAATCCCACGCACTTGATATTGCTCTATCACGCCATTTTGAGTTTGCAAACTAAACTGCTCGCCTACTTCCACTTTTTGTAAAAATGCGAAGTGGGTATCGTTATGCCCTGCAATCAAAACGCCACTATCAGAGCCAAGCTCGCCACTGGGTAAAAAGTGACTCGGAGCAAATGCTAAATTACGCCCGCTGGCTCCTGCTAATATTGTTAATGTTTGTTTTTGGCTTGGCCAATTTAATTGCGCCGTTACATAACTATCAGCATAAAACCATGGCCTAATCTGCTGATCTGGAGTTGTCAGTGCCACTTGCCAAGCCTGCTCTATTAGTCGCTGTGCCAGCCATGCTTTGCCTTGCATATAACCACCATGGCCGAGCAAGCCTAAACCCGTAATCAACAAGACGATGCCAAACACTGTTTTCATTTTTTAAACCTAAGCACAGCAAATCCAGTTAATAACAACAGCCCTAACAAAATATACATTCGACTCTGGCCATCAGTTTGCGGTAATCGCATGGTTAACCCCTGTGGTAACTGATTAGCAGCTTGTACATTTTGTTCAGCAAAAATATTGGCAGGTGTTTGTTCTACGGCGACAAAAGCGGTGAATGGACTGAGTAATTGATGCTCAAGCGCCAAGCTCTCAACTTGTGCTTTTACCTGCTCTTGTTGGTTATAAAGTAATAACGATTTAATTTTTTGACGCGCCCATAGCCTTGCAATCCCCTGCGCTGATTGCCCTTGTTGGGTGTTTAATTTTATTGCAAGTGGTCCTTGCGCTGTTTGCCCAGTTAATCTGATTGCAGCTTGGTTATCAAGTTTAACCGCCACCATTACTGGCTCTGAAAAATATAAATCAGGTAATGGTGATGGCCAATATTCAAGTTGTTGATATTCGCCTTGCTGATTGACGGCTTCACTCGTCAACGTAAGCTGCGTAATTGCCGGGTGTGCTAACTTATCAAACAGCTGCTGCATTTTGGGCTTAACATCGCCACTGCTGCCAATATAAGTAAAAGTGCCCCGACCAACATCCGCGGCGCGGCGCATAAAATAGCTATTTGGCGCACTGCCAATACCAATCGTAAACAAACGACTATCTCCCAGCTGCGCGCTAATATGCTTAAACAAGGTATCTTCATTGCTGACACTGCCATCCGTTAAAAATACCACTTGGCGTAAATATCCCAGATGCTCACGGCCATCTAGTACAGCATCTAAAGCCCCTTTAATTTCAGTACCGCCATCTGCTTGTAAGTTATAAACAAATCGCTCAGCTCGACGTAAATTAAAATCATTTGCTGGCACAGGGTTATTACTCATCGGCATTATTTGGTCGTCAAAGCCAATAATGTTAAAACTATCATTGCTATCAAGTAACGATAAAGCATAGTGCAGCGCACTTTTAGCTTGCTCCATTGACTGACCATGCATGGAGCCTGAAGTGTCAACGACAAAAATCATCTCTCTAGCTAATCGCTGGGTTTGCGTAAAATGATCATCTGGCGGCAGCAGCATTAGCAAACCAAACCGCTCACCATTATTAAGCTGCTCGGTAAAAAATGCAGCTTGCGCTTGCTCTTTTTGCAGTGGTTTAAACTCCAGTAAAAAATCACGGTTTACTGCATTAGGCTCATTTAAGGCTACTTGATATTGGCCAAAGGCTGGGTTTTCAATTGCAATTTGATGATACTTTGATTGAATATCAACCAACTCTAAACCAACATCAATATTAATTGTTAAACTAAATTCACTTTGTGGTGCATCGCCATGGCTCGTGGTTGCATAAAAAGGTGTGATCCAACCTGATGGCGCAAATAAACTAGCAGGTTGCTTTTCAACATTTGGACGCTCGCCTTGCTCTTGTAGCACTGCATTAAATGGATGGTAACGCGGCGTGATTGTGGTTGGAAATCGCAGTGCAAATGTACCACTGCGATAATCAATCACTTCTTGATATTTCAGCTCTATTTGCACGTCGTCGCCTGGGCCGATGTTTGCCACGTTAGTGACAAACATGTTTGAGCGCTGCTGATGGACTAAAGCAGCTTGTTTTCCTGCTTGTTGCGCCTGTTGAAAACGCAGCTCAGCTTGTGCTTTTTTATCAATTTCACCTTTAATCACTCGCTCGCCAATGTGCATTGTCATGGCATGCACTGCACTTTCTTCGGGCAGCGGAAAAACATAACGTGCATTAACGGCAAATGGATTTTCATTGCGATAATGTTGAGTTACTACAACATGGTTTATCAATCCAGTGACTGTCATTGTGGCAGCACTTTTTACAATAACCCCAGGTGCAGCCTTAGCACCATTACTGTCGAACATAATTAACTCTGGCGATGCACTTGCGTTACTCGCAAAATTAACAAACGCGATAACGGTAAAAAGGCTTCCCCGAAGCCATAATCGGCTACGGGTCAGCACTTTGCTTGGTTTACTCAACATAAAATTCACTCCCTTGGCAGCTACTTGGCAAAATGGCAATTAATTACTCGCAGTTTGGCTGTACGGCTGTGTGCTTGGACGAGTTGTTAACGTTACACGGCGATCAAACATGTTTTCTTCATAGTTATCGTTATCAGCCACTGTTTGTTGTTCACCAAATGCAGTGGCTGTTAAACGAGTTGGCGCGATCCCTTGCTGGATCAAATAACGTTGCACAGCCTCAACGCGCTGTTTTGAAAGCATTAGGTTAGCAAGCTCATCACCACGCTGATCGGCAAAGCCATTTAAATCTAACTGCAAGTCAGGTTGGCTTTGTAATAAGTTAACTAGCTGATCAAGTTGGCTGGCAAAGTGCGGAGCAATCTCACTTGAAGCGGTTTTAAATTGGATAGTCATTGCCATTAGGTTATGCATTTGCGCTAAGGCAAGGCGTTCATTATTGGCTTCAAGCATATCGAGTTGTTCACTCATTTGCGTATTTTGCGCCAGTACATGCTGGTAATCATCGGTTTTATCTTGCAGTACAACTAACGCACGTTGTTGCTCGGCAATTTTATCTTCAGCCACTTCTTTATCGCCAATTAAACCACCAGCAAATGCACCAACAAAAGCACCAATTGGGCCGCCAACAATACCGCCTAAAATTGCACCGGTGCTTAAGCCAATAACCGTTTCTTTATGGGTTTCATTTGCGGTCACTGTTTTTGTGTCAGCGTGCGCTAAGTTAGGTGCTGCAAAAATAGCAGCGATAGTGCAAGCGATAATAATTTTTTTCATGGTGTAATCCTTTTTTGCTTAATAACTTAATAGTTGGCAACTCATGGGTTGGTAGCTGCCCGATTTGGTATAACGCTATTAAAACAAGTTGAAGTGGCAACAAAGGGGAGCAAAAAAGGCAAACTGCTGAGCAATTGTGGCAAAAAAATGGCAATTGCCTTTTTGCCAGTACCCAAGGAAAAAAATTAGGTATAGTGCAACGAGAACAAAACAAAGGTATAACGATGAAGAAAATAGCCATCATTGAAGATGAAACTGCAATCCGCGAAAACTACATGGAAATGCTCAGCGCACAAGGGTATCAGGTCTGTGGTTATAGTGACCGTCAAAGTGCAGAGCATGCTTTTAACGACACCTTGCCAGATTTAGCAATTGTCGATATTGGTTTAGGTCATGAAATTGATGGCGGCTTTTTGCTGTGCCAAACCTTACGTTCACTTTCTAAAACCTTGCCGATTATTTTTTTAACGGCTCGCGATAGCGAAATTGATACCGTTTGCGGCCTGCGCATGGGCGCAGATGACTACCTTACTAAAGACATCAGCATGGCACATTTAGCAGCGCGTATTGGTGCGCTGTTTAGACGCATGGAAGCCCTTGAGCAACCTGCAGATCAAAATGCCTTACTCAACCGCGGTCCTCTCACTCTTGATACAAAACGTATGCAAGTGTTTTGGCTGCAGCAGTTAGTCGATTTAACCGTCACAGAGTTTTGGATGGTGCATTCACTAGCCCAACGCCCAGGGCATGTTAAAAGCCGCCACGAATTAATGAGTGATGCAAAGATTTATGTCGACGACAGTACTATCACTTCTCATGTTAAACGGATCCGTAAAAAGTTTATTGCCTTAGATGCGCAGTTTGATTGTATCGACACCGTGTACGGTATGGGTTATCGCTGGGAGCAACTGTAATGCTGCGGTTTGGTTTGCGCAGCAAGTTTATTTTGCTGTCATGCTTTCTATTTTTATTGCCTTGGTTAGGCTATGAATATGTGTGGGAAATGGAGAAGTTTTTACGCCAAGGGCAAGAAAAAACCCTCGTCGGCACTACCCGCGCACTCGCTACAGCACTACATGAGCGCCCAGCGCTATTTGATTCGCAAACCAACTTTTTAGATCAAGTCGTCAAAGGCCGTGATCTTTATGCATATAACCTCAGTAACCCGATTCAGCTCGACGGTAAATTATCTGACTGGCAACCGTATCAAAGTTTAATGTGGCACTATGATGAACGGTATTTACAAGGAGATAAAACCGATCATCAAAGTTCGGATCTGTCTTTTGATCACATGGTGGGGAAGTATAGCGAATTTTTATATGCGGTTTTTAAAGTAACCGATGACTCGTTAGTTTATCGTGCTAAAAACAGTTTGAGCTTAACCCGCAACGACCATTTACAGATCATGTTAAAAACCCCACAGGGGCAATTTAAACACTATATAGTTGCCGCTCGCCAAGATGGCTGGGTGAATGCCTTTGACGCCGAAACTAAGCAGCCAGTTACTAAAATCCAAGGTTACTTTATTAGTACAGATAACGGTTACAATATTGAACTGCGCTTTCCGTTAAGTATGCTTGGTAATAAGCTCGGCTTTGCAATTGAAGATTGGGATCAAGGCAAGCCTGAGCCACAGACTATGTCGACTTCAAATTTACAAAATCCCAATGATATTGGCTCTGTTCTGGTTCCTTCCCCTGAAATAAACCGAATTTTAAAAGGCATGGGGCACAGCGGCAGCCGTATTTGGGTGGTTGATAATCATCATCGCGTATTAGCACAGTCGGGATCGATTCATCATGCCGACGGCGTGTGGGCCGATGGGCTTAATGATCAACCCGCAAAAACCTGGTGGCAACGGTTTGAGAAAAACTACCTGCACCCACTTTACTATAAAGTACTTACCCGTCCTGAGAATGAGTTTTTAGATACCTTACATGATGTTGCGGCTATGCAAGGTACACACATAGGTAAAGCACTTACGGGAACACCGGCCTCATCATGGCGACTGACCCCAGATAACAAAGCGGTTATTTTATCTGCCGCTTATCCTATTTGGATCCAAGATAAAGTAATTGGTGCCGTGGTCGCCGAAGAGACCACCAACGGTGTACGCACGTTACGAAATAAATCATTGGAAAAACTGTTTAATGTAATTTTAGCGGTCATGCTAATAGGCACAGTTACCCTGTTCTTTTTTGCTTCGAGAATATCAACTAGGATCCGCCGCCTTCGTGATACCGCAGAGCAAGCCATTGATGCTCAAGGTCGAGTAACGGGTAGCATTGATTATAGTGACGCAAACGATGAGATTGGCGATTTATCACGTAGCTTTGCAAATATTGTTGGTCGCTTAGGCGGTTATACTAATTATTTAGAAACCATGTCGTCGCGATTATCCCATGAGCTGAGAACCCCTGTTGCAGTAGTGCGAAGCTCGCTGGAGAACTT
Organism: Pseudoalteromonas sp.; assembly: GCF_036960685.1. Taxonomy (GTDB): domain Bacteria; phylum Pseudomonadota; class Gammaproteobacteria; order Enterobacterales; family Alteromonadaceae; genus Pseudoalteromonas. The sequence continues at coordinate 95,248 of NZ_JBALXK010000008.1, read as the reverse complement.
ACAAATGCAGCCACAAAGTGAGCTTAGCCAAAAATACCTCGATCGTGCCAGTGAAGGGGTTGAGCGTTTAGGTAAAATTATTACCACCATGAGCGAAGCAACACGACTTGAACAAAGCATCCAAAGCGCTGAAGCTGAACTATTTGATTTACGCAAAGTAATAACAGGCTGTATGCAGGGCTATCAACTCACCTACCCGCAACAAGAGTTTACAGTCGATATTTGCGACTCTCCTTTAACAATGATAGGGGCGCCTGAATTTGTCGCTCAGTTACTCGATAAACTCATTAATAATGCATTAGAGTTTAACCTTTGTGATAGCGCAATTAGTGTCAGCTTAACTAAAAACGATAACGATGCTGTTTTAACGGTTAAAAATAACGGGCCATTATTACCAGAGGGACTGGCTGAACATATTTTTGACTCTATGGTGTCCGTACGTAGCCAACAACTGCAACAGCAGCCTCATTTAGGTTTGGGTTTATATATTGTTCGTTTAGTGTGTGAATATCATAAAGGCAGTGTAAAAGCGGTTAATAATCAACTAGGTGATGGTGTTGAGTTCATTGTCAGGATACCTGTCGCTAAAAATGTAACCCAAAAAAGCTGAGGGTTACATTTCTACACACTTTGATCAATAAGTGTTCACCTATAATTCAGGCTCACAGGCATATTCTTAGTATCAGCAAATTTTAGACTGATTATTAGGAGGTTAAAATGCAAACTGTGTTAAAGCGCGAAGAAATCGATTTTATATTCGACCTGTATAATCATGCTGAGTGTGATGAGGCCACCAGTGAAGACTTAGAACCTGAGGCTGAAAAGCTTGATACAGCGCAATCAGGTGTTATTTATAAAACAAGTTATTTGACCTAAAACCGCTTTGCTCATTACAATGGCGCACCTTGTAAAAGCACCGCCTAATAATGAAAACTCATTCAGCCAAAAAAGAACTTATTTTATTACCTATTCTCCTCATTGTGATCATACTCTGCGTCGCAGGGCACTTTTTATTACAAGCCAGCTTTGCTGACAGTAACCTTACAGAGTACTTACTTGCAGCCCTACCTTTTGCCATGTTTGGCTTGGTGATTATTGCCTTTAAAATTGCCAGTAATAGCGAAGACCAAGAGCGTACAGAACAAAGCGACCACGATTAGCCGCTTAGTCAGTTAGCAACTTAATCAAACAATACTTCTATAAAATATGATAACCAAACCAATCTGGTTTAATGCTCTGGGACTGCCCACTCGGGGTGAGCTTTATGTGAAGTTGGCTGTCGAGTAAATCAACCGCAAAGCAATCATCTACGTCGTATAAGTCATCTTTATGAATATGGCTTAGGCCAGCCAGTAAATGCTCTTTTGCTCTTTGTTTAGCTTCGTCACTACTGCGGGCGACATACAAAGCAAAATCATGTTGCTCCGCTAAACTGTCAGCCCGGTACGCCCCTAAATTTACAAAGTATAACTGCTCAGCTTGTTCAACAGGCTCATCAACAACAGTTACGGCAAAACCATCGATATGATTGACCGCCATAAAGCTATCCATATGCACACTGTTTTTATCACCAACCCACTGGACTTTTAACTTTGTGTAAGTTTGCTCAATTGACTCCCCTACCACAAAACGAACATCATGCATTTCTATATGGCAGCCTTGGATCCGCCCACCTAAATACACCATAAATAATTGCATGTTTTCTCCTAACAAATGCTATCAACGTCTATGTTGTGTTTTTTTATTAGCTTATAAAAATCTGAACGGTTACGTTTAGCCAGTTTTGCCCCTTCAGCCACATTACCACCCGCCATTTTCAAGGTGTTAATAACATAATCGCGCTCAAACTCTTTTTTAGCATCATTTAGCGAAAGCGGCTCAACATTACTTTCATTACTATTAAGCGCACTCTCCACCAGCTGTACCGATATTACCTCGCCAGGGGTAAGTGCAACTACCTGCTCAACAACATTTTGTAACTGGCGAATATTACCTGGCCAATCGTGACGAACTAATGCGTGCATTGCATCACTGGCAAAGCGTTTTTCTTTTTGTCCCATACGTTTGGCTATAGTGGCGCTAAAATACTGCGCTAATAAACTCACATCTTCTCTGCGCTCACACAGTGGCGGTAATTTTAGGTTAACAACATTTAAGCGATAATATAAATCTTCACGAAATTGTTGATTGGCAATCGCATCCGGTAAATTTTTATGGGTCGCTGAGACTATCCGTACATCTATCGGGATCTCTTCTTGAAAGCCCACTGGACGAATGGTTTTTTCTTGCAGGACACGTAATAACTTAACTTGTAAATTAAGTGGCATATCACCTATTTCATCTAAAAATAAGGTGCCACCTTGGGCTTGTTGAAATAACCCCTGGTGATCTTTAACTGCGCCTGTAAATGCGCCTTTTTTATGGCCGAATAATTCAGATTCAAGTAACTCCCCAGGCACCGCACCACAGTTAATTGCTACGAATGGGCCTTCACTGACATGACTGTGTTGATGAATCGCATTCGCTAGTAACTCTTTACCTGTGCCACTAGCACCTGAGATCAACACATTGACATGAGTCGGTCCCAGTAACTTAACTTGTTCAAGCAAATGCAACATAGCTCCACTGCGAGTCACTATATTACTGCTTGATGTGTTTTCATCGGCGCTCAGGCCATGTATTTCAATTGCTTTGGCTAAACTATCGAACAATTCATCTTTATCTACCGGTTTAGTAATAAAAGCAAAAATCCCCTGTTTGGTGGCCTCAACCGCATCTGGAATGGAACCGTGAGCCGTCATCATGATCACCGGCAATGCTGGGTAACGTTTTTGCAGCTGACGATGCAATGCCATGCCATCCATTTCATCCATCCGCAAGTCGGTAACCACAGCATCATAGACATGATTTTTTAATAGCTGTAAAGCAGCAATACCACTTTCACAGGTTGTAACTTGATAGCCTTTTGATTCAATACGAATAGCCAACAGCTTTAATAAACTTGCATCGTCATCAACCAGTAAAATTCGTGCGCCTTGGTTTTGTTCTATTGACATGATTACTGCTCCTTGGTTTCTTCGCGTAATAATAATTGCTGTTCGATCGTCGCCAGCGATGACAGTGTCTCTTGCATTTTATTATTCAGCGCTTGCTGCTGTTTTTTAGCGTCTATCTGCTGATTTATTTGTTGTTTTTGCAACCATAAATACTGTTTTATATCATCTGGCCAATAATACGCTTGATCAAGTTTTAGTAATTGAGTTAAAACTTTTTCCGGTGCTAATACATTATTTTTACAACTAAAATCAAAATAATTCTGGATCTCTTTAGTACCAATATAAGCAACTTTACTCGCCGCAACTTTAAAGCCACCACAGGCCTTCGCATGCCAACCAATAATTATTTCTGCTGGTGGATACATAGGATCTGTTTTTGGCCGAGGCTTAGGGTTTGGTAAACCATCAGTGTGTGGCTCAACCACTTTCGTAACTGGCGCTGTTTCAATATTGTTTGCTTTTACTGGTTGTTCAGTTAACTCACACCCAGCGAGCCCTAAAGTGGTAAAACAAACCACAAAAATGGCATTTAAACGCACGCCCATGCTAATTAACTCCTTGGTTTTTATTGGTTGGATTAATGGTTGGTATTTGAATAACAAAACGACACCCTTGTGGCTCATTATGCTCAAGCTGCAAAGTTCCCATTAATTGCTCAACAGACTCCTTTACAATTGTCAGTCCTAAGCCGCTACCTTGCGCGGTCACATCTTTGGCATTTTTACCTTGATAAAAAGCACTAAAAATATGTGATTTTTCTTGCTCCTGAATACCAGTGCCCTGATCACTGACGATCATTTTTAAAGTATGTCCCGCTAACGATAAATGGATATCAACAGCTTGCTGTTGCGGTGAAAATTTCAAGCCATTAGAAATTAATTGTATTAAAATCATTTCAACCAGCTCCGCAGCTATTTCTAGCGGCTGCTCGGGTAAATCACAATGCCAACATAAACTTTGCTTACGTGCCACTAAGCGGTGTTCAAAGTGGCTGTTGATCTTGGTTATTAATTGCGAAAAAACCAGCTCACTTAAGTCTTCTTTACTGCTGCGAATTGCATTGTAGCTAAGTAAACTGTCTATCATTGCTCGCAGACGCACCATACTCTGCGTGATAAGCTCTAATACAGCTTGTTGTTCTTTATTAATTGGTCCTACAATTTCATCGGCTAATAAATCAGTACCTTCAACCATTGATGCTAATGGGGTTTTCAGTTCATGGGTAACATGGCGTAAGAAGGTATCTTTTTGTTGCTCTAATTGATGCAACTGTTCTTGCACCCATTGTAATTTATTACCCAGCTCCACTAGTTCGGCAGAACCCTGCACTGATATTTTTTGCTGCCAATGACCTTGTCCAAGCTTATCAATAACCGACGTTAAGCCTTTTAATCGGCCACTAATACGCCACAAAAATCCGCCGCCAACGAGTAATGTTAATGGAGTAAGCGCCACTAACCAGTTTATAAATGAATCTTGTAAGGCTTTTAACTGTTGCTGATTTTTAGTTATTTGTAGTTCATTTTGGTCTCTTAACCATAACGTTTGCCGAGCAATTAATTCACTCACCGGAATAAATAATTGCGCATCTTGCAACCCTTCGCTAACAAGCTTTGAATGCGCTAACTGCAACTCTTTGGCAAGTTGCTGCCATTGACTAACATAATCCTCTGCAGGGCTAATAAAAGTGAGTTCATCGATATTCTGTAACGACGATTGCCACTTATCAACAATCAATTCATCAAGTGATTCACTTTTTAGCACCCAATTTTGCCGCGTCGCCCGCTCTAAACTATTGAGGTCTTGTTTGAGATTATTAAACGACTTAGTTATTTGATAATTATCACTGACGATTTGCTGAGTCACGGCAAGCTGTTTATTTAAGGCATTTAAAAATACAATCACGACCAGTGATAATGGCAGCAGCGATAACAAAGTACTAAACAAGAACTGGCCAATTAAATTAGGTCGCCAACGAAGTAATGCACTGTACTTTTTAGCGAATGAGGCCACTATCGCTACTCCTTTAGTTAAATGTCTGATTATGGAAGGTGTTACTTATACACTAGCTGAATCAATAAGAATAATGAATAAGGCGAACTGTGTAGCGCTATATAAACTGACTGACGCTAAATTGAAACAACTTAATTGACTGTTTTCAAATAACTTTTTTGATTAGCGTAAAAGTTTGTTGCAAAAAAGACACACTACCGAGTCATTATTTCACACCCACTTTCACCAAAAACACATAAAACACTGATATTTATGAATTTATTTTATTGGCATTATTCTTGTAACACTTGAAGCAACCACTATTGTTTAGGTAATTATATGAAAATATTAGCCCCATTATGTTTGTGCTGCAGCGCACTGTTTAGTTTTAATAGCTTTGCTATTGATGTTGAGGCTACCTTCGCTGAGCTTGATAAAGACAGTAATGGCACATTAAGTGAAGCGGAAGCTTCTGAAGATGCCGTACTGCACGAAAGCTTTGAGCAAATAGATAAAGACCAAAATGGTCAACTATCTCTAACTGAGTTTAAGCAGTTTTTACAATAACTTGCCTATAAGGAAATACAGCTATGAAACAACTTATCGCCGCCTTTTCATTAATGTTTTTAATCATTAGTGCCACCGTTTTAGCATCGCAAGCAAACGTTAAATTTGCACAATTAGATACCAATGCAGATGGCCAAATATCATTGCTTGAAGCGAAGAAAAACGACGCCTTGCTGAAGCAATTTACTGATCTTGATGATAATAATGACGAATTTTTATCAGAGCAAGAGTTTGCAAACTTTAAGATTTAAAAGGTTCTAAAGTATTTGCCATAATCCCGGAGGGAGTGTGTAAATGGATTTAATGTTGGGACTTAAATTATGGCAAATACTTTATCTTGAACTAAGCGAAGTTTAGGTTAACTAAAAGGACCTTAACAATGAAAGGCATATTAGCAATATTAACTATGCTACTAGCGACCAGCTTTAGTGCAATGGCGCTGGATGTAAAACAACGTTTTGACCATTTAGATAGTAATAAAGATGGTTACTTAACCAAAAATGAGTTGGATGCTCAGCCGCAGCTACTAAAGCAGTTTCAGCGCTGGGATAGCGACCGAGACGATAGAGTTTCACTTGTCGAATTTAAAAATTTTTTAACTAACAACCTGCATTAATGAGTTTCCCCCTATGAAATACACCACACAATTGGGATTAATTTTACTCCTTGCTGTTAGTTGTGGCAGTTTTGCAACAACTGATAATATCGCTGAGCAATTCAAAAAATTAGACCGTAATGAAGACGGTTTACTGAGTCGCTCAGAGTCAGCAAAAGATCCCGCTTTATGGTCACGCTTTAAAAGCTATGACAGCGATAAAGATAACAGGTTATCGCTGGCAGAGTTTAGCCTGTACGCAAGTAAATAAGTTTAGTGCATTATTTTAATTTAAAAAATGCAACTTGCTTTAATACCAACTGACTTTGTTCAGCCATGCTATTGCTGGTATTTGCAGTTTGCTGCGAAATATCAGCAGTGGTATCTGTCAATGTATGGATGGTATGCATATTTTGGCTAATATCAGCGGCAACGGCTGATTGCTCTTCAGCTGCTGTTGCTATTTGCTGGGTTTGGTCGTTAACTTGATTGATCATTTGCATAATCTCTTTTAATAAGCGATTACTTTCATCCATTTTATCTTCCGCTTGCGCTGCAACTCTGGTGCTATCAGCCATCATTGTCACTGCGTTCTGACTTGCTGAACGCAGTTGTCCAAGCATTGTCTCAATCTCGTTTACTGAACTGTGCGAACGCTGGGCCAAAGTACGTACTTCATCAGCCACTACGGCAAAACCACGCCCTTGTTCGCCCGCTCTAGCAGCCTCAATCGCGGCATTTAGTGCGAGCAAATTAGTTTGTTCGGAAATATTACGGATCACATCCAGAATAGTCTCAATTTTGCTAGACTCACTTTGCAGTTGATCAACAACGTCTGAGGTTTCATTTAATGTGCCTAATAAATGACTTACAGCTTCTTTTGTTTGCTCAGAAGCATCTAAGCCACTATTGGCAAGTGTCATCATGCTATCAGAGGCTGTTGCCGACTCTGCGGTATTTACCGCAATACTCTTACTCGTGACCGATAACTCCTCAATTGCAGTTACGGCTTGCGTTGTATGATCGGACACCTCTGATGTCGCTGTTTGAATTTGAGTATTTGAGCTGAGTAACTCATTACTATGATTATTAACCTGTGCTACAGAGTTATAAATAGTGGCAAGAGTAGTATTTAAGTGGCTAATTGTAGCGTCTAAGGTACGGCTTAAGTCAGCGACTTCATCATCGCCTTCAACTTGAGAGTATTGATCTAATTCGCCGCGTTGTAATGCATGGGCACTTTCGCTAACAACCGTTAGTCCCATTACTACTTTTTTCGACAGCATATGGCTAAATAATAAAGCTAAGCCAAGCGCTATAAAAATTGATAAGTAAAACACTGTATTTGCAAAATTGATGGATTGCTGGGCAGTCGCTTGCGCTTTAGCAACTTGCGCAATGTTAGCTTGTTCAAACTGCTCAAAAAAAGTAGTTAAGGCACGATGCGAATCAACAAACTCTCGATAGATAGCATAATCGGCTTTATTATCAGGGGCTGTTTCCATCGCTTGCTTAAACGCAATAGCTGCTTGCTCATAACGCTGCGAGTTACTTTTTAATGCCGTAAGTAAATTAGCCTCGCCTTTGTATATTTGGCTAATGCGTTGTATTAACGGTGCAGTCAGCGCAACATTATCATCAATGCTCTTGAGCATTTCAGGCGCTTGCTCTTGTAAACCTAATAAGTAAACGACTTGCAGCCCTCTTACTCCGGATAACACACCATCTTGCGCTTGTTTGAGGTCGGCACTGAGTTTAGTCACCATAAAGTTATGTTGATAGAAACGCTCGAAACCTGTTGCAGTTTGGTTATTCGCAACTTTTATAAATGCCATAGCAACGATAAAAATGATGCATATTAAAGCTGATAAGAGTATGAATTTGCTACGCATAGCGAGTTGGTTAAGCTTCATTTATGTTCCGATTAGAATGAAATAATAATAACTAATTCATAAGCATAGCTTAAAACACCAAACATTAAATAAATTATGAGATTTAATTTGCAGACTCACTATTCTCTGTTACTGTTTAGTTAACAAAAGCAATTAAAAGAATATTAATAATGAAATGCTTCCTTGCCTGTATCATCGCTTGGTCTTTACCTGCTATCGCTAATACCACAGTGATCTATAACGCCAACGGTTACACGCCGACCTACAGCGGCCAGTTGCAACAATTTTCCACATTAGTAATTAAAGATGGCAAAGTAGTTAAGCTCGGTGACGAAAAACTTGCAGCTAGTTTTCCAGATGCTCAAGCATTCGATGCCGAGCAACAAACTCTGCTACCAGGCTTAATCGACGCCCATGGCCATGTTATTGGATTAGGTAATAACCTAACACAGCTGGATTTGCGCGGCAGTACATCGATTGCACAAATCCAACAGCAACTTGCGGTATTCGCCAAAGATAAAGATGGCTGGATAATTGGCCGCGGTTGGAATCAAGAATTATGGCCCGATAAACAGTTTCCCACTGCCGCTGATCTAGACAAGATTGTTAAAGATATTCCCGTGGTACTTTCACGCGTAGATGGGCACGCTATTTGGGTTAATAGTAAAGCAATGGAACTTTCAAAGTTAACCACTGCAACGCAAGCTCCAGTGGGTGGAGAAATTATTCGCACACCAGCCGGTAAACTAAGCGGTATTTTTATCGATAAAGCTGAAAGCTTGATCACGGCACATATTCCGGCCCCATCAGATCAAGACGTAAGTAACGCATTAACTCAGGCTGGCCAACACTTAGTGAGCCTAGGCATAACCTCAACTCACGATGCCGGTATTGATAAACAAACATGGCAAATTTATAAACAAAGAGCAGAGCAAGGCACACTACCACTGCGTATTGTGGCAATGCTCAGCGCAACCGATCCTGCGCTTGAAAGCATGCTCAGAGCTGGTCGTTATAAAGATCTAAATGACTTTATGTCTATCCGCAGTGTAAAAATATACGCTGATGGCGCCTTGGGTAGCCGAGGTGCTGCGTTACTTGATGATTACGCCGATAGAAAAAATCACCAAGGCTTAATGTTAGAGACCCAGCAAAAATTAGAGCAACTTTTCACACTAAGCTTTAGTCATGGTTTTAGCGCGAATACCCATGCCATAGGTGATAAGGCAAATCATATTGTATTGGATGCCTATCAAAATGTGTTTAAAAAAACCGGCGGTATTTTATTACGTAATCGCATAGAGCATGCACAAATAGTTGCCCCAGCAGATATACCTCGTTTCAAAACACTAAAAATAATTCCATCGATGCAACCTGTGCATGCAACTTCTGATATGCATATGGCAGAGCAACGCCTTGCTGATACCCAATTGCAAGGCGCTTATGCGTGGCAGACTTTTTTAAATCAAGGCTCTGTGGTCGCTGCGGGCTCTGATTATCCTGTTGAACTGGCCAATCCATTTGATGGCCTTTATTCAGCTATAACTCGCCAAGATCATAATCAATTACCTGCCAATGGTTGGCGTGTCAGCGAAGCACTCAGCAGAGAAGATGCACTGAGAGCGTTCACATTAGGTGCCGCATATGCTGCACATCAAGAGTTTAAGTTAGGCAGTTTAGAGCAAGGTAAATGGGCTGATTTTATTTTGATCGACAAAGATTATTTCAAAGTCCCAGTACAGGAAATATTTACAATTAAGGTCAATCAAACATGGATTGGCGGCGAGCTACGTTATCAAAAAGCGCAGCCAGATGTATCGCAGGAATAACAGCTTAATCGACAGAGTGTTGTGGATTTTGTTGTTGGCGATGAAGTTTTATTAAATGGTAAACATTAACAAACGTCAGCAAACCGTTGGTAATGGCCACAGGCCATGCGGCAATTGCGATACCGTATGCAGTGAAAGCAATACAACCTGCAAGGTTAAACCAACGAAGTTTACTTACATCACTCATAGTTAGAGAGGCAATGAGTAAAGCAGAGGCAAAATAGCCCAAATATTCCCAACTCATTTGTTCTCTCCGATACTTTAGGTTAGCATTGCAAATGTTGTAGTTTACACAAAGATATTCCACAATATAGCAACAGTATAAAAAGGCTAACTTACTAAAAACCCAAAGCTGCTAAAAGCAGACTTTAATAATCATTACACGGGATATCAGGTATTAAGCTTAATTAATCTCGTTAACTAAACTAGTAAGTTAGCGTAAATTCTTAGAATCTTAATGCTAACGTCATTAAGGTGTAATAAATAGGACAATTGTCCGAAGGGCATTGTTGATGTTTCAATATCATTTTTCTAGTTATCTCGTTGACCAGTTGCTTACGTTTGCTGGCAGTCGCTATCAACAATCTAAAAAAGAAGTTTTGATCCACCAAGATCAACCTCTAAGTAAATTAGTTTTGGTCAGAAACGGCACTATATCGTTTAGTTATGATGTAGGTAATGGTCGTCGCTTGCTATTAGGCCAGCTAGATTGCAACAATACCCTAATTGGTGAAATTGAAGCGCTTAACAACAACCCTTGCATTTATACAGTTACCTGTTTTAGTGATGTGAGCTATAACTTAATAGAGTTGAAACACTGGCGCGCCTTATTACTTGAAAAACCAGAACTCAGTTTATACACGGCACAAACCATTGCCGCTAAGTTTCAAGAGAACCAAAAAATCAACTTAGATAAGCTGCTATTACCACTGGGTTACAATATAGCGAAAGATTGCTTACTACGTGCAGAAAAGAACAACCCAACACTGCTGCGTGCATACCCGACCGTAAATGCCGAAGCCGAACGCTTTGCCACCACGGAACGCGCTTATCGCCGTGTAGTATCTGAATTAGTAGAAAAAGGTTTAGTCGCGCGCTCAAACGATGGACTCAAAGCAGTCGACTTGGATAGGCTCAGTGATTACGTAGATAGTTTTTCACAGCTTTAATAGCCATAATCATTACGCCATTAACCTGAACTCTGGTTATTTAGCATATAAAAGATAAAAAGGCCTTTTAAAGGCCTTTTTTCACTCAATAAATTTATTTTACTAACTTTATTTTGCTAATAAAATATCGTGTATTTTTACTAAATCTGTTTTACCTGCGATGATCTCATCTGGTGTTAGACCTGAGAGTTCATGAGGGAATACCAACCACTCTTCTGATTCATGAATATAGTAATCAGGCTTCATATCTACTTTTGAGTTTTTCGGTTTGTAATACGGACAAGCCACGCGAATATCTTGTGGCAAGTTTAACCGCATTAGTTCTGAAAGTTTCTCTTTCAGTGCAAAAATACTGCGTCCCGAGTCAAATACATCATCAACTATCAATAATGAATCACCGGCATTAGCATTCTCAATAATATAATGCAAACCATGCACTTTTATTTCTTTAGATTGCTTATTGATGCCGTAATATGAAGATGTACGCACTGCGATATGGTCTGTTTCTATGCCTTTATAATCATAGTACTCTTGCACTGCGATCCCAATTGGAGCACCACCACGCCAAATACCGATTATAAAATCAGGACGAAAACCATCTTGGTAAACTTGTGCCGCAACGCGAAAAGAATCTTCGAGCAGTTGCTGAGCCGTGATGTAAGTCTTATCAGACATAATAGAAACCCCAGTGTAAGTAGATCGTTCAAGTGTAGTTTACAGCAAACTTGAACGACAAAAGTGGGGCATGATTTTACAGTAAATAAATAAAAAAAGCTTGTTTGAGTTTGTAATTACTGTTTTTCAGATAATAAAAAAGCGCCAATGTAGGCGCTTTTTAGCATCTTAAATTTATGCTTTTTCTAACAAAGTACGTGCTACGGTACGCATACCCACTGTGGTTGCGCCTGCCGCCCACTGACTAGTGCTGCCCATATTAAATGCCGCAGCTAGATCAATATGTACCCAGCCTTTGCCATCATTTGGCACAAAGCGCGATAAGAAACCAGCAGCATTTGATGCGCCGCCATAGCCGCCACCTTTTTGAGCTCGGCTATTTGCCGTATCAGCATAAGGTGATGGGCAGTTTTGTTGATGCCATTTTTCAAGCGGTAATGGCCATGCGCCTTCCATTTCTTGCCCTGCAAAGCCTTCGACTTCGCGTACAAACTCTTTATCAAGACCAAATAATGCATTGTATTCTTGACCAACAGCAACCAGTGCCGCGCCGGTAAGTGTAGCTGCATCAATAATAAGAGGTGCACCCGTTTCCCCGGCAGCCATTAGGCCATCAGCAAGGACTAAGCGCCCTTCTGCATCAGTATTTACAATCTCAACGGTTGTGCCATTTTTATAAGTCAGGATATCACCTAGCTTGTAAGCGTGTCCTGAAATCAAGTTTTCAGCACAACATAAAAACAATTTAATACGCTTATTAATTCCGCGGCCAATGGCTAGTGCAAGGCCTGCAGTCACTGTTGCTGCCCCGCCCATATCGCATTTCATACCAAGCATGCCTTCGCTGGCTTTGATTGAGTAACCACCTGAGTCAAACGTAATGCCTTTACCTACAAGCGCCGCATCCACAGGAGCATTTTCATCACCGGTAGGATTGTAATCAAGCGCTAATAACACTGGCGGGCGCTCACTACCACGACCAACAGCATGAATACCAATCCATTGCTGCTCAAGTAATGCATCGCCTTTTATGATCTGATAGCTGACATGCTCAGGTGCCAGTGATTGAATAAATTCAGCCGCTTTACCAGCCAAGCTTTCAGGGAAAATATCATCAGCAGTGCCATTGATCATTTCACGTGCCCAGGTAGCAGAACGTAATAATGACTTGAGTTCTTCGCTGTCGGTTTTTGCAGTTTCTGCAAACTCAACACCTGTTAATGTTTTTGGCGAAACAAAACCTTGATAAAATGCCCATTGCGTTTCAGTGCACCAACAATCACCAGCTAAAACTACATTTTTAACGCCTTGATTAGCAATACTGCGCGCGGCTTTTTGTACTTTTACCAATGTGTCTTGCTCAGATAAATGAACGGTTGCACCTTGCTCATTAAAAGATAACGTGGCGCTTTCGCCCCAATGCGATGCAGCACCCTGCTCGCTTAATTGAACAACAAATTTTTCAGACATGTTAGAATACTCTTTGCGCTAAATAGTGGCACTGAGTCTACTATAGCTGGCACAACTTCCCAACCGAATGAGACTAAATAATGAAATTTGCACCACCATTACAACAAGCCACGTTAATTAAGCGCTACAAGCGGTTTTTAGCCGATTTACGCTTAGCGGACGGTTCTGAATTTACTGCTCATTGTGCCAATACGGGGCAAATGACGGGCTGCGCTGAACCTGATTTTGCCGCTTTTTATTCAACCAGTGCTAACCTCAAGCGTAAATACCCTCACTCCCTAGAACTGACGCAAAATCAGTTTCAGCAGTTAATTTGTGTCAATACGGCAATGGCAAATAAAGTGGTCGAAGAAGCCCTGCAAAATAATTTGATCAACGAACTAAGCGGTTATGAACAATTACAAAGCGAAGTGAAATATGGCCAAGAAAACAGTCGTATTGATTTTTTACTCAGTGATTCTAAGCGCCCAAATTGCTATGTTGAAGTGAAGTCAGTCACCTTATTGAGCCAAGATTCACCTCTTAGCGGACAAGGTTATTTTCCCGATGCACAAACTCTGCGGGGTCAAAAGCATATTCGCGAATTAATTGAAATGGTTGAACAAGGTCATCGAGCGGTTTTACTATTTGCCGTGTTACATGAAGGGATCAGCCAAGTGAGTGCTGCTAAGCATATTGACCAGAAGTACGCACAATTACTAAATCAAGCGATTGCAGTGGGTGTAGAAGTGCTGGCTTATAAGGCAAAAATTTCGGCCAGAGAGGTTACTCTGACCGAAAATATCCCTTTTATTGCTTAGTCAGTGACAAATCAATTTCATCTATCAAATTCAGATTAATGTCTTCATCTTTGAAAAGTAGCGGTCTAAGTGTGGCGTTCTCAGAGTAAAAACGTGATTGATCATCAAAGTGCTCCGAGCTTGAATCGGAACTTTGCGACATCGTTAGTATCCCTTTTGCAACTGGGCCCTCGTCAGTGAAGTTCATTACAAACATCCAACTTGAGCCATAATTAACTGGGTATCCTGAGGCCGTAAGATTTGAGCGCAACGGCTGGCCAGTTATTGCATCATTCAACGCTTGATGATCAATATAAGGGATCAAGGTTGAACGTGTGGTACTGCTGCGGTCATAACGAAACACATTAAAGCCACCTTCAACATGCATTGGTCCACTCCACGGCAGTTTTTCACCACTGGCGTTACCACCAGCTAAGGTTTTTTCAACAAATTGCATTTGTGCAAGCGTTGCATCAAGGGCAACACCATTACTTTGCAGTGTTGTAACAGCATGCGCTAGAGCAACTAATGCTGAGCCATCAATACGAAGAGTATTTGGCGTATTAGCAGGATTGGTCACATCAAAGTTATCGGCTAGATGAGTTTTAGGATCAAATAAATGTGCAAATTCACGGATCAATGCAGCACCTTTAGTGTCTAAGTTCATTGCACCATTCCACTGTGCAAGAACATCACAGGCTTGCGTTAGGTCTATGCTTTGACCATTACTAAGCATTACCGGAGTATCACCTTGTACCTGGCACTGAGCGACTAATTGCTCAAACACCAGCTCACCTAAATATATACGGTTACCGATTAACGCGGTTTCCAGCTCTTCCAGAGTGAACAAACCATCCTGACCACCACCGTCTTGCAATAGCTTTAATCCCATCCGAGTTCGCAATGAAAGCGGCTGTTGTACATCACCATATTGTGCAGCAAAGCCCAGTAGCGGCTGCTGCGGATTAGTAACCCAGTAGCTGTCGTTAGAGTTTTGTACGTAATCGGTGCGATTCAATTGTGGCGCTTTTTCAAAAGGCACATTACCGTCGCTTTCAAATATTTTTAAGTTACCCGGTACTAAATCGAATCCCGTTGATTCTCGCAGTGCAACTAGTTCTGGCTGAAGGCGGATCGCTTTGTTAGCAAGATCACCTACATTTAACACGGTACTGTCATCAACATAAAACACATTACCCTCTTTGTCTGTGGCCATAGTGTTGTTAAACGCCACCCCATCAAATTGGGCAAATGATGCTTTCATATCATCTAAGCTACGGGCTTGGTTAAGCGCTGACCACTGGGCAACCACATCCATATTAAATTCGTTGGCGTCTTTAATGGTAAATGCTTGGCTGTCATCCCAGCCTAAACCGTTTGCAGCAGGTGTTTCGATCATCAAACCATGGTGACTATAATAAAAATCCTTCTCTAAATTAATTGTCATGCCAGGTGCAACAGCAACTTCAACAGTGACTTTTTTACTAGTGATTGTATGGTTATCACCTTCCACGCTGTAACTCATACGATCATTTTCGTTCAGCGTTAGTTGGTAAATTAAAAAGTGTCGTGCTGTGGAAAATGTATGTGTCCATGCGACGTGCTCATTAAAACCAATATTGATCAGCCCTGGCATGCCTTGTAAGCTGCCACCCATTACATTCATAGCCCCTGGAATGGTCAAGTGTGATTGCCAAAAACGTAAGTTTCCTTCATGTGGAAAGTGTGGGTTAGCTAATAAGCCGCCTTTGCCATTGGCCATTTTATCTTTACCAAGTCCCCAACCATTTGAACCAAGGTGCTGGTATTTTTTCTCTAATTTAAAACTTTTAGCCTGTTGATTAAGGTTTTTAACCACACTAGAGACTGAGTTGGCAGCTGCCGCAGCTGGAGTTGGTAAATACTCACCATCATCACCAGGATTGGCTAAAAAGGCTAAATCTAAAAAGTTTGCTGAACTAGCTAATTGTACTGTTGCCATTGCATAAGCCAGCATGTCTTCAGGCGTTAATGCAAACACCCAGGGCTGCGATGCACATTCTGGTGCTAAGTTATCAACACCGATATCGCTCACATATTTATTAAAGCCTTGAACAAAGCCTTCGTAATGGGCACGGCTATCTTCATTTAGTTCATTATAATGCTCTTTCGCATAGGCATTAACACCTAAAGCTTTATAACCAAAATCAGAAATTAAATGCGCAGAATCACCACTGCCTGGCACTTTATCTGGACCATAAAACTTTGAACGCTCACCACGTGTTTTAACCACTTGATCAAGCAATAAACATGCGTGATCTGTTGCATACGCATAACCACTACCAAATGCGAGGCTTTCCAGATTATCAGCGGTGATATGCGGAACGCCAAAGGTAGTCCAACGAATATTGGCATCGAGTTTATTATCGTCATCAAAAGCGGTTATTACTGGCGCCGGTTCTGGCGTTGGTTCAACAACCACTGGTGGCGGTGGCTCAATAACATTTTTATCATCATCTGAACCACAAGCACTGAGTAACAGGGCCGCTGCGATACTAATTGAAAGTGTGTGAAGTTTCATTGTGAAGTTCCTATCTATTATTGTTTTATCCATTGGCTACCTTGCCTTATTACATAAACTAAATCTTGACCTTTTGCGCAAAAAATTGACTTTGCGCGCCAATTAATGCAGCTTAGCTGGTAATTCTCCATGCAAGATTGTCCGTTATGTACTTTGTTAGCAGCCAAATAATTCGTGCACTTGTACACTTTCTAATTGCACAAGGTCTAGCATCAACTGAGCTTGACGCACTACTAGCAACACGCGCTCGTTATCTTAATGAAAGCCGTTACCGCTTTCCTATTGAAGATTATGAACAGCTAATGAGTTACGCTGAAAAGACATTACAGTGTGATCATATCGGTTTAAAGTTTGGCCAATCATTAAAAACCCAAAGTTGGGGATTGCTAGGGCACATTGCATTGGTCAGTGATTCATTAGCAAAAGTATTATTGCATGCGCAAAAGCTCAACACCACAGTTCGTAATATCGGGACTATTAACTTGCGAAGCGATAACTCGCTAAGCTATTTAACTTGGCAACCTAGCATTGAAATTGCGCATCATATGGTGGATGAGTTATTTAGTAGTTGGTTATCTTTTGCCAAACATTGCTGTTACAACACAACCGAGCTGGCACTCGAGAAAGTTCAGCTGACCCGCCCTGAGCCAAATCCAACCAGCTTACGAGCTTATAAAGCCGTGTTTAATTGTCCGATAGAATTTTGTGCAAGTCATAATTGCTTATGCTTTAAAAGCAGCTTATTAACCAGCCCATTACACAGTGCCAATAAAGAACTTGAATATTTACTCGCCGCGCAAGCAAGTACCTTAGTGAGCGAACAAGACGAAATAAATCAACTGAAAGCATTTATTACCGCGCATTTGCCACAAGTCCCTACCATTGAGCAAGCAGCCTGCCATTTAGGTTTTAAAAAACGCAGCTTACAACGCTATTTACGCTCACAAAATTGTAGTTATTCACAGCTAGTAGATGAGCTTCGTAAATACCATGCCAAACTCATGCTACAACAAAAAGTTACCCTGCTTGAAATAACCAATCGCTTAGGCTTTTGTGAACAAAGCGCTTTTCAACGCGCATTTAAACGTTGGTATGGATGTACACCTAAAAAATTTAACCCTCAAAGCACTCAAGCCACAGTAATTACGAAAGATGTAAAAAATTAAGTTGCTTTTCATTTTTTTGCCCATATAACTAGGCCAGTTAGAAAATAGCAGACTGATTAAAAAGCCCATTATTTTTTTCAAATTTTCTTTTTAAACAGTGAAAATTATTTAACCACAGCCAATAAATTAAAAATAAATTTGCCTAGGCCATAGGATTCTGTTATTTATAGCCGCCGGCTAAAGCTGGGCATTATATTAAGGATTTAGGAGAAAGTTATGCCAGACCAAAAAAAATTAGGGTTATTGGCTCAGGCCGGATTAGAACCGTACCAGGAAAAGCCGGGCGAAGAGTATATGAATGAGGCACAACGCACTCATTTTAAAACTATTTTGGAAGCATGGCGCAACGATTTACGTAACGAAGTAGACCGTACTAAATCGCATATGCAAGATGAAGCAGCTAACTTCCCTGATCCAGTTGACCGTGCAGCACAAGAAGAAGAGTTCTCTTTAGAACTACGTACTCGTGACCGCGAACGTAAACTGATCAAAAAAATTGAAAAAACAATAATTCTTATTAAAGAAGATGATTTTGGATTTTGTGATTCATGCGGGATTGAAATTGGTATTCGCCGTTTAGAAGCACGTCCTACTGCAGATTTATGCGTAGACTGTAAAACTCTTGCGGAAATCAAAGAAAAACAATCAGGCCGTGGTTAATTATCAGTAATTAATCAATGTCTACCACAGCCGTTACTGCGCCTAGGCGCAACTATCGCGGTCGTTTTGCACCGTCACCTTCTGGGCCACTTCATTTTGGCTCACTTGTGGCGGCTGTGGGCAGTTACCTTGACGCTAAAAGCAACCAAGGTAGTTGGCTAGTCCGAATAGAAGATATCGACACTACACGTGTTGTTGAAGGCGCAGCAAAAGATATTCTTACCACCCTTGAAGCCTATGGTTTATATTGGGATGAACAGGTTGTCTATCAAACCAAGCGCCATGATTTATATGCCCACACCCTCGATAAATTAAATAACCAGCAGCTTATTTATGCTTGCCACTGCTCACGCAAACAAATCAAAGCGCTTGGCGGAATTTATCAAGCTCATTGTCGTCATTTAAACCACTCGCAAGCACACAGCGCATTACGCTTAATTCAACAGCATCCAATATGCCAATACCATGACCTCATTCAAGGTCAAGTTAGCGTAACCCGTGATTTAGCCCACGAAGATTATTTAATAAAACGCAGCGATGGTTTATTTGCTTATCAATTAGTAGTGGTTGCAGATGATATTGAGCAAGGTATTACTCATGTTGTGCGCGGCGCTGACTTACTTGAACCAACAGCCCGCCAACTGAGTTTATTTAAACAGTTAGATAGCGCAGCGCCGCAGTATGCTCATTTACCATTGGCAGTCGCTAAACCCGGTTTTAAATTATCAAAGCAAAACTATGCGCCAGCGATTGTTAAAGACAACCCTAAACCGGCCTTGCTCAGTGCATTTGAATTTTTAGGTTTGGCCCCGCAGCCAGAACTCGTTGAGTTAAGCATTGATAAAATGTTGAACTGGGCAATCGATAATTACAACTTAGAAAGTGTGCCAAACGTGGCTGAAATTCAAATTTCTCAAAACTCACACAGCCAGTCACCCCTATTTACGCATTTAAACAAATAAAAATTCACTAAAAATGGCTAATTTTAAGGCCTTCAACTTAATTTTTGAGCTTTGCTGGTATATGATAGCCAACCTTAAATGTGCAATTTATTTAATTAATATCAA
The DNA here is from genome assembly GCF_036960685.1 of Pseudoalteromonas sp. Lineage (GTDB taxonomy): Bacteria > Pseudomonadota > Gammaproteobacteria > Enterobacterales > Alteromonadaceae > Pseudoalteromonas. The sequence goes on along the minus strand of NZ_JBALXK010000008.1, from coordinate 75,771 downwards.
TTGCGTTAAGGGTGTGCTCAATTATAGCAACAACAAAGTTATTCAATAACACTATACATGTGCAGTTAATAGCAAAGTGCAGCTATACTTGGTTAGATTTTTGATGGCGTCCATCAAATAACCAAATTCTGTGGGAGACAGATTATTATTTCCAAGCTTTTTCAATTTTGTCGGCAAATTATAGGCCCAACCGCCTTAGCAACAGCCGAACATACTCAAGTCTCTGCGCAACCTTTAATAGTTGGACGCAATGAGCACGGTATTTCTCGCAAACAATTTAGCCCAAATGCAATCAAGGTGTTATATCGCCTCAAAGACGGTGGCTTCGATGCCTACCTTGTTGGTGGTTGTATTCGTGATATTTTGTTAGGTCAACAACCAAAAGATTTTGATGTAGTAACCAATGCCACACCAGATCAGGTTAAAAAGCTCTTTCGTAATTGCCGTTTAATTGGCCGTCGCTTTCGCTTGGCGCATATTGTGTTTGGTCGTGAGATCATCGAAGTGGCCACCATGCGTGGTCATCACGAAGCGCCTGAAGATAAAAACCAGATCAGTCAATCGAGTGACCAAGGCCAGCTACTGCGCGACAACGTGTTTGGTAGCATTGAAGAAGATGCTGAACGTCGTGATTTTTCCATCAACGCTTTGTACTATTCAATTAATGATTTTTCAATTCATGATTACGCTAACGGCTTAGCAGCAATTAAAGCCAGACAAATCGAAATGATCGGTGATCCGCAAACCCGATACCGTGAAGATCCAGTGCGTATGCTGCGCGCGGTTCGTTTTGCCACCAAACTAGACATGTCAATTGCACCGGCAACCGAGCAACCATTAAAAGAATTAGCAAGCCTGTTAGATAACATTCCACCAGCACGCTTATTTGAAGAAACACTAAAGCTGTTTTTAAATGGTAAAGCCGAAGCAAACTTTTTAATGCTACGTAAATATGGCCTGTTCAAATCATTATTCCCAGCCCTTGATACTATTTTAGACAGTAATCCAGATGGTTTAGAGTTTGCATTGATCCGCCAAATGTTCCGCAATACCGATGAGCGAATCAATGCCGAAAAGAAAGTAACACCGGCCTTTATTTTTGCCGCATTACTGTGGTTTCCATTATTGAAGATCACTAAAACCTTGCAAGCGCAGGAGCAACTATCGGAATACGATGCGTTTGCTCAAGCAATGAACAAAGTACTTAGTGAAAATGCGCAACATATTGCAGTGCCAAAACGATTCACGTTAGGTGCCCGCGATATTTGGCATATTCAGCACAGGTTAGATAAACGCTCAGGGCAACGTGCATATCGTTTAACTCAGCAACCTCGTTTTAAAGCCGCCTATGACTTTTTATTATTGCGTGTAGAAGCGGGTGAAAAACAACATCAAGAATTAGTGAATTGGTGGACTGACTACTTAAAGCAAGACATCAATGGCCAAAAAGACATGGTCAAAGCATTAGGTAGCCAAGGGGCTGTTAAAGGCCGTCGTCGTACTCGCCGTCGTAGCCCAAAGCCGGCGGCTGAATAAGCATGCCAATCGTCTATCTTGGTTTAGGGGCTAATTTAAACGCCCCACGTCAGCAACTTGATAACGCTATAGCCGCTTTACAAGCGTTAGCCGAATGCGAGTTTATTTGCGTATCGCACTATTACGCCAGCAAGCCGATGGGCCCGCAAGATCAACCCGACTATGTCAATGCTGTTGCAGCAATTAAAACTAACTTATTGCCTGAGCAGTTGCTTGATCTAACGCAGCAGATAGAATTTCAGCACGGTAGAGTGCGAAAAGCAGAGCGCTGGGGGCCACGCACCTTAGATATTGATATTTTATTATTTGGCGATCAGGTCATTCAGAGTGAACGGTTGATTGTGCCTCATTATGGACTAACCGAGCGCGAGTTTGTTGTCTATCCGCTACTTGAGATCGCCCCAGATATTTCGCTGCCTAATGGAACACCACTGCACAGTGTAACCGCTAACTTGGCATTAAACGAATTACAACAATTACCTCTGTAATTAATTTCAGGCCGTTGCCTACGAGGATACTATGTCTAAAATAACCGTTTCTACGCTCAATAAAATGAAAGCAGAACAGCAAAAAATTACTGCTTTAACAGCTTACGACGCAAGCTTTGCAAAGTTATTTCACGATAACGGCGTTGATGTGATTTTAGTTGGCGATTCATTAGGTATGGTATTACAAGGGGGTGACGATACGCTGGCTGTTACCAATCAAGATATCGCCTACCATACCCGCAGTGTACGCGCTGGTAGCCGTGAGTTATTCGTTATTGCTGATATGCCATTTATGACCTACTCAAATCCGGCCGAAAGCTGTAAAAATGCGGCTGAGTTAATGCGCGCTGGCGCTAACATGGTCAAGATTGAAGGGGGTGAATGGCTGTATGACTCAATTGTCGCGCTTACGCAGCAAGGTATTCCGGTGTGTGGTCATTTAGGTTTAACGCCGCAATCTGTGCATGTATTTGGGGGCTTTAAAATTCAAGGCCGCGGCGCTGAACAAGCACAAAAAATGATTAGCGACGCCAAAGCACTGGAAGCGGCTGGCGCACAAATGATCGTACTTGAATGCATCCCATCAGAACTTGCTAAGTTGATCACCGATGCGGTATCAATCCCGACAATTGGTATTGGCGCAGGTAATCAAACTGATGGGCAAATTCTTGTTATGCATGACTTAGTGGGCATCTCAGCAGGTTATATCCCTAAATTTTCTAAAAACTTTTTACTCGAAACTGGCAACATGCCAGATGCAGTGAAAAAGTATTGTAACGACGTTAAAAGCGGTGCTTTTCCAAGCACGGAACATGAGTTTAAATAATGCAGTCGATCACTGAAATCAAATCCTTACGCAGCCAAATTAAAGCATGGCGCCAAGCAGGCCTGAGCGTCGCTTTAGTGCCAACTATGGGTAATTTACACCAAGGTCACTTCTCGTTAGTTGAAAAAGCTAAAAATATGGCCGATAAAGTTGTTGTGAGCATTTTCGTAAACCCAATGCAATTTGGCGTAAACGAAGATTTGGACAACTACCCTCGCACCCTAGTTGCAGATAAACAAGGACTTGCCGAATTAGGCACCGATATTGTTTTTACGCCGACTGTGGAAACCATTTATCCAAACGGTTTAGATGCACAAAGCTTTGTTGATGTACCAGGTATTTCAATGGGCTATTGCGGTGGCTCACGTCCTGGTCACTTTCGTGGTGTAGCCACTGTTGTAACTAAGTTATTTAACTTAGTTCAACCTGATTACGCCTGCTTTGGTGAAAAAGACTTTCAGCAATTACAAGTCATTAAAACCATGGCTCATGACCTATCTATTCCTGTTGAGATCATTGGCGTTGCCACTAGCCGTGAAGTCTCAGGTTTAGCGATGAGCTCTCGTAATGGCTACTTATCAGAGAATCAAAAAGAAACCGCCACAGAGCTATTTAGAACGCTAAATTGGAGCGCTGAGCAACTAAACGCAGGCAAACGAGATTTTGCCGAAATATGCCAACAGGCGACGCAACGATTACAACAAGCGGGACTCAAACCGGATTATTTTGAAATAGCGCAGCGCGATACACTAAAAAACGCTACACTCAATGATAGTCATTTAGTGATCTTGGCCGCAGCTTTTTTAGGTCCAGTTAGGCTTATAGATAATCTGCAAGTTGATATTACATAACAATAATTAGGGATAAGCATGAACTCATTAATAAAATTATCAAGCATTGCGCTGTGTATTGGTGTGCTAGCTGGCTGTCAAAGTCAAATAGAAAATCCAGAAATGCAGCAGTGTGCTCAGCAAAACTACCAATGCGAAGTAAACTGCGAACAGCAAAGTACCGGTGAAGGTATGGTGCATAAAGTTTGTAGTACAAAATGTATTGAAGCTTACAACCAGTGTAAAGCAAATGCTGAAGCATTAGGTAACGTTCAATAATAGTTTACCTTGCCGATTGTTCATATGATTGGCAAGTCCCCCTCCTATCGCAATTCCTTGACCCCGTAACAAAATTTATGTAAACGCCTTTTCATTCACTTTAGAGCAAGGTTGCATCTAGTAACATCTACTTACATTAGTAAGAAGTAGTCATACATTCCATGTAATTATTTCCCGCTTATACAAAGAAAGTACATCATCTGCATGATAAGAAATAAAAAAGCTATTTAAATACAAATGGTTATTTAAGGTTCACTTCTTGCAAAGCTGAATGTAACTTATTAAACACAACTTCTTACAAATTTAAAATTAACTAGGTAACGGCTAAAGGAAACCTCATGGGAACGAAAACGCGAGCAGCTCTGTCTCCATCATTTAAAAAAAGTAGTGTGCTAGCTACATTATTAGCTTTGTATATTTGTAATGTGGGTGCAGCAGAAGAGCCAATTACACCGCCAGAAACAGTGACGGCTGAGCCTGCTAAAAAGCCAGACACAGTTACACCTGTCTCTGTAAAAAAACCAACTCTGCTTACCATTCCTTCAGAAAGACTCTTTGAGGTGATCACAGCTAGAGCTAAACAACTCGCTGCCAACGACTATGTAGCCGCACCTGAAATTGCCATAGACACATTAAATAATATTAGCTACCAAGATTATAGGTCTATTCGTTTTCGCCAAGATCATGCCATTTGGAAAGATGAAAGCTTGTATGAAGTACAGCTATTTCACCCTGGTTTCCTTTATAAAAATCCTATTGCGATCAATACAGTGAGCACTGATGGCAAGGTACAAAAATTGCCTTTCAAAACCGATTACTACCGCTATGATAATACTGCTGCACCGCTTGAGCAGGAAATTAGCGCAGCTTTAGGTAGCACTCAATTAGGCCACGCAGGTTTTCGACTGCATTTCCCACTCAATAATAACGAGTACAAAGATGAAGTGGCGGTGTTCCAAGGTGCTTCTTACTTTCGTTTAGTTGGTCCACAACAAGTATATGGTATTTCAGCCCGCGGCCTAGCAGTCGATACCGCACTCAGCTCAGGCGAAGAATTTCCTGTGTTTAAAGAGTTCTGGTTGGTAAAACCAACAGCAGAAAATACTAATATTGTGCTCTATGCATTACTAGATAGCCCGTCAGTGACTGGTGCCTATCGCTTTGAGATAAGCCCATCAACAAACACTGAAATAACCACACAAATGCAAATATTTGCCCGTAAAGATATTAAAAAGCTCGGCATTGCACCGCTTACCAGCATGTTTTATCACGGTGAAAATAGCACTAAATTCTTTGATGATTACCGACCAGAAGTGCATGACTCTGATGGCTTATTAATGCAATCACAGGATGATAAATGGGTTTGGCGTGCGCTGAACAATCCAAAACAACTTAGCGTCACTTCATTTAGTTATGATAACCCAAAAGGTTTTGGTCTTGCGCAGCGTGATCGTGAATTTAATAACTACCTTGATACAGAAGCACATTACCATGATCGTCCAAGCTTATGGATTGAGCCTCTAGAGCCATGGGGTAATGGCCGAGTAGAGTTAGTTGAAATACCAACAGACACTGAAACGAATGACAATATTGTCAGTTACTGGGTACCGGAGAAACCACTAAAAGCAGGTGAAACACTCAGCTTTGGCTATAAAATGTCTACCTTTAACGCGGTATTGGCCAATCAAAATAAAGCTCATGTGTTACGTACTCGAATTGGCAGTGCGGCCTTACCTGGTGAAAAAAATCCACCACCGCAAAGTCATCGCCAATTTACGGTCGATTTTACCGGTGACACCATTAATAACTTATCGCCCAATATCAAACTACTCGCTAACTTATCGCTTAATTCAGGCGCAGTAAGCGATAAAACAGTACAACAATTACCGAATAATCAGGGATGGCGTGTTGCGTTTAAAATCGCGCCTGAGGGAGATAAGCCAGTTGATATGCGCTTATCATTAACACTACGTGACAAAGAAGTAAGTGAGGTATGGAGCTATGTCTGGTATCCAAACGATGTTCAATAAAAGTAAAGCAGGTAACGCTGCAATACCCTTTAGAAAATCACGCATAGCACTATTTACGTTGTTAGTGCTGTATATTTCAGCTTATGGCATGTGGATCATGTTTGATATTTTAAATTCAAACTCCATGACCTTACTTGAGTACGCCTTACTTGCGCTATTTTCAATCACTTTCACTTGGATTGTGACTGCATTTTGTAGTGGCTGCATGGGTTTTATTCTGCAATTATTGAGAATCGATCCATTGACTCTAAAACGTCAAAAGCCGATTACTATAGACCCCCAAGCGTTAAGTAATAGCAAAACTGCCATAGTGATGCCTATTTACAACGAAGATACTGAACGCGTTATTGCTGGTTTTGAAGTGAGCCTGCGCTCGCTTTTAAAGACCGGTCAGTTTGAGCATTTTGATTTTTATTTATTAAGTGATACCCAAGATAAAGACATTGCACGCAATGAGCTAAAAGCTTGGCATGCACTAACTGCACGTTTAGGGGAAACTGCAAAGCAGGTTTTCTATCGTAACCGTACTGATAATAAACACCGTAAGGTAGGTAACTTAGCTGATTTTTGTGAACGCTGGGGAAGCCAATATGAACATATGATTGTACTTGATGCAGATAGCATTATGACAGGACAATGTATGCTTGAGCTTACAACAAGCATGATCAACAACCCAAATGCCGGGTTGATCCAGACAATCCCTATTCCAGTTAGACAAGAAACGTTCTTCGGTCGCTTTTTACAATTTGCTTCTGTGTTATACAGCCCAATGCTAGCAACTGGTTCCGCTTTTTGGCAAACCAATCAAGCCAACTATTGGGGTCACAATGCTATTATTCGTGTTGAAGCCTTTATTAACTGCTGCGGGCTGCCTGTACTTGAAGGTAAAGCCCCTTTTGGTGGTGAGATCCTAAGCCATGACTTTGTTGAAGCCGCTCTTTTAAACCGCTCAGGCTGGGATGTTATTTTATTAAGTGATGTTCAAGGCAGCTACGAAGAAGTCCCCAGTAATATTTTAGATTACGCAATACGCGACAGACGTTGGGTGCAAGGTAATATCCAACATTTAGGTTTATTACCTTCATCAGGTATAAAACTAATGAACAAGTTACACTTCTTATTAGGTGCGACCGCGTATATTTCTTCGCTGATTTGGTTATCTATGTTGGTGTTAAGTACGGTTGATGCAGTAACGCGTGCTATGAATAGTAACGTTTATTTCAATCAACCTTACCAGTTATTCCCAACTTGGCAGATAGCGAAAACAGAGCTTATTGATTCGTTACTGTTTATCACTATAGGATTACTATTACTGCCAAAATTAATGGGACTTATCGTTACGTTAATACACAGGAATAAACAATTTGGCGGTAGCCTGAAACTTATATTCGGATCATTAATAGAAACGGTTTTTGCCATAATTGTTGCACCATTGATGATGGTATTTCACAGCTACTTTGTGGTGTGTGTATTTTTAGGTAAAAAAGTATCGTGGGATGCACAACCACGTTCAGGTCGTATGGTGCCTTGGAAAGAGGCTATTGGCTATACGTTAATAGCGACTTTAGTGTCCATTGCATGGGGTGGTGTTGCTTATTACTATACACCTACTTTCTTTTGGTGGTTGTCACCCATTTTAGTCGGCTTAATTTTAGCCGCGCCAATTGTGCGCTATTCAAGCAGCATTGGCTTAGGTGTTAAGTTACGTAAAATGGGCATATTTATTTGTCCAAGTGAAATTGATAATGACGATACACTTGCCGCTTTGCGTGTACATGAGCAAGAAATTGCTTTACCAAGCGATGAAGTGGCTAATTTCACAATCCCAGCATTGCCTCAAGAACAACCAGTTGTAATGCCAATACAAAGCTTTAAACGCCAAGGTTTAAGTAAACGTAAGCGCGTTTTAAATGCCCATCAACAAATAAAAAAGAAACTGTTTAACTAAGGCGTTTAGTTAAACAGCCCATAAAAAAACCGCGCAATTTACATTGCGCGGTTTTTTTATTAACTCAGCGTTGATGTTGAGTTTAAAGAAGACCTAGCTTCTTAAGTTCACTCATTGCCATCTTGCCAGAAAGCGGCACATAACCATCTTTCTCTACAATTTTTTGACCATCTAGCGATAACACCATTTTTAAGAACTCAGCTTCAATTGGTGCAAGCGGCTTATTAGGGTGCTTATTCACATACACATATAAAAAGCGCGACAGTGGGTACTTACCAGTTGCTACATTCTCAAGTGTTGCATCAACAAAGTTATCGCCTTTTTTCGCCAGTGGTACTGTACGCACACCTGATGTTTTATAACCAATACCTGAGTAACCAATTGCATTCACTGATGATGAAATTGATTGTACAACAGAAGCTGAACCAGGCTGCTCATTTACGTTATTACGGAAGTCACCTTTACACAGTGCTTTGCTTTTAAAGTAACCATAAGTACCCGATACAGAGTTACGTCCGTAAAGCTGAACATCTTTAGCAGCCCAATCACCTGTTAAACCTACGTCACTCCAGCGCGTTACATCTGCTGTTGCGCCACATTTACGTGTTGAAGAGAAAATCGCATCGATTTGGTCAATACGCAGGCCTTCAATAGGGTTATCTTTATGCACAAATACAGCAAGCGCATCAATAGCCACGCGCACTTCAGTTGGCTTATAACCGTAACGCTTTTCAAATGCTTCAATTTCTTTTGACTTCATTTTTCGGCTCATAGGGCCAAAATTAGCAGTGCCTTCTGTTAGCGCTGGAGGTGCTGTAGATGAACCAGCCGCTTGAATTTGAATATTTACATTTGGATAGATGCGCTTATATTCTTCTGCCCAAAAGGTCATCATGTTGGCTAATGTATCAGAGCCCACTGATGAAAAATTACCTGAAATACCACTGGTTTTTTGATATTCAGGAATGTCTGCATCGACAGCCATAGCTTGTGCAGATACAAATGTTGTTACTGCCACACCCATTGCGGCTACGAGGTTTTTAAATTTCATGGGGTTACTCCGATTTGGTTCGTCCATTTCTTAACTGCCGTCTACTCTAAAGAGAACAGATGACAGTTAGATTACTCTTAAATGACAGTTTTATGACTTTGAGCGTTTTCAGCGAAATTGTTTAGTAGCACCGTTTTATCGCTATTAAAGGCAAACGAAAACGTGGAACCTTGCCCTAATTTACTACTGATATTTAACTTACTATCATGGCGGGTTAACACATGCTTGGTAATTGCTAAGCCAAGCCCTGAACCACCTGTGGTACGACTACGCGCCTTATCCACCCGATAAAACCGCTCCGTTAAACGATTAATATGCTCAGCAGCAATACCATCGCCATTATCAACTACCGCAAAATGCGCTTGCTTATCTTTTAGCTGCCAGCTTACGGTAATTTTACCGCCAGCTTTGGTGTAATGAATGGCATTGAATACTAAATTAGAAAATGCGCTACGTAGCTCTTCTTCTGAACCTTTGATATCAAGCCCGGCGTCAATATCGAAGATTAACTCATGGCCTTTATCTTGGTTCAAAGAATGGGCTTCGGTTTTTATGTAGGTGAGTAATTGCGGTACGTTGACTGCCTTATCGTTATCTTGTCGTCGAGCGCCTTCAATTCGTGATAACGACAATAACTGATTAACTAGGCTGTCCATGCGTTTACATTGCTCAAGCATAGTGCCTTGGGCTTTATTCCACATCGCTGGCGGCGGCACCATATCACCATCAAACATTTCTAAATAGCCTGTAACAACGGTCAATGGCGTACGTAATTCATGAGAGACATTAGCGACAAAGTCTTTACGCATTTGTTCTAGCTGCTTCAAACGCGTCACATCCCTGACGACCACCATTAATTGTGAGCTGGCGTAAGGCATCACTCGAAACTCTAAAACTTGCTCAACACTGTGCCCACTTTCCAGTTCAAGTGCTTCATCAAACAATTCCATTTGCATATATTTGGCAAATTTAGGATCGCGCACTAGATTATCAAGACGCTGACCATGATCAGTTGGCCACTGTAAGCCAAGTACTTTTAACGCTAATTGATTACACCAAACAATACTTAAATCTCGCTGTAATACCACCACAGCATCGGGTACCGCTTCAGCACCATCACGAAAACGACGGATCAGATCCGCTAATTCATTGCGTTTTTTACGGTTGCGGTGTTGTAAATGATAGATCCCTTCAAACACTTGCTCCCATGCACCCTCGCCTTCCGGTGGATTAAAACTACGTTGATTCAATAGCCAGTCACTTAGCCGATATAATTGATGGTAATGCCAAACAAGCAGTGAAAAAGAACCTAAAAATAAAAGCAAAAATGGCGCGCCAATCAGCACGCCAATTAATAATAAGGGTAGGAAATAGATAAACAGACGCTTTGCTAACGCCTGTTTATTAACAACTCGATACATACACTCACTTTACCTTAGAGTAAGACCGACCTTGGTCTGAATGTTTTATAGTTTACTTGAAAAGCGATAACCTGCGCCACGTACAGTTTGTACTAAACGGTCATGACCAAGTGGTGCAATTGCCTTACGTAAACGACGAATATGCACGTCTACCGTTCTATCTTCAACATAGACATTAGTCCCCCACACGTTATCTAGTAGCTGTTCACGGCTATAAACACGCTCAGGGTGAGTCATAAAGAAATGCAGTAAACGAAATTCAGTTGGCCCCATATCCAGCTCGCTACCTTGTGAGGTAACACGGTGTGAAATAGGGTCTAAGCGTAAGCCATGGACATCAATCGCTTCTTCTAGCGAGGTTGGCGAAACACGACGAATAACCGCTTTAATACGTGCCATCAACTCTTTTGGTGAAAATGGCTTAGTAACATAATCATCCGCACCGACTTCAAGGCCACGCACTTTGTCTTCTTCTTCTCCGCGGGCAGTCAGCATGATAATCGGAATTTGCCGAGTATATTCACTTTGTTTAAATTTTTTGGCGATTTGAATTCCACTACCCCCTGGTAGCATCCAATCCAGTAGCACCATATCAGGGTAAGGTTCTACCATTGCTGCAATGGCAGAATCATAATCTTCTGCTTCAATTGCCTGAAAACCGTTTTGCTCTAATACAAAAACCAGCATCTCTCTGATCGGTGCTTCGTCATCGACGACAAGTACTTTACGTGACATTCCAATTTATCTCTTTCGTTATCGAACTAGTTTTCATTATTATGACTAAGTATGACATTTTTATGAAAGTGTAACGTGTAAATCAAAATGCAGGGAAAAAAACAGCAATTAACCCATTTAAGGAACAAAATAACTGTAAATAACATCAGTTCAATTGATTTAACCAATACTTTATAACTAGTATAAATATTTTAACTCGTATCCATTTTAAACAAAGACCATCGTATATTATTTTAAAATGACAACGCGTCTTAGCTATTTATTACACTTTAATCCGCTTTAATCATTAAAATTACAATAGCGATCTTTAATTATTTTGGCTACAGCAAATGAGTAAGGATCATCTATAGAGATCAAAATTCTACCAAGTAGTGAGTGAGGGATCATGCTTTTACTAAGCGAGTTAGATCTGGGATCAGTGTTTTACCTAGCAAAATCTATAAGTTGTTGATCATTTAAACAAGCAAGCTGTGAAGTGACTATTAATACACCAAAAATACTCGCTACCAAGTCGATCCTTAGTAAAAATCTGATCCCAACGGCATATAGTTAGTAAATCAGTGATCCCAAATTTAGCGCTTGGTAAAATAATGATCCCTATTGATCAAATATAAAAAAAGCCAGTAGCATGACACTACTGGCTGTTTATTCATTAAATAACTTAATGAATTTATTTATTTAATTTTTGGATCTAATTCACCGGTTAAATATTTAAGGTGCATATCATCCAGTGAGATTGGTTTGATCTTACTAGCTTGACCCGCAGTACCAAATGACTCATAACGCGCAACACAGATCTCAGTCATCGCTTTTGTTGCTTCGGCTAAGTATTTACGTGGATCAAAGTTCGCAGGGTTAAGTGCTAAATGACGACGAATGGCACCCGTTGATGCTAAACGTAAGTCAGTATCGATATTAACTTTACGTACACCAAACTTAATACCTTCGATGATCTGCTCAACTGGCACACCGTAAGTTTGTGGGATCTCACCACCGTATTGGTTGATGATCTCAAGCCATTCTTGCGGTACAGATGACGAACCATGCATTACTAAGTGAGTGTTAGGGATACGTGCGTGGATCGCTTTAATACGCTCGATCGCTAAAATATCATCCGTAGGTGGACGGGTAAACTTGTAAGCACCGTGTGATGTACCACACGCAATTGCCAGCGCATCAACGTGAGTCTTACTAACAAAATCTGCTGCTTCTTCAGGGTCAGTAAGCATTTGATCTGTGGTTAACTTACCTTCTGCGCCAACACCATCTTCTTCGCCAGCTTCACCTGTTTCAAGTGAACCGAGTACACCGAGTTCGCCTTCAACAGACACACCACATGAGTGCGCCAGTTCAACCGTTTTACGAGTAACATCAACGTTATATTCATAGCTTGACGGTGTTTTACCGTCAGTCATTAATGAGCCATCCATCATCACTGATGAAAAACCTAATTGAATTGAACGTTGGCAAACGCCAGGTGAAGTACCGTGATCTTGGTGCATTACCACAGGGATATGTGGCCACTCTTCAACGGCTGCTAAAATCATGTGACGAATAAATGGGGCACCAGCGTAGGCACGAGCGCCCGCTGAACCTTGTACAATCACTGGGCTGTTAGTTTTATCAGCCGCCATCATAATAGCGCGGATTTGCTCTTGGTTATTAACGTTAAAAGCGGGTACGCCATAACCATGTTCAGCTGCATGATCAAGAAGTTGTCGCATACTGATTAAAGCCATTTGGTATTCTCCAAATTGTCGATAGCTGCGCACGCGCAAAACTACCTAGTTCGAACGGAATAGTTGAGTTTGGTGCAATCACTGCACCTCGATAGCCTTGGCTTTCGCCAAATTTACCGTTATACAAAACCAGTATTAAATAAGGGTGAGAGGTATTTAATAACTGATCGTACTCAGCGTACTTACCTAAATAAGTACACTGAGCCAACGCTAATTACTTAGCGCGTTGTTCAAGCATAGCAACTGCAGGTAGTTTTTTCCCTTCTAAAAACTCAAGGAAAGCGCCACCGCCAGTTGAAATATACGAGATTTTGTCGGCAATGCCGTATTTATCAATGGCTGCTAACGTATCACCGCCACCAGCAATTGAAAATGCATTTGAATTAGCAATCGCTTGTGCAATCGCACGTGTGCCATTACCAAACTGATCAAATTCAAATACGCCAACCGGGCCATTCCACACAACAGTACCTGCGTTTGCAATAATTTTTGCAAGTTTGCTTGCTGTATCTGGGCCGATATCAAAAATCATATCAGTGTCTGTTACTTCGCTAACATCTTTTAATGTTGCCACAGCAGACTCAGAAAATTCATTAGCAACAACCACATCTGTTGGTACTGGAATTTCGCCATTGTTACTTTTCGCCGCTGCACTTAACTTATTTGCTTCATCAATTAAGTCTGCTTCGTAGAGTGATTTACCAACTGGGAAACCTGCTGCTGCAATAAAGGTATTAGCAATACCGCCACCGGTGACTAGCTGATCAACAATCGTTGATAGTGAATCTAGTACGGTTAATTTTGTTGATACTTTAGAACCACCAACAATTGCCACAAGCGGACGCGCTGGGTTATCAAGCGCTTTACCTAATGCATCTAATTCAGCCGCTAATAGTGGGCCTGCGCATGCCACATCTGCAAATAAACCAACGCCATGGGTAGATGCTTGAGCACGGTGAGCGGTGCCAAATGCATCCATTACATATACATCACATAATGCAGCTAGTTTTTTAGATAGTGTTTCGTCATCTTTGCTTTCGCCAACATTGAAGCGTACGTTTTCAAAAACCACCACTTCATTATCGGCAATTTCAACGCCATCTAAATAATCTTTTTCAAGGCGTACATTTTGCTCAAGTGCTTCATTTAAGTAATCAACAACTGGTGCTAATGAAAACTCTTCGTTGTATTCCCCTTCCGTAGGACGGCCTAGGTGTGACATCACCATTACTTTAGCGCCTTTTTCAAGGGCAAGTTTAATACTTGGTAATGCAGCACGAATACGTGCATCTGAGGTCACTTTACCTGCTTTTACTGGTACATTTAAATCTTCACGAATTAACACGCGTTTGCCGTTTAAATCTAAATCTGCCATATTTATGACCGACATGGACTTCTCCTTAGTTAACGATACTGACTTGAAATATATAGGTTTTATTTTAGTTTCTAAATTTTATTTAATTACTTACTGCCATCATAACCCGTGCGGTATCGAGCATACGATTAGCGAAACCCCATTCATTATCACACCAGACTAACAACTTTATCAGCCGTTTATGACTGACTCGTGTCTGCGTGCCATCTATAATACAAGAATGTGGGTCATGATTAAAATCAACTGATACCAATGGCTCTTCGGTATAACTTAAAATACCTTCTAGACGGTCTCTCGCTGCCGCTTTTAATACTTTATTCACAGCATTTAAATCAACATCGGCGTTAACCGTCACACTCAAATCCATCGCAGTCACATTGATAGTAGGTACGCGTACTGCAATGGCTTCAAAGCGGCCATGAAACTTAGGTAAAATACGTTCAATACCACGGGCTAGTTTAGTATCTACAGGAATAATAGACTGACTTGCAGCGCGGGTACGGCGTAAATCATGATGATAGGCATCAATCACTTGCTGATCGTTCATCGACGCATGAATAGTCGTAATCGCCCCAGATTCAATACCAAACGCATCATCAAGCACTTTAATCACCGGCACGATACAGTTGGTCGTACATGAACCATTAGAAACAATTGTATGCTCAGCAAGCAGTTCATCATCATTAATACCATACACGATCGTGGCATCAACATCTGCATCAGCAGGCTGAGAAAATAAAACTTTTTTAGCACCTGCATCAAGATGCAATTGCGCGTGTTCGCGGGAATGATAAACCCCTGTACACTCTAAAACCACATCAACATCAAGTAACTGCCATGGCAGTTCAATCGGGTTTTGCTCAGAGAATAATGCGATCGTATCGCCTGCGACACTCAGTGAATCTTCACCTAAGGTCACCGGATATTTAAAACGACCATGGGAGGTGTCATATTTCAGTAAGTGAGCAATCCCTTCAGGATCTGCTAATTCATTAATCGCAACAATTTTAATATTATCGCTAAGTCCCGATTCATATAGCGCGCGGACAATATTTCGACCAATTCGACCAAAACCATTAATTGCAAGTTTGATTACCATTAGAAAGAAAATCCACTCTAGTTGCTTGCAGATAAAGGCAACCTGCCTTTTAGATGGCGGTATTGTAATCGACCTTGGGATTGAATATAAGAGGTTAACAGCAGAAACTTAAAATTAACCCTTTTAGATGGCCCAGTTTTGGTAATCGACCTTGAGTTTTATTATAAGAGGCTAGGTTAAATAAATGTTTGCATATTCACTTAAGATGGCCCGATTTTGGTAATCGACCTTATCCTAGATCCTAAGTCCTAGCCTCTAGGATCTAGGGATCTATATCGCTAACGTTTAAATAGCTTACTTATTAATCTGCTGACTAATAGCGACAAAGTCATAATCACCACACAATATATAACTAACATAGTTGATGATGTAGCAAGTTCGATGACATGCTCACTTTTGCTCATACACAGGTTTGTTTCAAAATTAATTGCGCCACCGGCATCTAAACACCGATCAGCCAGTAAAAAACCGTGCAGCCACCACACAACAAACAAGCTCACTAAAACACCCGCTAAAGATGGCAATAAATTATTTTTCATAGATAAAAAACCAGAAGAAAAAGTAAAATAACAGCGCCCTATAATAGCAAGCACCGTATCGAATAACTGCACTGTGAAAGCCTGTTTTCGAAAATAAAAATTAATACTTATGAATTAATTTAGGTGCTAATTATAGCAGCCATTCAGCTACGATAAATTGCGATAATACTCAAACCAGTATCACATCAAACCAACGAAGCCAATTTTAATTCCTTACCACAACTTATTTGATGGCACTGTGCCAACAACAACTCTGCGGTCGCCATGGCATCGGTAAGTGCATGGTGAGTGCTGTAATAAGGTAACTCATAACGCGCCCTACAAGCACCAAGGGTTAAATCATCCAGGCCAATTTCGTGTCCTTGTTGGTGCAGGCGTTTTTTTTCAATATGAAAGGTATCTAGTATCAATTTAGGGTGTATTGCCAAACCGTGAGTTTGAAATGCCTGCTTTAAAAATCCCCAGTCTAAGGTGGCATTATGAAACACTAAAATAGCATCTGAAAAATGTGCACTAAGGGCCGCTAAAATAGCAGCCAAGTTTTGCCCTGTTGCGACATCGTGCTGGGCAATACCATGATAAACAGGGCTTTGCTCAAGACGCTGTACATCCTTATTAATTGCATGTTGCGACTGGCTTAGTTTAATGCATTGGTTTTCTATCAGCACCCATGCAATCGAGACAATTTCATGCTGCTTTGGATCTAGCCCAGTCAGCTCTAAATCAATCACTAAATAGCGCTGTGTTAATGCATTCTCAGCAAGTAATAGCTTACGGGCAAAATAACGACTCAACCAACGTTTAACCACTTAACTTGTCACCGTATTCACTGTAAAGCACATAGTTATAAACTCCCACGAGCAAACTTAAATGCCGCAGCTTGCTGCGCCAGCTTAAGCAGATAAAACGCTTCTTTTAATTGATGACGCTCAAGAGAATTTAATTTATCTGGGTTAATGCAGTTGCTGGGTAAGCCTTCTTCGTTTATTTGTGTGCGCAAACGTAACTGAGTTAAAAATCGCCAACAGTCTTTTAAGTTATATATATCGTGATTACTTAATAATGAATGTTTCAACAATGCATCTAAACGCTCTTGGGTGTTCGCTCGGCGTATGCCTGCTTTTAACGCATATAGGCGCACTATATCATTAATGATCACCACACCGCGCTTTTTCAAATCGATGTATTTATGCTGTTTAGCGTCTTTTTCGAGTTTAAACTGATTAAATAAACCAATTGGCACTGAGTTCGATTTAATATCGGTAGCCATTGCTGCGTAAAATAATTCGTTGCGAGAAATCCGGGTTAGCTGCTCACAAAAGGCGGTATAAAGCGCTGTAGAGCCTTCAATAAAGCGTAAATCAAAAAATATTTTACAGTTCAGCATAGCCTGCGGTGTTGGGCTTTTTATCCAAGCAAAAAACTTTTCACACCAATCAGATAGACTCATTCTGCACAATTCACTGCTGGCCATAATATTACCTGGGCAGCGCCTAATTCCGCACTCTACCAACTGTTCACAAACAAACTCCCCCATGCGACGGTAATAATCTTGATGCTGCTCAGTTAAATCATCTGGCAGTAATAAGCCATTGTCTTGATCTGAATGTAAGGTTTGCTCTTCGCGCGCTTGTGAGCCAAAACAAATAAAACTAAAGCTGGTCGGCGCCGCCCCGCACTCTTCTTGAAATAAATAAATGAGTCGTGAGGTTAACGCATCAGTTAAGCCGCTAAGTAGCTTACCTATCAAAGATATATCATCAATGTTATGCGAAAAACTGCGCAATAACTCAGGTATTTCAGCCGCGTAGCGTTTTAAATCAGTCACACTGTGAGCTTTATAAATACGGCCAATCAGTTGTACGGGGTCACTCTTTTGCTGGCGCAATAAATCGGTACTGGTGATCATCCCTAATGCTTTATGATGTTCATCAAGAACAGGGAGGTGATGAATATTGTGTTTAAGCATTAAATGCAGCGCCGAAAACACTCGGTTATTTTCAAAAATAAACTTCGGTTTTGCACTCATAATCGAACGTACGGCTTGCTGAGGATCGACTTCATCGGCTAATACACGGTTGCGTAGATCGCGATCGGTCACCACCCCGACTAAACGTTCATACTCGGTAACCATAATTGATGAAACACCGTGCTCTTTCATTTTTTTAGCCGCTTGGCGAATGCTCGCATCAGGTGATAGGGTCACGGCCTTACGGGACATCAATTCTGCTATTTTGCGCTCAGACCAACTGTCATTTTGGCTTTTGTAATGGGATGACAACAACCGATTAGCATGAGCACGCACAAAGTATTGTTCAAACCGTTTATATTCACGACGCAGGTAGTCAAACGCATCTTGATTGAGCATATAAACAATGCCCTCTTTTTGTACTTCTAAACGATTTTGAATTGCTTCGCCGGTCAGTAGTGAAGGAAAACCAAAATAATCACCTTGTGCTAAACGGGTGATCACATCGCCTTTTGCATCCACTAAGTCATATAAGCCTGAGCGAATTAAAAACAGTTTAGGTGAGGCTGATTGCAGCCATTGCGTTTGATTTTCACGGGTAAGATAAATAACATCGAGATGCTTTACAAAGTAATCAGTTGCACTGCTATCAAGGTCGCTAAATGGCATTTGTGCTAGCACAAACTGGGCGACTTCCTGTTGCTCATTATTCATTTGTCTACTCGCAAAAAACAATCGTACACTCACTGTACTGCTATCAGCGGCAAATAAAAAGCCCGACTTAAGTCGGGCTTTTGGAGCTATTAATATTAATTAATAGAGTATCAGAGTTGTTAGTGAGCGTGAGCTTCACTAGAACCTTTAGGATTACGAATACCTTCAACCATTTCTTGAATTTCAAGCGGTGTATCAGCGGTAAACTTAACTACAATTGCAGCAACTGCAAAGTTAATAAGCATACCAACTAAACCAATACCTTCAGGCGAAATACCTAAGAACCAATGCTCAGGATTATTTAGCTCTGGGCTGACAAACTTGAAGAAAATGATGTAAGCCGCAGTAAAGGTGATACCGGTTACCATGCCTAGAACTGCACCTTCTTTATTCATTTTCTTAGAGAAGATACCCATAATGATCGCCGGGAAGAAACTTGCAGCAGCTAAGCCGAATGCAAATGCCACCACCGACGCCACAAATCCAGGCGGGTTAATACCAAAGTAAGCGGAGATAACAATCGCAACCATGGCTGCCAACCTCGCTGCGAGTAACTCTTGCTTATCGCTAATGTCGGGTTTTAGGGTTCGCTTGAGTAAGTCATGCGATACGGAGGTCGAAATAACCAGTAGTAATCCTGCTGTTGTTGATAGTGCCGCAGCAATACCACCGGCAGCCACTAGCGCCACCACCCATGCTGGTAGGTTAGCAATTTCTGGATTCGCAAGTACCATGATGTCACGGTCAACGTTAACTTCGTTAGCGCTGTTTGGATCATCAATTTTACCTGCTGTATAAAACATTTTGCCATCACCATTTTTATCATTAAAGGTGATTAAGCCTGTTCTTTCCCAGTTTTTGATCCAAGCTGGTGCTTCTGCGTATTCTGTGCCGCTACCATCTTTACCGTTAATCGTATCAATCATGTTAACACGGGCAAATGCTGCAACCGCTGGTGCTGTTGTGTAAACAATCGCGATGAACACTAACGTCCATGCCGCTGAGATACGGGTATCTTTAACACGTGGAACAGTGAAGAAGCGTACGATTACATGCGGAAGACCCGCAGTACCCACCATTAAGGCACCAGTAATGGCAAACACATCAATCATGCTCTTAGAGCCTTCAGTATATTGCGCAAAACCCAGTTCGGCACTTAAGCCATCAAGTTTATCAAGAACATAAGCACCTTCACCGCCAATTAATGTCGCACCAAAACCAGTTTGTGGGAAGAAATGCCCTGTCATCATCATAGAGATAAATATTGCAGGAACAAGGTAAGCAAATACCAGTACACAATACTGTGCTACTTGAGTATAGGTAATCCCTTTCATGCCGCCTAATACTGCATAAAAGAATACGATAACCATACCAATGTAAACGCCCGTTTCAATCTCAACTTCTAAGAAGCGAGAAAACACCACGCCTACACCGCGCATTTGACCTGCGATATAAGTAAAGCAGATGAAGATAGCACACAAAATTGCCACTAAACGAGCTGTACGTGAGTAGTAACGATCGCCGATAAAATCTGGCACAGTAAACTTGCCGAACTTACGTAAATAAGGTGCTAAACACATGGCAAGTAATACATAACCACCTGTCCAACCCATTAAGTAAACGCCGCCATCGTAACCGGCAAAAGAGATAATACCTGCCATAGAGATAAATGACGCAGCACTCATCCAATCCGCAGCAGTTGCCATACCATTAGCAAGTGGTGGCACACCGCCGCCTGCTACATAAAATTCGTTGGTTGAGCCCGCTCGAGCCCAAATTGCAATGCCGATATAAAGCGCGAAGCTTAAACCGACAATTATAAACGTGAGTGTTTGAACATCCATTGCTTAGCTCCTATTCGTCTACGCCGTATTTTTTATCTAACGTATTCATTTTGAAAACGTACACAAAAATCAAAGCCACAAAGGTGTAAATCGCGCCTTGCTGGGAGAACCAGAAGCCAAGTTTAAACCCAAAGAAACGCACTTCATTAAGTACATCAACCAGTAATATGCCAAAGCCAAATGACACGACAAACCAAACTGCTAATAATTTAAACAGCAGTGAAATGTTTTCCGCCCAATAAGCTTTTGCTTGTTCTTCATCTTTAAAAGCCATTTTTTATTTCCTCTTTAACATCTGTAAAAAGTGATGTGGTTTTTATTATCTGCACTAACCAATTTAGCAACGCTGCCTTAATATTGAATTGAGACCATAGTCGTAACAACAAGTTAACGTTTACGTAAACTGCAAATGCTACATTATTAAAAACAAGTAAAAAACATTAATTATCATCATGTTAACTATTTACACTGGGTGATAATAACTATTCATCAAGGCTATGTTGCAGATCTGCGACATTAGTCTAATAGATCTTAAAAACTCAAAATTACCCATGCATATCAAAAAGATAAGAACAATTGCGGATTCTAGTCTAAAATTGACAGCTCAAAATAAGCAAAACTTCTGGTATGGTGTGCAATAACAAAATAAAAATTGAATATATACATGACTGCTGCATTGATTTTTGTCGCTTTAGCGTACATTGGCATCTTGTTTTGGCTTGCAAACTGGGGCGATAAAACCACACCACTGGCCAAACGAATTAGCCACCATCCTTTTGTTTACTCGTTTTCGTTGGGTATTTACTGTACTTCGTGGACCTATTACGGCTCTGTGGGCACTGCAGCCACCAGCAGTTGGAGCTACTTGCCGATTTTACTAGGCCCTGCATTGTTGTTTTTTTTCGGACAAGGCTTTTTACGCAAACTAGTACTGGTCAGTAAAAAACAAAATATCACCACCATTGCCGACTTTATTTCTGCTCGCTACGGTAAACGCCAAACCACCGCAATTATGGTGACATTTATCGCCTTACTGGCAACTATTCCCTATATCGCCTTGCAACTTAAAGCACTCAGTAATAGCTTTTTACTACTGCAAAGCGACAACAAAATATCTGGTTCAATGGTGGCGTTATCTGCCACTTTGATCATGGCGATGTTTGCGATTTTCTTTGGTACTCGCAAAGTTGATGTAACCGAATACCGATCGGGGTTAATGCTTGCGGTAGCGTTTGAATCGATGATAAAACTACTCGCCTTAGTAGCTGTAGCTGGTTTAGCTTTGTTCACTTTGTATAACTTACCCAGTACCAGTGAATTACAAATTAAAGAGTCGTTGTGGCAACACTGGAACAATTTTAACTTTTTGAGTTTTAATTTTATTGGCCAATCATTAATGGCCGCCGCTGCCATTATCTGTTTACCACGCCAGTTTCACGTTACCGTGGTTGATAACCAAGACAAGCGCCACTTATTCACCGCCCGTTGGGCTTTCCCATTGTATTTATTACTAACTGCAGCAATGATTTTACCGATTGCTACCGCGGCGATTCACCCAGAAATTGGCAATGGCTTCTCACCAGATAGCTTTGTACTGGCGCTGCCATTAATGAATGACAATGTATTGCTCACCACTTTTGTATTTATTGGCGGCATTTCCGCGGCGACTGCGATGATTGTGGTTGCCACTTTGACGCTCAGCACCATGATCTCAAATGATGTGGTATTACCGTTAATGCTACGTCGTAAATTCAAACGTAACCTCATTACTAGTAGCTACAAACCACAAATATTACTAGTGAGGCGCTTTACTATCGCCGGTATTTTGATCTTGTCTTACTTCTACCAGCAATGGTTTGGTCATGGCAAAGCCCTTGCGAGTATGGGCTTAGTTGCGTTTTCATTAGTGACGCAATTATTGCCTGCGATTGTCGGTGGTTTGTACTGGCGTAAAGGCCATGCTTACGGTGTTTATGCCGGATTATTAGCCGGTTTGATCTGCTGGATACTGTTTTTAATGCTGCCAATACTCGATGCTGGCAATACTCTTGATGCAGAATTACAGCAAACACTCATTACCCGTGGCACCTTGATTGCGTTATTTGCCAATATAGGCTGTTACATCAGCTTTTCACTGGGTGCTGATGAGCGCCTGATTGATAAAATTCAAGCCGCGGCTTTTGTTAATCCAAAAGAGCAAGCGGTGCTGGCAAGGCGTTTAAACAAAAATGTTAAAGCCACTGTGTACGATTTTAAAGTGCTACTGCAAACCTTTTTAGGGATTCAACGAAGCCAACAAGTCCTTGCACATTTTTCGCTAACCCATCAACTTGATGATAATAATACGCACCCAGACCCTGAGTTTATAGCCTACTGCGAACGGGCTTTAACAGGCGTATTGGGGGCATCTTCTGCACAAGCACTTATTCATACCGTAGCATCAGGTAAACGCATGGCATTTGAAGAAGTAGTTAACTTTTTTGATGAAACCACTCAAGCCCTGCAATTTAACCAAAACTTACTCTACACCTCGCTGGAAAATCTAAGCCATGGTATTTCAGTTGTTGATAAAGAGCTTAATCTAGTGGCATGGAATAAACGCTACGCAGAAATGTTTAACTATCCCGCAGGTTTTTTAGAGGTAGGCCAACCGATTGAAGATATTATTCGTTATAACGCTGAGCGCGGCGAATGTGGCCCAGGTGAAATAGAGCGTCAAGTAGAAAAACGTGTGCAGCATTTAAAAAACGGCAGTTCGCATCACTTTATTCGTCATCGTCGTAATGGTCTAGTGTACGAAATGATTGGTAATCCACTGCCCGATGGTGGCTTTGTAACCAGCTTTTCAGATATTACTACCCACATCGCTACCCAAAATGCGCTTGAAGAAGTAAATATGGACTTGGAAAATCGCATTGAAGCCCGTACCCAAGAAATCCGTACTATTAATAAAGATCTCGAAGCACAAATAGAAAGCCGCGTACAAACAGAGCAAGCACTCACATTAGCCAAACGTGAGGCAGAGCAAGCAAATGACAGTAAAACTCGCTTTTTAGCCTTAGCCAGTCATGATATTTTACAGCCTCTCAATGCTGCGCGTTTATACCTTGCTGCCATTGATGAAAAATCCCTTGCTGATAATAATATCAACAACTTTGAAAAACTCGGAGCGAGCCTCGATTCAACTGTACATCTAATGTCAGCATTATTAGAAATTGCCAAATTAGAACAAGGTGCAATGACCCCGACCCCGCGCCACTTTAGTATTGACGATATTCTCGCGCCACTGCGCAACGAGTACGCTATTTTATCAAGCGAAAAAGGCCTCAAGCTCACGGTGCGCAGCGGGCAACATATTGTCCACAGCGATATCACCTATCTGCGACGAATTGTGCAGAACTTAGTATCAAATGCGGTTAAATACACCAATTCTGGTAAAGTTTTAGTGGCTTGTCGCAAACGCAAGCATCACCTGCGCATAGAAGTATGGGACACCGGCCCTGGCATTAGCGAAGTAGAGCAAGCCAAAATATTTAACGATTTTTACCGCATAGAAGCGTCTGACAACAAAGGCGTTGGCCTAGGCCTTAGCGTAGTAAAACGTATGGTTGATTTACTATCAATTCGCTTAGATGTGCGCTCAACACCACAAAAAGGTAGCTGTTTTAGTATCGAAATACCTTATGGTGAAAGCCAGTTTGTGCAACAAAAGCTGGCAACTAACAGCTTATTTGCAGAGCGCTCCGCGATGAACATCATCGCCGTAGATGACGACCCAGAGAACCTTAATGCCATGGCCAGTTTATTACAAAAGTGGCAAGCTAATTATCAGTTGTTTGATCAAGTTGAAAATGTACTGACATATGCAAATGAACACAGCGCACCCGATGTGATCTTAATGGACTACCAGCTAGGACATGATCACGACGGCATCAGCTTAATTAAAGCCCTACGGGAGATTTGGCAAGCCAACGTGCCCGCTATTTTAATTACAGCAGTGCGCGACGTAGAACTAAAACAAGCCACTAAAGCTGAGGATATACATTATTTATCCAAACCAATAAAGCCTGGAAAGTTAAAAGCACTGCTGAATCACAGTACGTGAATGAAGGCTTATCTGTAATATTTCTCTTTCCTCAAATTAGCCCAAGGCGTTTAATTAAACGCCTTGCACTTTATCTATGAATACTTAAGAGGAATAAGATCATCACTAATCGCATTATAAAAATCAGGCTTTATGGCGTTTAGATCTATCACATCAACTAGGTAGGGTAAGTTTGATTCACTAAAAGCATTTTTAAGTTTAAAAATAACGGTGTGTTCAATTACTTTGTTTTTAGCTTTTAAGGCCAAATCTAGATCAGAATAAGTTCTAGCAGTATTTTTAGCTCGAGAGCCAAATATATATACATCGATTCCTTTATCACTTAAATTTTGCTTTTGTAAACAATCTTCTATGATTTTTAAGTGTTGCTGTTCAATCTGCATTTCTACGCTCAAGCTCTGCTAACAGGTGACTGGCATCAATAAAAAAAGCTTTTGCAGCTTGATAGACCTTTTCAGCAACCGCTTCATCATAGGTATGGGAAGTTGTGTTTCGCGCAATATGATATTCAAACCAAGGAAGAGGGTCATTTATTAGTTGTTTATCAGCGGCTAACCTAAATAAATCTTTACGACTTAGTGGTGCGAGTGTTTCAGCGCCCATGTCTTCAACTAAGTAACGGCGGAGCATCTTCCAAGCAAGCTCATAACTGTATTCAAAACGCTGAATAACACTATCTCGAATAAACTCATTTTTGGGTTGCTGCAACGCCAGTTCTAATGACGAAAGTGCTTTACCAAATGGTGTTAAAATTAACATATCAGCCTCGATTATTTTTTTACTAGTTTAATACAGCCTAGCAATTTACCCAAGCACATCTCTATGGTTAGTCTTACTTCTGAGCTTTTGGAACAACCAGCTCAAGCCCACAAGCGATAGCCCTAACCCAATAAATGATACCGCTTTGAGTAAACCGGTAAGGCTTGCCATATCAATTAAAAACACTTTTACTATCACTGCGCCAAGAATGCCTAAACCGACTTTTTGTAACAACAGCTGCTGCTTTAAATGTCCAGCTATCACCACTAAAGCGCCGAGTAATAACCAAATAATCGAATAACTATATAGCTCAACGTCACTGGTCGCTTTATCAAGATAAATGAAACCGCCTTGCCAATATTGACGGATCAATGTGGTGATAGCTAACGCCGCTAATAAACCAGACACACCCAGTGTAATTTGGCTCAATTTAACATTGATCGATTTAACTAAATTAGCTAACCACAGTACTAGCAAGCTAGGGACTAACCAAGTTAATAACAGCCAATTCAATAATGGCGTTTCTCCTACATAAAGACGCATTAATAACGGGTTATCATCGAGTGTTGTATTGATTAACAATAAGCCAGCTAACGCAGATAAAATAAGGCCTGCAATGCGGTATAACTTGCCCAATTGCCCTGCACTTTGCGCGCGATATAAATAAACGCAGCCTAACGCGAGCCAGTTACAGCTGAGTAAAACTTGCTCATAAAAGCTTAGAGAAAAAAGCTGAGGATAATGCCCGACTAATTGGTAGCTGGTTTCGGTGGTAATAAATAATGCCAAACAATGTAGTGCAGCTCCTTCGAGCCATATTTTCATCTCTGTTTGTTGCCATTGTTTTGCGGCAAACCAAAATAGTCCAACAGCAATGGGGTAAACCACTATGCCCCAGTGTAGTGCTAAAAAGGTTAAATCAGTATCGTATAGCCACGGCGCAAAGGTGAGTCGTGCAAGGACCGCCGCTACTAATACTTTAATTGGCCAGTGCGGCATTGGCACTTTGTGGCGTTTAACCAAAAAGCTTACAACCAACACTTGAATAGCCAACGCAAGCGTTAAGCCACTATCGGCAAGTAACATAGTTAAGCAAAGTGTAATATTGGCATTAGCACCCACCCAATAACTAAACTGCTGCCATTGTGTTCGAGCAGTTTGGGCACGTTTAATCAGCACACCACTGCTAAGCAGCAACAATACAGTCCATAATGAATACGCCACAGCTAAGTCTTGCTCTGAAGTTATAGTGTAAAGCGTAGCAATTAGGGTAAACACACTAAATGCCGCAATTAAATGAAAACTTAAACGTTTATAGTAACGGGCACCAAAGTACAGCCCATAGCAGCAAAAACCTATGCCGAGCAATAAACCAAAACCATACATATTTTTAAATATAAATAAGTGGTCGTTACTATCAATGTTATACGTTTGCTGACTAACAATCAGCAGCACAGCAATTAGCAATGCTAGGCCTTGCCACAGATCCCAACGGCTATTTTGCAGCACCAAAAATAGCAACATGACGATTAAGCACACCATGACAATTTGCCATTGCACACTCGTCATAGAAATTACTATCGCTACCAATAACGGCACCACAATCGCTAACAATAATGGGTGATCAGGCTGTAATTTTAATAGCCGCTGTAAACTATATGGGCGATATTCTAATAACCGCAATGTTAAACCTAAACGCATCATCGCGATTAAACCTATAATCGATAGCAGTGCAAAACCACCAACAATCCAATATTGCTGTGTATTGATCACACTCAGCGCCACCCAATACCAGCCAATATGCCCTGCCCAAAGTAAATACCACAACCATGGCCGCTTTACCTTTTGCGCCACTAACACCGCAGACAAAGTAACAAAGCCAATGTACATCAATAACGCCATTAAGTTACCGCTGCCAGTATTAACCCAAATTGGTACGCTGTACGCACCCACAATACCTAACACAGCGAGCAATGGCCCTAAGCGCAGTGCCATGGAGCTTGCCGCCAGTGCAATAACAGCTAGCATCACAAAAGCCGTGGTTGGGCTTAACATCGCATAACTTGAGTAGGCAAGCAGCGTTAATGCAAAGCAGCTAATAAACCCACCACCAGCCAGAGCCGCGGGCACGTAATTATTAAAGCCTTCAAAAACAATGCCTTTTCGATGCAGATATTCAGCCCCTGCAATTAGTGCAATGCCAAATAAGCCACCAAAAGTGAGCCGTAAACTTGGCGATAATAAACCCGCATCTAAGCTATATTTTGCTAAAAATATCCCGCCAAAGGCCAGCGCGACACCGCCAATCCAAGTCATCCAGTTTTGTTGAAACTGATTTTTTAATTTACTAACAAAAAGATCAAACGCGGAGGGAGAAGGTAATTTTTCACGGCTATTTGCTGTAGTAGGGGTTATTTGCTTTATTGCTGCATCTTGCTGCTCAGCAGTTTTCACATGCTGTGATCGTATCGGCTCAATTGGACGTTCAACTTGCGACTGCACCGTTTGCGCTCTACTGTGATGCTGAGCTTGCTGCTGACTAGTATTGTTCGCTATAACTGTGTGTAGTTGTTTTTTTAAGGCCGCAACATCTTGCTTTAATGCACTCACTTTTGTTAAAGCAACTAAACCAGCAATCGAGCCTGCGACTATAACTAACGATAAAATGACTATGAGGCCTATGACATCATCCATTTTTCAATCCTTGACTACTTTTAATACCTCCTTATAGCGTAAAGTGTATTGAAAATATACCCAAAAAATCTCAGCCTAGCAGCGCTAAGGCTGAGATTAAAATCCAGATTATTCTACTGAGTCATCTACCGAGCCAGTAACGGTACGTTCTAGCGTCATTTTGTAACCAGTACTCGTTGTTTCATCATGTTCAAGAATTAAGATGTAGTTACCTTCTTGGCTAAAGTCCATATCACCTTGTTGCATAAGCACAATTTGCTGGCCGTTATCCTCATAAAGTACATACGTAGTATAAATTTCATTATCAACTACTTGGTCTTCTTGATCGTACTGATCAATGCCATCAATAATATTTTTAGCATCATCAACCGTTTCACCGTTAAGCGTAAACACCACATCTACGTCACTAATATCTTGTCCTACATAGCTATCAATTAAATTAACAACGGTCACTTTATGGCTATAGCTGCTTGGGGTTAAGGTCTCTTTTACCGTCATCATTCGTGGGCCGTAATCTTTGTCATTGTAGAAAACGCCAAGGTTACTTTGTTCACGCTCAAGGGTAAGTAAAAAGTTATCGACTATCTTGTTACCTGACTCATCTAGCATTGCAATACTGTAGCTGTTTGGATCAAGCTCAAGGTAGTTAGAGTACATATCATTAGTCGTTACATCTGTGGCACTCGTTTGCGAGCCACGCGTTGCACTAAAACTGACTTGTGAATAATCATCAATGGTATTGATAAAGCGCAATTGCCCCTGTGCATTCTGATGCTTAAGCGCTGTAACGCTATTGCTTGATGTAACAACATCAAGGGTGATGCCGTTTTCTTCGGTGGCGTAACTTGGGCGGATCATCACCACATAACTCGCCTCGTCATTAAAATACACTGAGGATGATTCAAATAACACATCAGTACTGCCACTTTGCGTTAAGTACAAGGTGTAATAGCCTTCATCAAAACTTTGTAGCGCCAACTCATTTAAATAAGTTGGTGAGGCAATGAGCTCTGCAGTATCAAACAAACCATCATCATTTGCTAAATACACATCAAAACTCAAGTTTTCGCCAACAATATTAAAAAAGCCTAAGTTAGCTGACCCCTCATCACCACCGGTAGGCACGCTGAGCTCGCTGAATGTCGGCTCTGTAAAATCACCATTCATGACCCATAATTGGGTCATATCATCTTTGACCGAAACCGTTTGTTCGCTAATGGTAATATAGCTATCGTTTGCATCAAGGTACTTAAAGTTTACGTCATAGTCATTAGTACTGTAATTATGACGGGTCGTTACATCACCAAAGTCAGTGCCTGAACGCTCAGCATCATCAATAAATAAACGCGTATATGGGCTATTGTAAGAGCCATTGTACAATTGAATGTAACCACTTTTGCTGGAGCTCGAATCATCACCCGAACACGCAGTAAGTGTTGCAATTAGAGAGGTTGTTAGTGCAGTTTTAAATAATGGGCCACGCATGGAATCAATTCCTTATTGTTAATAGTTTGAATATGACCATTAACAAAAGGAATAATTCCATGATTTACAAAGCATTACCTGCACTTACAGTTCTTTACGAATTCGTAAACAAGTGTATAAATGTGCAAATAAAACGCACATTTTTATACATTAAAATAACAAATCAGCGCGAAGCACTGGCTTTGTTTGCAACTTAGCGAGTACGTTTAGAAAAACTAAAACTGCCTTCATCAATAACCTGGCCGCTTAAGTCTCGCGGCGTCGTGTAAAAGCTCACATCCAATTGATTAGTTTGGTTATCAAGACTGATATGACTAAATCCCCAGACAAAGCTTTTTGACCACAATAAATCATACTCAGGGTATTGGCGCTCTTGAAATTGTGCAAATGGCGTGTGCTTACCACGCATTTTTGATGCAGCACCTGAGATGATCAGCGGTAATTTACCAACACTATTACCTGAATCGAATTTTGAGCAATCATCACTAAGTAACTCTAAATCATGTTCGTGACCTGCAATATAACCATCAGCGTATTTACAAAGAGTTGGCATTAACAACCTGCGCAATACATGCCCTTCGCTATATTTAGTGCCACCAATTGACCATAAAATATGATGACCATAAACCAGTTTCCATTTCGCCGTTGAGTTTGCTATGCCTTGTTTAAGCCACGCAAGCTGGGCTAAGTCTTCACCATTTTGTGGCCCTTCATGGGGATCGTGTATTTCTAGTTCAGCACGGCCCTCTTTTCTTGCTTGCTGCTCATCCATTTCACTGCCATCGGGGTTTAGCGGCAGATCATAAAAAGTTTGTCCCGCAAGTAGCATATTGGTATCAAGCACAAAAAACTCTACATCATTACCCGGTTCACCCATTTTGTAACTGTAGTAACCATTTTCGCCCATAAAAAAGTTCGCCTGCTGCGCCATCCACTCGGTTTGCAGTGCAACGCCTTTACGCGAGCTTTTCCAGTCGTGATTGCCTAGTGCTGAATACACCATTAACTTCGGATCAGCCTGAAATAATGGTTTAAGTGGCGCATAAACAAGATCATATAAGCGCTTTTGATCATCTTTCCCATCATCAGCATCGGCGCCATCAGGATAAACATTATCACCCAACTGAATAGCAAATTGGCACTGCTTGGTTTCACATAGCTTTGCCATTGCGATACCGACTGCCTGCGCACCACCTTGCTCGGTCGCAATATTTGTATCTGGGTAAACATATATTGGCGCATGATCAAATTCTGCACGAGGACGATAATCCTCTAACCAATCAGTAAGCTCTGCAGCAATAAATTGCTGTTTATTTTTAGGATTGGTGATGTGTTTGGTTTTTGGATAGTCAACATGATAGCCACCATCACCAAACGCTAAAAATTCAATATTACTCGTGGCAGTTGTTTGCGTGGTATCAGATGTTTTAGAGGTGCAGCCAATAGTGGTAAGGCAAGCACTAAGTGCAAGGGATAAAGTTGTTTTTTTAATCATAACATTCTCAATTATGAGCCTGCGTAAAGTGACAGGCTCATCGGCATCTTAAGGTGGTTTGGGTATACTCTTTATAAAGAAGAGAACGTAAAGCCTAGTTCAAAGGTACGTCCGTAAGATTCATACTGATAGTTGTAAAGCTTATCGCCATGATACAAGTACATAGGCTCATCAGTTAAGTTAGTAGCATTAAAGTACACATTCATGGTGTCGTTGAAATAGTATTTACTGCTAAAGTCTAACTGCATGTGGCTGTCTTCATACACTGCCATATCCGCATCATCAAACTGGTAACTTTCACTTTTATATGATGCACTTAAACGTGTACTAATGGCATTATTCTCATACCCTACAATGATATTCGCTACGGTATCAGCTTGGTTTGGTAACTTGTCATCAGCATCAATAAAGGTACCGTTTGCGCCAAGTACAAATCCTGATTTAAAGGTTTTGTTCCAGTTTAGTTCAATACCCGTTAATGAGGCTTTGCCACCATTAACCATTTGCACCACTTCGTCAAAACCATCCCAATCACCGTTATCTTGCACTTCTTGTTGAATGATAAAGTTGTCGATGTCTTTATAGAAAATACCCGCCGATAACACGCCAATGCTGCCTGGGTAATATTCAATAGAGGCATCTAAATTCATTGATTCGTAAGGGTCTAAGTCAGGGTTACCCACTTCAGCTTTACGCTCTGTTACCTGCACGCCATCGTCTTCTAGCGTTTCGGTTTCAATTAATTGATACGCCGCCGAATCACTGAACGTTGGCCGCGCTATGGTGTTAGTATAGGCAAAACGTGTTACCAATTTATCGCTCACGTTATAACGTAAATTTAAGCTTGGTAAAAAGTAGTCGTAATCTTTACTGACTTGCCAAGGCGTGGTGGTAACCGTTTCAGTATCGTTAATATCATCAACCACTAATTCAACTTGATTACCACTGGTATCAAATTGTGTGCCTTCATAACGTACACCGGCAACCACATGTAACTTATCAATATCCATGCTGATCATCGCATAAGCGGCAGTAATATCTTCATTACTTATATAGCTTTGGCCATCAGATTCAATTTGTGATTCGTTGCTATTAAAGGCAAATCCGGCTTTATTGGCATTATAAAAAGTCTGAATTGCTCCACGGTTAAGGCCTGGTCCAAAGCTGCCTAAATCAAAATCAGGCTCAGGGGCCGCAAAATCACTGCCCGTCGCATCTAAAAAGTCACCATCATAAATTGAGACGTTAACATCGTTACGCTTTTCACGACTTTGGTGTTTAAAACCAAATTTAAATTCACCATTGTTATTTTGCCAAACAAAATCACGGCTAAAATCAAGTTTAAAACTAAGCTCTTCATCTTCACTAAGGTTATTGCTAGCTTCAATTTTATCCATCGCGAACTGGCTTAAGTCATGAGCATTAGCCGATTGGCTTAGTAATGGCGTGTCTACACGAGCTATGTAGCCCATATCAATATCTTCACCGGCAAAAGTAACATCTAAACGATTTGGTTCTTTTTCTTCTGATTTTGAATACCCTACATTGTATTCAACAAACCAGTTATCTAATTGATTTTCGCCACCAAGTACCATAGATAAAATACTTTGTTCTTCATAGCGGTCTTTCGTGTCTCGGTCCATTTCTGCACCGCTAAAATTAGCGCTGTCGCCGTTGCTATCAACTAATTTACCGTCGCTAAATTTATACTCATTACGTTGGCGGAATTCATCATCAGAAAAATCACTGTATAGCGTACGTAGATAATACTTATCCGTTGCACCACTGTGTAAATCTAAATTAAGAGCTGCGCCTAAACGCTCACGGGTAATTTTATAGTGACGTTGCTCAATTTCTTCTGCACCAAATATTTCAACGTCATCACCGGTTATAGCATCTTCAACATCAAAGCTGCTCCAACCGCCATCGGTTTCCATATTGCGCGACCCAAAGTCACGTTTAAACCACGAAATTGCCGTTGCAACACCTAAATCAAGGCCATTATCTAACTCGTAAATATTGGTGTAGCTGCCTGATAGTTTAGGGCTGGTTTTAGATTCTAGTTCGTTATACGAGCCTTGTGCAGTAAAGCTATAGCTCTCACCCGCTCTGTCAAAGGCACTAAGACTTTTGACTTCAATCGAACCACCAACAGCACTGGCATCCATATCTGGGGTAACCGTTTTACTGACTTCTAAACTTTGAATAAGCTCACTTGGTAATACATCCATCGCCACTGAGCGTACACCTGCCTCAGGTGATGGCACATTTAAGCCATTGACTGTGACGTTATTTAAATTAGGATCAATACCACGAATACCAACAAAGCGCCCTTCCCCTTGGTCGCGAGCAATAAAAATCCCCGGTAGGCGTTGTAGTGCTTCTGCTGCATTTTGATCTGGAAATTGGCCAATCGAATCAGCACTGACCACCGACTTTAAGTTAGTTGCATTTTTTTGACGGTTAATTGCCCCAGCTTGCCCAGCACTTTGTCCATAGACAATAATGTTATCAATCGCTTCTTGCTGCTCACCAATAATAATTTGCTGAGTGAAAACTTGTGAATCCACCACCGTTATTTTTTGTTCTACTGATGGTGCGCCAATGTATTCAACTACTAAGGTGTAGTCGCCGGCTGGTAGCTTATTAAACGAAAACGAGCCATCGCGGTTACTAACGGTATTTAAGTTTAATTCTTTAACCGATACTTTCGCGCCACCAAAATACACACTTTGGCTGGCATCTGTAATACGTCCTTGCACACGGCCATCGGCGAGGGCTGGAGTCGCATATAAAATGCCACAACACGCTAATGCAATACTCGACTTAATAAAAGGTGACGTCTTAAACGGGTTCATAATTGTTCTCTTGGTTGCTGCTAGTGATTTTAATTATTTGCTTGGCCATGCTTGGCTTGCAGCAACACCCTAAGGGGCAATCATGAAAGAAATATGTCAGTCCTTCAGGCAATACAGTTAATTCACTGTTATTAGGCTTTTTTAAGCACTCAAAGAGCTTAAAATGAGCCAATTTGACCCCTAGCCAAACTGTATTTTTCAACGAAAAGACGCGGTGTTTAGCGAAATAAATCACTGAACGTAAAAAATATGTCATCACTGTGAGCTAATCTGACCCTAGTGGCATTAAAGCTGTTTGCTTATTCTGCCAATCAGACATGACCAATTGAGCTCAATATGAATTTATCGTTTTTAAAATTACATCGCTCATTACTACTGATTTTAGTGGTAATGCTGGCCAGCGTATTAACCCTGACATTAAGCTACGGCCAATACAAAGGCCACAGTGAAGTTGATTGGTTTGATGTTGCGGGCGAAGGTGGCATTACTGCCATGACCCTAGTGTGGATATTTTTTATTCTACTAAGCAGGCCGAAGGGACGAGTAACCAACTTATTATTCGCCGGTCTTGCGATTATGAATCTATCTATGACATTAGATTTTATTGATGAGTTTGTCAGTTATAGCGATGAGCAAGCATGGCTCAGCACTATTGAATCAATTCCCGCCCCTTTTGGCATGATTTTAATGACCATTGCGCTTTATCATTGGCACCAAGAACAAATGAGCATAAATCAACAGCTGCGTAACCGGGAACGCTTTTACCGAGAACACCAACTCAGTGATGCAATTAGCGGCCTTGCCAGTGCCGATTATATGAAAAGCCAAATTAATCGCGAGCTAAATTTATTGCACCATAACCTGCATGGTTTTTCATTGCTGATGTTCGATATTGCCCAGTTTGATCGCTTTAATCGTCAATTTGGCGACGCTGAAGGCGATAATCTGCTGCAAGAGTTTGCACAAGTGATCACACTCAATGTCCGCGAACAAGACTTAGTATGCCGTTACGCCAGTGATTGCTTTATTGTCATGCTACCAAATACAAAACTAGCTGTCGCAGAACAGCTGAGTTTATCTATTGTCGCAGCATTAGAGGCATTTTCATTTAACAGCAGCGATAACACGCTGACTCATAACCAAAAAGTACATACGAGTTTAGTGACTGCAACAACCACTGACTCGACGTCAGGTTTGTTAAGTAAGTTGCATCAAGGACTATTAAAAAATAAGCACTTGCACGAATATTCTGATGAGCAAACTGCGTGAATGCTGGTGTGAATGCTAAATCGGGTCAGCTAAGCTATATCGACACGCCGTGCCAAGGCTTGCAGTCGTGGGCGGCACAACTCGTTGATTTAGCAAAGCACCGTGGAGTACACCCAGATAAATTACTCAAAGGCACTAAATTATTTTACCAAGACTTTGCAGCAGGAACAGCCTCGATTACTGTTGAGCAGTTTTATCAACTACAAGAAAATTGCCGCCAATTTGATAACCAACATCAACTCAGTTTTCTACTCGGTCGTAAACTACTCAACCATAACCCGCTGTACAGCGCATTTTCGCAAGCAGAAAGTTTACGCACCTTGCAAAAGCTACTAACACGCTCACCTTTGCATGGCTTTAATTTATTTAACGCCCAGCATAAACATCATCAAGGCCGCCATTACTTTATTATTAACCTCAGCTTTGGTGCAATGAGTGCCACTATTGAGCAGTTTAGCTGTGAATTATTTGCCAGTTTCATAGCCGCAACTTGTAAGTGGCGAATAGGAAATAACAGCGATCTCTGTTTTTCATTTCCTTACCCTGAGCCCAAACACATAGAGCAGTATCACACTAACCTGCAAGCCAGCTGCAAATTTTCACAACAGTTATTTATGATCAGTATTAGTGATGAGCTGTACAACAAACATTTAATTGATAGTTGCCCAAGTTTATTACAACAATCGTTAACCACCATACAGCAACAACCAGTACCCGCTAGCTCTTGGCTGCAATTAGTGCGTGATCACATTGCAACTCATCCACAGCATAGCCTTGAAACCGTTGCCCACTATTTCACCATGAGCCCCGCCACTTTTAAGCGAAAACTCAAACAGCATCATACTCGTTTTAGCGCCTTACAAGATTGTATCAACCGTCAAACTGCGGTGTTTAACATTACAACCTTAGCGCAAACTAACGAAACCCTCGCAGGCGAACTTAACTTTAGTGACCTAACTAATTTTCGCCGCGCCTTCAAACGCTGGACGGGGATGACCCCCAGTAATTTGCGTGGCCAACTAAAATCAACGTGATTTATAGTCAATCATTCAATAAAGCCCTTGCAATAGTGACAAATTAACAAATAATGGAGCCACTGTTCACGGGATCAGAATGAGGAAAAATGAACACGATACTAACTACGCAATGTGCCGATGATGTAGGCTTAATAGCTAAAATCACCGGACTTTGCCACCAACATAATTTAAATATTACTCGTAATAATGAATTTGTAGATAAAGACGCCCAGCGCTTTTTTATGCGTACTGAATTAACTGGCGCACCAGCACCTGACTTTTTAAATCAATTACAGGCTTTGCTACCCGATGGCGCGCAATTAGCACTGCATACTGACGAAAAAACCAAAGTCGTGTTGCTTGCCACTAAAGAAGCGCATTGCTTGGGCGGCGTATTGCTAAAGCAGTTTGAGCAAGCGCTGAATATTGAAGTATTGGCTGTAATTGCTAATTACCCTGACTTAGCACCATTGGCGAAGGGCTTTGATGTGCCGTTTCATGTGGTCAGCCATGAAGGGTTATCACGCGCTGAACACGACCTGCAAGTGGGTGACTTAATTGCTAGTTACAAACCAGATATTATTGGCCTGGCTAAATACATGCGAATTTTAAGCCCTGAATTTGTTGGCCGCTTTGACGGTAAAATTATTAATATTCATCATTCCTTTTTACCAGCATTTATTGGCGCCAAACCCTATCACCAAGCATTTGAACGAGGGGTAAAGATCATTGGTGCAACAGCGCACTTTGTTAATAATGAGCTCGATGAAGGGCCAATTATTATGCAAGATGTAACGCATGTAAATCATGCTAATACCGCTGAAATGATGGCAAAAATGGGTAAAGACGTTGAAAAAACGGTGTTTTGTAAAGCGCTGCAATTAGCCTCTGAACATAAGCTATTTATTAATGGCAACCGGACGGTGGTGTTTAGTTAAGTTTTACTAAACAAGTAGAAATGAAGAGGCAAATAGCCTCTTTATTTTTATTATTAAACACTCTTACATTGTAATTATTGTGCTTGCTCAATAGGTTCGAGTTGTAATTTTGCTGCAATGAGTACCGCTTGAGTACGGTTATAAACCCCGAGTTTACGGAATATAGCAGTAATGTGTGCTTTAATTGTTGCTTCTGAAATATGTAATTCGTAGGCAATTTGTTTATTCAACAAACCTTCATGTAGATACTGTAGCACTTTATATTGTTGTGGCGTGAGTGAGGCAACTTGAGCGGCTATTTCTTTATCTTCGCAAGCAATGCTCGCTACTTTGTCTTTTAGTTCAACAGGCAGCCATACATCACCGTCGAGTATTTGATTTATTGCGCCAGCAATATCATCGGATGATGACGACTTAGGAATAAATCCCATCGCCCCGTAGCTCATTACTTTTGAAACAATATTGATGTCTTCACTACCAGAGACGACGGCAATTGGTAAACTTGGGTAATCTTCGCGAATGCGGATCAGGCCGTATAAATCGCCACTACCTGGCATATGTAGGTCTAGTAACAAGATGTCTAAATCTTCTTGTTCGCTCAGCACCTGCAATGTAGTTTCAAAATTTTCTGACTCGAAAACTTCCAAGTCGTCAAACTTTGCAGATAATGCCCCTTTTAGTGCTTCACGGAATAACGGGTGGTCGTCCGCTATTAAAAACTGACTCATGGTTCACTCCTAATGAATTCGGCTGTCACCTATCGAATAGCTGACAGCCGATATACTACGTTTAGAATCAACTTCTAATCAAGTTTTTAACGCATATTTAACGATTTAATCGGTTCTCGATTAATTCATCAACCACACTTGGATCGGCAAGTGTCGAGGTATCACCTAGCTGCTCGTGTTCATTTGCTGCGATTTTACGTAAAATACGGCGCATGATCTTACCTGAACGAGTTTTTGGTAAACCTGGTGACCATTGGATCATATCAGGCGATGCAATTGGGCTTAGCTCTTTACGTACCCAGTTACGTACCTCTTTAGTTAGTTCGTCACTGACCGTTACACCCTCATTTGGGGTAAGGTAAACATAAATACCTTGACCTTTAATATCATGCGGGTAACCCACAACGGCGGCTTCAGCAACAGCTTCATGAGCGACCAATGCGCTTTCAATTTCAGCAGTACCTAGACGGTGTCCTGACACATTCAACACGTCATCAACACGGCCTGTGATCCAGTAGTAGCCATCTTCATCGCGACGACAACCGTCACCCGTGAAGTACACACCTGGATAAGCTGAGAAGTAAGTTTGTTCAAAACGTTCATGGTCGCCGTAAACTGTACGTGCCTGAGAAGGCCAGCTATCAAGAATAACAAGGTTACCGTCAACTGCGCCCTCAAGGGTATTACCTTCTGCATCAAATAATGCCGGCGCAATACCAAAGAATGGCCGCGTTGCAGAACCTGGTTTCATATCAGTCGCGCCAGGTAAAGGTGTGATCATGATGCCACCCGTTTCAGTTTGCCACCATGTATCTACAATTGGGCAATTACTCTTACCAATGCTTTCGTAATACCATGTCCACGCTTCTGGGTTAATTGGTTCACCAACCGAACCTAGCACTCGTAAGCTATCACGATGTGAAGTCGCCGTTGGCTCATCGCCTTTCGCCATCAATGCACGAATTGCTGTAGGTGCGGTATATAAAATAGTTACCTTGTGCTTATCAACCACTTCACCCATACGTCCTGCGGTTGGGTAAGTTGGCACACCTTCAAATAACACTTGCGTACAACCATTAACTAATGGGCCGTATGCAATATAGCTGTGACCTGTGATCCAGCCCACATCGGCGCTACACCAAAAAATATCGTCTTCTTTTAGATCAAATACATATTCATGGGTCATTGATGCATACACTAAGTAACCACCCGTGGTATGCACAACACCTTTAGGTTGACCTGTTGAACCTGAGGTATAAAGAATAAACAGTGGATCTTCTGCATTCATTGGCTCTGGAGCACAGTCTGCTTGTTGGTCTGCAACTAAATCATGCCACCATACATCATGTTCATGCCACTGTACGTCGCCACCAGTTAACTGATGAACAACGACATGCTCGATAGTAGTGACTGACTCTTGCGCTACCGCTTCATCAACATTGGCTTTTAGTGGCACAGTGTTACCTGCACGGCGACCTTCGTCTGAAGTGATAACAATTTTAGCGCCTGAATCTTTGATGCGGTCTGCAATTGCTGATGGTGAGAAACCACCAAATACCACAGAGTGAATGGCACCTAAACGTGCACATGCTTGCATAGCATAAACAGCTTGCGGTGACATAGGCATATAAATAGCAATACGATCGCCTTTTTTCACGCCAAGTTTTTTCAGACCATTGGCAAATTTTGCCACTTCGTCATGCAATTGTTGATACGAAATATGCTCACTCTGTGTTGGATCGTCACCTTCCCAGATCAATGCTGTTTTATCAGCTTTAGTTGCAAGGTGGCGGTCAATACAGTTGTACGAAGCATTAAGCTCGCCATCTTCATACCAACGAATATCAATATGACCTTTATCAAAAGACGTGTTTTTTACTTTTGTGAAAGGTGTTGACCAATCGAGACGTTTACCGTGTTCGCGCCAAAAACTTTCTGGATCATCAATAGATTGCTTGTAAAGTGTATTATATTTATCATTATCAACTATGGCTGCATTCTTGATATGTGCAGGAACTGGATAGATACTTTGTGACATACTCGTCTCCATTTTAATTACTTGCCTAAGGCCTACCTCAAGGATCACTCAGCATAGCGAGCGAAAGTATTAGACCTTAGTTGTATTATCTTTGATTTATTTATCTGTACCCTAGCATACTTTCAAATACTAGGTTTTTGCACTATTAATACAAGGTGTTAAAAGTGTGGTTGTGTTACAAAGTAACCTGCCACCTTAGTCTAATAGACCAATAGGTAATTGAGTAAAAAGCATACTTAATCAAAAGTGGTATCACAACATAATTACAATAATGCAACAAGTAGCCAAGAATAGGACTTTAACTATGACAACTAAAGCGATAGCATTAAAAACACTTACCGCCACAGCCGTACTGTGCGCACTAACAGCTACAGCTCAGGCAGCTACCATCGGTGGTACTGATGTGACTTACGGCGGTTATGTAAAACTAGATGCAATGTGGAGTGACTACTCAGACGGTGTACCCGCTGGTGGCAGCATAGGTCGTGACTTTTACATTCCTAGCACAACCCCAGTCGGAACTGATGTTGATAGCGATCCAGTATTCGACATGCATGCCCGTCAATCTCGTTTTTTCTTAGGCACTGCAACTAAGCTCGATGACGGTAAAGAAATTAAAACCAAAATTGAAGTCGACTTTATTGCCTCGGCACCAGGCGGTGATGAGCGTGTGAGCAATTCATACGCGCCGCGTATTCGCCAAGCGTTTATTACTTATGATGGCTGGTTGTTTGGTCAAGCATGGTCAAACTTCCAAAATGTCGGTGCATTACCAGAAACATTAGATTTCATTGGTCCTGCTGAGGGCACTGTATTTGTGCGTCAAGCACAAGCTCGCTACACCACAGGCAATTGGTCTTTCTCGTTAGAAAACCCTGAAAGCACTATCACCACACAAGGTGGTGCACGGGCAACCATTGATGACTCAACACTTCCTGATTTTACCGCTCGCTATAATATGTCAGCTGATTGGGGGGAATTTGTTGTAGCCGCTCTTGCACGTCAACTTACTTATAAGCAAAATGGCTTAGATGCAGACGAAACCTCATTTGGTATTAGTGCTTCTGGTAAAGTGAACTTTGGTGAAAACAACCTCAAATTTATGCTTACACAAGGTAAAGGGTTAGGTCGCTATATTGGTGTAAACGTTGCTCATGGCGCGGTTTTAAATGGCGACGAGCTGGACGCAATTGATTCAACATCAGGCTTTATTGCGTATCAACAAAATTGGAATAGCCAGTGGCGTTCTACCTTTGTTTATTCATTCTTTTCAGCAGATAACAACACCGATTTATTAGCCATCACTGGCGATCCAACCAAATCAAGCCAAAGCTACAGTGCCAATATTCTTTACTCTCCGGTTAAAAAGCTCACCTTTGGTGCAGAACTAAAACATGCTGAGCGTGAAGTAGAAAGCGGTAATGATGGCGACATGGAACGCTTACAGTTCTCAGTGAAATACGCATTCTAAGAGTTTAACAATTTAACTTTTATTACTTCCTTAAGCGGCCTTGGCCGCTTTTTTATTACCTACTATTCACACACTTTATTAATAAAAGCACAATGCAGAATTGCAAATCATTGCTATTTAGATTAAATTACGTACTTCTTTTGAACTTTATGGAATGTCACATGTCTGCCCCGCAGTTTTTACGTTTATCTAAATTAGCAGTGTTTACTTCGCTAGCTTTAAGTGGTGTTGCTCACGCAACTGAAGAAAGCAACAATGAATCCCTTGAAAAGATAGCTGTGTATGGACAACATCATAAAAATTACATTACGGAAGATGCCCAGTCTGCAACAAAGTTGGGCTTAACAATTAAAGAAACACCACAGTCGATCTCGGTTATATCACGCGCATTAATGGACGATTTTTCTCTCGATGATATAAATGCAGTTTTAGAAACAACCCCCGGTGTCACCGTTGAACAAATAGAAACAGATCGCACCTATTTTAAAGCCCGTGGTTTTGAAATTACTAATTTCCAAGTAAACGGCATGGGCACTCCGCAAGATAACGGATCAATTCAAGGTACCCTCGATACTTCTATTTTTGAAAGCGTAGAAGTTGTACGTGGCGCAAATGGTTTAATGACAGGCGCTGGTAATCCTTCTGCAACCGTTAATATGGTACTAAAAAAGCCAACTTATCAAACAAAAGTCAGTGCATCTGCCTCTTATGGCTCATGGAATAACAAACGCTTGGAACTCGATGCTTCAACAGCATTAACTGAAAACCAGGCTGTCCGTGTTGCGTTTACTAAACAAAAAACAGACTCATACTTAGATCGCTACGAGCAAGACAAGACTATTTACTACCTTGCCTATGAAGGCAAACTTACTGATAGCACAACTTTATCGGTAAATTATGTCAATCAACAAAAAGATGCCGACAGCCCGCTCTGGGGTGCATTACCTCTTTATTATAGCGATGGCAGCGCAACAAACTTTGATGTGTCGACAAGCACCGCAT
The DNA here is from genome assembly GCF_036960685.1 of Pseudoalteromonas sp. GTDB lineage: Bacteria > Pseudomonadota > Gammaproteobacteria > Enterobacterales > Alteromonadaceae > Pseudoalteromonas. The sequence continues at coordinate 33,490 of NZ_JBALXK010000008.1, read as the reverse complement.
CTGATTGGTCATATTGGAACAACTCGACTGAGCAAGTTTTCATCTCAGTTGAACAAAGCATCACAAATACGTGGTTTTTAAAAGCAAATTACGCGCATTTAGTGAATGAGCAAGACTCTGAGTTATTTTACGTCTCTGGTACTCCCGATCGTGAAACCGGCCTTGGCTTAATAGGCTATGCCAGTGAGTATGATCACAAAGACACGCACGATATTTTTGATTTATACGCCGCTGGTAAATTTAACCTGTTTGGCATGGAGCATGATTTATCATTTGGTGTAAGCCAAGCTGATATGGACAACTATGATAAATCGCTTAAAGACACTACAACTGGTAATGGCTCTCCACTAATGCCAGAGCTTGGTGGTTGGGATGGCGTAGCGCCAGTGCCTACACTAACTGACGGGTTGAGTGGTGGCGATGTAACGAACAGACAGCGTTCTGCTTATATTTCTACACGTATTCGCGCAACAGATTCACTGAGTTTATTAGCCGGTGTTAGCCAAGTTAACTGGCAGTCTAAAGGCATGTCTTATGGTGTTGCCAAAGACAAAAAAGCAGATCAAACAATTCCTTATTTTGGCACTGTGTACGATATCAACGAAAGCTTATCTGCTTATGCAAGCTACACTGAAACATTTGTACCTCAAACTGAACGTGACACCTCTGGCGATTACCTCGATCCAATCACAGGTAAAAGCAGTGAAATCGGCGTAAAAGCACAATTACTAGATAGTGATCTGTTTGTGACCTTTGCGTACTTTGATGCCAAGCAGGTTGGCCTTGCGGTTGCAATTCCAGGCTCAGCACCTGATGATACCCGCTACTATGGCGCAGATGGCATTAACAGTGATGGTTTTGAAGTGGAGCTAAGCGGTAAAATAACTGACACCCTCAGTACTAGTTTTAGTTATAGCAACATCAATATTGACGGGGATGAGCTTGTTAAAAATTACACCCCTAAAAACCAATATAAACTTGCCGTCACTCATAAAGTACCTGAAATTGAAGGATTAACGTTTGGCTTAAATTACCGCTGGCAAGATGACACGAAACGTATTCAGCCAATTACCGCACTAGGTGTTACACCTGTTACCAAACAAGATGCATTCGGTATCTTAAACTTAATGGCGACCTACGATATTACGGATAATGTTGGTGTGTCTTTCAATGTTAATAACGTCACCAATGAAAAATACATCCATAGTCTGTATTGGGAGCAAGGTTACTACGGTGCACCGCGTAACTATGCAGTCTCAGTAAATTGGCAGTTATAACTAGCTAGCAAACTATAAAAACAAAAAAGCCGCTAAATAATTTAGCGGCTTTTTTATAATTAAGCTCGGGTCAAATCGCGCTTATTCAATACTTTTAAAGCTCAGCATCATCTGCTAGTAAAGCATCTTCAATATCGTCAGGCTTGATTGTCGCTTTTAATAACAACATATCGCGTAACTTGCCTTCGATCTCATCTGAAATCTCAGGGTTCTCTTTTAAGAACTTAATCGAATTAGATTTACCTTGGCCAACTTTACTACCATTGTAGCTGTACCAAGCACCGGCTTTTTCAACCAACTTATGCTTAACACCTAAATCAATTAACTCACCATGCTTAGAGATACCTTCACCGTACATGATAATAAATTCAGCTTGTTTAAATGGAGGTGCAACTTTGTTTTTCACCACTTTAACCCGGGTTTCATTGCCCACCACTTCATCGCCCTCTTTAACAGAGCCGATACGACGAATATCTAAACGTACTGACGCGTAGAATTTAAGTGCGTTACCACCGGTAGTGGTTTCTGGGTTACCAAACATAACACCAATTTTCATACGGATTTGGTTAATGAAAATACATAAAGTGTTTGAGCGTTTGATATTACCAGTAAGCTTACGTAATGCTTGTGACATTAAACGTGCTTGTAGACCCATGTGCGAATCGCCCATGTCGCCTTCAATCTCAGCTTTTGGTGTAAGTGCAGCAACCGAATCGACAACAACCACGTCAACCGCGCTTGAGCGAACTAACATGTCGCAAATTTCAAGTGCTTGCTCTCCGGTATCAGGTTGTGAAACTAATAACTCATCAATATTTACGCCTAATTTTTGTGCGTAAATTGGGTCAAGTGCGTGTTCAGCATCAACGAATGCACAGGTTTTGCCTTCTTTTTGTGCCTCAGCGATAACTTGTAAAGTTAGCGTAGTTTTACCTGATGATTCAGGACCATATATTTCAACAATACGTCCCATAGGTAAACCACCTATGCCTAAAGCGATATCAATGCCCAGAGAGCCTGTTGATATCGCATCAATATCTAACGCTTTGTTGTCACCCAATTTCATGATTGAGCCTTTACCAAATTGACGTTCAATTTGAGATAAAGCAGCGTCCAACGCTTTTTGTTTGTTATCGTTCATTTTACTCTCCAAATCCGGCTAATGCAGACAAGTATACTGTATGAAATCACAGTATCAAGCTAATTTTATCAATTTATCTTTTCTATAATAGTTTTTAAAGAATAAACAATAGCTTGTAGCCTAACTTGCGCTCTATCACCAGCAAATAGTTGTTGACTCGGATACTGTTTATCGTCAATTTGAATGCAAAACCATACTAAACCCACTGGTTTTTCTGTACTGCCACCACCAGGGCCTGCAATCCCCGATACCGCAACCGAAATATCAGCCCCAGCGGCCTTGCAAGCACCGGCCGCCATTTGCAACACGGTTTGCTCACTCACGGCGCCATATAAAGCCAAGGTTTGCTCACTCACACCCAGTAAATCCTGCTTTGCTTGATTACTGTAAGTAACGAATGCACGGTCAATATAAGCCGAGCTGCCTGGGGTATCGGTTAGTGCATAACTCACTCCCCCACCAGTACATGATTCAGCACTAGTGATCCATAAGCGTTTATCCGTTAAAATAGCGCCTAATTGCGCAGCAAGTGTTTTAATCTCTTGATGTAATTCCATATTCAGCCTTTGGGTAAATACATGTCGTTCGATCTTTATGCACCACACACTATAAGTCAACAAACGCCGATGATGCAGCAGTATCTAAAAATAAAATCTGAGCATCGTGATATTTTACTGTTTTATCGCATGGGTGACTTTTACGAGCTATTTTTTGATGATGCAAAACGTGCAGCACAACTGCTTGATATTTCACAAACTCACCGTGGTAAAGCCGGTGGCGATCCTATTCCGATGGCAGGCGTCCCTTATCATGCGGTAGAAAATTACCTAGCCCGCTTAGTTCAAATGGGTGAATCCGTTGCGATATGTGAACAAGTGGGCGACCCTGCAACCAGTAAGGGACCTGTTGAGCGTAAAGTAGTGCGCATTGTTACCCCTGGAACTATTTCAGATGAAGCATTATTACAAGAGCGCCAAGATAATTTACTGACCAGTGTTTGGCAAAGTAAAAAGGGCGTGTACGGGATTGCCTATTTAGATATTAACTCAGGCCGTTTTAATATTGTTGAAGTAAATACTGAAGAAGCATTTAGCTCAACCTTACAGCGCTTAGCACCGGCAGAGTTACTGTATAGTGAAGACTTTAGCAACTTTCATTTAATTGAGCATATTAAAGGTATTCGTCGTCGCCCTGAATGGGAGTTTGATTTAGATACCGCCCAACATTTGTTATGTGAGCAATTTGGCACTAAAGATTTAGTTGGTTTTGGGGTTGATAAAGCCAAAGCAGCATTAGTTGCCGCTGGTTGCCTGATGCAATACGTAAAAGATACACAGCGCATAGCGCTACCGCATATTCGCGCCATCACTTTAGAGCATAACGAACACGCTGTTATTTTAGATGCCGCCACCCGGAAAAATTTAGAGCTGACAGTCAATCTTTCTGGCGGTTTTGAAAACACCCTAGCGCAAGTACTTGATAAAACAGCAACAGCAATGGGCTCGCGGTTGTTAAAACGCCGTATTCATACGCCAGTGCGCTCTAAACCTGAACTTAACGCCCGTCTTAATGCCATTAGCGCTATTATCGATGTGCAACTGTGTGGCGAACTACATGAGTCGTTAAAGCAAATTGGTGATATTGAACGCGTGATTGCTCGTTTAGCTTTATGGACTGCCCGCCCGCGTGATTTAACGCGCCTGCGCAGTGCATTACAAGCACTGTCACCGTTACATCAATTATTAGCCGATGCCAGCGATCCACGCATCAGTCAAATCGTCGCGCAATCACCTGAGTTACCCGAGTTACAACAATTACTTGAACAAGCCGTAATTGAAAACCCACCGGTATTAATTCGTGATGGCGGCGTAATTGCCCCAGGTTACAACAGTGAACTCGATGAATGGCGTTCATTAAGCCAAGGTGCAACAGATGTACTAGAACAACTCGAGCAGCGCGAGCGCGAGCGCACTGGCATTAGCACTTTAAAAATTGGCTATAACCGCGTGCATGGTTTCTTTATTGAAGTAAGCCGTGCCAATGCACATTTAGTTCCTGCTGATTATATTCGTCGTCAAACACTTAAAAATAATGAACGCTATATAATCCCAGAACTTAAAGAGCACGAAGACAAAGTACTCGGCAGCCAATCTAAAGCCCTTGCCCTTGAAAAACAACTATATGAACAACTGTTTGAATTTATAGCGCCGCACATTGAGCAGCTACAAATAATGGCAGCCGCATTGGCAGATTTAGATGTGTTAAATAACTTAGCTGAGCGTGCGATTGCGCTTAATTACGCTAAGCCTGAGCTTTGCGATAATGACGATATTAGCATCAAACAAGGCCGCCACCCTGTAGTTGAACAAGTCATGAAAGACCCATTCATCGCCAACCCGGTAGAGCTTAATGCGCAGCGTAAAATGTTGATCATTACCGGGCCAAATATGGGCGGTAAATCAACCTATATGCGCCAAACTGCACTGATTGTGTTAATGGCACACATTGGTAGTTTTGTGCCAGCAGACAGCGCTAAAATTGGCAATATCGACCGTATATTTACCCGTATTGGTGCCAGCGATGATTTAGCTTCAGGTCGCTCTACTTTTATGGTCGAGATGACCGAAACAGCCACAATACTAAACAATGCCACCGCGCAGTCTTTGGTGCTAATGGATGAAATTGGCCGTGGCACCAGTACTTACGATGGGCTATCGCTTGCCTACGCAACAGCCGATCACTTAGCATCCAAAATATCGGCAAAAACCTTGTTCGCAACCCATTACTTTGAACTGACAGAACTGGCTGAGCAGCAAGCTGGATTGGTCAATGTTCATTTAGATGCAATAGAGCATAACGACACTATTGCCTTTATGCACACTGTACTTGATGGTGCTGCAAGTAAGAGTTTTGGTTTACAAGTTGCAGCGCTTGCGGGTGTACCAAAAGCGGTGATCAAACAAGCCAAGCAAAAACTTAAAATGCTCGAAAACCATCAGCCAGTTACTGCTGATATTAATGCCGTACAGCCTTCACTATTCGAAGCTGAACCTTCGCAAGTAGAAACCCAGCTTGCTGATATTGATATTGATGACTTAAGTCCGCGCCAAGCTCATGCGCTACTTTATAAGCTCAAAGCTTTACTTTGAGGTAAAAGTTAACCACAAAAAAAGCTGAAGAGTTTAACTCTTCAGCTTTTTAATAATTATTTTCTGTGTGTGTGTTTTTGTGTCTATTGCTGTGTAAGCAGTTATGAGAACTGATCAAACAAGCTATCAGTACTTAACCCTTCATGCTGTAAAATATCTTTTAAGCGGCGTAGCGCTTCAACTTGAATTTGTCTTACTCGCTCACGAGTTAAACCAATTTCACGACCAACATCTTCAAGCGTTGATGGCTCATAGCCTAGTAAACCAAAACGACGCGCTAATACTTCACGTTGTTTAGGGTTTAGCTCACCTAACCAATCAACAATATGCTTATTAATATCATTGTTTTGTACTTCACCTTCCGGGCCAAAGCCTTTTTCATCAGCGATAATATCAAGTAATGCCTTATCATTTTCGCCACCAATTGGCGTATCAACAGAAGTGATTTTTTCATTTAAACGCAGCATTTTAGTCACGTCTTCAACGGGTCTGTCTAGTGATGCTGCAATTTCTTCTGCTGTCGGTTCATGATCAAGCTTTTGGGTTAACTCACGTGCGGTACGTAAATAAACATTAAGCTCTTTTACTACATGGATAGGTAAACGAATTGTGCGCGTTTGATTCATAATGGCACGTTCAATGGTTTGGCGGATCCACCAAGTCGCATAAGTAGAAAATCGAAAACCACGTTCAGGGTCGAATTTTTCAACCGCGCGAATTAAACCAAGATTACCTTCTTCGATTAAATCTAATAGCGCTAAGCCTCGGTTATTATAACGGCGGGCAATTTTTACAACTAAACGGAGGTTACTTTCAATCATGCGTTTGCGGGAGGCACTGCAGCCTTTTAACGCTTTGCGGGCAAAAAACACTTCTTCTTCGGCGCTCAATAGCGGTGAAAAACCAATCTCACCAAGATATAGTTGAGTCGCATCTAAATTTTTAGTTACTTCCTCTTTGGCAAATATTTCATCTTCTTTGTCATCATCTTTATCGACGTCATCTAACAATTCAGAAGCAGTATCTTCTACTGCTATATCATCAAATTTATCATCAACCGCGTTTTTCGTCTTCTCTATTTTTGCTGTGTTACCCATGAGCGTACCCTCAAGCAAATAAGTGATCTTATATCACTGTGTTCAATACCCGATAGCTAAGGCAAATACTTCTCGGGATTAACAGCCTGTCCTCGATAACGGATCTCAAAACGCAATGCCGTTACGTCAGAATCTGAACTGCCAATCTCTGCGATTTTTTGCCCAGCTTTCACATCCTGTTTTTCTTTCACTAATAACTTAGAGTTATGTGCATAAGCACTTAGATAATCATCATTATGTTTCAGAATGATTAAATTACCGTATCCTCTAAGCGCATTCCCCGCGTATACAACTGTTCCTTGTGCAGCAGCAACTACAGCCACACCTTTTTTATTAGTAATTTGTAACCCTTTATAGCCATTTTCTTTGGTTGAAAACCGCTGTGTTACTGCCCCTTTAGCTGGCCAAGACCAATGTACCTTTCCTGGAATCAAACTGTTGGAATTACTAACTTTTTTACTAGCTTGTTTTTGAACATACTCTCGTTGTTTTGGCTGATCAAGCTCTTTCTTTAATTTTTTGTTATTTTTTTGTGTTTCTTTTGTAGACTTTTTACTCGAATTCGTATATTTTTTCTGCTTTTTTGTTTTTATTGGTGGTTTTTTAAACGAAACGACCTGACCGGGATGGATAATGTAAGGGGCTGGAATATCATTATTTTTTGCCAACGTTCGAAAATCTTGCTGAGCACTGAAGGCTATTGAATAGAGCGTATCGCCTTTTTTTACAACATAGCGATCGCCATTAATATTAACTTTGCTTGTGTAAGGTTTAACGCTGGTATTTAAACTGCTGACTGGCGCTGGCGCTTGGCGAGAAGAGCAAGCACTGAGCAAAACACTTGTAAATAAAGTAACATAGAAAATGTACTGCTTATTCATGGTGTTTTGCTCCTTGTACTAATAATTGTGGTTTTTAATGCTTAACGTAATAAAAAGTATGCAACCACCACTAAAATCACTAATCCCCAGCCAAGTGCTTCAACATATTGACGTAATTTTTGCTCCATTTTTACTCCGCCCCATTTCATCAGTGCTGAGACTAAAAAGAAACGCGCACCGCGACCAACAGCGGAAGCTAATAAAAAAGGTAAAAACGCCATGTGCAAAAGTCCTGCACCAATGGTAAACACTTTATAAGGTATAGGTGAAAAGCCTGCTAAAAACACCACCCATACGCCATACTCTTTAAACCAATTTAAGGCGATATTAAACTTTTCTTGCCAGCCCATTTGCGCGATTAGAGGCTCTACTACAGGTTCAAACAACCAAAACCCGAGTAAATAACCCAACACCCCGCCAAGCACTGAAGCAACAGTAGCAAATGTAGCAAAACGCCACGCTTTGCTAGGTTGTGCAAGCGACATAGGCGCCAGCATTACATCCGGTGGAATAGGAAAGATAACTGATTCAGCAAAACTCATCCCTGCTAAATAACGCTCTGCGTGGCGATGTTTTGCCCACACTAATGCCATATCATACAACTTAGTAAACAATTTCAAAGTGACTTCCTATTCAATATCGCCAGGGACTAAAGGCACAAACCTAACTGGCGCAATAACATGTTGAGTAAATTTTTCGCCTTCGCGCACAACCATAACCAGTTGCTGGTCTTCATTACCGATTGGCGCAATCATCACCCCACCATCACTAAGTTGGTCAAGTAATGCCTGCGGTACCTGCGATGCAGCAGCAGTAACAATAATGCCGTCAAATGGCGCTTGCGACTGCCAACCTTGCCAGCCATCGCCATGTTTCATGGATACATTATAAAGATCAAGGTTATGTAAACGGCGCTTAGCTTGCCATTGTAACGCCTTAATACGTTCCACCGAAAATACTTTTGTAAAGGTTTTAGCCAATATCGCGGTTTGGTAGCCAGAGCCAGTGCCAATTTCGAGTACTTTTTCACGCACTCCAGCTAAACGCAGCAGCTCCGTCATCCGCGCAACAATATAAGGCTGCGAGATTGTTTGCCCTTGGCCTATTGGTAACGCTGTATTTTGATAGGCTTTGTGTTTGAGTACATCATCTATAAACAAATGTCGTGGAATATCAGCAATAGCGCTGAGCACCACATTATCTTCAACACCCTCACGCTGTAATAATTCAGCCAACGCACGCGCGCTGCGAGTATAATTAGCCAGCACCGTTGATCTCCATTGTTTTAAGCCAATCTCCAACCGCTACTAAACTGTCTTTAGCAGTCATATCAACACTTAATGGGGTAACTGAGGCATAGCCATTATTAATTGCATAAAAGTCAGTACCTTCACCTGCATCACTTTCAGCCCCCAAAACACCGTACCAGTATATATCACGGCCCCATGGGTCTTGTTGTTTTGTCATGGTTTCGGCTTTATGGCGAGCCCCTAAACGGGTAACTTGCACACCCTTAAGTTCAGATAAAGGGATGTCTGGCACATTGATATTAATAATTTGATCTTTTGGCAACGGATGAGAAGCCAGCTCTTTAATAATACTCACAGTCACCGCTGCTGCCGTCTCAAAGTGATTGCCTTCTTTAGAGCATAACGATACGGCCACTGCGGGCAAACCCAAATGACGGCCTTCAGTTGCAGCAGCAACAGTGCCTGAATACAAGGTATCATCACCTAAATTGGCGCCGTGGTTGATACCTGCAACGACCAAATCGGGCTTTTCTGTCAGTAATTCATTAACGCCCAAATGAACACAATCTGTTGGGGTGCCATTGACAGAAATAAAGCCGTTATCAAGTGTGGTTGCCCGCAGTGGGTTCATTAAGGTTAAGGAGTTGCTTGCGCCGCTGCAATTGCGATCAGGTGCCACTAAGGTAACCTCAGCAATTTGCGTCAGTGCTTGATACAACACCGCAATCCCTTTTGCATTTACGCCATCGTCATTACTTAGCAGAATCTTCATCTTCAGCGTCCTTTTCTTTATGTACACGGGGGCTGGCATCAGTGTAATCCACCAGCTCACGTAATAATGCCGTAGCAAAGGTACCTTTAGGTAAGCCAAAACTTAATTTAATGGTGGTTTCGTCAATCGTTGCTACGGTTAAATCTTGTGGTATCAAACGCAGCATTCTACGTTCATTTTTAAGCCCTAATTCACCAAGTCCATCACACCACTCTTGATAAGGTGCCAGCCATATTTTTTCTTGTTCGGTGAGACCTTTTTCACTTTTACCCACCAAAGGCGCAGACATCATAATGTCGCCAGAGGCAAGTCGTGCGATATTTTCATCGCTAATGGCATCTTCAAAAAAAGCATTACTGCCACTGAGCATAAACACTTCTCGGTGCATCGTTTTCGCTAGGCCGTGCTCAGCAACACGTAAGTTCACAATTTGATTAAACACATAAGAGCGTGCCGCAGAGATAATTAAACCGCGTAGTTTTTTATCACGTATGCGCTCACCGGCAAACATTCGCTTGGCCATTTCAAGATTATGACCATCGTGACCAAAGCGTTGTTCACCAAAATAGTTGGGCACACCGGCGCGTACGGCATTAATTCTACAAAGAATATCTAACGGCTGTGTGACATTACGCAACGTAATGGTAAATTTATTACCTTTATGGCAGCCAGTACGCAGCTTACGGTTGTGACGTTGCTGAGCAATAATAAACAATGATTCACTATTGAGCTCAGTGAAATCAATATCCTTTTTAATCGGGACTGGCACACTGAACCACTGACTACACACACCGTGACGGTCTTTCATACCGGCGTAACTTACGTCACGGGGTGAAATCCCCGCTTTTTGGGCTAGTAACTTAGCAACGTACTGGGTGTTTTCACCTTTTTTTACCACCTGTAAACACACATGTTCACCACTGCCGGTAAATTCTATGCCTAGGTCTTCATCAACCATAAAATCTTCAGCACTGGTTTTAAAATCCGCTTTAGATAGTGGTGCACCGTATAAATAGTTTAACTCACTCATAGTGATTGTTTACTCATGATAACCACTGCATGACTTGAAATACCTTCTTTGCGGCCTTCAAAACCAAGCTTTTCAGTGGTGGTGGCTTTGACGTTTACTTGGCTAAGTTCAGCATTTAAATCGGCGGCTAAGTTAGTACGCATAGCTTGAATGTGCGGCAGCATCTTTGGCGCTTGCGCTACAATCGTCACATCAGCATTGCCCAGCACATAACCTTGCTGTTTAGCTAAATCAACAACATGACGCAATAAAATACGGCTGTCGATATTTTCATACTCACTAGCAGTATCTGGAAAATGCTTGCCAATATCCCCCATCGCCAAGGCACCTAAAATGGCATCGCATAATGCGTGAATAGCAACATCACCATCGGAATGCGCTAAAAAGCCTTGCGGATAAGCAATTTTTTCACCACAAATAGTTAACGGGCCTTCGCCACCAAATTTATGGACATCGAAGCCATGGCCGATTCGAATCATAATGCATTCTCACTGTGTTGTTTTTGGAGTAAAAAGTTGGCTAAATCTAAATCTTCTGGGGTGGTTATTTTAATATTATCACTGCGCCCTGCCACCAGCTTAACAGGCTTCTTAGCCCATTCAATTGCTGAGGCTTCATCGGTAATTGTTACCTGTTGGGCGAGCGCACTTTGTAGTGCCTGAGTTAAATCTTGGTACTTAAATAATTGCGGAGTCAACGCTTGCCATAAGTCATCTCGTGGCACGGTTTGCTCACTGTGGGTGGTGCCACGTTTAATGGTGTCTTTCACTTTGCTGGCTAAAATACCACCTTCATCGGCGCTAATGCAGTCAGTCAGTAAGCGCTCAATATCTGCCAGTGTCACTAATGGCCTTGCCGCATCATGCACTAACACCCAATCAGGTGGGTTGTCTGCTAATGCCAATAAACCATTAAGTACTGAGTCGGCGCGTTCTTTTCCGCCGCTTGCTCGCACAATGCGTTGATCGATAAACTCCAGAGCAGCAAAATAAGGGTCATCATCACTCACCGCCACAATAATACGGGATGCTTGTTTTAGCTGCGCTAACTTAGCCAGTGTATGCTCAAGAATTGTTTTGCCAGCTAAGCGTATATATTGCTTTGGGGCTGAGTGTTGCATTCGACTTCCCACGCCAGCGGCTGGGACTATAACAGCAAGGGTATAATTAGTTTTCATTGAGTTGTTGCCCAGGTAAAACACGAATAAATGTTTCGCCGGGTTTGATCATCCCTAATTCATTACGGGCACGCTCTTCTACCCCTTCTTGACCAAGTTTTAAATCTTCAATGTCGGCTTTAAGTACTTTATTGCGCTTAAGTAGCTGAGCGTTGGTATCTTGGTGGGAAGTAACAGCGGTTTTTAAACGGCTATAATCTTGTACGCCATTGTGGCCAAACCATAATCGGTATTGCACAAATAACGCTAAACACAGTAGCGCGAGCTGAAAAAATCGCATTAAACACTCCTTGGTTTTACTCTACCAGTACAAATTTATAATGCGCTTAAGGCAACTGGTATTATATTTTTTTAACTCGAACATGGGGGCGTTTTAAATTACGCCAATTGATATTACCTGCTAACAGCATTTCTCTCAGTGATAAAGTTCGCGGTGTCGTGCGTTTATCAAAAAACCACTGATGACCACAGCATGCGGCGGCCATTGTTGCTTTTGTAGGCTTTAACAACACCACAGATTGCCCCTCAACAGGCAGCCCTTGGTCATCAAACCAACCATGCTCATTACAATGAAGTTTATTGTCGCTTACTTGGTCGATGCTGTCTATTGCAACACGGGTTTGATTTGCGTGATTGAGTAACAGCGGCACAATTAAACCCACTTTTTTGTGTATTTGATAAAAATCATCATTATTTTTTTCGTTAGGTGGCTGCAACTTTTGCTTATCAAGCCAGCTGCCATTGTGGGGATCTAACTGAAAAGGAACCTGACCATTTACCACTGCGGCTGCCGCACGTTCAATATAAAAAGGAAGGCTTTTTAATCGTTTGCGTAGGCGTTGCTCATTAGGCTCCGCGACTAACAAAGCAATTTCTCGCGCATAAAAGGCATTACACAGCTGCGTGTATAGCACACGCTGCGCATCAGATTGCCAAATATCGACTTGTTGAAAAGGGTCGCTTGCAGCCAACGATTGTACTCAAAAACATCTAGTTGCTTGTTTTATAGCACAGTATTGACTGCTTTTTAAGCTCTTCAATTTACCTAAATAACGTTCAAGTTACTTAACGTCAGCCTTTGCGCCTAATTTTGCATCGCCAGTTGCTAAAAATTGCACTACTTCATTACGTTTTTTGCCAAGCAACAAACTGCCATCAGCTAAAAACATAAAGTTCTGCCAATTGCGTTTAAACACATCAAAACTGGTTTCGATGATGTTGTCACGAGCCATACAAAAATACACCGTAGTGTTAGCTTGCCAATCAAGATGAGCTAAAATCTCTGTAGGCAACTGCTCTGCACCTTCTTCCCAGGCAGCTTCCCATGCAATAGTTTGCGAGAAATTGTCGTCATTGCCACACCAATCTGTTTTTTCAAAAAAATCAGGGTGGTCATGCTCGCGGCTCACCATAGTGCTCCATAAAACTGCGGCACGCTCATGGCTCATAGGTTTAATTAAAGCAAGGTCTTGGTCTGTTACCGGCGCATCTTGATGGCGAAAAACCCACGCTTTTTTGTAATCATCTAACGAAATATAGTTCATAGTATTGGCAAATTAGTTAGCATTAAAAGTGCAAAGATAAATTATACAAGAGATCAAAACATGACTACAGCAATAAAACCACATACCCTAAAATCAGGCATATACCAACACTACAAAGGGCCTAAATACAAAGTGTTTTATGTTGCCACCCACAGTGAAACCGAAGAACAATTGGTGATTTACCAAGCCTTATATGGTGAGTTTGGCATGTGGGCACGACCACTGAGTATGTTTAGCGAAACCGTCGAGAAAGACGGCCAAATTATTCCTCGCTTTGCATACCTTGGAGAGGTTGAATAACTATGGCATGATAGTCATATTGTTTACTGCTCAGACCAGATAAGGTATTTACGTGCAATTTAATTCTACAGATAACTACATCGCAAGTTCAGCGTTAAAACAAGCGGTGAATGCGGCGATATTGCTGGAAAAGCCACTGCTTATAAAGGGCGAGCCTGGTACGGGTAAAACCATGCTGGCTGAAGAGTTAGCTAAAAGCTTAGATACCACGCTGATCCAATGGCATATCAAATCAACCACCAAAGCCCAGCAAGGCTTATACGAATACGATGCTGTATCACGTCTACGTGACAGTCAATTGGGTGATGAGCGCGTGCATGATATTGGCAACTACATAGTAAAAGGCAAACTTTGGCAAGCATTTACCTATGGCGAAGAGCATAATAAACGCCCGGTATTATTAATTGATGAAATAGACAAAGCCGACATCGAATTCCCGAACGACTTACTATTAGAGCTTGATAAAATGGAGTTTCATGTTTATGAAACTGGCGAGCGCATCGTTGCAAAACAGCGCCCTATTGTGATCATCACCTCTAATAACGAAAAAGAGCTGCCCGATGCATTCTTACGCCGTTGTTTTTTCCATTATATTGACTTTCCATCTACCGATGAAATGCAGCAAATTATTGATGTGCATCACCCTCACGTTAAGCAAGATTTAGTACGCCAAGCGCTGGAAGTATTTTTTGGCCTACGTGAAGTAAACGGCATTAAGAAAAAGCCTTCCACCAGCGAACTACTCGATTGGCTTAAATTATTAATGGCTGAAGACATCGATGCAAAAACGCTGCACGATAAAACTCAAAAAGGCGGTTTAATGCCAATGTTTGGCGCGCTTTTAAAAAATGAGCAAGATATCAGCTTAATTGAAAAACTTGCCTTTATGAGCCGCCGTTAAGATGTTGATTGCGTTTTTCTTCAAATTACGTGAATACCGTTTACCTGTCAGTTTGCGCGAGCTACTTGATTTGATCAACGCGCTGAAAAAAGGCGCGGTATTTGCCGATGTTGACGGATTTTATTATTTAGCCCGTACCATTATGGTTAAAGACGAAACCCATTTTGACCGCTTCGACAAAGCCTTTGCTGATTACTTTAGCGGCATTGCCGATCTCGACTTACTCGAGAGCTTAAAACAGCAACACGACTTACCTCATGATTGGCTACGCAAAGAGTTTGAAAAACACCTAAGTGATGAAGAAAAAGCACAACTCAAAACCATGGGCGGTCTTGATGAGCTAATGAAAACCCTCAAACAGCGCCTAGAAGAACAACAAAAACGCCACGCCGGCGGCAATAAGTGGGTGGGTACAGGTGGTACATCGCCGTTTGGCGCGTATGGTTATAACCCCGAAGGCGTGCGGATTGGTCAAGACGGCAACCGCAACCGCCGTGCAGTAAAAGTATGGGATAAACGCGAATATCGTAATCTGGATTCTGACCGTGAAATTGGCTCACGCACTATTAAGCTCGCCCTTAAAAAGCTACGCAAATTTGCCCGCACTGGCGCCAGTGACACCCTCGACTTAAACGAGACCATTCGCGCTACCGCCAAACAAGGCGGCATGCTTGATGTAAAAATGGCACCAGAGCGCCACAACGCGGTAAAAGTATTAATGCTGTTTGATATTGGCGGCTCAATGGATGATTACATTCACACCTGTGAAGAATTATTTAGCGCCGCGCACAGCGAGTTTAAACACTTAGAGTTTTACTACTTTCATAACTGTTTATACGAACACGTATGGCAAGACAACCAACGCCGCCACTCAAACGTAATTGATACCATGACGCTGATCAACAAGTTCACCAGCGACTATAAGGTCATTTTTGTAGGGGATGCCACTATGGGCCCATATGAAATTGCCTATGCCGGCGGCTCTGTAGAGCACTACAACGAAGAGCCGGGAAATGTATGGCTTAATCGCATCACCAATCACTTTGATAAAGTCGCCTGGCTTAACCCACAACCGGTAGAACACTGGCGTTATTACCAATCAATTGATTTTATCAAGCAGCTAATGAACAACCGCATGTACCCGCTGAGTTTAGATGGAATTAGTAGAGCGATTAAAGAGTTAACATAGGTGCTAGGTTATAGGGGCTAGGAAAACGAACTCTACAACTCAGCTATCTGGTTCAATGTCTCAGGATGGCGTTGTACTAGCTTTAGTAAAGTAACTGCTTGACCATTAGGTGCGCTGCGGCCTTGCTCCCAGTTTTCTAGCGTTCTTGCTGAGGTATGTAATAAGTTTGCAAATACGCCGCGCGACATATTAAATGCTTCGCGAATATTGATTATTTCATCGGGTGAAATGGCGAGTTCACTCGCGTCACTTACAGTATGAGTGCGTAAGGTTAACTTGCCTTGCGAATGTGCTTAAATATACGCAACTAACGTATACTTATCAAGCAACCTTGCTATCTATCGTCACTATGACGCGATATAAAACCTGCGACCAATTCGTAGGCGCGGGTTTACCCCGCGCAAATATAAATTATTCACAAAGAGGTTATGATGCGCTGCGCTTTTAGAGAAGTAATTGTAAAAACAGGACCTAGGTAGTGGCTAGGTGCTGGGGTGTATTCGGAGCTCGTTGCTCGAAGCCCGCGGCATTTTTCTTCTCATTTACGCTCATTCACTTCTCCTTGTGCAAAAAGTCTTTAAGTGACGAAAGCCAGCCACGAGGTAAACTCGCTACATGGGTCGTTAAAAAAGAAAAGCGCGGGATCTCTGCCGCGCTTCATTTTTTGCTTTAGTAATTGTGGTAATTACTTAGCCTGCTGTTTGCTCGTCACGGCTGCGTTTTTTGTCACCTTTTTTATGACCTTTTTTACGCATGTGCTTTTTAATCTCTTGGTACTTTTCACGTTGTTCGGCATTTAATACTTGCCATACTTGGTGTTGAGTTTTTAGGTTAATTAAGCCAAATTGCTCGCCTTTAGCTTGGCGCTGCGCTAATAACTCTTTGGCTGCGGCTTCATCAAATGTTGGCATATCTAATAATGCTTGCATTTGCGCTTTATGTGCAGCACGTGCTTGCTTCATCGCGTCTTTATCAGTACCACGAAGCGCTTTAAATTGAGCTTTTTGCTCAGCAAAAATAGTTTTTAACTCGGTTTGTTGTTGCTCAGTTAAATCTAATTTTTTAACACCACGCTCAGATAATAAAAAACGTGCTTGTTTATGCTGTTGAGCATGGCCTTGTTTATGCTGCATGCCTTCTTTTGCCATTACAGCGCCAGTGCCTAAGGTTGCTGTTGCTAATCCACAAATTAATACTAGTTTAGAAACTTTACTTGAAATAGTCATAATAATTACCTTTGGTTGGTTGCGAACTTACTGCGTGTTCAGTTGTTATGCTCACTATAACCAACCAAGTGCAAAGCAACGCAAAGCAATGTAAAGGTTGTGTAAAGGTTCACTTTTAGGCCCGTTAAGGCGTAAAATGAAGTTATTCCAGCGTAGTTAAGGTGAGCAAATGAAACTATTAATGATTGATGATGATACCGGTTTATGTGAGTTACTCTGTGAGTACTTAACTGCGCAAGGGTTTCAAATTGAATGTGTACACGATGGCGAGCAAGGTTTAAAGCAAGCGCTTGCTCATGATTATGCACTCATTTTACTCGATGTGATGCTACCAAAGCTCGATGGCTTTGAAGTGCTTAAACAGCTTAGGCAAAAAAAGTTAACGCCGGTGATTATGCTAACCGCTAAAGGTGAAGACTTTGACCGTATTTTTGGCCTTGAACTAGGGGCTGATGACTACATTCCAAAACCGTTCAACCACCGGGAGTTACTGGCGCGGGTTAAAGCCATTACGCGTCGTATTGAGCACATTACCAGTTTAACCAACAACAGCTCTAATAAGCTCAGCGTTAATAATATCATTATTAATTTAGCCGCTCGCGAGGCATCGGTTGATGAACACCCTCTAAGCCTGACCGGTACTGAATATGAAGTACTTGCCTTACTGGTTAAACACGCGGGTGAAGTGGTCAGTAAAGAGCAAATAAGTGAAGAGGTGCTCGGCAGACGCTTGGCTTCTTTTGATCGCTCTATTGATATGCATGTTAGTAATATTCGTAAAAAAATTGCCGAATTTAATAGCGCCGAACGAATTAAAACCATGCGAGGAACGGGCTATGTCTTTATCCAAGGAGAATAGCAAAACGCACTTTGCTTGGCTTAAGCACCCTAAACACTTTTTATTTTTTAAAATTTTTGTGTGGTTTTGGCTGACGGTGATAGGCACGATCACCGCCTTGGTGTTTCTAAGTAATATTGCCACTAATCAAGTTAGCAATGAAGATTTACATGGCCCAATGCTAAAAAACCTGCAATACACAGCAAAAGGCATTGAGCGTACGGTAGTAAAGCACAATAAAGCCGTAGCAGATATTTTAATGCATCCGCGCTTAGCGAAGCGTAAGCTGCTGTATTTAAATTCAGATCAGCCTGAGCATTCAATAACTAGCCGCACGCCTCCCAATGAAATTGATTTAAGTTTAATTAATTTCACTAAAAATATGACGCCGCAAATTATTTTTACTGAGTATTACCAAGCATTCGGGCCAATTAAAATAGACCTTCCTGAAGGTACCTTTTACTTATACGAAGTCGACGAAAATCACCAAACGCCATTTTTCGTGCGGCTAAGACTCATGCCGATTTGGTTAAAAGTAGTAATAGCACTACTTGCATCGCTAACATTAAGTTTTATATTTAGTCGTAATCTTATTGCACCTATCAATCACTTAAAACAAGCGGCTGTTAAACTCGCTAATGGCGATTTAACCGCGCGTGCTGACATTGACCCAAACCGACAAGATGAACTGGGTGTACTTGGCCGTGACTTTAATAGTATGGCAACTCAGTTAGAGCAATTGATCAGCGCACAAAAACGCTTATTGGCTGATATCTCTCACGAGCTACGCTCTCCCTTAACTCGCCTTAAAATGGCTACGGGACTTGCGCAAATGCAAACCCCAGAAGAAAACCAAACCTACTTATTACGCATTGAAAAAGAGGCCAACCAACTCGATAAAATGATTGCCGATGTGTTGCAAGTATCACGCTTAGAAGCAAAAAGCCAAACACTATCGCTGCATCAACAGTCATTGCAAGTGATCATCGATCATGTGTTAAATGATGCTCAATTTGAGGCTAAACAAACTAATAAGCAATTGCTTGTAGAAGGTCAGCTTAATATTGATATTCGTTGTGATGAGAGTTTAATTGCCAGTGCGCTAGAAAATGTATTACGCAATGCTATAAAATATGCGACACACACTATTACCCTATCACTGAGTTTAAGCGATGCAAGTTATATAGAGATCCGTGACGATGGCCCGGGTGTTGAACCACAAAATTTAACTAAGCTATGCGAGCCGTTTTTTCGTCAATCGGATGCTCGAGACAGAACCAGCGGTGGTACTGGGCTTGGTTTAGCTATTGCGAAAAATGCCATTGTCGCGCATGCTGGTAGCTTAACACTGCATAATAGCCAACCAAACGGGCTGTGTGTGCGCATTGCACTGCCATTGGATAAACAACAATAATAATGGACACCATGTTTTACAGTACAGAGCCAAACTTACTAGCCCAACAACCTGAGATATCAACGTTTTTTAAACACAACGTGTACAAAGCGCAACTAACAACGGATAACGGCAAGTTACATTACGCATATATTGTTCCTGAGCAGGCTAAAGCTGCTGTAGTAATTTGCTCAGGGCGTATTGAAGGGTTAGACAAATACCAAGAACTCATTTGGGAGTTACAGCAAAACAACTATGCGGTTTTTATTATTGATCACCAAGGGCAAGGCCGCTCCTATCGCGCGTTAGCTAACCGCCATAAAGGGTATGTAAATAAATTTAGTGATTATGCTGACGATTTCGCTTTATTTGACCAACAAATAGTCAACAGGCACTTTCAAGGTAAAAAAATAATACTAGGCCATTCAATGGGCGGTGCAATTGCCTTTGATTTTTTAACCCGGTTTGAGCATAACTACAGTGGCGTATTTTTATCTGCCCCTATGTTTGATATTCACACAAAAGGCATCCCCAAACCACTGGCTAGATTTGTGGCTTGGCTCGCCTGTAAACTTGGCGGCAAGCAATGCTACGCATTCGGTCAAAAAAATTATTTGGCTGAGGAATTTTCTATCAACAGCCTCACCAATAGTGAGTACCGTTATAAACTATTTAGAGAGATTTATCGCAGCGATAGCGTGTTACAACTTGGTGGTGTGACTTATGGTTGGTTGCACACCGTGTTTCAATTTATTGATAGGCTAGACCAACAGCTGGCTATTCCACTTTTTATCGCCAGTGCTGAAAACGATACGGTTGTTGATAACCAAGCCCAAGTTGAGTTGGTACATCGCCAAAACAATGCAGTTTTACAGACTTTTGCTGGTGCAAAACACGAGCTGTTGTTTGAACAAGACCCCATTCGCCAAGCTGTACTTAGCCGTTTTTATCAGTTTTGTGATTCACTGAGTTGAGCACTTGTTTGACTCAGTGACATGGGATCTTGGTGGATCAAAATATCCATTTCGCAATTAAACTCTTGTTGGATCATTGCTACAACTTCATCAGCAACGTAATGAGCACGGATCAAAGGTAGTTGGTCTTCAAGCTCTAAATGCATTTGAATAAACTTAACTTTACCGCCTTGTCGCGTACGCACATCATGGACACCAAAAACATCCTTATGACTGTTGGCAATTAATACGATGCTGGCTTTTTCTTCATCTGGAAGCTCTTTGTCCATTAGATGGTCGGCACTTTGGGTTGCAATATCCCAGCTGTTATAAAGTAAATAACCAGCCACGCCAATGGCAAAAATAGGATCCGCGTAAAGCATGCCATTTTGTGCTAGTAAAATCGCAATTAATACCGCGGCATTTAAAATTAAGTCACCTTTGTAATGTACTGAGTCGGCTTTAATCGCGATAGATTCGGTATGACTTATCACTTTGGTTTGTACGTAAACCACCACCAAGGTACAGGCAATAGCAAAAATACTCACCCACACACCCAACATAGAATGATTTAATACCACCGGATTAAATAACCGTTCAATCCCATGAAACGCCAATAAACAACCTGAGCCGGCAATAAAGGCTGCCTGCCCTAACCCAGCCAAAGCTTCAGCTTTGCCGTGTCCAAAGCGGTGATCGTCATCCGCAGGGCGCAGTGCATAACCTAACACCATAAAACTCATTGCTGAGGCGGTAATATCCATCAAAGAGTCTGTGAGTGAGCCGAGCATTGATGCAGACCCAGACGCAAGCCATGCCCAACACTTAGCCGCAATCATCAAGCTCACCATTACCATGGTAACGATACTGGCGGTTTTCACCCAAAATTCATAACTACGCTGATGCACGCTTTTGCCTATGTTTTAAACTGTTTGATTAAAATGAGTATATCATTTTTTTTATTTATTTCGTGTATACTCTCGAACGTCAAAATGTAGATCACCAATAAGGCTCGTTATGCTTGATATCGTTTTATACCAACCTGAAATTCCTCCTAACACAGGCAATATTATTCGTTTGTGCGCAAATACAGGTTTTGCCTTGCACCTAATCGAACCGTTGGGCTTTGAGTGGGATGATAAGCGCGTAAAAAGAGCAGGCCTTGATTATCATGAGTTTAGCCATGTGCAACGTCACGCCTCGTTTGAAGCATACCTGGAAAAGTGCAAACCTAAAAAAGTATACGCCTGCACCACTAAAGGTAGCCAGTTTCATCATCAAGCAAGCTATGAAGCGGGTGACTGTTTAGTATTTGGCCCAGAAACACGCGGTTTACCAGATGATTTAATTCAATCGTTACCCAATGAGCAACGGGTACGTATTCCAATGCAAGCTAACAGTAGAAGCATGAACTTATCAAATGCAGTGGCTGTGTTTGTTTATGAATCATGGCGCCAATTAGGCTTTCCTAACGCTCAGTAAGCAGCATAAATATGCGCCTAAATCGTTAGGCGCTTAAGCCTGTAAGTTCAGTTACCCGCAATACAATAAATTTCACTTTCACCGATTCGCATTTTATCTATTCCTGCACTATTCTCAATACGTTCTTTTTAAACTTATTCAATGGATTGCAATGCGGTTTATGCTTAAAACATGCTGCCTTATCAGCCTGTTATTTATTGTTAATGTAAACGCGAGTGTGGCTGAATTAAACGCCAACGAGCTTTCTATACCCGCGATTAATGACTTTACTCAAAGCCCGAGTAATGCGTATTGGCTGGCAACTGAGAAAGGCTTATATAACTACGACTCAGCACACCTTTTTAGTAGCCAAACCGCGCCTTTTTTGTCATTCGCAACGCTTGATATTTTACAAGTAGCCTCTTATAAATCGTGGTTATTAATTAATACTGAGCGAGGCTTAAGCTTAATAAATTTAATAAACAATCGGTTAATTCAACTTACTGATACCCCTTTAACGCAGCCAATATTTAGCACAGATCACGGTTTTTATTTTCTGCACTTAGGGCAAATTTACACAATAAAAGATGAAAAACTGCATTCTGTATTCACTTTTTCTGAGCAAATAGTCGAGCTTACATTAGGCTTTAATAACAGCCTATGGCTGCATTCTGGCGGGAGTTTAGCGAGTCGCTTTGATATTGCGAGTAATAAAATTATATCCCAGCTCACTGCCCCCTCAGAGATTAGTCAATTAAGCCCAAACCAAACATCAACAGCGCTGCTGATCACCACCAGTAATAAACAACATTATCTATACAATAACACTCACTCATTAGAGGTAATAAAGCTCAACCACACCAATGTGCAACACCTACACTTCTTTCAAGAGCAGCTTTATTACTTACATAATAATCAAGCGTATAAATATGATTTAACAACCAAAAACAGTAAGCCTCTATTTTATAACTCCCCAGCGCGTTTTTTATCAATCAAGCAAAATAATGATCAACTGTGGTTGCAAACAATCACTAAAAGTTGGTTAAAACTTCCTGCAATGCAAATTATTGCAACACCAATCACTAATAGCCCCGCCCCCAGAATACAGCAATACTTTAAAATGTTGGCGCAAATAGATAGTTATACTGAGGATAAAAAAGTACTCAATATTAATTATTTACGCGATGACAAGTGGGCCATAACAACCGCCAGCGGATTATATTTATACAGTGCCCGCAACCAAGCCTTTGATTTATTGGTGCCAGAACATGTAAGCAAACTACATTTCACGGCACCAACAACCTTATGGATTGCATCCAAAAAACAATTAATCAATTATGATTTTGCAACCCAACAACAAAATTTCACACTGCCAATTAGCAACATTAGCGCTTTTACAAACCTCAGTGATGGGCAGTATTTAGCAAGCAATAGCGAGCAGTTATTTTATATAAACAATCAACAAGTCACGCCATTAACAGTGCAAACAGAATCGGTTGGCAAGATCACTGATATGTATTATCAACGCCATTCATCAAGGCTTTGGCTTGCCAGCAATAACGGGTTATGGCAAACAACTGAGAACTTTGCACTGGCAACAAACAGCATTCACTTTAATCAAGTCAGTGAGCTTGATACTTCAGCCATTTATGGAGCACCACTCAATACGCTTTGGGTAGTCGATTCTCAAGCAATCAAACTCTACAGACCCAGTGACACTATCTGGGTTGAAAATGCCACCCGCAGCATGGCTGCAAATATCGATGATTCAATTAGCCTCGAGCAATTACCTGAAGCGCAATTTACCGTTAGCTACCGTGACAAAATAATGCGCTTTGCAGATAACGGCAGCACGTTATTAGAAGTACACGCAACGCAAACAACACCACAATTTAGTTCATTTTCAGTCAGTCATCTAACTTTGCACTATCAAGAAAATGACCAACATTATTACCACTTAGCAACGAATGCCGTAAATGCACTCCAAACACTGCAAGGTATATCTGTGTGGTTCAGCAGTAATAGCGATTTACCTATGCGACTGTCTTATCGGCTCGATCCTAATGGGCTTTGGCTGCCGCTACCAAGTTCGCAATCGATGCTGTCACTGGCAAGTAATAAAAAGAATATTTACTTGGAAGTTAAAAACCTCAATCAAGTAAGTAGCGAACCATTAGTATTAATGATTAAACAAACCGCGTTTAGCTTCCCTAACTGGTTCAACTATTTGATTTTAACCGTTGTGTTTGCGCTATTACTGCTACTCATTATTTATAAATTAAAAAGTGCTGCAAAACACAATTTAGCTAACGCACTCATGGCACAATCGAAAGATGCGATTTGGATTGCCAATGAGCATTTTCAAATAACAAACATAAACCAAGCATTTACAACAATTTGTGGATTCACTTTAGCTGATGTTGTAGGTAAAAAACCTAAAGCGTTAACTGTAAATGGTCGCGATAAAAAACTAGAAAGCCTCATCCATAATGATTTGGAAACCGATGGTTATTGGTCTGGGGAAATTTGGAATTTACGCAAGGACGGCCAGCCTTATGCATTAGATCTGTCGATCACTAAAGTAAAAACGCCTAACTTACGCAACAGTAGCGCGCATTATATTGGGCTATTTTCAGATGTAACCGCACGCAAGAACAATGAACGTGCAATGCTAAAACTGACCACCCGAGATGCTGTTACTGGGCTGTCTAACCGTACTATTTTTATAGAATCCGTTAATAAAGCAATTAAAAGCTGCAATAACAACTTTCCTGACTTGCTGATTATTTTTATCGATTTAGATAACTTTAATAAAATCAATGAATCGCTCGGACACGCCATTGGTGATGAATTACTAAAAGAAGTGGCTGGTAGGCTATCGCGTAATCTTGATTCTGGCTATACACTCGCCCGCTTAGGCGGCGATGAATTTGCAGTGCTGGTGCCGCCCTATTTATATTCCGGGATGACCATCTTTTTCGCTAAGAAGCTTGCCGACAATATACTTAAACAGTTTCAAACACCATTTATGCTTGATGGGATAGAGAGCTTTATTTCAGCCTGTTGTGGCATTGCCGTCTACCCAGAAAACGGCTACAGCAGCGAAGCACTGATGCGCAGCGCTAATAGTGCCCTTAACCACGCAAAAAAAATGGGCCATAACAACTATCAGTTTTTTGATAAATCTAAACACACCATAGACACAAATGAACTTAGTAAAGAAAGTGCACTATTCAGGGCTATCGAAAACCAAGACTTCGAGTTATTTTACCAAGTAAAATATAATGCAGATAAAAATCAAATTCATGGCTTTGAGGCATTAGTCCGTTGGCCGCAAGCTGATGGCAGTATTATTAGCCCGGATGAATTTATACCGCTGGCGGAGCAAAATGGCGCGATTATTCCGCTGACGTTATTACTAATGAAGCTGTTATTTAAACAGCTCGAATTATGGCGTAATGAACAGGTTGGTTTTGGTAAAGTGGCAATTAATATTTCTGCCCTGCATTTTCAACAAAGTAGCTTAGTAGAAACGCTTACCGAATGCTTAACAAACTACGATGTGCCAGCACGCTGTGTAGAGCTGGAAATTACTGAAAGTGCCATGATGGATAACCCCGAATTTGCCCAGCAGCAAATGAATCGTTTAAAAGCGCTTGGCTTTACTATTGCGCTGGATGATTTTGGCACGGGGCATTCATCACTTGGTTATTTAAAGCGTTTTCCAATAGATACATTAAAAATAGATCGCTCTTTTATTAAAGATATTATTGATAGTGAACAGGACCGTAATATCACCGCGACCATTATTCGTCTGGCAAAATACTTAAAAATAGATGTCGTTGCAGAAGGCGTTGAAACGAAGGAACAGGCTTATATGCTGCATGTAATGGGATGTAATACCATGCAAGGTTATTACTATAGCCGCCCGCTTCATGCTGATAAAGTAGCTGCTTTTATTAAAAAAAATAACCAGAAAAAACAATCTAGCTCGAGTAATGATTAAATTCCGCTTTAGTTACTCAGTTAGCTGCCAGTGTTTATACAAATTCATAAACACTGACAGCTACAAGGCACTGTTACTCAGATTTTTGCTCGCGGCCTAATAACGCCATCGCAGCTTCTTTCACGTCTTTATTTTCATAAAGTACCTGATAAATTTGCTCAGTGATAGGCATTTCAATGCCGGTGCGTTGCGCCAGTAAATAAACCTCTTTGGTGTTGCGGTAACCTTCTACCACTTGACCAATTGATTCAATCGCCCGCTCAACACCTTCACCTTTACCAAGCGCTAAACCAAAGCGTCGGTTACGAGACTGATTGTCTGTACAGGTGAGTATTAAATCGCCAAGACCTGCCATCCCCATAAAGGTTTCAGATTTCGCGCCCAATGCACAGCCTAAACGGCACAGCTCAGCTAAACCACGCGTGATTAATGCAGTTCTAGCGTTTGCACCAAAACCAAAGCCATCAGACATACCCGCGCCAATTGCAATTACATTTTTAACCGCACCACCGAGCTGTATACCAATAAAATCATTATTGTTATAAACCCGAAATGAGCGACCGCAATGCAGTAAATCAGCAAGCTGTTTTGCAAAAGCGGTTGATGTTGACGACACAGAAATAGCCGTAGGTAAACCCATTGCCATTTCTTTGGCAAAAGTAGGGCCCGAAACCACAGCCAATGGCACGTCATCACCAAGTTCTTGTTGGGCAACTTCTTGCAGTAATCTACCCGTATCAGGCTCTAAGCCTTTGGTCGCCCACGCCACTTGCGCGCCATCAAGTAATGAAGGCTTAATCTGCTGTAGCGTATCGCCAAATGCATGGCTCGGTACCACGACCAAAATAACCTGGCTTGCAGTTACTGCTGTATGTAAGTCGGCTTCAAGGTGTAAAGTGTCAGGGAATGTGACGTCTGGTAGGTAACGTTGATTTTTCCGCTCAGCTGCAAGCGTGGCAACGTCATCGCTATTGCGCCCCCAAAGTGTCACTTGGTGACCGTTTCGGGCTAAACAAATAGCAAGGGCGGTGCCATAAGACCCCGCCCCTAATACTGTAACAGCTGAATTGGCTGTATTCATCGATTATGCGTCTGCAGTTGCCTGTTCAGCTTGCGCTGCACGTTGCTGCATGTATTGCGCGAATAACGCGTCAAAGTTTACAGGTGCAAGGTTAAGCTGTGGGAACGTACCACGGTTAACTAAGTTAGATACCGCTTCACGCGCATATGGGAATAACACGTTAGGGCAGAATGCGCCTAGCATATGTGCAAGTTGTACTTCTTCAATTTCAGCGATAGTGAAAATACCCGCTTGTTGAATTTCACATAAGAATGCAGTTTCTTCACCGATTGACGCTGTTACTGTCAATGCTAACACAACTTCAAACACACCTTCGTCTAATTTGTTTGAACGTGTATCAAGGTCAAGCTTAACTTCTGGCGTCCATTCTTTTTGGAAAATAGCAGGTGAATTAGGCGTTTCAAAAGACACGTCTTTTGTATAAATACGTTGAATAGTAAATTGTGCGCCAGTTTCTTCTTGTGCTGCTACGTTCTGATTTTCTTCGTTCATGATAATTCCTAACTTTTAATCGTTTTTATAATAAATGTTTAAGCGTTTAACTTTGCGTCAAGCTTGCCTTGGGCTTCAATCGCCATCATGTCGTCACAACCGCCAATATGCTCATCATTAATAAAGATTTGCGGTACTGTGCTCGCGCCACCTGCTTTGGCGATCATTTCATCGCGAAGTTCAGGCTGTACACCGATATCTATATTCTTAAATTGCACACCTTTACTGGTTAGCAATGCCAATGCTCGTTGGCAAAAAGGACAATACGCTTTGGTGTAAAGAACAACATTACTCATAACAATTCCTCTAGCGGCCTAACTAAGTAAATTAGCGACCTGTTGTCGTTGGTAGACCGGCACTTTGCCATGCCCCCATTCCGCCAGACAATACATACACTGATTCAAAACCAGCTTTATGCATGGCAGTTGCGATACCAGAAGCAGTCATGCCTGTGGTGCATACCAATATAATGGGTTTACTCTTAGACTTTTCAAGGCTTGAAAAGTCAGATTGTTTGGCTTTTTCAGGGCTAAGGTGCTCTGCGCCTGCTATACGGCCATTATTAAATTCTTTTTGGGCACGTATGTCTACAACAAGACCGTCTTCACGGTTAATTAATAACGTTAGTTGTTGCGGGTTTATTTGACGAATTGCTGAAAACTTACTTTTAATCCAACCGCCGACAATGAGTGCAACCAAAGCAACCCACGCTAAACTTAATATCGGATGATTACCGACAAATTCAATATATTGATCCATGCGTCTTCCACTATGAAAATTGTCCCGCGCCTTTAGCGCTGGGGTTAAACGTAAGGGCAATGCCCTAGCCACGCAAGTATACGTGCTTGATTAGAAATTACCAGAGAGTGAAATATTTTAATATGCAGCTTTGATTGCTGATCATAACTACAAAACACGGTATGCTTAGCTGAAACAGGAGCTAATTTTCAGGAACCAAAATGACACAACATAAAAAACCTCTCGTATTAATGATTTTAGATGGTTGGGGATACCGTGAAGATGCACAAAGTAATGCAATTTTAGCGGCTAATACCCCTGTTTTAGATGAACTTTGGGCAACTCGCCCGCATACCCTAATTTCTGGCTCGGGTTTAGATGTTGGTCTTCCTGATGGGCAAATGGGTAACTCAGAAGTTGGCCACGTCAATCTAGGCGCAGGTCGTGTGGTTTATCAAGACTTTACCCGTATCACTAAAGCAATCGACGATGGTGAGTTTGACCATAACCCAGTGTTAGTTGAAAACATAGATAAAGCAGTTAATGCCGGTAAAGCTGTTCACTTAATGGGTTTACTAAGCCCAGGCGGCGTACACAGCCATGAAGATCATATTCTAGCTGCAATCGAATTAGCAGCAGCTCGCGGCGCAAAAGAAGTGTACTTTCATGCTTTCTTAGATGGCCGAGATACCCCACCTCGCAGTGCAAAGGCGTCGATTGAACGTGTTGAAGCTCTGTTCAGTAAATTAAATTGTGGTCGTCTTGCTTCAATCATTGGTCGTTACTACGCAATGGACCGCGATAATCGCTGGAACCGTGTTGAACAAGCCTATGATCTAATGGTAAGTGGTATTGCACAGCATAATTATACTAACGCAGTCGATGCATTAGCTGGCGCTTATGAACGTGATGAAAACGATGAATTCGTTGCAGCCACCACAATCGCGGCACCAGACCAAGAGCCGGTACAAATTAATGATGGCGACACCGTTATTTTCTTAAACTTTAGAGCCGACCGTGCCCGTGAAATGACCCGCGCATTTGTTGATAAAGATTTCGACGGCTTTGCTAAAAAGAAAGCACCAGCATTAAGTGCTTTTGTTATGTTGACCGAATACGCCGCAGACATCGACGCTCCAGCCGCTTTCGCCACCGTCCCTTTAACTAATGTTTTAGGCGAATGGTTTGAAAAACACAATAAAACACAACTACGTATTTCAGAAACTGAAAAATACGCACACGTGACGTTTTTCTTCAGCGGCGGCCGTGAAAATGAATTCGAAGGTGAAACCCGCGAGCTAATTCCTTCACCACAAGTTGCCACCTATGACTTACAGCCTGAAATGAATTCAGAAATGCTCACCGACAAACTTGTTGAAGCTATAAAAAGCGGCAAGTACGACGCAATTATTTGTAACTACCCAAATGGCGATATGGTTGGCCACTCAGGCGTGTTTGAAGCCGCAGTAAAAGCCTGTGAAGCGGTTGATCACTGTATTGGTCGTGTTGTTGCTGCCTTACAAGAATTTGGCGGTGAAGCATTAATTACAGCGGATCATGGTAATGCCGAGCAAATGGCTAATCCTGCGACCGGCCAAGCCCATACGGCTCACACCAGCGAACCTGTACCATTTATTTATGTTGGTCGTGATGCAACGCCAAGCGAAGGCAAAGCCTTAAGCGACGTTGCACCTACCATGCTACACCTAATGGGTATGGAACAACCAAGCGAAATGACCGGCACACCGATCATGACTTTGAAATAAACTATGCGTAGATGCGTTAAACATTTAGTTGTTAGTACGTTAATTATGTCTTCATTGGTGGCAGCTTCGGCTGTCGCTAATGAAGACCGTACTAAAAAAGACCTCAGTGAAATTCAAAGTGCGTTAAAGCAAAGCCAAGCCGAATTGGCAGCTCAACGTAAAGACATCGCTAAATCACAAAAAAGCCTTAAGCAGCATGAACTTGATATTGCGAAAAATGCCAAAGCACTGAATATTGCGGAGCAATCAATTCGCGATACCGAAAAACAACAAAAGCAGCAACAGCAACAAGCTGATAAGCTTGAAAAAGAACGCCAAGAGCAACAACAAGCCCTTGCCGCACAAATAAAAAGTGCTTACATGTCCGGTGGGCATGACTATTCAAAAATGCTGTTGAATCAAGAAAATACCGCACAAGTTGAGCGAACATTAAGCTATTACAATTACCTTAACAAAGCACGTATTGAACAAATTGAAGAATTAAAAGCGTTACTGCTAGAAATCGAAGCGGTGCAAGCTGAACTTGAAAAAACCAAACTTCATTTAGTTGCCCTACATAAAGAGCAAGCCAATCGCCAGCAAGCACTAATAGCTGCACAGCAGCAACGTAAAGCAAATATTAGTGAGCTAAAAACCAAACTTAGCTCAACTAAAAACTCTATTGATTACCTAAAAGAGAATGAAAAAACCTTAGTCACAACCCTACAAGAGTTGGAAAAAGAGAAGAGTAAAAAGGTTGAACTACTCGGCTTAGCAAGCAGTAAAGGAAAGTTAGACTGGCCAACAAAAGGCAAAATAGAACACAGCTTCGGACAGCGAAAACACGGCGGCATTGACTGGAAGGGCGTATTAATCGGCGCACGAGAAGGCAGTAACGTACAAAGTGTTCACAATGGCCAAGTGGTCTTTGCTGATTGGTTAAAAGGCTATGGTTGGGTGATTGTACTTGATCATGGTGACGGCTTTATGAGTTTATACGGTCATACCCAAACCCTGTTAAAAGACGTGGGCGATATGGTTCGTCAAGGCGATATAATCGCTTTAGTTGGACAAAGCGGCGGACAAGCAAATTCTGGTCTATACTTTGAAATACGCCACAAAGGACGCGCAGTAAATCCTGTAAAATGGTGCAGACGCATTTAAGTGATTAAACAGCTGCACCCCACTGGGAGCAGCTGATGCCACATACACAATTAAAAATACAGCAGTTACAGCACCTTGCTTTAACGCGCGCTTATATCAGTTATTTATTCAGTTATTTATTGTTAGCTAGCCTTTTTTTGTGCCTGAGCTTTAATAGCTTTGCGCTTACTACCGTCGGCGATTTAAAAAGCCAGCAAAAAAATGAAATCCTCTTTAATATCCACGCCTATTATGTGGAAGATTTAGCACTGCAACAAAGTTTCGAAAACAACCAACAATTTGAAGCCTTGCTAGCGCAGCTAGACCCCTATTCTAAGTACCTTGATGAGCAAGAACTAGAAGCGTTATTTAGTAGCACTAACGGTCGCTATACTGGACTTGGCATAGAAGTAAAACTGCAAGATCAAAAAATAGTTATTATAAACACCATTAAAAACTCCCCTGCCGCTCTGGCCGGTATACAAAAAGATGATGTTGTGCTCGCCATCAATCAACAAACGGTAATAGATAAAGACATCAACCAAGTTGCACAAATGATAAAAAGCAGCGACACCGCAGCAGTCACCTTAACGATTGCACGCGCTAATGCAGCACATACTCTTGATTTTGAAATTACTCGCTCTGAAATTAACCTAGAAAGCGTGACAAGCTCTCTGTCTGGTTTTGGCATTGGCTATTTAGCGATTAATAGCTTTAGCAACCACACTTTACATGATGTAGCACGACACATAACCATATTACAAAGTAATTATGGCGCAGCACTAACAGGACTAGTAATTGATCTACGCGATAACCCAGGCGGCACATTACAAAGTGCGGTAGCGGTCTCTGATCTGTTCTTACAAAGTGGCACTATAGTGACCACCAAAGGCCGCTTTTATGATGCGAACCAACATTATCGCGCTAAAAAAGGCGATATTTTAAATGGCGCCCCTATTGTGGTGTTGATCAATGAAAACTCGGCCTCAGCAGCAGAAATTTTAGCTGCCGCATTAAAAGACAACCACCGTGCAACGTTAATCGGTAGCCAGTCATTTGGTAAAGGTTCTGTACAGTCGCTGATCCCACTTGGTAATGGTAATACAGCCCTAAAACTAACCACAGCAAAATATTTTACCCCCTCAGGGCAGTCAATTGATGGTGTTGGCGTGACCCCCGACGTGGCGATTAATCAATCAACCCTTTCACAAATAGATAAAGTAGTTATAATAAAAAATGAACAAGGAAGCGACGATCCGTTATGGCAAAATTCAGCCGTAAGCGATCCTCTGTTATTAAAGGCGCAGCAGCTATTAACGATGAAATAAACGTTGTAGCTCATAAAAAAAGATAATAAAAATTATAAACGTGAAAAAACTAGCTTGGCTATTATTGGCTATTTGCAGCTTACCCGCTGTTGCAGCAGGTAAACAAATAGCCATCGTGATTGACGATATTGGTAATCATCAACGCGACCTCGAAACCTTAAATTTACCAGGTAAAATATCGTTCTCGATTTTGCCTCATACCCCCTATTCACAAATTTTTGCTCGCTTGGCCAGTCAATCAGATAAAGAATTACTGCTGCATATTCCGATGCAAGCACTGGATAACAGTAAAGCACTTGGCCCCGGCGCACTCACCAGCGATATGAGCAAAGAACAATTACAGCATACACTCGGTAACGCCCTTGCCACACTGCCACAAGTTAAAGGCGTGAATAACCACATGGGCTCAGCACTGACCCAAGAAAGCCAGCCTATGAAATGGACCATGGAAGTGCTAAAAAAGCGCAATCTGTATTTTTTAGATAGCCGCACTACCGGCTTAAGCCAAGCGCAAAACGTCGCTAATTTATATGGTGTAGAGAATGTTGGCCGCCATGTATTTTTAGACAACATAGTTAATGAACAACAACTGCAATTTCGCCTCAACGAATTAAAATATAAAGCCGAGCGCTATAATTTCGCCATCGCAATCGCCCACCCTTACCCTGAAACTATCGAATTTTTACAACGCAAACTCCCCGAACTGGAACAACAAGGCTTTGAACTGGTGCCGCTATCGCAGCTGGTAGAGCGTAAATATATACAACTCGCGCAGGCAGAAAGTAAAGGAGTGAGTGGGAGGTAAAGCGGTCAGCGGTAAGCGGTAAACGGTAAACGGTAAACGGTAAACGGTAAACGGTAAACGGTAAACGGTAAACGGTAAACGGTAAATTTTAAGTTGAAAGCTACAAGTTGCAAGGGAAAAGGTACTAGGTTCTAGGTTCTAGGAAAACAGCATAGTCCGACGTTAAATTAACCACGTAGGTTGTGGTTGAGAGCAACGAAACCCAACGATGGAAGAATCAAATTGAAAAACGGCTGGAGCAAAAAGCGGCCAGTCAAAAATTGTATTGTATCGAGTCAAGATTTGACCCTTTTGATTTCCTGCTGTTATCGACAGAGTGATCCAACAAGCCATTGCTCAAGTGATCAGCCCTTACTTTGAGCCTCAATTTTCACCACATAGTTATGGTTATCGCCCTCATAAAAGAGCCAGTCAAGCAGTGAACCATGTTCAGTCTTGTGTTAAACAAGGTTATAAAACAGCGGTTGATATCGACTTGTCTAAGTTCTTTGATGAAGTAGATCATGACATGCTGATGAATCGTGTTAGCCGTAAAATCAAAGACAAAGCACTCATGCGCCTACTCGGTAAATA
>NZ_JBALXK010000086.1:0-508 GCF_036960685.1 Pseudoalteromonas sp. | reverse complement strand
AAGTGTCTTTAAATACAAAGCGTTCAGCTGTTGCAGGGTTACCTGCTAAGTCATTACTAGCAACAGTTACTAAATAACCTGAGATCTGGTTAAGCCAACATTAGATTATTACTCTCTAAAATTTCAAGTTCTTGCGATGTTAAATCTAATGACGGCTTTTCCTCTTTTAGGCAATAGGCAATTAATCCACCAAGTAAATTTAGCATAAAGCCATGCATACTGCGGTGTCTAGAGTGTTCAATGTAAGAAATGTTTTTCAATTGATCATTCACCGTTTCGATTATAAATCGTTTTTTCAATAAAGCCCTGTCCCACAATGAAATAAATTTTTTCTTCATATTCTTTCGAACCGTCGTGATTAACTCGACACCTTTTTCTAGTAACTCACCAGAGAGCGCTTTGCTGATATAACCTTTGTCGCCATAGAGTTTTCCGAAGATAGAGTCCGCCATATCAGAAACAGGCTCTCGATCATCCACATTGCCCGTTGTGAGCTTTAGCGCCACAA
>NZ_JBALXK010000085.1:0-509 GCF_036960685.1 Pseudoalteromonas sp. | reverse complement strand
GGTATTCAATTTCGAACACTAAATTCTCGCAAAGGCCCTGCCGTTCGAGCAACACGAGCGCAGGCTGACCGTGCTTTGTACAAAGCGGCGATTCGAAAAACACTGGAAAACCAAGAAAACCTATCGATTTTTCAACAATCAGCCGATGATTTGATTATCGATAATAATCGGGTCAGCGGTGTGGTCACTCAAATGGGCTTACGTTTCTTTGCGCCGACAGTGGTGTTGGCAACGGGAACCTTCCTCGGAGGCATGATTCATATCGGTTTGGAAAATCACAGTGGCGGGCGCGCCGGTGATCAACCATCGATTGCCTTAGCGCAACGATTACGTGAATTACCATTTCGCGTTGAACGCTTAAAAACAGGTACCCCGCCACGCATTGATGGCCGTAGCGTTGATTTTTCGGTGATGCAGGAACAACCGGGCGATACTCCGTTACCGATCATGTCGTTTATGGGCTCGCGGGAAATGCACCCGCAACAGGTCAGTTGTTTTATTACCCACAC
>NZ_JBALXK010000084.1:0-509 GCF_036960685.1 Pseudoalteromonas sp. | reverse complement strand
TGATTTAGACGAAACACGTAAATTTTATTTTGCCTCCGATCAATCGTATATTTTGCTTGAAGCCGACCTCCCCCATGCGGTTGTTCAAATTGTGACAATGCATTGTTCAAATCAGGACAATGGAGTGTCACGTTTTGAACAATGACTGGTGACGCGGCCTGTAGGGCATATTCGGGCATTGTGTACCACTTTGTGCGGTCATATCCTGCTCTATTGTGATTACCTACAATAACTATTCCATCGGCTTCTAATTCACGCATTAATCGACCTATCTTGCTAGGTGAGATATATGGGATTAATTCAGCAAATGCAGTGGCACTGTTAAACGTCCAGTAGTAGCCGTCAATAGCTTTTTTACCGTTAGCCTTGGCATGGTCAAGCCAGTACTTTAAATTATTCAGGAGAACAGCTTTCTCAACGCCATATAGCACAGCATCGTCCACCTGAAAGTGGTGTGTCTTAATCATAATTTTATATCCTGTTAATCCGGAGTAAAGATGGCGCGGAAC
>NZ_JBALXK010000083.1:0-510 GCF_036960685.1 Pseudoalteromonas sp. | reverse complement strand
AGCTGCATTGATAATACGTTTTCTAGTTTCTTGCTTTTTGTTTACTTTTGTCATTTCAATATCCAAACCTCTAAGAATATTAACATTATAACTATTACCTCTTATATAATATAGTAACCGTTATATTATATGTTAACAATTTTAAGGTACTTAACGTCTTAGTAACAAACTAAAAAAATACTGGGCCAAAATAGAGCGAAGCTAACGAGCCAATTCAAGGTGATGCCGAGCGCGAAAACTATGTATTGAAATTGCGAAAACTTCTAGTTTCAAATGTTGAGGCACGAAAACAGCAAACTGTTTTTTGTCCGTTTAATTGCCTTCTTATATTTTTAAAGCTAAAATGTACGACATTACCGTACATAAATAGTGAGCTAGTTATGAATAGCATAAGCGTAAACCAGTTTAGAGACAACTTAAAAACATATGTTGAACAAACAGTTAATGAGCATGAACCGATTAAAGTCACCCGACGCGCAGGTGAAGACTTTATTGTAATGAGTGCTGATG
>NZ_JBALXK010000082.1:0-525 GCF_036960685.1 Pseudoalteromonas sp. | reverse complement strand
AGTGACACTTGCGCATCATGATGCACCCTTCAGATACCAATGCTGCTGTGGCGAAACCAAATTCGTCCGCGCCCAACAAGGCCCCAACGACAACATCACGACCCGTGCGAAGACCACCGTCAACCTGCACAGAAATACGACCGCGCAACTCGTTCAATACAAGAGTTTGTTGTGTTTCAGCCAAACCAATTTCCCAAGGTCCGCCCGCATTTAACAAAGACGTCAACGGGCTGGCACCTGTACCACCATCGTGACCAGAAATGGTTACGTGATCGGCATAAGCTTTGGATACGCCTGCAGCGATCGTTCCAACACCAACCTCGGATACCAATTTGACCGATATCCGTGCAGCACTGTTTACGTTTTTCAAGTCATGGATCAACTGAGATAAATCTTCAATTGAATAAATGTCATGATGCGGTGGCGGAGAGATCAAACCAACGCCCGGTGTCGAGTGACGCACACCAGCGATTTGCTTGTCGACTTTGTGGCCAGGTAATTGCCCGCCTTCGCCCGGTTTTGCAC
>NZ_JBALXK010000081.1:0-532 GCF_036960685.1 Pseudoalteromonas sp. | reverse complement strand
GTATGTAAGTACGGTATTGCGGATATTGATGGCACTGTAATTACAGCGGGTGAAAGTGCGAAAATCAAAACCATGGTTGAAAAGCCACGTGTTGAAGATGCACCATCGAACTTAGCTGTTGTAGGCCGCTATGTGCTATCAAAAACTATTTGGCAATTGCTAAGCAAAACTCCGGTTGGCGCTGGTGGCGAAATCCAATTAACTGACGCTATTGATATGTTGATGAAGGTTGAAACGGTTGAGGCGTTTCATATGAGTGGCCGGGCTCATGACTGCGGCGACAAGCTTGGTTATTTAAAAGCCATTGTGGAATACAGTATGCGTGATGAAAACCTAGGTACTGATTTTACAAGTTTTGTAGCGGAGTTAGTAAACCCTAAAAAGCCAAGCCACCTAAAAGCAGTTTAGGTTTTAGGTTAAGAGCTGCGGGCTATGGGCGTCGGGCTGCGGGGGAACACTTAACCCCTAAACCTGCGCGAGGTAAACTCGCGCCTACGAGTTAGGATTAGTGCTTGGGCTTATTGTAGGCGCG
>NZ_JBALXK010000080.1:0-533 GCF_036960685.1 Pseudoalteromonas sp. | reverse complement strand
ATACCAAGGCGCTATGGTATCTAGATAATCTAAACACCCTCACCCATGAAATGCTTGCGGATGCTATGACCTATAAATGGTTTAGGCTCTGCACGCTTTATCACATTAAAAATAAAGAAGGCAAGAAGGTTCTATTCTCTCCAAACATAGAGCAAGAGGATTTTTATCTATTCACTCATGGGCGGGACATAATCCTAAAGGCTAGGCAGTTAGGGTTTACGACCTTCAAGATGATTAGCGACCTGGACGACTGCTTATTTATCAAAGACCACTCGGCAGGCTGCATTTGCCATAATCTATTATCTGCTAAAGACATTTACCGCAACAAGATTAGATATGCTTACCAAAATATAACTGAGGATCAAAAGAACCTATTAGCAGAGATTGGTTATACGCTGCCTAAGCCGGTAAACGATAAAGACAATAGTTATGTATTTGATAACGGCTCATCGATCATGGTTAGTACTTCATACCGCGGCGGCACATTACAAAGCCTGCATGTTTCTGAGTTTGGCAAGATATGTAAACAGTCC
>NZ_JBALXK010000007.1:0-174274 GCF_036960685.1 Pseudoalteromonas sp. | reverse complement strand
CGCTTAAAAAGTATACGTTGCTTTGGCATAATAAAAACCACCATTAATCCCGTATGGCGATGTTTCATAATATTTACCACCCCAGTTATTATTAGGAGCAACGGTAAAATCAAGTTTCTCTGCTTCTTGATCTAGCAGGTTTTGCGCACCAACTGAGAAGCTAATAGAGTCATTGAAAAAGTAAGTGACTTCAGCATCAAGGGTGATCGCTGCATCGGCCATTTTTGCTGTTTCGTCATAATCTACGTGCACACCTTGGTATTCACCAAAATAATTTGCGCGAGTAAACATTGAGAAACTTTCCCACTGTTGTGACCAAGTCAATGTGCCACGGTGATTTGGTAAATCGTTTTCTAAACGGCTTACTTTAAATGCACCAGTGATATCAGTTGAACGAGTTACTTCTGTTTCATTCCAGTTGTACGCTAAACTAAATGTAGAGCTGCCGCCTAATAAATCAGTTGCATAGTTTGCAACAAAATCAACACCTTGGGTGGTTGTGTCAAAGTCATTAGTAAAGAAGCTAACTTGCGCTAAGCTTTGTACGTTAGGCACACCTGCCTCTTCTAGGGTGTCTTTATCAGCTTGGCTTAGCTCGATTTTTTCAGATTGGCTGATACGATCTTCAACTTGAATGTTGTAGTAATCAATCGTTAAGAATATTTCACCCAGTGTATAAACGGCACCGAATGTATAACTTTTCGATTCTTCCGGTTCAAGCTCTGTACCACCTAATTGCATGGCAATAGGGTTTGTTGGTGGTAATAAAGCAGAATCTACCAGTACGCCACTGCTTAGGTTTGTTTGTACGTTACTTACATTGGCTTGACCAACTGTTGGCGCACGGAAACCAGTACTAATTGAACCACGAATATTTAAATCTTCAGTTAAATGGTATTGACCCATTAACTTATAATTTACGGTAGAGCCAAAGGTATCGTAGTCTTCATAACGCAGCGCTAAGCCCATTAAGAAGTCTTCAGTAAATGGCGCTTCAATATCCACATAAGCTGCATAGTTACGGCGTGTGTATTCACCCGCATCTGACGGTTTAAAGCCAGGGAAACCATTTGAGCCAATACCAAAGCCTTGCTCAGTTAGCGGGCCTGCAATGAAAGAGGCTTCATCACCAGAAGTAACTGTGAAGGTTTCTTCATGCCACTCAAGACCACCGGCTACATTTACATCATACGCTAGACCAAAATCAAAACCTTTTGATAAATCAAAGTTAAAGTTTTTCTCTAACTGGGAGTATTTACCAGGGCTAAAATCACGCGGGCTATCTGGGCCTAACGATGCATTAATTGTGTCATAAATGAAGTAACGAGATTCATTGAAGCCAACAGTACCACTTAAATCGTAGTAGGCGCCTTCAAGCATACCGTCGGTAAATTCG
Organism: Pseudoalteromonas sp.; assembly: GCF_036960685.1. GTDB lineage: Bacteria > Pseudomonadota > Gammaproteobacteria > Enterobacterales > Alteromonadaceae > Pseudoalteromonas. Next base: position 172,878 of record NZ_JBALXK010000007.1, on the reverse strand, counting down.
CCTTTAGTACCCATAGTCAATGATGTATCGGTAATGTTACCACCAAAGTTAGGGGTAAAACCGCCAGGTAGAATTTCGTTGAAAGCAAAACAATCTGGGTTATTAGCAACTTGGCTAATGTAGTCAGGGTTATCAAGTACGTTGTCATCAATCATGATGTTGGTAGGGCAGTTACCGCTCATATCGCCAGTAAGATCGCCGACTAGTAATGTTTCACCGCCATCATTAGAATATGCACCTGGGCGAGTATGTGGGTTACGATAGTAAAAGCCACCACGCACATCTCGCTCAGAGTAGTTACCGAACATATAAAATTCAGAGCTATTAGTCAGTTCAAGGCCAACATTACCAAAAATTGAAATATCGTCATTAACTTCTGGTGCCCCCCATACTTGGGTGATTGGTGCAATATCTGGCACGCCAGCTTCAATTAAGTTTGCTGCATCAGCACGCTGCACTGAACGACTCGTTGCATCCGCTGTTTTGTATTGAAAGCTTAAGTTAGCAAAGCCGCTGTCAGTAAATGGCAGGCCAACGTTACCTGAAATTTGTGTTGTATCGCCGTCGCCTTCAAAATATTGACCATGGCGCACTTCAAATGTCCCGCCTTCAGAGGCGTCTTTTAGTTCAAAGTTGATAACCCCTGCAATAGCATCAGAGCCATACTGCGCGGCAGCACCATCACGTAATACTTCAACTTGCTTTAGAGCAATGCTTGGGATCACTGAAATATCAGCGCCTTGAGCACCATCGTTAATACCACCGCCTAAAAAGGCAATAACAGAAGCACGATGACGACGTTTACCATTGAGTAAGATCAAGGTACTGTCAGATGGTAGGCCACGTAAGTTAGCTGGACGCACTAAAGATGCCGCATCACTAATTGGCATAGAATGTACGTTTAATGATGGAATGGCACCTTTTAATAACTCCAGCATATCAGTGTTACCTGATTTACTCAGTTCTTCACCACCGATGATATCAATAGGTACGGGTGAATCACCAATAGAGCGTGGTGCCGAGCGGGTACCCACTACAGCAATTTTTTCGACATTTTTATTAACTTTAGTGGTTTCAGTTTGTTCGTCTGCGGCAAGTGCAGTTCCTGAAATAAATAGACCCGCGGTAGTCGCGGTTAGTGCAAGTTTAACTGCATGAGTTAACGCTTTATTTTTCAATTTCATTCTAATTTCCCCAGTTAGAATTGTAATAGTTATGTAACCAAATGATTTTTATCAAGACAAATGGTTAGTTGAACTTATACAGATTGTTAAATAAATGTGCAAGGTGTTAAATAAATTGAGTTTTTTTGTTTTTTATATAGAGGAAAATTGAAAGTTAGCTACCCATATGAAAAATAATGGTTTTTTTAACTTAAAAACAATGGGTAAGGTAAAAAGTGTAATTGTTAGGCTAAAATAAATGAAAAAATAAATAATTATTTTGATAAGGTAATTTATTGAGGTTAAATATTGTTCAGTAAAATTAACAAGTGTGTATTATAAATTTTCGCTGTGTTCAAGGTTTTGTAGTCGCCAAACTTTTAATTCTTCCTTGTATTCATCCCATACACACGGGCAGCAACTGCCCCCACCACAGCATTCATCTGAAGCGGGCCTGATTGGTTTTGTTATACAACTTTTTGTTGTAACAGCAAGTTTATTTTGTTGTGTTTTTGTCATTATTTACAGTTACTAAAGAATGAGTGATTTGCTGAACTATTTTATACTTAATAATGCTGCTTTGCTAGTAAAGGTACACCGTTGATCCATTTATACCTCACAGCAGCAAATTATGCTTTGTGAAGTGTTACGGCTATGTGAGAATAGCGATTATGCGACTATATAAAGTTATTCATCGTGCCCCAATTAGAGTGGCAAAAATTACTACAAAACGCCAACAATTGCGTTTTAAGCGAGCTATGGTTGCACTTAAAATTGCACTGGCGCAAGAAAAACAAGAAACCAAAGAAATGCTCACGATTTATCGTCGCTATACTCAAGGCGAAGTTAGCAAAGAAGATTTACAAAAAGCCAATGCCCAGTTTGTGGATATTCTCAAAGGCCTCGGGTTAGGGGTTTTTGCGGTTTTACCATTTGCTCCAGTGACCATTCCGTTAGTCGTGAAACTCGGTCAATGGGTGGGTGTAGATGTTTTACCAAGTTCATTCAACATCAATAAACCGCTTAAAGACATTGATCGAATAATTGTCCAAGAACAACTAGAAAAACAGGCAAGTGAAGAAACCGCAAAGCACAGTGTAAAACCAACTGTAAAAAAATAATGTCATACACTGAAAAGGATAGCCGCTACGCTATACCTTTTACGCTGTGTTATTGATATGCTTGATCATCCTATTATTTTAAATGAGTCATTTAATGAGTACATTAATTCGTCATAGTACATCTGGTATTCCACTGTCTTTTGTTGTTAAAAATGACTTAGCTGCATGGCAACAGCAGCAATCTACTTTTTTACAAAGCTGGCTGAATAGCTGCGATTTTGCTAAGCAAGGTTTGGCACTGGTGGTTGACCCTCAAACCGGCGCACTAAGTCAGGTGTATTGTTTAGTTAATAGCCTAGACGATTTTTGGTTAGCTGGGGATTTGGCGAGCAAGTTGCCTGCTGGACTTTACCAAGTGCAAGAGTACGAACAACAATTAGAGCAGATTGCACTGGGCTTTATGTTGGGTGGCTATGAGTTTAGTGAATATAAAGCTAAAGGTGCTGCTAAAGCACAATTGGCGATAGCTGATGCAACACTTTATGCGCGCCTTAATCAGCAAGCAAATGCCATCAACTTAGTGCGAGATTTAGTTAACACACCAGCGGCTGACATGATGCCGCAGCACTTATCACAAGTGATGGCTGATCTTGCACATACTTACGACGGTAGTTTTAGTGAGTGGGTAGGGGATGAGTTACTAGAGCAAAATTACCCGACGATTCATATGGTGGGCCGTGCTAGTGAAAACAAACCACGTTTATTAGATTTACGTTGGGGGGCAGCCGATGCTCCGCTTGTCACTTTAGTGGGTAAAGGCGTGTGTTTTGATTCAGGTGGTTTAGATTTAAAACCAAGCTCAGGTATGCGCAATATGAAAAAAGACATGGGCGGTGCAGCGCATGTGATTGGCCTTGCGCAGTTGATCATGGCGGCTAATTTACCAATTAGTTTACGTGTGTTGGTGCCGGCTGTTGAAAATGCAGTATCTCGTAATGCATTTCGCCCAGGAGACGTGATTAAAACCCGTAAAGGCATTATGGTTGAAATTGACAACACCGATGCTGAAGGACGTCTAGTATTGTGTGATGCACTAACTGAAGCGCAAAATGATGAACCGCAACTACTGATTGATTTTGCTACTTTGACGGGGGCTTGTCGTATTGCTTTAGGAACTGAATTACCAGGGTTTTTCTCAACTCATCGTGATGTTGCTAATGGCATTATTGATGCGGGCATTGCAGTAAGTGATCCGGTCTGGCAATTACCACTGTTTGAACAATACAAAAGCTTATTAAAAAGTGATGTGGCAGATTTAGCAAACTGTGCAAGCACCCCGTTTGGCGGCGCAATTACGGCTGCTTTATACCTTAAAGAGTTTGTAGAGCCAACAACGCCGTGGGTGCACTTTGATGTCATGGCATGGAACTTACGTTCATTACCAGGGCGCCCTGTAGGCGGTGAAGCTTTAGGGATCCGCGCTGTATTTAATTATCTAGAAAGCCGTTTTCACTAGGCTTCATAAAGCTCTAGAGGTAAATCATCGGGGTCGGCGAAAAATGTAAAACGCTTCCCGGTGATTTCATCCACTCTTATTTCTTCTACTGCGACTGCATGTTCTTCTAAGTAAGCTTTTGCATGGCTAATATCAGCAACTGCAAACGCAAGATGTCTTAAGCCTTGAGCTTCAGGGTAACTGGGCCTCTTTGGCGCCCCAACAAATGAGAACAATTCTATTTGACTACCATCTGGTAGCGCTAAATCCAACTTATAAGAGTCACGTTCAGCACGGTATTGTTCATGAATTATGGGTAACTTAAGTATTTGAGTATAAAAATGTTTAGCACGTTGATAGTCACTGCAAATGATAGCAACGTGATGAATCGCGAGTAGTTTCATATTGTTCCAATAATACCAATCGACTTAAATATTTAACCATTCTAGCGAGCTAAATAAAGCGCGACAGTCGCGCTTTAATAGATACTGTATGTGATTAATCAGTCCCTTTACACGCAGCTACCGCTGGAGCAACTAATTCTAAACCAGTTTTGTCACACGCAGGCAGTGCTGCATCGCTAACGCTGATTGGCGTAACACGTTCACCCCATTTTATGTAACTAGCAGCCCAAGTTAAACCTGCACCAAATGCTGCTGACATAATATTCGCATGAGGTTTAATTAATCCTTGCTCTACAGCTTCACATAATGCGATCGCAATAGTGGCTGCCGATGTATTACCGTATTCGCCAATATTAACCATGACTTTTTCATCCGGCACTTTTAAGCGATGTTGAATGGCTTGAATGATACGTAAATTTGCTTGATGTGGCACAAGTACATCGATGTCATCAAGGCTTAAACTCGCTTGTGTGAGTACATCATCACAAGCTTCGCTCATGCCTTTGACTGCACGTTTAAAGATTTCGCGACCTTCAAACAATAAATCAGATGGCCCAATTGGCACATATTTATCTAAGTCACTGCCAAAGTTGGTGATATGCAAAATATCACGATCTTCGCTATCACAGCCTGTTTTTGTCGCGAGTAAACCCGCTGGCGTATCGGCGGCTTCAAGTACCACAGCACCGGCGCCATCACCAAATAACACTGCACTGTCGCGGCGATCCCAGTTTACATACCAGGTCATGCGCTCAGCAGCAATTACGACGGCTTTTTTTATCATACCAGCTTGAATTTGTGCTGTAGCTGCTTGTATAGCATATAAAAAACCAGAGCAGGCTGCATTAGTGTCCATAGCGGCTGCACCAACTGCACCAATGTTTTTTTGTACTAATGAAGCGGTGTTTGCCACCATAGTAGAGGGCGTACAGGTTGCGAGTAACACAAGATCGATGTCTTTAGCATCAATCCCTGCACAGGCTATCGCATGTTTAGCTGCCACAGTGGCAAGCTCAGCAGTGCTTACGTGGCTAACTCTACGGGCTTTAATACCCGTGCGGGATGTGATCCATTCATCATTGGTATCAACTAATTGGCTGATCTCGTCATTGCTAATACGCGCAGGTGGAATACATTTACCCCAACCGGTAATGTGTGCGTAAGTCATAGTGTGCTCTCTTTAAGTGGTCAGACATGTGTGATCTATGTTTGATTTATACCAAAAATCCACTTCTAAGACTAGTTTATCGCTGAGTTTATGTCGTAAATAGTGGTAATCAAACGTAATTTAGGCTAATGGTAGTAGAAAAATGAGGTAAATATGAAACAAAAATTAATCACTACTTTAGCTTCTCTTAGCGCTTTGGTCTGTTCGGCGTCGAGTTTTGCAACACAAACACAGGTTATTTACGCAGGTTCATTGTTAGCAGGTGCTGAACAAGCGCTGGAAAAACAACAAACAATAGTGATAGAAGATGACATAATTACCCGCATTGAAAAAGGCTATATCAGCATCGGCGAACTTAAATTGCCAAATGCGACAATTATTGATTTAAAAGATCAGTTTGTGATGCCAGGCTTAATTGATATGCATGTGCATGTTACTTTTGAGCGCGATGCAAACACAAACCCTCATCGATGGCTTACAGAGTATGAAGCGGACTATGCGCTGCGATCGATTAAATATTTACAGCGTAGTCTTGATGCCGGTTTTACCTCGGTACGTGATTTAGGCAGCAGTTATAAAGTGATATTTCCGCTACAAAGAGCGGTTGAGCGTGGAGATATTCAAGGGCCTCGTATATTTGCTGCAGGTAATACCATTACGCCAACTGGCGGACATGCTGATTTACACGGTTACCGTAAAGATATTAGTGATGTAATAAGTGGTGGCTTAGGTGTGTGCGATGGTGCAGATGATTGCCGTCGTGCTGTACGTGAAGTTATAAAATCAGGTGCGGATGTGATTAAAATCACCGCAACTGGCGGCGTATTAAGTAATACTGCCGCAGGGGTTAGTCAGCAGTTTACAGATCAAGAGCTTGAGGCAATTGTTGATACTGCACATAATCTAGGACGAAGTGTTACCGCACATGCACATGGTACATCAGGCGTAAAAGCCGCGTTGCGAGCAGGTGTTGATTCAATCGAGCATGGCTCTTACTTAGATCAGCAGAGTATCAAACTGTTTAAAAAACATAATGCGTACTTAGTGCCTACATTATTAGCTGGGCAGACGGTCAGCAAAGAAGTGCTAAGTAACCCTAATATGTCAGTGGCGATTGCCGACAAAGTGCGCGCTGTAGTGCCACAAGTTGAAGCATCATTTAAACTGGCGTTAAAAAATAATATTAATATAGCTTTTGGCACAGACTCAGGCGTGTCGCGTCACGGTGATAATGCCGATGAGTTTTTATGGTTAGTGAAATACGGCATGACTGAAAAGCAAGCTATTAGGTCAGCGACGATTGATGCTGCCAAGCTGCTTGGTCAACAAGATAAGCTAGGGCAGTTGAGTGTTGGTAAACAAGCAGATATCATCAGTGTCAATGGTGACCCGCTGGATGATATAAGTACATTGAAAAATGTACAATTTGTGATGAAAGCAGGGCAAGTATATAAACAATTGTAGGAACTATTATGGGCAGCAAAATCAAGGCGTCATTGTTTAATCATTTGATTGATGCTGAGCGCCAATTATTAGATCCAGAGGTTCGTCAATCTGAGCAAGCACTTGATAAGTTACTTGATGATGATTTTATTGAGATTGCAGGCAATGGCACTGTGTTTAATAAATACCAAGTATTAACGCGGTTACCCACAGAAGTGGTGCCGCAGTTTTATAATCAGCATTTTAAAGGCCGGATGCTAAGTGATGACATTGCCCAACTTAGCTACCAAGCAGCGTTTCGACGCTCTGCGCGGGCGGAATTTAATTATTCACTACGTATGTCGCTTTGGCGCTTAAACGACGACGGCCAATGGAAAATGGTGTTTCATCAAGGCACTCCGTGCGCGGTATTCAGTATTTCCATGGATGATGATTAGTTTAACCCGCTTATATTAGGCATATTTTTAGGTAGTTATGTATGGCGTTTTTAATGCGCACAGATCCGGCCATCAGTCGCTTACTGATGTTACGCAGCGGCGCAATCGCTATTCAACTCATTGCGGTCATTGCTGTTTATTTTCTATTAGAGCACCAAATCCCCTTACTGTCTTTGTTGGTGGTGATTGCCCTTGAAGCGGTATTTCAAATATTAAGCGTGATTGCTTATCGTAATGTCAATAAAGCGAAAGAGCTTGGTATGTTGCTGCAGTTGACTGCTGATGTGTTGTTTTTGTCAGTGTTGTTATCGCTCAGCGGCGGCGCAACCAACGCATTTGTATCATTACTGTTGTTACCTATTATGATCGCTGCTGTTAGCGTAAGCGCCAGGGGATTGGCCTACATAGCTTTACTTGCGATAGCCGCATACAGCATTTTGTTATTTAAAATGCCGCAGCACAGTATGCATCATATGCAAATGACCAGTCACTTTGTGGGTATGTGGGTAAATTTTGTGATCAGCGCCAGCGTAATTGCGTTGGTTATAGGCACCATGAACCGTGCTTTGCATTCACGAGAGCGAACCATTGCCAGTGTTCGTGAAAAACAACTACGTGCAGAGCAATTGGTTATGCTTGATGGTGCTGCGGCGCAAATTACTCATCAACTAGCCAGTCCCATTGCTAATTTACAATTACTGTATGAAGAGCTAACTGAAGAGCAACCGAATAATGAAATTGTCAAAGACATGCAGCAACCGCTTCAGCAATGTGCCCAGCAACTAGACCACTTTCGTGTTTTGTCATCTGAGTTACGCACACAAACCGTTGCCGCAGCGGTGTCATTACCTGAGTTGGCGCAACAAATTACAGATACCATGCTGTTACAATATCCAGATCAACAGCTTAAGTGGTTAAATGATACGCCAAATTACTCGATCGCTAATGATGTCATGTTACTACCGGCTATTTTAAATTTGTTGCAAAATGCCGCGTTTGCCAATCAGCAAGCACAGCAACAAAACTTAGAATTAAACTGGCAACACAGTACCAAGAGCCCTAAATCGGTGAATTTAATTATCCGTGACTTTGGAAAAGGTTTTAGCGCAGCGCAATTAGCTGAATTAGGTGGTCAGCTAATGCCCAGTGAAACAGGCATGGGGCTGGCGGTTATGCTCTCTAATGTCACATTTGAGCGCTTACAGGGCTCATTAACACTATTTAACCACCCAGAAGGTGGTGCGGTTGCCAAAGTGCAATTAACGCTAAGCGATCAAGTCAGTGAGACAGCATGAAATTATTAATTATTGAAGATGATATTAACCTCGCCAATACCTTAGCGCGGCGCTTAACCAAGCAAGGATTTCAATGTCAGCTTGCCCATAATAAAGAACAGGCGCTTCGTGCTGCTAGTGATTATGCGCCCAGTCATATTTTGCTCGATATGAAATTAGCCGATGATAATGGTCTGGCACTTATTACACCACTGCGTGCTTTATTGGCTGAAGCCCATATTGTGTTACTAACTGGGTTTGCCAGTATTGCCACTGCGGTAGAGGCGATGCGCAAGGGCGCAAATGATTATTTAACAAAGCCGGTTGATATGCTGACATTGTTACGTGCATTGAATGGCGCAGCAGAACCTAATACTGAATTAGTGGTGACAGATACGCAAACTATGTCTGCCGAGCGCTTAGAATGGGAACATATTCAGCAAGTGTTGCACGCTAACCAAGGTAATATTTCAGCAACGGCCCGCCAGCTTAATATGCACAGACGTACCTTGCAGCGCAAACTGCAAAAAAAACCAGTGCAGCAATAACCGAGCGTGTTGCAAGACTCAACCCTGAATCTAGTGAAATAGTACTACCTTATAAATTGCTTTTACTATATTAGCCCTAACGGTGAATAACACAATAAGCTATTCATCGTTTCGATGTTGCTGCAATGGCGTTCATTAACTACATTAAAAATATCATTGTATTTTTTGCAATCAGCATAAGCAGTCGCTATGGATTTATCTCAACTAGATTTTGCAGCCGTATTTTTTGCAGCCATGTCTGCTTTTATGTTAGGCGGCATTTGGTATTCGCCGTGGCTATTTCAACGGGCATGGCTTGAAGGGTGTGGCTTAACAGAACTTGATTTAAAAGCGACTAATCCTAAATGGGTATTTGGCGGGAGTTTTGTTTTATCGTTGTTTATTGCATTCAGTTTATCGCTGTTTTTAGGGCCGAACCCTAACTTAGGCATTGCAGTTGCTGTGGGATTTGCCATTGGTGTTTGTTGGGTTAGTAGCTCAATGGGGATTGGTTATATTTTTGAGCAACGACCGTTAAAACTGTTTTTAATCAATAGCGGTTACCATATCTTGCAGTTTACCCTAATGGGCTTAATTTTGGGTCTGTGGCCATAAGCTGTTAGTCTATGTCGCTATAGATTATATAAGCGTGTTTGGACTAGAAGTAACAATATAATGGCAAAACCGAATAAAAAAGGCCCCACCAAAACCGTCGATATTTTTTGCAGTCAATGTAAAGCCCAGTTATTCAAATACCGCAAAGGTGGCAAAGGGGCTTTAGTTAAATGTTTTATCGAACGTATCAGCCAAGATTTCACCACAATTCCTTGCGTATGCCCCAACTGCTCACGCCCTTTTGCTCGAGAAGCAATTATCCGAGGCGCACCAGCGTATAAAATGATCGGCGGAAAAGTGACGTTTAAATAGTTACTTAATTTGATCGTATATTCATATTTTTTGGTGTAAGTATTTTTTAGTCTAATTGTTGCTTTAACTGATTTAAGTATAAACAAACCTAACCTGTGTAATTTGACACGACTTTAAAGAGTAATTGTACAGTTTTTTATGATGTTGATGGTATCTGGGGTTGGTCTACTTCGAAAAGTGAAGCAATGAGAGCTGCATCTTTGAGAGGTTTTAAGAAGTACTTTCGGTGCAAAGTTACACGGAGCTGGGTATATGCAATTGAGCATCGTCTATATTCATTTTCTATAGATGCACATGGAGCTTCTTACGAAGTTAGGTATGGGGTAATGTATATGCAAGGACAAAGAAAACATACTCTAGCTGTGTCGCGTTTTGTAAATAGTTTTAGAATCACTAAGGAATAAAAATGATTAAAAAAGTAATTTTTATTTTTATTATATTTCAATTTTTATTGGTGATTAGTTTAAACCACCAACTTGGGATAGCCATAGCGTTAGCTACTTGTGTTTTTTATATTTTCCGTTCTAAATCAAATTTCTTTTCTTTGAGCTTTCTTTTTGAAGATGTGAAAGAAAATGCATTTACTTTACTATGGTTGTTTTCAATAGTTGCATTGACAATTTGCAAAATCTCTTATAGTTCGAATGACTGGGGGTTATTAACGGTAATAGTACCATTGTCGTTATTGTTTTATTTTTTCCTTACATTTTTTAGTTATGCTGCTGATCATGCATGTAAAATATTCGGTGAGTTTTTTAGTAGGAAGTAAGTGTTCGCAAAGTAAAATAGGAAAGGCACAAATTTTGCGATTTGCGATAGTGCATCAAGGAAATAGAATGTCAAAATATAGATTTTTAGCTCTATTATGTTTAATAGTTAATTCACAGGTATGCTTTTCAAATACGATTGAAAAACCACCTAAAGCTATTGAAGCCGTAGTATATACAATTTGTGATTCGATATATTGTAATACGAGTGTTGTTTTAAGAAATAATACTGCATTTGAAGTTAAGGTAATTTCAAATTATTTTGATGAAACTCATTTTACTGAGCATGCTTTTAATTTCTACAAGGCAAAAGATGTTTATGCAACGAGTAACCCGTTTGAGAATCCATTACCGTTTAAAAATGTAGAGTTTAGACCACTTAAAGAAGACGTAATATTTAAACCTCTTGAGGTCAAAACATATACTACGCTAATAAAAAGAGATAGATTGAATTTTGATAAAGGTACTGAATATGTTGTTTATGCTGTCGATATGTATACTCGCTACATGATTAATGGAAATCAATCAGCAATAATTTCATTACATAGTAAATTTGGAATAGTTGATGACTTACTCGCTTTGCCGGATTATTAAACTAATGTAAAAGTAAACGGGGTTAGGTCTTTCTTTTTGTTTATGCTGCAGGAAGTAAAGGCACTTGCGATATTAACCGCCTATTTATCAAGTTTTGATTTCCTAAAAGTAGCATTCAAATTTAATAGCGGACATTTATCCTGTGGCAATTTTCCTACCCTGCTAAACTTACTCGGTTTGCTGTTTCAATGATTGAAAACAACCCTCCCCATGGAATGGGCCAGTGTTTTGGGTATGATTAAAAAGGATAGGGGACACCCGTGATTGCACTTTTATTTGATATTGTTGGTATGACTGGTACGTTTTTAGTGGTTGGTGCGTTTTTTATGCTGCAACTAGGTAAGGCCACACCAACAGGGCTTTTATATAACATGATGAATTTGTCAGGTGCTATCTTGTTACTTATAAGTCTTTGTTATAACTTTAATTTGGCAAGTTTTGTGATTGAAATATTTTGGATCGCAGCCTCGTTAATTGGCTTATATAAATATTTAAAAGCGAAGCAAACGACTGCAACCGCTTAAATTTATTAAATTAATAGAGAAAAACGCTCGCGCCGTCTCACATTTGTATTAATATTGTAAATGCTACGTTATTTAAAATGTAGCTTTAATAATAAAAAATATAGGTGTAAAACGGCGTAATGACTTTAAAGCAAACTGCGTGTCTTTTTTTGTGTATTTACACAATCCCTTTATTGGCAACGGAAGCGGCAACCCAAGCAGATGACTTATTTGCCCTGAGCTTTGAAGATTTACTCGAAGTTCACGTTGATATCGCCTCAAAAACCACCGAAACGCTCGCCTCAGCCCCTTCAACAATTACTGTATTTAATCGTAAAAAAATAGCGCTGCTTGGCGTTAATAATGCCTTTGAACTGATGAATTTTGTGCCTGGTATGCAATCTACTCGTGGTGATTGGGTTGGTGCGGTGCCAAAAGATCATGCCCGTGGTGTCTACCTTGATAGCGGTAATATCTTAGTGATGATCAATGGTGAGCGCTTGAATGAATCTTCATTTGGTAAAGCGTCTGTTTATATGCCGTTTATTCCTGTTGAAGTGATTGATAAAGTTGAATTCATCCGCGGCCCAGGCTCTGCGCTTTATGGCAGTAATGCATTTTTAGGGGTGATGAACATTGTAACTAAAAGCCATGCTAATGAAATCTCTCTGGCAGTGGGGAATGTTGGTCAAGCAAGCGCTGCATTTTCGCTTAGTCAGCAAATTAATGAGCAAACACATCTTTTTGCTAATGGTGCTTACAACCGCAAAAGCGGGGAGCGCTACCCGCAAGGGGTGAAAGATCCTTTGCAATCCATTTACCTAGAAGCCGGGCTTGATATTGAAAAGCTTGCTGTGAGAGGGCGCTACAATCAAGTTGAGTTGAATGATTTTTTGAACCTGGGCGGTTACTCTGAGGATAACCAACACCAAAGTGAAAATGTGTTTATCTCCTTAAGTTATGATTGGCTTGATACTGATACAAGTACATTTTCGAGTAAAGTTGCCTACTCCCAGCATCAGATACAAAGTGCGGGGTTAATTGCTATCGCGGATAGTCTGCCACTGGCAAGTTATGACTCTTTTATTGGTCCTGCGTGGCGTACCAGTGACTTGACGATTAATCTCGATGCCAGTCATGAGTTTGATAATGGTTGGTTATTTAATTCTGGGCTGGAATATAGCCATGCAGAGCAACAAAAAGCAGATGTGCGCACTAATTATTTTGATGCAAACAGCGGTGCAAGAATCGAAGCAGATCAGTTCTATCAAGGTGGTATTGTTACTATCAAAGAGTATGCGCCGTTTCAGCAATTGCGGTCGACTTTTGAAACCCGCAGTATTTATGGACAAGTGAAAGTGCCTTACTCCGAGCAATTCACCTTGTTTTTAGGAGCGCGTTTTGATGACGTTAAAGATTTAGACAGTAAGTTGTCGCCGCGAATCGCTGCAATCTACAAACCCGCTTTAGCGCATACGATAAAATTACAATATGGCGAGTCGTTTCGTACCCCTGTGACTAATGAACTGTATTCTAACGATGACGTGACAATCGGTAACCCAAGCTTAAAATCAGAATACGTTAAAACCACTGAGTTGGTGTGGCGTTACCAACAACAAGATTGGCATGTTAATTCAGTGCTGTTTTACAACCAATTAAACGATTTCATAAGTCTTGTGCCCATGCTTGCAGATAATACTAAATTTACCTTTGCAAACCAGCTTGATGACACAAACCGAGGGCTTGAGTTCGATAGTATGTTACGCCTAGATAACGATTTTTCAGTGGAAGCGACTTATACCCAGTATTTTGATACCCCCATGCAGCCCACTTTTAAGCGCTTTGCCAGCATTATAGCCAACTATGAATATGAACAATGGTTGTTGAGCATTAATGGTGTATGGCGTGACGAGGTAAATGTGCAAAGCAGCACTATTAGCTTTACACAACCAGAGTATTTTTTACTTGGTACGGTAGTCAGCTGGCAATTTTCAGCACGTAGTCAACTTAGTTTCAAAGCCTATAACCTGTTAGATAAACGTTATGATGTGTTTGATCCCAGAATGGCCGATGGTGCTGTTGCTGGTGTCGGCAGTGAATACTCGGTACACTACCAAATCAAATTTTAAATTATTGAGGCGTAGCAATACGTCTTTTGGTTGCTCATGTTGCGTGTCCCCCGAAAAATATTATTAGCTGTTGCCATTTTAATCGTGCTGTTATTACTTAGTTTTCTATTTGGTCGACACTATGATTTAACACAAGCTAAGCGCCAAGCGCAGCGCCAAGTTAACCAATTATCTCACTACCTTGATACTGAACTTGCTCGCTTTGCCGCCATTCCCCATTTAGTGACTGATAACCAGTTGCTTACAGCGTTTATTAGTGACATGAATTTAAGTGATGACAATCAAGCTGTGCAGCCTATTAATAATTACTTGGCTGATATACAACAAGCCAGTGGCGCGTCAGATGTTTATGTGCTCAACAATGCAGGAGATGTAGTCGCCTCTAGTAACTGGCAGTTGGATTACACTTATATCGGCAATAACTTTGCATTTCGACCGTACTTTTATCAAGCCTTGGCAGGTGAAAAAGTTGCGTATTTTGCTTTGGGGCTGCGCTCAAACGAGCGCGGGATTTATTTTTCAGAGCCTATTTATCATGACAATAATGTGATTGGTGTAGTGGTGTTAAAAGTAAATGTGTCGAAGTTTGAGAGCGATCGACAATTACTAAATACCTCACAGGCAAGCCATTTTTATTTAAGCTTGGCCGATAATGTTATTGCAATGTCAGACATTCAATCATGGCGGCTAAATACAATGCAGCCAATAGATGATGCTAAGCAGCAGTACTTTACTAACAGCCGCCGTTATTTAGATTACATGCCGAAGGTGATCGATGCGCAGCAACAGATTCGTCATGGCGTTCCTATACTACATATAAGTGAAGCGAATAAACGAAGTAAATATGTGCCGGCAACCGCTGCGATCAACCTTTTAAAAGCACACATGACAGTGCTGGTGGATATGTCGTCAGTGAATATTGCACAACTCCCGCGGCTTGTATGGATAGCGGTTATCTATGCTGGCGCATTACTGATTTTTTATAGTTTAATGGCGCGCTTCGCCGGTTACAAAAAGCTGCTTTATTCGCGCCATAGTCTGGAACAAGAAGTGATAGAGCGCACTCATGCACTTGAAAAAGCTCAAACAGCGTTAGTTCAATCTGCAAAGCTGGCAACCATAGGTCAGTTGAGCGCTGGTATTAATCATGAGATAAATCAACCATTGAGTGCTATGAGCACTTATTTAGTCAGTGCAAAACGCTTAATTACCAAAGGCGAGCTAACACAAGCGGCTGAAAATATAGTAATAGTGCAATCTCTGATTGAACGAGTCCATAAAATTGTAGGCCAATTAAAACACTTTAGTAAGCCCGCGCAAACTCAACTTAGAGAGCAAAGCCTCGCACAGTTATTAAAAAATGCCATGGTGATCGCCTCACCCCAACTCAAGCGTGACGATGTAACAGTTAAATATGCAGAGATTGCTGACACAATAAAAGTGTGGGTGGATGGTGTTAAATTTGAGCAAGTATTGGTGAACGTGATCACCAATGCCAGCCATGCCATGGCGCAAAGCTCTAAACGTGAGTTAAGCTTTGAAATAGAGCAATTCGATGGACGTGTAAAACTGTCTATTTTAGATACCGGTCCTGGCATTGAATTACATGCATTAGGTACAATTTTTGAACCTTTTTACAGTACTAAATCAACCAATGGCCTTGGTTTAGGATTATCTATTTCGAAACAAATTATTAATTCATTTAATGGCTGTTTAACTGCCCATAACCGCCCAGATGGTGGGGCGCAATTTATTATTACGCTAGCAAATACCAAAGGAGCGTTATGAACACTTTAGCAAGTGACTGTAAACAGGTCATTGTCATTGATGATGAAGCGATGATCCGCGATTCACTTAGCCAATTACTGACATTGGAAGGGTATCAAGTACAGTGTTTTAATGAGCCAGTCAGCGCGCTTTCAAAACTTAATCGTCGTTTTAATGGCGTGGTACTCAGTGATATTAATATGCCAAAAATGGACGGTTTGGTTTTTCTAGAGCAAGTCAAAGCCTTTGATAGTGAGCTGCCGGTGATTTTTTTAACCGGCTTTGCTGATGTCACCGTTGCTGTTAAAGCGATGCAGTTAGGCGCTTACGATTTATTTGAAAAGCCGCTTAATGAGCAGTTGCTCGATTGTATCGCAAGGGCATGTGAGAAGCGCGCTTTAGTCATGGAGAACCGCGCATTAAAACTTGCCGTTGAGAAAACCTCGGCACCGGGTGTGCGTATTCTTGGTGAAACAGTGCAAATGCAGCAAATGATGCACTTGCTTAATGCTGTGATCGATACGCCCGCCGATGTGATGATTGAAGGCGAAACCGGCACGGGTAAAGAGCTAGTGGCACGTTTTTTACATGATCAGAGTAATCGCTCAAACAGTAACTTTGTGGCAATTAACTGCGGCGCGGTGCCAGAGCAACTGATTGAAAGCGAACTATTTGGCGCCGCAAGTGGGGCGTACACGGGGGCTACACAAAGTCGCCAAGGTAAGTTTGAGTTTGCCCAAGGGGGGACGGTTTTTTTAGATGAAATAGAAAGTACGCCAGCCTCATTACAAGTTAAATTACTGCGGGTGTTAGAAGAGCGCAAAGTCACGCCTGTGGGTGCGAATATCGCCATTGATTTAGATATTCGGATTGTCGCGGCAACGAAAGTTGATTTATTGGCGTTGGTTGAAAAAGGCGATTTTCGTGCTGATTTATATTATCGCCTCAATTTGGTCAAAGTGAGCATTCCTGCACTGCGCGATAGAAAAGCTGATATTCCATTATTATTCAAGCACTTTAGCTCAATTGCGGCAACGCGATTTCATAAACCCCCGGCGCCATTAAGCAGTGATATATTACAACGGCTATTAAGTTATCAGTGGCCAGGTAATGTTCGAGAGTTAAGAAACCAAGCAGAGCGCGCTGTGCTACTCGGTGTTGAATTAGCGTTTCCTAATACCAGTTTAAGTAATGGAAATGATTTATCGCAGGATTTGAGCTTGGCGGAAAAAGTAAGCTTTTATGAGCAATCTTTAATAGAAGAAGCGCTTGAACGCCATCAAGGCAGTATTAAAGATACCATGAATACGTTACAGATAGCGCGTAAAACCCTGTATGACAAAATGAGTAAGTATGCCCTAAACCGCGATATGTTTACTGATTAGTATGGGTGGAATGAGTGACAAAGCTGGTTTTTAAGTGTGTGGGTTTCCGCACAGTTAAATTGAATTTAAAATATAAATTTAACTTAATGTTATGATTTTTATATCTTTTTATTTAAATTGATGAGTTGGCAGTAAACTTGCCTTTATTGTTAGGAACAACAAACAATCCTAATAATAAGAGCACACACAATGATAAGAATAGATAAAAAATTAATCTCTGCATCTGTTGCATGCGCCTTGGGTGTTACAGGCTTTACACAAACGGCGCACGCCGTTGAATACGATATTTATGGCAAAGCTGAAGTGCAAATAGCTAAAACGGATAATGGCACTATGCGCTTTGCAAAAGAAGGCACGCAAATCGATGCGCCTTTTTCACGTATCGGCATTACAGGAAAGCACGGCCTTAGTGATTCGCTTAACGTCGTTTTCAAATATGAAGTGCAAGTTAAAGGTTTTGAAAACGATGATTTAGGTGACCCTTTTCGCGCACGAAACACCTACTTAGGGTTATCAGGTAACTTTGGTGAAGTGGTGGTTGGCCGTAACGATACGCGCTTTAAGTACTCGGAAGGTAAAATTGATAATTTTAATGAAACCCAAGCCGATATTGCACAGTTACTGCCAGGCCAAGCTCGAATTGGCGATACCATTACTTATACTTCAAAATCTTTTGCTGGCGCGCAATTATCATTAACTTATGCGCCCAAAGATGACCGTATTAGTGGCAAGGATGGCTTTGCTGCCACAGTTATGTACGGGGATCGTAATTTAAAAAATGAAAATTATTACCTTGCACTAAGCCATGTTGATTCATTAAATAATATCACTGCCACTCGTATCGCCGCAGCATGGTTACTCGATAATTTACAATTGGGTGCGATCATTCAGCGCAGCGAAACCGCCGAATTAGGTGATAAGTCGGGAAATGGCTATGTACTGAGTGCCAGCTATAAACTAGATAAATGGCTGCCAAAAGTGCAGTTTGTAAGAGATGAGTCGGGAATTCATCATATCGGCACTAAGACAGGCCAGCAATGGACTACAGGGGTTGATTACCTTTTTGATAAGCAAACTACGGCCTATTTATTTTATACCGATCTTGATTTAGAAACGAAATCCGATAGCAGCCTTGCGCTTGGCTTAAAGTATAAGTTTTAAGAGGTGATGCATGAGTAATTCAATAACCGATAACAACCCCACTAAAAACCCTTTGCTACAAGCTGTTATGCTGCTGTTGGGCCCCGCTGTCATGTTGCTAACTTGCTTAATTGATCCACCTGCTGGTATGAGTGTTGCTGCAATGCGCACTGCTGGCCTGGCGTTTTGGATGGCATCGTGGTGGGTTAGTGAAGTGGTGCCAATTCCTGCCACCGCATTATTGCCTTTAGTGTTTTCGCCCTTGGCCGATATTGCGGCGATAAAAAATGTCGCCGCGCCTTATGCTCATCCGCTGATATTTTTGTTTTTAGGTGGCTTTTTAATTTCAATCGCAATGGAGCGTTGGGGATTGCATAAACGTATTGCACTGCGCACTATGCTCTATGCAGGCTCTAAACCCAGTTTGCAAATTTTGGCGATGATGTTAGTTACCGCATTTTTATCGATGTGGATGTCAAACACCGCCACGGCAGTCATGATGCTACCGATTGCGATGTCTATCACGCATTTAGTACAAAAATCGAATCCTGAGAACAACGGCTATGGTAAAGCATTATTGCTGTCTATTGCTTATGGTGCCAGCATTGGTGGTATTGCTACTTTAATAGGTACACCTCCTAATGCGTTAATGGCTGCTTATTTGTCTGATAGCTATCAAATTGAAATTGGTTTTGCCCAGTGGATGATGGTAGGTGTGCCATTATCACTGGCTATGTTGATCATCTGTTGGGTATGGCTGACTAAGTTTGCTTATAAAGTAGATAAGCAAGCGAAAAGTGCTGCAAAAGTGGATACCAAATCTCTTTTTGGCTCGCAGCTAAAAGAGTTAGGTATGATGCAGCGCGCAGAAAAAGGCGTGTTGTGGGTGTTTTTATTCGCCGCAATTTGTTGGATCTTCAGACCATTGCTTGCTGATCTTACGGGACTGAAAATATCAGATACCGGTATTGCCATCGCTGCTGCTTTATTATTATTTGTTCTGCCTGCCAATAAAGGCAGTGACGAGCGTATTTTGGATTGGCAAAGCGCCGCAGGTGTGCCGTGGGGCGTGTTGTTACTGTTCGGTGGTGGTTTAACCCTTGCTGCACAAATTAAGTCATCGGGCTTGGCTGAGTACATTGCACACATGATTGAAGGCGCCAGCGCTATTCCATTGGTACTGAGTGTACTTGCGATTGCCACATTAATTACTTTTTTAACTGAGATCACCAGTAACACGGCAACCGCAGCTGGGTTTTTACCTTTGCTTGGTCCTGTTGCTGAGTCTGTTACGGGTACGCCGTTAGTCTGGGTTATTCCTGCAGCGATTGCGTGTAGCTGTGCATTTATGATGCCTGTTGCAACGCCGCCCAATGCGATTGTGTTTGGCTCTGGACAGATACAAATACGCGATATGATCAAAGCAGGCTTTGTACTGAACTTAATAGCCATTGTGTTAATCACTTTAGTGACGATGACCTTGGCTGCATCAGTATTTGGTTTTTAATTAAACTGCTATAAATTACCCAACCGGAGCGCTATTAGCCTGTAAATAGCGCTCTTTATTACCCCTTTTAATTCCAACGACGCTCGCATCTTGTACTGGTTTGGGTATATAGTGCGTGTATATTGACTTAGTTTACGAGTATGCTTTTGTCTGACACTGTTACAGCTTCCAATACACAATTACAAACGCAGTTTGCTAAGATGCAGCAGCATTTTAATGAACAGCCTTATTTAGCAATATCAAAGCGGATCCAGTTATTAAAATCCCTAAAACGTCAGCTCTTAGCTTTAGAAGCTGAGCTTGTCGCTGCAAGCTCAAAAGACTTTGGCTATCGTACAGCGTTTGACACTGTGTTGGGCGACATATTGCCGACAACCAAAACTATTAGCCACACAATTGCCCATCTACCTAAGTGGGCCAAAGAGTCTCCTCGTAAAGCGGGAGTGAG
Organism: Pseudoalteromonas sp.; assembly: GCF_036960685.1. Taxonomy (GTDB): domain Bacteria; phylum Pseudomonadota; class Gammaproteobacteria; order Enterobacterales; family Alteromonadaceae; genus Pseudoalteromonas. Next base: position 152,739 of record NZ_JBALXK010000007.1, on the reverse strand, counting down.
TTTAGCTCCTTCTAAAGTCGCGGTGAGTTATCAGCCTAAAGGGGTGGTAGGGGTCATTTCTCCATGGAATTATCCGATTCAGCTTGCCATAGTGCCTGTGATCACCGCGATTGCCGCAGGTAATCGGGTATTGCTAAAAGTCAGTGAGTTTACTCCTCATACTAATCAAGTTATAAAAAAACTATTTATTGACGAGCTTAGCGAGCATTGTCTGGTGATTGAAGGTGAAGCACAGTTAAGCCAACAGTTTAGTCTGCTGCCCTTTGCACATTTGTTTTTCACCGGCTCGACAGCAGTAGGGCGGCACATTATGGCTGCTGCGAGTAAAAACCTGACACCGGTAACCCTTGAATTAGGCGGCAAATCACCGGTTATTATTACTGAGCAAGTAGATATAGATAAGGCTGCAAAAGCCATTTTATTTGGCAAGATGACTAACGCGGGGCAAATTTGTGTCGCCCCAGATTATGTTCTAGTGCCGGAAAAATTACAGCATCAATTAGTGAAAAGCCTCTGTGGTCTATATAAAAAGCATTATAAATTAGGTGTTGAGGGGAAAAACTTAACCTCTGTTATTAATGACCATCATTTTTCACGTTTAACTGAGTTATTAACCGATGCGCAGCAACATGGCGCACAAATAATCAAACCACTGGAAGAAAATCAAAGTGATGCGGCAAAACATCGCTTAGGCTTACATATTGTCACAGACGTAAATGACACGATGAAGTTGATGCAAGAAGAGTTGTTTGGGCCAATTCTCGCCATAGTTACTTACCAGCAACTTAGCCAAGCGATTGCCTATATAAACCAGCGGCCGCAACCGCTTGCTTTGTATATAATGGGGCAAAATAAACAAACCAATGCACATATTCAGCAACAGACACAAAGTGGTACATTCGCAATTAATGATACATTAATGCAAGTGACTGCTGATGATGCGCCGTTTGGTGGTTTAGGCCCATCAGGGATGGGGAATTATCATGGCAAAGAAGGGTTTTTAACTTTTAGCCATGCCCGTAATACCTTAAAAACAGGTGGCTTTAATCCTAAACTAGGGCTATTACTGGCGCAGAACACACTGTTAATGAAAATATTAAAATGGCTGTACTTACGCCCATAAGGGCGTTAAGTACAGGGTTGAATGTTATGCCTTTTGGCTGCTAAAACATTCTGCCTTCGCCGGCATAAAGACCTGCTAGAATTTTCTCATATAAGGCATCGGCTTTTTCTTTTGCTTCAGTGATTTGCGCAGGCATTAGTTTACGCTCATCTAACTTACGGCTGTGGCTTGCATCTAAATTGCCATTGTATTCAGCAACTGTATTCCATATATATGACTTTTCGATGTTTTTTTCGACCCCATGGCCTTCAAAATACATTAGCGCCATATTAAATTGCGCCAGTGTATAATTATTCCCTGCGGCTTTTTCATACCAATGCATTGCTTCTTTATAATCTTGAGCGACACCATCGCCATTGGCATACATAACACCTAAGTTAAATTGAGCCGCAGGCATGTTCTTCTCAGCTGCTTGTTTAAATAGGGTGACTGACATTTGCTTATCAAGCTTTACGCCTTTACCTTCTTGATAAAGTACTGCTAATGCAAACATTGAATCAACATGCTGTTTCTTAACGCCTTGTTGGTAAAGTTCAGCCGCTTTTTGGTAGTTTTTCGTTACCCCATGACCACCTTCATAAAGTTGGCCAAGTTCATACATACCAGGTGCATAGCCTTTATCAGCAAGATAACGAAACTCCTTGAGTGCCTCTTCAAATTGTCCCTCGTTAGCTGCGAGAATGCCTTCTTCAAGCCCCGCATGAGCCATACCACTGATGCTAAGTGCACCGACCATCAACAATACATTTAACTTAGGCTGCCACATGACAATACCTCCAATCAGTTTGTTACTGTTTAATTTTAGTTCCTACAACCGCAATTGCCCAGCTTCGCACTATAAATGATAAAGAATGCACATAAGATACAGATCTTACAGAAAATTTAAAGAAATAAAAAAAGCCCCAGCGGGGCTTTTTGATTCATATCAACCGTCACCGATATGAGCAATGTAGCAAGTAAATGTGATCTTAAAGTTTTATTACTTGGGTCGAGTAAGTAAAAAACCGAAGCGTCACGCTCTCCATCAACAAAGTAGTAAAAGGGTCCAGCATCCTTACTGGTGATCTTCCCTAGGGCACTGAGGTCGTTACGTTCCTTTCAATAAGCGAAGGCTTAATGAGTTGGGTTATCTTGTGTTGATGCGAACGATTATCACTTTGATTTGTTTGTGTGTCAATGCTTAAATGATAATTATTTCTATTTTGTTGGTTTTATTTTTAATACTTCATTTACAGCAACGAGTAACTTGATTAACGTAGAGGTATTAACTGTTTAAGAAAATAAAAATGCTTAAAATAAACATGATATTGAAATGTAGAATCGCACTGATTGGTGGATTGTTAATCGCGTTGTCAGGCTGTTCTGCTACGTTTACCTACAATAATATAGGCTGGCTATCGGCATTTTGGATTGATGATTATGTCGATTTATCTAAGCAACAAAGTAAGCAAGCTAAAGCATTAATAAAACAAAGCCGAGACTGGCACCGCAAAACTCAGTTGCCGTTGTATCGTCAGGATTTATTATCATTACAAGAACTGTTAATAAATACCCCCTCAGAGCACGCCTTACTAGCGCATTTTCAAGGTGCTAAGGCGCATTGGCAGGCACTGGTTTTGTATATCAAAGATGACTTGATCGAACTCGCTCTTACCTTATCAGCACAACAGCGACAGGAATTTGTGGATGCAATAGCAAAGGATATGGCTGACGATGTTGCAGAGTTTAATGAACAAACTGCGTCAGAGCGTAAACAAGAGCGCCTTGAACGTCAGTTAGATACTTACGAAGACTGGCTTGGCGATGTTGATGAGCAGCAAGTTGCTTTGATCAGCCAAGCGAATAATGACTTTCAGAGTACCTTTTTGTTATGGCAGAGTTACAAGCAAACACGGTTAGACAAACTTAAACAGGTCTTTTTTGATCCACAACTAAGCCGTGAGCAGTTTATTAGTCAATTATCAGTGGTGATCACCGAACGTGAAGCGTTTATGAGTGATGAACTACTGCGTTTAGATGCCAATAATTCAAAACGTTATGTTCAGCTTTTAATTAATTTAAGAGCGACTATAACAGCAAAACAGCTTAAGCATGCTAATGCTGAATTTGCTGATATGCTAAAAGATATTGATCAATTAATTGCTGATGAGTAGGGCTATTAATTATTAAATTATTCATTTTTAATGTTTTTTAATAAATATATATTTATTAAAAATAAATAGCGCTTGTACTTCGTCAATTAACCGTTAGACTGACTTTTTTGTCTGGATTTAAGCTTCTCGAATGGATATCGCAGCGATTAATAGCGTTAAAGTACTACGTCAAAACTTACTGAAGTGGATATGTTTTTGTTTTGGGATTTTAGCGAGTATTTTCACCTATTTTAACCTTTTTATTAACGACTTCTATTCATTAGGCATGTTAGAAGGTGCTTTTGCTGTTTATTGTTTTTATACTTTTCACTACGCACGTACGCGTAAAATGCAAGCTTGGCAGCCGTTATTATTATGTTTGTGCATCACCTTGTTGATCACTCTGGGTACTCATTTAGCCGCAATGAAGAATGGCTTATTCATTTGGTCCTTCACGCTTCCGGTGCTTTATTATCTATTACTAGGATGTAAGCGAGGTTTTTATTTGTCGCTTTTGTTAGTGAGTGTCCAAACCAGCGTACTTATTAGCAAACCTTCTCTTGCGCCATTTGCAGATCTTAACCTAAGTTTAAATATGAGCTTTAGTTATGTTGGGATTTGGGTTATTGCACATATATTTGAAGCCAGTAGAGCGCATTTTGCAGAGCGATTAGAGAACTTAGCACTGTTTGATCCGTTGACAAAAACCGGTAATCGTCTGGCAATGAATCATTACTTTGAAGTTGAGCTGGTAAATAAAACGAACTTGTTTACTATGCTGCTTGATCTCGATTACTTTAAAAAAGTTAATGATCAATTTGGTCATGATGTAGGTGACCAAGTCTTGATAGAAGTGGCTAATATCCTCAAAAAAATACTTAACAAAGGACGAGTGTTTAGAATTGGCGGAGAGGAATTTGCGCTGTTTATCCCAAATTCAAGTCAACAAGAGAGCTATCAAATAGCTGAAAATATAAGAGTGGCATTACAAGATACAGTGATTAATATTGGCGATCGACAGATCAGTTTAACAGCCAGTATCGGTTTAGCCGCTTATAATCGTGATAATACGTTAAAACAAACACTTAAAGCGACGGATAAACAACTTTATCAAGCTAAAGAAACGGGCCGCAATAACGTCTCAGCTGAGCATATGCACTATCCAAAAAACTTAGAACAGGCTTCTTAATTGTTTTGATACATTTGCTCAAAGGCAGGAATATTACTTTCCCAAAGAGGGATATCTTTACCTAAGTGCTCACGAATAGCATCAAAGAATAACCGTGTTCTCACCGGCAAATCACGATGTGGATATACCGCGTACATGGCACTGTATTCTTGCAGCTTGATGTCGGTTAACAACGGCACCAAGCGACCTTGTTTGATCTCATCATTAATAATAAATGCCGGTGCTAGTACGTAAGTGGTGCCGGAAAGGGTTTTATCTAGCAGCACTTCTGCATCATTGGCTCTGAACACACTTTTTATTTTTTGCTCTTGCGGTAATCCGTATTGATCCACATAACGAATTCCCTCAACGCGTAACGAGGTGCTTGAATAACTGGCCGCAGGTAAATCGACTAAATCTTCTATTTTTGTTGGCAATCCATAGGTTTGAATAAACTCTGGAGCAGCTAATAGCAGCAGCCTGTTGCGGGCAATTTTGCGGGCGATCAGTGATGAGTCTTTCGGCTCACCCACACGAAAGGCTAAATCAAACCCTTCAGACACCAAATCAACTAACTTGTCATCAAGCCTTAACTCGATCTCTACTTGTGGGAAGCGTTTTTGAAAATCGTTAATAACGGGCTGTAGGTAACGTCTGCCTATGATTGCTGATGAGGTTATTTTTAGTACCCCCCGAGGTTCTTGGTGATAATTTTCGGCTAAGCGAACAGTTTCGCCAAGTAATTGCCTTAATTCATTGGCTTTTTTGACCATCTCAGCACCTGCCGCGGTCAGCGAAAATGAACGAGTAGTGCGGTTAAGTAAGCGCACACCTAAGTCATCTTCAAGGCGGCTGATTTGTTTTGAGATCACTGAGCGATCAATATTGCGGGTTTCTGCTGCTTTGGCAAATGAGCCTCGCTCAACCACTTCTAACAACATTAATAAACGACTCGTGGTATCCATTGATTACTCACTAAAATTTAATTGATGCCATATTGGCATTAATGAATTTAAAAATCTACGGTTTTTGTCCGCATGTTTGTCCCGTAACATAAAAAAACACACCAACAGGAGCGTCGTTATGAACAAACACTTAATAGCCATTGCAGTTTTAGGGGCATCACTTGCCCTTACCGGTTGTGCGGAAGAGCCAGCCCAACAAAGTAGCCAACAACACCTTCAGTCAATTGATGTTGCCGAGGTTTTAGTTAAACCAGTACAAAACTGGCACACCTACACCACGCGTTTAGAAGCGCCAGAAGAAGTGTTACTTATGCCACGTGTGGCTGGGGTTATTGAACACATTGCTTTTAATGAAGGCGACGTAGTAAAGCAAGGCGACTTATTGTTTAAGCTCGATGCCCGTCCGTATGCGGCGGTGGTGGCAAGTTTAGAAGCGCAAGTTGTCAGTGCAGAGGCTGCATTATCGCAAGCGCAAAGTGAAGCCAAAAGAGCGGTTCGATTAACTGAGCGAAAAGCGATTTCAACAGAGCAAGCTGAATCACGTACTTCAATGCTACACCAACGTGAAGCACAACTTGCAGCTTTAAAAGCCCAGCTTAACGCGGCCAATTTAGATTTAGAATTTACTGATATCCGCTCACCGATTGATGGCGTGATATCCCGTGCCAACATTACCAAAGGTAACAATGTGCTGGCAGGGCAAAGTGTGTTGACCTCCATTGTCTCAAATCAAACTATGTACGCTTATTTTGATGTTGATGAACGTACTTGGAATAGTTCATTTGATGAAGTAACTGCCGCTGCTCACCAGCAAGTTGTGATGCAAAAAGTGGGTCAACGTGCATTCGCGCACACCGGTTATATCGATTTTATCGATAACCAAATTAACGCTGCAACAGGCACATTGCGTGTTCGTGCACGATTTGATGAAAACAGCGGATTACGTGCAGGCTCGTTTGCGCGGATAAAATTAGCGGCAAATGATATTACAGAGCAAGTGATTGTGCCTGATAAAGCCATTGGTACTGATCTGAAAAATCGTTTTGTACTAACAGTCGGTGAAGGCAATGTACTTGAATATAAGCTTGTTACAACTGGCGAGCGTTATGGCAGTTTCCGTGCTATTACGGCGGGTTTAAAAGTGGGCGATGTGATAGCTGTCAATGGTCCAGCACGCGTAGGACCGGGTATGCCAATTGCACCTAATACCGTGACTTTAGACACCGAAGGTGTTGCTTTTACATTATCGCCAACAGCGCAGCACACGCTGATGGCTAAGAAGTAGGACGAATAATGAAATTTTCACACTTTTTTATTCAACGACCGATATTTGCAGCCATGCTGTCATTGGTGATTTTAATTGCCGGTGCTATTTCGTTGTTTCAATTGCCTGTTAGTGAGTACCCTGAAGTTGTACCACCGACCGTTGTGGTAACGGCAAATTACCCAGGCGCCAACCCAACTGTGATCGCGCAAACAGTGGCAACGCCACTAGAGCAAGAAATCAACGGGGCAGAAAACATGTTGTATATGTTTTCACAAGCGACCAGTGATGGACGCATGACATTGACGGTTACATTTGCACTGGGAACGGATTTAGACCGTGCCCAAGTACAAGTGCAAAACCGTGTCAATAGTGCTTTGCCGCGTTTACCGCAAGAAGTACAGCGCTTAGGTGTAGTGGCAGAAAAGTCATCACCCGATTTAACCATGGTAGTGCATTTATATTCACCTGAAAAAACCCATGATACCGCGTACCTATCAAACTATGCTGATCTGTATATTAAAGACCAAATTGCGCGTTTGAGTGGTGTGGGTGATGTGCAGTTATTTGGTGGTGGCCAATATTCAATGCGCGTGTGGCTTAATCCTGATGCATTAGCGGCGCGAGAGTTAACTGCGATGGATGTAGTGACAGCATTGCGTGCGCAAAATCAGCAAGTCGCAGCGGGTAGTTTAGGCGCACAACCAGCGGCAACGGAAAGCCAATTTCAAGTGTTGTTGAATGTAAAAGGGCGTTTAAATAGCGTTGAAGAGTTTCAACAAGTAATTATTAAAGTCGGTGAACAAGGTCAGTTAACCCGTTTAAGTGATGTTGCGCGCGTTGAACTTGGCCAAAATACTTACTCACTAAGGGCTGAGCTTGATAATCAACCTGCATTGGCAATGCCGATATTCCAACGTCCGGGTTCTAATGCGATTGAGCTTTCGGACCAAGTACGTGAAACCATGGCGCGGTTATCGAAAGATTTCCCAGCTGGGGTTGAGTACGACATCGTCTACGATCCCACTGTGTTTGTGCGTGGCTCAATTGATGCGGTAATTACTACTTTACTCGAAGCGATTGTTTTGGTTGTTATCGTGGTGGTGCTATTTTTACAAACATGGCGAGCATCGATTATTCCATTAATTGCCGTGCCAGTATCACTGATTGGTACTTTTGCGGTGATGCAATGGTTAGGGGTATCGATTAATACACTGTCGTTATTTGGTTTAGTACTGGCCATTGGGATTGTAGTTGATGACGCCATCGTGGTGGTCGAAAACGTTGAACGAAATATTGAACAAGGTTTATCGCCACTGGAAGCGACCCGTGTCGCGATGACAGAGGTGACAGGCCCTATTATTGCCATCGCCTTAGTGCTTTGCGCGGTGTTTATCCCTACAGCATTTATCACCGGTCTTTCTGGGCAATTTTATAAGCAGTTTGCATTAACGATTACTATTTCAACGGTTATTTCAGCCTTTAACTCATTAACCTTGTCACCAGCGTTATCGGCACTGTTATTAAAAAGTCATGATGCTAAACCGGATGCATTGACACGTTTACTAAATCGTTTATTTGGTCGTTGGTTATTTGCGCCTTTTAACCGTGTATTTGACCGTGGTGCAAAAGGCTATCAAAAGTTGGTGCAAAAATTAATGCGCATGACCGCCATAGTGATGGTGGCTTATGTGGTATTACTTGGCGGCACAATTAAATTATTTGATGCGGTGCCAGGTGGCTTTATTCCGGCGCAAGATAAACAGTACCTAGTTGCTATTGCCCAGTTACCAGATGCTGCGAGTTTAGAGCGCACCCAAGATGTAATTAGCCAAATGCAAGAAATTGCATTGCAAGTGCCTGGTGTTGCTAATACCGTTGCTTTTCCTGGCTTATCGGTAAATGGGTTTACTAATAGTCCTAATAGCGGCATCGTGTTTACACCGCTGGAAGCATTTAGTGAGCGTAGTGATCCAAGTATGTCTGCAATGGCCATTGCTGCCCAATTAAACCAACGTTTTAGTGCGATTGATGAAGCATTTGTTGCGGTATTCCCACCACCGCCAATTCAAGGTTTAGGCACTACAGGTGGCTTTAAACTGCAACTAGAAGACCGTGGCAATAAAGGTTTTGAAACGCTCTTTAACAGCTTGCAAACGGTGATAACTAAAGCGCAACAAGATCCCGCGTTAATGGGACTTTATTCAAGCTTTAGAATTCAAGTGCCGCAAATGGATATTGATATTGACCGTGAGCAAGCGCTGATCCAAGGTATTCCGTTGGATGAAGTATTCAATGCCTTGCAAGTATATCTTGGTTCTATGTACGTGAATGATTTCAATTTATTTGGCCGTACTTACCAAGTAAATGCCCAAGCTGATGCAGATTACCGTCTTGATCCTGAGCAAATTTTGAATCTAAAAGTGCGTAACAATCGCGGTAATATGGTGCCATTGGGATCTGTGTTAACTGCTACAGCAAGTACCGGTCCTGATAGAGTGATGCATTACAATGGCTATCCAAGTGCAGAGCTTAATGGCAGTCCAGCGCCAGGTTACAGTTCAGATCAAGCGCAACAAGCAATTGAGCTGATTTTGGCTGATAACTTACCAAGCGGTATTGAATATGAATGGACTGAAGTGACTTTCCAGCAAATTCTTGCCGGTAATACTATGGTGTATGTTTTCCCACTAGTGGTGTTATTGGTGTTTATGGTGCTGGCTGCGCAATATGAAAGCTTACGCTTACCACTGGCAATTATTTTAATCGTACCAATGACTATATTCTCCGCCTTAATGGGTGTGTGGTTGGTGGGTTCAGACAACAACATTTTTACTCAAATCGCCTTAATTGTCTTAGTGGCGCTGGCATCTAAAAATGCCATATTGATGGTGGAATTTGCACGAGATAAAAATAACCATGGGCTGAGCCATTTTGATGCCATTTTAGAGGCATGTCGGATGCGTTTACGTCCTATCCTGATGACTTCAATTGCGTTTACTGCGGGCGTTATACCACTGGTATTAGCAACCGGTGCTGGGGCTGAAATGCGCCATGCAATGGGCAATGCAGTGTTTTCGGGGATGATTGGGGTCACGGTGTTTGGCTTATTATTTACACCGGTCTTTTATATTTTGGTAACTAAAACGCGTAAAGTGACTACGCAGGAGCAAATTAATGAGTAAGTATAAATTAACCGCTCTTGTGGTTGCGGGTCTTTTAAGTGGCTGCGCAAGCAAAATCGATGAGCAGCAGTACCAAAGTCAGCTGCAAGAATTTGTTACGAAAACAAAGATAGCTGAGCAGTTACAAGGTCAAGATGAACTTAACTGGTGGCAGCAATTAAACTCGAGCCAACTCAATAATTTAGTAATGAGTGCTCGTACTAATAATCATGATTTACGTACCAGTCAGTTACAGCTGAAAAGTGCCCTTGCCCGTTTAGGTGGCCAAAAAGCTCAGTATTTACCGCAAGGGGGAGTGGCCGTTGACGCCACTCGTACAAGTATTGGTGAAGCAAATACACGTCAATCGGCAGCCAATGTAAACCTTGATTGGCAACTGGATTTGTTTGGTAAGATCACTGCGCTTGTTAATGCTGCGAATGCTGGCGCGATGAGCCAAGCAGAGCAGTTACGTGCTTTACAAATTGAAGTGGTCGCGTCTGTGGTCAAAGGATTTGTGAGTTTGCAAGGTAATAAGCAAAAGCAGCAGATCATTGCATTGCAAATTGAAGCATTGCAACAAAGCATTACGGTACTGCGGGCTCGTGTTGAGGAAGGGGTTGCTAATGAACTTGATCTAAATCGAACCTTGGCACAATTAAAGCAACAACAGGCGTTATTACCAGAGATTGAATACGCTCAGTTTCGTGATTTAGCGACCCTTGCAACGTTAACCGGCCAGTTACCAAGTGATTTAAGTCTGGTTGATGAGCAAAGCTTATTTGATCATGCGTTTACGGTGAGTTTGGCAACCCCTAGTGATGCGATTGCTTTACGACCTGATATTAGCCAAGCATTATTTGAATTTAGCCAAGCGAATTCATTAAGCGTCGCTGCAAGTAAAGCGTTATTACCAGATATCAGTTTATCGGCATTTGCAGGGGTGGTGAGTTTAGGAAACAATCAACTCTCTGATACTACACAGCAGTGGCAAGTTTCGCCACGCGTTGAATGGTCACTGTTAAGTTACCCTGCATTATTGGCACAACGTGATGCGCAGCAGTATTTGAGTGAAGCGGCTTATAGCCAGTACCAACAAGTGGTGTTGAATGCAATGGCACAGAGTGAACTTTCATTGCAGCTATTAGTCAAACAAAGTCAACAACAAAGCTATGCCGAACAGCGTTATAAATTTGCAAATAATGCCTTTTTACAAGCGCAGGCAATGTATCAAGAAGGGCAAATACCCTACTTAGAGTTGTTAGATGCGCGACAGGATGTTTTAATAGCGCAGGAAAATGCAATTGACTCAACGATTTCATCATTACTTGCTAAAGTAAACACTTATCAAGTATTTAATGGCCGTTGGAGTTATGCGTTAGTTAATTAAGTTAAGTTGAGTTTTTAATGCCACATACTGATCTTTTATCAACAATCCCCGCCACAATGCGTGCGATTGCGTTACTTGAACCAAATGAACAGATACATCTATCTGAGCTCGAACTTGCGGTGCCCGATGTCGTAGACAACGAGCTGCTGATCAAAGTTGAGTATGTTGCGTTAAACCCGGCTGATGCGTGTTTTGCAAAGCACGGTTTTTGTGAATGGCAATACCCTCACATCTTAGGCCTTGACGCTGTGGGTGTGGTTGTAAAAGCAAGCAAAGGTGTATTTCCAAATGTCGGTGCGCGGGTAATGTGGCATGGTAATGTTGGAGAACAAGGCGTGTTATCGCAATATGCAAAAGTACCTAACTTTGCTGTCTCTCAGGTGCCTGATGACGTGAGCTTAAAGGATGCATCTACGTTACCGTGTGCCGGAATGACGGCATTAATTGCGCTTGATAAACTACAATTAACTGAATGCGACTCTATTTTTATTGAAGCAGGCGCTGGTGCGGTAGGGCAATTTGCCATTCAATTTGCAAAACAACGCGGTGCGACAGTATTTACCACTGCGAGTAAACGTAACCATAAACTAGTTAAGCAACTTGGTGCGGATGCGGTGTTTGATTACCATGATAAAAAGCTCATTGATAAAATCCGCAAAGAACTTGGGCCGCAAGGTTTTGATGCCGTACTTGATTCTATTGGCGGGGAAACCACGGTGCGCAATGTTGAATTAATGCGTTTTTGTGGTCGTATTGCTTGCTTAAACCCATTGCCTATGTTTGAGCAAGAACTCATGTTTAGACGCGCACCTAATATAGGTATTGTGTCATTAGGTGGAGCTTGGCTTGCCAATAGTTTATGCGCCCAGCAAAGAATGAGTTTTATGGGCAATTTGTTACTCGATAATTTAGCCAGTGGCAATATTAAAATTCCGCAGATCACTGACGTTGAATTTAACGCCAGCAGTATTTCACAGGCGCTTAATAAGCAAGTTGCAGGTGGCTTTACTGGTAAGCAGGTGGTGAAAGTTAGTCATATTTAGTGATTTATAGCCAAATAACATTAAGCCTCGCAATTGCGGGGCTTTTTGTTATTGTTTAAGAGTATCAACTTAGGGAGTAAATATGACATTTACAGACTTTTATCGACTCAGCGCCCATGCGGTGATCACCAATGCAAGCGGGGAGATTTTGCAGCTGAAGGCAAGCTATGGTGAACAAGGGTGGGGATTGCCTGGTGGTGCGTTAGATATGGGTGAAACAGTACACCAAGCACTTATACGCGAATGCCAAGAAGAACTCGGTTGTGAGGTGAAAATTGAACACTTAACCGGTATTTATTACCACAAGGCGTTTAATTCCCATGCTTTTATTTTTAGAGTCAGTTTATTAAAAGATGCTGTGATCACCCTAAGTGATGAGCATTTAGCGCAGGGTTATTTTAAATTGTCAGAGCTTTCCAAGGTTCAACAACATAGAGTCGCAGCCTGTTTAAATTATAGCGGTACGGTTGATAGCGCCGCATTTTAATTTGCCCTGAACGCTCGCTGTCATTCACTGGAAAACGAAATATGCATACACAACGTTTAGTTCTTCGCCATGGCCAGTTAAGTGATGTGCCATTTATCCTAAGCTTATTAAATCAGCCCAGCTTTTATCGTTATATTGCTGATAAAGGCATTTACACTGAGCAACAAGCTGAGCAATATATACAGCAAACATTTATTGATGGTCACCAACAACAGGGCTTTGGTCCGTATATTGTGGCAAATAAACACGGTGCAGCCATGGGCATGGTGGGGTTGTTCCAACGAGATGCATTAGCAGTGCCGGATTTAGGCTTTGCTTTTTTAGAGCAATATACACAACGAGGGTTTGCCTACGAAGCGGCTGCAAAATTATTAAGTGTTTACCAAGATAAGTTTAACCAAATTGCAGCAATTGCCGATGCAGAGAACACCGCTTCGCATGGGTTATTAAAAAAATTGGGTTTTGGGCATATAGGCAAAGCAGTGCTCAATAATGATGGCACTGCTTTGGTGGTGTTTATTCGTGACTCAACGAACTGAGAGTCGTCGCGACTTGTTTATTAATGTTTTGCCAGTTTAATTCTAAACTTTCGACAAGGCCTTCATAGTCATCATCAATTAACGGACTCAACTCACTAAAGTAATGAATTTCTTTTAATGAACGGCCCTTTTCAAATGACGTATAATACAGGCGCCATAACCCAGAAATATCGGCATTTCCTTGACTATCCCCATTAAAATGATGCAGTTCATATTCTAATTCATAATAACTTTGCTGATCTTTGTCGGTGATAACCGGTAAGCCTTTTACTACCATCCAGTTATCAAGGGCGGTAAAGAGTGCTTGATGCGCGCTGGCGGTGAGCATTTGATCTGGGGCTTCACTCCAAAGATGATAATTTGCAGCATTAACTTGGTTGTTGTCTAGTTTCATGGCGATACCTCGGTTATTCAAGGCTCCACGCAGGCTGACAGTCGTGACGCGCAATTGAGCTATTGTGTCAGTTGAACTGCGCTGCATTGGTTTTATGGTTTGTTCGAACTGATAATATTCAACCGGTGCATTAAGCGATTGGCTACACCCAGATAAAAATAGCACCCCGATAACAGCAAGAAATTGTGGTCGTAAAAGCGTGCGCATTATTGTTTCCTCGGTGTTGGATCGCTAGGCAATGATTTATCAAAAATAAACATATTCGGTTGCTCATTTAAACCACGAGTAAGCGGTTGCAACTCTTCACTCAAGCGCTTAAATTCTGACAGCGTTTGTTGTAGCTGCTGATGAAATGAAGAACCTTGTTGGTAACTTGCCATGGTTTTTTCAAACTGTTTCATGGTGACATCAAATTGCTGCATGCTCTTGGTCATTTCAGCAAAATTACGGTTAATATCACCCGGTAAATCTTGGGTATCTTGTTTATTTAATAATGCGCGCATTTCATTTGCTAGCGATTGGTAATCAGCAAATGCGGATTCAATTTGCGCTAAACTATCTTCAATTTTTAAATTATTTACTTTATTTAATACATCTGAAACTTGATCCGCTAACACCGTGATGCCACTGGAAATACTCGGAAAAACTTGATATTGCGAGAGCGTTTCTAATTGAGCGCTCGGCGCATCATGGTAGATATCAAAATCAACGTACACAGCGCCGGTGAGTAGATTGCCCGGTTTTAAAGAAGCACGTAAGCCATTTTTGATCCAACCATCTACGCTGCTTTGCCAAAACGCTTTGGCTGATTCACTGTCATGATAAATACGGCCATATTCTATTTTTATTAGTGCGGGTACAGCTGTGCTATCAGTTCTAAAATGAGCAGGCTTGCCATCGATGATCACATTTGCAGGGGCTTCAACTACCGTGCCTACTCGCATACCGCGATATTCGACCGGCGCGCCAGCACGCAGACCTCTAATAGACTGTTCAAACTCAATTAAGTAATAATCAAAATCATAAAAACGCTCTTCTAAGGCATCTTTGTAGCTATTACTAAGGGAGAAGTTATGACCTTCTTGGGCATAATCACCTGGCGACTGTTGATCAGGTAAGGCGACGGAGATACCGCCTTTTAACAATTTACCTAAAGAACCTGTTTTGACATTAATGCCATCGGCAGATAAATCAATTTCAACACCAGAATTAACCCAAAAAATAGAATTTAAAGTGATCAGGTTTTGATAAGGTTCGTTGATGAAAATACCGTACTTCATCGCTTGGTTTTTCCAATCAAAAGTCGCCGTTTCAACTTGACCAATTTTATAGTTCTTAAAAAAGATACCTGTGCCTACATCCATTACTTCTGCATCGTAACTGAGTAAAGTAAAACGGCCGCCTTTAACATCTTTACCAATCAGTGCCGGCTCATCTTGTAGTTCAAAGTGCTCTTTTGTTTTAGTACTTTCACCTGGGGCAAACTCTAAATAAACCCCTGAAAGCAGAGTACTCATGCCGCTGATCCCCGTTTCATCTATACGTGGCTTAACGACCCAAATGTTGGCATCCTCGGTGAGTAGACTGTCATAATGTTTATCGATTTGGGCACGGGCAATAACGCTGTTTTTTGTATCGGAAAGGCGCACATGGTCAACTTGACCTATTTTTACACTGCGTACTTTTATCTCTGTTTTGCCTGCAATAATGCCTTCTGCATGGGGCATTGAAATATAAATAGTGGCGCCTTTATTTGCTTGGTACTGATAAAGCATCCATGCACCAACCAATAAAGCTATTACAGGTATTATCCAAATAGCTGAAATAACAGGTTCTTTTTTTATATTAGCCGTTTCACTCATGCTGTTTCTCTAATTTATGGTTTTTATCATTGCTTGGAGAATCCCATAATAGCCGAGGATCAAACGCGTGAGCTGCCAACATTTGGCAAATCACCATGATAGTAAAAAATACAGTGCCTAAGCCAGGGGTCACTGACATTAAGTTTCCTAATTGTACTAAGGCTACTAGAATTGCGACAACAAATACATCAATCATGGACCATTTACCAATAAATTCAGTTAATTGATACACTTTGGTATAGCCCTTTGTTTGGCTATTGGCGGGTTTACTTACCAAGAAACATAAAAAGCTTAAAATAAGTGCTTTTGCTAAAGGAACCACCACACTGGCGAGAAAAATGATCACCGCAATAGGGTATGAGCCGGCTTGCCATAAGATAATTACACCCCCGATTAATGTTGAAGGGGATTCATCCCCAAGGCTGGTGGTATACATGATCGGAAATAGGTTTGCTGGAATATAACAAGCGATTGATGTTAGTAACCATGCTGCGGCTTTTTGTACACTGTGAGGATTACGAACATGGGTTTTGCTATTACAACGCGAACAATACTCGCCTTCACTGAGTTGATGGCAAACATGACAAGCACGAATATCATTATCTATGGCGCGGTAGGGGAGTTTTTCTGCTGCAATTTTAGCTTGCGGCTGAATTTGCTCCCATAACCGTGCTCTATTTAAATGAGCTAACGCGCCAATATAGAAAATCACAAAGGCAACATATGCCCAAAAGCTAACGCCAAAGCTAATGTCCGCCAGTGACATTATTTTAACCATACTGACCAATACACCAATAAGGAATATCTCAGACATGATCCATGGCTCCAACGCTAAGGTAAACTTAAGTAAGCGTCTGGCAATCGCGTTAGGTAATACTTTTAATACCCCTAAATGCAGTGGAATAAGAATAGCGAGCAACATCATGGGTAAACCAATGATACTGATATCGATAAACAGGCCTAATAAATCACTGTCGTAGTTAAATAAAATTCTTGCCGCATCGGGTAAGGTAATGGTCTGCGTTATGCCATTACTGCTAAATGAAATAAATGGGTAAAACATACTACTTAACAGCATCAACAAGGCGCTGAGACTAAGCGCTACTATACGACTGTCATAATTTACATTTGCTGCGCAAAGTTTACTGTGGCAGTGTGGACAAACAGCCATTTGTTTTGCAACTATGTGCGGAATGTCTATTATAAGGTCACAATTAGGGCAGGCAGTTTGCAAATTAGTCGCCATGAGAGAAGTAATTTAAACCAAGTTTGCATTAATTAAGCAGTAAATACAAATGCGAGATTGGATTAACTAGACTAGGCTAATAAGAATGCAGCTATGCAGTTTTAAAAGTGGTAAAAGCATAGATCCAGAGAGGTTAAATGAAGTATTTTATAGCGATTTATTTAATTTTATACAGTGGGCTTGTTATGAGCTTAACCGCGCCTAAGCCCAGCGATAGGATCACTGTTGCTGTTAGCGCGTCTTTGCCTCCTTATGTCTTTAGTGAAGACGATACCGGTTTACAACTGCAAATTTTAAAAGCCGCTTTTAAAGATCAAGGTATTACTAATTTGGATATCGTTTACATGTCCAACAAGCGATCTGGACAGTCGCTTGAACAAATGAGTATTGATATTGCAATGAATTATGCCGGAGCTGCAAATTCTGCGATTTACTCAAGCCAGAGTTTATTGGCTTATCAAAACGTAGCGGTTAGTTTAAAGAAGAATAACTTTAAAATTAATAGCGTGTATGATCTCTCTGGTAAGAGTGTGGTTGCCTTTCAACATGCTACTGAGTTTCTGCCAGCACCATTTAAAACATTAACAACTAAGTTACGCTCTTATGAAGAAGTGGTGTATCAAGCAGCGCAAGTTGATCACTTAATGAAAGAGTGGGTTGATGTGGTCGTATTAGAAAAGCGAGTATTTTTACACTATTTGCAGCAATATAAACAAACTCATCAAATTAAGCCCATCACAATTCATCCTATATTTCCTGAAGCACCTCGCCCGGCTTATTTTACCAGTAAAGTGCTACAAGAGATTTTTGATATGGGACTGACCCATATCATTGAAAATGGCGAATATAGTAAAATTATGGCGTTTGATGGCAGTGATTACGCGCAGGTTGTTGCACCAAACTCAATCGAATAACGCAACGGTTTGACGAGTGAGTGCCAATAATTCTCCAGCTTGTGACCAAATGCAGCCATCTTCTAAACCGTAACCATCTTTGCAGTGATGTGTTATTGCTTCAAAACCAAGCCACTCACCAGCGCTCAATTGAGGCGTTTGCACAAATTCTAAATACCATGACATGCTGCTGGCAGGCGCGGGTTGGCTAAACATTTGTAATAGAGTCGGTGGCCATGCATCTGTCAGTGCAATGATATGAGCTTCACTAAGCTGAGCTGGTGACTCTTTTAATTTCATCCAACCGCCTAAATGCGAAGTTTCAGCCGCCGTAAACGGCATACCGCCTTGTTGCGGGCATAAATCAACGTGTTGAAAGAACTCCGGCATTGCCCCAGCTTGAAATGGCAAAGTGTAACGTTCATTAACCGGTTTAAGGCTCATCATTTTTTTAACGGGTACGTTGATTGCAGAATCACGGGATTTTGCAAAACATGCTTGTACAACCACACTCACTTGATCATTTTGTACTGCTTTGGCTAATACCTGAGTACTGCTTTTTCCTTCGCGTAACACTTCGATGATCATTGAGAAATCTGTATCCGCTAATAAAGGTCCCACAAAGTTGGTACTAATAGAAAGTAGGCGGCGACTTGGTTCTATTTGTTGACGCATAGCTTGATAAAGTAGTGAGGCAGATAAACCACCAAAAGCAGTTCGACCTTGGCACCAGTTGGCTGGGAACTGCATGGTTGCAGTTGCTTGTTCAGGCGATGGTAATTTGCCAATAAGTGTGGCTTGTTGCAGCAATTGATCAAAGTGCATGATGATCCTTATAAGGTGTTTTTTATTTGTTGTTAATTTTATAGCACATAAAAACTAGTCAGACCAGTTGTTAAAAGCGGGGTGGTTGCTGCAAAAAACACCATTACAGTCACTTATTCAGGCTTTTTGCAAAATAAATTACAAAAAATCACTTTTTTTTCATTTTTACAGTTGAATTAAGTTTGGGGCATCCCTATTTACTAGTCATCGAACGTATTAATGAATTTTGAAGTTGGAGAAGTTTCATGGGTAGAATTATTGGAATCGATTTAGGTACTACTAACTCTTGTGTTGCAGTACTAGATGGCGGTAAAGCACGCGTAATTGAAAACGCGGAAGGCGATCGCACTACACCATCAATTATAGCGTATACGCAAGATGGTGAAACACTTGTTGGTCAACCTGCTAAGCGTCAAGCAGTGACAAACCCAACCAATACATTATTTGCGATTAAGCGTTTAATTGGTCGTCGTTTTGAAGACGAAGAAGTACAACGCGATATCGGCATCATGCCTTTCAAAATTATCAAAGCTGATAATGGCGATGCATGGGTTGAAGCCGGCGGCGAAAAACGCGCTGCACCACAGATTTCAGCCGAAGTATTGAAAAAAATGAAGAAAACAGCTGAAGACTTCTTAGGTGAAGCTGTAACTGAAGCGGTTATCACTGTTCCTGCATACTTTAATGACTCACAACGTCAAGCAACGAAAGATGCGGGTCGTATCGCGGGCCTTGAAGTTAAACGTATCATCAATGAGCCGACAGCTGCTGCTCTTGCATACGGCATGGACAAAAACAAAGGCGAGAACATCGTTGCAGTATACGACTTAGGTGGCGGTACTTTCGATTTATCAATCATTGAAATTGATGAAGTTGAAGGCGAGCACACATTTGAAGTTCTTGCGACAAACGGTGACACTCACTTAGGTGGTGAAGATTTCGATAACCGTGTTATCAACTATTTAGTAGCTGAATTCAAGAAAGATCAAGGTTTAGACTTAAAAACTGATCCACTTGCAATGCAACGTGTAAAAGAAGCAGCAGAAAAAGCAAAAATTGAACTTTCATCAGCACAATCTACAGAAGTAAAT
Organism: Pseudoalteromonas sp.; assembly: GCF_036960685.1. Lineage (GTDB taxonomy): Bacteria > Pseudomonadota > Gammaproteobacteria > Enterobacterales > Alteromonadaceae > Pseudoalteromonas. Next base: position 133,153 of record NZ_JBALXK010000007.1, on the reverse strand, counting down.
CTTCCGTATGTAACAGCTGATGCAACAGGTCCTAAGCACATGAACGTGAAACTAACACGTGCGAAGCTTGAATCACTTGTTGAAGACTTAGTACTTAAGTCAATTGAGCCACTTAAACGTGCGCTAGCTGATGCTGATTTATCAGTAAGTGACATCAACGACATCATTCTTGTTGGTGGTCAAACACGTATGCCACTAGTGCAAAAAACAGTAACTGAGTTTTTTGGTAAAGAGCCACGTAAAGATGTTAACCCTGATGAAGCCGTAGCCGTAGGCGCAGCAATTCAAGGTGGTGTACTCGCTGGTGACGTTAAAGACGTACTATTACTAGACGTTTCACCACTGTCTCTTGGTATCGAGACAATGGGTTCTGTGATGACAGCGTTAATTGAGAAAAACACGACGATCCCAACTAAGAAATCGCAAACATTCTCAACGGCTGAAGATAACCAAGCTGCGGTAACGATTCACGTACTTCAAGGTGAGCGTAAACGTGCTAGCGACAACAAATCTCTGGGTCAATTTAACCTAGAAGGTATTCGTCCTGCACAACGTGGTACACCACAAATCGAAGTTACTTTTGATGTGGACGCGGATGGTATCTTACATGTATCTGCAAAAGATAAAGATACAGGTAAAGAGCAAAAAATCACGATTCAAGCATCTTCAGGTCTAAGCGACGAAGAAGTTGAAAAAATGGTTCGTGATGCAGAAGCGCACGCAGAAGACGATAAAAAGTTTGAAGAGCTAGTTGCAGCACGTAACCAAGCAGATGCGTTAGTTCATGGTACACGCAAGCAAATAGAAGAAGCTGGCGATGCACTACCAAGCGAAGACAAAGACGCTATTGAAGCAGCTGTTGTTGATTTAGAAGCAGCCATTAAGAGTGACAACAAAGAAGAGATTGAAGCTAAAACTCAAGCTCTAGCTGAAAAGTCACAAAAACTAATGGAAATTGCACAAGCTAAAGCACAAGAAGCTGGTGGCGAAGGCGATGCACAACAGCAACAATCTACTAAGCAAGATGACGATGTAGTTGATGCTGAGTTTGAAGAAGTGAAAGACGACAAGTAATTGTTGCTAGCGCTTCACCTAACCCAAAACACGATGACTGATATCGTAATTTAAGTTAGGATGAACAACTTAGGCGCGCAGGCACAAGCTTGACGCGCCTTTTGCATGTAAAGACGTGCATACAATAGCTTTAAAAATTCAATGGTAAATCGATAAGATTTATCGGTTTATCCGCAGCAATGCTGCAGTAGCAAAAAGAGTAGTGTGATAGATATGTCAAAACGCGATTATTATGAAGTCCTTGGTGTGGCAAAAGATGCCAGCGAAAGAGACGTTAAAAAAGCGTATAAACGCTTAGCGATGAAATATCATCCAGACCGTACCGCAGGCGATAAAGAACTTGAAACTAAGTTTAAAGAAGTAAAAGAAGCTTACGAGATCCTCACCGATAGCCAAAAGCGCCAGATGTACGATCAATATGGTCATGCCGCCTTTGAACAAGGTGGTGGTGGTGGTCATCATGGTGGCCACGGTCAAGGTGATTTTGGTGATATTTTTGGTGATGTGTTCGGTGATATTTTTGGTGGTGGCGGTGGCCGTCGTCAATCACGTCAACAACGTGGTGCCGATTTACGTTACAACATGGACTTAAGCTTAGAAGAAGCGGTTCGTGGTAAAGAAGTTGAAATTAAAGTTCCAACCTGGGTAAGCTGTTCACCTTGTGATGGCAGTGGTGCTAAAGCAGGCTCTAAACCTAAAACATGTACGACGTGTCATGGTGCTGGTCAAGTACAAATGCGCCAAGGGTTCTTTGCTGTACAACAAAGCTGTCCAACATGTCAGGGTACTGGTCAGATTATTTCTGATCCATGTAATAGCTGTCACGGCCAAGGCCGCGTTGAGAAAACAAAAACTCTATCAGTTAAAATTCCTGCGGGCGTTGATACTGGCGACCGTATTCGTTTATCGGGTGAAGGTGAAGCCGGTATGCATGGTGCACCGGCTGGAGATTTGTACGTGCAAGTCTCTGTGCGCGAGCATCGTATCTTTGAGCGAGATGGTAATAACTTATATTGTGAAGTACCGATTGGCTTTACTACCGCAGCGTTAGGGGGAGAAATTGAAGTACCAACCCTTGATGGCCGTGCTAAGTTAAAGATCCCAACTGAAAGTCAAACCGGTAAAATGTTCCGTATGCGTGGTAAAGGCGTTAAGTCTGTACGCAGTGGTGCCGTTGGTGATTTAATCTGTAAAGTGGTGATTGAAACACCGGTTAACTTAAATGAGCGCCAGCGTGAGCTACTTGAAGAGCTTGAAGTTAGCATGGGTAAGGATGGCTCTAAAAACCGTCCAAAAGAAAAAGGCTTTTTTGATGGTGTAAAAAAGTTCTTTGATGACCTAACTAAGTAACACTTTCGTTATAAAAAAAATGGCGCCAAATGGCGCCATTTTTTATGTTTGTTATTCTTATTAATGGTCTAAGAATAAAAAGTTCTGCCAGCTTTTCATACGGATCAATACTTTACGCATTACTGAAACATGCTCAAAATGATCTGAGTAAACAGCGACTTCTGCACTGGTACCTTTTGGTAGGTTATATTCACTCATATCATCAGTAAGTTTAAGTACAACAACAACTTGACCATTACGAGCAAAGTATTCACTGCCCATTAAAGTACCTTGTGCCTGTACTTGGCCTTCAGCCATTGCTGGTAAAACAGAAACGATTTCACCTGCAAACGTTTTGCCCGGAATTGCTTTGAAAATAAAGTCAGCTTTATAGCCTGCTTTTAATCGTAGTGCAGAGTTTTGACGAAATGAAGCGACAAAGCGCGCTTCTTCATCATGTACAAACGACATAACAGGGCGAAGTGGCATTGGCACTGCCATCATTCCTGGTCGTAAAGTCAACTGGGTTACATAACCATCGGTAGGCGCATAAATTTTAGTACTATCGAGGTTAAATTGTGCTTCTTCAAGACGCGCTTCTGCCTGTGCCACAATGGTCTGCTTACCATTTACTTTAGACTCAAAGGCAATACGTTGGCGCTCTTCTTCAGCTTGAGCCGCTTCATAGCTTGCTTTTGCTGCGTAATAAACACCTTTCATATTATCAACGCTGCCTTTCGAGTAAGCGCCTTTTTTAGCACCTTCTTGATAGCGCTCAAATTCTACTTTACTACGCATATATTCAGCTTTTGCACGCAACGTACTTGCTTGCGCAGATTTATAAGATGCCTCTAGTCCTTTTGCTGCTTGAATTGCGTCTTGCAATTGCGCAGTAGCTTCGTTGACTTTTGCTTGATATGGTGTGTCATCAATACTAAACAGTAAGTCACCCGTTTTTACTTTTTCATTTGGCTTAACTGAGATATTGGTCACGATACCGCGTACATTGGGTACTATTGGTGTGGTTACATATACATTTCGAGCTATGTTAGCGTGGGGATGGTTATAATTCATCACTAATATAAGCGTACCAATTAGTACAATACCACCTAAAATTGCGGTGGGAACGGTCCACTTAGTTAGTGGAATATTAAAAATTCGAAATACCGCAATACACAGTGCGGCGTAAGTTAGTATTAACAGTAAATCCATTATGCGCTCTTATTTTTATTGTCGTTTAGTTGTGTTTGTAGGTTTTCAACAGTTGCTGTTAATTGTGCTACTTTATTTGCAAGTTCATCATGCTCTTGTTGTAAATGGTTAAACCCCCAACCACGATCATCGCGCCATAGCGTTGCCCAAATCCATAAAAATGGCCATAAAACATGTAGCGTAAATAAGCTAACCCAACCCGCATAGTGAATTGCATCTAGATGAGGGTGGTTACGTTTTTTGGCTATTTCGTAAGGAATATCGTGCAGTGCGATAATGCCATAAAATAAGAAGATACCAACGAATACTAATATTCCTAGGGCAAAGTAATCTAAAAACATTCAGCGTCCTTTTTTTAGTTGCTCAGATTGAGCGAGAAAGTAGTTGCTATAATGCCAAAACTAACAGCACAGCGCACTTATTTATGTAAAAAAATGTAAGAACAGTGCTTGTAGTAGTTCAAGCGTAATCTGCGAAGACATAAAACCTAGTTTTGTTTGCTGTACCAGCATGATTGCTGTGCATTTTGGCTCAATTAATGCCTTTAATTACTTGCTCGACTATTGTGCAATTACTAATAATTTGCTGGGTGATAATTTTACCCTTCATTCGCGCTAGATCAATTATCGTTAACTTTACTGTTGGTGCTATTAGCACTAAGTTAAGGCGGTAATCGCAAGAAATGGCATACTTATCGATATGATAATTAGTCTCACTTGCATGATTGAATAATCAGCGTAAAATCAGCGCCATTAATGTATTTAGTGAAATGAGATGGCATGGTAACGCTCGATAAATTAGTAATTGGCCAACATGGCTCAGTAGTAAGCATTGACCCCAATGCCAGTTTGTTACGTCAAAAGTTACTTGCTATGGGTTTAACACCGGGCGCTCCGGTGCAAGTATTACGCTTTTCTCCGTTTGGCGACCCTATGATCGTCAAAGTTCGTGGTACTGTACTGAGCCTTCGTAAAGCGGAAGCAAAATCAATTAATTTGGAACCGGCAGTATGAATCCAAACATTGCCGTTATCGGTAACCCTAACTGTGGTAAAACCACACTCTTCAATGCATTAACTGGCAGCAAACAAAAAGTAGGTAATTGGTCAGGTGTGACTATCGACAAAAAAATTGGTCAATTTAAAGTGGCTGATCAACATGTTGATTTAGTGGATTTACCGGGCACCTACTCTTTAGATGTAAATGCGCAAACTCCACTGGATGAAAAAATTGCCCGTGATTATGCCCTCAGTGGTGAATCACAATTGATCATTAATATTATTGATGCATCAAACCTTGAACGTAACTTATACCTTACAGCCCAGTTGCTTGAGATGAAAATACCGTTAATTGTGGTATTAAACATGGTAGATGTAGCAAAGCGCAATGGTTTAACTACCGACCCTAAAGCGCTTGAAAAACGTCTTGGTTGCCCAGTCATTGCGTTAAGTGCGAATAATAAAAAGGATATTAGCGCGTTAAAAGACTGCATTGCGCAGGGCTTAAAATTTAAAAAAGTATCTGCACAACAGCCAAGTTATGATGAAAAGGTAACGCAGGCGGTTAACAATATAACCGCGAGCTTAGTAGCGAGCAGCACGCCTTTGGCTAACGTCGATAGTCAGTGGCTAGCCCTGCGATTACTTGAGCAAGATGAAAGCTGTTTTGGTTATGCAGATCAACAAACCCTATCAGTGGCTGAAGCTGAGTTTTCACAATTTGCCGATCATCATGAACTTGATGTGTTGTTTGCCAATGGCCGTTATGAGTTTGCTAACCAACTGGCTGAACTGACGCAAAACAGTAAAGGCATCGCCAGCGAAACGATCAGCGATAAAATTGATGCGGTGATCATAAATCGCTTTTTAGGGATCCCGATTTTTTTAGCAATCATGTACTTAATGTTTACCGTTGCAGTGAATGTGGGTGGGGCATTTATAGACTTTTTTGATATTGCGGTCGGTGCTATTTTAGTAGATGGTTTTGGCCAGCTGCTTAGCTCATTAGGTTCTCCTGATTGGCTTCGCGCTTTACTAGCCGATGGAGTAGGCGGCGGTATTCAACTAGTTGCTACCTTTATCCCTGTGATTGGCTTTTTATACTTTTGTTTGGCCTTTATTGAAGATTCGGGCTACATGGCGCGAGCTGCGTTTATTATGGATAGATTAATGCGTGCCATTGGTCTGCCTGGTAAAGCGTTTGTGCCATTGATTGTGGGCTTTGGCTGCAATGTGCCCTCAGTAATGGCAACACGCACCTTAGAAACGCATAAAGACCGTTTACTAACGATTGCTATGTCGCCATTTATGTCATGCGGCGCACGCTTAAGCGTGTATGCGTTATTTGTAGCAGCGTTTTTTACCACTAATGGTCAAAATTTAGTGTTCGCTTTGTATATCTTGGGAATTGTGATGGCGGTATTAACAGGCTTAGTGCTGAAGAATACCTTGTTTACTCCCACGTTAACGCCATTTATTTTAGAGTTGCCGGCATATCACATGCCAACCGCAAAAGGGGTTCTTTACAAAGCATGGGAGCGCTTAAAAAGCTTTTGCTTACGCGCAGGTAAAACCATTATTGTGGTGTTTGTGATTTTAAAAATATTGAGCTCAATTGGCACCGACTTTACTTTTGGCAATGACAACACCGATAAATCAATGCTCAGCGAAATTTCTAAAGTGGCCACGCCAATCTTTTCACCAATTGGCGTTGAGCAAGATAACTGGCCTGCAACCGTGGGAATATTCACAGGGGTATTTGCTAAAGAAGCCGTAGTCGGTACTTTAGATAGTTTATATTCAAATTTAGACGGCGCAGCGCAAACTCCTAGTGAAGATGTTAATGTTATCGATAAAGTCGCTGAAGCATTTGCCAGTATTCCCGCTAATTTAGCTGATGTGTTTGCCAACTTACTTGATCCACTGGGCTTGAATGTCACTAATGTGAGCGATAAAAGCACTGCCGCAGTTGATCAACAAGTGAATGTCTCTACTTTTACTACCATGGAAAACTTATTCAGCAGCCAACTAGCAGCATTTAGTTACCTGGTATTTGTACTTTTATACACGCCGTGTGTGGCTGTAATGGGTGCTATGTATCGTGAAGCAGGGATGAAATGGATGTTATTCGTTGCGACATGGTCAACTGGCCTTGCTTATATAACGGCTTCAGTGGTGTATCAAGTGGGTAACTTTAAGCAAGCACCGATGTTCTCGACATTTTGGTTATTCGGCTGCGCTGTGGTAGTTGCATTCGCTGTTAGCGCTATGCGTATCTATGGTAATAAAATGGCTGCTAAAAGCCGTTTGATCCCCGTAGTGAATATTATTTAGTGCGCACATATAATTGTTAAAAAAGAGTACCTTGGTACTCTTTTTTTTGGTAGTTTAAAACGCCTAACAATAAACAGGGGATAGCGATGACACCGGCAACGCAGCTTTTAAAAAAACACCGAGCCAGCTTTGAAGTGCTCAGTTATGAACATGATGCCAATGCGCAAAGCTTTGGTTTAGAAGCCGTTGAAAAGTTAGCTTTACCGGCAGAGCAAGTATTTAAAACCTTAGTACTTGAAACTAACGCACAGCAGTTAATTGTGGCAATCACCCCAGTAACACAGCAAGTAAACTTAAAATTGTTAGCAAAAGCCTGTGGCGCTAAAAAAGTGCAGATGGCAGCTGCGCAAAAAGTCGAAAATAGCACCGGTTATATTCTCGGTGGCGTAAGTCCGCTTGGGCAAAAAAAGCGCTTAGCAACCTACCTTCATAATAGTGCACAGCAATTCGATACTATTTATGTGAGTGCAGGCAAGCGCGGGCTTGAAATTGCACTTGCCCCATCAATATTGCTAAACCTAACTTCAGGCCACTACGCTGACTTTTGATAAACATCCTTAGCATCACAAAAGCGCGCAATAAATTCAGCATGACTAGGTTGGGTTAACACGGCATTCTCAATCGCTTTACTGCCTTGTTGTAAGCTTTGGGTGAGCTTATTACTATCGAGCGAGTCAAGTACTGGATTATATCGCGAAGGCATCACCTGCATGCCATTAAGTACCGCATACCAACTCGTTGGTTGAAATAATTGTTCAGCCGCTGATGTTAATGTGCCCGCGACTTTAAATATAGCTAATTTTTGTTGCAAACTTTTAGGTATTGCCATCGAAGCACAGTCTCGCCAAAATGCCGTGTCATTTCGCGTTGTAGTGCAATAATGCAGCACTAAAAAATCACGGATCTCAAGGTAGTCTTGGTGAATACGGCGATTAAACTCATCAATAATGACTTGATTAGTGTCACTGTTATCGGGGAACATCTTAATGAACAAGGCTAAACTTTTTGATACTAAATGAATTGCAGTAGATTCGAGTGGTTCGATAAACCCTTGCGCGAGGCCTAAGCTCAAGCAGTTTTTTATCCAAGCTTGTTTACGAACCCCAGTTTTAAAAGCGATTACTTTGGGCTTGGTGAGTAGCTCACCAGTGACACTTGCAAGCAGCGTATCGATTGCTTGTTGATCATCACAGTATTTATCACAAAATACGTAACCATTACCCATGCGATGCTGTAGAGGAATATGCCAGCTCCATCCTGCGTTTTGTGCTTTTGACACAGTATAAGGACTGATTGTTTTAGTGTGAGTGGTTTGTACCGTTACAGCCCGATTACAGGGGAGGTACTCGCTCCAATCATCAAAACCCGCATGCATAGTTTGCTCAATTAAGAGGCCTTTAAAGCCGGAGCAGTCAATAAAAAACTCCCCTTTAATAGACTGTTGATTAACACACACGTCAGAGATATTACCGCTGCTATCTTGGAGCACATCACTAATGATCCCTTCAACGCGTTTTACGCCATTATTTTCGGCAAAATTTCTTAAATAACGCGCCATTAAACCCGCATCTAAATGTAAGGCAAAGCGGGCGCTTGCCAGTGGCGTATTGTGCGCTTCATGGGGTATAAAAAACTTATTCTGCTGGGCCAATATAGCCTCTACAGAATGCGCCATTAATGGCGTTGTATCACCCTCGGCGGCGGTTTTTAACCAGCATTGATAAAAATCGTGACCGTCGATATTACGGCCTAACGTACCAAATGGGTGGAAATAAGTATCTCCTTTGCTGTGCCAATCTGCAAATTGAATTCCGAGCTTAAAAGTGGCTTGCGTGTGTTTGATAAAATCAGCTAAATCAATGCCGATACTTTCTAAAATGGCGATAAGCGGCGGAATAGTCGCCTCCCCAACACCAATAGTGCCAATCTCATCCGATTCAATTAATGTAATATCAACAGATTGATTTTTAAATGCGTAGCTCAATGTCGCGGCTGCGAGCCAACCAGCGGTGCCACCACCTGCAATGACTATTTTTGTTATTGGTTGTTGGGTTAATTGCATTGTGATTATTTACCTTGTTTAAGAGCAAGCGCTTTTAGTAAATTTACTTAAAAACTCACTGTGTGCTGGTGTTTGCTGAGTAAGTGTTGCCACTGTGTTTTGCATAAAGTTTAATTGTTCTATAAGGTACTGCGCAGGCATGTTATCGGCACGCGGATGATACTGTTCAGGTAAGTAACTAAACCCATCAAAAATCGCCAACCAACTGTCTTTACCAAACATTTCCCACGCACGTGGTAGCACGTCGCCGGTATCTTTAAATGCCTGCATTTTTTGCGCTAACGTGGTTGGAATATCCATATCGCGGCAATATTGCCACATTGCAGAGTCTGTTCGTTGATTTAACTTATAATGCAGAATAATAAAGTCACGCACATGTTCGTATTCAAGTGCTGTGATGTCGTTAAATTGCTGTTGCGTCTGCTCAGTGTATTGCCCAGTTGGCAGTAGTTGTTGAATACGCGCAATGGCTGTTTCAACTAAGGAAATACTGGTGGATTCTAGGGGTTCTAAAAATCCCGCAGCTAAACCAATGGCTATGCAATTGCTTTGCCATGCTTGTTTGCAACGTCCTGGTGTGAAAGATAGTGCTTTTGGTGCGTTGAGCATGGGCTCAGTTAACGAGTCAGTGAGGGCGCTTAGTGCTTGTTGATCACTACAAAATTTGCTCGAGTAAACAATGCCGTTACCCGTGCGGTTTTGTAACGGGATTTTCCATTGCCAGCCAGCGCTATGGGCTTTGGCAATGGTACGAGTGGCTGGTTGTTTATTGCTTTGCGTTTGTACTGCAAATGCGCGATCGCATACTAACCACTGACTCCAGTTTATGTAGGGTACGTTTAAAGCTTGTTGTAGTAACACCCCTTTAAAGCCCGAGCAGTCAATAAAAAAATCACCATGTAACAGACTATTATCTGAAAAAACAAGCTGACTTATGTGCTGCGAATGTTGCTCAACGGTTACTTGTGCTACTTGTTTATCAATTAACTTAACGCCTAGCGATAGGGCATGTTTTTTCATCAAATCAGCGAATAAACTGGCATCAAAATGATAGGCCCAATCGAATACTTCGAGCTGGTTTGCAGGTTTTTTATGTTGAGGAGAAAACTTATTCTGCTGCGCTAAACTGGCGCCTAATGAATATGCGCTTAGGGGAACTTGGTGACCGTGTTGTTTGGCGCGTAACCAATAGTGATGAAAGGGCACGTCTTTGGTACTTTGCCCGTACAAACCGAACGGGTGTATAAAACGAGTACCAATTTGATACCAATCTTGGAACTCAATCCCTAATTTACATGTTGCATTGGTTGCTTTAATAATATCCTCATCGCTGTAACCTAGGGTATTACAAAAGCGTCGTAATGTTGGAATGGTTGCTTCACCAACTCCCACCGTGCCAAGCACGGAAGATTCAACTAAGGTAATCGTGATTGACTGATCTTTAAAGTGCTGACTTAAAGCTGCTGCAGTCATCCAGCCGGTCGTACCACCACCAACAATGACAAGGTTATTTATTTTTTTTAGTTGCGAGCTATTCATTACCGGACTCTTATTATAAGTATAAAAACCGCTAACAAGCTTGTTAGCGGTTTTATTGTTTATCTTACTAGCTAAAAAGGCGACTAGAAGGTAATACGAGTACCCAATGTCCAACGTGCTTCATAAACATTCTGGAACGCTTTTTGTCCCGAAAACTCTACATAAGTTTGTTGGATTTCTTCAGTAATATTTGAACCATTGATATACACAGTAATGTTCTCATCAAAGTGGTAGCTCACATTTAAATCAAGTTGCGCATAATCATCTTGATACAGCGACTGACCACCTGTTGAGGCGCTCCCTTGCGTGATCAAACGAGGGCTTCTAAAGTTATAAGCTAGGCGTGTTGAGAACGCATCTTGCTCATACCACAATACAAAGTTATAGGTATCTTTTGACATACCAACGAAAGGTAAGTCATTACCGTGAACATCTTTGCTGTCTTGAGAGCTATCGCTGTATGTATAGTTTGCATCGATACCAAAATTATCGATAAAGCTATTAGTCGCAAATACGTCACCAAACGCTAGTTTAGTGCCAACTTCGTAGCCTGTTACGCTACCGCCATTGCCTTGTACGTTGGCTGTAAATGGCCATGGACCACGACTTACACCATCAGAATCGGGTTCATCAATCATCACGGTTGAACTTTCGGTGAAGCTCTCAATTTCAATATCATAAGTGGCTACGTACATCATTGATGCTTCACCCATATACCATTCAGCAGAAAGCGAATAGTTTTCCGAGCGCCAAGGGTCAAGTGCAGGGTTACCGTTTAATGTACCGTTAACGACCCGCATACAGCCACAACTGTCATCAAATACTGAGCCAACAGTTTTACCCGCGCCCCACTGATCCAAATTAAGTGGTTGCATGTTTTTAGACCATGACGCACGTAAGATAATATCGTCTGTTGCTGAGTAAGCTAAGTTTACAGAAGGTAGGTAGTCGGTATAGCTGCGATCCGTAACAGTATCACCAATATCAGGGCCTAACCCAGAATGCGGAAGGTTTGGACCGACGAGGTTTTGTTTTACGTATAGATTGGTTTCGACCACTTTCATACCCACATTACCGCTTAGCGCTTCGTACTCAAAATTAGCTTGTACAAAATAACTTAATTCGTCTAATGCAGCATCGTAAGTTGAACCACCATTTTCAGTACGCGCGACATTACCAAACACATCTTCATGGAATTGACGAGGATCACGGAAGTTGCTTGGGTCAATAGACCAAACACCTGGAATACCTGTTACTCCCCCAAAATTTGTTTGCCATGAAACTGAAGCATGTTGATCTAGGCGAGTTGGGGGTAATAGGCTGTAGGGTGTCCACGTGCCGTTAACCATTTCACCCGTACCTTGGACTTGGTAGCAAGGATCCCCTTCGCCAGCACCGTTGTATTGTTGGTCAACCGCTTTCCACTGAGCGATGTCACAGCCATCACCAAAATCAGACGTATAAGTAAACTGGTCGTGATCTACTTTACGCTCAGAATAACGCAGACCAAAATCAACACTGGTTATAAATGGATTATCTTCAAGGGCATAATTCCATTTGGTGCTAAAGGTATTGATTTCACCTTCGTCGTCAGTATTCCCCTCAGAAGAAAATGCACCGACGTGATAGGAGTCTAAATCAGCCATGTAGTCAGCAACACTGCGCATGCCTTTGCCACCATTGACCATTTGATCAAATCCGCCAAATGCAGGATGCGTTCCTGCTGCATCGTAGGTAATAAAGAAGTCATTTGACTCTATACCTTGTGAATATAGGGCGTTACAGCCACCCTGATCACCTATGATTGCTTCACCACTGTTGCAAAATTCAGCAGGATTTAAACCGCCAGGGCCTGTAACTAAGCTTCCTTGGTCGATACTTAAGATGTCGCCTTCACCATATCCGTGGCGCATTTTAGCAGTCGCACGAGCAAAAGTGGCTCTTACTTGCCCCGTTAAGGCGCCACCATTGTCATAATTAAGTTCTAGGTTAAAGTTTTGCGACTTTTCTTCGTTACCATTGGCTTGTGTGAATGATTGCATGCGATAAGGACGCATTTTAAACGCATCAACACCTTGCCACGGGTTGCCCTGTGCATCAGTGAATGTGTCACCGGTTGAGTTAGTTGCATAGGCGTAGTTAGCGTAAGTTTGCCAACGGCTATTATGGTTAAAGCCTCTACGTGCATTAAAACGATCTTGCTTTGTGTAAAAATAATCAGCAGTTAATTCAAAACCTTCGCCTAAGTCTGCTTGAAATGAAAACTGCACGGCATCACGTTTACGTTCTTCGGTTTTATTGAATGCCGTAAAACCATGCGGAATAATATTGTAAACTTCGCCACCTTCAGCTGGTTGTTCACCCCATGTATGGTTGTTTTCAGTCCAGCCTAAGCCACCGTTTTCTGAGGTATCATTATAACCATTGTAGTCACTGGCTAAGTTTGCTTCAGATGTAACTGCTGAGAATAAGAAACCCACTTTGCCGTTGTTATAACTCAGTAAACCATTAATATTAGGATCGGTTTCGTCACTGATAGAGCCGCGAGTGATTTCAGCACCACCTGAGACAACCCAGCCTTCGTCCATATCAAATGGGCGACGCGTTTTTAAGTTAACTGAACCGGCAATACCCGCGGCACTATTACTCGATGTGGCTGACTTATACACATCTACCCCAGAGAATAACTGTGATGGTAAATCACCGAAGTCAGCTCCTGAACTATCGATTGTCGTCGCACTAAGAAATACTTCGCCATTTAACGTGGTATCCACTTGTGGTAAACCGCGTATAGCGATTGGACCACCTTCACCAGCTACTCGTTCAATTTGCACACCCGTAATACGTTGCAGTGAATCAGCGATAGTAACATCGGGTAATTTACCAATATCTTCAGCTGCAATGCCATCTACTTGCGATGCTGCAAAGCGCTTGGTGTTAATTGCGGCAACGGTACTGCCGCGAATACCTCTTACTTCGATGACTTCTACATCATCTTTAGTCTCTGCGGCATTGACTGAAAGCGGCGCTATACCACTTAACAATACGCTTGCAATACTTGTTGCAATTAGACTTTGTTTAAAATACCTACCAGACATAAAGAAACCCTTTAATTATTAATATTATATTTCGGTAGAGAACTCATTTTGCTTCATTCCCAATGTTAGGTTGTCACAGGAGGGGCATTAAAAGTTGTGATTTTCTATCATGTTTTGATATTTTTATATCAAAAATTCGTTGCGTTAATTAATGGTTGGTTTTAATTGTTAATTTCACGGTTTGTTTTTTGTGGTTCACTATGACTATTAAGTTAGCATTAAAGTATTCATCGCTTATTTTTCCATTATTCTTTCATTTCAGCGTACATGTGTAAGCTGTTTTTATTCAATAGCTTAGATCTTGCCAATAAAAATAAATTGAAAAAACTGTTAAAAATTTGCTTAGAGCAATTGATCTAATCTAATTTTTATGACGTAATAGAGGTATTGTTATCTGGTCGGATGAGTTAATCATGAGTTTACGCACAAAATTAAAAAAAGTATTACCAAGTATTTCTATCACTGAACAAGAAGCCCTCGATGCGGGTGATGTGTGGTTAGAAGGCTCTATCTACCAAGGTAAGCCTGATTTTGACGCTTTACGCGCAGTACCTGCTGCGGTTTTAAGCGCAGATGAGCAAGCATTTATCGACGGCCCATTACAAGAGTTACTGGGTATGATCGACGATACTGAAATTCAAAACGGTATCCACTTACCTGACTATATTCTAGATTTTTTGAAAAAAGAACGTTTCTTTTCATTGATCATTCCTAAATCGTTTGGTGGTTTAGAGTTTAGTCCGTACGCAAATTCAACGATTGTTGGCACAATCGCCACTAAAAGTTCTGCGGTTGCGGTAACTGTAATGGTGCCTAACTCATTAGGTCCTGGTGAGTTATTACTGCATTTTGGTACACAAGAGCAGCAAGCGCATTATTTACCGCGCCTTGCGAATGGCCGTGACATCCCGTGTTTTGCACTAACTAGCCCTGAAGCTGGCTCTGATGCTGGTGGTATTCCAGACTTAGGCACAGTGACTAAAGGCATGTACAACGGCGAAGAAGTACTTGGTCTTGAGATCACGTGGGACAAACGCTATATCACGCTAGCACCTATTGCTACCGTACTTGGTTTAGCATTTAAAGTGGTCGATCCTAATGGCCTACTAGGCGGTAAAGAAAACCTCGGTATTACCTGTGCGCTTATTCCAAAAGAGCATCCAGGTGTTGAACTTGGTAACCGTCACGATCCTATGGGTATCCGTTTTTATAACGGGACTACGCGCGGTAATAAAGTATTTGTACCAATGGACTTTATCATTGGTGGTCAAAAGAATATCGGCCGCGGTTGGCAAATGCTGGTTAGCTGCTTAGGTGCTGGCCGTGGTATTTCATTACCGGCATTAGGTGTTAGTTCATCTCAGGTAGCATTTAAAGGTGCGTCTGAATACGCAGCAGTACGCGAGCAATTTGGTTTAGCGATTGGTCAGTTTGAAGGTATTCAAGAAAAGCTCGCTGATATTGCAGGTAAAACCTACCTACAAGAAGCGATGCGTGTACTAACAACTGAAGGTTTAGGTATGGGCTTAAAACCGTCAGTCGTCACTGCAATTGCAAAATATCACATGACTGAGATTGGCCGCGATGTGCTTGATTCAGCAATGGATATTCAAGCGGGTAAAGCGATTCAAAACGGCCCGCAAAACACCCTTGCCAGTGGCTATGTAGCACAACCGATTGCAATTACGGTAGAAGGCGCAAACATCCTCACCCGTAATCTGATGATTTTTGGTCAAGGTGTGATGCGTTGTCACCCATATTTACAATCTATGGTTGAGTCTATTCACAGTGAAGATAAAAACGCTGATAAAGAATTTAACAGCATCTTGCGTAAAACTGTGGGCTACAGTGTTGCTAATAGCTTACGAGCATTCCGCTTAGGTGTTTTACCGTTTACTGCAGGTGCTAATTCACCACTTCCTGAAGTGCGTGAATATGAGAAAGCAGCACAAAAATTATCAGCAAAACTAGCTGTATATGCTGACTTCTCGTTATTAGTATTGGGTGGCAAGCTTAAACAAGCAGAAATGTTATCAGCCCGTTTAGGTGATGTAATGAGCTTCTTATATGCGGCAATGGCGTCTATTAAATATTACGAGCAAAAAGTAGCAAGCAGTGAACGCGAGCAAGCAGCGCCTTACTTCCATTATGCTACACGTTTTGCACTACAAAGCGCTGAAGAAGCATTGCACAAGTTTTTAGATAACTTCCCAGCAAGTGGCACACGTAAGTTTATGCGTTTTATTACCATGAATTACTCAACTAAAATGCCAAAAATTAGCGATAATTTAATTCGTGAATTAGCAGAGCAAGCACAGCTTGATACTGCCTTTAAAAAGCAAATTACGCATTTAGTTAAGCCTGTAAAAGGTGATGGTCATTACATCAACGAGCAAGCTTACTTAGCTAAAATGGGCTGTTTAGAGTTACTCGCAAAAGTGAAAAAAGCACTGCGTGCAAAAACAATTAAACCAGGTATTCGCTTTGCATTAACACTTGATAATGCACTTGTTGCAAGTGTTATTACTGAAGAAGAGTACGCAAAACTAATTGATTATAATATCAAGCGTGAACGTGCTATTCGTGTTGATGAGTTTGATTTTGATATGAACTTACTCGACGAAAACGCACAGCCAGTGAATCCACTGAAAAGCGTTGTAAACCAGTAGAGTTTTAATTAATTCAACAATGTAAGCGCCCAGCAGTTCGGGCGCTTTTATCTTTTAAGCCCATGCAATTTTGTGTGGGCTTTTTGTTTTCAGCTTAACATCACTGTATTTAGGTCTATCTAAGCTCTTTAATCTGAAAAAGTTTATGCCATACTACGCACTAGTTGCGTAAACGTTGGTGTGTATGTCTTTTTATCTGCCTTTAATTAGTCTTCATTATAATAGTATTGAAATTACAGAAACAATTACTGCTTTGTGGAGTGGTTGTGGTGAAATAGTGCGTTGTCGTTTGGATGGCAATGCGTGTGTGATCAAAGCGATTAGTGTGCCCGATCACATTAATCATCCGCGAATTTCACAAACTGAGTTTGCAATAAACCGAAAGCGATATTCTTATGAAGTAGAATTTCATTGGTATCAACATTATGCGCCGCATTTACCAGCGCAAGCGCCTGCATTAAATTGTTATGATACTCTAGAACATCGGCAGCAAAAGGTGATGGTATTTGCTGATTACTCAGCGGCAGGCTTTACTAATGCGCAAGTAAATCATCAACATATTGCAGCTATTTTAAAGTGGCTTGGCTATTTTCATGCTTTTCATTTTCAAGTTAAACCTGATGGCCTTTGGCAGCAGGGGAGTTATTGGCATTTAGCTACTCGCCCAGATGAATATGAAAAAATGGCCGACACCGCCATTAAACACCACGCTGATGATATAGATAAAACACTGCGCGCTTGTCATTATCAAACGCTTATTCATGGTGATGCAAAACTGGCTAACTTCGCTGTTAATAGTTCTACTATGGAAGTTCTAGGTTATGACTTTCAATATGTTGGGGCAGGTATTGGTGTTGTTGATGTAATGTATTTTTTGGGTAGCTGTTTAACTGAACAACAATTAGATGATACTGCGGATGATTATTTAGCCGATTACTTTCAGCACTTTAGCAATGCCATGCGGGCGTTTGGTAACAATGAATATACAGCCGCTGTTATTAACGCGTGGCAATCACTATGGCCGGTTGCATGGGCTGACTTTTACCGATTTTTAATGGGGTGGAGCCCAGAACATGCAAAGGTTAATACCTATATGCGCAAACAATATCAAATTACAAAAATAAATTTTGGGAGCAAGCTAGAATGACGAAACAAATTCGCTGGGGGATGATTGGCTGTGGTGCTGTGACAGAAGTAAAAAGCGGCCCGGCCTATCAACACACTGAGGGCTTTATACTACAAGGGGTCACTCGCAGAGATGTTGCACTTGCTGCTGATTATGCAAAACGTCATAACGTGCCGCTGGTTTTTAACAGCGCGGATGAATTAATAGCCAGCAGTGACATTGATGCAGTATATATCGCCACTCCGCCAGATAGTCACTTAGAGCTGGCGCTAAAAGTAGCCGCAGCAGGTAAACCGTGTTGTATTGAAAAACCACTAGCACCCACTTTAGCGCAAAGTGAAGCTATTTTAGAGGCGTTTAGTTGTAAAAATATTCCTTTATATGTAGCGTACTATCGTCGCTCTTTGCCGCGTTTCAATAAAGTGAAAAGCCTTATTGATGCAGGCGAAATTGGTCAAGTACGCCATGTTAATTGGCACTTAAGTAAAGCCGCCAGCGAGCAAGATAAATCAGGAAACTACAATTGGCGTACTGATAAAGTCATAGCCCTAGGTGGATACTTTGATGATTTAGCAAGTCATGGGCTGGATTTATTCGGTTATCTATTTGGTGATTATGAACAGGTTAAAGGCTTAGCTGGCAATCAACAAAATTTATATAACGCGTTTGATGCAATCACGGCTTGTTGGCAGCATAAAAATGGCATTACTGGCTCAGGCAGCTGGAATTTTGGCGGTTTTTCACGTTTCGATGTTGTAACTGTGTATGGTGAAAAGGGGGAGATCAGCTTTAGTGTCTTTGATGAGCAAGTTATTTCGCTGCTTAATGAACAAGGACACGTTCAGTTCAGTATTGATAACCCTGTGCATGTTCAGCAACATCATGTTGAAAATTTAGCTGCAGCACTTTTAAATGATATTGAACACCCATCAACGGGTAAAACTGCAACGCATACCAGCTGGGTGATGGAGCAAATTTTAAACTAGTGACTTGCGGATGTTTCAAACGCATCTTGTAACGCGCCTACCATCCATGACTGTTCTGGTGGTGCAAATATTTGTTTATGACTATTAATGATTATTTGCTGGATTTCTGGCGTTTGTAATGCTTGATCAAATAGCGCAATCGCTTGTTTTCCTTGCTCTGATTGCGAGCAAGCAATAAAGCCAAACACTGCTTGTGTGGTTTTGTCTACACTTAGGTAACGCACATTTTCGGCTTTTGGATTGTTGCCGTGACGGGACATAAAAACGGCACTGTATTCAATTATTGCATCGAACTTATTTTGAAATAACATTTGGCTAAGACGGTACGCGCTAGTTGTACCTCCCAATGTTATAAACGAGTTCGGATGCTTAGCAATATAGTCGTCTATTTCATGACCGTAAGAACGCCCAGAAGTAATGCCGATGGTAAGCTTATATGTGTTTATAGCGTCATTTAAACTAATACTGTCAGGTAGTTCGGGATGATTATAAACGACTAAGCGATTAGCCGGAAACGCCATAATAGGGTAGGTATTAAAAAAGGCGTTTTGTAGGCGTTCGGGGGTTTTGGTTTTATTGAATAAACATACGTCTTTCATGGTGTGTAATTGTTGCCACTCTCTTAATCTACTTGCTGAAATAAAGTTTAATGCAATAGCACCATTGAGTTGTTTTTCAATATCTAGCATGAAGGTGTTGGCAATATTCAGGGGATCGTTATTTATCTGTGATGCAAAGTCGGTCATGATCTGCACTTTTAATGGCTTTTTAGCCGTGGCAAATAAAGGCATACCAGCTAATAAAAAACTGACTATGATCCCAACAGCAAATTTGGTCATAAGATCTTCGTGAGTAAATTTTCATAGTCATTATTATAGTTTAGTTACTTTAAAATATAACAATTATTGCGCTAAATGAGATAAATCGCTGCGTCAGGGCAATTAAATAAACCTTTTTATTGCACGGATCATGCTTTTTTGAAGTCTGATGGAATTTTTTAAGCTAAAATAAGCGCAATTTATTTTTCTTTTAGGCGCTATTATGACTATTCATGTAATTAATCACCCACTTGTACAACATAAACTTGGCCTTATGCGAGAATATGGCATTAGTACTAAGAGCTTTCGTGAGCTTTCATCTGAAGTGGGTACATTACTAACCTACGAAGCGACTAAGAACTTACCACTGGAAAAAGTAGCAATCACTAGCTGGGATGGCAAGCAATTAGATGTTGAACACATCAAAGGTAAAAAAATCACTGTAGTGCCAATTTTACGCGCAGGCCTTGGTATGATGGATGGCGTGATGCAGTTATTACCTGCCGCTAAAGTCAGCGTAGTTGGTTTGCAACGCAATGAAGAAACCTTAGAGCCAATCCCATATTTTGAAAAACTAGTAGGCAAGATTGACGAGCGCTTAAGCTTAGTGATCGACCCTATGCTCGCCACCGGTGGTTCAATGATCGCTACTATCGACATGCTTAAAAAAGCCGGCTGTAAAGAAATTAAAGTGATTGTTTTAGTTGCCGCTCCTGAAGGGGTTGAAAAAACCCTTGCTGCCCACCCAGATGTGGAGATTTTTACTGCCTCGTTAGACAGCCACCTAAATGAAAAAGGCTATATCATTCCTGGTCTTGGTGATGCGGGCGATAAAATTTTTGGTACAGTGTAAACGTGGATAACTCGACCTTCTCAATTAAAACAATTCTAACTGGGGCGCAAATGCTGTTTGTAGCATTTGGCGCTTTGGTGTTGGTGCCACTACTTACTGGTTTAGATCCTAATGTTGCGTTATTTACAGCAGGTATTGGTACTTTACTATTTCATGTGGTTACTAAAGGGCAAGTACCAATCTTTTTAGCATCATCATTTGCATTTATTGCGCCTATTATTGCCTGCGTACAAATGTGGGGAGTGCCTGCAACCATGGGCGGTTTAATGGCGGCGGGTGGTGCGTATATGGTGCTCAGTATTTTAGTTAAACTAAAAGGCGTTGCTGCACTGCATAAAATTTTACCCCCGGTTGTTGTCGGCCCTGTGATCATGGTTATTGGCTTAGCGCTAGCGCCTGTTGCCGTGAATATGGCAATGGGTAAAAGTGGCGATGGTACACTACAACTTATCCCCTATGAACAAGCAATTTGGGTGGCGGCATTTTCGCTATTAGTTACTTTAATATTTGCGGTATGGGGTAAAGGTGTATTTAAGCTTATTCCTATTTTAGCTGGTGTTATTGCTGGTTATAGCTTGTCTTTAGTGATGGGCATAGTCCAGTTTGATGCTGTAACAAATGCGCAGTGGTTGGCCATGCCAGCGTTTACTTGGCCAGAATTTAAATGGCAAGCAGTGTTGTTTATGGTGCCAGTTGCTATTGCACCCGCTATTGAACATATTGGCGATATGATGGCAATTAGCCAAGTAACTAATAAAGACTACCTTAAAAAGCCCGGTTTACATCGCACCTTGTTTGGTGATGGGCTTGCCACTACGGTAGCGTCAATTTTTGGCGGCCCGCCTAACACCACTTATTCAGAAGTGACCGGTGCGGTAATGTTAACTCGTAACTTTAATCCAAAAGTGATGATGTGGACGGCCATTATCGCCATCATTTTAGCCTTTGTTGCTAAAATGGGCGCTGGTTTGCAAACCATCCCTGTGCCTGTGATGGGCGGTATCATGATTTTGCTGTTTGGTTCAATTGCAGTGGTGGGCTTAAATTCATTGGTTAAGTCTGGCGAAGATCTAACCGCACCGCGCAATTTAACTATTGTGGCACTAATTTTAGTGTGTGGTATTGGCGGTATGCACATCGGTGGGAGTGAATTTAGCCTGCAAGGTGTTAGTTTGTGCGCAATTTTAGGTATTGTACTTAATTTAGTGTTACCAAAGGCTGAAAAGCCTGCTTAATAACTGCCCAAACAGTAATTATATTGCACCAAAATAGCGCATTTTAAATGCGCTATTTTTTTAACTCATTAAAAATAAAGGTATTTAAATAGTGGTCTACTAACTGCATTTATCATGTTAACAGTGTCATACTGAATAGGAGCGATTATGCAAGAGGCCAATATTGTGGATATTACCCCGTTTTTAGCAAAGCATCAGCTACCCCTTAAATACCAATATTTAAGTGAGCAGTATTTTGCTCCGTTAGCAGAAGATATTCTTCGTTTGAAACCAACAGAGCGGCCCATGCTGGTGGCCATAAATGGTTGTCAAGGTTCAGGAAAATCTACTTTAGCTGACTTTTTAGTTACCTGGTTTAATTGTAATACTACGTTTAACAGTGTTGCAGTATCGATAGATGATTTTTATCACAGCCGCGATCATCGCTTACAACTAGCGAAAGATGTTCATCCTTTATTTGCCACTCGTGGGGTGCCAGGTACACACGATACAGCCTTAATGAAACACACTTTTAGTGAATTATTACAAGGTAAAGCCGGTGTTTCATTACCCAAGTTTGATAAGCAAACAGATGACCCGGTTGAAAAATCATTATGGCCTGTCACTGAGCATGCTGTTGATATCATCATTTTTGAAGGTTGGTGTGTTGGCAGCGAAGCGCAGCAGCCTTATCAACTACACCAGTGCGTGAATCAATTAGAGGAACATGAAGACCCTGAAGGAATTTGGCGACGCTGTGTGAACAGCTGTTTAGCCAATGAGTACCAAGATGTATTCGCAATGATTGATTACACGGTGATGCTAAAAGCGCCATCATTTGCAGATGTGTATGGCTGGCGGTTAGAGCAAGAACAAAAGTTATTAAATAAAAAAGGAGCGGGTAAAGGCACGTTTGATGAGCAGCAATTAGTACGTTTTATCTCTCACTTTGAACGTATTACCCGAGAAAATCTCAACCAGTTACCAGATCATGCAGATGCATTACTGACATTAGATGAATCACGTGATATTGCGTCGATGAAATTACGCGCCGATGACACATCGATGCCGCTTATTTTTACTGATTTAGACGGCACATTACTGGATCATAATGATTACCACTGTGATGAAATAAAACCATTTTTAACTGAATTAACGACTGCTGGTATTACTGTGGTCTTTAATACCAGTAAAACCTTTGCCGAGGTTAATGCATTACAAAAATCATTAGGGCATAACCAACCTTTTATAATTGAAAACGGCGCCGCAGTTTACATTCCTAAATTTTACTTTGATCTCAAACCAATAGGATGTGAAGAACTGGATGAGCATTGGCGTTATGCATTATCACCCAGTAGTAAGCAATTACAGCAAGAGCTTGAAACACATGCTCATGAGTTTAGTGCTTATTATCGTTTGTTTAGCCAGCTATCTGCACAAGAGGTGAGTCAAATCACAGGCTTGAGTGTTGAACAAAGTGAACTTGCTCGTATCCGAGAGTATTCTGATCCATTATTTTGGCAAGGCACAGAGCAGCAATTACTGGATTTTTTAGACGTAATAAAGCCACTAGGTTATGAGGTATTAATAGGCGGGCGCTTTATCCACCTGAACCGCGGAACTAATAAAGGCATAGCCCAAAATTGGTTACTTAATCAATTTAAACAGCATTACCGTTACTCTTTTACCACCATTGCATTGGGCGATAGTCAAAACGATATGGCAATGCTCGATGAAGCTGATATTGCAATTTTAATCAATAACCCTGCAAGTAAAGCAAAAGCCAAGTTAGCGCAAAAACCTTGGTTACTCAGTGAACATCCCGCACCACAGGGATGGATCGACGAAGTGTCCGATTTAAGTGTTATCAAAGCGCAACTAGCGTGCAAACAGGAGCAATCACATGGCTGATTTTTACCAAAATGGCATCATAACAACATTACATAATATTGCTGATCGACCGCTTGAAGATCTAGAAGCTGAACTGCTTAGTTTTTCAAAGCAGCGGCCAATGGGTTTGATCTTACCCTCACTTTACAGTGAGCTTGAAGGCTCAGCGCTACAAAATATCGTTAAAGAACTAAAACATGTGCCTTATTTATCACAAATTACGATTGGATTAGATAGAGCCGATGAAAGCCAGTATCGCCATGCGTTGCAATTTTTTGCTGAACTTGGCCAACATCACCGGGTTTTATGGAATGAAGGGCCGCGTTTGCAAGCGCTTGATAAAGAATTGCAAACGCTAGGCGTTGCACCACGAGAGCTTGGTAAAGGGCGCAATGTTTGGTATTGCATGGGTTATAAATTAGCGACCGCAAAAGTTGAGTCTATCGCCTTGCATGATTGTGATATTTTAACGTATGACCGCAGTTTATTAGCACGGTTAATTTATCCCGTAGCCCATCCACGTTTTAACTATGAGTTTTGTAAAGGTTTTTACCCGCGCACTGCAGATGGGAAAATTAATGGTCGTGTTTCACGCTTATTAGTAACACCGCTTTTACGCTCCTTTAAAACCATTTTAGGCAGCACTGATTACTTAGAATACATGGATTCGTTTAGATACCCATTGGCAGGTGAGTTTTCGTTTCGTCGCGACGTATTAAACGATATTCGCATTCCTAGCGATTGGGGCTTAGAAATTGGCGTACTGTCTGAAATGTATCGTAACTATTCGCACAATCGCTTATGCCAAGTTGATATTGCAGATAACTATGACCATAAACACCAAGCATTGTCACTGGACAATCAAGCGGCTGGTTTATCAAAAATGTCGATTGATATCACCAAAGCGCTGTTTCGTAAGTTAGCGACACAAGGGGTGACGTTTACCACGGAAACCATTCGCTCACTTAAAGCAACGTATTATCGTATCGCGTTGGATTTTATCGAAACCTACCATAACGATGCGATGATGAATGGTTTAAAACTCGATATTCATCAAGAAGAAAAAGCGGTGGAAATGTTTGCGCAAAATATCATGAATGCGGGCGAGCACTTTTTACAGCACCCAATGGAAGCGCCATTTGTGCCAAGTTGGAACCGTGTTGCATCAGCAATGCCAGATGTGTTTGCGCGCTTAGAAGAAGCGGTAGAGCTTGATAATAAAGAATTTTCATAACGATATTAGAGCAGAAAAGACGGATAAATAATAAAAACTTTTATAAACAACGGGGTAGGGTAATGAGTAAGGCGTTATTTGAGCAGCGGGTTGAACAACACCTAACCAGTATATATGAGAGCGTTGACTTATGTATGAGTATTGATGCGCTCGCAAGCATGTTGATCACCACCATGTTAAGGGATGACCCTGTTCGCGACCCAACGCCCCATAAAAATCGTTGGGATCAGCAAGATGTTATTTTGATTGCTTATGGCGATTCAATTATGCGTTATCGCGATGCTGAACAGGCGGTTGCCGTGCCAAGTGAACCCCCGTTACATACTTTACACCGATTTATGAAAAACCAATGCGCGGGAACGATTAACGCGTTGCATATTTTACCATTTTACCCCTATAGCTCCGATGAGGGATTTTCGGTAATGAACTACGTGCAAGTGAATGAATCGCTAGGCAGTTGGGATGATATTCAAGGGATTGCTCAAGATGTTAAGCTCATGGCTGATTTAGTGATCAATCATTGTTCTAGTCGCAGCCGTTGGTTTGAAAACTTTATTCAAGGCAAAGAACCTGGACTCAGCTACTTTAAAACAGCCAGTTTAAATGACGATTTATCTCAGGTAGTTAGACCAAGAACATCGCCGTTACTTAATACAGTGCAAACGGCGCTAGGGGAGCGCCATGTTTGGTGCACATTTAGCCCTGATCAAGTTGATTTAGACTTTGCCAACCCATTAGTACTTAATGAGTTTGTCGGTATTATTCGTCACTATCTTGATAACGGTGTAAAAATATTCCGCCTCGATGCAGTGGCATTTTTGTGGAAAGAGCTCAATACCTCATGCATTAACTTAGCGCAAACACATGAAGTGATCCGCCTATTACGGACACTGATCGAGCATGTAGAGCCAAGTGCAATTATAATCACTGAAACAAACATCCCAAATCGTGAAAATTTATCCTACTTTGGTAACGCCAATGAAGCGCATTGTATTTATAACTTTTCACTGCCTCCTTTGTTATTACATACTTTGCTCAGTGGAGACAGTAAAGCACTCAAGCATTGGATGATGAGCATGCCTCCTGCGCAAAATGGCACTGCCTACTTTAATTTTATTGCTTCTCACGATGGAATTGGCTTGCGTCCAGCTGAAGGGCTGCTCGACGAGGATGAGCTAGGGCAAATGGTTAATACGGTTAGTCGCTTTGGCGGAAAAGTTTCCATGCGCACTGCCAATAATGGCACCAGCTCACCCTATGAACTGAATATTGCGCTATTTGATGCTTTACAAGGCACACATAAAGGTGTGGATAAGTGGGGGTTACAGCGTTTTACCTGTGCTCACGCTATTATGTTTGCTCTTGAAGGTATTCCAGGACTTTATATTCACAGCTTACTGGGCACCACCAATGATTATGAGCGCTTTGAAAATAGTCAGCATAACCGCTGTATTAATCGTCATCGCTGGCAAGAGTCTGCATTGCTAGAAAAGCTTGCTGATCAATCAAGTCATCATTATCACGTGTTTACTCAAATTAATAACTTACTAGCTATTCGTAAACAGCAAGATGCCTTTCACCCAAATGCCACGCAATTTACCTTGCATTTGACAGGCGCTTTATTTGGTTTTTGGCGTCAAAGCATAGACCGTAGGCAAAGTGTTTTTTGTGTTTATAACATTAGTGATGAACCGCAGACTTTGCTGTTCGCGGATCTGAATTTAATTGATACCGAGCAGTGGTTTGAACTTATTTCAGCACAGGAGATAAATCAGGGGCAACAAAGTATTGAACTTGCACCTTATCAGCCACTTTGGTTATCGAATAGAGAATAGTGAGCGAGTTTAGTAAAAACGGCACAGTTACTGTAAAGGGCTGTAAATCCCCTTTACAGTGTTATTTATTAAGGGCTTTAGCGAGGTTATCTACTGTAAATGGCTGTGGTTCTGTGGCCATTTTACTAAATTGAGTAAAATCAATGTCAGCCAAATCAGTTTCATTTATGTGCTTTACAAGTTTTGCGTTTTCAGCCTTAAGGTTATTGAAGATGGCCAACGATGAATGATTTAGCGAAGTTCGAGCTTTTTCATCATGATGATCAGTAATATTAATGAGTGCATAGGCGCCTAATAACACATGGCCACCCAATGTTATATCTAACGCTTCGGTACCTTTTGGTACAGCGTCCCAATTCATCCCACCAACAATGACCTTATGTGCACTATTGCGCGCTTGTAATGCTCTTTTTGCACCAAACCCAATAGCATCATTGGCGCACCATATAATATTGATCTCAGGAGCAAACTCCATAAATGCTAAGGTTTTTGTGTAACTTTCCTGTTCAGACCAATTGGCAACCTCTTTTCCTATAAAGTGTATATCTTCATGTTGCTCAACAAATTCATCTAAGCCTGCTACACGCTCTATAGATGCGGGTGTTGTATAATTGCCAATAAGCGCGAGTATATTAGCAGGTTGAGTAGAAGTTGTTTTGTGTTTAATAAGTAACTGTTGTGCAAGCGTTTTCCCTGCAGCATAATTATCCGGTATAACGCTGCCAATAATATTAACGCCATCACGTTGTAACGATATAAATTTTCCGATAGCAGGTCGGCTATATAAAAAATAAATAGGGATATTTCTAGTATTTAATTTTGCTAAGTATTTACTGACAACGCTTTTTTCATCGACCACAATTAAATAATCAGGATTGTCTTTAATGGCCTGCCTGATAAGCTCTTTCATCAAAATATGATTACGATTCGCGTATTTTATGTGCAAGTTTATATCTAAGTCATCCGCCGCATTGAGCATAATTTTAGACACTTTGAACCAAAAGTTACCGGTTGTATTTATTTCAGCAGATGAGTCTGCAAACCCAGGATTTACAAAGGTAATGTTTAATTTGGCAAAGCTAGAAGGGCTAATTATTAAACACAACAAGAAAATCAGAAATTGTTTTTTTAATCTTCGCATTCGTTCTAAACCCAAAACACATCACATCGACAAAAACGGATTCTAACACAAAATTAATTTTCACCACACTTAGAGTAAGGTTATATTCATAGCTGCTGGAGTGTATAATGATTTTTCATCTTTTTTGAGCTGTAACTGTTAGGATTATTATGAAAGTATTTTTGTGCCTTGTGGCACTGTTTTGCGCCCCGAGTATATTTGCTAGCGACGATTTTGACCTTGAAGCTCATATGAAAAACATGGGCCTTGCTTATAAACACAGTGTCGAAGCAACTCAACTACCTGAATTTAATACTGCGATCGATGAGTTTATTACCTTGGTTAAACGTAGCAAATCCGCGACTTTTCACAAACAAGCCGAGCAGTCACTGCAAGGTTTGGATAAAGTGATCGCAAAAGCTGAATTAGCTAAAAAATTAGCTAATGAAAAAGGTTTAACGGCAGCTAAAGGGCCATTAAAAGCCATTGATGGTTTACGTAAGCAATATCATAAATTGCATGAGCCGCCAGGTTTTTGGGAATTGTTATTTGGTAAGTAATGTACTGTGTGCGCCTAACAATAGGCGCACATTGTCACATCAGTGATTTATTTCCTGCCTTTCTTTTTCATTCCTTGTACTGCTTTAAAACGTGGATTGTCTTTGCAGATCACAAATACGCGACCTTTACGTTTGACGATTTGACAACCAGGACGGTTTTTTGCACTTTTTAATGAGCTCAGTACTTTCATATTTATTTGCTCCCCAAGTTTTTAAAGCGACGATTAAAGGCGGCAACTCGACCATCTGTAGATACTGATTTTTGTTTGCCGGTATAAAATGGATGCGAATCACTTGAAACATCGATAGGGACGTAAGGGTAAGTTTTACCATCAAGCTCAATGGTGCGATCTGTTTTAATGGTTGAGCCAATAATAAAGTAGCTATCGGCAGCCGTGTCATGAAAGGCCACTGTTTGGTAATCGGGGTGAATATTAGGTTTCATAAAAAGCCTTTTACTGTATATTTACGTTATGTGATATTATAACGATAATTTAAAGCAAATAGGAATTCTTTGCAAATACTATTTTGAGCCAACAGAAAAATAGTAAAGATGATGCTAATTTGTGCAACTTAGCTAAAAAAACAGCAGTCAGTTCAAAAAAACTAGCTATTGATAATTAGCCTGTTATAAATAACTTGTAACCGGGTTAAGGAATCAAATAATCATGAATGAAACCACTCAAGAACATACCACTGAACAACGCCAAGAAATTGATCAAGGTGTGATGGAAACGCTACGCACACGCGACCACAGTGTGTTGGCACAACAAATAGATCCGTTAAGTTGCACACATAACGATATTGTGGAATTACTTGCGCAATATTTAGCATTAAGTGAACAAGACGATGATGACGTATTTGATACGTGGTTTGATGGTCTAAATAAAGCACAGCATACGGTACTAAAGGTGTTTGAAGTGTATCGCGGCCAGTTTGAACATCAAGAGTAATTTATTTGCTAACTAGATAAATTTGCTGAGTCAATTTAGAGTATGCAATTTTCACTCTTTGCTTATCAAGCAGGGCATAGGCAACTGTGCTGTTTAGACTACTTTACGATAGCTTGACACTAATCAAATAAGCATTTCATTGAACATCAAGTACTTATAGACTTGTGAAAAAATTAACGTAGAATCATCTTAAAAAGGATGATTCATTAATGAAAAAAATAACAACGTTTTGCATGGCGGCAAGCATGTCTATACTCTTTGCCAACTCCTCTGTTATCGCGGCTTCTGCGCCAGCTGATGTAACAACAACTACGCAAAGTACTGAAGGTAAAATTATTTGGGCTGACTTGTATACCGGTAATGTACAAGCATCGTTAGATTTTTACACCACCACTTTTGGTTGGACTGAGCAGCACTTTGGCGACGCTGATGCGCGTTATCACCTACTTTATGACGGCAAACAACCCATTGCAGGGGTGATCAAACGCCCAACAGAGCGTAATCAAACAGAAAGTGCGCTGTGGATAGGTAGCGTTGGTACAGACAATGTACAAGTAAATGTTGATAAAGCGGCTGCCAATAATGCCACTGTGATATTTAAACCACATGACTTTGCCTTATATGGCAAACGTGCCGTAATCGCGGATCCACAAGGCGGCATTATTGCCTTTCTTGATTTAGATGAACAAAACCAAGCTCACCAAAATATAAGTAATAAATGGGATTGGGCGCAACTATTTAGTATTGATACTCAAAAAGCAGCTGATTTTTATCAAGCAGCCTTTGATTTTAGTGTAGAAAAAATTGCCAATACAGCCAACAGTTTTTACCTTGTTAAGCAACAAGCAGTCCAAGCCAGCATTGTTAATTTACTAGCAGAATTTGAACAACGTGATCGTTGGGTCAATTTTGTCACAGTGCGCAATTTAGCTCAGACACTCAGCAAAGCAACACAAAACGGTGCTGAGATTATTTATCAGCCAACCGGTGCAGCCCTTGCCATTATTGCCGATCCTAATGGTGCGCTTTTAGGTCTTACTGAACAGGAAGGTGAATAATGAAATTATTTAAAATAGCGATCACCGCGTTGTCACTGGCGTTTTTAACAATTGGCATATCAGGCTGCGAAAACACTCAAGTGAGTGGCTCTGTCAGTTATGGTGTAGGTTACGGAGCAGGCTATGGATACCCTATGTATTATGGTGCAGGTTACCCGCGCTATAATAACGTAACGGTCGTAAGACCTCCACGTAATACAAGGCCGAGACCGACAACAAGACCACAACCCCGTCGCCGTTAAATACCATTGTAATAACTATCTATATAGCCTCATTTGAGGCTTTTTTAATATGCTTTGATAACCCTCACAAGCAGGCCTGACTGCAAACCTCAAAAAAAAGTTGTCGTTTTTTCGCCGCATGACAGTTCTATTGTTAATGGACGAAGCACACCATTACTTCCTGTCTATAAAAGGCTGGAATGTGCCATGAGCGGTCATTCAAAAAATAAATGGCAAAAGGCAAGACGCGACCCCATGTTCCGCGGGCTGATATCACGAAAGATTCAAGTCAATACAGCATTTTTTATACTTTTTGCCACTACCACAGCTGCATGGATCATTACGCCCCAGTTTACCTGCTTTCCGAATTCTAGATTTTTTTAAATCATTCGCTAAATCGTTTAACCTATCCATCTCCAAGCTTGGGATTTCATCTATCGATATATCACTCCATTCAACCTTTTCGAGTATGAATTCATCAGAATAGAATAACTCGATTACCAATCTAGTGGTATCATTTACAGCAAGCATGGCCGAACGAGAATGCTCTAAAACAAACTTTTCATTTCGAGGGAAACATGATTCCTGCCAGAAAAATACTGTTAACTTAACATCGCCATATAGTGAAAGTGGAAATGAACGTTGAGTTTCTCTTTGTTTCACTAACACTAAATCGATATTATCAATAATAGTTTTTCTACACTTTTCAGCACAGTCTAGTAAAAAGCTCGAAATACGAGTTCTACCTCTCTGTTGATTGGTGGATAATACTTTTATTATTTCCATTAAACGCATAGGCATTTTTTGGTTAAGTGGAGAAGCCAGCTCTGGGTCATTAAGCTTATCAGCAAAATAATTATCTACATCTAATCTATAACCGTGGAAATTAATCCTTGTTTCAGGTGTGTCTTTAAGACTATTTGCATAAGAAACATAATTATTATGTTTTAGGTACATTCCTAAATGATCGAGTTCATCATCAGTTTGAATCACTTCAGATAGAAATGAATTCATTCTCTGCTCTAAGAAGTGTAAAAATATAAGTGGGTTATTAAAAACGTCCGAATATACCCTTAGGTCATCAATAGATATAGACCATGTAGGGGTTTTACCCATTTCAATACCGATAGACTTCAAATGTTGTATCTGAGCTGCAATCTCAGTAAAGCTATCAAGAGTGACAGGTAAAATTGTTATTTTCCTGTAATCAGAATGAGAAAGAACACCAATTTCCTTATGATTTTCATCATAAATCGAAACAGACGGTTCACTAAACAAATAATCAACAAAGCGTTGTGCCTGCTGTGACGGGCTTAGGACTAATCCTTTTATTGATTTAATATAAGCAGGAAGATCATTTGCTGGGGAAGTATAAGTAAAAGCACCAGCTTTTACTTCAATAACAAATAAATGATCATCATAGCTAACCAATCCATCAGCTTCACACCACTCCATCCTACCTTTTTTACCAACACCTGATCGATAATAAACAGACCGATACTCTTGAGACCCCGAAATAAGTTTATTTAAGTATTTAAATGGGAGTTCTTCAGAAATGTTCTTTTGTTTCTCATTCCAGTCAGGCTTGTAAAGAGGAGCATGAGAAAATATAACTCTTTGCATAACCCTATAGAAATTGTCAAAAAGACTATTTAGATCGAAGCAATAATACCTACCATTTAACTTAACAAAAGGCTTTTTAAACACAGGCCATATTCTTAATGGCCAACCTCGATACTCACCTTCAGAAAAAAACTCTTTATCTTCGCCTCGACTGAAAGAGAGTGATGAAAGCAACTTCTCAGGAATATTAGTTACTTTAGCAACATCAAATAAATCAAGCCCCATTAACCGCCCGCAAATATCTTCATTGCGACTATCCCAGTTATTTTCATGAATAACTAATCTAAGGAGTTCTCCTAAGTTCTCTTCCTTCTCAATCTTTACTCCTTGTAAAATTCTATCTTCTGCACATGCCATAGTTTCTTTTTGAAACAACTGCATATCCTTAATTGCATTCCCCATGCCATACATTAATGAATCCTGTATTTTCATTAATTCAGAAATCAACTCCTTGGTACTTATTCCAAAATTTTCCTCAATTACACTTGAGTGAGTTAGCAAAAGGTCTGACAAATGAGCTTCTTGAAACTGATGGTATCGTTCACCACGAACATTGCACCAATACATTTGCGCTTTGAAATAGAACTCTTCTTCGTCCATGTCTATATCAGGGTTTAATGCTTTTCTTTTTGCAGTATGACAAATGTGGTAATTACAATTAATTAAATTAAATAGTTTTTCTACTGCGTTGTTTAATTCAATCCAATCACTTTCAGATACTTCCGTTTTTAATGTCGAATTCGGAGAGATTGATACAATAACACTCTGTAAGTAGTCGAGCATTCTTACTGATAGAACATTATCTGAACTGGTTTCAACTTCTGACTTTATCTCCATATGTTGCATAGACATTTCAGTCCACGCTCGCTGTAATATTTGTTCTGCGGGAAGCTCACTAACCATCAACGAAATTTTATCTACCAACTCATCAATCTGAATTACAATGTCATCAAAATCACCAGCTAATTTCTTCTGGAAGTCTACAAATTGATTTTCATTAAAACTAGACTGATAAATGGTTTTATCACCAAATCTAGCCATCTCTAAAGGTCCAGCTTGAAGATACTCATCTGGTTTTACTTGTTTATTTTTTTTCATGAGATGCTCACAGTTAGGGATTTAAGATGCCCGTATAACGCCGCGCTCTGCGGAAATTTATGAGCGCCAGCGAGTAAATTTTCCGTAGCAGTGCTTTGTTATGGCTCACTCTCGCACCCAATACAAAACAAGCGCTCCAAGGGGGGTCAAAACACCAGCTAAGAACAAAAATACAGCAACACTAAACACTTGGTACTTAATAAACGATACCCTAGAGTTGTTTACAGTTTGTTCACAAAAAGCCAGCTCTAATTGGGACTCTATATGCGAGTCCAACTCACTATATTGATTAAATAGCTCAAGGTACGTTCTTTTGCTGTACTTGCAAGCATGGCCAAAAAATAGGGGATTATCTCCTTCTTCTTTACTAGGCATTTTTATCCAGAATGGTGGATTTACCCTAGGTATAAAGGAAGTAAGTGATATAACTATCGCAGCAGCAACAAATATAGCGAAGGATGCCACATATAATGCAACTAAGGCGCTTTCCATTGAGAAGGACGAATAAAGTCTCAGCACTCCAAAAATTGTTGCACACCCTACGGCGACTAGAGCTCCATTTTTAGCCTCTGCAAACTTAAGCCAGTCAACTACTTGTTTAAGTGTGCTTTCAAGCAAATCTATTCTTTCTTTGTTCATAGCTAAATATTTTCCACCGCAGTTTTAATCACATTACCACCGTAAATATCACCACTATAATCTCTTACGTTAATGGATTTTTTTGAAAACCACCCGTTCTTTATCGAATCCGCATTTGGATTAGCTGACTTATAACCATCATAAACAGCTTTAGTCATTAGTATTGGACTATGTGATTCACTGTGAGAGATAGTGGTTTTAAAGAACGTATGAAAATGCTGATCTTTATGCCTTAGCATTCTAGAGCTTGTTTCCTCAAGGTCATTAATAAACTGTTCGTAGGGCTTAGATTGCCAATGCCAATCTCTTAAATACGGATAATAATTACCTTGATGAATCGCAGGGATTGAATAATTTTCAGTTTTATTGGCGAGATCTGTAAGTCGCGACGCTGTATTGGCTGGTTTCCCAAGCCATACTAGACTGCGGTAAAACTCCTTTTCGTCACCTTGCCTAATAGCACCAGACTTAGTTATGAGCATCTTGCCGTAATCAATGCCTATCCCAGCACTAAACTCAAATGATTTAATTCTATTATTTAGAATATGCTTACAAACGCTATTCATTAAAACTGCTGTATCTACAGCTTTTGTAAAACAGTCTTGCTTATCAAACACAACCATTACCCTATCGCCAATAATATTCCTTACGTGACCTCCGTAGTAACGAGCACATGCCAGCATTGTTCTTACGAAGCTGGAATACATTTTAGCTAGAGTTTTAGGCCTTCTCACAGCGCTAATTTTTGCAGAACCGCGAATATCGACGTATAAAACACAGCTCTCAAGGAGTTTACATTTTTTCTTTTGCGTATCGAGATTATCGTAAGTAATACTTGTGTCTGATAATGAAGGAACAAAGTTCGTTTCTATAATTTCAACTTCAAAACTAGACGAGTTTACTGCTTGGACCTCTTCATCTAGCTCTCTCAAAAAATCTATTAACGCCACAAAAATCCCTCAATAGCCATAACGCTTTGCCAAGGGGCAAATGCGAACGTTGTTGGGCGAAGCCCAGTGAGTATTTGTCCCAGCCGCGCTTTTTGCGGCGAACTTAGGCAACTTGTTATATGCCTTTACCAAAACTTCCACCACTTCTGTTGTGAAGCAAAATTTAAATTTTTTGCGTTGTCATAACACATGCCGCAAAGCAAACGAATATGAGCTAGTTCTTCGATTTCCTCACTCCAATCGCCGCCATTTACTTTTAACCTTTCTTCGCATTCAGAACACCATGCATCTGGTCTTGGATTTTCAGAATCATTTGCCCACCAAAAACCACGAGGAGTTACGTCGTGAAGTGACTCAACAATGTGATTACAAACAAATGTCGCCTGCTGTTTTCCGTGTTCACAACAGTCAACTTGCTTCTCGTTTGTCACGATACTTTCCTTGGCATATAACAGCTTATTGAGCACCATTGTGGTGGTTTATAACACACCAAAACGGCGTATATTACATACCATGATAATTTCACCAATAATTACCTTTGTAAACAAGTAATTAAAACAGCTAGAAATTAAGCATGTTATTTTGCCCCAAAACGGCGTTTAATAATGTTATTGGACAAAATTAGATTTCTACTCAAAACACAGGAATAAATTTAACTTTTTCAGTGTCTGCTTCTCGCTCAAAGTACTCATTCAGTAAGTTTGGTTACACTACTCTTAAAAATCACCACATTTCGATTACGTTTATGCGAAGCTGTGATGTGGCACTATTGTTTTACCTAGAACCTAGCCCCTATAACCTATAACCTTTTTTCTTCACTTAACCGACAAATCATATTTAAGCACCAGTGCATCGATATAGCGGCTACGTAGGGTTTGTTGTTTTTCATGCTCTGCGCCGTGGCTTAGTGCGCGATTTAATAGCTTCATGGCGGGGTGGAGCCGTGTGCGTTCATCTTGATTTAGACAGGCCTTGGTACGCAGCTCGGTGATGTCGTCAACGATTAGGCGACCAATATCAACAGCGACTATCTCGTCAATTAGACCGTTTTGCGTTAATGAACCGTATTTGCTGCATAAAAATTGTTGCCACACTTGTTGCAGGTGTTCTTCTATTTCACAGCCAAATAACTCGTCGCTAAATTCAAATCCTTGCTGGGCAAGTTTGCTTAGTGCGGTCATGTATTGCTGGGCAAAATAATCAAAGGCATGACTCGATGAAGTGATTTTTTGTTTGGCAAGCCCTTGCCCCCAGTTAACACAGCCTCTAGGGTAGTAGTCGTCGTATTCTTCACATTCATACAGGCCAGAAAATGAGCTGCAACTTAATTGATTTTTAATGCAATAGCTGGGTTTAGGGAATAATCCACTGTCTTGCCAGTGCAATAATGTATCTTCATCAATTGCTAGAGCCTGACACAACTCTTCGCTGTGATAAAAGTGGGTTGCTAAAAATCGTGATAAACGCATAAAAGTGCACTCAAAGTTAAAAAATAAAGATACTGTTTATTTATACAGTTATTTATTTTGGACTAAGCCACTTAACAACACAAGTAATTTAATTAATTAATCATGCAAGACTCGGAAAACGACTACTTTTATGTTACAACTACGGCAAGTTTTTTTAAGAATAATTTTTTATGCGCAGTCTAGAACAAATTAAACAAGCAAGCCTTATTACCGCGATCAAAACCCCGTATTTAACCAGTGGTGAAATTGACTTAGCCACCTATGATTTTTTAGTTGAACAACAAATTGCCGCAGGTGTTGACGGTATTGTCGTTGGCGGTACTACGGGCGAAGGCCAGTTAATGAACTGGGAAGAGCATTTAATGCTGATTGCGCACAGCGTTAATAAGTATTCAGATAAGCTTATTATTGTTGGTAATACCGGTAGCAATAATACCAGAGAGGCAATTAAAGCCACTGAATATGGTTTTGCCAGCGGTATGGATGCAGCGCTGCAAATTAACCCGTATTATGGTCGTACTTCAATTGCGGGTGTTAAAGAGCACTTTAAGCGCGTACTGGCAATAGGGCCTGCGTTTATTTACAACGTAGCAGGGCGCACTGGTCAAGATTTAACCCCTGATATTATTGAGCCTTTAGCGCAACATGAAAACTTTATTGGTGTAAAAGAATGTGGTGGTAATGAGCGTATTAACCACTACGAACAACAAGGGATTGCGTGTTGGTCTGGTAATGATGACGAAGCGCACGATGCTCGTCACACTTACAAAGCGCATGGTGTGATCTCGGTTACATCTAATTTAATTCCGGGTTTGTTTCGCCAATTAATGGATACAAAAAATGATGAGCTAAACAGCTCGTTACAGCCATTAATGAATTGGCTATTCTGCGAACCAAATCCTATCGCGATCAATACTGCCTTGATGATGACAGGTGCTGTTAAGCCGGTATTTAGACTGCCGTATGTGCCACTTAATGCTCAGCAACAAACGCAGGGCATAGCTTTGATCAATCAACGTGAAGAGCATGACATTATTGGGCAACACGCAACTAAACTTGTTGAACAAGACGTTATTTTACTCTAAACATGAATGGGTGCTTAATTTCGCTGTGGTTAAGCACCAAAATTTTGCATTTTGTCGAGTAATAGGTAAAATAGCACGCCTTTTAGAGTAATAAGACCAATCAGCCTGTGAAATTTGTTGTTGATAATTTTAGTGTATGGATTGCGCCAGAGCAGCAAATTAGTGGACTCGAATCTCTTCCTCACCAAGACCTAAATTTAAGTTGGGTTGCGCCTATGCAGCGCAGACGTTTAAGCCAGTTTATGAAAATGGCTTTACACTGCATGCATGACATTGAAGGTGCGCAAACGCAGGCTATTAATTTTTCTTCTCGTCATGGCGATCTCTCTAAAACTTCAGGTTTACTTGATGCTATCTGCACTGATGATCCCCTTTCTCCGACTGCATTTGGGTTAAGTGTTCACAATGCCGCAGTGGGTATTTTTTCCATTTTGAATAACAATACAGCGCCAATGAACGCGATCGCCTGTGGTAATGACAGTATCATTAGCGCATTGATTGATAGCTATGCTCGTTTACACACGCAATTATGTGAGCAGATCATTATCTGCCATGCAGATAGAGCCTTACCCGCTGAATATCAGTGTTTTGCTGATGAATTACAGGTTGATCACTGTATAGCCCTATCACTTAGCCTAGCAAAAGCAGAGCAGAGCTACTTTTTACTTGAGCCTATTGAGTATCAGGCAACTGAAGATACCAATCAGTTGCTGCCAATCAGTATCCAATTTGCCATTGCATTATTAAACAAAGCACCAGAAACTATCTTATTTAATAATCAACGTGCCTGGATGCTAACGTTCCATGCTGAGTAATTGTGTTGATAAAGTAAATTATGTTTGGCGAATTTTTGCCACTGGATTGTGCTTTAGCTTATTTGGTTTTGGCGGTGTCGTTTTAACAATACTGGTGTTACCGCTACAAAGGTTATTTGAGTCATCACAAGATAAACGAAAATACCAAGCAAGACTAACGGTGCACTATTGTTTTAAAGCGTTTGTCGCTATGATGCACAACCTTGGTGTGATCCACTTTAGTGTGGAAGATAAAGCACGTTTTGCTAACTTAAAAGGTCAGCTGGTGTTGGCAAACCATCCATCCTTGATTGATGTGGTTGTGCTGATTTCGGTGATTAAAAACGCCGATTGCGTTGTTAAAGCTCATTTATTTAAAAACCTATTTATGCGTGGCGTAATAAAAAGTACCGGTTATATTAGCAATCAAGACCCGCAGGGGTTATTAGTTGAATGCCAAGCATCGTTAGCTGCGGGTAATAATTTAATTATATTTCCAGAGGGCACGCGCACGCAGCCAAATACGGGGCTAAAATTTAAGCGCGGTGCAGCGAATATCGTACTCAGGTGTCAAGCATCAGTTTCTTGTGTACTTATAAAAATGCAGCCAAGTACCCTCACTAAAGGTACGCCATGGTATAAAGTAGCGGCTACGCGAGCCCATTTTATGATGAGATTTACATCACTAGAATTTAACAATAATAATGATTTAAATGACGAACCACCGTCAATGCAAGCACGGTATTTGACTCGTCAACTACAAGACTATTTTTCAGAGGAACTAACGCGTTATGAGCGAATTAAAAAATAAAATAAAGCTATTAATTATTAGCAGTTTAGATTTAGAAGATATGACAATCGAAGACATCGAAAATGATCAACCTCTGTTTGTAGATGGTTTAGGGCTTGATAGTATCGATGCACTAGAATTAGGTCTTGCGATAAAAAAAGAATTTAACGTCAAAATTGATGCTAACTCAGAACAAACAAAAGCACACTTTGCATCTGTTGATGCACTGGCTGAGTTTATTGAAAATAACAGATCTTAATACGCACAATAGAAGTAGGAATAAGCATGAAAACGGCAGCAGATATTTATGATGTTTTACATAACATTTTAGTTGAGGAATTTGAGATTGATGCCGATGATATCAATCTTGATGCGCACCTCTATCAAGACTTAGATTTGGACAGCATAGATGCCGTTGACTTAGTGGTGAAACTGCGTGAAATCACCGGTAAAAAGATTGATCCAGACGCGTTCAAGCAAGTTAGAACTGTGCGAGATGTTGTTACTGAAGTTGAAAAACTAGTTATCTAGGCGCGCTAATATGCTCAAGGCAATAAGTATTACGCTGGCGTTAGTATGTTTAACTTTATACCCATTTATTGTGTATTTTGGTTTGCAATATACGTCTGTAAAATATGTCAGCATGATACTGATTGCTTTAGTTATTATTCGTTTATTAGTGAGTCGTCAATTACTAAAACGTATGCCGTGGCTAATACCCGCGAGCGTGCTGGCGGTGATAGCATTAACTATCTCTACGTGGCAAAGCACTGAGATTGGCTTACGTTTGTATCCTGTAATTATAAATACAGTTATGGCCATTACGTTTGCTTTTTCACTGCGTTATGGGCCACCAGTAATTGAAAGCTTTGCACGTATTCGTGAGCCAGACTTAGATGCCACAGGCATTCGTTATACTCGCCAAGTTACTAAAGTGTGGTGTGGTTTTTTTATTCTCAATGCTGGTACAGCACTTTATACGAGCTTATACGCATCGTTATCGGTATGGACGCTGTATAATGGTTTGATTGCCTATATTCTGATCGGACTGATCATGGCAATCGAGTGGTTAGTTAGACAAAAGGTAAGAAACAATGCCCGTTAGGCCGATACAATTTGATGACAAGGCTGCATTTTTTGTTGACCAGCAGCTGATCACGCAAAGCGAGTTTGTCGCTGATATTAAGCATTTTCAAAGTAAATTACAGCAGTTAAAGCCAGCCAGTCAGGTGGTGCTATTTCATCCCGACACCTATCAGTTTGCAGTGCGCTTGTTTGCACTGGCCACCCGCGGCCATACTGTTATTTTGCCTCCCAATGGTCTACCGGAAACCTTGCAAATCTTTTTACAACAAAGTGCTATTTTTTGCGGTGACGATAGTAATTTACTATTTACGGATGAGCTGCTGAATATTGAGACACAGCCACAAGTTGTAAACCCATCGAGTTCGGCACTGACATGGCCTAGCGAGGCGAT
The DNA here is from genome assembly GCF_036960685.1 of Pseudoalteromonas sp. Lineage (GTDB taxonomy): Bacteria > Pseudomonadota > Gammaproteobacteria > Enterobacterales > Alteromonadaceae > Pseudoalteromonas. The sequence goes on along the minus strand of NZ_JBALXK010000007.1, from coordinate 93,046 downwards.
GGTGGTGTTTTACACTTCGGGCTCGTCAGGTCAATCAAAACCGATTGTCAAATCATGGCATGTTCTCAATCGCGAGTTGATGGTGTTGAGTTCAAGTTTTGAGTTGTTAGGTCGGCTTACATTTATCTCAACAGTGTCGCATCAGCATATTTATGGTTTACTATTTCGTTTGTTATGGCCTTTAGCAAATGGCCACATAATTGATAGCACACAGCTGCAATACCCCGAACATATAGCGCAAAAGCTGCAATCGTGTCCGCAAGCTGTTTTAGTATCTAGCCCTGCGCAATTGGCGAGGTTATGCATTGATAACGTTTTAATGACACAAAAAGCCTCACTACAATGGCTATTTTCATCGGGTGGGCCGCTCAATAATCAGCATTCACAAACACTTTACCAGCAGCTTCAACGACCAATTACTCAAGTGTATGGCAGCACCGAAACCGGTGGTATTGCCTATCGTCAAGTACTTGATGCGTCAATCAACACGCCATGGCAGCCATTTTCGGGTAATCAATTATCACTGAATGAGCATGGTAGGTTGTTGTTAAACTCGTATATTTTACAACAAAAAAATGTGCCGTTAGATGACACTGCACAATTGCTTAGTAATGGTCAATTTCATCTGTTAGGCCGTTTAGACCGCACCATAAAAATTGAAGAAAAGCGGCTAAATCTGGATGAATTAGAAGCGCAATTAATTAAGCATGAATGGGTGCAAGAAGCTAAATTACTGGTTGTGCCAGCTAAACGCGTACAAATTGGTGCGCTAGTTGTACTTAGTGCAGCAGGCCAGCAACATTTAGATTCACAGGGTAAATTGGCGACAAATCGGTTATTGATTAATTTTTTATCGAGTCGATTTGAGCGCGTTTGTTTGCCTCGTAAATGGCGCTATATTCAAGCACTGCCTTATAATAGCCAAGCTAAGTTACATATAAAAACCATGGAGCAGTACTTTGCAAAGCCTGAATAACACTCAGCCAGATGTCACTGTGTTATCGCAGTCAGAAGATAAAGTCAGTTTGGCGTTATACATCAGTGCAGATATTGATTATTTTCGAGGTCACTTCCCAGGCGCTCCGATTCTTGCGGGTGTTGTACAGTTAGATTGGGCTGTAAAATTTGCGCAGCAGTATTTAGCATTTCCAAACACCGTACATGATGTAGAGGTACTTAAATTTCAAGTTGTTACCACGGCGAATATGACAGTAAACTTGACGCTTGAACGCAATAAAAACGGTAAATGTATTTTCAGTTATCACTCTGATAAAGGCCAACACGCCAGTGGCAGGCTAGTATTTGCATCGCAACCGTCATGAATCGCTATTGTATTGTTATCCCTAATTATAATCATACTAATGCGATTGCGGGAGTATTAAGCGAATTGGGCGAATTATCGTTACCCATCATTATGATTGATGATGGCAGCGACGCGGATGCAAAACAACTCTTTGCGAGTCTTGGGCAAAGTTACCGGTTTTTGACCTTACTGACCCACAGTGAAAACCAAGGCAAAGGGGGCGCTGTGCAAACGGGTTTACGTTACGCTTTTGCAAATGGCTTTAGTCATGCAATACAAGTTGATGCAGATGGCCAACATAGTTTAAACGATATTAGCAAATTGATTGCCGCCAGTGAAAAAGCCCCCGACAATGTAGTGAGTGGCTGCCCAATTTATGATAGTTCAGTACCTAAACATCGTTATTTGAGCCGTTATATCACTCATTTCTGGGTCTGGGTTGAAACCCTGAGTTTTGACATTGTTGACTCTATGTGTGGTTTTAGGGTTTACCCGCTGCAACAAACCGAGCAACTAATGAACAAGCGTACATTAGGTACGCGGATGGATTTTGATATCGAGATTTTAGTGCGTTTATATTGGCAAGGTGCGCGCGTTACATTTATTCCAACTCAAGTGATTTACCCTGAAGATGGCGTGTCTCATTTTCGCGCATTGCACGATAATATTGGCATTTCTTGGTTACACACACGGTTATTTTTTGGCATGTTAGTGCGTATTCCTAAATTACTTTGGCGTAAGGTAGCGCCCTGATGGCAGTAAAGCATTGGTCAAAAATGCAAGAGCGTGGTAATCAGCTTGGCATGCAAATTTTGCTGTTGAGCTATAGATTACTTGGCCGCAAAGGTTTGTGGATAGTATTATTTCCTGTGTTGTTGTATTTGTTTCTCAGCGGGAAAACGGCGCGTATAGCCTCACTGCAATTTTTAACTCAAGTTAATCACTACAATGGTGTAAACAAACAGGCGTCTTGGCGTGACAGTTTTCGCCACTTTCGGTCATTTGCCAATAGTGCATTTGATAAAATTGATGCATGGCTTAATCGCATCAAGCAATCAGATATCGTGTACACAAATGAAGCTTTGTATAAGCAATTAGATGAGCAGTGCCAAGGTGCGGTGTTTATAGGCTCTCACCTTGGCAATCTCGAAGTGTGTCGTGCGCTTAGCCAGCACCGCAGTAGTAAACGTATTAATGTGCTGGTTTTTACTCACCATGCGGTTGAATTTAATAAAATTCTTAAGCGTATCAATCCTGCTGTAAGCGTTAATTTAATCCAAGTGACCGATTTGGGCCCTGATATTGCAATCTTGTTAAAAGAAAAAGTAGAGCAAGGTGAAATTGTGGTGATCGTGGGTGATAGAACCAGCACCACGAGCGCAGGGCGGGTGATGGAATGTGACTTTTTAGGTAAGCCTGCGCCTTTTTCACAAGGGCCGTTTATTTTAGCTGCATTGCTTGATTGCCCGGTATTCTTTTTGTTTTGTTTAAAAGATCATAACGCACAAAAAGGCTTGTACTACCGTGTTGTATTTGAAAAATACGCAGACAAACTCGTTTTACCACGTAAAACACGTCAGCATGCATTACAAATAGTTATTTCGGATTATGCAGCGCGTCTTGCTCATTATACGGCTTTGTATCCATATCAATGGTTTAATTTTTATGATTTTTGGCAAAATGATCACACTGTGATCCGTGACCAAAAGAAGGGGAAGTAAGGTGTCGGATCTCGCTACTACAGTATTTGGAAATCAGCGTTTAACAATTGAAGATATAGTGCATATTGCCCTAGAGCAGGGAGCTGTTGCACTCTCTGGTGATGAGCAGTTGGCACGTAAAATCAACAGTGCAGTGGCTTTTTTAGATCAATTATTAAAAGAAGACGGTGTGATCTATGGCGTAACGACAGGCTACGGTGATTCGGTTACAGTAAAAGTACCATTGGCATTGGTTGATGAATTACCACTGCATTTAACACGATTCCACGGCTGTGGTTTAGGTGATGTGTTTAATGTGGCGCAGGGACGGGCAATTTTAGCAACCCGTTTAGCGTCGTTATCGCAAGGATACTCGGGTGTTAGTTGGGATATGCTAAACCTGCTGACGGCGTATTTAAATCATAATATTGTTCCTGTCATTCCGCAGGAGGGCTCTGTGGGTGCCAGTGGTGATTTAACGCCATTATCATACGTTGCAGGAGCAATGGTCGGTGAACGTGATGTATTTTATAAAGGCGAAATTCGCAACAGTTTAAGTGTGATGCAAGAGCTGGGTTTAACACCGTTAACGCTCAGACCAAAAGAAGGACTTGCTGTGATGAATGGCACGGCGGTGATGACAGCCCTTGCTTGTTTAGCGTATGACCGTAGTGCCTATTTAGCTAAATTAACCAGCCGTATTACTGCTTTTGCTAGTTTAGCTTTAAAAGGCAATAGTCATCACTTTGATGATATTTTATTTTCGGTTAAACCACACCCTGGTCAGCAGCAAATAGCAAGCTGGATCCGCAGCGATTTAAACCATGTGGAGCATCCGAGAAATGCAGACCGTTTGCAAGATCGCTATTCGATCCGCTGTGCGCCTCATGTCATTGGTGTGGTGCAGGATAGCTTACCTTGGTTTAGGCAAATGATTGAAAATGAGCTAAATTCGGCCAATGATAACCCGATCATTGACGGTGAAGGTGAGCATGTTCTACATGGCGGGCATTTCTATGGTGGTCATATTGCTATGGTAATGGATAGCATGAAAACGGCTGTTGCAAATTTAGCTGATTTAGCCGATAGACAAATTGCTTCGTTAGTGGATACACGTTACAACAATGGTCTACCGTCAAATCTATCTGCCAGCACCAGTGAAAGACGTTATATCAACCATGGTTTTAAGGCGGTGCAAATTGGCGCTAGCGCTTACACCGCAGAAGCACTTAAATTAACCATGCCAGCGAGTGTATTTTCGCGCTCTACTGAATGTCATAATCAAGATAAAGTGAGTATGGGCACCATTGCTGCCCGTGATTGTTTACGTATTTTACAATTAACAGAGCAAGTGGTTGCCAGTACATTACTTGCGAGCGTACAAGCACTGCGATTGCGAATTGCTCAAAATGAACTTGATTATTCAAGCTTAACAACAGACGTACAAGTGATGTATACCGATATTTGCGACTACTTTGAAGTGCTTGATGAAGACCGTCCATTAGAAAGTGTGCTAAGGTTTACGGTTGATGCAATTCAGAGAAAACGCTGGAGCTTATATGAATAGTAAAGGTGCGCTGCTGAGCACTCATGTTGAAATTGATATTCCTTTTCATGATTGCGATCCAATGAATGTAGTATGGCACGGAAACTATGCTCGCTATCTTGAAGTTGCACGTTGTGAGTTACTGCGTTTATTTGATTATGACTATATTCAAATGAAAGAGTCAGGCTATGCCTGGCCAATTGTTGATATGCGGATAAAATATGTCAGCTCTGCGGTGTTCTGTCAAAAAATACGTGTTGATGCTTATTTAAAAGAATATGAAACACGGCTACGCATTGATTATGTGATCACTGATTGCCAAACGGCTCAAAAGCTAACTAAAGCAACCACTGTGCAGGTGGCCGTTGATGTGCAAACACATGAATTGCAATATGTATCTCCAGCGGTAATAAGTGAAAAACTGCATAAGGTCATCTGATGATACGATTATTTTTAGTTTGCCTAGGCTGTTTATTAACCACAGTGATTTCAGCATCCGAACAGCCGCTTGATAAAGCAGGGAAGTTTAGCCAAGAAAAATATTTTGCAGGCTTTTCAAAACCCTTTATTTCCAGTGGCGTGTTTGTGCTTGAGCCAGAACAACTGAAATGGCAAGTAACAAAACCAATTACTAGCACATTGCTGATTAAAAATGGCCAAGTGTATGTAGAAGACTCTCAAGGCGATGTGGTGATACAACCGGGAGCGGCTCCTTTTGTGAATTTACTGCAGGCAATAATCACCCATGACTTAGGCGCTTTAGAGCAGCAATTTACGATCGCTAATGACACACAAGCAGGTTGCTCGCTGTTGCTGCCAAAAGATCAGCTATTAAGTCAGTTGTTCGTCAGTTTTCAGCTGTGTGCGCTAGATGGTAATGTGCAACAGGTGCGTTTGAATGAACACAACAATAACTACACGATTATACATTTTGAATATACAGCACCGGTTAATGGTTCAACAACTGACGCTACGGAAATAAATTAAAGTGACTCGTTGGCTGAGTGCATTTGCTTGGTTATCAGGGTTAGCGTTATTGTTAATCGCGGTGATTGTCTTGCAAAAACCGCGCATTGACAGCGATATTTTAGCGCTAATGCCTCAATCGGATACACGTATTGATAGTGTTGAAGCGCATTTTTTTGCAGATAATAAACAACAAGTGATGTTTTCTATTACTGGTGAAAATGCAGAGCAAGTGCATGATAGGCTAAACAATTGGCTTATTGATAACGATTTCCCTGCGCGTTTTAATATGCCGAAAATTGACACTTTAAGCCAGTTTTATGCTCCCTACGCCGGACGTTTACTCAGTGAAGACTATCGCGACGCACTTGAAACTGCAAACACCTTTAGCACTTTTTATTATCAACAGCTCAGCCAAATAGCCGATCCATTCGTCAGTGCCACTATCAACCTCGATGCAAGTTTAAGCCTTGCTAGTTTTTTAACTGAACAAATGCAAAAGCTGCAAACCTTTAACCTCGAAGAAAATCGTTTAACGGTATCTTATCAAGATGCCAAGTATTACCTGCTATTTGCGCAGATAAAGGATAATGCCTTTGGTATTGAGCAAGCGCAGCAACTTAGTACAAGCATTAAGCAACAGTTACAACAATTAGCTGTGGATTTTCCGTATACAAAGGTACGTTATTCAGGAGCGGTATTTCATACCAGCGCGAATGCCAGTCAAGCTAAATATGAAATGACATTATTTGGTACATTGAGCCTGCTTGCGTTGATCACTATGATTGTGTGGGTATTTCGTTCAAGTGTCGCCCTATGGCTTGCCTCATTAACTGTAGTGAGTGCGATATTAGGCGGCGCGGCGGTATTACTGGCTGTGTTCGCACAAGTGCATATCCTTACTTTAGTATTTGCGGTAACACTTATTGGTATTGCTATAGATTATTCGTTTCATGGCATGTTGGATCTGTCCAGTGGCGAGCAAAAAGGTTACAGCCGAGGCTTAAAATTAGCGCTGCTTTTGTCCTTGCTGACAACGTCGCTTGGTTATGCAAGTTTATATTTCTCGCCCATGTTGTTGCTTGCTCAAGTGGGCGTATTTGTTGTGGCTGGGCTGTTTAGTGCATGGCTGTGTACGTTACTCATTACGCAACAATGGCAGCATCAACTTATTATTGCAGCGCCAATAATTAGTATTGCTGATAAGCTAAAAGTTATCTTACTCGGATGGGTGAAATTACGCCGTTATGCAGTTGCAGGCAGTATTGTATTGCTCATCGTTTGCTATATATATTCACCAATTAGCTTAAATAATGATGTTCGTTTGCTAAATGCAAGTCCGCAAGCTTTGATTGAAAATGAAGCTTTTCATTTATCATTACTAGGGCGAGATAATGGTCGTATTATGATCATGTTTGCTGATAATGAACAAGCACTGCTTGAGCAATTAACAACCTTTAAAGCTGCGCTTCAGATACGCTCACCTGATGCAAAGCTTAATGTACTCAGCGATTTATTACCCAGCAGGGCAATGCAAGAGCACAATAGCGCGCTTGTCAAAGCAAAGCAAAATCAAGGCGTGTTTGCTGCCTCAGAAAGTATGTCCGGACAGCCATTTACGGCATCTACAAAAATGTTAACGCTGGATACATTGCTGACATCGCCTTTAGCGCCTTTCATTAAACAACAAGTGATGAAAGGCGATGAGTTTGCAGCAAGTTGGTTTATGGTAACGGATGTGTCGGAGAGTGTTTTAGCCGCATTTGCATCCGCCGATCCGCAACTACTGATGTACAATAAAGTGGCGTTACTTAGCGAAGGCCTCACACATTATAGTCATTCACTGCTTATTACTCTATGCTGCGCCATCGTGTTGGCTGGTTTTTTGTTCGCATGGCGTTTTGGGTTGACGTGTGCTTTTAAACAAAGCGCGGTGCTAGTGCTTACCATCGCGATTATTTTATCGTTATGTAGTGTGGTACAGGGGAGTTTATCGATATTTAATTTGCTCGGTAGCTTATTGGTAATGGCTTTGTCTATCGATTACCTTGTTTTTTATCAAATAAATCAATTGAGTCGAGAGAATATCATCGCGATCAGTTTATCCGCGGCCTCATCCATGTGGGTCTTTGGCATGTTAGCGATGTCAATCACTCCCGCAATTTATAGCTTTGGTTTAACAATTATGATTGGCCTGATAGCTATCTTTGTTTTGGCGCCATTGACATTAGCAGTGCCTAAAAGTAAGGAAAATAGGTGAATACGGAAAATCAACAGTACGACGTGGTGATCATCGGTGCTGGCCCATCTGGTGCAGTTGCTGCCAGTTTATTAGTAAAACGTGGTTGGAAAGTCTTAGTGCTAGAGCAGCAGCTGTTTCCTCGTTTTTCAATTGGGGAAAGCTTATTACCACAATGTATGGTGTATTTAGAGCAAGCAGGCTTGCTTGATTGTGTGCATGACAATGCCGCGCCATTGGGCTTTCAATTTAAAAATGGCGCTGCCTTTCAACGCAGTGGTGAACATGCCAGTATTAACTTCACTGAGAAATTTAGCCAAGGCCCAGGGACTACTTACCAAGTCAAACGTGCTGATTTTGACAAATGCCTTGCTGATGGTGCCCAGCAAAATGGTGCTGAAATTCGTTATCAGCATACGGTTGTTGCCTATCATAACGTGGCTGATGGTGCCCAGTTACAGGTAAAAGATCAGCAACATAACGAATACAAAGTATCAGCACGGTTTGTTTTAGACGCCAGTGGTTTTGGTCGTGTACTGCCACGTTTATTAGACCTTGAACAGCCGTCAAATTTTCCTACCCGCAGCGCTTTTTTCAGTCACTTTAAAGATGGCATTGTTGATGATAATTTCGACCGCAATAAAATATTAATTAACGTGCACCCAACTCACAAAGATATCTGGTATTGGTTGATCCCGTTTAGCGATGGCACTGCTAGCATTGGTGTTGTAGCAGAGCCGAGTCGATTTATTAAACATGCTGAGCCTCTTTCATGTTTGAATGACTTTATTGAGCAAGACCCATTTTTAGCGCAATTGCTTAATAACCGAAAAGCCATCGGTGAAGCGCGCAGTATTAGTGGTTACTCGGCTAATGTTAAATCTTTAGTTGGCAAAAACTTTGCCTTATTAGGTAATGCGGGTGAATTTTTAGACCCCGTTTTTTCTTCAGGTGTGACTATTGCGCTTAAATCGGCTTCCTTAATTGCGCCTTTAGTGGATAGACACCTGCGTGGTGAAAACGTTGATTTTGTCACGCATTATGCTGAGCCGCTACAAGCGGGGGTCGACTGCTTTAGAACCTATGTCAGTGCTTGGTACGATGGACGTTTTCAAGATGTTATCTTCTATACAGAGCAAAATCATCAGGTTAGAGAAATGATCAGTGCAATACTCGCAGGCTATGCATGGGATACCGACAACCCATTTGTAAAACAGAGTGAACGTAGGCTCACTACATTGGTGGCTTTATGTCAGTCATAATACGCGCCGCTGCATTAACCATGTTGATGTTGTTAGCTGCATGTACTACCCAGTTTTCGCCGCAAAGTGTGGTTGAGATAGCTGATAATACGACGCTTGAATTAGCAGATCCACCCAGCCAAGTGGTAATTGATAACTGGCAACAAGTCTTACAAGTTACACATCAGGATCAACAACATAGTTTGCTTGCGCAATTAAGTATTGATGATCAACAAGGTATAAATTTAGTGGTGATGACAGCGCAAGGAATGCCTATTTTTATTTTAGAAAAGCCACCGGGTGCGCCAATCAAAAGTACAAAAATGCTGCCTATTGCCGGAGTGGATCCACATTATATCCTAGCGGACATAATGCTGGTGCATTGGCCGGTTGCTGAGATAAATAACAGGCTCCATGGTGCAATTATGCAAGCCAGTGCAACTGAACGTCGTGTTATAAATGATGAACAACTATTAGTCTCAATTGATTTTGCTGGGCCTGTAACCCAACTTATTAATTATCAGCGCGATTATAAAATACAATTTCAAAGGGTTGAGCAGTGATGCCGGTTTGGTTAAATGATTTAGGGATTGTGAGTGCCTTAGGGGTAGGGCATCAGCAGACCATCGATAGTATAAATTCTCAACATATTAATACACTAACGGCAACGGATGAATTAGCATTTGGTGGCCGTCAAACGTATGTTGGCATGGTTAAAACACTGCCTTTATCAGCGATACTTCGCACACATACTTTGATTGATGATGCCCTAGCACAAATAAAGCCGACCCTTGAACAACTTAATATTGCAGCGCAGCGCATTGCAGTGGTGATAGGTACTAGTACCGCATCAATTCACGAGGGTGAACGTGCTCGTATTCATCTTAAACAAGCTGGGCATTGGCCGCCAAAGTACAACTATAACGACCAAACTCTGGTTGCTCCCGCGCATTATATTGCCAAGCAATTGAATGCAACCGGCCCGTGTTACAGCATTTCAACGGCATGCAGCTCAAGCTCAAAAGCAATGATCAGTGCAAGAGCATTACTGTTAGCTGATCTTGCTGATGTGGTGATATGCGGCGGTATTGATAGTTTATGTCAGTTGACTGTTAATGGCTTTGACTCACTGTCATCTATAAGTGATGCTGTTTGCCAACCGTTTTCGCTTAACCGAAGTGGTATTAACATCGGTGAAGGTGCGGCGTTATTTGTGATGAGTAAAAAACCTAATCAAGGTAACGCTGTTGCATTTTTAGGGGGGGGAGAAAGTTCAGATGCACATCATATATCAGCTCCTGCTCCTGATGGCAGTGGCGCAGAGCAAGCGATGTGTGCGGCATTAATTGATGCAAACTTAACTGCTGATGCTATTGATTATATTAACGCGCACGGTACGGCCACGCAGCAAAATGATGCAATGGAGTCACTTGCAATTAATCGTGTATTTGGCAACAATACGCCAGTGAGCTCAAGTAAGCAATTAAGTGGCCATACGCTAGGCGCTGCGGGGGCAATAGAAGCGGGAATTTGTTGGTTAAGCTTAATTAAGAATGACTGCTTGACTACGTTACCTTTTAATAACGGTGACAAAGATCCTGCTCTTGGTGAGATTGCCTTGCTGACCTCTCCCTTTATAAAACCTCTAAAATATTGCTTGTCCAATTCATTTGCATTTGGTGGTAATAATGTCAGCGTAATACTAGGACTTATTGATGAACAACTATAATATTGAGCAAGTAGTACCTCATAGTGCGCCTATGATTTTGCTCAATAAGCTTATCTGTTATGAGCAAAACAGCGCAACTTGCGAAGTAACTATTTCGCCAACTAGTGCATTTTATGCCGAGGATTTGCAAGGTGTGCCAAGTTATATTGGTACTGAATATATGGCACAGGCAATTGCCGCTTATGCAGGTGCCTTAGCACAAGACAAGGGAGAGGCGATTAAAATCGGTTTTTTAATTGGCACTCGTAAATACAAAACGCATACCCCAATTTTTAGTATGGGTTCAGTATTACACATTACAGTTGCAAAGTTATACGAAGAAGATTCTGGGTTAAGTGTGTTTGAATGCTGTATAAAAAACAATAACACAGCATTATGTGAAGCTAATATTAATGTGTTTCAACCGCAAGACCCAATGCAATTTATAAGAGAACAACAATGACAAAACGAATTTTAGTAACAGGGTCAAGCCGTGGTATCGGTAAGGCAATCGCATTACGCTTAGCCGAGGATGGCTACGACATTGCGGTGCATTGTCGCACTGGGCTCGAAAGCGCAAAACAAACCTGTGATGAAATTACGGCACTAGGGAAAAATGCCAGTCTATTACAATTTGATGTGTGTGATAGAGCCGCTGCCAAACAACAAATCGAGGCTGATATTGCTGAGCACGGCGCATATTATGGCGTGGTTTGTAATGCAGGGATCACTAATGATATGGCTTTTCCGGCTATGTCTGGGGAAGATTGGGACAGTGTTATTCGCACTGGCCTTGAAGGATTCTACAATGTTGTGCACCCAACTGTGATGCCAATGGTACAAGGGCGAAAAGGCGGGCGCATTGTTACTATGTCGTCGGTATCTGGTATTGCTGGTAATCGTGGACAGGTCAATTATAGCGCTGCAAAAGCGGGTATTATTGGCGCAACTAAAGCGTTATCACTTGAACTTGCCAAACGCAAGATTACCGTAAACTGTGTTGCTCCAGGCTTAATTGATACGCAAATGACAGATGATTTACCTATCGATGAAATGCTTAAGATGATCCCACTAAAACGTATGGGCGCGGTGCAGGAAGTAGCAGGGACTGTGGCTTTTTTGATTAGTGATGACGCGGCGTATATTACCCGTCAAGTGATCTCTGTTAACGGTGGTATGGTTTAATGAAACGCGTTGTTGTTACGGGTATGTCGGCAATTACAGCTTTAGGTGATCAATGGCCCGTTTTTAAACAGGCGTTACAGCGCGGTGAAAACGCAGTGCAAGTAATATCTGACTGGGATTATTTACCTGATTTAAATACGCGGCTAGCGGCTCCTGTCACTCACTTTATTAAACCGGCGCATTACACGCGTAAACAAGTTCGCTCAATGGGACGCGTTGCTATTATGTCAACGCGCACCACTGAACTTGCACTAGAGCAGGCCGGTTTATTAGATGATCCAAGTTTAACTGATGGCTCGACTGGCGTGTCGTTTGGCTCGTCAACAGGTTCAACCCAGCCTTTGATTGCCTTTGCAAAAATGATGGAAACGGGATCTATGGCAGGTGTTACAGCGACCAGTTATATCCAAATGATGGCGCACACTGCTCCCGTTAATGTTGGCGTATTTTTTGGTATTAAAGGCCGAGTGATCACCACCAGTTCTGCATGTACTTCTGGATCGCAAGGGATTGGTTATGCCTATGAAGCGATTAAATTTGGCCGCCAGAAAGTAATGGTAGCAGGGGGGGCAGAAGAGCTATGTGTTACAGAAGCCGCTGTATTTGATACCTTGTATGCAACCAGTACTAAAAATCAAACACCTAAACTGACTCCGCGACCTTTTGATAGCGAGCGTGATGGTTTAGTGATAGGGGAAGGGGCGGGAACGCTTATTCTCGAAGAGTATGAGCATGCTAAAGCCCGAGGTGCAACAATACTTGCAGAATTGGTTGGTTTTGGTTGTAACTCAGATGGTCAACATGTAACGCAGCCCACCTCTGCAACCATGCAAGTGGCCATTGAGATGGCACTGCAAGACGCTAATCTATCTGCGGATAAAATAGGTTATGTAAATGCGCATGGTACGTCAACCGAGCGCGGTGATATCGCTGAATCCCATGCTACTTTTAATGCTTTGGGCGCAAAACCTATCAGCTCACTAAAAAGCTATTTAGGTCATACTCTAGGTGCCTGTGGGGCAATTGAAGCATGGGCTAGTATTAACATGATGACGGATGACTGGTTTGCACCAACCATTAATTTGACCGAAATAGACAGTAAATGTGCGCCGTTGGATTATATTATCGGTTCAGGTAGAGAAATTCAGACTGATTATGTAATGAGCAATAATTTTGCATTTGGTGGTATTAACACTTCACTTATTTTTAAGCGTTATCAGGGTGAATAAAGTTTTTTGGTTTACTGATAGATTGTCCTGTTTTGCAGATAAAATATATGCAAAAGAAAATCGTATTATAAAAAACGTGAGTTTATTAGCTGCACTGAATATAAATGTGGGTAGGTGCACTTATGGATGGCGTGGCATTAAAAGGCACTTTAATTAAGTTATAACTAACTGCTTGCCTGAAATTGCTGTATAATTTGCGACCCTTGATAATGTGGCCGCAGGTTATACAGCATGAATTTTAAATCTTTTAGTTTTGCCCCTGAACTTCTTCAGGCGTTAGATGAACTTAACTATCACACCCTTACGCCCATTCAACGTAATGCCATTCCAGCAGTGCGTAAAGGAAAAGACGTTTTAGCCAGTGCCCAAACCGGCACAGGTAAAACAGCTGCCTTCGCGTTGCCTATTATTCAAAAATTATCTGAAGTTGAATACAATAAAAGTAATGCTCCTCGTGCATTAGTACTTGCACCAACGCGTGAGCTGGCTGAGCAAATAGCCAATAATTTCACTGATTTTGCTAAATACACTAACCTTAAAATCGTGAGCTTATTTGGTGGTGTAAATACCGCAGGGCAAGCAAATGGTTTAAAAGCCGGCGTAGACATTGTTGTCGCAACGCCAGGGCGTTTACTTGATCATATTCGCTTAGGGAATTTGAGTCTTGCCAATGTACAGCACTTAGTACTTGATGAAGCTGACCGTATGCTAGATATGGGCTTTATCACGGATATGCAAACGGTGATAAATGGCTGTGCAGAAGATCGTCAAATATTATTGTTCTCAGCGACTTTCCCAGCAGCAATTAAACAGTTTGCTAGCAAAGTATTAAAACACGCTGAAATAGTCAAAGTTGATCAAACCAACAGTACTGCTACGACTGTTCACCATGTGGTATATCCTGTTGAAGAGCGCCGTAAGCAAGAGTTGTTATCAGAACTTGTTGGTAAGAAAAACTGGCAGCAAGTGTTAGTGTTCGTCAACATGAAAGAAACCGCTGATGAGCTAGTTAAAGAATTAAACCTTGATGGTATTCCAGCGGCAGTGTGCCATGGCGATAAAACTCAAGGTAATCGTCGTCGTGCATTAAGTGATTTTAAAGCAGGTAAAGTACGTGTACTAGTAGCGACAGAAGTTGCTGCACGCGGCATCGATATTGATGATTTACCACGTGTTATCAACATTGATTTACCATGGCTTGCTGAAGATTATGTACACCGCATAGGTCGTACAGGTCGTGCCGGTAAACAAGGCCAAGCAATTTCATTTGTTAGTCGCGAAGAAGAAAACATGTTGTTTGAAATTGAAACCTTAATAGGTCAAAAAATTCAGCGTGAATATTTACCAGGTTATGAAGTAAGTAACCGTGAAGTATTGATTGATAAAATTGGTAAAAAACCGTCGCATTTACGCCGTAGCCATTCAAATAAACCATCAGGTCAAGCAACGGGTGAAGCGCGAGCTAAAAACCGTGCGCGTATCTCAGGTGTACGTAAGTCACTTAAGGGTGAAAAATTAACGCTTAAGAAATAACTTTTAGTTATTTTAAAGCAAAAAAAAGCCTGAATTACTCAGGCTTTTTTTTGGTTCTAATTTTTAGCTGTGTTTCTCAAGCATAGACAGTGCTAATGCTTCAGCCGCTTTTATGCCATCAATACCAGCGGATAAAATACCGCCAGCGTAACCCGCGCCTTCACCTGCAGGGTATAAACCTAGAGTATTAATACTTTGCATGCTCTTATCACGTTTAATACAAATTGGTGATGAAGTGCGGGTTTCAACGCCGGTTAATAACCCATCGTTTGACGAAAAACCACGAATTTGCTTATTAAATGCCGGAATTGCCTCGCGAATGGCATCAATTGCATATTTAGGTAACACATTGGCTAGATCTGTGAGTTTGATACCTGGCGTATAAGAAGGCTTTACATCGCCTAAATCACTAGAATCTTTACCTTTTAAGAAGTCACCAATGAGCTGAGCTGGGGCATCGTAATTACTACCGCCTAATTCAAAAGCTTGCTCTTCTAGTCTTCGCTGCAGATCAATACCAGCTAATGGGTGGCCTGGGAAATCTTCTTCAGGAGAAATGCCCACAACAATGGCGCTGTTAGCATTGCGTTCGCTGCGAGAATATTGACTCATGCCATTAGTAACTACGCGACCCTCTTCAGAGGTTGCTGCAACCACTGTACCGCCAGGGCACATACAGAAGCTGTAAACAGTACGGCCACTGTCACAATGGTGAACAAGTTTGTAATCTGCAGAGCCAAGGATAGGGTTGCCAGCATTATCACCAAAACGGCATTCATCGATCATAGATTGTTTATGTTCGATTCTAAAGCCAACAGAGAATGGCTTGGCTTCCACGTAAATACCTTTGTCGTACACCATTTTAAAGGTATCGCGGGCACTGTGACCAACCGCAAGGACCACATGCTGGGTATTAAGTTGTTCACCCGTTGACAGCTTTAAGCCAGTGACTTGACCATCATCAAGTAAAATATCATCAACGCGAGTGCTAAAACGGATTTCACCACCGAGAGCTTCAATACTTGCACGCATTTTTTCAATCATAGTAACCAGCTTAAAAGTACCAATGTGTGGCTTGCTGACATACATAATTTCTTCTGGTGCACCTGCGGCAACAAACTCAGTGATCACTTTACGGCCGTAATGCTTTGGATCTTTAACTTGGCTATAAAGTTTACCATCAGAGAACGTTCCCGCACCGCCTTCACCAAACTGTACATTTGACTCAGTATTGAGTGTGCGTTTACGCCAAAAGCCAAAGGTGTCTTTGGTGCGCTCACGTACTTCTTTACCGCGTTCTAGAATAATTGGCTTAAAGCCCATTTGCGCCAGTATTAAACCAGCAAACAGCCCGCAAGGGCCAAAGCCTATTACCACTGGGCGTTCTTGTATCGTTGCAGGGGCTTCAGCAACAAATTTATAGCTAGTATCAGGGGCTGGTTTTACATGTTGATCTTTTGCTAATTGAGTTAGTAGCTGGGCTTCATTATCAACTTCAATATCGAGGGTATAAATAAGTAAAATGGCAGTTTTTTTACGGGCATCGTAACCACGTTTAAAGACATTAAAGCTGTTGAGTTGGCTCTTATCAATGCCGAGCTTGGTGATAATGGCGTGTTCAATGGCTTGTTCGCCATGATCAAGAGGTAGCTTTATTTCTGTTAAACGTATCATATTTAATCTCTGTTAGGTGTCTTAGCAGTCGCTGATGCGATATGCTCACAATTGCAGGCATTTTACGTTAATTTAAGCTGTGATGGCAGCGATTATTTATTGTATTTTGGCTGGGGTTGGGTATGATCCCTCGCTGTAATTTAAGTTATGTTAGGCAAACGTTAAAATGGCATTTGTAGTCACTGAAAACTGTATAAAGTGTAAATACACAGACTGTGTAGCAGTGTGCCCAGCAGATGCGTTTTACGAGGGCCCTAATTTTTTAGCTATCAGCCCGATTGATTGTATTGACTGTGGTTTATGTGTTCCTGAATGCCCAGCAGAAGCAATTTATCAAGAAGATGAATTACCTGACTCGCAAAAAGAATTTACCGAGCTGAATGCGGAACTAGCGCTAGTTTGGCCAAGAATTACTGAAGTAAAGCCTGCCCCAGAAGATGCGGATACATGGAATGGTGTGTCTGATAAGCTAAAGTTAATCGAAACCTAAGACTTTCCCCTTATATTTTTATAATTATTATATTTTTTGCTTCAAGCTATTAACAAATGTACCTGCGTGAATTACAATTCGTGAGCTTATTTACTCATTAAGAGTAATTGAAATTTAAACGGATGTTTATGCAGTATATAAAATCAATAATAAAACCACGTACTATTCTCTTTTTGTTGTCGTTTGTTGCGCTTTTAAGTGGAGTGAGTCAAGCATCTGAAAAACAAAAGTTTAGTTTAGCGCATATTGATCAAGGTATTGATCTTGATGGTCAGCTGAATGAACCTCACTGGCAACAAGCCACGTTGGTGCCTTTGCGTTATCAAAATGAACCTAATGAAAAAGGCGTGCCACCGGTAAAAACGGATGCTTATATCTACGAAGATGGCAACTATTTATATGTTGGCCTTGTTGCTTATGATAATGATCCGAGTCAAATTCGTGCCGCACTTCGCGACCGTGATTCTTTATGGAGTGATGATAACGTAGCGCTCATGATCGATACCTTTAATGATGAGCGAACCGGTTATGAATTTTACGTAAACCCGCTGGGTGCGCAAGGTGATATGCGCATGACAGATACCGACGGTTGGAGTGAAGACCCATCGTGGGATGCGATTTGGGACAGTGCAGGGCAAATAACCGAACAAGGTTATGTGGTTGAAATGCGTATTCCGTTCACAGCCCTGCGCTTTCCTAAAAATAAGGCTGATATGACATGGGGATTTGCGCTGTGGCGTAATTACCCGCGTGAGGTACTTTATCAGTTGTCTAATGTGGGTTTTGATCGTGATGTGAAATGCAGCTTTTGCCAATTTGATAAAGTAACCGGCTTTATTGCCATGGAGCCGAGTAAAAATATTCAATTAACACCAACCTTGACAGCACTTCGTCATGATACGAAAAATACAGTACCTGGTGATTGGCAAAATGGTGATATTGATACCGAAGCTGGACTCGATTTACGTTGGGGTATAAGTCAGGATGCGGTTATTAATGCCACGATTAATCCCGATTTTTCACAAGTTGAGACTGATAGTTTAGAGTTGGATGTAAATACTACTTTTTCTATCCAATACGCTGAGAAGCGGCCATTCTTTTTAGATGGAGCGTCATATTTTAAAAGTAGTCTATTTGAACTGCTTTATACCCGTACAATTGCTGAGCCTGACGTAGGAGCTAAGATAACCGGTAAAACAGATGCACATAGTTATGCGTTTTTGTATGCTGATGATGAAAACACCAGTATTTTATTGCCGACCAACCAAGGCTCTGGCTTTGCTAATTTAGCCGAAAAATCAAAATCTTCCATTGGTCGTTATCAATATGATATTGGTGATCAAGGTACAATAGGGGTGATGAGCACCCATCGTGAAGCAAATGATTATCACAATACAGTATTGTCTGTTGATGGTAGTTATTGGTTTAATCAAACCGATAGTGTGTTGTACCAAGTTGCAACTTCAGACACTAAAAACTCCGCTTTTTTAACTGATAATTATGGTTTAGAGAAAAATCAGTCAGATCAGGCGTATAAGCTCGAATTTTCCCGCGAGAAACGTGATTATAAGCTATTTGCCAGTTATGAAGACATTGGAGAAGATTACCGCACAGACGTTGGCTATCAAGCAAAAGTCGATTACAAAAAAGCGTTATTAGGCGGTGGGCAAACCTGGTACTTAGATGCCAGTGAGATGATAACCGAATATTCTTATAATCTGGATTGGGATAAAACCTGGGCACAAGATGGCAGCTTGCTTGAGGAAGAATATGAAGGTTATATCTTTTTAAAAGGGCAATTACAGTCATCTTTAGAGTTTGGTTTGATCCATCGCAATGAAAACTATAATGATGATTTTTACAATCAAAATATTGGTTTTATTTATGGTGGTTTTAGCCCAACTAAGGATCTGCGAGTCACACTATATAGTGAATTTGGCAGTAAAATTGATTACAGCAATGAGCAGTTAGGTGATTTATTTACCATAGAGCCAGAGCTGACGTGGGATATAAATGATCACTGGCAAGTACAGTTAGAGCATAGTTACAGTCGTTTAAATAACCCACAAGGTGATAATGTTTTTACTGCGAATCTGACTGATTTACGTGTTTACTATAAATTCAACATGCGCTCTATGCTGAAACTGATTTTACAGTTTGAAGATATCGACCGTAATCAAAACGCTTACTATGCCAATGTTAATAGCATCAACCGAGATTACGGTAGTCAGCTGGTTTATTCCTATAAAATCAATGCACAAACCTTGTTTTACTTAGGCTATTCAGATAAAGGCTACCAAGACGATTCATTGAAGAGTTTAGAGCGTGATCAGCGAACTTTCTTCACCAAACTCAGTTATGCGTGGCAGTTGTAACAATATCTAATAGCAAAATTTTAATAACGAACACCTAAATAATAAAAACTGGAAATATAAAAATGAAACTACTTAAACTTACCGCAGCAGCTATTGCTGTAGCAACATTAGCTGGCTGTGCTGCAAAACAAGATGTTAGCCGTTTTGAAGCTGAGCGACCTAAAACAGTGTGTATAGCAGAGCACAAGCAAGTAAAAGAGGGCGTTGTTACTGCGTTACAAGAAGGTTTTGCAAAGCATAATGTAGAAACAAAAGTTATTACTGCAAACTATGTAATGAAGCATCAAGCATATCAAACTGATTTTGAGCCCGTAGATGCACAAGGCTGTAATGCAGTGGCATTTTATGTAGCGAACTGGCATTGGGATCTCGCGCTTTATATGTCATATGCAAATATCTGGGTTAAAGATGTTGAGCAAGCAGATACGATTGCACAGGCAAGTTATCGTGCTGGCGCAGGCTTAGATAAGTTTATTGACGCAAAAGAAAAAATTATCGAACTTGTAGATGCAATGTTTATTCAAGTTGAAGAGCAAAAAGCAGCAAATGATAAAACAAAAACTGCTATCTAATTAGTTGTGAGTTTAAATGTAGCCCCTGCTTTATAGCGGGGGCTTTTTTTCTCTGAGTTGTAAAGTATTAATTGAAGTCGGTTTATTAAAGCTCATTAAAATAAAATACGATGCTGCCACCATCTAACTTGCTGCCATTATTAATATTTATGCCTATGCCAAAGTTCTCGAACCAATCGGTCCAGCTCGTTACATCCCATAATACGCCAAAACCATATTCATAAAAATGGTCTGTACCAAGCGGTTTTTGACTATCCGCACCTAAATCAATACGTTGTGCTTTGACATAAAATGATTGCTGGAAGTCATAAAACTTAAACATATTAAAGGTGGCTTTTATGCCATTTTGGGTTTGCCAGCTTTCTGGATTGACCGAATTTAATTGCTGAGGTTGGGACAGTGCCCAGCCATAATAATAATTAACGTTGAGTTTGTATTCATAGTAGCCCCAATCGCGGGGCAAGCGATAGATTAACGATATATTCGGGTTAAAAATTACCGCGTTACTTTGCACATTGGTATAAATTCCCTCTACAAGTGGTTTTAACAGCCGTTCACTTTGCTCACTTAAATATGCATAGTCATTTTGATAATGCATGTAGTGGCTATTAAAACTAGCTTGATAAAACCATTTTGAGCTAATGGGTTTTTCAAAACTAATGCCAATTTTGGCACTTTGCATGGTTTCAGAGTTGAGATCGGGTAATGTGTCAGCAAAGGTACGTACACTTTGTTTTTGGTGTAGATAACTGACTTGGGTGACTAGCTTAGTTTGATAGCCTAAAACGGGTTTAGCTAAGGCCCAGTCAAATGGAATAGCGTATACACTGAGTTGGTTGCGTAAACCAAGAGAATCAACTTCATTTGCTACATTGTGGTGTGGACTAATAAACTTATTAGGATCAAAATTTCCGTAGCCTAAAGTAATGCTGTCACCATCGGTAAAAACTAATGACGTTGCAAATGCGGATTCGAGTTGCTTAGTGGCATTGGCATAAAGCTGCCATGGTATGAATACAGTGCTAAATAGTAATAGATAAAATGTATAGCGGGGCATAGTATATTCGTTCAGTTTAACAGCCTTGAGTGTAGATTTTATATTTAGAAAAACAACCCACTAAACTAAAAATGCCAGCAAATGCTGGCATTAAATAGTGACTCAGTTATGGGGTGTAATAAGTTGGCGAGCCTGGACCGACAGGTAAGCCAAACACAAATACCCAAAGATAGAATAGTGCCACCCAGCCGACAAAAAATATCATACTATAAGGCAGCATGGTGGCTACTAACGTGCCTATACCCATGTCTTTTTTGTATTTTGTTGCTACCGCGAGGATCAAGCCAAAATAGCTCATCATTGGGGTGATCAAGTTAGTAACTGAATCACCAATACGATAAGCCGCTTGAATGGTTTCTGGTGCATAGCCAATGAGCATTAACATTGGTACAAAAATAGGGGCTGTGATCGCCCACTGTGCAGATGATGACCCTAAACTTAAATTCACGAACGCGCACATTAATATAAATAAAACAAATACTTCTGGGCCTGTTAGGCTTAATGCTTGCAGCATTGCTGCGCCGTTAATCGCTAAAATAGTGCCTAGGTTTGTCCACTTAAAAAATGCTACAAACTGTGCGGCAAAAAATACCAATACAATGTACATGCCCATCGAGCTCATACTTTTACTCATGGCGTTGATCACATCTTTATCGTTTTTCATAGTACCGACAATTCGACCATAGACAAAACCTGGGATACCAAAAGTGATGAAAATAAACACCACGATCCCTTTAGAAAACGGGGAGTGGGCAAATAAGCCGGTCTCAGGGTGACGTAAAATTCCATCCGCAGGCACAATGGTCCAAGCCAGTAAAAGTGAGACTAACAATAATGATACACCTGCCCATTTTAGGCCTGACTTTTCTTTGTCTGTGAGGCCTTCAATATTATTTTCTGCTAGATCGGCGCTGGCCTCATCTGGGTTATATTTGCCTAATCGTGGCTCGACAATTTTCTCAGTAACCCAAGTGCCTAATACGGCGATTAACAATACCGATATCATCATAAAATACCAGTTAGCTTCTGCGCCTACTTGATAAGTAGGATCAATCATTTGCGCGGCAGGGGTGGTGATACCAGCAAGAAGCGGATCGATTGTACCAAGTAATAAGTTGGCACTGTAGCCACCTGAAACACCAGCAAAGGCTGCTGCTAAACCTGCTAGAGGGTGGCGACCTAGACTATGAAATATCATCGCTGCAAGGGGAATAAGTACCACATAACCAAGCTCAGATGCGGTATTAGATAAAATAGCAGCAAATACCACCATAAATGTCACTAAACGTTTTGATGCGCCCATCACCATGCCACGCATTGCTGCAGAAAGAAGCCCTGAGTGTTCAGCAACGCTTACACCTAACAGTGCAACAAGTACCGTGCCTAAAGGGGCAAAGTTAGTAAAGTTGGTAACAAGACCTGTGACTATGCGTTGTAGCCCTTCAGCACTTAATAAGCTGACGACCTCAATTACTCCATCAGCCTCTCGACCTGCAGAGCCAATTGGGCGAGGATCAATCGCACTTAAGCCAAACCAATCAGCAATACCACTGAATAGAATGATGGCTACACAAAATAGTGCAAATAACGTAATAGGGTGGGGTAACATATTCCCCAAAAACTCAACGGATGCTAAAAATCGGTTAAATAATCCCGATGGTTTTGCTTCGTTTGTTGAGTTGGCGTTGTCGACGGCTTTTGACATTACAAGGCTCTCAAAATAATAAATTTCCGCAATCTATCATTTTTAAGCCTGAGTATCATCAATAAACGGTGGTTTGCTGTATAGGTACGACTAATTCTAAATTATACCTTTAAACAATAATGGGTAGCGACGTAACCGCTGCCCAATAAAATCATCCGCAAGTATTTGCTGACATATAAATTCAATGTCTTCTGAGGCCTCAAACACCCAGTCGAATCGCTCAATTGCCGTTAAAAAACCTCTTTTAAGGAATCGCTGCTTACGATACTCGTCAAGATTATTCTTAATAATATCGAGTTTAGATGGATCAGTACGTAATGATGAAACCACGTTATTTATAAAATCTGTATGCTTGTTATGACAAGCTGATGAGCGGTGACGACGTGAACTGTTAAAACTCATGTTTACACTTCATTAAGTATATTTTCTAACTTTTTAAGGAAATCATCTTTGTGTTTGTCATGTTCATAATCGAGATGGTAAGTATTATGAAAACCGAATCGTAATTGCACGCCGCTACCTTTGAGATAAATGGTATAGCCATCAATATCTGAAAATGCAGTTACCCCTTGATAGTGTTTGCCATCTTCACATGGTTCACCGTGTTGAATAATATGCTCGTAAACTGACAAAATCTCTTTTGTTTCAATGTCATTTTTCATAATTACTCCAATATTACGTTTATCAATCTATAATACGAAACTAAGTCGTATTAAGTTTATAGTATGTGATAATAAATGCCTGAAATACTTTGCTATGTCGCAAAATTACAATCAGTGTATTTAGCCAACATGCTAAAGTGTATTTATTTTAGGGATAACAACGATGAAATTTAATTATACTACGCTGCTATTGTTGGTTTTATGTTTTATAAGCTATCAAAACGTGTTTGCAAGTGAAAGTAACTTGGTTTTAAAGGATCAACAAGGTGAGTTATTTGAGCTGAAAAACATTGTCGGTAAGAAACCCGTTTACTTGAAGTTTTGGGCGACCTGGTGCAAACCTTGTATGCAGCAGATGCCGCATTTCCAACATGCTTACGAACAATATGGCGATACTATTGATACGATAGCAATCAATATTGATCTCAATGATGACCCCGGTGCTGTTGCCGCGGTAAAAAAGCGCTTTAATTTAACCATGCCAATAATGACTGATGACACAGGTAAAGTTGCTCAGCATTATCAGTTTATTGGTACACCTTTTCATGTATTGCTGGATAAAACAGGTAAAGTAATCTTTCAAGGACACGAAGCAGATAAAGCACTGGATAATACATTGCGGTTATTATCTCATGATGGTGTGGTTGAACAAACTCGCTTGTTAGATGAAACCAATAAGCAACTAGCTATTGCGTTAGATATTCCTGCCCAAGGTTTTAAAGCGGTGCTGTATACAGCAACCTGGTGTGATTGGTATTTAGCGGATACGCGGCCGAACATGGCAAAGAATTGTGTTGCAGCGCAAAAGCAAATGAACTCTTTAGCTAAACAAGGGATAAATAGTGAAGCAAGAATTAGCCAACTATGGACAGATCAAGCCGCTGTAACTGAATACAAAGAAAAGTTTAATGTGATTCATCCTCTAACAATTGACTACGGTAATGATTTATTTATCGATAATGAGATTAACAAAGTGCCAACATTATTGATTTATAAAGATGGCAAAATCATAAATAGAATTACTAATTTTTCAAGTCCAATAAATCTACAAAACACACCATAATTTGCTTTGAAAACGCGCAAATCTAGCCTATGCTCTAGACTCATTCATTAGTGAGCTTAGAGCATGATAGATAAGGCGTTATTACTTAAAACTCGCGAATTATCAGATAGATTAATCGCCCTACAAACCCCGATTCGTATTTTAGATGCGATTAATTGGGACAAAAGTATAAAAGAAGAGTTTTTTAGACAAAAATGCCAAAAGAACCCTTTGGTCGACAAAGCCTATTATCAACAACGTGATCTAGGGTTTGTACCTAGTGAGTTACGCCAAGCGTTCTCTGATTTAAATCGCAATATTATTAGCCAGCTCGGGCAACTTAACCCAATCACGCAGTATATGAGTAAAATGTGTGCTGAATATAAAACAGTCCTCAATATGCTTGAATACCGTGGCACTGCGGAGTTTCATGATTTATCGGTGGAATTGTTTGGTCACCCGAAAGATCTTTTTCATGCGGGTGAGCCATCGTTGTCAGAGCTTGCGAATATGCTCGAACTACCACTTAAGAACCTGCTTGCTGCGGATATTTTACCGGATGATCCAAAAAATATTGATGCCGATGCTGCGGTTAAAATTCTTGCTGAGCAAGTAAGCGCCAGTATGCCTGGTATTGATGTTGAGGTGATCATCAGTGACGGTATAGTCAGCGATGCCGCGGCTGGTGCAAACAATATTAAGCTAAATCAAGATGTTAAATTTTCGCAACGCGAACTTGATATTCTAGAAGTCCATGAAGGCTGGATCCATGTTGGTACTACGCAAAATGGTTTAGCGCAACCTTATTTAACCTGTTTAAGTAAAGGCACGCCAAGTTCAACGGTCACCCAAGAAGGCCTTGCGGTATTGACTGAAATCATCACCCTTAAATCAACCCCACGGCGTTTATCAAAATTGGTTAATCGTATTCAAGCGGTAACTAAAGTCATAGACGGCGCTGAGTTTGTCGATATTTACCGAGATTATGTAGCACAAGGGTTGAGTAAAGACGAAAGCTATACGCTAGCGCAACGGGTTTTTCGTGGCAGTACAGCTACAGGTTTACCGTTTACCAAAGACATTGCTTATATCAAAGGCTTTGTGTTGGTTTACAATTTAATTCGTGTTGCTATTCAACTTGGTCGTATAGATCAACTACCACTGTTGCTAGTGGGTAAAATCTCAATCGATGACTTTAGGCTCATTTCTCAGTTACATGATTTAGGCGTAATTGAAGATCCTAAGTTTGTGCCACCACACTTTAAAGATCTTCGCGGTTTAGCAACCTGGCTTAGCTTTGGCCGCTTTATTGGTAACCTGTCTTTTGAACAATTAGAGAATGATTATAAACCGCTATTTTTATAGCGGTTATTCTATTGTTGACGCGATAAAAAGTAAGGTTGTAGCACTTAAGAATATATATACGCCATTATTCAGTTGATGAAAAAACTACCATTGCTTTATATTGTTAGTGTTCAATTAATCGCGATTGTTAGTGTTATTATGCCAATACTTCGCATTATAGATTGCCATAATTTGATGGGCAATCTCAGGGCCAAAATCGGCAGAATGATACTGTTTGATTGAATTACGTATTGTGTCACTTTGCATTAAGGTATTTATTTGGCTAATAAACTCAATACCCTCTTGGCTATTATTACAGGCAAAGTAACCACTATTAAACTCTGGGTACTCTATAATTTGTCGGCTCTCTAAAGATGAGTATTGTTCGTCGGTTAAGAAGTGGTTAACACTCATATCATAGTCAATAATAAAATCAACACGCTTATGCAATAGCAACTTTGCAAGGCGAGAAAAACTATCTGCGCCAATAATAGGTGCGGTCTGATGCTGGTACATCATCAAGGTGCTATCTAATTCTTGATAACTTGTTGAGGTAATGACTGCAAATGTGTAGTTATTCGCAAGTAGTTTTGAGATGGAAACCTTTTCGGGAAAATTTTGTATTGTTTCTTTAAGGCCAAATAATCTTCGCTGTAAAAACATAGATGATGGAATATCTGAGAAAATAAACTGTTTTTCACGCTGCGCTGTTTTTAATATATTGAAGCTACAGGCTTGCGATTGATTTGATAGCTCTTTTAACATACGAGCTGCATTTGTGTTGTATTGTTCAACCTTAAATTGATTGCTGAGCTCCTTTATAAACGTGTTTATATATTGCTCATCATTAATTGACTTTTCTCCTTCGTGTAAAAAATAATCATAGGATATAAGCTTTACTGTTGGCAGTGCAAAAGTAAAGTTTGGGAGTAGCATTAAAAAAATAAGTAATAGAGTTTTCATAAAAGTTTCTCCTATCAGTATTAAAATAGCAGGAAACATTTATATTGTCTTTAAAAAAGCCCTTTCGGGCTTTTCGTTATTTTAGTATCTGGTTCGTTGTTAACGAGCGTTGGTACTTTCAAATATTTTATCAGCTGATGCCGCCACAAAGCCAGTATAGAGTTCACCGTCTGGCTTATTATAACGAAGTGCGAATTCATAAAAACAACTTGGTACACTCATTTTGCCATCGCTGAATTCCACGGCAAAATCATCAGCAAGGGTTGATGATTGCTCAAGTAAAACTTCTGGAGACCCTTTAACTTCACCACCTGAGGTATTAAGCGCAAAACCAGCATCTTTTAGAGCTTGGTTTACCGCTTCGATATTATCAAACTTTGCCAGTTCATTAATGCTTACGGTAAAGTGATTAGCACGGTAACCCCATGCTGACATCCAAGCCGCATATTCACTTTCTGCAAGCAACTTTTTATATGTTTCAGTACTGACTTGCCAGTGAGTGCCTGAATATAAAAAGTCATCAGCGGTTACCGCTGTTGCATCAATATTGGCAACCATATCATTGACGATGGCTTGTAGCTCTGGTGAGCATTGCTCAACTAAAAGTTCTGAGATAAATACTTTTGGTTGTGTGGTATCAGGGTGCTCATAATGTTTTGCATACAACTTTTTAGCTTCAAAGTGATATTCACCACATTCTTTGTAGCCAACGGCTAAAAAGTGCGCTGCAAGTTTTTCAAGGCCAATGTGTTCATGGTTAAATGTTCTTAATGCGATATGATCATTAATCACATCATCTTTTTGCGTTGACCCAAGTAGGTCGTGAACCTTAACCGCCGAAGGCGTAACGGATAAATAATTTTGCCATAGGTTGTCAAATAGGGCATTTACATCTGTGTGCATTTTTAATTCCTTAATTTGGTTTAAATGGTGTTGCCATTTAGTCATTATTTAATGATTAAGCCCGGCGCTAGGGTATCAGGTAAGTTTACTTTGTCTGCTTCAACAGAGGCCACAGGGTATGAGCAGTAATCAGCAGCATAATAGGCGCTTGCCCTGTGATTCCCACTGGCACCAATGCCGCCAAATGGAGCTGCGCTTGATGCACCAGTGATAGGGCGGTTCCAATTAACAATACCAGCACGAATACGCTTTAAAAAGTGTTGGTAATCATCATTTGAGTCGCTTAACAGACCAGCAGATAAACCAAACGAGGTGTTGTTTGCCTCATCAATAGCACTGTCAAATTCAGTGTAACGATAAACTTTAATGAGTGGTCCAAAGTGCTCTTCATCCGGCATGTTTGTAACATTGCTTACATCTATGATCCCTGGGCTTACAAAGCCAGTGCCAGATTTTAAGTGTTTTAGCTCAACCAGTGATTTAGCCCCTATATCGAGTAGTTGCTGTTGTGCGCTAACCATACCAAGCGCTGCTTTTTCACTGATCATTGCTCCCATAAATGGTTGCTCTTGAGCAAAGCTATCAGCAACTTCAATATTTTTTGTGACGTTGATAAGTTTCTCTAAAATGGCATCACCATTGGCGGTGTTTTCAATAAATACGCGGCGGGCACAGGTGCAACGTTGCCCTGAGGTAATAAAGCCTGATTGAATAATATCGTGTACTGCTGCGTTAATATCGGCGACATCTTTGATAATAAGCGGATTATTGCCGCCCATTTCAAGCGCGAGAATTTTTCCTGGATGCCCTGCAAATTGCTTGTGCAGCAAGTGACCTGTATTTGAGCTGCCAGTAAAAAATAAGCCATCAATATCTTGGTGGCTGGCAAGCGCAATGCCCGTTTCAACTTCACCTTGAATGAGGTTGATCACACCGGCAGGTAAACCTGCTTTTAGCCATAATTCAAGGGTAAACTGCGCAACATGTGGCGTTAGTTCAGAGGGTTTAAATACCACGGTATTACCCGCTAATATTGCAGGTACTATGTGACCGTTTGGTAGATGCCCCGGGAAGTTATAAGGGCCAAATATTGCGACAACACCATGAGGCTTATGGCGAATAAACGCTTTGGCACCCGGCATCGGGTTTTCAGTGATGCCGGTGCGTTCATTATGGGCTTTAATTGAAATAGCCACTTTACCGGTCATTGCACCCACTTCAGTGCGCGTTTCCCACAGTGGTTTCCCGGTTTCACGTGCGATAATACTCGCAAACTCTTCGCTGTGCTCTTTTAACTGAGCAACAAAGTTTTCCAGCACAATTATGCGATCGCTAATCGGCGTTTGTGCCCAATTAAATTGCGCTTTACGCGCTGCAGTAATAGCCTCATTCACTTGCTCTTTACTGGCTGTTTTACCTTGCCAAATGGTTTCACCATTACTTGGGTTAACTGACGTAAAACTGTGACCAAGGCCGCTTTGCCATTGGTTATTAATAAGTTGAGTTGTGGTACTCATAAGATGATTCCTTTACAAGATCACAGACGAAAGAATCGTGCTGCATCGCCTTGTTTTAATTTAAGTGCGCGTGCGACATCTTGGCTGATTATCAAAGTATGCTTGGCATGATTGTAATGTGCGTGCTTAGTAAACGTGGCTCTAAAATCGCTGACGCCTTGGTTACATATCGCCAAGGTATCTGAACTTTGTTCATCAACATAATCGAGTTCACCAATAGAAATAGGGCATACTAGTGACTCTCGAACACTACGAATGTTGCCGAGTTTGGCCTCAACCGTTGGCCCTGCATCAAATAAATCAACGTAGCCACGGTGCTCAAAGCCTTCTTTTTCAAGTAGCTTGAGTGCTGGTTTAGTTTTTTCATGAACTTTGCCAATCACGGCTTGCGCTTTTTTACTTAATAAATTGGCGTAAATTGGGTATTTTGGCATCAATTCACTAATAAACACTTTATCGCCTAATCCGACAAGGTGATCAGCTTGTGGAAATTCGATACTAAAAAAGTGTTCTTCTAACCATTGCCAAAAAGGCGAGTGACCTTTCTCGTCACTCACACCACGCATTTCAGCGATGATGGTATCGGCAAAACGCTCACTGTGTTGAGCCATAAATAAAAACCGTGAGCGTGATAAAAAGCGCCCAGCCAGCCCTTTGCGGCTATTTTCACGTAAAAACAAAGTGCATATTTCAGAACAGCCAGTGTAATCATTACACATACTTAATATATCAACTGTGTTATACACGTTTAACGTGCGCGAATGATGAACGGTTTTACCAAGGTGATAATGATACAAAGGAACATTAAGGCCAACAGCAGCTTCAATAGCGGTTGTGCCAACCACTTCACCGGTTTCACTATCTTCTAGTACAAATAAGTAGCTTTCATCTTGCGGTTGATTGATGTTTTTTGCAAAACTACGTTCAGCGCGGTCAATTTTCTCAAGTAATAAAGCATCATTGACAGGTAATGAAGTAAAGCCATGGCCTGATTCAATAGCTATTTGCTTGAGTGCATCAAAATCACTGGCAGTAATAGGACGTAATACGTGCATTTAAGAGTGCTCCACTAGCGCCCAGCAAAGCAAGGGCGCTAAATTAGATTAACCGTTTACAACATCCGCAACCGCTTTTTCAAAGCGTGCTAAGCCTTCTTTAATGTCTTCAATTGGGATCACTAATGAAGGTGTAAAACGAACAACATTGGTTCCTGCAACTAAGCTCATTAAGCCGTGCTTGGTGCTGGCAACTAAAAAGTCGCGCGCGCGTCCTTCAAATTTGCTGTTAAGTACTGCACCTAATAATAGACCTTTACCTCGTACTTCGCTAAACACGTCATATTGCGCGTTAATGGCATTCAAACCATCACGGATAAGTTGCTCGCGATGTTTAACACCCGTTAGTACATCTGCGGTATTTACAGTATCAAAGGCAGCTTCTGCTACCGCACATGCCAGTGGGTTGCCGCCGTAGGTCGAACCATGTGTACCAACTTTAAGATGCTGCGCGATCTCCGTAGTGGTGATCATCGCACCAATAGGGAAACCGCCACCAAGTGCTTTGGCTGTGGTTAAAATATCAGGTGTTACGTCTAAATCTTGGTATGCATATAAAGCACCAGTACGACCAACGCCAGTTTGTACTTCATCAAAAATTAATAATGCATTGTGTTTGTCACATAATGCGCGCACACCTTGCATAAATTCATTGTTTGGCGAGATGATGCCGCCTTCACCTTGCAGTGGCTCCATCATCACAGCACACGTTTTATCACTAATTAGTTTTTCAAATGCCGCTAAGTCATTATAGTCACAGTGGTCAATTGCAGCAGGTTTAGGGCCAAAACCATCAGAGTAAGCTGCTTGTCCGCCTACTGTTACCGTAAAGAAT
Source organism: Pseudoalteromonas sp. (assembly GCF_036960685.1). Taxonomy (GTDB): domain Bacteria; phylum Pseudomonadota; class Gammaproteobacteria; order Enterobacterales; family Alteromonadaceae; genus Pseudoalteromonas. The sequence continues at coordinate 62,202 of NZ_JBALXK010000007.1, read as the reverse complement.
GTACGACCATGAAAGCCTTTATTGAAAGCGATGATTTGAGTTTTATCTTCACCATGAACATCGAGTGCAAACCGACGAGCTAGTTTAAGTGCAGCTTCGTTTGCTTCTGCGCCAGAGTTGGCAAAGTAGACTTTATCGGCAAAAGTGGCATCAGTCATTTTTTTCGCTAAGCGTAGTGCAGGCTCATTAGTCATGACATTCGATAGATGCCAAATTTTTTCACCTTGTTCTTTGAGTGCGGCCACAAGTGCAGGGTGACAATGGCCTAAACAGTTAACTGCAATCCCGCCGGCAAAGTCGATATACTCTTTATCGTTTTGATCCCATACACGAGAGCCTTGACCGCGAACTGGGATCACCTCAGAAGGATTATAGTTTGGCACCATTACGTCGTTGAATAATTCTCTTGTTACTTGCATTTGTTACACCTAAATCTGGCTTATAGTGAAAAAAGTGATATTGCATAAAAGGGGTTAATTAAGCCGTTATTAACCCGCAATAGATTGATTTAATAATTTTTATTATCTGCTACTGGTATTATCTTGGTTCGAAGTTTAAATTTGCAGTGCTATTTTGTGAAAAATGATTAAAATAAAAAGCAAAATAGTGAAGGTAATAACCAATATGATAACTCCACAAGATGAGAAGCTACTTTCTATACTACGTACAAACGCTAGGGCGAGTATTTCTGACCTTGCACGACTACTTAACTTGTCGCGCTCAACAGTACAAAGCCGCATGCTAAAACTAGAAGAATCAGGCGTTATCAAAGGATACAGTGTTGATTACGGAGAAGCCTATTTAAATGCGATGGTGTCTGCACACGTATCCATAAAGGTAAAACAAAAACTGACGACTAAAACTAATTTAGAACTTAAGCAAATAGATGCTATTTCACAACTATATGCTATCAGCGGAGAATTTGATCTTATTGCAGTCGTCCAAGCGCAGAATTTAGAAAAGCTCAGTCACTTGCTTGATGATATAGGCAACCTTGATGGCGTAGAGCGAACCACGTCTTCGGTTATTTTAGAAACAAAGTTTAATCGCTAGTACTAATGGGTTAGCGATTAAAATAATTCTAGCAATTTAAAATTAATTGTTTTATTAGACTACACTAGTATTTATCTTAGGATTAATTCTGTGTGTTATAAACCTAGCTTCACTAAGCGGTAAATTTCGAGGATTCATGCAAGTTAATTTATTAAATTCTATTATAAAGCTTACCAAAAACAGAGACGTCGATTCGCTTGAATATACGATTATTTCTACAATTCAAGAGTTTATAGCGTGCTCAGAAATTACAATTTATAAAGATTTAGCAATAGAGGGGGAGCTTAGAGTTGAGCGCAGTGCGTCATTACAGTTTAAGGGAGCTAAAGAGTTTATTTGGCTTGATAAAACTATAATTGAAAACCCTAGTGCAGAACTTATTTCATGTTTGCGATCAACATGCATAATTACGGTTAAAGCAGACAATCATAAAGAACACAGATGGTTACCTATTTGCTTGCAAGATAGGTCTGTTGGCGCTATTGCAATTATTTCCAATGAGTTAAAAAGTGAAGAACAGGTGCTATTAAATGCATTTTGTCGGATCTTCGAAAATTACTTATCTATTTTGCATGAAAACGAAACGGATAAATTAACCGGGCTTTTAAATCGTCAAACGTTTGATAAAAAGTTAAAGCTATTATTAGAAAAACAGCTCGTTAAACAACATAAAACGAATAAAAATGATAAGCATAGGAGTCGTCAAGCTGGTGCAACATCGTGGCTGGCAATCGTCGATATCGATCACTTTAAAATGGTAAATGATCAGTATGGTCATGTTTGTGGTGATGAAGTGTTATTAGTACTAGCTCAGCAGATGAAAGGCTTTTTCCGCTCTACTGATTTAATTTTTCGTTTTGGCGGGGAAGAGTTTGTATTGGTATTTGAACAGACTGATTTTGAATCCATAGAAGCTAAGCTTAATGGTTTCTTAGAGCATACTAGAAAAACTAAATTTCCATTCATTAAGCAACTTACTGTGAGTATCGGGCTATCGCGGATAAGTCTATATGAGTTTCCTATTTCAGTTATAGAAAATGCCGATAGAGCGCTTTATTACGCTAAGCAAAATGGCCGTGATCAATTGCGTTTTTATGATGATTTGATCAGTAAAAATTTGATTGAAGCACAACAATTGCAATCAGATATTGATTTGTTTTAATTACAGTGGTGCTTTTTTAATTACTTTTTTTGTGGCTTCATCCAGCTTGATAACGTATGCGTTGCCGCCAATACCCTTGAACTCCTCATCAGTAAAGATCAGGGTATTTTCATCATAGAAGGTGATCGCTTCTTTTTGTGTGACAATACCAAGGTCTATTATCGATACATCACCAGAGAAAAACTTATCCCCGCTGAAGTTTTCAAAAAGCCAAATACTGGTGGAATCAAGTAGAACTAGCTTAGTACGATTTGGGCTTAATGCGGCTGAGGTGATCCAGCACAGCTTCTCCATAGTGGTACAGGTTTTAAATGAATCGATTAACTCAGCATCGAAATTAGCGGCATGATCACCTACTTTATAAACATTAGTAATACCATCAAACGGCTCAGTACGATTCTTTGTAAATAGGTATAAGTGGCGGCCAAACGCGACAAACGCTTCAAGATCAAAATTTCGTTTGTCTGGTGCTACAGGATTGCCATCAAGTTCTGGGTAGGTGAATTTAATGATTTCAGCTTCGGTAGTATCTCCTTTGATATCAATGGGGTTCTCGATTTTGTAAATAGTCAGCCATTTGCGTTCTTGTTTATTATTACCAAAATCCCCCAAAAAAAAGTGACCAAAATCGTTTTGCGTCATATCCTCCCAGTCAATATTTTTAGCATTTGTCACTAGCACTTCTTTGGCAATCGAACCGTCCTCGTTGAGGCGGTAGAGTTTAGGATCATCTCCGCCATCGTTGATAGCCCAAAGTCGGTTGAGTTTATCAAATTCAATGCCTGATATTTCCTTTAACTTAGGATCAACGCTGATTTGTTTTTTACTATACAGGGTATAAATAGACATACTGATTATGATCACGGCAGCTAATACTGCCACTGTGATAAGAGAATAAAGGCTTTTTTTGAGCATGGAACGCTAAGGTTTGATACTAAGTTACTGAGTATTATTATCTATTTTGAATGTAATTTCTATGGCAAAAGGATGATTATCAGGTTTCTAGATTCCAAACCCCAGTGCCAGTTGCTGCAATATGATTAACATTCCCTTGTAATAATTTACTGCCAACGTTAATCGATGATTGTGGGCGGCTAACTAAATAACCTTGTACACAGCGGATACCCATGCGCTTTACAAGCTCAAACTGAGCAATTTCTTCAACCCCTTCAGCGACAATTTTAAGCCCTAATTTAGTACCTAACTCACTGATAGAATTTAAAATTTCGTTGTATTTTGGGTTTTCATTCGCTTGCGCGATAAACAGTCGATCAATTTTTATCACATCAATAGGTAAATCAGCTAATGTGCTTAGAGAACTAAAGCCTGTGCCGAAGTCATCAATGGCAATGGTGACGCCTTCTTTACGCAGTTTTTCAAGTTCATTAATAATGGTATCGCTTGCTGTGATCAAGGTTGATTCGGTAATTTCTAACATCAAAGAACTTGGTGGTAGCCCTGTTTTAGCGAGTTTTTTCATGACCCACTCATGAATAGGGCGATGTTTGAGCTGAATACCAGAGACGTTTACTGATATTTTTACTTTGCGCATACCTGCGTTATGCCATGCAGCCATTTGCCGGCATGATTCAAGCATTATCCAGTCACCGAGTTCTAAAATTAGGTTTGACTCTTCCGCAATGGGAATAAACTCAACGGGTGAGATTGCCCCTTCAACAGGGTGATCCCAACGGACTAACGCTTCGAAATAATCTATCGCGCAGTCTTCTACATGGACAATGGGCTGAAATGATAAATGGAAATTATGACACGCAATGGCTAAACGTAGCTCTTCTAATAAGTAATGATAGCGACGCATTTTATTACCCATTTCAGGCGAGTAGACTTTAAAAATACCACGGCCATCAGTCTTTGCACGGTACATGGCAACATCGGCCATTTGTAAAAGTGCATGGGGCGTAGAGGCGCTTTCTGGATACACTGCGATACCGACACTGGCGCTAATTTTTATCAGCTTATTACCGAGTACAAAATCACGTTCTATCTCATTTAGTACATGCTGCGCTACATCTAAGCTTTTAGAGTCAACATCGATATTATTGATAAAAATGGAGAACTCATCGCCACCTAAGCGTGCTAAGTTTTGCTCTAACAAGCTCGTTGGGTTGATATCGTTAAGTTTATGATGGCGCAACACGCAGGCAAGGCGCTCTGCAACTTGGATCAGTACTTCATCGCCAAAACTATGACCAAAGGAATCATTGACTTGTTTAAAACCGTCTAAATCGATAAATAGTAACGCACAGTGGATCTTTTTTAATTCAGCACCATTAAGTTGCCTATCAAGGTGCTCAATGTAAGCATGACGGTCAATTAATAGGGTGAGTTTGTCTTGGCTGATGCTAGTTTGAGTTTCGCGAGCATAGTTTGTAACGTGAGTGGTTAACGCATTAATTGCCTGACTTAGGCGAGTAACTTCTGTTGCGTGATCTAAATCAGGAAGCTGAATATTAAACGAGTCGATTACTTTCTGGGTTTGTAAATTTAGCTGGGCAATTAATTGTTTTTCACGTTTGCTATTTAACTGCTTACCTAGATACCAAGTAAAAAATAAACCAATTAAAATCAATAAAATAAAATTGGCAGGTGACAAAATCGTGGCACTTATCAGTGCTGCTGCTGGCGCGGTAATAAATTGTGTTTCTGTTACTTTGATGAGTAGGTAATCGGTTCCATCTTTACTGATTACATTATGGCCGCTTAAAATTGGGTTGTACCAAGCGGGCATTGAAAGCTCTGTGGTGGCGGTATCAAATGCTCTGATCGCAATACTCGATTGCTGCGGATTAATAGTATTGACTTGGTTTGTTAATAATATATTCATGCCATAACAAAAAACAATGATAGCAATAAAGGTAATACTGAGTAAGCGAAAAAGTTTAGTCATTCCATTAAACCATTTTATCCCAATTATATGAGTTTATTATTAGGTACTGCCCATTTTTGTCAGTATATAGTTTGTCAGACTAACTAACAAAACATTTCTTTAACAATAGCTTTGTAAAAGGAACATCTATTTTTATAAACGCCATCAGCTCAGGGACTATCGAGTGTTTACTCAACTTAAGTATTAAATTAATTCACTTTACCCCTGCTTATTTATTAACTACTTTATAGTTTAAAATTCAGACAGTCAGTAAAACTTGGTTTAGTTCTTGCTCCTATTTTAGTTGCTTATAACTAGGTGAGTATTTCGTAATTTTCTTGCACGATTTAGGTGCAGTATTTATTTCATTGCACTGTCATAAAGCATCAATATAACTTTGTTTAACTAAACAAATGTTATAAATACACTATAACCCCCTGCATATGTTGAGTAGTTGAGCACGGCACGGTGGCAAGGATTAATTAACCTTAAGGTTTATTTGGAGCCCGCTATGTTAAGTAAACGATTTTTTAAAACTAAAGATGAAGCTGAAGTTACCTTTGAATTCCAGCACCCTCAGGCAGATCACGTGCAGTTAGTTGCTGAATTTACCGATTGGCAGCCTGTGGCTATGAAATTTAATAAAAAAGAGCAGTGCTTTAAACTCAAGCAGCGTTTACCCAATGATCAACAGTTTCATTTTCGCTATTTAGTTAATGGGACTATTTGGGATAACGATCATCACGCTGACGGATACATTGCAAACAGCTTTGGCACAGAAAATAGTATAGTTAATACACAACGTATTTAAGGCGCGGTTAATGGAGTCACTTTCACAGCTGTTTTATCTACACGGTATTGGCTATGAATACACTAAATATAACGGTGAACATGTTGTTTTTAGTAATGAAACCCGCAGTGCTGCACTAAGTTGCTGCGGTGTCGATGTCACGGACAAGACACAAATAGATCACCTTAATATTCTGTTAGACGCGAATAAGTGGTTACAACTGGTACCAAATTGCAGTTTAGTAAGCGCTGAGCAACCCGCTGTTAAAGTACGAGTCGATAAGCGTATGTTAGCGCTGCAATGCACAGTTTCTTTTACTACTATCGATTTACCGAGTGTCACACACTCATTGGCAGATCTACACTGTTGTGGTGATTATGTTTTTAATGAAATCACTTACCTAGAGCTGATTTTTCCTTTGCCCGCTTTGCCAATTGGCTATCTTGATGCGACTGTGCAGGTGGCTGATACTACACAGCAAACTCAGTTGTGGGTGACACCAAAACATAGCTATCAAGTCGGTGATGAAAAACAAACCGGATTGTCTATTCAACTTTATAGTTTAAAAAATAAAGCTGAGCTAGGAGTCGGGGATTTTGCTGATTTATTAGCGTTGGTGGAGCAAGCTGGGCAGCAGCAGTTGGACTATATTTTATTAAACCCACTGCATTTATTATTTTGTCAGCAACCAGAGCGAGCTAGCCCGTACAGCCCCAATAGCCGTGCATTATTAAATCCGCTTTATATCGCTATTAATTTATGTGCAGATAGCACAAATAATATTGAGCTTGAGCATTACTTACAAAGCGCTGCTACAAGCGAATTTAAACAACGTATACAAGACTTACAATATATTGATTACAGCGACGTAAATCAGTTTAAGTATGCTGCATTTAAGTTACTGTACCAGCATTTTAAAAACCATGGCAGCGAGCAACGCAAACAGCATTTTAGTGATTTCTGTCAGCTGCATGAAGCAACACTTGCGACATTAAAAGTCAATGACACTGAATTTGCTAATTACTTGCAGTGGCAAGCACATGTGCAATTAAAACAGTGCCAAACCAGTGCCAGAGATCATGGTATGAACATCGGGCTGATCAATGATTTAGCGGTGGGTTGCGCCGGTGACGGCAGTGAGTTTTTGAATCAACAGTCCTTATTTACTGATTCAGCTTATGTCGGCGCGCCACCGGATCCTTGGGCTGAGCAAGGTCAAAATTGGGGATTACCTGCACTTAATCCAATTAAACTCAGTGATAACAATTTTAGTTACTACAAAGCGCTAATACGTGCCAATATGGAAAACGTTGGCGGCTTACGTATAGATCACGTTATGGCAATTCGTCGCTTATGGTGGTGCTTTGAAAACCAACAGCAACAAGATGGCTGTTATGTTTATTATCCTTTTGACTATTTATTGGCCATACTCACTATTGAATCTCATTTGAATCAGTGTATTGTCATTGGAGAAGATCTTGGCGTGGTGCCACCAGAAGTGAAAACCGCGCTTGCAGACAAAGCAATTTTTTCAAACGGGTTATTTTATTTTGAAAAAGATTTTCACGGTGAGTTTTTAACAGCGCAGTCATTTCCTGCTCAATCATTATTAATGGTTGCTAATCACGATGTACCGCCTTTCTTCGGCTGGTGGCAAGGGTTTGATCTTACTTTAAAGCATGAATATCAGTTGCTAGACGAGCAGCAGCTTGCCCAACTGCAAACAGAACGAAAAATTGAAAAACAACGATTACTGCGCTTTCTGTCAAGCTGTGAAGAGCACTCATTCTCGCTAGACAGCCCGGCAGAAGATGTATATCAAGCAGTAACATTAGGCTTAGCGCATGCACCTGCGCGGTTATTTACAATTCAGTTAGATGACTTAGATGAGCAAACGTTACCAGTTAACATTCCGGGTACAGATCAAGAGTACCCGAATTGGCGTCGGGTATTATCGCATTCAAGTGAGCATATTTTAGCGCGCCATAGTGCACTGCTCAGTGCTATTAATTCCATAAGGACTAATTAAATGAACAGTCTTGTTCGTAAAACTGCAAAGTTACAGCACTATGAGCAACAAGTTGATGCGTTAAAGCGTGGCTGCTTTAAAGACCCATTTAGTTTTTTAGGGTTACATGCAATTTCAGATACCGACAGTGAGATCCGCTGTTACATGCCAGGCGCCACAAATTTAAGTATAAAACTGGCAAAGCAAACACTTAGTTGTACACGTTACCCTGACTCTGATTTATTCATTTTACAACTGAGCAATAAGGCAATCTCGGCATATAAATTAGTGGTTGATTACAGTGACTGTCAGCTTACTTGTGAAGATGTTTATCGCTTTGAAAGTAGCCTTGATAACAGCGCCATGTATTTATTTAATGAAGGTACATTGGAGCATGCTTATCGTCATCTTGGAGCCCATTTTATTGAATTATCGGCTGTTCAAGGTGTCCGTTTTAGTGTTTGGGCGCCCAATGCAAGTAGCGTTTCGGTAATTGGTGAGTTTAATCATTGGCAGCGTAACCAGCATTTTATGCGATTTAACCCCGCTTCAGGGGTATGGGATCTATTTATTCCAGCGCTGACACAAGGGCAATGTTATAAATTTTCGATCACCACACTCAGCGGTGAAATCCTTGAAAAAGCAGACCCATTTGCATTTAAAATGCAGCAAGCACCAGGCACCGCTTCGGTATTACAAACGCGCCCTGCAGCGATTGAATTGACTGATAAAATGCGCACTCAAAGGACAAAGCGCAATGCAGTTGATGCGCCGATCAGTATTTACGAAGTGCATTTAGGCTCTTGGCAACGCGAAGCGGGGGACCGTTACTTAAATTATCAAGAGTTAGCACAGCGGCTAATTAGCTATGTAATCGAACATGGTTTTACTCATATTCAACTTATGCCGATCAGCGAATTCCCCTTTGATGGCTCGTGGGGATATCAGCCTGTTGGTTTATTTGCACCAACTAGTCGCTTTGGTGGTTTGGAAGATTTTCGCTATTTTGTAGAGCAATGTCACCTAGCAAATATTGGCTTGTTGATCGACTGGGTGCCAGGGCATTTCCCAAGTGATCCTCACGGCTTACATCGCTTTGATGGCACGCACCTATTTGAGCATGCCGATGCGCGACAAGGTTTTCATCCTGATTGGAATACTTATATTTACAATTATGATCGCCCAGAAGTGCGAAGTTTCCTGGTCGCAAATGCGATGTATTGGTTGCAAGAGTTTGCTATTGATGGCTTACGTGTCGATGCCGTGGCATCTATGCTATACCTGGATTATAGTCGCAAAGAAGGTCAGTGGATCCCTAATAAATATGGTGGCCGTGAGAACTTAGGGGCCATTGAGTGCTTAAAACAAGTGAACTTACGTAGCTATGCTAATAACCCTGGGATCATGATGGTAGCTGAAGAATCGACCGCGTGGCCCGGTGTTACGCGCCAAGTGGATCATGATGGTTTAGGGTTTGGTTATAAGTGGAATATGGGCTGGATGAATGACAGTTTACACTATATGCAACGCGATCCATTGTATCGTCAGCACCACCATCATGAATTAACATTTTCCATGGTGTATGCCTACAGCGAAAATTATATATTGCCATTAAGTCATGATGAAGTCGTACACGGTAAAGGCTCTTTAATTGAAAAAATGCCGGGTGACGATTGGCAAAAATTTGCCAATCTCCGTGCTTACTACGCCTTTATGTGGGCGCATCCTGGTAAAAAACTTCTGTTTATGGGCAGCGAAATAGCACAACGAAATGAATGGAACCACGATCAATCAATTGATTGGCACTTACTAGAACATTTATCCCATCAAGGTGTGCAGCGAACCATTACCTTGCTTAATAATGTTTACTGTAATGAAGGGGCGCTGCATCAGTTGGACACTGATCCTGCGGGGTTTAGTTGGATAGATAACCAAAATGCCCAGCAGAGTATTTTTAGCTTTATTCGTTTTGCTAAAAAAGCCAGTAATTATGTGGTTGTGATCAGCAATTTAACGCCGGCTGTTTATCATGATTACTGTATTGGTGTGCCAACCGCTGGTGAGTTTGAAGTCATTTTAAATACAGATGATGAGCAACTCTTTGGCTCTGGCGTTCGTGTTTTTTCGCACGCTAATAAAACAATCTCAACTCAACCAATGGCAAGTCATGGCCAGCAACACAGCCTGAAAATCTCATTACCCGCGCTTGCGACCGTTTACTTAAAAAGGGTGCCTGATGAGTCTATCAATTGAATTAAATAAAGGACATGTTTCGCCACTTGGTGCCAGTGTAGTCGAAGCCGGTGTTAATTTTGCTGTTTATGCCCCTTTGGCTAAACAGCTGTATGTGTGTTTATTTGATGCCAGCGGCCACACTGAAGTTTTAAAGTTGGCTATGAATAATAATGAAGGTGGTATATGGAGTTTGCATATTGCACCGCTTGCCGTAGGCACATTATATGGCTATCGAGCTGATGGTGAATATCAACCGAAAAAAGGACTGTTTTTTAATAGTCAAAAACTGTTAATTGACCCTTATGCAAAAGATCTGTTTGGTGAATTTACATGGAGTGAGCGCCATTATGGACAAATGCCAATAGGTACTTTAAGTACGGTAAACAACGCTATTGATATTCCTAAATCTAAAGTGGCTCAGATACTGCCTTATCAAGGTAAAAAACCACAACATAGTTGGGGTAAAACCGTTATTTACGAATGCCACGTAAAAGGTGCAACGGCTCGTCACCCAAATATTCCGGCTCAGTTACAAGGGACTTATTTAGGCTTAAGCCACCCAAGTTTTATTGAGCACTTACGCACACTCGGTATTACTACATTAGAATTATTACCTGTACATAGTTTTATTAGCGAACAGTTTTTAACCGCCAAAGGACTGCAAAACTACTGGGGATACAATACGTTAAACTTTTTTACCCCCCATAAAGAATACCTAGTAACTGATGAAATTGCTGAGTTTCAACAAATGGTCACTAAGTTACATGAAGCGGGTATCGAAGTTATTTTAGATGTGGTGTATAACCATACTGCTGAGGCGGGTAGTGATGGCCCTATTTTGTCTTGGCGTGGTTTAAATAACCCAGGTTTCTACCGTACTTTAAATGATGATCCTGCGGTCTATATAAATGATACGGGCTGCGGTAATACCTTAAATATTGACGACCCCTTTAGTTTAAAAATGGTCCTTGATAGCCTGCGTTATTGGGTGGAAATAATGGGCGTAGATGGCTTTAGGTTTGACCTTGCCACCATTTTAGGACGCACGGCACATGGTTTTAGCCAAGTTCATAGTTTTCTACAAGCGATTAATCAAGATCCAATTCTAAGCCAAGTAAAGCTTATCGCAGAGCCATGGGATATCGGCCCTGGTGGTTATCAGCTCGGTGCTTTCCCAGCGCCGTGGCGAGAGTGGAATGACAAATACCGCGATGTTGTTCGGCGTTTTTGGCAAGGCCAAAACAATATGTTGGCTGAGCTTGCAAAACGCCTGCATGGCTCATTTGATTTATTTGATCATAATCACCGAGGGCCACTCAATAGCATTAATTTTATTACCAGTCATGACGGCTTCACATTAACTGACTTGGTCAGCTACGAACAAAAGCATAATGAGGCTAATGGCGAACACAATCGCGATGGTCATAGTGCTAACTACTCATTTAATTGCGGCTTTGAAGGCTTTACTGATGATATCAAAATTGCCGCCTTGCGGTTGCAGCAACAAAAAAACTTGTTATTGACCTTACTGCTTTCGAAAGGGGTACCGATGCTCTCATCTGGCAGTGAAATGGGGCATTCACAAGGCGGTAATAACAATGCGTATTGTCAAAATAACCGTACTGGTTGGCTGGCATGGAAAGACTCACAACGTAGTCACAGCCTAACTCGCTTTATAGATGATGTATTAAGTATCAGAAAACAGCATTGTGTATTCAAACACAGTGTATTTTTACATGACTCAGACAAACGTTTCGCCGTTGATTGGTATACCGAGCAAAGTAAAGCGATGCAAGAAAGTGACTGGCATGATGGCTCGAAACAATTTTTGATGTATAGCTTAAAAGATACTCAGTTGAATACCGCTTTACTGATTATTTTAAATGCCAGTAACGTGGCGGTGAAGTGCCAGTTACCAGTGCTTGAAGGTGCAGCTGCATGGTGCTTAGCGCTTAGCAGCGTTGATCAAGCAGAGCTTAAGAATAAAGAACAGTTTGAGGTTGCTGCACAAAGCAGTTGGGTTTTTACCGCTAATTTAGAGGATCAAGGAAATGGCTAATAACAGTGAACAAATGTGTGTTGCAAAAAGCTGGCAAGATGCCCCTTTAATCGATGAAAGTACGCTTGAAGATGATTTGTCGCGGCACTTTTATTATACCCTTGGTCGGGATAAAGTAGGAAAATCGCAACTGTATTTATATAACGCCTTAGCGCTGACTATCCGCGATAGATTAGTCGCCCGTTGTCGAGCAACAAAGCAACAAATACACAGTGAAAAGCGCCGAAAAGCCGCGTATATCTCATTGGAATTTTTAATGGGGCGGGCACTTGGCAATGCTATTTTAAACTTAGATTTAGATGAGCAAGTAAAACAGGCACTCAATACTTACTGTGCTCAAGTAGAAGATGTTGCCGCAGCAGAGCACGATGCAGGGCTTGGAAACGGTGGCTTAGGACGATTAGCAGCCTGCTTTTTAGATAGTTGTGCAAGCTTAGCATTACCAGTTACCGGTTATGGCATTCGTTATGAATATGGCATGTTCAATCAATCAATTGAAAATGGTCATCAAATTGAACAGCCTGATAATTGGTTACGTGAAGGTCACCCGTGGGAACTCAGTGCACCAGAGCAAGCCAAGCGAGTTAAGTTTTTTGGCCATGTTGAGAGCTATACCGATAAACACGGCCGGGTTCATCGCCAATGGTTAGATACTGAAGATGTATTAGCTGTGCCTTATGATGTGCCAATTCCAGGCTATAAAAATGATATCGTCAATACGTTACGACTTTGGAAATCAGAAGCCACCGATGAGTTTGATTTAGGGGAATTTAATGCCGGTAGTTACTCCGAGGCTGTGGCACATAAAAACCTTGCTGAACAAATTACCATGGTACTTTATCCAAATGACAGCAGTGAAAATGGCAAAGAGCTGCGCCTAAGACAGCAATATTTTTTATCTTCAGCAAGTTTGCAAGATATCGTCGGTGTGTGGGTTTCACAACACGGCGAAGATTTTAGCGACTTTGCTGAGTATCATGTTTTTCAACTCAACGATACTCACCCTAGTATTGCGGTTGCAGAATTAATGCGCCTGCTGATTGATGATTATGACTTAGATTGGGACGCTGCATGGCAGATCACCACAAGTACCATGGCCTATACTAATCACACCTTACTTCCCGAAGCCTTAGAAAAATGGTCCGTATCGTTATTCGCGCGGTTACTACCACGTATTTTAGAAATCATTTATGAGATAAACGCGCGTTTTCTAGCGCAAGTAGCACTGGCATGGCCTGGCGATGTTGCAAAACAACAAGCCTTGTCGCTTATCGAAGAAGGCCATGATCCACAAGTAAGAATGGCGTATTTAGCCATTGTTGGCAGCTTTTCAGTCAACGGTGTTGCCGCACTACACACGGAATTACTTAAAGATGGTTTATTTAAAACCTTTTATGAGTTGTGGCCAGAAAAATTCAACAATAAAACCAATGGCGTTACGCCGCGCCGCTGGATAGCTCACTGTAATCCAAAACTCACTCAGTTGATTGGTGAAAAAATAGGTCAAGATTGGGTCGGTGATTTTGCGCAAATTAGTCAATTACGCCGTTATTTTGATGACGTTAATTTTCACCAGCAATGGCAACAGGTTAAGCTTGAAAACAAACAACGTTTAGTGGATTTAGTGAAAACACGATGCGGCGTTGAATTTGATACTAGTATGTTATTTGACGTGCAAGTAAAACGTATTCACGAGTACAAGCGGCAATTATTAAACGTGCTGCATGTGATCCATTTATATGATCGCATTCGCCGTGGTGACACGGAAAACCTGGTGCCACGTTGTGTGTTATTAGGTGGCAAAGCGGCACCGGGTTATTACATGGCAAAGCGTATTATTAAGCTTATCAATAATGTAGCGGATGTGATCAATAAAGATCCATTGGCGCAGCCGTTCTTAAGGGTTGCGTTTTTACCCAATTATAATGTCACAGCAATGGAAACGATTTGTCCTGCAACGGATTTATCAGAGCAAATTTCAACCGCGGGTAAAGAAGCGTCAGGCACCGGAAACATGAAGTTTATGATGAATGGCGCGCTGACGATTGGCACTTTAGATGGCGCAAATATAGAGATTCGTGATGCCGTTGGCGCAGATAACTTCTTTTTATTTGGCGCGCAAGCAGAGCAGGTTGAAAGTATCAAGCAAAGCTACAATCCGCTGCATATTATTCATAGCACCCCTGATTTACTTAATGTGATGCAGCTATTGGAAAGCGGCCACTTTAATTTATTTGAACCTGGTTTATTTGACGACATTATTGGCGCAATCAAAAGTCCCCACGATCCTTGGTTAGTTGCCCATGATTTTGACAGCTTTGTTCAAGCACAGCGGACTGTTGAGCACGCCTACCAAGATCAACAACACTGGACGCAAATGAGTATTTTAAATACCGCAGCCAGTGGGGTTTTTTCAAGTGATAGAACGATTGGCCAATACAGTGATGATATTTGGCATTTACAAGCATTAACAACATCTAAAATGGCCGACACAGCCACTAATAGCACAGATTAATACGGAGATAATTATGCCAAGTTATGCAAATCGCTACATAAGTAGTCTTACACGGGAAACCTATGCACTCATTTTAGCGGGTGGGCGCGGATCACGTTTACATGAATTAACTAATTGGCGGGCAAAACCTGCGGTCTATTTTGGTGGTAAACATCGTATTATCGATTTCCCGCTATCAAACTGTATTAATTCAGGTATTCGCCGTGTCGGGATCGCCACTCAATACAAGTCTCACTCGTTAATTCGCCATGTTAATCGCGCCTGGGGCCACTTTAAAAAAGAGTTGGGTGAGTCTGTTGAAATTTTACCAGCATCACAACGCTATGGTGACGAGTGGTATTGTGGTACCGCCGATGCGGTGTTTCAAAATATGGATATCATCCGCCATGAGCTACCCAAATATGTGATGATTTTATCTGGCGATCACGTCTATCGTATGGATTACGGTGCGTTATTAGCGAAACATGTTGAAACCGGTGCTGATATGACAGTGTGCTGTATTGAAGTACCGTGCGAAGAAGCAGCCGATACCTTTGGTGTTATGACGGTCGATGAAGCTAAACGTGTGAAACGCTTTGATGAAAAGCCGAAAATGCCAAGTTCAATACCAGGTAAGCCGGGAACATGTTTAGCATCAATGGGAAATTACGTTTTTAATACCGATTTTTTATTTGAACAGTTGAAAAAAGACGCTGAAAATGAAGGCTCAGGCCGTGATTTTGGTCATGATATAATTCCAGCGATCATTGAAGAGCATAATGTATTTGCGTTCCCATTTCGTGATCCAGGCCATGAAGGACAACCTTATTGGCGTGATGTAGGTACGCTGGATTCATTTTGGGAAGCTAATATGGAGCTGGTAATGCCAGAGCCACAGTTAGATTTATATGATCCAACCTGGCCTATTTGGACTTATCAGGAGCAACTGCCACCGGCAAAATTTATTTTTGACAATGACGATAGACGTGGCATGGCTGTTGATTCGACGGTATCGGGCGGCTGTATTATTTCAGGCTCGGTGGTGAGAAAATCATTATTGTTCTCAAATGTTCATATTCGCTCATACTGCGTAATCGAAGAATCGGTGATATTACCGGGTGCAATTATTCAACGTAATTGCCGTATTCGCCGTGCTATTATTGACCGTAGTTGTGAAGTGCCAGCCGGTGTTGAAATTGGCTATGATCGTAAAGCAGATGAAGAAAATGGCTTTAGAGTATCGAAAAAAGGTATTGTGTTAGTAACTCGTGAAATGCTCACTGAGCTTTCAAAAAAGCTTGAGCGCCTAGAACGTGAGAGCAAGCAATTGGCCTGAAGTTTAAACAGCAGTAGGAAACAAGAAAAAGATGCATGTATTAATGGTTGCGGCCGAAAATGACGCTTTACCAAATGCCAAGGTCGGCGGCGTTGCTGATGTACTAAGGGATTGCCCAAAAGCATTGGTAGAGCAAGGCTTAACCGTCGATGTGGTTATTCCTGATTACGGTTTTAGTGCACTAGAGCGAATACAACTAGGTACTGTAGAGGTACCATTTGCAGGCAGTATCCACTCAGTTCAAGTGTGGCAAGTGTATGTAGGGCAACAACAGGTGAGGCAAATTGTGTTATCGCACTCATTATTTAGCCAACACAATGGTGACGTGTACTGCAACGATGATGGAGACCGGCCGTTTGCTACCGATGCGACTAAGTTTGCGTTATTTAATGCAAGCTTATGTGAGGCATTGTTAAAAGGTGTGATCACCCGCCCTGATGTATTGCATTTGCATGATTGGCACAGTGCCTGTGTGGCAGTGCTATTAAAATTTGACCAGCGGTTTGCATCTTTTTCTTCTTTACGTACCGTGTATACGGTGCACAATATTGCGTTGCAAGGAATACGGCCATTTAAGGGCGACAACTCAAGCCTAGAGGCATGGTTTCCTGCATTAAGCTATAACGGTGAATTGCTGTGTGATCCGCGTTATCCGCATTGCTTTAACCCGGTGCGCAGCGCAATTAATTTAGTCGATAAAATACATTTAGTCTCGCCAACTTACGCGCAAGAAGTATTGCAAGCCAGCCAGCCGCATAATGGCTACTTTGGTGGAGAGGGCTTAGAGCAAGATTTAAAGCATGCCAGTGCGAAGAATAAACTGGTAGGTATATTAAATGGCTGCGAATACAACATCGACAAACAACTCGCAAATAGTCAGTTAGCCGATCTTTACGCTGCAATAGAGCAGGCTTTATTTGCTTGGATGGCAAGCAAAGTCACCTTACAAAGTGGCTATTATATTGCTCATCAACGGTTGCTAAAATTTATTCAACAACCTGTTAGCGGGCCTTTAGTAACAAGTGTAGGGCGCCTGACTGACCAAAAAGCTTTGTTGCTGCGCCAGCCTTATCAAAATCAGTATGTACTAGATGAACTTTGCCAAAAATTAGCTGAGCAGCAAGGGCGAATGATTATTTTAGGCTCGGGTGATCCTACACTTGAAAACATCATGACAGCTGCGATGGCACGTAATAGTAATCTGCTATTTTTAAAAGGCTATGGTAATAATGTTGGCGATTTACTGTATGAATTAGGGGATTTGTTCTTAATGCCAAGTTCTTTTGAGCCGTGTGGTATTAGCCAAATGCTTGCTATGCGAGCAGGTCAACCATGTTTAGTACACCAAGTTGGCGGCTTGAACGATACCATTACAGATTTAAAAAATGGCTTTAGCTTTTGTGGTGACACGTTACAAATGCAAAGTGAAGCTTTGGTAAGGTGTTTTGAAAATGCCTTAACAGTGAGGCGAGAGCAGCCAAAACTGTGGCAGAAAATTACTTCTAATGCAAAGGCAGCTCGTTTTACTTGGTCACAGGTAGCAAAGGATTATCTAGGTAAACTTTATAATTAATACTGCTATTTATCATCTTACTAGCTATAATGTACTGCAATAACATTATATATTAGTTACTTAGTACTGGTTTTTCTAGGCAATGACCAGTGACTGAGTTTAAGGGTGAATAAGTGCAAGTATTTGTTGCGCGCCAAGCAATTTTTAACCGTCGCCAGCATGTTGTTGCCTACGAGTTATTGTTTCGTAATAGTACCGACAATTACTTTCCAGATATTGAAGAAAGTGTTGCGACCGCCAAGCTGATTATGGAAAATCAGCTTAATTTTGGCACCCGTCATATAACGTCAGGCAAAAAAGCACTCATTAATATTGGCCCTGATTCGTTGAAAATGGACTTATGTGCTTTTTTACCATCACAAGATGTGGTCCTAGAACTGTTAGAAACAATTGAACCAACTGAAGAAAATTACCAACTATGTCGTGCACTGTTTCATAAAAACTTTGTGTTAGCACTTGATGATTTTGTCTATGAACCAAAGTGGGAAAGGTTTTTAAAACTAATAAAACTCATTAAGTTTGATATTCAAATCACCCCATTACAGCAAATTGCACCGCTGATAAAAAAGCTAAGAAAATACAATAAATTAAAGCTGTTAGCTGAGAAAATAGAAACAATTGATGATTTTAAAACGGCTCATAGTATGGGGTTTGATTATTTTCAGGGCTATTTTTTTGCAAAACCCACGGTCATTCAACAAAAAGATATTGATATCAATTATGCACTGGCGTTGACAATTTATGCGCAAGTCATGAAACAAAATCCTGATATCAATGCGATTGCATGTTTGTTTCAATTAGATACGGCGCTGGCATTTAAGTTGTTGAGGTTGATCAACAGTGGTGTGTTTCCTGTACAAAAAGAGATCGAATCACTGAAACAGGCATTGGTTTATTTAGGTCATGATCATATTAAAAAGTTTGTTAGTTTGATCATCACCGCCCATGTTGCGCAAACCAAGCCCTGCGAATTAATAAAAATGTGTATTATCCGTGCTAGGTTTTGTGAGTTAATTGCGAAAAAAGTTGCGCCCAGCGAAGCCAACAGTGCTTTTTTAACCGGATTATTTTCACTGTTAGATGCGATTCTAGATAGACCCATGGAGCAGCTACTAACACGTTTACCGTTTCCGGACTCAATCAAAACGGCCTTAATGCAAGAGAAAAATACTTTATATTATATTCTCGAAACAGTGAAAGCCTATGAATCTGGTAGTTGGTGGGCAATGGAACAGGCAGTTGTATTTATTAATATAAACAGTGATTTACTACCAAAACTTTATCGAGATGCGTTAGACTGGTCAAACACCCACCAGTACAATTAATAGAGTAGAGCAATTAATGCGCAATCAAAATATGGATATTACTCGCGGCCTTGCTGTACTTGGTTTAATGTACATGAACGCCTATTTCTTCGGTTTGTTTGAGTTTGGTTATGTAGCATTAACTAACCCGCCACTTTCTGATCATATTATTCAATGGATCAGTCTAATTTTTGTTGATGGCCGCTTTCGTAGCTTATTTTGTATATTGTTTGGCGCTGGTTTATATATTCAATGGCAGCGCTGGCAACAAACGCATAAGATCACACAGCGCTTAAAAATATTAGCGGTATTTGGTTTATTACATGGTTTTTTACTGTGGGCTGGGGATATTTTACTGATCTATGCGTGTGCAGGCTGGCTGGTGTTAAAGTACCTTGATGCAAGCGATGAGCTGTTGCTCAAACGCGGCTGGCAGTTTTTACTATTAGCCATGGGGATCACCGTATTAATCACTCTCATCGAACCGCATATCAGTCACGTTAGAGATTCAGCTGAGTTTATTGCAATTTATAATGAGCATCATGGCTCTGTAATCGACATGTTTGCCAACAATAGTGCTCTGTTTCTGGTGATGATAATTGTAATTCCGCTGATAACTTTATGGATGACTGCAGGATTAATGCTATTCGGTATTTATGGCTACAAAAATAACTTTTTTGTAACCGGCTTAGCGAAATTATGGCCACGTAGAGTGCTGCTTATTGCGATACTATTAAGCGCTATCAGAATTAGTTTTGAGTATCAATCCAGCCCGTTAATTATGGCTTTAAAAGAACCGGTAAATTGGTTAGCCGCCTTATTTACAGCACTTTTAATGATCCATATGGTGGTTACTCTAACGACTAAGTACGGTTTTCGTTTTAAAGCCTTGCAGTGCTCGGGAAAGCTCGCATTGACTTTATATATAATGCAGACAGTTTGTTTACTATTGTTGTTCAAAGTGTTTTTTCCGCATTGGATCCTAAGCTTCAACCGTATTGAGTACTGGCTACTTGTGAGCTTACTTGTTCTTGCACAGCTGGTTTTCAGCGTGATTTACCTGCGTTATTTTAAGCAAGGACCACTGGAATTTATTTGGCGAAAGTTAGCACGTTAATTGCTGTTTACCTTTTCAGGTTATTTTTATTACAGACAGGCTTAATAGTCTTGTCTAAATCGCTTTTAATTCCACCTCAAGCTCGTATCTTGAGGTGGTTTGGGTATACAATACGGGCCTTTGAAATTAAGATGAAATGGTAATGACAGATTTAAAACGATTAAATAAATTTATTAGTGACACCGGTTTTTGTTCACGACGCGAAGCGGATAAATATATTGAAGATGGTCGTGTAACTGTCAATGGCCTTCGCCCTGAAATGGGTGTAAAAGTTGCAAGTAGCGATGTTGTTTTAATTGATAATAAACCACTTAAAGCAGTCCCGAAGCGTGCATACATTGCTTACAATAAACCGGTTGGTATTACTTGTACGACAGAGCGTAAAATTCAAAGTAATATTGTTAAAGCGGTTAACTATCCTGACCGTATTTTCCCAATTGGTCGCCTAGATAGACCATCAGAAGGGTTAATATTTTTAACCAACGAAGGCGATATCGTTAATAAAATCCTTCGTGCCGGTAATAACCACGAAAAAGAATATGTAGTGACTGTAGATAAACCATTGAACCGCCAGTTTGTAAATAAAATGGCTGGTGGTATTCCCATCCTTGATACCGTGACTAAAAAGTGTAAAGTCACGCAAACTGGCGCTCAAGAATTTACGATAATTCTTACTCAAGGTTTAAATCGTCAAATTCGTAGAATGTGTGAATATTTAGGCTACGAAGTAGTCACGTTAAAGCGCACGCGTATTATGAACGTGACGCTAAAAGGATTAAAAGTAGGGCAATGGCGCCATTTAACACAGCAAGAAATGGCCTTGATCAATGACTCAATAGCTGATTCTGGTAAAACCGAAGAGTTGTCAGTGGATGAAAACAAACAAGCCGCTAAAGTTAGCACACCTTTGCAAGAGCGAGCACCACGTAAAGATGATGACAAAAAACGTGATTTTTCTAAACATGTAAAAAAAGGCCGCTTTAAGTCTCAACATAGTCAAACCAATAGCAAGCCTGCAAGACGAAACTCTACAACCCGCACAGGTACATTGAGCCTTAAAAAGTAGCGTGTTTTTGCTGTTATTGAAACAAGTAACTTAACCTTTAATCAACAGCAAAGAGCAAAAAATGCGCTCTTCGCTGTAATAAATCTCACCTAATTAGCTTTCGGTACTTCAATTTTGAACAGTACCGTATAGAGTACCGGCACTACGATTAATGTCAGTACTGTAGCAAACCCTAATCCAAACATGATGGTTACAGCCATAGACTGGAAGAACACATCAAATAATAACGGGATCATGCCTAAAATAGTGGTTATGGCAGCCATGGCAACAGGGCGCACACGGCTGACTCCTGAATCAAATACCGCTTGGTATGGGTCTTTGCCTTCACTGAGTTCAAGGTTGATTTGATCGACTAACACAATACCGTTTTTGATCAGCATGCCGCTTAAGCTCAATAGGCCTAATAAAGCCATAAAGCTAAATGCCGCGTTCATTAGTAATAAACCAGCGCTTACACCAATTATGGCAAGCGGTACGGTTGCCCAAATCACTAATGGCTTTTTAACAGAGTTAAATAACAATACAGTGACAGCAAACATTGCTAAATAGCCCAGTGGTAATGAGCCAAAAATGGCTTTTTGCGCTTTAGTGGAAGATTCAAACTCGCCGCCCCATTGCAATTCATAACCGTGGGGAAGGTCAATCGCTTCAACGCCAGCTCTTACTCTAGCAAATAGCTTTGCGGGTGTTTCATCGCCAATGACATCGTGATCAGCCATGACGGTGATTGTGCGTTTACGATCACGGCGCATAATCAGGCTGTCTTCCCACTCTACAACAAAGTCATCCACCACTTGAGTAACGGGCACAAATACACCTAATACTGGGCTGTAGATTTGTAAATCACGAAGACTTTCAACATTCAAGCGTTCTTCAGCAGGGGAGCGGGCTATGATCGGTAATTGTTGAGTGCCATCTTTATAAACGCCCACTTTTTTACCCGATAAACTGGTCAACAACAGTTGATCTAAGTCTGTTTTAGCAATGCCTAAGCGTCGTGCTTTTTGCTCATTCAATTGTGGCCGAATAAGTTTCGAGCGTTCACGCCAATCATCGCGAATATTATACGCCCCAGCATCTTGGCTAAAGACGTGTTTGGCTTGTTTTGCTAATTGGCGAAGCACAACAGGGTCAGCCCCCGAAAAACGTGCTTCTATCTTTGCATCAGTAGAGGGGCCAATTTCCATACGTTTAATTTTAAGTTTGGCATCAAACACATGAGCAGTTTCGTAATCCCGTACTTTGGCAATCATGGTTGCAACGGCTTCACGGTCTTTAACCCGAATGATCAATTGGCCGTACGCTGGATACGATTTTTCGGGCGCGTAGGTCAACATAAAGCGCGGTGCGCCTTGGCCGATTGTTGATGTTACTTCTTCGACCAGCTCATCTTTTTGTAAAAAGGCCTCGAGTTTGGCAACGCCATCTAATGTTGCGTGAATATCAGCGCCTTGCGTATGCCAATAATCAACGTAAAACATCGGGGTGTTAGAGGCTGGAAAGAACGCTTGTTTAATAAACTTGAAACCAAACACGGAACTGACAAGTAGCACCACCATCAGTAATAAAGTGGTTTTACGAAAACGCATTGCAGTGCTTAATAGGCTTTTATAGCAGTTAAATATGATGCCTTGGTATGGATCTTCAGTGTGACTTTGCTCTTTTAACTCAGACTCTTTAAACATGAGATCAGCAAAGAATGGGGTTAGCGTAATTGCAGTGATCCAGCTCAATAATAACGAGATAAATAGCACCCAAAATAGACTTCCCGCAAACTCACCACTGGCATCAGAGCTCAAACCAATTGGTGCAAATGCAGTTATCGCAATCACGGTTGCGCCAAGTAAAGGCCATTTTGTTTGCTGCACAATATTTGTAGCCGCTTGGACTTTTGTTTGCCCTCGTTTTAGGTTTATTAATATACCTTCGGTGACCACGATAGCGTTATCAACCAGCATACCTAAGGCGATGATCAGCGCGCCTAATGAGATACGTTGTAAATCTATGGCGAATAGCTTCATGAATATGAAAGTACCGAGTACGGTAAGTAGTAAAATTGCGCCAATCAGTACACCACTTTTAAACCCCATAAATACCAGTAGTACAATGATCACAATCGCAACAGCTTCGAGCAAACTAACAATAAAGCCACTGACTGATTTTTCTACTTCAACGGGTTGGTTGTATACCGTGTTTATTTCCATGCCATGAGGACGCTGATATTCAAGTGATGCTAAATGCGCGTGGATGTTATCGCCAACATCGACCACATTAACGCCCGTGCTAAAAGAAATACCCACCATTAATGCTTGCTGCTGATTAAAGCGCATTACATTATTCGGCACTTCTGCGTATTCACGGTATACCGTTGCCACATCACCCAAGTAAATAAGCTCACTGGCACCAGGTTTTGAGATCAATAGGTTTTCAAGCTCTTTTACGTTTTTAAATTCGCCCGTTGGGTGTAGCCTGATTGATTCATCACCGACACGTACTTTACCTGCGTTCGATACTGTGTTTTGTGATTGTAATAATTGATAAATTCTATTGGGTGCAATACCTAGTTGGGCCAGTTTTCGGGTTGATATTTCCACCATAACTTGCGCTTGTTGTTCGCCGCTGACAGTCACTTTACTGACTCCTTCAACAAGGACTAGCTCGCGTTTTAAGAAATCCACGTAATCTTTTAATTCATCGTATGAGTAGCCATCACCCGTCACCGCATACATTACGCCGTACACATCACCAAAGTCATCCAAGATAGTACTTGGGTAAACGCCGGTGGGCAGTGTTGCAGCGTTATCGTTAATTTTACGACGTAACTCATCCCAAATTTGTCGTAAGTCTTGTTTGCGATAGGTACTTTTCATTTCAACGGTGATTTGGGATTTACCAGGAGATGAAATACTGGTGACGTAATCAACGTAGGGTAATTGTTGAATTGCATTTTCTATCGGGAAAGTAACTTCTTCTTCCACTTGCTGAGGTGACGCACCGGGGTACAAGGTGATCACCATGGCTTTTTTGAGTGTGAACTCTGGATCTTCAAGTTGTCCAAGGCCAAAATAAGACACCGCACCACCGACTAACAACAGCAGTGCAAACATCCAGCTAACCACTTTTTGTTTAATGGCAATTTCTGCAAAACTCATTGTTATAAGCCTCGCTCTTTTTGCCACGGACGCACTTGCATACCTTCTTCTAAATAATGTACGCCGGCGGCAACCACAGTTTGCCCTTGTTTAATACCTGAGAGCACTTCAATGCCACTGCGGTGCAATTGCCCTACAGCTACAGCTTGCTTATTAACTTTGCCAGTTTCTGGGTCATATACCCAAACATAGCTGTTATTTGCAGACTCAGTGGGTTCAGAAAAAACCGCTTCAACAGGTAATAAAACATACCGAGATTGAGAGTGGGTTATCTTGCTCAAATCTATATCGACACGACCGGTCATACCTGCGAGTAAATTAAAATCCTCTGGGACAGGTAATGAAAAAACCACCTTGTACGTGAGTGTGGCTGGATCGGCTTGTGTATCGAATTCTTTAATTGTTAACGTGTACGATTTATTGGGAAAACCGTCAAATACCACTGTCGGCTGATAATTAGCATCTTTATCTATGCGAGCAATAAGTTTTTCGGGTACTTGGATAATAACATCCATTAAATCACGGGTTTCTAGGCGCAGTATATTTTGCTTGGCTTGAATGTTTTCATAGTTTTTAACAAATACTTTTGCCACGGTGCCACTAAATGGTGCGCGCAATTCACTATTATCTAAGTTTGTTTTCGCTATTTTTAAGGCTGATTCTGCTACCTGTTTATTAGCGAGGGCTTGATCAAGCTCTGACTGACTTGTGATAGATTTATCAAATAGGGTCGCCACGCGCTCTAATTGCGATTGCGCTAATTCAAATCGCGCTTTACGCTCTTCATACTGTAGTTGAAAATCTTCCGGATCGAGCTTTGCAAGGAGTTGACCCTTT
Organism: Pseudoalteromonas sp.; assembly: GCF_036960685.1. GTDB lineage: Bacteria > Pseudomonadota > Gammaproteobacteria > Enterobacterales > Alteromonadaceae > Pseudoalteromonas. Next base: position 37,129 of record NZ_JBALXK010000007.1, on the reverse strand, counting down.
TCAACATGTTGACCTGCCAATGCAGGGAACTGTAATAGCTCACCATTGACCCGAAAGGCTAAGTAAGAGCCTTGATTTGCCACCACTTCGGCTGGAAAACTACGAATTGTCTCGTCGGAATTGCTATTTATAGCAAATAATTTTACAGGGCGAATTGGTTGCTCGACCTCTGCATCAGTATTTGCTTCCTTACAAGCGACTAAACTCAGCATTAATGTCGTTATGATTAAAACTGGCGACAGTTTCATGGTCTTCTCCGTGGTTATGAAAACATAAATTGAGTGCAGCATACGCCGCAAACATATAAAATAAAAATTATTAAATTTTAAAAAGATCATAAATAAAATTTATGAAGATTCACGAGAGTCCGCTATGAACCTTGTCCAATTAAAAATGCTTGATGCGATTGTGCGTACCCAAAGCCTTTCAAAAGCGGCGAGTGTATTACATAAATCGCAGCCAGCGTTGACGCTTGCAATCAAAAAGCTTGAAACAGAAATTGGTTTTCAATTGCTCGATCGCAACCAATATCGGTTAGTTTTAACTGAAAAGGGCCGCTTATTTCATCGAGAAGCACAGCTGTTACTCAGCGCGCAATCTCATCTAACACAGCTTGCCAATGAATTAGCGCTCGGCAATGAAGCTAACTTTAAAATTTGTTACGAACAGCTGTGCCATGCGTCAAAGTATAACGATATTATTTGTGATGCTTTTACCCAGTACCAAAGTACAGAGTTTAGCGTAAGCAGTGGAAAACGCTTTGCTTCTTTGGAGCAAGTGAATAAGTCACAGGCTGATTTAGGCATAGGTCCGTGGTTTGATTTATTTCATGCTACAGGGGACTTAGAAAGTATGCCTATTGGAAAGCTCGATATTGGTCTGGTGTGCGCAAATAACTTAATGCCTAAGCAACTTAATTATCAACAGCTTCAGCATTATCCTTGTTTAGCGATGTTTGAAAGCGAGATGAGTTTTGATTCCGAGCGGTTATCTTACTCAAAAGGCTCCGCTATAATGAAAATAGATGACATAGCCACGTTAAAATCATTTTTAATTTCAGGCGCGGGTTGGGCAATGATAAGTTTAGCCCATTGCCAAACTGAGCTCGACTCAGGGTTATTACAACGTGTTGAAATACTCGATAGAGAGCATACTTTTAGTGCTCAAATTAGAGTGTTTAGGCAGTACTCAGTGCATCACGGGCCAGTTGCGCGCGCTATCTGGCAAGGTTTTAAACAAGCAAGTGAACAATTTTTAAATGAATGACAATGAAGCAAGCAAAGAAGATAAGATTTATACCGTGATGGCGAATATACCCTTTGGCTGCGTTGCAAGTTATGGACAAGTCGCGGCAATGGCTGGACTGGCAAGTAATGCGCGTTTGGTGGGGCGATTGTTAAAATTAATGCCCAAAGATTCAGTTATTCCTTGGCATAGAGTGATCAATAGCCAAGGTAAAATATCGTTTCCTGAAGGGTCCCCTCAATACCTTAAGCAATATCAATTATTGCAAAGCGAGGGGATCATCTTTAAAAATGGCAAAGTGAATATGCGCATCTATCGTTGGCAGTAACTAATAAATATATTTGCTGATCGAAATATAATGGCAAACACAGCCCGCAATAACAAAAACATGCCATATAGCGTGACTAAATTGGCGTTGTTTCGCACTATAAAACAGCGTCCCTAGGCTATAAAGAATTCCACCTGCGAGTAACCACCACAGTGCATTGAGCGGCACGTTTAAATACAAAGGATAAATAATAGCCACTGCAAACCAACCCATTAATAAATAGGTGGCTAGTGACACTTTCTTGTTTTGGTTTGTTACGCATAATTTGTAGTACACCCCACCAAGAGCAAGAGACCATATAAATATTAAAGGTAAAATTGCCCACAGCCCACTTAGAGAAAGCACTAAAAATGGAGTGTAAGTACCTGCAATCAATAGATAAATAGCACAGTGATCGCACTTTTTATAGATAGCGCGAGCACGTAGATTAAGACTGCTGTGATAAAGCGTGGACGATAAAAACAACAAAAATAAGCTGGCACCATATATTACAGCACTGAGCGTCTGAGCAGAGCTTTGCGATTTTGTCAGCAACTCCCACAGCACATAGATTGAAAAAATAACCCCAGCTCCGTGTGAAAGCGCATTTAGTTGCTCTTCTTTTGCAGAATAAGCAGGTACAACACTCATAGTGTACTCATCGATAGTAAAAAGTAATTTTCAGTGTACAAGTGTACGCTGAACTTATCAACACTAAATAATAGCCTAAATAGTAGTGGTTTTGACTAATTTAAGTGGTCAAAAGTATTGGGAGATGAACCTGCACTTAAAGTTTGTTTTGGATTATTCTTTACTATCAATATGTTAAAAATTATTTTTCACTTGGCACAACCTTTGATTAAGTAATAGCGACTAACTTAATAACACAATAAGGAATACCATTATGAAAAGCATTATTAAACTATCTGTTGCAGCGCTTTTGGTTGTTGGCTCTACACAAGCAAGTGCAAATGACGGTCAATTAGACATCACTCAAACACTTTCAAACAATATCGCACATTACATAGAAAGTACGAGTAATGAATTACAAAGTAAATTAAAAGAATCATTGTTTCATGATTCGCAAAAACTGTTAAACGAGTTACTTTCGCTTCAAAGTGAACAACTAGTTGAAGCTAATGTTGTAGAAAACACACCATCGCCTGTTGCAACTAACAATGCGTCGAATGTTGAGGGTTAAGACAATGAGCAGCGAACTTGGATTATTAGCTTTAATGTTAGCACCTGTAGTGAGCTTGTTGAGTGCATATGCATCAGTTGAACTACTGCGTAATGTGGGGCAATGGCTAAATTTAGGTTAATTGGGGTATAGCTAAGTAATGATCAGTAACATTGATCTTATTCGCTGCGGTGCACGTAACGTAATGCATAGTTAAACTGATGTAGTAAGCCTTATGAAACGTGCAATCTTTCCATTACCGGTGTTTATTTTACCTAGCGGGTATACGCGGTTACGTATTTTTGAATCTCGCTATCTTGATATGGTTAAGGAATCATTAAAAACCGAGCAAGGATTTGTACTGTGTCAATACGATGTTGACAGTTATCTTAATGTTCCGCAATACGGTTGTTTAGTCGATATTATTGACTTTTCACAAGACGAACAAGGGCAATTATTGATTGATGTCGTCGCGAAGTCGGTAGTTGAAATTAGCGATGTAAGCGAAAATAAACAACAATTACGCTATGGCCAGTTATCGTCAACACGCAGCACTTTTTGGTTTCAGCAACCTCACCAATTACTAGATAAAGATAAATGCTTAAAAACGGCTTTACAGCAGCTTTTTACTGCTAATCCACAATTAAACGATTTATACCGTGAAACTCAGTTTGATGAACTTAATTGGGTTGTAGCCCGGTGGCTCGAGCTGTTACCTATCTCAATTGATAAAAAACAACAACTTGCCTTTAAATCTGACTTTGCGAATATTCACTCTTTCCTCCATACTGTGATTAATAACGAATTTTCCTAATTAATATGATCCCTCTGTAATTTTGCAGCGTATTGCTCCTGTAAGAAAACTAATAGGAATATTAAGATGGTAAGTCAACAACCAGCTACACGTTGTGAACCTAACACAGGTAATTATACTGCCATGCCAGAAACGCCGAGCCAAGAGCTAGCTGATGCCTTATCGGCTGTCGCCGTGAAGCGTGATAAACAAGCGTTTGCTTATTTATTTGCTTATTTTTCGCCAAAAATTAAACGTTTTGGTATTAAACAATTTAATTCTGATGCGCAAGCTAAGGAGCTTGTGCAAGAAACACTAACTTCGGTATGGCGTAAAGCACACCTGTACAATAACGATAAAGGTGCCGCAACTACTTGGGTCTATACCGTGATGAGAAATGCCTCATTCGACATGCTGAGAAAAATGAAAAGTAATAAAGAAGAGCATATCAGTGAAGATATTTGGCCATTGGTCGAACAGCACGCAAACTCAGACTATGAATTTAGTGATCATCTTGAAAACCAGCAAATAAAAAACTATTTGGATAAATTGCCTCAAGCGCAACGGGATGTAGTTAAAGGGGTGTACTTTCAAGATATGTCTCAGGAGCAACTGGCAGAGCAGCTAAATATTCCTGTAGGTACAGTTAAATCACGTTTACGATTAGCGTTACAAAAATTACGCAATGAAATGGGAGACCGCAATGATTAAACATCACCCAAGCGATGCGTTATTAGCGCAGTATTGTAATGCGTCACTACCAGCAAGTTTAAGTGTTGCCGTGGCTATTCATGTAGAAATGTGTGAATGTTGCCAAGCGCAAGTTAAGCGCTTAGAAGCACAAAATGCCAATGCCATCTTTGCTCAACCTGATTTGTCTATTGATGAAGAGCTCAGTGGTGATGCGATGTCATTATTTGCTGCAATCACAGCCAGCGATGAGGTTGACGAAGTGTATGAAGTGTCGCCGCAAACCATTGCTATAACTAAGCAATATAGTTATCAATTACCACGTGCACTTGCACGTATTCCACACAGTAAATTTATGCAAATGGGAAAATTATCTCGTTCTCGTATTGCCCTTGAAGATGGCGCGTTGCGCTCAAGTTTATTGCACATCGATGCTGGCGGCGAGATCCCAGAGCACACCCACACAGGTTTTGAGTTAACTTTATTACTCGATGGTGAGTTTAGCGATGAAGACGGTGATTATGTTGCTGGCGATTTTATGTGGTTAGATGGCCGTCATCAACATACCCCCACGACGAAAGATGGCTGTTTATGCTACACAGTTGTCAGCAGTGCACTACACTTTAATAAAGGCTTAAGTAAGTTACTTAATCCAATCGGTAGTTTAATTTACTAGGACTATTTACTAGGGATCGCATGGTGCAATCGAGTATTAAAATAGGTATCAGTGCCTGCCTTGCAGGTGAAAAAGTACGCTTTGACAGTGGCCATAAAAAATCTAATTTTTGTATGGATGAGTTGGCTAAACATGTTGAATATAAACGTTTTTGCCCTGAAGTTGCGGTAGGGTTACCAATCCCTCGCCCAACAATTAGACAAGTTAGAGTAGGTGACACTATCAAAGTGTGTCGCCCTGATGGCAGTGGTGACGTTGGCCCTAAATTGACGGAATATGGGAAGCGGGTTGCCACCGAGCAATCGGCAGAGCTTAGTGGTTTTGTATTTTGTGCTAAAAGCCCTAGTTGCGGTATGGAGCGGATCAAAATATACAATGAAGCTGGTACCGGTAATACCTCTGAAGGGGTTGGTTTTTTTGCAGAGCAAATAATGGCGCATAATCCATTATTGCCTTGTGAAGAAAATGGCCGGCTAAATGACATACATTTACGTGAAAACTTCGTAATGCGGGTGTTTACCTACAAAAATTGGCAATTATTACGCGAACAGCCTGTAACGGTTCATCGATTAACTCAGTTTCATGCACAATATAAATACCTGTTAATGGCCCATAATTATCAAGCATATCGCGATTTAGGAAACTTACTAGGTACCTATGAGGGTCGTGATTTTGAAACACTGGCAGATAGTTACATCAGTGGTTTGATGGCTGCATTGAAAAGACCCGCATCACGGAAAAATAATAGTAATACCTTAATGCACTTACAGGGTTACTTTAAAAAGCAGCTATCTAAAATTGAAAAACAAGAATTACGCGATGCGATCGATGAGTACCGTGCAGGTTTAGTACCTTTGTATGTCCCGCTTACACTGTTGAAGCATCACTTAAAAGTGCACCCAAATGAATACTTAGCAAAGCAAGTGTACTTTAATCCTTATCCAAACGAATTAAAATTACGCTACGGAATTTAATGAACACTGTATTTTGGTTTAGGCGCGATCTGCGCCTTTTTAATAATCGTGCCCTTTATCAAGCAATCGAAATTGGGTGTAAAGATGCTATTTTTTTTATCACTGAGCAACAATGGCAGCGCCATGGTGTTGCGCCAATTCAGATTGATTTGCTCAAGCGTAGGCTCGACTACTTAGGTCAATTATTAGCTGATAACGGCATTACATTACATATTATCGATAGTGGCGATTATAACGGCTGTGTGCAACAGTTAACGGCATTTTGCAAGCAACATGGCGTATCAAGTGTATACGCGAATAAAGAATATGAAATTAATGAAGTTGAGCGTGATCAGGCTTTTTTAAAACATAGCGATGAAGTTGGCATTTCATTGCTGTTGTTTGATGGTGATGTAATTGCGCCACCGGGTACAGTGCTTAATCAAAGCGGTGAAATGTTCAAAGTATTTACGCCATTTAAAAATGCTTGGCTAAAGCAGTATCATGACACGCATTTTTATTTTCAGCCCCTGCCGACAATGTTCAGCACAATTACTTGGCAGGGCTGTGCGTTATTAAGCACGGATAATATCTCCCACAAATGGCCAGTCGATGACGAGTCTCTCAGCCAAGTTTGTGATCGATTTATTCGTGACAAGCTACTCAGTTATAAAGACCAACGAGACATCCCCAGTATTAAAGGCACATCGGGTTTAAGTCCTTATTTAGCACTGGGGATTGTTTGTGTTCATCAATTAATCGCTTTGGTACAGCAACAGCATATTGATGTATTGAGCAGCTCTAAAAGCAACTTATTTACCTGGGTAAACGAATTAGTGTGGCGTGAATTTTATCGTCATTTAATCGTGGCTTATCCAAAGCTCAACAAATACCAAAACTTTAATGAAAAGTATGATCCCGTTCAGTGGCGCACTGATGATGCTGATTTTACAGCCTGGTGCCAAGGTAAAACGGGTTATCCACTGGTCGATGCCGCGATGAGGCAATTGCTTCAAACGGGTTGGATGCATAACCGACTGCGTATGGTGGTCGCCAGCTTTTTGACCAAGCATTTGCTGATTGATTGGCGCAAAGGTGAGCGTTTTTTTATGCAGCACTTAATTGATGGTGACTTAGCGTCAAACAATGGTGGTTGGCAATGGGCGGCCAGTACCGGTTGTGATGCGCAGCCTTATTTCAGGATATTTAATCCCATCACACAAAGCGAACGTTTTGATCCAGAAGGTGAATTCATTCGTAAGTATATACCGGAGCTTACGTCGGTACCGAGCAAGCATATTCATTTCCCGCATGCATATTTAGCGTTACAGGGAAGCGATAAAAATAAGTACTGGCCAGCAATTGTAGATCATAAAGCGGCTCGCCAACGGGCGCTTGACGCATTTAAGGTATGACATGGGTAACCACAAAACGGAAAAGTTTATTGAAGTTTATCAGTCACTCAATAAAGACAATTTATTTTTATTGGGTGAGATTTATCATCCGGATATTGCGTTTAAAGATCCCCTCCATCAGGTAACTGGCTTAACTGAATTAACAGACTATTTTTCAGGCCTCTATAGCAACTTGTCTTATTGTCAATTTATCATCAGTGATGCCGTTAGCACCGATGATAAGGCATTTGTGTATTGGACAATGCAGTACGCGCACCCAAAGCTCAATGGGGCGCAGCAAATAGATGTTGAAGGGCACAGTTACTTGCTTTTCAATGGCGAGAAAATCATTAGCCATAGAGATTATTTTGACGTAGGTGCTTTGTTATATCGCCATATTCCACTCCTTGGATCTGTTATTAAACACATAGATAAAAAGGCAGCACAATCATGATCACTTTGATAACTGGCGCGACCTCTGGAATAGGGGAGCAACTAGCAAAACAATACGCAAGTGCGGGTGATACTGTAATTGCGTGTGGCAGAAATCAAGATAAATTAAATGCACTTGCGCAGTTTGATAATATTACAGCATGTCAATTTGATGCCACCGAAATTCAACAGATACGCCTTGCAACAGCAGCTTATCCTAATTTAGACCGAGTGATTCTTAATGCCGGGAATTGTGAGTATGTCGATGATGCGCGTAACTTCGATAGCAGCTTATTTACCCGCGTTGTGACAACCAACTTGCTCAGTATGGGGTACTGCCTAGAAGTACTGTTACCTAAAATAAAAGCGGGTGGCCAGCTGGTGCTGGTCAGCTCAAGTGTGACTTATTTACCCCTACCGCGCTCAGAGGCGTATGGAGCGTCCAAGGCGGGAGTTAGCTATTTAGCTAAAAGTTTAGCCATTGATTTAAATGATATTGATGTCACCTTAGTGCACCCTGGTTTTGTTAAAACACCACTGACAGATAAAAACGACTTTCCCATGCCAATGGCCGTAACCGCTGAAAAAGCGGCTGATTATATTATTAAAGGCGTGGCAAAAAGACGCAAAGAAGTGCATTTTCCTTATCGGTTTACCCTCATTTTAAAATGTTTACGTATATTGCCATTACCACTTTGGCTTAAACTTGCAAAAGGATTAACGCGTTGAAAAAAATCGCTATTATAGGGTCGGGAATAGCCGGCTTAAGTTGTGCACAGCTACTGCATAAGAAGTACGATGTCACCATTTTTGAAAAAAACAATTACATTGGCGGACACACAGCGACAGTCGATGTGCTCGTAGATGGCAATGAATACGCAGTAGACACCGGTTTTATCGTTTTTAACGACCGTACTTATCCCAACTTTGAGAAATTACTAAAACGTATTGGTGTTGAGCGAAAGCCCACGCAAATGAGCTTCAGTGTGCATAATGAGCAAACGGGCTTTGAATACAATGGCCATACCTTTACCAGTTTATTTGCTCAAAAACGTAATATATTTCGTCCGCGATTTTGGAAATTGCTCAGTGACATTGTGCGTTTCAATAAATTATGTAAGTCATTACACGCAGCGAATCAATACCAGCAAGGGCAAACATTAGGTGCGCTACTTGACCAACACGGCTTTAACGATTTTTTCCGCTATCATTACATTTTGCCAATGGGTGCGGCGATTTGGTCTACCAGTATTAAAGAAATGAGTAATGTGGGTGTTGAGTTTTTTGTAAAATTTTTCTTTAATCATGGCTTACTTGATATAACTAATCGACCGCAGTGGTATGTGATCCCAGGTGGTTCGCGTGAATACATAGCCCCATTAATCAAAGGTTTTGCAGACAAAATTCAGCTTAATAGTCAGATCAAAACAATAATAAGAAATGAGCAAATGAGCACCATTGAGTTTGCTGATGGTCACACAGAAACGTTTGATAAAGTTATTTTTGCGTGTCATTCAGATCAGGCACTAGCTTTAATTAATGAGCCAACGGCGGATGAGCAAATGGTTCTCGGTGCTATTCCATACACTGAAAACTCTGTGATCTTACACACCGATACAGGGTTATTACCAAAGCGAAAAGCAGCGTGGGCAAGCTGGAATTACTTGTTAAATGATAATACTGACAAGGCCGCAGTGGTAACGTATCAAATGAATATTTTGCAAGGTATACAAAGCGATACTCAATTTTGCGTGACCTTAAATCACCGCGAGGGTATTGATAGAGCAAAGATCCTACGTGAATTTACTTATCATCATCCCGTGTTTAACAAAGCATCAATTGCCGCTCAGCAGCAAAAACCATTAATTGATGGCGTAAACAATAGCTTTTTTTGCGGCGCATATTGGTACAACGGTTTTCATGAAGATGGTGTGAGAAGTGCGGTTGATGTAGCACGCCAGCTTGGGGTTGAGTTTGACTAGCGCGGTTTATGTTGGCGATGTTAAACATCGCCGATTTGCTGTTAAAGCACATCAATTTAAATATCCCATGTATATGATGTGGGTTGATTTAATGGCACCGGATTCTTTAGACGGCATTCATCCTTGGCTTGGTACGAAAGGATTGAAGGCACTAAAATTTTGTCAACAAGATTACCTAGAATACGCAGAGCAACCGCAACAAGCGATCAGCCAACGTGCGCTTGCTAGAATTGCAATACTTGGCGTTTCAGACTCATTTACAGGTGTTTATATGCTTGGGCAGCTGCGTTGCTTAGGAGTTTATTTTAGCCCTGTGAATTTCTATTTTTATCAAACGGCAGCAGGTGATTTCACTCACATGGTTGCTGAGGTGAGCAATACTCCGTGGAACGAGCGACATTACTATTTAGTACCACTTGAAAAAAAAGTGAACTTTAAAAAAGCTTTTTCCGTATCACCTTTCATGGATCTCGATATGAACTATCATTGGCATATACGTTTTAATAAAGATAACACCATGATACATATTGAAAATAAAAAAGATGACCAACTGTTGTTTGACGCCACACTGAGGCTTGAACGACAAACGTTAACTAAGGCTGCGATCAGTCGCTTGTTAAAACAGTTTCCAGCAATGACGTGGAGTATTTTTAAAGGTATTTACGTTCACGCTTTTAAGTTGTTTTGTAAGCGCGTGCCTTTTATAGGTCATTCAGGTAACGGCAGTTAACACACTGCGATTAAATTTTAGGTGAAGTTATGGAAAAAGTGTCCAATTTAGAAAATGGGCAATCGCGCGATTGGCTAGTAAAAGTATATAAAAAGCTTGTATTTGGTGCGTTTAATAGCCTCAAAGTTGGCCATATTACTTTAGTCCATGGCAATGATGTGATGCATTTTGGCGACCAACACAGTCAACTTAAGGTGCAGTTAACCGTTCACAATGCTGCAATGTATAAAGCGTTTGCCTTATCTGGCAGTGTTGGTGCGGGAGAGTCTTACATACTGGGTCATTGGGACTGCGATAATTTAACTGCACTGATTGAAATTTTTGCGATAAATCAGGCTGAGTTGGATGCCTTTGAGAAGAAATTTGCATTTTTCAGCAATATTTATTTTCGTCTTAATCATTTTAAAAATAAAAACTCGCAACATGGTTCGAAAAAGAACATTGTTGCCCATTATGATTTAGGCAACGACCTCTATTCATCGTTTTTAAGCACTGAGATGCTTTATTCATGTGCTGTTTACCCAGCAAAAGAAGCAACTCTTGAGCAAGCGCAAAGTCATAAACTGGATTTAATTTGTCAGCAAGTCGATTTACAACACGGCGACACCGTGATTGAAATTGGCACCGGCTGGGGGGCATTTGCTATCCATGCGGCAACGCATTATGGCTGCCACGTGACCACCACGACAATTTCTGATGAGCAGCATGCTTATGTGGCACAAAAAATAGCCGAGTTAGGGCTTGCAGATAAAATCACGTTATTGAAACAAGATTACCGCCTACTTGAAGGGCGTTACGACAAGCTGGTTTCAATAGAAATGATTGAAGCGGTTGGCCATGAATTTTTGCCAAGCTTTTTTCAAAAGTGTAATGAGTTATTAAAAGAGTCTGGCGCTATGTTGATCCAGGCAATCACTATCGGCGATCAACGTTATCAGCATTATTTAAAAAACTCAGACTTTATTCAGCAATATATTTTCCCAGGTGGTTGTTTGCCATGCATTGACGAAATGAATAAGCAAATCAAACAACAAACAGATATGGTCGTACACAGTATTAAAGACATTGGTGTTCATTACGCAAGAACTTTGGCCGATTGGCGAACGCGGTTTATAGCAAGTTGGCCTGAGATCGATAAAGTAAAGTTTGATCAGCGGTTTTATCGTTTATGGTTGTTCTATTTAGCGTACTGCGAAGGTGCATTTCGTACTCGGGCAACCAGCACCGTCCACTTAGTGGCTCGTAAGCCACGTTTTAGTCACTCGGGTGATGATATTGCACTCAGTTATTAATTTCGCGCTGTTCCAAGGGGTCTGGTTTATGGCCTTACTCCTTGAAGAGAGCGCAAATCTGCCTATTGCTGCTGTGCTAGTGCTAATGCTGTTGTTATCAAAACAACGTAAGCAAGATTTACTGCTGCTATTGCTTGGCCTTAGTATCGCGCTTGGTTTTGAATACCTTATGGTGCAATTAAATTTCCTTGGTTTTAAATCAAATCCTTACCCAGTTTGGTTTGTATTACTGTGGAGTGCACTACTTTTGACCGTGAATACCTCAATGCAATTCTTAACTCGACTACCTTGGTATTTATCAGTTGGTGTGTGCGCTATGTTTGCACCTGCTAGTTATTGGGCTGGTGCTCGGTTTGAGGTGATAACAATTGCACAGCCATTGTGGCTATTTTGGTTGGTGTATGGCCTTAGCTGGGCGCTGATGTTTAATTGCATTATTTTTGTGAATAAAAAAATGGCTATATATGTTCATTTGGGCGAACAATCAAAGCACTAACTACGTATCAATATCGACTACTAAAAGGATCCGTTATGCGTAAACCTATCACTTCTTTGCTAAGTATCCCTTTGTTACTGCTATCAATGAATAGCATGGCAACAGAGTTTAAACAGGTAGGGCAGAGCCGCTTTGAATATTATTTTTGGGATGTCTATGATGCAAAACTTGCCACTCCCTCAGGGCAGTACCAGTTTGGTCAACATCCGAGTAAGTTATCGTTAACTTATTTAAGGGACTTTGCAGCCAAAGATATTGTTAAAGCGACGAATGAGCAATGGCAACATTTAGGGAAAACTGACCTGATTGGTAAGTACGATAAAGAGCTACTTGCGTTATGGCCCGATATTAAAGAAGGCGAAACACTGTCCTTTATAACTGATGAGCAAGGGGACGGCACTTTTTATCATAATGATACTAAGCTCGGTGCAATTGCTGACAGTGAGTTTGCTGATAACTTTTTAGCGATTTGGCTATCGCCACAAACGTCTGAACCAACAATGCGTAAACAATTAATCGGGGAGCAAAAATGAAAAAGCTCACGTCAGTATTCACATTATTTTTTTGTATTTTATTAGTCAGCTGTGTTGCCCCTGATGTAGAACATTATCAGGGCAGTAATCCTGAATTTAATTTTAAGCAATTCTTTAATGGCAAACTCAAAGCATATGGCGTTGTGCAGGATTACAGCGGTGAATTAACCCGTAAGATGGTCGTTGATATGAACGCCAGCTGGGATGGCAATCAGGGCGTGATAGAAGAAGATTTCGTTTACGATGACGGAGAAAAACAACGCCGCGTGTGGAAAATCACTTTAAATGACGATAATACGCTAACGGGCACTGCATCGGATGTCATTGGTATTGCTAAAGGAAGCAGTAATGGCAGTGTGTTTCATTGGCAATATACCCTTGAGTTACCCTATGGAGATGACACCATTGAAGTTAATTTAGATGATTGGATGTACTTGGTAACACAATCGCGCTTGATTAACCGCACAGCTATTGATAAGTTTGGCATTGAGGTCGGGGAAGTGACCTTAGTTATCGAAAAAGTGGAATGATAAACAAATTGTCATATTGATTTGCTAACAACTTGATTATATTCACTGTTGGTTAATGTTTAAATCAGTATTTATTTGGGCAATTATTTAAAATTTACTCATTTTTTAAGAATTTACGTAAAAAAGGCAATTTGCTGTTGCCAATCCTTAAAAAATGCATAAAGATAGGTTTTGCGAAGGCAAAATAATAACGAATAGGAATTTAACAAATGAATAAAGCTCAATTAGTTGAAAAAATCGCTACTGATGCAGAGATCTCTAAAGCAGCAGCAACACGTGCACTTGATGCATTCACTGGTGCTGTTACCTCTTCTTTAAAAGATGGTAATTCAGTTGCACTAGTTGGTTTCGGTACTTTCTCTGTAAAAGAGCGTGCTGCACGTACTGGCCGTAATCCACAAACTGGTGCAGAAATTCAAATTTCAGCGGCAACTATCCCAAGCTTTAAAGCGGGTAAAGGTCTTAAAGATCAAGTTAATCCTTAATCGATTTAATTGATTAAATAAAAAAGGGCTAATTAGCCCTTTTTTTGTGTCTGCGATAAATCTCGATTTAGGCTTTTAACGCTTTATCACCACGACCAATGCCAACAGCACCAGAGCGTACAACTTCGACTATGTCTGTTTCATGTCGCAGAGTATCTAAAAATGATTCGATTTTATCAGTGCTACTCACAAGCTGTAATGTATAACTGTTACGTCCCATGTCTAAAATAGCACCTTGAAACACATCAACAACACGTGTAACGGCGGCACGTTTCGCTTCATCTTGTGCAAATACTTTAACTAATAACAGTTCACGCTCGATGTGTGCCATTTCCGTCAGATCAATAATTTTCAATACATCAACTAACTTATTCACCTGTTTGGTGATTTGCTCAACTACGCGGTCATCACCCATAGTGGTGATGGTGATACGCGATAACGAATGATCGTCCGTTGTGCCTACGGTTAAACTATCGATATTGTAGGCGCGTTGTGAGAACAGGCCAACGATGCGTGATAAAGAGCCTGGCTCATTCTCAAGTAAAATAGATAAGATACGGCGCATTATGCTTTCACTCCTTTACGTAACCACATGTCATCAACAGCCCCAAGTTTTATTTGCATCGGGTAAACATGTTCATTTTCATCAACCAGAATATCTAAAAAGACTAAACGATCATTTATCGCCATTGCTTTATCAATAGCAGGTTGCAGTTCTTCAAGCGTGTTAACGCGAATACCAACATGGCCATAACTTTCAGCAAGCTTAACGAAATCCGGAAGGGATTCCATATACGATGATGAATGACGGCCACCATATACCATGTCCTGCCATTGACGAACCATACCAAGCGAGCGGTTATTCAGTGACACCACTTTTACCGCTAAGTTATATTGCAAACAGGTTGATAGTTCTTGAATATTCATCTGAATCGAACCGTCGCCAGTGACACATACAGATTCTTTATCTGGAAAGGCAAGTTTTACTCCCATCGCAGCTGGTAAACCAAAGCCCATAGTGCCAAGGCCGCCTGAGTTAATCCATTGGCGCGGATTCTTAAACGGGTAGTACTGCGCTGCAAACATCTGATGTTGGCCAACATCAGAGCTAATGTAAGCATCACCATTGGTGGCTTTATAAATTGCCTCAATGACCGCCTGAGGCTTTATTTTGTCGCCTTCATGGTTATAGCTCAGGCATTTTTGTTCACGCCAACTGATGATTTGACGCCACCAATCTTCTTGCGCGCTGCGGTCAATTTTAATCGGGCTTTTATCTATTGCCGTTTGCAATTGCTCAAGTACCGTAGATAAACAACCCACCACAGGTATGTGCGCTTTTATGGTTTTAGAAATTGAAGTTGGATCGACATCAACATGGACTATGGTGGCGTTTGGGCAGAACTTTTTAACATTATTGGTTACCCTGTCATCAAAACGAGCACCTAACGCTAAAATCACATCCGCATTTGCCATCGCTTTATTTGCTTCAAGACTGCCGTGCATACCGAGCATGCCAACAAAGTTAGGATGCACACCGGAAATACCCCCTAAGCCCATTAAGGTATTCGTGATTGGTGCATTAAGTGACTCAACTAAATGAGTTAACTGCTCAGAGGTGTTTGAAATAACAATCCCGCCGCCAGAGTAGATGACTAATTTTTTTGCCTCTAAAATAGCCGTAACTGCTTTGCGAATTTGTTTTGGGTGGCCTTTGGTATTGGGGCTGTAGGTTCTAAGCTCGGTTGTGGCCGGAAAATTAAAATCAAATTTTAGTGCCGGGTTTAACATATCTTTTGGTAATTCTACTACCACAGGGCCTGGACGACCTGTACTGGCGATGTAAAAAGCTTTCGCTAAAATGGCCGGAATATCTTTGGCGCTGCGACAGTTAAAGCTATGTTTAACAATAGGTCGTGAACATCCAACAATATCCGTTTCCTGAAACGCATCATCACCAATTAAGTTGGTGGGTACTTGGCCAGATAACACCACCATTGGAATTGAATCCATATAGGCGGTTGCAATGCCAGTAATGCAATTGGTAGCACCAGGACCTGAAGTTGCTAAAACAACGCCCACTTCGCCGGTGGCGCGTGCATAGCCATCAGCCATATGGGTTGCTGCTTGTTCATGGCGCACTAAAATATGCTCAACATCATCTTGTTGAAATAATGCATCATATAAATCTAGTACTGAGCCACCGGGGTAGCCAAATATATATTTTACCTTTAATGCTTTTAATGCCTGAACTACTAGTTCGGAGCCATTATATTGTTGTGTACTCATCCTCATTCCTCTGCGTGCCTAATACCATTGTAAAATAACGAATTGAGTGTGTTCATTCTTTTAGCTATTTAATTGCAATGGCATTGTATTTTAAATGCATAAAAAAACCCCCGCGGAAGGCGGGGGTTTTTAAAAAGCGTTTTCACCTTCTAATACATCCCCACTGGGCTTAAGACTAAGACCAGTACGAGTACATTGACAAGGTGACGTTGAATATTCATAGCGTTATTTTTCTTCTATTTGTGCTGTTATAAATTTTTTAATGGCTGATTACATTGCGCTACTAAAAGAACACAACTCATTCACTAATTTTAATACCCTTATTTTTAAAGCTTTTGCTAATCGATGTCAACCGTGAATGTGAAAACTTGCATTAAATTTCCAAATTAAATGAATTTTCATTTTAAAGTTGCTTTAATTTGTAATTAAAGTGACAAAAATAAAAGAAATTATGCGATTTGGCGTTAGTGAACTTTTTACTTGCCCGCATCGTAAAATAACATGTGCCTTTTTAAATTGTTCGCTATGATGGCAACAACTAAGTGGTAAGTAGGTGATAAAGTGAAATACGCGCAATTGTTGTTTGCCCTGAGCTTGGCATCGTTAAGTCAATCGGTTTTGGCAAAGTCACAATCAAATAGCCCAACTGATATTGGTGTGATCAACAAAGATCGGATCCTCTATTGGTTAGATAAACGCGGGCAACTTGAAGCTCAGTCCGACTCGCAAGCTGTGTTAACAGATTATATTGGCCAGGGCGGCAGTCAGATTTTTCACCGTCCTCCTACATCGCAGGCAGTACTTAATCAACAGCGCAGCATGTCTAAGCGCATGGCAAGTGTTTCTGCACAGCAACCAAATGAGCAAAAAAATACCGTTAAGGTATTGGTCGTTTTAGTTGATTTTCCTGATTTACCACATGATCAAAATGGCTTAGAAGCTGCGGATACAGATATGTTCTACGCAGATTACAGCACCGAACATTATCAGCAAATGTTATTCGCAACTGCAGGGTACTCAGGGCCACAACAGCAAACTTTGCAAACTGCGTATCAGTATTATCAACAAGCTTCGGGCGAAAGTTTAGCGTTTACAGGTAAAGTATATGGTTGGGTAACAGCGGATAATGAGGCAAAAACCTATGGCGCTCGTCAAGGTGATAATAATGATATAGATGCCCCCAGTTTAGTACATGAAGCGGTAGAAAAAGCGGTTTCGAAATTCAATATCAATTTAGCCGATTATGATTTAACCGATTTAGATGATCGAGATGAGGATGGTATAACAAACGAGCCGGATGGCATCATCGACCATGTAATGATTTTTCATTCGAGTGTGGGTGAAGAAGCGGGGGGTGGTTTACTTGGCACCGATGCGATTTGGTCTCATCGCTTTTATGTGTATGATGAAAATAATCAAGCTACAGTGATTGATGGCAGTAGCACTCGTTTATTTGGCTATACAATTAATCCAATTGATGCCGGAATAGGTGTGGTAGTTCATGAATTTGGGCATGATTTAGGCTTGCCTGATGAATATGATTTAACAGGGAGTAATCTTGGTGAGCCGGTGGCGTCTTGGTCAGTCATGTCGGGGGGCAGTTGGGCAGGAGCTCCGCGAGGCTCGCAACCTGTGATGTTTAGTCCATACGCCTTAGAGTATTTGCAAAATCGTTATCAGGGTAATTGGCTTAATCAAAAAAGTATTACTTTAGATGAAGTTGCCACCAATACACAACAGATATTACAGCACAGTAGTGGTACATCAACCCAGCTTAATCAGTTAAAAGTAACGCTACCTATTGCGCTTGAGCCGTTTTATGATGCGGTAGAAGGGCGTTTTCAGTACTACTCTGGGAGCGGTGATAATATCGCCAATAGTATGACGTTTACTATTGAATTGCCTGCAAGTACACAGCCCACTTATCTTGATTTAAGCACTTATTACAGTATTGAAACTGATTATGATTATGCGCAAGTATTGGTTAATGGCCAAGCAATGGCATCCGAGTATACCAAAGATAACAATCCTTTTTATATGCAACTAGGCCATTACATTACAGGGTCATCAAGCGCTGTGGCGGGTAGTCAGCAGCCGAATAGTTTTTTACGCCACCGTTTTGAATTATCAGACTTTGCAGGGCAGAGTATTACTCTAAGCTTGACTTATCAGTCTGATATTTATACTAATTACTTTGGCTTCGTGGTTGACGATTTGCGTATCAGCCAAGGTAATAAGTTAGTTTGGCAAGATAATGCAGAGCTAACCTCAATGGCGCAGTTAACTGGTTTTAGTCGGGTCGGTTCATATATTTATTCAAAGCCACAACACTACTACTTACAATTACGCAGCTATTTTGGCATAGACAGTGGCCTGCAAGTTGAACAGTATTCTCCAGGTTTATTGCTGTGGTCTGCTAATGAGAAGTTTTCAGATAATAACGTGCCAGAACACCTCGGTGAGGGAATGATACTGGTAGTGGACGCAGATCAGAATAGTATTAATCGAGGCACAACTAATAGCCCTGCAAATACCACTATTCAATTACGTGATGCGGCGTTTAGTATTTATGAGCAACGCCAGGGTCTGGGTGATCAACAGCTTAGCGGCATCACCGAGTTTGATGATCGTAATGATTATAGCTTTGCCCCACAGCCGGTATCTGGCGTAAAAATTACGCCCTACGGTTTTAATTTCTCCATTGTTGATCAAGCTGTTGATAATAGTTCAATTGAATTGAATTTAGGCTATACATCTGAGTCTGGGATAACTGTGATCACTAATGATCTTAAAGCAAGTTTTGCAATTAATGGCATGGCGTTAACCCCGACTGATAGCTTTAATTGGCAGTTTGGTGATGGCCAAAGCAGTGACGAATTAAACCCTAGTCATAAATTTGCTGACTACGGTAGTTATACCGTTAATTTTACTCGTACTAACGAGCAAGGCCAACAGTTCACAGAATCAACGAGTGTTCAGCTTATTGAACCTCTTTCTATTAATGGAATAGAAACGTCTATAGAGAGAGAAACTATAACTGCTCAAGTGTCACTTTCTGGCGGACAAGCGCCGTACAGTTACACATGGCAGCTAGGGGATGGCTCAACTGCATCAGGAAAAATTATCACGCATAGTTATCAACACAGTGGTGATTATACTATAAATGTTACTGTAACGGATGCTAATGATGAAATGCAATCTTTTGCAACATCGGTATCTGCACAGGTTTTATTCGCCGCGCAGGCTCAGTATAGCGCAAACGAATTACGTGTTAATTTTAGTAGTGAATTGCAAGGTGGTTTTAATAACTATGCTTATAGCTGGAACTTTGGTGATGGCAGTGTTGTAAGTGAGCTTGCCAACCCTTCCCATACATATAACCAAGCAGGAAGTTACACTGTTACTTTGACAGTATCTAACACTTCTCCAAGCGGTATTGAAGAAATATTGCCACCGATTCTGCTTACAGTGACAGTGCAAAAACAAGCCTCTAGTTCAGGATCCAGCGGCGGAAGCTTATTTTGGTTGCTACTAGTGCTACTGCCAGTGAGCTTCTTACGAAGGAAAATACGATAAAACAAGGACAAAAAAGCCAGTCGAAACTGGCTTTTTTCTTAGCGATTATTGTTCGTTGTAATTATAAACGGTCAATAACAGCTTGTGTGAAATCAGTCGTACCGTGGCTGCCGCCTAAATCGCGTGTAGTACGGTCGCCAGTTTTGATCACGTCAGCAACAGCACTGCGGATGCGCTCAGCAGTCTCGGCCATTTCTAAATGCTCTAACATTTGGATAGACGCTAGAATTACAGACGTTGGATTAGCTAAATTTTTACCTGCAATATCCGGTGCACTACCGTGAACGGCTTCAAAAATAGCGGCATCTTCACCAATATTAGCCCCTGGTGCCATACCTAAGCCGCCAACTAAACCAGCACATAAATCTGATAAAATATCACCAAACAGATTGGTTGTAACAATAACGTCAAACTCTTCTGGGCTCATAACAAGTTTCATACAGGTTGCATCAACAATCATTTCAGTTGATTCAATTTCAGGGTAACGCTCAGCAACTTCACGGGCTACTTTTAAGAATAAACCTGAGGTTGATTTTAAGATGTTAGCTTTATGAACAGCTGTTACTTTTTTGCGACCTTCACGTACTGCTAGTTCGTATGCAAACGTAACGATTTTTTCTGCACCGTCACGAGTGATCATAGACATTGCTTGTGCTTCGTTACCATCTTCAGAGGTTACTTGACCTAAACCTGAGTACATACCTTGGGTGTTTTCACGTACCGTGATGATATCAATGTCTTCATAACGAGCTTTAGTACCCACAAATGATTTTACTGGGCGAACATTAGCATATAAACCAAATTGCTTACGCAAGGTTACATTGATTGAAGTAAAACCTTCACCAACTGGCGTAGTTAGTGGGCCTTTAAGAGTAATTTTATTACGCGCAATAGTATCAATGGTATCTTGTGGTAATAATTCACCGGTCTTTTCTAGGGCTGCAAGACCTGCATCAACGAATTCATAATCAAAATCGCACCCTGCGGCTGTTAAGATCTCAAGGGCTGAATCAATAATACTCGGACCGATGCCGTCGCCTTTGATCACTGTGATGGTTTGTTTAGCCATGAACTTTTCCTATTACGAGTTAGAAATGCACGTAAATGTGTCGCATTATTGAACTGCGATAACTTGTTAGATTATTTACGTGAATGAGTTTGAAAATGTAAGCGGCTTTTATAGCAATTTATTCAACTTTTTGCCAGTAAAACCCGCGAAAACGCGCTAAATTAGTCACAATGTCTAATAAGTATTCATACACTGTTGCTTAAGCCTAGGCTAGGTAGTTGGCTATAAAACTGTTCACTTGATTGCCAGTCAAGGCGTTTTAGCACATGTTCAAAAATATGTGTTTGCCAGCTACTTTGTTTTGCGTCGGGCTGAAATACGTGAGTCACGATGAGCTTTATGGCAACCCATAGTTGCGCATGGGCAGATAAATGTTGTTTTTGTTGTTGCTCTGCATCCAATAGGGCTTGTGTCCAGGGATTATCACCTAGCAGCTCTAGTAAATAATCAGTTAGTTGTTCACTGTCGTAGGACGTTACACCAAATAGCCAAGCAAAAGGCATGCTTACATCACTTTTAAGCTGCTTCTCATACAAGGTTTTACGGCTAATAGAAGTACTACAATACTCAATCAGGTAATTCAAGTAGCCGTAAATTGGTAGAGCAAGATGCTCAAACTGATTATGTTTATCATGGCTTACCAGCAGGTTTAACAAGCGAATAATTGCTTGCAAGCGAAACTGTACGTGCTGCATCAGCGGGTGAGCTTGGTGATTTACTAGTTGCTTAAACAGTACTTGCTGAATAAGTGCTGGAGCATTATACAACCCAACCATTGATAAACAGTGACGTAAGTCTTTACCGGCTAAATGCTCTTTGTTGTAAGGTTTTACTGCTTCACGCAGTAACTCGACGGTTGCAGGATGATTATTAAGTAATTTGGCAAGTGCACTGTATGAATATTCTTGTTGTATTTTAACTTGGCTTATCAACATTAATAACTGCTGTTTTTCAACGTTATCTACTTCAACAGGTAATGCGAGATGCTCATTAAACCATACGCTGAATAATAATCGCTTATCTTGACTTGGACGTTGTTTTGAATTCACTGCTAATTGGGCTTTTACACTATACCATTTAGATTTGTGTTGCTCATTTAACGCAATTAACAAGTGACGTTGTCGAGAGTCCTCGCCAATATAAGTAAGTCGTTGCTCATTATAATGTACCAAAGAGCCTGGCAAGTAGCGGCCAAGATGAGCAATTAACGCTTTTAATGCCTGTTGAGCAAAAATGTTAGGTGTGCGGATATAAATATCAGCCACTGCTTTGTAAATATCAATATGATCATTTTGGCTACGATAAGTTATGTTCATCGCAATAATATTTGCCAATGCAACTAAGGTAGTGGGGCCATCGTAAATCATAATTTTTGGTGTACTTAACAGCGCCTGCTTATATTTATTTAAGCGCGATAAAATACCTGCAATATGCTCTGTTGGCACATTAGCCGATTGCAGTAACTTTACCGCTAGCTGATGACGCGATTGCCACTGCTTTTTTTCTTGTAGATTTAATGGTTGGCGTAGGGCCAATTTATTCGTTTGTATTTGCACACATAAATAATTGGTTAAACACACACAAATAAGAAGTTGTGTAACTTTACTATCGTAGCCTAACGAACGGCACAAAGCACTGATTATAACACATTGATTAACGACTAAATTTGTTGTGTAACCGTGGGTATCGAGATATAGAGTCAGCTGCGCTTGCATTGCATTTGGATGCGAATAATAGAGTTTATAATACTGCTCAGCGAGTTGACTCAAAAGCGGATAAATCTGTGGCCATTGGCTTTTGTTATGATAAAACCGTAACACTTGATGAGTTTTTTCAAAAAGGCTAGCAAGATCGCGTGCGCAGGGATTATCCATAGTTAATCAATTATCCGTGTTGCTCGTATACATCAAATGCACTGGGTCCCCATAAAATTAATTCACCATTTTTAAACAGTAAACCAGTGCATTCGTCCATTGTCGTGATCCCATCTGACTTAACATGTTGTGTACGGTAAAAAATAATTTGCCATACTTGTTCATTATCGCGTTTTGCGAAGGTGAGATCTGGGCTGCCTAAATACTCTAAAACAGTATTTAAAGTAGTTGGCGTTTCTATACTTAACTTAGCGATATAACGTTTATTGAATGCTTCTCGGTCTTGCCAGATCATCGCCTCTGGATCATCTTTATAAAAAGTGATAACTAAGGTAGCGATCAAGGCATATACACCTAAACCTAATATGAGATAGCGAAAAACTTTCTTAAACATTTTACACTCTTGCACTGAGACTTAAATTGAGTATACGCATAGTTCAAATTCAGTGCTATGAGAATGCGATTAATTGAGTCTTAACTGCTTTAAACTAAAGCCTAAATTAATATCTGTACGTAAAGCAACCAAATGTTTAGAGGTAATATAGTCAGCCATACCTACAGCTAACTTTTTGCGTACGGCAGGGGACAATGACTCATCTTCAACAGCTTGTGTAATATCCGTATGTTTGCTGATAATTTCTATGGCTGTTTTAGTGCCTATACCTTTAATACCTGGAATATCATTGGTTTTATCACCAGCCATGGCCCAAAAATCTATTAATCTTGATTGCTCAACACCAAAACGTTGTTCGATTGATGCATAATCTAAATAGTCTTTTTTAAAATAGTCATACACATTGATATAACTATTTATGCTAGGTAAAAAGCCCTTATCGGTAGAAACAATAGTGCAATACAAGCTATTTTCAGCCATTTTATGAGCCAAGGTTGCAATGATGTCATCAGCTTCATCATTGACTGGCGCAAACACCACAATACCAGTTTGTTCAATCGCTTGTTTAAACTTATCCAATGCGTTTTTTAGTGTTGTTGGCATCGGTGCACGGCTACTTTTATACTGTGCGTAATAATGATAACGCCAGCTTTTATCGCCATCAAATACAGCAACTGCATGACTTGCTTGAGTGATTTTGATGAGTTTTTCACAGGCATGAGCAACCCGCGCGCAACAAGTATTAATCATTTGCTCATCACTGCCTTTATTTTGATTACTATCAACTGCATAAATGCGCCTAATTAAATTAAGCGCATCTATTAAAAGTAACTGACCTGACACAACTATATTAACCCTTATGCTTTAACTTCATAACATGGTACATATTTACTGCCGGGAAGCTTCATTCTTCCTTGCTCAACAAACGCTTGTAGCAGGGTATCCATGGCTTTCATTAAGGCCGGCTCGCCACTGATCACAAATCGACCATGCTGTTTAATGGCTTGAATACCTTCGTCTTTTACATTACCGGCAACAATCCCGGAAAATGCGCGACGCAGGTTAGCGGCAAGCAATTGCTTCTCTTGATCTAAATGCAGATCAAGTCCTGCCATGTTTTCATGGGTGGGGGCAAAGGGCTTTTGAAATTCATTAGCGATTTTTAATGTCCAATTAAAGTAATAAGCATCACCTTGGCTTTTACGATAATCGCGAACATTAGCCATTGCTGATTTTAGCTTGATACCGACCAGTTCAGGATTATCAATAATCACTTCAAATTTATCGAGGGCTTCTTTGCCAAGCGTCATTTCAACAAACTGACATAGCTCAATAAAATAGTTTTCACTTTCTTTAGGCCCAGTTAAAATAACCGGTAATGACTGCTTGGCGTTATCTGGATGCAGTAAAATACCTAATAAATATAATAATTCTTCAGCGGTACCTGCGCCGCCAGGGAAAATAATAATGGCATGAGCAGTACGCACAAAAGCTTCAAGGCGTTTTTCAATATCGGGAAGAATAACCAGTTCATTGACTATTGGATTCGGTGGCTCAGCGGCAATAATACTGGGCTCAGTAAGGCCTAAATAGCGGTTGTTGGTATTACGTTGCTTTGCATGGCCAATTGTTGCACCTTTCATTGGGCCTTTCATTGCGCCCGGGCCGCAACCAGTACAAATATTTAAGCCGCGCAGCCCTAATTCATAACCGACTTGTTTTGTGTATTTATATTCAACTTCATTGATTGAATGACCGCCCCAACAAACAATCATACTGGGATCGCTGTTAACGCGCAGAGCCGCGGCGTTGCGCAGCATGTCAAACACCATATGGGTAATGGCTTTTTGCTCGCTTAGATCTTTTTCATACTTTTGACAAATAAATAAAATATCACGAATTACTGAGAAAATGTGCTCGTGAATACCGGTGATAATTTCACCATCTACAAACGCGGTTGTAGGTGGATTGAGTAGCTCAATTTTAATGCCGCGTTCACGGCTGAGTAGACGAATGTCAAAATCTTCGTATTTGTTGTAAATTTCTGAGCTTGAATCTGTGTGGCTTCCCACATTAAGAACAGCGAGTGCACAATTTCTGAATAACTTATAACGCTCACTGGTGGACGATTGCTCTAATAAATCAACTTCAAGTTGCGACAGTAAATCTAACACACCTGTCGGGTTTAACTGTATTAACATAGGCATTCTCCTTGCTTTTAGAAGCAGTGGGGCGGTCGCTTTTATTTATTGATACATAAACGGTCACGACCGGTATTTTTTGCTTTGTAGAGAGCATCATCAGCGCGGTCAAAAGCACTCAATGGCGTGTCGCCTTTTTTAAATTGAGTAGCGCCGATAGAAATTGTTATCTCTACTTGTTTATCTTTGAACTTAAACGGAATTCCTTTCACCGCTTTTCTTAACTTTTCAAGAGGTTGGCTGGCGTATTCTAAAGACATGCCTGGCATTAACAACACAAATTCTTCACCGCCGTAGCGGGCTATAAAGTCTGATTTACGGATTGACATTTGTAGTGCTTTAGCGATCACTTGCAGTGTTTTATCGCCTGCGCTGTGGCCGTATTTATCATTAATCGATTTAAAGTGATCAACATCAATAACAACTAATGTAACATCTGACTCTTGTACTGCAAATAAATGAAATTCGTGATTAAAGCGCTCATCAAACGCAGCTCGATTCGGTAATTTTGTTAAGCTATCAAGTAAGCTTTTAAAACGCTGCTCATGTAAGCGTTTTTTATATTTAGATAACTTTGCTTCAAGGCTATTGATACGTTGATTGATCCCTTGGAAATTGTTTAATAACATTTCACGATCTTTTTGTTCAAGGCGTTCTTTTTCAATTAAGTCTTGGC
Source organism: Pseudoalteromonas sp. (assembly GCF_036960685.1). Taxonomy (GTDB): domain Bacteria; phylum Pseudomonadota; class Gammaproteobacteria; order Enterobacterales; family Alteromonadaceae; genus Pseudoalteromonas. The sequence continues at coordinate 11,332 of NZ_JBALXK010000007.1, read as the reverse complement.
TTAACGATTTTAATTCGTTATCAACGAGTGTTTTTAATACTGAAATTGACGTGGCATTTTGGGTTTGTATCGTTAGATTACTAATTTTACCTTCAATACGCTTATTGAGTGCATCAAACTCAGCGCCCATCGCTTCAGAGTGCTTACTGGTAGCGACAATTGAATGATGTAGCTCTTCAAGAGTTTGATTTAATGAAACTAAAAAGCTTTGCGCAGATTGACGTTCTTTACTGATATTACCGGCAATAATTTTAATAATATCAATTGCAGCCGCTAATAAATCGTCGACTGAATCAGTTTCAGAGATGTTATTTTTAATTGTTTTGACTAGATCTGCAGCTTCATCTTCAAATACTAAATCATTTGCTAAATTAAGCAGTTCTTTAGCAAGAGCTGGCTGCATCGGTGCTTGTTCAGTCGCTGGCAAAGTAAGTTTTACTTGCAATGCCTGATGGTAAATCGTCACCAAACGATTAAGCAGCGGAATAAAATCTCGAGTAGATTGGACGTTATTCAGTTCATGATCGAGTAAATGCCGTAAAGTCCTGCGCGCATCATCGGGTAAGCCTTTGGTTTTTTGCAGTAACTTGCCTGCCTCAAGCACACTATTGTGTAGTTCGCGCTGATGCGTTGCTTGTTGAGCTTCTTGGCTTTTTAATAACGCAAGAATGTCATCAATTAACGGGGCAAATATTTCAAAGTCGACACCTTTTGTTAAGGCGCTACGAAATTTTGCTAAGCGGTTATCAAGCTCGATATCCATACCTTTACAACTTAACGATAGCTTTGCGGCAAAGTTACTAAGCGTGTCTACTTGATGTTTTCGTGCATGTTCAATCACCATGCGAGTATCAATGGCTTGTTTAAGTTTTTTGTTTAAAACTTCGAGCTGTTGTGACACTAAGAGTTACCGCCATTGATTAAAACTTTTTTATTGCTCTAAGTTTACAACAAAATTTGCACAAATGTAGTTACTAAGTCAAAAACTTAGCATTTGGTGATGATTTTTATTCATCGAACCTATCTGGGCGTGAATTTATCGCTTTTAATTCACATTTCACATCATCGTTGTTAGGCTCAAGCACAATAAAGTCACTGGATATAAGAATTAAGAACCGTTATGAAAAAGTTTTTAGCGTTGTCGGTATTAGCCGCATTATCTCAATCGGTTTGGGCCGATGTTAATTATTCACTTGCTGTTACTCAACCTGAGCACCATTTGGGCAATGTCAGTGTTGAGTTTCCGCAAACTGCGCAGGCACATCTTGATGTAAAATTACCAGCTTGGCGTACCGGCCGTTATGAAATTTTAAACCTTGCCAACGGGGTGCGCTATTTTGAGGCTAAAGATGAGAATGGCAAAGCACTACAATGGGAAAAAGTGGATGCCAGCACTTGGCGTGTTCACCTAGATGAGCCAACAGAAGTAAACATAGATTACCAAGTTTATGCTAATGAGCTTGGCAAGCGTGCTCGTCACATCGATGATAGCCATGCCTTTATAGATGCATCGGGCTTTTTTATGTTCAGTGAATCATTTCGACAAGAGCCCGTTACCGTTAAGCTTGATGTGCCAAAGGCATGGCGCTCAGTGTCTGGTATGGACAATGCAGGATCAAAACATAGTTTTAAAGCCGCCGATTACGACATATTAGTCGATTCTCCTATTGAAACGGGTATTAACGAGCACCATACATTTGCAGTAGATGGGCGAGATTATGAACTAGTGATTTGGGGCGAAGGTAATTACGATGTTGATCAAATGCTTACGGATCTTAAAAAGCTTGTAACTACCGGCAGTATTATTTGGGATGATTACCCATACCAGCGTTATGTATTTATGGTGCACGCTACATCGGGTGCTGGTGGCGCTACAGAGCACATAAACTCGACTATTATTCAACGTCCAAGGGATCGTTTTGGTTCGCGTGAAGACTACCTTGCGTTCATTAGCACCGCAGCCCACGAATTTATTCATACTTGGAATGTAAAAGCATATAGACCAGAAGGTCTAGTACCCTACGATTATACACATATGAATTTTGATAAGTTGCTGTGGATTGCTGAAGGTTCAACCAGCTACTTTGAAGATCACCTCATGGTGCGTTCAGGTATTTCAACTACGGATGAGTTCCTTAAAACCTTAACGAAAACTGTTAATCGTCATTTATTAACACCGGGGCGTGAAGTACAAAGTGCCACAGCAACTAGCTTTGATAAGTGGATTGGTCAAGGCGGTGATCATGCGCGTAACTACAGTACCAATATTTATTTAGAAGGGGCGCTGATCTCAATGGCCCTTGATATTGATTTACTTGAAAAAAGCCAAGGCAAACAAAGCTACCGCGATGTACACCGTGCTTTATACAGTCAATATAAAATGCCTCACGGTTTTAGTGCTAATGATGTTAAGACCATCTTAAAAGACTTAACAGGGCGTGATTACAGCCAATGGTGGGCAACGAATGTTGATGCACCAGCTGCTATCGATTTTGATGCTTTGTTTGCAAAAGTGGGTTTAGAGTTAGTACGTCCTAAAGGTGCTAAAGCGGTTGCCAGTATTGATGCTGTAGCAAAAAATAGCGGTGAGTTACTCACCTTAACGCATGTAAGACGTGATGGAGCTGCATGGCAGGCAGGTTTAACTACTGATGATAAAATTGTCGCTATTAATAAAAAGCATGTTGGCAAAGATTTAACATCAAGCTTAGAAACCTTCAAAGCAGGCGATAAAGTGACCATAGATTTTATCCGCCGTGATGTGCTACAAAGCAGCACTTTAGTGCTCAGTGAAGACTTTGATAAAGACAAAAAGCTGGTTGCCAATAAAGATGCAACAACACAACAAATGGCGTTATTTAAAGCATGGATGGGTGTTGAGCACCCAAATCTAGCTAAAAAATAACGGCTGTTTTATTTTTAAAAGTTATGAGTAAAAAGGAGCAGTGGCTCCTTTTTTATTGTTTGAAGATAATGTACTTCGCTTAGTGTGTTTAATAAATGCAGCCGTGGCAAAGTGATTATTAATAGCACTGCTTAATTGCTGAACTTTTCGTGTTAAAAATGATTTTTTAACACGCACTGCACTGCGCGATTTTATATCACTGACCTGCTCACAGTTTTGAGCAAAGGGATAGGGCAGTAACGAATAGCCTGCTACCTGTGTTTCCCATATATGCTGTAAATCACAATCAACAGGGCGGCCAAATGTGTCTGTAGCCGCTAATAATTGTTTGGCGCCTTGATAACTAATAGCAGTCGCACAACAGCCTGTCATCAATTTTTTATGAATGACTAGCTGCTGCTCATGCTGCAAAGGAACTTGGTAGGCAATAGGCCTAGTCCGGTTTTGATAAGCAGAGAGTTTTATCATCTGCCAATCAAAGGGGAGTTGTTCAATGTTTTTGATAGTATTACTGAGATCATTTTCTAAGATAAAGTCATCTTCGAGCACAATTGCGTAATCAAGCTGCCTTTCAACGATTGTTTGCCACGCTTTTTGATGACTTAAATAACAGCCTATTTGCCCAGCACTCAGCGGGTAGTGGTATTTTTGCTTATTAAGGCTAGCGCTATAATGACTGTTTAGCTGCGCATGGCTAAGTGTTGCGCCATCAACTGCATCGATACGCTCAAAGCTAAGTCCATGTGCGGCTAATTGTTGTTGACTGTTCGCTAATCGCTCAGGGGAGCGAATTAGGTTTATCACAAAAATTGAAGGCATAACGGGCTACGTTTTTAGTAATAGTAAGTAAACCATAATCATCAATGATGACAATTTGATTGCACAGGTTTACTTACCCGATGAGCATGGGTTTTAAGTTTATATATTTTGTTACATTATAACGCTTATATTAATCGCAGAAAGATTGACCCTCACCTGTGTTGCCGCGTAACCTGTTATAGAAACAATAAAAAGGATTAAAAAATGCGTTTAAAACCTCTAATAGCAACACTTGCTATTGCAGCCTCGGGCAGCTCATTTGCTGATGAAGGTATGTGGCAACCACATCAATTGCCAGCTCTAGAATCAATTCTTAAAGCCAAAGGGCTGGAAATCGATGCTAAATCTATTTCTAAATTAACTGAGTTTCCAATGAATGCAGTGATAAGCCTCGGTGGCTGTACTGCGTCATTTGTATCGCCAAAAGGCCTTGTTGTTACTAATCATCACTGCGCTTATGGCTCTATACAATATAACTCAACACCAGAAAATAATATTTTAGAAAACGGCTTTTTGGCAAAAACACCTGCTGAAGATTTACCCGCCGCACCAGGCTCTCGTGTATACGTGACAGAAACCGTCACCGATGTGACCGACAAGGTGATAAAAGGGACTGAAAAGCTCAGCGCCAAAGCACGTTATGATGCCCTTGAGAAAAACGAAAAAGCGCTAGTCGCCGAGTGTGAAGCTGATAAAAACTACCGCTGTAATGTCTATTCATTTCACGGTGGCTTAGAATTTTATTTAATTAAATCGTTGGAAATTAAGGATGTACGCTTAGCGTACGCACCGGCGATGGGCGTAGGTAAATATGGCGGTGATATAGATAACTGGATGTGGCCGCGTCACACAGGTGATTTTTCTTTCTATCGTGCGTACGTAGGTAAAGATGGCAAACCGGCTGAATTTAGCGAAGATAACGTTCCATATGTGCCAGATTCATACCTCAGTGTAAGCGCTAAAGGCGTGCAAGAGGGCGACTTTGTTATGGTGACAGGCTACCCAGGGCGAACTAACCGTTACCGTATTGCCGCTGAAGTTGATTATGTATTTAACGAAGCTTACCCAAAATCGCGTGAGCATAATTCAAAATATGTGTCTTTGATTGAAGAAAACTCAGAAGACGGTAGCAAAGCACGCATTGCTTATGAAAGCACGATAGCGGGTTACAATAACTACATTAAAAACTACGGTTCAATGATAGAAAGCTTTAACAAGGGTACTATGTATGAGCGTAAAAAACAGTTTGAACAAGATTTAACAACTTGGATAAACAGCGACCGTAAGCGTAAAAAACAATATGGCACAGTGTTAAATGACTTATCAACGCTGGTGGCTCAATCGCAGCAGCATAACCAACGTGATCGTATGCTAGGTTATGTGCACCGCTCACAAATGATCAGCACTGCTATCAGTTTGTATCGCCTTGCCTATGAGCAACAAAAACCGGATAGCGAGCGTGAATCAGGTTATCAAGAGCGTGATTTACCGCGCATTGAAGCCGGTTTAAAACGTATGACACGTCGTTTTGATACAAGTGTTGATAAAGCAATTTTACTGCATTTTTTAGAGCTATACGCAGCCTTGCCAAAGCAAGAGCGCTTTGCAGAAGTTGATAAAGTCTTTAAGCTAGAAAATGGTTTTGATACTGCGAAGCACAGCGCATTGCTAGATAAAATGTATGCAAATTCAACACTTAATGATGAAGAGGTTCGCATCGCATTATCTCAGCAAGCATTTGCGGAACTTGAGCAAAATCAAGACCCATTCATTCAATACGCAAAAGCAATTTTTGCAGTAATGAAAGCTGAGGAAGACAAAAACAAAGCACTTGCAGGTAAATTACAAGCGGCGCGTCCACAGCTAATGAGTGCCATCATAGCGTTTAATGAAGCACAAAATAAACCTGTATATGCCGATGCTAACAGTACATTACGAGTAACGTATGGCACTGTAGGTGGTTATTCTCCACAAGATGGCTTAGTGGCAACACCATTCACAACATTGGAAGGATTACTTGCTAAAAATACCAATGTTGAACCATTCAATGCGCCTGAAAATCTACAAAAACAGATCAAAACAAAACTGTATGGCGATTACACCGGTGGTATGAATACTGTGCCGGTTAATTTCTTATCGAATGTGGATACCACCGGCGGTAACTCAGGCTCACCAACGCTTAACGGTAAAGCTGAACTGGTAGGTTTATTGTTTGATGGTGTTTACGAAAGTATCATTGGTGATTGGGATTATAACCCTGCACTTAATCGTTCAATTCACGTTGACTCACGTTACATGCTGTGGGTGATGGATAAAGTAGATAACGCACAAAACTTATTAGACGAAATGAAAATCGTAAAATAAGTTATAAGAAAATCAATAGGGCGCTCAGAGTAGCGTCCTTTTTTCCTTTATAAATTATACCAATCGACTTAAATATCTCAATTATTAAGGTAATAATAAAGATTAGCAGGAGAAGCCAGCGTCGTTTTATAATATGAGTTACACTCTTTAGCCTTTTCTCGGTGTTGCTAAGATCGCTTGTTTTTCGCTATCCGATAAAATAATCCAATCAAAAATTTCATCACTGGTTCGGCCACATCCTTCGCAAATACCTTTACGACGATCGCATTGCCCAATGCAGTCGGTTTTATATGCAGATGTTGGTTTTTTAATTTTCTTTGTTGCCATAATGGGACTGTTCGCTGTACTTTTGAAAGAGTCTGAGGTTTACTAGCATTACTATTTATAAAAGGATTAGGTAATGAAATTATTCTTTATAGTCTGCTTGAGCTTAGTAACTAGCTTGGCAAACGCAAAAGATTATAGCAGTTTGTATGAAAAACTCGACCAATCAGTGGTGGTTATTTATGCCGATACCGACTTACAGCGAATTGAAAATGATCGCGCAGTAAAAACCACCTCAAGTAGTTTAGGCACAGGCTCCATTATTAATGATGAAGGGCTTATTTTAACCGCAGCACATGTAGTAAATGATGCGGATGAGTTAACTGTAGATGTACCAAACCGTGGTCACTTTAAAGCGAAAGTACTGGCCAGTTATGCACCTGCTGATATTGCGCTTATTAAATTGATCAGTAAAGAGGCTGATTTTAAAGCCATTAAAATAGCGGACTCAGATAAAACAAGCATTGGTGAGGAAGTGTTTATTATTGGTACTCCTTATGGTTTGAGCCATACCTTAACGGTCGGGCATTTAAGTGGTCGGCGTATTCACCCAAGTAGTGATGAAGATCTGAAATTAGAATTCTTGCAAACCGATGCAGCTATTAATCAGGGCAATTCTGGCGGCCCTATGTTCAACCAAAAAGGGCAGCTGATAGGTGTTGTAAGTTATATACAAACACAATCTGGCGGTAATGAAGGCTTAGGTTTTGCAGCCAGTAGTAACCTTGTTAAACAAATGCTGATAGAGCGCCCGACTATTTGGTTTGGTACCCACTATACAACGCTACCCAGTGGTATTACTGCAGCGTTAAACATTCCACAACGTTCAGGTTTATTAATCGAGCGAGTATCTAAGCAAAGTTTTGCTGATCAAGTCGGTTTAAAAGGGGGCTTAATACAGGCTGTTATTCAAGGGCAACCTTTGACAATTGGTGGTGATGTGATTTTAGCGGTAGGGCCGCATGCGATCACTGGGGAAAAAACTAATATTGAGCTTATCACCAGTTATATTAAAGGGCTTAAAGCCGGTACGCCGATAGAATTCACTTTAATGCGAGCAGGGCACATAATTAAGCTATCAGCACCCAAACCTGCTACCCAGATAAAGTTGCTCTAAACAGCTGACTTTCATGACTAATTTAGTGTAAACAAAAGGCCAACAATTATGTTGGCCTTTTGCTGTTAAGTCGTTTGACTGTAAAAATGAATCTATCTATTTCCCTGCGACAGGCTTGCCAATTTCTAATGACGTTGACCAAGGTGTTGAACGCGATAACGTTTTACCGGTATGAATTGAGATCACAGGCGTTGATTCATCAAGTACGAAGGTAGTACGTAATGACTCTGCTGATTCTTTTTGTTGCTCATGCCAATTATTTGCAGCTAAACACTCACGGGTAAAATCAACCGCTTTTTGATGAATTGCAACCGCTTGCGTTTGTTCTTTATAATTATCTTGGCAACGGTAGGTTACAGTATCCGCATCCAGTGCAGTGATTTGGCACTGATCGCCCACTAAATTATATTTAGCCGTCCACGTTTCCATGTATTTAGTGTTAACACGGGTGCGTTTTAAACCTTCAAAGCGTTTATCGTAAGAGGCTAATAGCCCATTGATTTTTTCACAAGGCGTAAGATTATCAATTTGTGCTTTTTGCTCAGGCGCCATTGACGTACAGCCAGCTAAAATAACACCGCTAAATAATACCGTTAAAGATTTTTTCATAGTGCGCTATCCTTTTGTAATAGCTAATCCTTCGAAGTTCCTTAAAGGATACCTAAGGGCTTGAAAAAATGCTATTAAAGACTAAAAAAATAACGCCATAAATTATAAGTTTTGTTTAGGCACATTGTTTACTGTAACAGAGCCAGAGCCATCGGATAACAAAGTAAAGCTTGCTGCTTTATCAACAGTGATACCGCCTGAACCATCAGAAATACTGACATCGCCCTGAATATTTTTCACATTAATATTGCCAGAGCCATCACTAATCTTTACGTTCTTCTCACTATTTACAAGCTCAATACTTCCTGAGCCGTCCTGAATATTCACATTTCCAGAAATATTGCGCGCCTCAATTGTTCCAGAGCCATCTTCTATGTTCAGGTCCCCTGTAATATTACGCAGTTGTATTTCACCAGAGCCATCGAGAATTTTTGTTGCAGCCGTATTCTCAATTAAAATCGCGCCTGAGCCGTCGGTAATATCCAGGCTAAATGTTTTCGGTAATGCTACCGTTAAGTCAATGCGTGTTTGCTGGTCATTATTACTATTACAATTATTTGCAGTGAGCTGCGCTGTTGTGCCTTCGTTAGCTAAATTAAGGCAATAATTGTCGTGCGCTTCATATTGGTAAATTTCAGCTTTTACAGTGATTGCAGCTGTATCAGTGCCAACAATATTTAAAAAACCAGCGCCAGCCTCGACATTTAAAGCCGTTAGCGACTGCGCATCAAGTGTCAGCTGTTTTGTATCCTGCAATGTCATATCGTTATTCCAAGCCAATGTTTGAGCTGATAGTAATGCTGCGCCGATCAGTGTGAGTCGAGTGAATGTGTTAGTCATTATTATTCCTTTTCATTTTTGTGGTGTTGTTAGTTTAGTCGCAAAAGCGATTGAAAAGGTTTAAATGGAGAGGGTTATTTTGTTAACTACTCTTTATGTGTGCTTAAAAGCACAGCGATTCTTGGCTCTTTGTGAGTAATTAATTTACTTAACGCTCTTTCAAACAAGGCGCTGAGCAAGGCCCAGCGCGTGTGGCTAATTATTTATGGCGGCCTTGCAAACATGCTACAACATCTTGCAGCTCAAGGCCTTGGCGCTGTAGTAACACGATTAGATGATATAACAAATCGGCAGATTCGTTAGTCAGTTCCTCGTTATCATGCTTCATCGCGGCAAGGGCGACTTCAACGCCTTCTTCACCCACTTTTTGGCAGCTGCGGCTTAAATCTTTGGCAAATAATGACGCTGTGTAACTTTGTTCAGGATCGTCGTTTTTACGCTCAACAATCACTTGCTCAAGCTGGGCTAAAAAGCTTAAGGCAGGTTTTGCAGCATCGCCAAAACAGCTTTGCGTGCCTAAGTGACAGGTTGGGCCAAGCGGCTTAGCGAGCACTAAAATTGAGTCATAGTCACAATCTGTATGCACCGATACCACCTCTAAATAATTTTCAGAGGTTTCGCCTTTGGTCCATAAACGGCTTTTTGAACGCGAATAGAATGTCACTTTTTGCTTATCAAAAGTCACTTCCAGTGATTCTTGATTCATAAAGCCTTGCATTAAAATAACGCCAGTACGGGCATCTTGCACAATCGCGGGGATCAATTCGCTTTTAGCAAAATCAACTTGAGTGAGGTTTTGTTTAGTTAGTTGCATAGTCGCGCCGCCACTTGGTTATCTAGTAAATATTGTTTTAATTCGCCGATATTAATCACATTTTTATGAAATACACTGGCTGCTAATGCGCCATCAACTTGGCTTTGCTTAAATACATCAACAAAATCTTGCATGGTGCCAGCACCGCCTGAGGCGATCAGGGGAATATCACACAACGCACGAATTTTAGATAACTGTTGATTATCGTAACCATTACGTACGCCGTCTTGGTTCATGCAATTTAGTACGATTTCACCTGCGCCTAAGTCTTGCACGCGCTTAACCCATTCTTCGGTTTTGTAACGCGTACGGCTTGATGCATTAGGATCGCCGGTAAGTTGATACACTAAGTATTCACCGGTAGTTTCGTCATAAAAGCTATCAATACCGACCACCACACATTGCTTACCAAACTCATCGTGTAGCTCTTTGATAAGCTCTGGGCGAGCAATAGCGGGGCTGTTAATGCTGATCTTATCCGCGCCGCGTTCAAGTACGCGCGCTGCATCGGCTACAGATTTAATTCCACCGGCTACACAAAACGGAATATCAATATGACGAGCTATGCTTTCAACCCAATTTACATCGAGTAGGCGTTTTTCAACGCTTGCGCTAATTTCATAAAAAACCAATTCGTCTGCGCCAGCTTCACTGTAAGCTTGCGCAAGCGTTAAAATATCACCAACAATTTCGTGACCTTTAAATTTTACGCCTTTCACTACTTGGCCGTCTTTTACGTCTAAGCATGGGATTATGCGTTTTGATAACATGCTAACGCCTCCTCAACATTAAATGCGCCATCAAGTAGTGACTTACCTAAAATAACGCCGCCAACGCCCAGCTCTTTGAGCTTTTTAATGTCATCAAGCGAGCTTACGCCACCTGAGGCTTGAACTTTTATATCGCTGTTGTGGTTAGCTAAATCTTGGTACAGTGCAAATGAAGGGCCGGTCATGGTGCCGTCTTTACTGATGTCCGTACATAGGAAATCAATCACACCCAATGCTACATAAAAATCGATGAGTTCAAATAAGCCAAATTCTGATTCACTTAACCAGCCGTGTGTCGCAGGCACCCAGCCATCGTCGGTTTTATTAACGTCAAGCGCAATCACAAAGTGTTTAGCACCAAATTTCTCAATCCAGCCTTTTACTTCATCACGTTTTTCAACTGCCATAGAGCCAATCACAACTTGGTTGGCACCGGCTTTAAGCCAGTCGCTTACGTCTTGTTCTGTGCGAATACCGCCACCAACTTGATACGGTACGTTAAGTGCTCTGGTGGCCGCTTGAATGTGCTGCCATTGCTTTTTGCTTGGATCGCGTGCGCCTTCTAAATCAACCAAGTGCAATTTACCTGCGCCACTTTGTGCATATTCTTGTAATCGTGCGCCAAGCTCAAACGGGTAAAATTGTGCTGTGTCGTATTTACCTTGATATAAACGCACGATCTGATTTTGTAATACATCTAATGCTGGAATAATCACGTTAAATTCTCTTTAATTTTGTTTGCAAGCAGCTTATAGCTGCCAGTCTAAAAA
>NZ_JBALXK010000079.1:0-544 GCF_036960685.1 Pseudoalteromonas sp. | reverse complement strand
GGGGAAGTTAAATGCAAGCTACTGCTATACATAAATTTGCCCGTGGTTCAGCGCAAAAAGCTCGTTTAGTTGCGGATCAAATCCGTGGTGAACATGTTGAGAAAGCACTTGAAATACTAACATTCAGCAACAAGAAAGCTGCTGAATTAGTTAAAAAAGTTCTTAACTCAGCTATTGCTAATGCTGAACACAACGACGGTGCAGATATTGATGAATTATTCGTTAAAACAATTTTAATTGACGATGGTCCAACAATGAAACGTATTATGCCACGAGCGAAAGGCCGAGCCGATCGCATCATCAAGCGCACTAGTCACATCACTGTGATTGTGTCTGATTCTTAGGAGTATATTAGTATGGGTCAAAAAGTTAATCCTACCGGTATCCGCTTAGGTATCACGAAACCTTTCGCGTCTACCTGGTTTGCAAGCAGTAAAGATTTTGCTAGCAACTTAGATGGCGACCATAAGGTTCGCGAATTTTTAAAAGAAAAGCTTAAACGCGCATCACTATCTAAAGTAGTAATTGAACGTCCAGCTAAATC
>NZ_JBALXK010000078.1:0-561 GCF_036960685.1 Pseudoalteromonas sp. | reverse complement strand
CTCACTAGCGGGTGATGTTTCAGAGGGCTTGATACCTTACTTTATTGAACTTGAGCACAAGAACGGCATTAAGTTAACCGATGGTCAAAAGGCTTGGTACTCTGCAAAGTGGAAAGTATTAGGCGATGATATGCGCCGCGAATATCCAAGCACACCAGAGGAGGCGTTCAATCAGTCTATTGAAGGTGCTTACTTTGCCAAACAATTCACTCAACTATACAAAGAAGGGCGCATTGCTTATGACTTCTCTGAATACTCGACCAATAAAGGGCCGGTTAATGTGGTTTGCGATATTGGTATTGGTGATTCCACTGCTTTGTGGTTTTGGCGTATGGTTGGGAATGAGCCTCATATTGTCCATTACCATGAGAATTCTGGCGAACCTCTGGGATATTATATTAAGTATATTCAAGATAAGATCACCGCTAAGAAGTGGGAGTTAGGCAAGTCATACGGACCGCACGATATGAATAACCGCGAGTTTGCATCTAAAGGCAAGACTCGAAAAGAGTTAGCGGCTGAAGGCGTAGAGTATGGCGAAAAAGTTTATAGAATGAAGTT
>NZ_JBALXK010000077.1:0-562 GCF_036960685.1 Pseudoalteromonas sp. | reverse complement strand
GGTGATTTATCCGAAACCTTTACTAAGGGTAATAAGACCTTAACACGTTCCCTAAAACCGGATCGTCAATACACTTTAAAAGCTGGTGGTACACTTAGTCTACATGGACGCAGTCTATTATTGATTCGTAATGTTGGCCACCTGATGACTAGCAATGCCATCTTAGATGCGTCAGGCAACGAAGTACCAGAAGGTTTTATTGATGCACTCTTTACAACCTTGTGCGCAATGCACGACTTTAAAGATGATTGCCGCTTGCATAACAGCAGAACCAAAAGTATTTACATTGTTAAACCTAAAATGCATGGCCCAGAAGAAGTCGCTTTTAGTAACCAACTATTTAATCGTGTAGAAGATGTATTGCATCTACCACGTTACACCATGAAAATTGGTGTAATGGATGAAGAACGCCGTACCACTGCCAATTTAAAAGAATGTATTCGTGCCGTGAAAAACCGCTTAGTATTTATTAATACTGGCTTCTTAGACCGCACTGGCGACGAAATGCATACCTCTATGGAAGCAGGCCCCATGCTACCCAAAGAGATGATTAAGCAACAAC
>NZ_JBALXK010000076.1:0-571 GCF_036960685.1 Pseudoalteromonas sp. | reverse complement strand
CGTGTTGTTGATATGTTTGCCCGTCGCCTGCAAATTCAGGAAAAACTGACTCAGGAAATCGCACAATCCATTATGGATGTGACCGATGCCCGCGGTGTTGGTGTGATCATCGAAGCCAAACACATGTGCATGATGATGCGCGGTGTTGAAAAACAGAATTCATCGATGAAGACGTCATCCATGCTAGGTCTCTTCCGTGACAGCCATGCTACTCGCAGCGAATTCCTATCGCTGATCAAAGATTAGTAAGCCGCACTCATAAAAAAACGCCCTATGGGATAACCCAAGGGCGTTTTTTTTGCTTCAAAAAAGCATCTCTTTACACATTGCTCTTAGCTAGTCATTACTGCACCAGCAACGTAATTCGATTGATACTGCCCGATGTTTTTGTTGGCGCCAACGGCCCGATACCCTGAGCACTTAATCGCTCACTATTTATACCTCGTTGCACTAACACATCAACCACCGATTGCGCACGCGACAGCGACCGTTGCTGCAATGCCTCAAGTGACTGTTTTTCTCGCAGGTGCCCCACAACATATAGTTTTAATCGCGTATTCTTTTGTAAGGC
>NZ_JBALXK010000075.1:0-573 GCF_036960685.1 Pseudoalteromonas sp. | reverse complement strand
CAAGTGGATTCAGCTAGCAACTTTAGGGAATAAGGTCATGGCTTTCAAAAAAACACTTCTATCTTTAGCTATTCTCAGTACGTCTACCTCAATAGCACTCGCTTCGTCTGAAGGTCCGAGTGAGGAGGCCAAAAAGTACTCGCCCCCAGCAAATGTTGAGCATGCAACCAATGTCTATTGGGGCGACTCGCACCTACACACAGGACTTTCATTGGATGCTGGCCTTTTTGGTAATACGCTGGGTCCGGATGATGCTTACCGCTTACCGCTTACCGCTTACCGCTTACCGCTTACCGCTTAGCGCGGGGTGGGAAAATTACCGCCTCCAGCGGTTCCCCGGTACAGCTGTCACGGCCTTTAGACTGGCTTATCGTAACTGACCATACCGACTTAATGGGTGTTGCCTCCGATATAAAGGCCGGCACCCCGAATATTCTTGCTGAGCCAAAAGCTAAAGAATGGCACGAGGGCTTTAAAAAGGGCGGAAAGGCCGCCGGTGAAGCGGCTTTTGACCTGATAGGCAACTTTGCACAAATGACATTGCCAGAACAAATAGTGAGCGATTATAGTCCC
>NZ_JBALXK010000074.1:0-590 GCF_036960685.1 Pseudoalteromonas sp. | reverse complement strand
TAAAAGGCATGGATTTAGCAAAAGTAGTCTCAACCAAGGAAAATTTCCAGTGGAATGAATCAAGCTGGACACTGGGTAGTACTTCATTGTTACGACTAACTTAGGGGTCGCCAGTACATCAGCCATTAGCGCTTCACTTATTCTACCTGTGAATGCTACACGCCCACTCGATAACCCTTTGACGTGGGTATCATCCCATCCGCCTATATCAACTCCATTACCTGACAGCATAACGCTTTCTATGTGTACCTTTTCCCCATCCTCTACACAACCTTTGCAGGGATACGACATTGTTAACTGTACTACCCCTTTAGCTAGATATGGCCTCTTTTGAAAGCCAAGCATAGAGTACCTATCAAGTCCCATGCTCGCCAAGAATGTATTTTCAGGGGACATGACCCAATCGTGATAGTCGTCTGCTTGCGCACTTAGCGTACAAAAGAATATGCTCATCATTAATATTAACTTTTTCATTTTACTTCTCTTTTAATAATGATTAATTTATTAATTAGTAATTCTGTGTGCCTTAATAGCGCCGTCTGTAATTTTGGATTGCTAGCAGCTTCTTCTTCACTAGCTATCTGCTTTAT
>NZ_JBALXK010000073.1:0-594 GCF_036960685.1 Pseudoalteromonas sp. | reverse complement strand
GAATTATGTACTTTGTTTTTTGCACATTCCCTGACGTTATCGACAGTAAGGGATTCCTAACAGGCGGACTTTTAGTTAACGGTACCGCGGAAGACTTTAAGGACATACCAACAGAGTAGTTTGTTGTGATTAATTACCCAAAGTGTAACTAGATAAGCCTTGTGATAGAATAAATAAAACATTTTATCACAAGGTTTTTTTATGCCTGCTGTAAATCTAATTAAAGGTGACTCTCTCGATGCTTCAGGTGTTGATTATCGTGACTCTATACCTGTAAATATGTACGGAGTACTTAGGAATACTTTGGGTTCGGCTGGCTATATGTATCAAATGCCCGGTCTAGCCTCTTTTGGTGAGGCTAGCGGAATAGATCGTGGTGGATTATGGGTAAGCACTCCGTCTTTTGAAGGTCATTACCGTGTATCTGGAAATGATTTGGTGTCTATTGGCGCTGGTGGTTCCAAGACGGTATTAGGTACGGTTCCAGGCAATGAGCAAGTGCCTATGGATTTCACCTTTAAAGATATTTTTGCTGATTTATTTGGTCAGCATAATGTCGCCTTTTCAGATAAAACCAGCAAAACTTATCCAAAA
>NZ_JBALXK010000072.1:0-606 GCF_036960685.1 Pseudoalteromonas sp. | reverse complement strand
TGTCTGAATCTCACTAACCATGCGCTTGGCTACTTGGTCAATCGACACGCCTGAGCCGTCAAAATCATTAGTAACAAATTCCATTTGAGTAGGCAAGTCTTCTGAGAATGTCGGATCGATACGAAATGCCGCCCCAACTAATGCCGCTCTAGTCCGACCAGTAACACCAAGGAATAATGCGCGTTGCTTGTATGACTTATACTTGTCAGCATCTTTATCTAGAGCCATCGGTAGGAATGTGACGCCAGCGTCTTTGATGCCGTTAGCACTACAAGCCAATCTGGTTTTGTTCCAGTTATCGGCCTTTGCCACATATTCTGTGTTTATAAATTTTACGTTAGCCATTCATCTAGCCCATTTGTGTTTTCGTTATGTTAGCACAATGCTTATATATATGTTATGCGCCAAATCTTATATCGATTTTAGATACGTGCTTTCTCTTGGTTTCGACAATAGCAAGATAGCGTAGCGAGTCAGCTCCGTGTGATGCCCAGTCATGCAGTGGTCTATCACGATAACAGCCTAGTTTATCATTCCATTCTTTGCGGTATGCCTCAGCAGCGTTTATGCCCTCCTCGCACTCTTTATGGTCGAATACGCACTTAG
>NZ_JBALXK010000071.1:0-624 GCF_036960685.1 Pseudoalteromonas sp. | reverse complement strand
CAAAACAAATCAGCCGCCTTGAAGATGAAGATCCACTTATGCCAAAATCCTTAAGCGTGTATGGTTGATCTGAAGAGGTTAAGCTAGTTGATATTACTGTGATATTAGAACCTATCGAGGGTCTTAATAATGTACCTCTAGAATCCGATGGTGTTCCGGTGTTGTGACTGGTTCCTGTGCCTTCCAGCCAGTTACCTTTATTAAGAACAAGCCCAGTAACAAGCCTTCGTACACCGCCGCCCATTTTAGTTTTTAAGTTTTTACCGTCAGAAACAGAGTAATTTAAAGCCGCCTGTAATCCTATGGATGCATTGTTACTATTATTACCAATCACCCCAAACTGACTATCAATAACACAGTCTGCACTTGTATTTAACTTTAGCTGTTTTGCTCCAGCAGACCATACCCCGTCATCAATCCCTTTCCCATCATTATCTTCAACAACATAATCAGCGCCGCCACCGTCAGGATAAGATATTGATAATGCAAGGCATTCAGCTTCGCTACGATATGATGCAGTGGATAATCGCTCAATAGTCGCAGGATTAGCAGTAACGAAAGCTACCGCGCTGGTTAATGAGTCGAAAGATTCACTGGACTTTGTGATAACTCTAGCTGGATTAC
>NZ_JBALXK010000070.1:0-624 GCF_036960685.1 Pseudoalteromonas sp. | reverse complement strand
TTGTCGTGCTCAACAGTGCTTAAATTACCAAACAGGCTATAACAAGCGACTAAAATAATGACGATAGTGCTTGACTCTAGGCCAGCAGCAAACTGCTTTAATAGTTTTTTGTTCGTATTATTTTGATAATCGTTAGCCATTTTATAGCCCCTTAATTAAATGTTGTACCTGGAAACTTTCTGCTGAAATCATCTTTTTCAACATACCCACCGCCATTGATGGCTTCTATAGGGTCAGGCGCATTAGATACTCTTGGTGTGGTAGAAAGAGCCTTTGCTTTAATTTCATTGGCAATTTTTACCGCTGCATTCATAGGACTCATGCCTATAATCTCATGCATTTCAGCAGGGTTATCATGCAAGTATTCGGCAATCTTCGCGCCGTTCGGGTCGGTCAATAAATACTGCCCCAACTCAGGCTTAAGACCTGAATCTACTAACACTTTCTCAGCCGATCTTAATTTATCAAGGTCTACACCATCGCGCTGGGCGTTGGCTACGAACTCGGAAATAGATTCCTGCTGAGCTGCTTCTTGTGCAGTTTGACTGCACCGTCCATCGCGTATTCGTTATACACTTCGTCAAGACGATTTAATGCGTTTTTAACTTCGCTAACGGCTTCTTC
>NZ_JBALXK010000006.1:69182-174386 GCF_036960685.1 Pseudoalteromonas sp. | reverse complement strand
GCGAGAAACCTTGTGTAACTCAGCAACTCTGGAAAATAGGCTTTAAGTTGACGGCAAACATAGTGAAGATAGTAGTTTTTGAAATCTCTGTAATGTGACTGGTGAAAATGGATGATAATAGTCATCACCTCTGACGGAGATAAGCGGCATGCTCTTCGACGTTTAATTTCACCATTTTCGAGCAATATACGCTGCCAGCTTGGGAAAAATAACTTTGAAAAATCATCGACATCACAGTACGTTTCAACTAACTTGTTCATGCTCGTTCCTTTTTGTTCTAATCACTCTTGGTCGAATGATCGGATCATGGAACGAGCATTTAGTTCCTTTAAATTAGTAATTTCTTATCCGAAGCTCAGGTTAATTTACCTAAAAAAACTTCTTTACTCACGATGTAAGCCATCTTTATCTGAGAGTCACTTATTCTTGTCATTTTCTTTCCCTATTTATTATTTATGTTGTTGATGCAAGATCATCATCTATCCCTAATGAAACACATTATTTTGCAACTTACTTATCCTCTGGCCTTTCTGCAATTAATATATCAAGGTTTCCTTTGAGGGCTGGAATTTCAATTGCGTTTTGTAAAATTCGCTGCAAAAATCTTTTTTGTTCATTGATTGTTTTATTTTTTAACTCTATTTCAGCCTGAAGATTTTCTAATTGCTTCACCAATGTCACATCACTCTGAGTGATTCTTTTTTCTACTTGATGTGTTTTTCCACTGTACAGTTCTTTTTTATTGCTATAGGCGTTATAAATTCCTTTATAAGTAGTTAATGTCTGCCGTGATATTTTCATACCTAATTCAATTTTTATCTTCTGAGTTAACATGCTCCATGTGAGTTTACCTTCCCAAAGGAATAGCATTTTTTCTATTTTAAATTGTTCATCTTCAGTTATTTTAGGTTTTGCTGACATGTAAGCTTCTACTCATAATGGTTATTTGAATTAATCATGCCAAAAGAGGAAAGTAATAGTTTCATTTCTTCAGGTACGTGATTCTTTTTAGCTGGCGTACAATCTAATTGCTTTAAAAGAACCTCATCAGAAGGTATTGATAATAATATTTCTTCGGTTTCTTTTGTTTTAATATCAGTAATAAATAACTTTTTTTTGTCTACTGCTATACTGACTAAATTTCCAGCTTTATTTGAAAGCAGGACTTGGATCAATTGTCCTAATAGTGCAACTCCTTGTGAGTGATTTAGCCACCATAGTTTTTTGGCTGAAGAAATATGAATGTTATGCGAGTTTGAATATGTTTTTAATCGAACTGATTGAAATTTATAATCGTTTTCAAGCATTTCGATTGCTTTTTCGTCGCCGCATACATAGCACGCACTCTCACAACCAAAACAACCGCTTAGGAAGTTATTAATATAATTGCAAGGCGTTACAGACAGTTCCTGTACACAAACACCAGTGTCTGAAAGGCTTGCAGGTGTAGAGCTAAAACGTTTTAGATCATTTTTAGTTGTTACTCGTATGCTTTTTGATGAGTGGTCTAACTCTAATGTAGACTTTATGCGGTCAGCTTTTTCTTCATCTGAAGTATGAATATATTCTAGCGTTTGCTTGACGCTTACTCTTCCTGACCAAGCTGAAATTATTGACAAAGGAATATTACCTTTCTCAGCATGAGTGTTAACAAAATGGCGAAGTGAATGGGGTTTTAGCTTCTGAAACCCAAAACCATATTTATAAAAAATGTTATTGTCTAAGTAAAATTCAGGACCATTCATCGAGCTTATTAAGTCATTCTTTAAAATCTTTATTGAAGTTATAAATAAAGGGCTAGAGGATAATCCTTTCTTGTTTTTTATTGAGTGTTTACCTGGTGAGTAACAGAATAAAAGGTTTTCTAAATCAGCACCTATTTCAGAATCTAAGAAATCAATTGGAAATGTAGGAATTGCATTTTTCTGGATATTTATAATTGCATCTTGAAGTAAGCCAACAGTGCTAATTTGAGGTTGATTTAGATCACTTATTAGTTTGTCACCAATATTTTGGATTTGTAAAATTTGATGGACCCCTGAATTACATTGTGAACTATTGAATTTTATTTTTCCTAACCCAGTTAAGTTCAAAATTAAATCATCTTTCGATACTTTAGATATATGCACTCGTTTATGTGCATCACTTTTGCTGTATGACTTTTTACTTATGGGATCTAAGTATTTACGATATTTTATCCTTTTTTGGCTGGGCACAAAAACTAAGTAATCCTTACTTTTTAAGATTGATACCTCATACTTTATAGGATAAAAACCAAGAGCGTAAGCAACAGTGAATAAGTTAGGGGGGACACTAAAATCTAAGTAGCTCATTCGTTCTGGAGCTACTTGAAAGTCAGACAAAATTTGCTTCCAAGATTGCTTCGTATCTTTTAAATAGCGAATGTAATATCTCTCAGGCTTAAAGTGAATATGGAAAAAATTAATTGCTTTCCCTACATAGGGCGCTAATACTGCGAGTATATGAGTGGAGTTATCTTGATAACCTTTGCTTCCTACCCAATCTAGGTAGCTAATAGTTTGTCCATTTTTTGGTGTAATAGTTTTTAATTTTTGGTTCATTAATAATGGGAATTCGATAGCTAACCTACTGGGAGTTGCTAAACCGAGCAATATGCCTGTTATTACGATCGCATTTTTCATATCTATATCATTGTTTAAAAGTACACCGTCTTCGTCAATAGATTGAAAAATTGTCTGAAAAATATTCCCGCAAGCAATAATTATAGACTCCGGTGTCATTTTCAAATTCTTTGAATTTTTAATGATAGATAGGTCTGCATCTCTAGCTCTATCTTTATGGCTTGGCCTAACACTGCCAGATAGTAAATTATGTGACTTACAAAAATCCCAAAATATGTTGGATAAGTTAATACTATTCCAGTAGGGGAGGGGGAGTTCATTTAACGAACTATATTTTTGGGCTTCAGTTAAGATCTTTGAAGCAACGGTTACTCTATGTTGTCTAGAGTTGTTTACTATATTTTCTAGTTGCATTTCAATTGTGTATATTTTTAACAGAATTGAATATTGTTCATCAAATAAATAAGGTGTGTAAGTTTCTAAGTTTCTAAAAAAAGAATCGTAATTAGGCCGTTTTTTTCCTGATGTTGTTTTAATTAGTAAGTATCGGTGACGGACTTTAGTATTGGGATCTGTTATATACCAAACAGGCTGTTCCCATGATGGTTCCAACCCATCAATCCCTGATATTGTTTTCGGTATATCTGAAGAGTATTTGGCTGTGAATTCTCGTAGGCTTTGTTCGTATTTATTAATCATATTAAGTCCTTTTACCTTTTTCTATTTTGAGAAGGTTTGCCATTTCTTCATTACATACCGCTATGGTGATCCTTATATACTTTATTGCTTTATCAAGTCTCTCTGTAGAGCCAACTGTTGTATTTGAACTTCCGAATTGCGATATGTATTTTCGCTTCGCTATTGCTTGCTCAAGAATTGAATTATGATCAGCTTCTAATATAGGGATGAAATTCGAACATCCATAACATGGGATTGGTCTGACCATTCTTATCTTATGGTCACATGATGTACATGTTGGTTTTTCTTTCTCTACTCCAACTATTTCGGCAATCTCGTTTTCGATTACTTCATCACTATCAAATATTAGGCTCTGTGGTTTAAATGCATTCCTTAACAGTTCGTTTGCATTGTAATTATTATCAATATATTGCCTTTCTTCCAAACCGAGTTGAAGATAATGCCTTGCCGCAGGAAGTGTTACATTTGTAATTTTTGAAATATCTTCAATGGATTCACCACGAATAGCTGCATTACAAAGCCATGTATGTCTTAGTCTATTATTTGTAGCTATCACATCAGCTTTTCTGTCACTTAAGCACTTTCCATGTGTTTTTGCATAAGCAGTTATACTACCTTCTGAAAGGTGAAATAATTTAGAGTTTCCTTTACGTAAAGTATTTAGTATTTTTTTATCAAAATTTGTAATGAAGAGGTCTTGGGATGGAAAAAGTGGCAAATTAGCCATTAACGTTGTTATTTCATTTTCAGAGATATAATTTCCACTTCTTTCTAATGCTAATTTAAATCCAGTTCTATATATATCACAATACTTTAGCAATAGTTGGGAGAAGGATTCTGTTAATTTAATCGTAAACATTTCAGGAATGTTTCTGAAGCTAGCAGTATCACCTTGTTTTATTTTATAACAACGCACATGAAGTTCTTTTAATCCAGTATGAAGAGGTTCTATCTCTATATGTTTATCTTGAAAAGAGATAAAAACAGGTAATACATCACTCCATCTTAAGAATGAAATTTGCTTAGGCCTCCTAGCTAACTGTACCATTGTTCTATAACAAATTATTGATTTATAACTTTCAAATTTTAGTTTATTGCCTGAGTTACTGGAATAAAAGCTAAAGTCTTTTGGAGGGGTTTTCGGTATTGCATTACATTTAACTCTTAGCTCCTGCAGCATTGAATCGTATTCATAGTCAGTTAGGCGGCCTTTGGTTGGATCTAACCCTTGAAATTTAGATTTAAAATTGAACTTCTTTGTTATTTCTTGAAATTCTCTAAAAATCATATTATTCAATTTATAAGCCGTAGAAATGAAACCTTTTAAGGTTTTTTTTGTAGAGTCTGGTAGTTCATGCCAATTAAGCGTAAACTCAGTAACTTTGATTTTATCACTAGGAAAAGCAGCCCTTATAGCGAAAGTAACTGTACAGACTGTTAGTGCAGATTTTGATTCTACATAGTGAATTAAAGTGTCAATTAAAGAGTCTCGAAATACCAAGTTTTCTTCGAAATTTAACAGCCAAGAAATATTGATTTTTGCATTGTTGCCACCATCATCAATGACCCACTCGGGTTCAAAGGTTTTAACTTTTAGACCAGCTTGAGACGTAAAATATTGTGGTAAACAAATTGTGTTTGAAATAGTTTCATTATTCTTTTGATTTGAAGCCATCTATTTCTCCTTGATGCTCCTGCATGATTCGCATAGCTGTTAGTTGTTCATACTTCAAATTATAAATTCTGCCAGTATTAGAGCCTGGAACCCAGCCCATAGCAGCTCTTCTAGAATCTTCGACCCATTCTTTATTGAGGCCTTTTTTAGCAGCATATTCAGTGTATCTTTCATTCCATTTATGCCGCAATAAGTGCGGGTGAATTTTTGAGTTCAGTAAGCGGGACACTTTTTTAAGGGAATAGTTTACAGAGTTTCTCGATAGTGGCAAACCAGCCGAATTTTTCGAATTTTTTTCAGAAATAAATAAAAAATCATGACTGGCTGCTTTTGGATATAAATTTCTAATACTATTTATATAGAAGTAAATTTCATGCATTAAACTAGTATTAATAGAGACTAAGTGAGAGATTTCTCGTTTATTGTTTGGTCTATCAAGTCGAGGATCTGATGAGTCGTCAGGGGTCGAATATATCTTTATTTTGTCAAAACTGTCAAAGAATTGGCAATCAGATATCTTAATTTTGCAAACTTCACTTCTTCGGATACCTGTTTGATCAAGTATAGATAATATGAGGTAATTTCTGAATTTTGATTTTTTAAATGGATTTCTTGGATTATGTGGTTGTATCACTTCTTTAAATTGCTTGTAAGTATCATTCTCTATAACGCTTTCTTGTAGCATCATGCTTTTGTATGATTTTGATTCCTTGGTGTATTTTTCTTTTATTTGTATCCGAGCTTGAATTCTACTGAAAGAAGATAATAACTCTTGTGACGGAATACTATGTCCATGGAAATAGTCAAAGATATAGCTCAAATACTTTCTAAAGGTTCTGACTCTTCCTGTGCACGTTTCAATAGCTACTAGAGCACTAGAATGATTGGATACAGAAATTGAATTCCTTATTTTTTTACTGTAAATATCGGGGGTGTTTATGGAATAAATTTGATCTTTTTGATCCAAAGCGCTTTTATTCATTCTCATTGAAGCGTAAAAATTACTAATCTCTGCTTCTGTTAATAGTTCTCCTGTTGAAATCCTCTCCTCTAAGTTAATTGCTTTTGATTTGAAATAATTCAAAATAATTTTTAATTCATTGGCTATTCGAAATTTTGTAGCGATAGATGAATGAAAAAAAATTGTATACAAAAAAGCATTTGCTAAAGGTTCTACAGGGATGTGATTCTCATCTATGAAGGCAATAAAGCGTTTATCCCCAAGACGGTATTTACTGACATTCATACTTTACAAATTTTTTTTGAATAATAAGGTGTTCTTATAAAATAGCAGACTTTACATATTTTTGTGGAAAATAAAATTAATAATAGATATCAAAAGGGGGAAGTAGGTGAAAGATGCTTTACAATATAGTTATTGAATATAATTTACCGCCGGATAAACAGACCATGATGCGATCGCCTTCTTCAATCATATTGAAGTCCATCACTGCTTGACCAGTTTGGCGACGTAAGCGCTTTTGTAACTTATTAAAGTTAAATTGAGCTTTGGCTTGAACAGAATGCGACATTACGGCCCCTTGAGATACTATGCGTAAAAATAAGGGGCGTATTATATGCTGAAAGTGGCAATGCTCAAAACTTATTTATTGGCTAATTTATTTTGCCAATGGAGAAACATAACCATCGGGTTTTAGTGCTAATACATCGCAGTCTAAACTATCGATCACGTGCTCTGCGGTATTACCCACTAATGCTGCACTTAAGCCGGTACGGCCAACGGTGCCGATAACAACCAACTCACTTTTCAGACGCTTAGCAACATCAGGGATCACATCCTCTGGGAGGCCTTCTTCGATCACACAGTTTTGTTGACTAATTTGATGTTTCGCGGCTAATTCGTGGGTTGACTCGATATGGTGTTTTTTCACCGATTCGTTGTACACACTCGGATTAAACTCTGGAATTTCAATAGCAATATTTACCGGTGTTGCAGGGTAGGCGTTGACAAGGCTTAAGCTAGCGTTAGCAAGTTCAGATAAAAATTGCGCGTCTTTAATAATGCGGTGGTTTAAATCAAGATGTTGTTGGTTTTCACTGACGGCATTTACGGCCGCTAAAATATTCCCTTGCGCAGGCCATGCTTGATCTTTGACTAGCAATACGGGAGCCGGACATTTACGAATTAAATGCCAATCAGTTGGCGTAAAAATGACTGATTTCAGGGTATCGTGCTGATGGGTACCCTTAACGACTAAATCAAACTGTTTGCTGATGACGGTATCGATGATCGCCTCATAAGCGCGATTATGCCAAACTACTTGGCTTTGAATTTTGACTTCTGGATACAGTGCCAAAATATCATCGAGCCATAATTGACGGTCTTTGACGACGGCGTTGCGCATTGCTTCGCGTTCATCACCAGAGAGCATGGTGGTCATTTCATAAGAAAAATCATAAATGCTCATAAATGCGGTGATACTAGCACCTGATTTTTTAGCAAGTTCAATAGAGCGGGATAAACCATGCTGATGATCAGCGGTTGGGTCAATAATAGCGAGGATCTGTTTGATAGTGTTCATAAGCTGCTCCTTTAACTACATTCTGTTCTACTTACAGTGTAACGTATTTAATCAGTAGTTAAAGTAACAGCAAAGCATATGTTGCGCTAGATCAAGTTATTTAGGGTGAATTGCTGCTGCGGCAGATAAACCGTCACTGTCTAAAATAGTAATAAATTTACCTTCAACTTTTATTAAATCCGCTTTTTGAAAGCGACTTAATAAACGACTAATCGTTTCAACTGTTAAGCCAAGGTAATTACCAATTTCACCACGGGTCATGGTAAAGCGAAACTCTTTACGGGAAAAACCACGTTCACCGAATCGATTCGATAAATTATAAATAAAGCTGGCTAAGCGCTCTTCAGCCGATTTTTTATTCAGTGATAGTAACATTTCTTGATCATAGTTAATCTCACTGCTCATTAAACGCATAATTTGTTGGCGTAACTTAGGTAATTTGCCAGACAATTCATCTAATGTATCAAAGGGAATTTCACACACCATTGATGTTTCAAGTGCTTGAGAAAAACTTTGATGCGCCATTTTATTTATCGCATCAAAACCGATTAAATCACCTGCAAGATGAAAACCAGTGATTTGCTCGTCACCTTGTTCAGAGAGGGTATAGGATTTAAATGAGCCAGAACGCACTGCAAAAATAGCCTCTAGCGGGGCACCTGACTCAAACAAGAAATCACCTTTATGCAGTGGCTTTTTACGCTCGATGATTTCATCAAGCTTATCCATTTCTTGGCCATTAAGGGTAAAGGGCAGACATAATTGGCTAATACTGCAGTCGTTGCAGCTGATAGTGCAATTGTTTTTGGCTTTGTTGTGAGAAAAATCCATTAGTTCAGTCCATAAAATGTTGTCACATTAATCTGTTAAGATTAATGCAGCAGCTTGTCAGTTGCAATGATAAGTAAATAAACTCCGTACCAAATAAGGACGCTGCCCATGACTATTCGTGCCCATGGGTGGTTTAATACTTTATGTAATATTTGTGCGCCCATACCAATACTTAACATGGCCGGGAATGTGCCAAGAGCAAAAAATAGCATGACTAAAGCGCCATCTGTGGCCGTTTTACTGGTCATCGCCCAAGTTAACGCAGAATACACTAAACCACATGGTAACCAACCCCACAGAGCGCCGTAAGCGATTGCTTTAGGTACTGAGTTGATTGGCATTATAAAGCGGTTTAGTTTTACTAAGTGCTGCCACACTAGGGTTTTTCCTAGCGATTCAAGCCATTGTAAGCTTGCGCCTAACCGCATGATATACAAGCCAACTAAGATCATAAATAGGCCACTTAGCAATGCTAAAGTTAACGCGACCCAATGACTTTGTGTGGCAAAATGGCTGCTGATCCCAGCAACCAGCGCACCTGCTAACATATAGCTGCCAGCACGGCCGACGTTATACGCAATAGAGTACTGCAACGGGCGGGTTTTATCTGTGGCTAGTTGTAAGGAGCTGGCAATACCGCCACACATCGCAATACAATGACCACTGCCAATTAACCCCATAATAAACGCGCTGGCGAATAACGGATCAATCATTGCTTTTTTTGTGCTGCTCTTTATCGTCTTCAAACAAAATACTGTGACCTTGTTTGTTCAAATCTGAAAACTGCTCACCGCGAACGGCCCAAAAGAACACCCCAATTGCAATCAGTACGAATAAAATAGCAATAGGAACAAGGATATAAATGATACTCATAACTTTAATAACCTCAGTGAGTTACTGATCACAATTATGGAACTTGCGGACATCCCAATTACAGCCATCCAAGGCGCGACAAGACCTAATGCCGCAAGCGGTAAGATTGAGCCATTATAGAGTAATGACAGCGCTAAATTTTGCTTTATTATTCGGCGTGTTTTTTTCGATACCGTTAATAAATGATCGATAGCGACTAAATCACTATTGAGTAATACCACATCGGCGGTGTTTTTGGAAATATCAGCGCCAGTTTCCATTGCGATAGATAAATGCGCACTGTTAAAAACAGGGCTGTCGTTAACACCATCACCCACCATGGCAACAATCTCTCCTTGGCTAGACCAATTCTGTACTTCAGTTTGTTTATCTTCTGGCAAACAGCCTAGTTTATAACTATCAAGCTTGAGCTTTTTAGCAATTTGTTGGCCTGCATTTGAGGCATCCCCCGTTAGCATATGGCAGCTTAAGCCTTGCTGTTGTAAGGCGGTGATTAACTGTGCTGCATTGTTTTTTACTTCATCCACAAAATAAAAGTTAGCAACCGGTTGTTGATCAATATAAAAAGTGGCTTGGGCATTACTTTTTTTACTGTTGAACCAACCACTTTTGCCTACTGCATAATGGTGGCTGTCATCTTCACCGGTAATGCCAAGGCCTGGATGGATCTTAATATTGATTAAATGACGTTGGCCTGAAGTAAATTCAGTAAAGGCTGTGGCAATAGGATGCTCAGAGTAACTTTCAAGTTCTGCGGCTAAAGCTAAAATATGCTTTTTAGAAAGTGGGCCTGATAATAAATCTACTGCATCGAGTGTAAAACGCCCTTGCGTTAAGGTGCCTGTTTTATCAAAAGCAACGCGGGTGAGTTGTGGCAATGTCTCAAGCACATGAGATTGCTTTATGAGTATGCCTTTGCGAGTTAAGGTTGCCACCGCACAGGTTAAGGCGGTTGGAATCGCTAAGCTCAGTGCACAAGGGCAGGTTGCTACAAGCACCGCAATGGTGATCCAAAATGCGTGTTCTGGGTCGACCTGATACCAGCCGATAGCAGTGATAGAAGCAAAGATCAGTAAACAAGCTACAAACCACTGCGCAACTTTGTCGGTAATTTCCACCAACTTTGGACGAGTGGCAAGTGCGCTGTGCTGAAGTTTTATTATCTGATTTAAAAGGGTATTTTGACCTATTTTGTTGATACGAATTTCAATCACGCCATCATGATTCACTGTTCCTGCAAAAACGTGATGTTCAATGTACTTATTTACTGGTAAATGTTCGCCAGTCATCATTGACTCGTCAACCGTGGTACTGCCTGCGCAAATAATGCCATCTGCAGGGATCGTTTCACCGGCTTTAATTAATACCCGATCATCAAGTTGCAGCTTTTTAGCCGCAATAATATGTTCTTGGCCATCGTCATTCAATTTACGTGCTGTAAGGGGTAACAATTTTTGCAAGTTAGCGGTAAATTCACTAGCTTTAAGGCGGGCGCGAAATTCTAAATATTTACCTAATAAGAGTAAAAAAGTAAACATACAAATAGATTCAAAATAGACTTCACCCACGGCCATCACTGTTGCATAGCTACTGGCGCCATACGCACCAAAAATAGCCAATGAAACGGGTAAATCCATATTCAGTTGCTTTGCTTTTAAGCCATTAATTGCATTGGTTAAAAAGGGCATCGCACTGTAGAGAATAACCGGTGAGGCGAGTATTAGGCTGATCCAGCGAAAATACTGCTCAAAGTTATCTTCCATGCCAGAGAACATACCAAAATACATAGCAAATGCGAACATCATCACTTGCATGGTCATTAAGCCCGCTACGCCAAGCCTGCGTATGTAAGCTTTGGCAACCAGTTGCTTTTGGTTTGCTTCGAGATCGGCTTGGAAAGGATACGCCTTGTAACCAATTTCAAGTAATGACTTGATTATTTCGCTCAGCGGCAAGGCATTTTTATGCCATTGGATCATGGCACGGTTAGTTGAGGTATTTACATCCACCCGTTTCACAGCTGGCATATTCAGTAGTTGTCTTTCAATGAGCCATGCACATGCGGCGCACGTGATACCCTCGACGGTTAATAATACTTCACTGACATCACCATTTGTGGCGATAAACTCGTCTTGAATATCTTCATTATCGTAACTTTTGATGAGCTCAAGCTGCGCAGGGACAAGCTGCTCAACTTTACCAGCCGTCACAGTTCTAAATTTATAATAATCGGTCATGCCTTGGGCGACAATTGTCTCAGCAACAGTTTGACAGCCAATGCAACACATCGGCTCTGCGCTACCTTCTATCACAACTGTAGCGCTAAAACCCGATGGTACTCTTTCAAGGCAATGAAAGCAGTTATTAGACATGATAAAGGGACTACTTATATTCAGGGCTTATGGCAATACTTTGCTCATTTGGCAAAGTGATGTTTTCTTTAAGCTTCCAACTACCGTCGGTTGGTTCAATAAATACAGTATAAGTACCATTAATATATGGTTCGATAATAGCGGTAAACTCACCGTTTGCATTTGGTGTTAAATGGGCACTAAAATCATGATCCTGAATTGTGCGGTGATAAAATGACAGCTTTAATGAGTGAATATTACTGGTATCCCCTTTATTGAATTTAAAACTCACTTTATCGCTTTCAATATGTAATTCACCATGAAGATATAACGCTTTAGCTTTATCGAATTTACTTAGCTCTAAGTTAATCGCTTTGCCTTTTTTGTAATAATCATCAACAACCATATCAGGGCCATTACCGATCGCTGTAATAAATAGGGAAATACAACCAATGATGGCAACTAGTGGAAAAAAGATTAAGAACCAAGGCCAGAAATTTTTATACCAAGGAGTAGGGCTCATAAATACACTTAATTTGTTTACGATAAGGGCATTTTATAGGATTTAAATTGAAAAGACTAAAAAAAAGCCTCCAGATGGAGGCTTTTTTGATCTTAATTAATCTATTGAATTAAAAGACTAATATTTAAACATTTCATTAACGTTTTGATTATTTATCTTGCGATAAACTATATACATAAGCGGTTAATAGGTGGATTTTTTCTTCACCTAAAATGTCTTTCCATGCAGGCATTACACCAGCACGACCATTAATGATAGTTTCTTCAACAGCACGTTGTGAACCACCATATAGCCAGATGTTATCGGTTAAGTTAGGTGCACCAAACGGTAAGTTATGTGCAACTGAACCTTTACCATCGGCACCATGACACGCTGCACACATAGCAAATTTAGCTGCGCCAGCTGCGGCATCTTTTTGGTTTACGGTACGACCAGACAAGCTAAGTACATGAGCCGTCATTTCTTTAACGCCTTGCTCACCTAGTGCCGCGCCCCAAGGTGGCATTGCTGCAATACGACCGTGTAATAACGTTTCTTTTATCTTGTCAGGTGTGCCGCCATATAACCAATCTTTATCAGTTAGATTCGGGAAGCCTTGACCACCACGTGCATCTGAACCATGACACTGAGAGCAGTTTTGGGCGAATAAACGTTGACCAATTTCAAGCGCTTTTTCATCAGTAGCAAGCGTTTCGATATCTTGCTGTGCAAAAGCGGCAAAAATAGGACCAAATCGTTCTTCAGCTGATTCATACTCTTTATCAAGCTTTACAAACTGACCATTCGCTTTAGCATCTTCAACAGCTTGTTTAGATTCAGCTAATGAAGTTACACCTTGGTTAGAACTGGTCCACTTACCTAAACCTTCCCAGTTACCCAAACCTGGGTATGCTGCTAAGTAATAAACTGACCATACGAATGTTGCAAAGAACATGTAAGTCCACCACTTAGGCAGTGGGTTATTAAGCTCTTCAATGCCGTCAAATTCATGCCCACAGCTTTCACCTTCTTTAACGCCTGCGTAGTTTGTTAAATTCCACACAAGTAAGCCAAAAATGATAAATAAGCAGGCAAGGGTTAATACAATAACCCAAATACTCCAAAAGCTAGTCATTTCTCAGACCCCTTTTCCTCGTTAGAGATTGTATCGTTGTGTTTTTTCTCATCTTCAAAGATGACATTTGCGGCGTCTTTAAAACGTGTTTTACTACGTTTGCTGTACGCCCACACAACAATGACAATAAATAGTACTAAAATTACCAGAGTTAAAATACCTCTGTATGTTCCGTAATCCATAATTAATTACTTCAAGTGTGTGCCAAGTTGTTGCAAATAAGCGATAAGGGCTTGCATTTCTGTAGCACCTTTACCCTCATTCATTGCATCAACTTTAGCAACGTCAGCGATTAGTTCCTCATCGCTACCATATCCTAAACCTGGGTGGGCTGGGTTTTCTGGATTGATAGCGAATGTATCACGGAAAATTTTAAGTTTTTTCAGAGTCAGGCTGGTATCAACGCGATTCTCTGCTAACCAAGGAAAGCCTGGCATGTTTGACTCAGGAACCACAGCGCGTGGATCAACTAAGTGAGCATAATGCCAGTCGTCTGAGTAACGCTTACCTACACGGGCAAGATCAGGGCCAGTACGTTTTGAACCCCATTGGAAAGGGTGATCCCATACTGATTCGCCGGCTACAGAGTAGTGACCATAACGTTCCACTTCGTCACGGAACGGGCGGATCATTTGTGAGTGACAGTTATAACAACCTTCACGTACATAGATATCGCGACCTTCCATTTCAAGGGCGTTTAGCGGGCGTAAACCGTCCACAGGCTTTGTTGTATCGTCTTGGAACATCAGTGGAGTGATTTCCACTAATGCGCCAAAGCTGATAGCAAAAACAGTCAAAATAGCCATAAGGCCGATATTCTTTTCAACTATTTCATGTTTGTTTTGTGAATTTTTATTGCTCATCATCTCACTCCGTTATGCTAACTGGGCTTGCGCGTCTAATTTCAACGAATCATTTTTCGCAGAAATTGTACGGTAAACGTTATAAGCCATAACCAGCATACCCGCGACGATGAATACACCACCTAGGAAGCGCATTACATAGAAAGGATGTGATGCTTGTAGGGACTGCACAAAGCTGTACATTAATGTACCGTCAGCATTTACTGCACGCCACATTAGGCCTTGCATAACACCTGAGATCCACATTGCTACAATGTAAAGTACAACACCTACTGTATGTAACCAGAAATGTGTATTAACTAGTTTCACACTGTACATACGACCTTGTGAGAACAGAGCAGGGATAAGGTGATAAATAGCACCAATTGAAATCATCGCAACCCAACCTAGCGCACCAGAGTGAACGTGACCTACAGTCCAATCCGTATAGTGAGACAATGCGTTTACAGATTTGATTGCCATCATAGGTCCTTCAAAGGTAGACATACCATAGAAAGATAATGAAACAACTAAGAAACGCAGCACTGGATCAGTACGTAGTTTATGCCATGCACCAGATAACGTCATGATACCGTTGATCATGCCACCCCAAGATGGAACGAACAGGATAATAGACATAACCATGCCTAAACTTTGTGTCCAATCTGGAAGTGCCGTGTAGTGTAAGTGGTGAGGACCAGCCCAAATATAAAGCGAGATAAGTGCCCAAAAGTGAACAACTGATAAACGGTAAGAGTAAACAGGGCGACCCGCTTGTTTTGGTACAAAGTAATACATCATACCTAAGAAACCAGCAGTTAATAAGAAACCAACAGCATTATGACCATACCACCACTGAACCATTGCATCTACAGCACCGGCATAGATTGAATATGATTTAGTCAGTGATACAGGTACTGCCATGCTGTTAACAATATGAAGTACTGCAACAGTAATGATAAAGCCAGCATAGAACCAGTTAGCAACATAGATATGAGACACTTTACGTTTAGCAATAGTGCCCATAAATACAACTGCATAGGTAACCCAGACAATAGCGATTAGAATATCGATTGGCCACTCAAGCTCAGCATATTCTTTTGAACTTGTTATACCTAGAGGTAGAGTGATAACTGCAAGTACGATAACTAACTGCCAGCCCCAAAATGTAAAGGCGGCTAATTTGTCGGAAAGAAGGCGCGTTTGACAAGTACGTTGTACAACATAATAAGATGTTGCAAAAAGTGCACTGGTACCAAATGCGAAAATAACTGCGTTCGTGTGTAACGGACGAAGTCGAGAGTATGTTAACCATGGTGTATCAAAGTTAAGTGCTGGCCAAGCTAATTGGGCAGCAATCAGAACCCCAATACTCATGCCAACGATGCCCCAAATCACTGTCATAATAGCGAATTGGCGTACAACCTTATAGTTGTACTCAGTTTGTGATGCTACTGTTTGGCTCATTTTCTGGCTTCCGCTGCAATATATGCGTTTAGAAATGAATTACCCACTTTGTTAAAGTGGGGCCTACTATTTTTTCACAAGTATGTTATCAAAAACCCTCAATGCCTTGACTGCTTCAGAAAACAAACTCGAGAAACCCTTATTTTTGCGGGGAAATGATAAATTTTTTGACCTAAAAAAGATAGGTCAATTGCATAAAATTATGACATCAATCAATTTTTCTCATAGAGTTGACTATTTTTTGACACGATTTTTGTACTTTTGCGTAATAATTCTGCTCAGCGGTTGTATTTTAACGGGGTGCTGATTAGTATCCGACTTTATTTTGTCCAAGGAATGTTATGCCTATTAAATTTTTAATTGTGTTTTTAAGCGCATTAAAGCTGTTAATAGCATGTGATTCACAAACGATAAGTATAGAAGAGCAAAGCCAAGCTGCAAGTTGTCAACCAAATCAGCTATGCCAATATAACAACCAAGTCAAAATTTGGTTAGGTGAGCAAAAAATAACGCCAGAAACGCCTTTTGAAATTTATTTGTCACTGCCTAATGGGTTTTCAGTGCAAAGCGCTAAGCTTGAAGGGGTTACCATGTATATGGGTTTTATCCCCGTTTTCTTTGAACCTCGTGATGGTGTGTTAGTTGCCCACACTATGGTCGGGATTTGCTCAGAGCGAAACATGACTTGGAAATTAGCCCTCGAGCTTAAAAATCAGCAAGGACAAAGTGAGCAAGTTCTTTATTACTTTGATGTAACTTATTAATAGTTACTTTAAAATTTGTATTGATCATCGCTTTATACTTCTCACATCTGCTCACAATTAACTACACCTTGCAAATAGTAGCCACTTTTACTAACCCTTTTGTGGTCGCTAATTCAAGTTGAACACTAATACGCAATAACTATGCGCCTTCAAGTCCATCCTCTTATCATTTCTATCTAATTTCTTTCGTTGTGCATAAAGCAACCTGATTTGTATATTAAGCTGCAATGAAAAGCACTAAATGTATGTATACATCTATAAATAAGAGGGTAATTAGCTTAAATACGCAATTTTATTGCATAAGTATGGTTAGCATTTATTACTCAGTTTTGCAGTTATACTAAAATGATGTGATTAACTTGTGAAATTTTCTGATTTGGGTATTTATTTGCACCAGTTACATATAATTACAAACTTGGTCGGTTTGATTTCATACGTGTTTTTAATGTTCTATAATTAATTTAATATATTGATTTTTAATGGTATTAAGTCGTTAACAATGAAACATTCATTAACCTTTGTACCTATTGTGGGTTTTGCAATTATCGGAAGGTCAATTATTGGCCTTTCATTCAGTTTTCGTTCAGTTAAACCCGCCTAAGTTGCCCTCCGTTGACTCGTGATTCTAATAATAACGAGCACTACCTGAGCAAGGTATTTTTCCAACAAGTAGGGTTTCACATGAAAAAATCTATTCTTAGTTTAGCTGTTGTTTCAGCTATTCCTATGTTCTCATCATTACAAGTTGCAGCTGCGGAAGATGGCGCACAATCAATTGAAAAAATTCAAGTAACGGGTTCTCGCATTAAGCGTTCAGATATGGAAAACGCAAGCCCAGTTACACTAATTGGCGCAGACGATATTAAAGCGATGGGTGCAACTAGCATCGATAGCGTATTACAAAAGATGACCGCAACAGGCGGCGCAATGACCAACCCTGGCGTAAATAATGGTTCAGGCGGTAATGCACGTATTGATTTACGCGGTTTGGGTTCTAGTCGTACGCTAGTACTTGTGAATGGTCGTCGTATGATTGCTTCAGGAACTGGTGCTGCATCAACTGTTGACCTTAACACTATTCCTGTTTCAATGATCAAATCAGTAGAAGTACTAAAAGATGGTGCATCTGCTGTATATGGTACTGATGCGGTAGCGGGTGTTGTGAATATCATCTTAAAAGATGACTTCGAAGGCCTTGACATGAACGTCAACTCGGCAATAACTGGCGAAGGCGATGCAACTGAAAATTCATTTGATTTTACAGTTGGCTCTTCATTCGATAAAGGTAATATTGTTATCGGTATGCAGTACACTGACCGTGGTAAAGCAAAGCAATCAGATCGTGATTTCTCAAGCTGTCCTATTGCAGAAGGTGCTAACGGTCTAAACTGTAACGGTGGTTCTCCATACAGCCCAGGTGGCCATATTTGGCAAGGTGGCGTAATTGGTGATGTAAATGAAGATGGTTCAACAGTTGATGCTGATGGTAACCCTGTTACTTCAAGTCTTGCCCCAACCGATGATGGTTTAAGCGGCCTTGGTGGACTTCATCCGTATACAGATTCAGACCTTTATAACTTTGCGCCAGATAGCTACTTATACACGCCAATGGAGCGTTTGAACTTAACTGGCCTTGCAAGTTATGAAATTTCAAACGATACACGTGTATTTACGGAATTTACCTATACAAAACGTTGGTCTGAACAGCAAATGGCAGCACAGCCAGTATGGTTTGATTTCAAGTACAATGAAAATATGGGTAATTCATTACTTGGTCAAACTTATCTAGGTAAAGTGGATCGTGATGGCGATGGTCTTGCTGATCGTGATGCAGACGGTAAATATATTACTGACACATTAAACTACGCATATGGTGATGATATCTCTTATGGGCGTCGTATGTCAGACACTGGCCCTCGTTATTTCGAACAGTCCGTAGACACTGTTCGTGCGGTAATTGGTGCAGAAGGTTTTGTAGGTGATTACTCATGGGATGTGTCAGCTAACTTCGGTCGTAACGATTCTGTTGATAAAACAGCCAACCTTCACAATATGGGTGCTATTCAAGAACAAATTACTGAAGGTACATTTAACCCGCTTGATCAATCTGCATGGACATCTGAAGATTTCCGTAAAAATGTTTACACCGAAGTAAATAATGGTGGTAGCCAGTTATTCATCGTTTCAGCATCTGTATCAGGTGAAATGTTTGAATTACCAGCAGGTTATGCTGCTTTTGCTGCGGGCGTTGAGCACCGTCAAGAGAAAGCATGGTATACACCAGATTCACTAACAGCGCAAGGCCTTGCCAATGACCCTATGGTTGAACCAACAGCTGGCGGCTTTGACGTAAATGAAGCGTATGTTGAATTTGCAATCCCATTACTTGCTGATGCACCATTTGCTCAAAACGTAGAGCTAAGCGCTGCAATACGTGCGTTTGATTACAGCACATTTGGTTCTGATGAAACTTGGAAGCTAGGTTTAACATGGAAAGCAAATGACGAACTAATGTTCCGTAGTGTAGTATCTACAGCATTCCGCGCACCAACCGTTTCTGAGCTTTATTCAGGTAATTCACCTTCTTTTGAACGTGTAACTTTCCCTGGTGCACAAGATCAAGCTGAAGTAACAGTAGGTGGTAACTCATTACTTACTCCTGAAGAAGCTGATACTTTCACAGCTGGTATCGTATACGAGCCAGAGTGGTTTGACGGCTTCAGCATGACAGTTGATTATTACAAGATTGAGATTGATAATGCGATTGCATCAGTTAACGAGCAATATATTGTTGATCAATGTTTAGCAACAACTGCAAATGCTGATTCTGTATTATGTCAGTCAGCTAATATCGGCATGGATAGCACCGGTCGAATTAGTTTCAACAACCAGCTGCAAAATGTTGGTGCTGAGGAAACGTCTGGCGTAGATTTAAACTTAGCATATAGCTTTGAAGCTGCAGGCCTTAACTGGAAAGCTGGTTTAGACACCACTTACCTAGACGAGTATGTTGTAACTGTTCTTGATGATACTGTTGATTACGCTGGTTTGATAACTTCAAACATTGGTGGCTATGCAGATCTTAAGTCTAATTTTACACTAAATGCAGCAGGCGATAACTGGGATGCACAGTATCAAGCTCGTTATATCTCTGGTATGGATAGTTACTCATGTATCGGTAAAGACACGTGTTATGCGCCGTCTACACCAACTGTTATCTACCATGACATCAGTGGTTCATACATGATCAATGAAACTGTTGCGCTATCTGCAGGTGTAAATAATTTATTTGATAAAACACCTCCTTATTACACTGGTAATAATGATTCAAACACTGACCCGTACACATACGATGTACTAGGTCGTCGTTTCTTCGCTGGTGTGAATGTTAAATTCTAATTAGTAAGTAACCTTGATTCTTTCTAAGGCCTAGTTTTTACTAGGCCTTTTTTATTGAACAATGGCAGGTGTCACAGTAAACTAAAAACATCTAAATTATTAAGGAGAGTTGATTGTTAAAACAGGATGAAAATCTATCCTTTATTATTGAACCAGAACTGAGCCCACGCTCTGAGCAGCGTATTGACCTGTATTTTTCTATCCCGAATGAAATGGGTATTAACCCGCAAACGTTAACCGAAGAAGCATATTTTAATCATCACTTTAAATCGCATTTAGCCTATAACGCCAATAATATTCACTTACCGTTAGTGCGCAGTCGCTTTGTAAGTAAAAACAAAGGCGAACAGCAAGATTACCGACAAAATCTTAACCTCTATTGTTATCAGGTCCGTTTAGCGATTGATACCGATATTAAAGACACGCAAAAAATTGAAGATCATGCTGAATTTTACCAACGCGCTACAGAGTTATGCGAACAAAGTATCAACTTATTAAAAAAACTAAGACGCTATACTCCCGATGATGAAAAGCTGATTTCGTTTTATACTAATGCTGACAACTACTTAAGCTGGCATATCGAACAATCTTTTTTAAAGTTGCTTGATGAAGGGCCGCGCAGTAGTGATTATGCCAAAGAGCGCACTGATCTGATGAACTTTTGCAGATCAGAGCAAGACTATCGTAATGAGCAGCAATATAACTCAGAATCTACGCTGATAGATGCCAACCGGCTCACGAATAAAATGCGTTTATTACAACGTTTGATTGAGCATGGGGTAGTGCTCAATCGTACCACTCGTCATCTTAATAGTTATTTAAAACGCCTAGTTAAAGGAACTGTGACAGCAATTATCATGGCATTTGTGATGGTGGTGGTATTAAATGCGCGTATCACTTTTACAGAAGTGACTGCGACCTTGGTGATTATTTTAGGGGCTATTTATGGCATGCGTGAAATCTTCAAAGAAGATATCACCCGAGTCATTTGGCGCGCGATTGTCAAAGGGCGGCCTAAATGGCGCTTCCAATTTCGTAATAGTGTTACTAAAGACAAGATAGCGACACAATATATATGGCTTGAATATACTCGCTTTAAGCATATTCCAGAAGATGTGCGAAAAATATTTTCAAAGCGACGTCAGCAGAACAAGCAAGCTGCGCAGTGGTTACACTTTGCCAGTGAAATACGGGTCAGTGCTAAAGAGTTTTTACCTGGTTATGATAGCCTACAGCAGAACTTACAGTTTAGTTTAGCTGCATTTACGCGTAACTTAAAAAAGGGTGAAGGTAAACTGTATCATATTGATAATAATAAGATATCCAAGCAAAGTGTGGAGCGCAGATATCAGCTAAATGTGGTGCTATCCTATCAAAATGATGAGGAGATAAAATACCAGCGCTATAAGATCACTTTAAATAGAAGTAAAATAGTTAACATAGAGCTTATTTATAGCGAAATGGAATAGATATAGTGGTCGATTTTCAATACCCATCAGGTATTATCTTCCTCTTTATACAGCTTTAATGGGAGCGCAATGCGCCTACTTATCTCTAGAATGACTGCCACCAGTCAATGCCCACCGCGTAAACCAATGAGTAAAATTCTCTGGTCTTTACTTGGTTCTTTTTTAGGCATTTACTTGGTTGCTATGATTGGTAAAAGTATCCAGTTTGATCCGTTAACTAATTTATTTTTAATTGGCTCATTTGGTGCCACCGCTGTGCTGATTTATGGTGCACCATTAGCCGAATTCTCTCAACCTCGTAACCTTATTGGAGGTCATGTTTTTAGTGCCATAGTGGGGGTTACGGTTGCGAAATTTTTAAGTGCGGACTTAATGCTAGCCTGTGCGATTGCGGTGTCAGTATCGGTAGCAGTAATGCATTTAACGCGTACTTTGCACCCGCCTGGTGGTGCTACAGCATTGATTGCAGTGATAGGTGGCGACAGTATCCAGCAACTTGGTTATTATTATGTAATTAGCCCTGTACTGTTAGGTGCAAGCATAATGTTATTGGTAGGGTTGTTAGTTAATAATTTATCACGCAATCCTAAGCGTCATTATCCGGTTTATTGGTGGTAGTAATGAGTCGCTGAGCACTATGTTCAGAGCCCACTTAGGTAGTCATGTGCTGACTACCTAAGTTGCAATTAGTCTATTTTTTTAAACCGTTTTTACTATATAAAGATACTTTGTCAGACACTAAGGTGATTTCGATGTTTTTACTTTCGTTACCCCATGTGCAATTTGTATGTAAGGTTTTTTCAACACAACTATCAGCACTGCCTAAAATAGCTTCAACTTCGGTTTTGTCCATGCCAATTTCAATTTTTTCGTAATTCTCTAAACTTACTTTTGAACAGGCCGCAAGACTAAGTGCCGCCGCAATGATTAAAAGCTTTTTCATCTGCTTATCTTCCTTTATTTTAGTGTTTGAATTTTCTAATTTGTACGATCATGCCCATTTTAGGGTGATCAAAATAATGAATATCGCCACTTATTACCCGTTTGAATTGTGAAAAGCGAGCGTGTTGAATTTCACCTGTGACTAGTCTTTCATTTACATCA
The DNA here is from genome assembly GCF_036960685.1 of Pseudoalteromonas sp. Lineage (GTDB taxonomy): Bacteria > Pseudomonadota > Gammaproteobacteria > Enterobacterales > Alteromonadaceae > Pseudoalteromonas. Next base: position 152,129 of record NZ_JBALXK010000006.1, on the reverse strand, counting down.
AAACTGGCATTAATAAATAAGTAATGACGTAAGTAAATATTAAAGCTGCCGTCCAGCTCCCATTGATCCGCTTGTTCAACTACGGGGGCAATGCTCTGATTGGTGTTGACTAAACTAATGAAGTCATTATTTGGATACTGTGATGAATTAGCAACCACGGGGGCGCGCAATAATTTACCGCCAAATAACTTAATATGCTCAGAGCGTGATTGGCTAGCACCTTCAAAACGCCAGCCCGTGTGTAATAGCGGTTTTAGGCCTTTGCGCGCTAACTGTTGCTGCTGTGATTTAAATTGCAGTTGTTCAGGAGCAAGTAAGTAGGTTTGCTGCATATCGTCTTTAGCAGGCACCAGCGGGCTTAAAGGCAACTCAGAGTAACTATGCAGGTAATCAATACTGTCATCGCATAAATTAGAGCGACTCGCGCCAATCACTGAGTCGGTTAATGATTGCGAATTAAAGCGACTGTCACCGTTAATACAATCCTGTTTGGCTTGCTCGCTATAAAGCGGTGTGAGTAAATCAAGGCTGCGTTTTGCCTCGATAGGCTCTCGCTGTAAACTAAAATCTTCTTGCAAATAAGGGGCAGGGCGCTGTTTGAAAATCAGCACTTCTACTTCAAACCAACGTTCAGCAAACGCTGTACTGCTAAATACACAGCACAATAGGATCAGAGATTTTTTAAGCAACATTTAATGGCTAACCTTTTTTTCGAAATCTGCAATCATTGCAGTGACCATTTTTAAGCGTTCACGGGCATTTGCCTCATTGATCGCAAAGCGCAACTTATTTGCACCATCCATTTTGTACACCTTAGGTGCACTTTGTATCAAACCTATAATGAAGCTAGGGTTAACCTTAGTATGTTGGCTAAACTCAAAATAGCCACCCTTTGGATTTGCTTCAATTTTTTTTATGCCTAATTCGCTAGCTTTGAGTTTCAGCTGCTGCAAACTAAATAAATTCTTTGTGGCATCTGGCAATAAACCAAAACGATCAATGAGTTCAACTTGCAACTCATCCATATCATCAAGATTAGCACAGCTGGCAACCCGTTTGTAAATTCCCAATCGCGCGTTAACATCATGAATATAGTCATCAGGTAATAAAGCCGCGAGTTTTAAATCGACTTCACTTTGTTGATGGAGTAAATTTTCAAGGGTCGGCTCTTTACCTTCACGTAGGGCTTTCACCGCTTGCTCTAGCATTTCCATGTATAAACTAAAGCCGATGGTCTGCATTTGTCCAGATTGGTCGTCACCTAATAGTTCACCCGCACCACGAATTTCTAAGTCGTGGGTCGCTAGCGCAAAACCAGCGCCTAAATCTTCGAGTGACTCAATCGCTTCAAGGCGTTTGACAGCATCTTTTGAGAGCGCCTTAGGGTTACCCGTTAATAAGTAGGCATAGGCTTGATGGTGGCTTCGGCCAACACGGCCGCGAAGTTGGTGTAATTGCGCTAAACCGAGTTTATCTGCTCTATCCATAATAATGGTATTTGCCGTTGGGATATCAATACCGGTCTCGATAATGGTAGTACATACAAGTACGTTATATTTTTGATGATAAAATTCACTCATCAATTGTTCTAAATCGCGTTCACGCATTTGCCCGTGAGCAGAAGCAACACTGGCTTCTGGCACCCATTCGCTAATTTCTTCAGCAACGCGGTCAATGGTTTCAACATTGTTATGTAAAAAGTAAACTTGACCGCCGCGTTTAATTTCACGAAGAACGGCTTCTCTGATCAAATCAGCATCGCGCTGGCGAACAAATGTTTTCACCGCTAAACGCTTCGCAGGCGGTGTTGCGATGATTGATAAGTCGCGCATGCCACTCATCGCCATGTTTAAAGTACGCGGGATAGGTGTTGCGGTAAGGGTTAATATATCAACATCAGCACGTAAGGATTTGATTTTTTCTTTTTGGCGAACGCCAAAGCGATGCTCTTCGTCAACAATCAGTAAACCAAGATCTTTAAATATAATATCGGCTTGGATCAGCTTATGTGTACCAATAACAATATCTAAGGTGCCTTTGGCCATTTTTTCAAGCGTGTCTTTTTGCTCTTTGGGTGAATTAAAGCGAGATAGTACACCGACTTCGATGGGTAAATCGGCAAAGCGGTCTTTAAAGTTTTCAAAGTGTTGTTGCGCAAGTAACGTGGTAGGTACTAGTACTGCCACCTGTTTGTTATCGTTAACGGCAACAAAGGCGGCTCGCATTGCCACTTCTGTTTTACCAAAGCCAACATCACCACAGACCAGTCGGTCCATGGCTTGTTTACTTTGCATATCACCGAGTACGGCTTCGATGGCGTTGCGCTGATCGTCAGTTTCTTCAAATGGGAAACCATCACTAAATACCCGATAAGCAGCTCCGTCAAGTTTAAAGGCATTTCCTGGTTTTGCTTGCCGCTTTGCATAGATATCAAGTAATTCAGCCGCCACATCACGGACTTTTTCAGCGGCGCGTTTTTTCGCTTTTTCCCACGCGTCTGAGCCCAGTTTATGTAGCGGGGCACTGGCTTCTTCACCTCCCGAGTAACGGCTCAACATATGCAGTGCCGAAACCGGCACGTACAATTTAGCCTCACTAGCGTAGGTGATAGTGACAAACTCGGTGATTAGGCCTGCGGCATCAATTGTTTGCAAGCCTTGGTAACGGCCAACTCCATGGTCAAGGTGGACAATCGGTTGGCCAACTTTCAGCTCAGCAAGGTTGCGAATTAACGCATCTTGACTGGCTTCGTATTTATGCTTACGACGGCGGCGCTGTGAGACTTTAATGCCGAGTAGTTCTTGCTCGGTAATAATCGATAATGCAGGCTTAGTGCCTAGCACTACACTTTGCTCTAGTGGGCTGACAATTAAGCCCACATCACTGCTGCTTTGCACAAACTGGTCAAAGGAAGGGTATTCTTTAAATTTTAAGCCGCTAGGTTTAAGTATAGCGAGCAGTGATTCACGGCGGCCATCGGATTCAACCGACAATAAAATACGGCCTTTTTGTTTCTTTTGTGCAGCGACATAATTTATAAAGGCTTGATACGGTTCATGCAGTTTATGATCAATGCGTACAGCGGGTAATTCACTGGTGGCGAGGTTTTTATTACCCGCTTTAGTAGGCAGCTTTGCTTGCGAGAGGCGAATGTGGGCAAAATTGCCTAAGTTAGCAAACAGTTCATTAATTGGTTGATACAGCGCAACCGGCTCAAGCAATGGTCTGAGTGGATCAACACGGCGATTTTCATAGCGAACATTCACATCATGCCAAAAGTGATCGGCTGCGTTTTCTAAGTCACCCAGTTGCATAACCGTTGCGTTATCTGGCAAATAATCAAAAATAGTGGCTAATTGCTCAAAAAACAGCGGCATATAATATTCAATACCTGCCGGCCAATTACCTTTAGTTACTTGCATATACACGGAATCTTGCGACGAGCTGGCGCCAAATTTTTCACGGTAGTTTATTCTAAAGCGCTCAATATCTGTTTCGTTGGTCGGAAACTCATGAGCAGGCAGTAACTCAATTTTGTCGACTTTTTCATCTGAACGTTGGCTTTCAACATCAAATAAACGAATGGTGTCGAGTTCATCATCAAGAAAATCAAGTCTAAATGGGTGTGGACTACCCATTGGGTATAAATCGACAATGGAGCCGCGAATGGCGTACTCACCATGCTCCATCACTTGTTGTACGTGCAAGTAGCCTGCTTGCTCTAAGTTACTGCGAAGTTGATGAGTGTCAAGAATATCACCGACTTTAAAATTGATGGTTGAACCATAAATAAACGAAGCAGGGGCGGTGCGTAACATCAGGGTCGATACAGGCACAATCAATACACTTTGTTGTTCTTTTTTTAGCGTATTTAAGGTGGCTAAACGTGATGAAATAATATCTTGGTGCGGTGAAAAGTGATCGTATGGCAACGTTTCCCAGTCAGGAAAAATCATCACTGGGTGTTCAGGAAGTAAGCACTCTAACTCGGTTTCTAAGCGCAGCGCACTAGGGGTATCAGGAGTAACAATTAGCACTAAGCCATCTTGTTGTTTTACCCCTTGTGCAATGGCAATACTTAAGCCACTGCCGGTGAGTTGCCCCCATTGAATTTTATCTTTTTGAGATTTTACCCAAGGCAAGGCTGCCCATTGCGCAAACGCCATTTACTACTCCTTTAATGCGCCTCAACCGAGGCGCTAATTTATTCTTAATCGCGATATATTTTGGTTAAATCTTGGTAGTGATCAATACGACGATCGCGTAGATACGGCCAAATTCGTCTAACATTTTCTGAACGCTTTTGATCAAGTTCAACCAGTAACAATTGCTCATCAGTGTTGTTAGCTTCTGCTAGCAGTTCACCTTGGGGACCGGCAATAAAAGAGTTACCCCAAAATTGAATACCGTCACTTTGGCCACTTGGATCACTTTCATGACCAACACGATTACAGCTAATCACAGGAACACCATTGGCAACAGCGTGTGCACGTTGTGAGATCACCCAGGCATCTTTTTGGCGAGTTTGCTCACCTTTATCATCTCGCGGATCCCAACCAATAGCGGTTGGGTAAATTAATAATTCGGCACCGGCCATTGCCATTAGGCGCGCGGCTTCTGGAAACCACTGATCCCAACAAACCAGTACACCAAGTTTACCAACAGAGGTTTGAATAGGTTCAAAACCTAAATCACCTGGCGTGAAGTAAAACTTTTCGTAAAAACCAGGATCGTCAGGAATATGCATTTTGCGGTATTTACCCGCAATGCTGCCGTCTTTTTCAAGCACTACCGCAGTATTGTGATAAAGACCTGTGGCGCGTTTTTCAAATAGTGAGGCAACAATAACAATACCAAGCTCTTTCGCCAGCTCAGCGAGAGTATTGCTACTTGGCCCGGGGATAGTTTCGGCTAAATCAAATACGTCCACGTCTTCGGTTTGACAAAAGTACAGGCTGCGATGTAACTCTTGTAACACCACAAGTTGTGCGCCTTGGCTTACAGCATCGCGAATACCAGCGATTGATTTAGCCATGTTTTGTTCTACATTATAACTGTTACTTTGCTGCACTAAGGCAACGGTTAAATTTGCAGGGCTGTTCATAATGATGCTCCAGCTAAAAATCCACGGGGTAATTGCATGGTAATGCAATGTAAACTACCAAATTGATGAATAATGGGTAAGCAGTTAACGGCTATTATTTGGTGCTCAGGGTATGCTAACTGAATTTGCGCAAGCGCTAAACTATCGTTCTCATCCGCATAAGTTGGAACCAGCACGGCACCATTGATGATTAAATAGTTTGCGTAGGTCGCAGGTAATCTGTCGCCATCATCATTCAAGACAGCTTTAGGCCAAGGTAAATCAATTAAGGTATATGGTTTACCTGTTGTTGCTGTAAAGCCTTGTAACTGTTTTTCCATGGCATTGAGCGCGCTGAAGTGTTCATCACTTTCGTCATCACACTTTACATACACTAAGGTATCATTGGGTGCAAAGCGCACTAAAGTGTCGATATGACTGTCGGTGTCGTCACCTGCTAGGTAGCCATGATCCACCCATAAAAACTCAGTTGCGCCAAGTTGTTCACGTAGGCACTGTTCAATGTCTTGTTGGGTTAGATTTGGATTACGATTTGGATTAAGCAAACATTCACTGGTGGTGAGTAATACACCGTGTTGATCGATTTCTATACCGCCACCTTCAAGAACCAAATCAAGCGCTTGGTACTGATTGCGGGTATCAGCAAGTTGTTTAACCAGTACTGCATTAATATCGTTATCTAAATCACTGGTAAATTTATTACCCCAGCCATTAAAGGTACAGTCAACGATTTTTAGCTGGTTGCTATCTTCAAGCGCAGCACAGGTCAGTGGCCCGTGATCACGTGCCCAGGTATCGTTACACGGTGTCACGACAAAATGTACGCGGCTCAAATCAACATTGTTTTTACTTAACAACTGGCTAATGTGTGCTTTTAAGGCTTCATCATGAGCGATGATCACTAACTGCTGAACATGGCAGATGTGTTGGCATAGTTGCACATAGACCGGCTCTACAGCGGATAAATTGTCGCACCAATCAGTGGCTTGGTGTGGCCAAGTGAGCATAACGGCGTCTTGCTCAGCCCATTCGGGTAAAAGTCTAAAGTTCATGAATTTAATAAACAAACAAAGGTGTGGCTAGTTTAGCATTTCAGCCGCATATGTCAGCTTTTTCGTCGCTATTGTTGCTCAGTGGGTGGTTTATTATCAAAGCTGTCGTTTTCATGTTGTTGGCGTTTCTTAAGCTGTCGAGTTTGTGCATGTAAACTGGCACGTACGACAAGCTCTTGATCGGTGTCGCGAATAGCTTTAAAGAGTAGGGTGTATTGGTAGTGTTCATCGTCAATTTTATTAACGGCAACTACTTCGGTGTAACAATAAATTGCAGACGCTTCGTGTTGTAAAAATAGCTTTGTGCGAAATGCTTGGCCAATCGCGTACGCTTTTGTATCGGTTAATTTTACACCGCCACCACCGTAGCTATCACAATAAATAGCGTTATCTTCGGGTTGTTCAGAAGCTAAAATATGGCTCATTATTAAGTCAATTTTGCGTGATTGCGCTTGCAAAAATACCGCGAGTTCTTGTGCTACATCGCCCAAGTTACGTAGTGGCCTGAGCGAGCTTTGTTCAAGTTCACTGACTTCATTGGCGAGTTTAAATAATGGCGGGATATCTGCTTCTAGTTGCGCTAACGTTGTTGGTACCTTGTTATCATCAACGGCAAACAAATTGACTCGGTTACTTTCATCTATTTGAAAATACTGCTCAAACTCGGTTAATTTTTCACTGTTCATAATTTTGGCTCCTCGACGCACGAATTAATATAGTAGCGCTGACGAGATTAAATTGCTAGTTATCAAGTTGCCATAAAAAAGGGCAAACTACTGTTTGCCCTTATATTTTTTTTACTAAACATTACCTTCTTGAGTATCAACATGCTCCCGTTTATGGTGAGCTGCAATTTCCTCTGCTAAGTCTGCACGGGAACGTTGCTCTGTTAATTTATGCTCTGTCAGCCAGTAGAAGAACAGAGGTACAAAAAATACCGCTAGGAATGTTGCTGCCATCATGCCGCCCATAACCCCAGTACCAACACTATGACGTGCACCAGCACCTGCGCCAGAACTAATAACCAAAGGAACCACGCCTAAAATAAACGCCAACGAGGTCATAATAATGGGTCTAAATCGCAGGCGGGCAGCTTCAAGTGCGGCTGCGCTTGCGCTCCAACCTTGCTGGTGTTTCATTAAGGCATATTCAACAATCAAGATGGCGTTTTTACTAGCTAAGCCAAGTAAGGTCACTAAGCCGATTTGAAAGTAAACATCATTGGTCATACCGACTAACCAAATTGAAACCAACGCCCCAAAGGTACCAAATGGCAGCGCTAACATCACCGATAAAGGTAATGACCAACGCTCGTAAAGTGCTGCAAGAATCAAAAACACCATGATCACCGCAAGGCCTAAGGCAATGCCTGTGGTACCTGAGCTGCGTTTTTCTTGATATGCAGAGCCCGTCCAGTCATAAGTCATATCTGGTGGTAAGACGGCTTTAGCAATACGCTCTACTTCAGCAATTGCTTGACCAGAGCTGTAACCCGGGGCTGCATTACCCAGTAATTTAACCGCAGGCAAGTTGTTATAACGGTTCAAGCTTTCCGGTCCGCGGCTGTATTCAATGTTAGTAAACGCCGACATGGGCACCATAGTACCTTGGCTGTTTTTCACATAAATTCGGCCAATGTCATCTGGTTTCATTCTAAACTCTGCCTCTGCCGACATCAGTACTTGCCATGCACGACCAAACTTATTGAAATCATTAACATAATATGTGCCTAGGGTACCGGCAAGGGCGGTGAACGCATCGTCAATTTCAATGCCCATAGCACGCGCTTGTTCGCGGTCAACATCTACCTTAAGTTGCGGCGCATTTGGACGCCATAACGTTTGTAGGCCACTTAAAACTGGGCTTTTTTGTGCTTCAGCCATCATTAAACCCATTGCTTGTTGCAGTTTTTCAGGACCGCCTGCACCTTTATTTTGAATGTAAAACTCAAAGCCACCGGTATTGCCTAAGCCGAAAATAGCTGGGGGGTTAAACGCTAAAACGAGTGCTTCGTTGATATGCGCAGTTTTCATAAACAGCTCATTGACGAGACTTTTAGTATCGATTTCACGTTCATCCCAATGTTTCTGTGTTACAAACAAGGTTGCGGCACTGTTTTTATAACCGCCACCGATAAAGTCAAAACCAGTAAATGCAACGACATTTTCGTTAGCGGGGTTTGACTGTACGGCACTAATGACTTCTGCGACTACTTTTTCTGTGCGCTCTAATGAAGAGCCATCAGGTAAGAAAATCGCCGAAATATAAAAACCTTGATCTTCATCGGGCACCAGTGAGCCTGGGGTATTTTTCCAAAGTCCAATAGTGATTGACACCATACCAATCATCAGCAATAAACCCAGTGCGCCACGGCGAACCATAAACCCAACAGCACCCACATATTTACTGGTTATTTGAGTAAATACACGGTTAAACCATAAAAAGAATTTTGCGGTTTGTTTATGCTCTTGTTTTAAAATAAGTACGCATAAAGCGGGGGTCATAGTCAGTGCGACTACGCCTGATAAGCTCACTGCAATTGAAATAGTGATTGCAAACTGGCGGAATAATTCACCGGTTAAACCTCCTAAAAAGGCAATTGGCACGAACACAGAGCAAAGCACCAGAACAATCGCAACAACCGGGCCAGATACTTCTTTCATGGCTTTAATGGCGGCTTCATGGGCGCTAACATGCTCTTCATGCATGATACGCTCAACATTCTCAAGCACTACGATGGCATCATCTACCACGATACCGATAGACAACACCATACCAAACAATGTCAGCGAGTTAATCGAGTAACCGAGCATGTACATACCCGCGAATGTGCCAAGCAGTGATACCGGCACAGCCAGAGTTGGAATAAGCGTTGCACGCCAATTTTGTAAAAACAAAAATACCACTAAAAACACCAGCACCATTGCTTCAATCAAGGTGATAACAACTTCGCGAATTGATACTTCAACAAAGCGGGTGGTATCGTAAGAGTTTAGATGAGCTAGGCCGGTTGGGAATTGCTGCGTCACTTGTGCTAATACACCATTAACTTCTGCGGCTACATCAAGGGCGTTGGCACCAGGTTGCAGGAAAATACCAAGTAGCACGGCTTCTTTACCGTTGATGGTCCCTCTAAAGTTATAATCTTTCGCACCTAGTTCAACACGGGCTATATCTTTTAAACGTAAGCTACTGCCATCTAAGTTTGAGCGAATAATGATTTCTTCAAACTGCTCCGGTTCCGATAAACGCCCTTGTGCCGTCACGCTGTAGACGAGCTCTTGTGCAGATTGCGATGTTGGCGTTGCACCAATCGAACCCGCCGCATATTGAGAGTTTTGGCTGCGAATAGCACCGGCGACTTCTTCAACCGTCACACCGAGCTGACTCATAACATCAGGACGCAGCCAAATCCGCATGGCGTAATCTTTAGCACCAAAAATTTGTACGCTAGTAGTGCCGGGAATACGTTTGATGCGATCTAAAATATTCAGTGTCACATAATTTGACGTCCATAGACTATCGCGGCTGCCATCTGGCGAATAAAATGCATGGACTTGCAAAAAGCTTGATGACCCTTTTTGTACGACCACACCTTGGCGGCGTGTTTCTTCCGGTAATCGGGCTTCAACTTGTTTGACACGGTTATTGACGTTGACCGCAGCTTGGTCAATATCGGTGCCAATCTCAAAGGTAATTTCAATCGTTGTTGCACCTGAGCTGGTAGAAGTTGAAGACATATACATCATGCCTTCAACACCTGTAATGGCATTTTCTATTGGCGCTGCGACTGTTTGTTCAAGTACTTCAGCTGAAGCTCCCGGATAAGCTGCTGTAACTTGCACAACCGGTGGGGCAATCTCAGGGTATTGCGCAATGGGTAAACTGCGCATAGCGGCAAGGCCTGCCAAAACAATGACAATAGAGATCACAAACGCAAAAATAGGTCTGTCGATAAAATAACGAGAAAACATAAAACTCCCTGCGCTTATTCTGCGCTTACGTTGTTTGTTGCATTGTTAACGGCCACTGGCATGCCTGCAAAGAAGATCTTTGCCATGCCATCAATGATGACTTCATCGCCTTGCTGGATCCCTGACTTAATCAGCCAAAAGTTTTTATCGCCTTGATTATCAGGCTTTTGGATCCATTCGCCGACTTCAACCGGTGCTGGGCGGGCAATTGTGCCGCCTTGTTCATTTTTTGCGACGACATACACAAACTTGCCAGTACCGTTATCAAGCACTGCGCGCTGTGGGATCACAAACGCATTTTTACGAACCGCGCCACTTAATCTAACGCGTACAAACTGCCCAGGACGTAGTTTAAAATCACTGTTTGGGATAATTGCCTGCAGCTCACTGGTGCCGGTATTTGGGTTAATACGCACGTCAGAGAAGTTAACTTTGCCGGTTTGTTGATACAGTGAGCCATCTTGTAGTTTGATGCTGGTGTGCCATTGGCCTTTTTCTGGCAAGGTTAATGAGTCATTAGCGACATCTTGGCGCATTTGTAACTGCTCGCGCTCAGAAATACCAAATCGTAACCGAATAGGATCAAGTTGAGTTATTTGCGTTAATAATAAATCAGGGCCAGATACATAAGTACCCTCAGAGACAAATTCACGACCCATTACACCAGCAACAGGGGCTTTTACTTGTGCGTATTCTAAATCGAGTTGGGCTTCTTTTAGTGCCACTTTAGCGGCCGCTAAGGTCGTATTGGCAATATCTTGAGTAGAGCTGGCGTTATCGTAGTCACGTTGAGATACTGATTTGTCTGCGCGTAATTTTGCTAACCGTTTAACTTCACGCTCAGATTGCACTAATGAGGCTTTTGCGCCATCTAAGGCTGCTTGTGCGCTCTCAACAGCCAATTGATACGGGGCCAAATCGATAGTGAAAAGAGATTGACCTTGGCTAACAGTTTGACCTTCATCAAAGTTACGAGATTCTAAAATTCCCGTCACTCTGGCACGTACTTCAACTTCTTTAGAGCCTGATAAGGTTGCTGGCAGTTCAATGGTAAATGGCGCATCTTCATAGCGTGCAATAGTCGTCGCAACGGCCGCCGGGTGCATTGCTGCTTGTTCGGCTTCGGGTGCTTCACCACAGCCTTGCAGTAACAATGTGGCAGAGGTCAATAAAAATAAAGGTAAAGATAGTTTTGATAGTGCGAAAGGCAGACGCATGGTTACTCCACAGTTCCAATTGTTAAGTATGAATAATAGTAAATGTTTTCTAAGTTAATAGCATGGCACATTGTTGATTTTATGATCAGCTTAAGTTGTGTAATGCCGAATCCATTTAGCTTATGTAAACGCAAGTGTATACCTATTCATGTTTAAGGTATACACTTGCGTTTACTTTTTACAAAGTACGATTATATTGCAAATTCATGTATAATATTTGGATAAATATTGGGGGCAGTATGGAACCAAATAATACTAAACAAAATGATGTAATGTGCGTTGCGATCGAGGAGTTTGCCCAGCGTGGTTTAGTGGGCACAACTATGGAAGCTATTGCAAAAAAAGCGAATGTTTCAAAGCGGACACTGTATAAGCATTACGCTAATAAACAAGCCTTGTTCGATGATGTGGTGCTATTGCTGCTGTCGCGTATTGAGCAGTTACAAAATTATCACTATCGCAGTGACATTGCTGTCTATCATCAATTGAAGGAGCTCGCACGGCTTTCGCTTGCCCTAGGAAGTGATCAAGATTACTTAACCTTGTCGCGTATTGTGATTATTGAATCCATGCGTGATAAACAACAAGCCGCTCGCCTTGAGGCTAAGTTTTTAGATTGCGGTAAAGGGCTGCAAGGGTGGTTTGCACAAGCGCATGCGGCAGGGGTGTTAAACGATATTCCAGCCGATATTGCCGCGGCCTTTTTCTACGGTGGGCTAAAAAAAATGGCCTACTGGGAGCAAGTGATCCAATGGAAACCTGCACTAGATGACGAAAAAATTGAGCAGTTAATTGATCTAACATCACGATTCTTCATCAGCGGTATTAAATTACAAGAGTAAATAAGCGGCCATGACTATTCCATTAGTTGGCCGCTTGGGTATTGATTTGGGTATACCGCCTAAATCAGGCTTATTTAAGTAGAGCGGCTAACTCAGTTAAATCTTTCACGTTATAGTTAGGTTTTTCTGCAAGTGGGTAAAGCGCTTTACCTGGACGTGCAATAAAAGCAGTTTGCAAGCCAGCAGCTTTTGCCCCTGCAACATCCCAGCCATGCGCTGCAACCATCAGTGCTTGCTCTGCTTCTACCCCTAATTTATCCAGCGCCCATTGATAGGCACGTAAATCTGGTTTGTAAATTTTAATATCTTCAATGCTGTAGCGTGCGTCGAAAAAACCGGTTAAACCAGCACTTTCAAATTGTGTTTTAACGCCATGATTTGATGAATTAGTGAGACTCACTAACTTATAACCACGATCTTTGAGTGCCTGCAGTGCTGCTTTTACGTCAGGATGCGCAGGTAAGCTTAATAACGGTGTAACAATGGCCGTTTTTGCTTGTTCAGCATCGAGTTTAATATTTTTGTTTTGCGCCACCATTAATAGTGATGCCACGCCAATTTTACCAAAGTCTTGATAATCACCAATTGCTGTACTGACTAATGAATGATGCAACATGGTTGAAAACCACAGTGGTAATAAATCTTCACGTCCTGCCAATGCTGCGCCAATTGAAGTGCGCATAGACTCAAGATCAAGTAGTGTTTCGTTTACATCAAAAATAATAACTTTAGGTTTGCTGAACTGAGGTTGAGCTGCCATTACGTTTGCTCCAAAAAAACTGCAAGTGACTAAAAGGAAAGCAATCAATGTTTGTACTTTTTTCATTAGCTTCATTATTTATCGCTCTTTAATGAGTTAAGCACATCACTGGGCTCTGCGCGTAAGGTGTAATCTTCAGCGGCAAACGCGTAGGTTATGATCCCGTGTTGATTTACAACATAGGTTGCGGGTAAAGGTAATTGAAAACTATCATCGCCATTAGCGTTCACTATATCTAAACCAAATTGTGCATAAATAGGTTTTAAGCGCTCATCAAGCGTAAACACTAAACCAAATTGTGTTGCAACCCGGTTACCTACGTCAGATAACACATTATATTCAAGAGCATTCTTTTCTGCGGTGGTTAATGACGCATCTGGTAACTGGGGTGAAATAGCCAGAAGCTGTGCTCCTAGAGCTTTAAAATCAGACATTAGTGCATTGAGCGCTTTGAGCTCTAAATTACAATACGGGCACCAGCCCCCACGATAAAAACTGATAACGACAGGGCCTGAGGCAAGTAGCTCAGCTAACTTAGTTACGTCGCCATGTTGATTCGTCAAACTGAAATCAGTCACTTTATCGCCAACTTGCAAGGCATTATCTTTAAGGTGGCTTGCTATTAATTGTTCCGTGGTTTGCTCCATCACAGCAAGAATTTCACTGGGTACATTGGCTTGTTTTTGTTGTTCATACGCGGCTATTTGCGCTGTTAAATTCATGATTATTTCCTCTTTGGCTTGAATGTTAATCAGTATACTGTTTGGCTTATTTAAATAAACGTTGCAAAACCGAAAGCTACATTCGAAAATGCTGAACATTCAAGGGGGAAGTGTATGTATAACATCGGTGATTTAGAGACATTTATAGCGATAGTAGAAAACAAAGGGGTATTGGCGGCGGCCAGTGCGCAGGGCTTGTCACCTGCAACGGTGAGCCATCGGCTAAGTAAGTTAGAAAGAGAACTATCAACCGTATTGGTGTTCAGAGACAGCCGAAGAATTCGCTTATCGCCGGCAGGTGAGATGTTCTATAAACGAGTTGGCTCTATTTTAGAAGCACTTCATGATGCAGAGCATAGTATTGGAGCACGCGGTTCATCGGTTAGTGGCTTACTTAGAGTAACCATGCCGCCTTGGGTGTTTTCAAAATACGTGATGCCGAAACTGATTGCGTTTGAGGAGCAATTTCCAGATTTAAAATTAGATTTTTTGATTTCAGATAATTTTGTCAATGTAGTTGATGATGCGCAGGATGTTGCTATTCGAGTGGGTAAATTGAATGATTCAGCTTTGCTTTCTCGTAAAGTTGTAAATAATCATCGTATTTTATGTGTTGCACCAAGTTATGTAGCTAAATACGGTATGCCAAATAACCTAGCTGAGTTAGCACAGCATTTTTGGGTATGTTTACCTTGGCAACGTCAGTTAAAATTAAAAGGTGATAATCAAACCGTGGTTAACTTTAACGCGAAAACGCGTTTTACAATTTCAAATTCTGATAATATGACTCAAGCGGCCATTGCAGGGCACGGTATTGCAATTAAGTCTAAATTAGCGATTTCGGAAGAGCTAGCGACAGGGCAGTTACTTGAGGTGCTCCCTGGTATTTTAGCTGATAATGATGCACCAGTTTGGTTTTTAAAACCACAAAACAGCTTAACTACACGAAAAACTGAAGTGTTTTATGAGTTTATGAAGTCTTTATTTAGCACACCTTCAACTTAAAAATAAAAAAGTGTAAGCGTTTTGTGAGCGAAACAAAGTTAATACCCACAAAATTAACAATCGCGCTTGTAATTGTCGCCAAAACTCGTACTCTTAGCGTAATTAATAATAACAAAGGTTCAGTCAATAATGACGCGAAAGCTTGCATTATCCACTACATTTCTTGAGTTGTCTTCGCAGTTGCGTCGCTTTGTTTCGCGTATTGTGCAGCCAGATGATGTAGAAGATATCGTACAAGAAACTTTTGTTAAAAGCTATCAGGCTGATTTAAAACAAGATATCAAGTATGCTCGCAGTTATATGTTAAAAACTGCTAAGCATTTAGCACTGAATCATATTGCAAAATGGGATAATCAACAGTGTGATTCATTAGACACCTCAGATGATTATCAACAGTCGTTGAAATCAATGCAGCTTGAGGATGAAGTAACCTCAAAAGAGCGCTTCTTATTATTTTGTCGTGCTACTGAGCAATTAAGTCAGCCAGTACGAAAATGTTTTATATTAAAGAAAGTATACGGCATGAGCCAAAAAGAAATCGCAGCGCATATGAAATTAAGCGAAAGTACCGTTGAAAAACATATCGCTAAAGGTTTGTTACAGTCGATGCACTATATGCAGCAGCATGAACAGTTGGATGAGCAGCACAATCCCACTATTAAACCTGCCAGGAGGGTGGGAAAATGAGTAATATTCATCAGTTTTCGTCTAAAGACGCCATTCAAGCAAAAGCGAGCCGTTGGATCAGTGCCATGGATCGCGGCTTATCTGAGCAAGAACGCCAAGAGTTCCAGCGCTGGGTGCAAGAAAATAAAGCCCATCAAGACGCGGTATTCGAGCTAGCCCAACTATGGGATGAATTGAGCGTATTAAATGAGCTTAGTAGTTTATTCCCCAATAAGCATGGTCTTAATAAGCCTGTACAAAGAAGTGCTAATTTCTCTATTGCGGCAAGCATTTTTGCAGCCTTACTGATTGCCAGCTTTATGTTTATTGGTATAGAACATTGGCCTACAGCACCACATGAACAAGCAAAGTACAGTAAAATTTATCGCACTAAAGTGGGTGAGCAAGCCACGTTTGTATTACCCGACAGTACGATAGTGCAACTTAATACCAATAGTTTATTGGAAGTAGCCTATACAAAAAATCGTCGCCAATTGATTTTAAGTCGTGGTGAAGGACGTTTTAATGTTGCTAAAGACGCTGCACGCCCTTTTACTGTGATGGCGGGAGATAAGTCATTCACAGCGTTAGGAACGGTGTTTAATGTGCAACGCAATGCGGCATCTGATTTAGAATTAGTGGTAACAGAGGGCAAAGTAATGATCACTGACCCTTCTGTCGCCGTCAATGCAGATGATTTTGTACAATTGCAAAACGCCAGTAACGATACCGTAAAAGTAAAAAATATTAATGCCAGTATTGTCATCTCTGGTGAAAAAGCATTAATAAAAGAAAGTATAACAAAACCAATTACGCGTTTAACGCAAGACGATGTACAGCGCGATTTAGCATGGCAACAAGGGATGTTAATTTTTAATGGTGAACCGCTTAGCGATGCTTTGCAAGAAGTGAGTCGTTATACCGCAACACGCTTTGAATTAGCAGATCCTAGTTTAGCTTCACTAAAAGTTGCGGGTGTTTTTAAAGCTGGGGATATTGTTGGATTGCTCGATAGTTTACGATTAAATTTAGCCATTGAGCATGAACGTTTAGGTGAGCATATTGTGAGTTTAAAACAGTCCGATAATAGCTAATCGTTTTGGCTTACTCTTTGATTAAAAGTGTCAGAAGTTACAATGGTAAAAGCAAAAAGTAATAAAATAATTAATAAAAAGATAAAATTACATAGCGGATTATTCTTTCTCAACTGTTTATATAAGTTGCGCAGTAACCAAACGTATTCACTTTGTGGATTTTTAGCCGTCGCACCGTTTGCATTAAGTTTTAATGTACAAAGTGCAGCGGCTGAATCACAAATGATACAATTTGACATAAAAGCGCAGCGAGCAGACTTAGCACTGATTGAATTTGCCAAACAAACGGAACAAACGGTGGTTTTTTCGTTTGATTTAGCCAAGCAATACCAAGCTCAATCAGTGTATGGTTATTACACTCAGTTAGAAGCGCTTAGCAATATGCTAAAACAGACTGAACTCGATGCGGTTGTTGATCAAAATGGTTTACTGAGTATAAAACTCAAACAAATCAATAGGAATGATAACAACATGAGAAAGCTTTCAGGGGTCAGTGCCGCTGTTTTACCACTTTTAATGGCAACTAACAGTCAAGTGGCAAACGCACAAGAACAAGCCGCGCAAGAAAACATTGAAAAAATTGCCATCGTCGGTAGCCGTGTAGCAGGGCGTTCAGTTGAAGATTTACCTGTGCCTGTTGATATTTTAAGTGCAGAAGCACTGGAAAATACAGGGCAAACAGAAGTGGGTCGTATGCTGCAAGCTATTGCACCTTCTTTTAACTTTTCAAGCTCATCGATCAGTGATGGCACCGATGCACTGCGTCCTGCTACATTGCGTGGTTTAGGTCCCGATCAAACCTTAGTGCTCATCAATGGTAAGCGCCGTCACCAAGCAAGTATTATCCATATCAATACATCTGTAGGTCGTGGTACCGCAGGTACTGATATGAACGCGATCCCGGCTGCTGCAATCAAACGTATCGAAGTGCTACGTGATGGTGCGGCTGCGCAATATGGCTCGGATGCGATTGCGGGCGTTATCAACATTGTTTTAAAAGACGCAGATGAAGGCGGTAAAGCTGCAGTTAACTATGGTCAATATTCTGAAGGTGATGGCGAAACTGTTACTGTTGATTTTAATAAAGGCTTTGCGTTAGGTGATGACGGTTATTTAAATACCACAATCAATTACCGCGACCGTGCGCCAACAAATCGCGCAGGTTTACATGGCTCTTGCCAATTTTATGGCTGTACAGAGCTTTCTGATGGTACGCTATTAGCGGGCGATCCTCGTGAGCTGACTGCACCACGTGATACATTTAGAATTGGCGATGCAGACTCGCAACAATTTGCTTTAACGGTGAATACCGGCTATGAACTAGCAGGTGGCGAGTTATATGGTTTTATTACTTACTCAACTCGAGATAATGAGTCAGCCGCGTTTTTCCGTGAAAATGCCAATGGCGGCGGTAACCCAGTATTACAAGACGGTGATGCTGTGATCCAAATGGGATTCTTACCAAAAATTAATACCACCATTGATGATGTTTCTTATAACTTTGGCTTTAAAAAAGAGTTTGATAACAGCTCAAGCCTTGATTTGTCATACACCTATGGTGAAAACAGCATCGATTACACCACCAGTGACACTATCAATGGCTCATACGCTAATCTATTACGTTATGATCAAGGTTTAAGTGCTGACGACATTCGCGCCACAATTCCTCGCCAAGCGTATGCCTATGGCATGGAGTTATCACTGCAAACCATTAACCTTGATTTTACGCAAGATTATGATGATTTCTCGCTTGCTATGGGCGCGGAATTACGTACCGATGAATACCGTATTTTAGAAGGCAGTGAATACGCATACCGTGATTACGATACCAACAACGGCGTTAACATTTATGATGGTATGAGTGGTGGCATTGGCAGCGAAAATGCCGCTGGTGGTACGCAAGGTTTTGGTGGCTCTGCGCCTGAATCATCGGTGGATGAATCTCGCGATGTGATCTCTTTTTACTTAGATGCTGAAACCTATATTATTGATGATGTTATTATTTCAGGCGCGCTTCGCTATGATAACTACAAAGGGTTTGGCGACACGGTAAACTTTAAGTTAGCTGGTAACTGGTCTGTGACTGATGACGTATCGTTACGTGGTGCGGTGAGTACCGGCTTTAGAGCACCTTCGATGCAGCAGCTATATTTTAATAATATAAGCACCCAATTTGTGGTTGGTCCTAATGGGACTTTAGTGGCTGAAGAAGTTGGTACGTTTAGAAACGACAGTACGCTTGCACAAAGTATTGGTATTCCAAAACTCAAAGAAGAGAAATCACAAAATCTAAGTATGGGTATTGTATATAACGTGACTGATAACATTAATGTGACGTTAGATTACTACTCAATTGATATTGATGACCGCATTGTGATCAGTAATCGTTTAGGCAAAGGCTTATCAGACACCTTAGATGCTGCGCTGGTTAGCTCAGGTGCAGGTGCTGGGCAGTTTTTCTTAAATGGGGCCGACACTGAAACGCAAGGTATTGATTTTGTTGCAACCTGGAATACTGAAGGGTTAGGCGGCACGCTTGATTTTACCTTAGCAGCTAACTTTACTGAAACCGATGTCGTGGATTTATTTACCCCACAAGGCAGCGGCCTTGAGACAATTCCTGTTGAAGATGTATTTTCTTCGCAAGAAACCTCAATCATCGAAGAGTGGCAACCACAAGACAGAGTTAACTTAAGTGCGCTATATCGTTTAGAAGATTGGACGGTGAACTTATCCCTTAACCGTTACGGTGAATACACAGTTGAAGACGGTGGTCGCCAAACCTACGGGGCTGAGATCCTAACTGATGTTAAAGTGAACTACTTTGTTACTGATAATCTGTCACTGAATATTGGTGCTAACAACTTATTTGACGTATACCCAGATAAAAACACCATTGGTAATTCACGCGCAGGCACTATAGTGGATGCTGCAGGTAATACCATTGTAAGTTCTACTGGGGTATTTGAGTATTCACGTCGCTCTGCGCCATTTGGCTTTAACGGTGCTTACTATTATGTAGGTGCTGAATACCGATTCTAAAATAACTTCTCCTACGTTATTTAGCTTTAAAGGGCCGTTAGGCCCTTTTTTTGCGCGTTTAATTTGATATCAGTGTGATTGGGTAATTTTCATAACCTTTAATGTTGTTCATTACTGTCATCAATGTTTGATGGGTACTGTTTTCGTTCGCTGAAATTTGCACTGCGGATATTTCATAGTTCGCTGCAAACATAGCAAGGTTAGTGGCTACTTGGTCTAACGCAATTAACCGTTCGCCAAAATGTACGGCATTATTTTGGTCGATACTAAAATGCGCGCTTTTAGTTAGTTTATCAATATTAGGTTTATCTAAAGGGCGTTGTAACTCGATGGCAACGGGTTTTACAAACGATGTTGTAACTATAAAGAAAATTAATAATATGAACACGATATCAAGCATCGGGGTCATATCTACGTCGGCATTACTTTGTTGTATAAGTTGTTTATTTCTCATAATGGAACCTTATTTTTTTGATAAAATGCTGCGGCGCCACAGCGGTGTAGTAGGTACCTATTAATAAGCCTAGACGATAAAATTTATGCCGTGGTTAAATAAATATTCTATTTTTATTAATTCTTTGCATTATTTTGTTATAAAAATCATTTGACTACAGTTATGGACATAAAAAAGCCCAGCATCTGGCTGGGCTTTGATTTAAGCATAGTGATTAATGCTTTTGCATACGGCTCATCTCGGTATGGCAGCTTTGCATGGTTAATAACACTTTAGCCAGTGCAGCTTCACAGTCATGGGGCTGTGGTTTTTTCATCGCTGTTTTGATTTCTGAGAGTGTTTTATCTTCCACTTCTTCAAGCTCTTTAACATATGTTTGATCGTTATCTGAGCTAAATTTAGTGATCAGTGCAGTGTAGGCTCGGCGAGCTTCAACAGCAAATGATGAGCCATCTTCGCGTTCTCCTTGCTCATTGATTGCATAGGGTTGAAGGTTTTCAACACTCACTTTGCGCGCATCTATCATACGTTGAAAAAGTGCGCCAATTGCTGGATCTTTGACTTTCTCTTGGGCTTTTTCATAAAAGTCGATGCCGCTGTTCATTACTTGGATAATGTCAGTGATATGATTAACGTCTTGTCCTTGATGGGTATTCATAATTATGACCTCTTTAAGTTTAATGAAATTCATATTAACTAAAGCAAGCTATGTTCCAGTGTGAGGGTTTTATATAACCAGTTGTATTTTAATGGTTAAAATATATTTTTGAGGGGGAGGTTGCTTACTAAGCTAAACTCAGTAAGCAAATTTTACACAGACTTTGTAAGAGTGTTATTTTAACTCATCGGCTACTTCAGCCACTTTCTGCCGTAACCAAATATGACTTGCGTCACGGTGTAATAATGGGCTCCAGATCATATCGAGTTCAAATGGCGGAATAGGAAAAGGTGGCTCAAGTATTTTTAAACCGGCATCGTCTAAATAAATGTTTGCTGCTTTTGAAGGCAGTGTCGCAACTAAATTTTGTTCTTTCGCTAAGTGAATAGCAACATGGTAATTACGGGTGAAAGTAGCAATGTTACGGTGTTTGCCAAAGTGGGCGAGGGCTTCATCTACCCAGCCTAGTTTTTGCACATCTTTTGGATCCATACCAACCCCGACACCAAAACCAGTTTTACTTACCCAAATATGGCGGGCTTTTAAATAACTATCTAGGCTAAAATTTTCGATTATTGGATTATCGGCTTTGACTAAGCAGCAAAAGCTGTCTTTCCAAATTCGCTTATGATGGAACGATTGCGGTAAATTTTCAAAGCGGTTAATCGCCATATCAACTTTGCCGTTTTCAACATCATGAAAGGTTACGTCACTAGGAGTTAGGATATCTAAGGTGGTATCGGGCGCTTCTGCATGAAGCTTACTTAATAGTTTAGGCGCTAACGTACTGGCGGCATAATCGCTGGCCATAATACGAAATACTCGCTTACTTTGACCAGCTTCAAACTCGCGATTAGGCGCAAGCGTTTCTTCTAGGGTCATTAATATACCGCGGATCACCGGCTGTAATTCAATTGCTCGTTCGGTTGGCACCATTCCGTCGCTTGTTCGCACCAAAATTGGATCATTAAATAAATTACGTAAACGCTTTAAACCATTACTCATGGCCGGTTGTGTAATACTTAGTTGATGTGCGGCGCGAGTAACATTGCATTCGCGTAATAAGGTATCGAGATAAACGAGTAAGTTTAAATCTATTTTACTGATATTCATTGTGTGTCCTTTCGTTTACCACTGGTGGATAAATCGCTGTGCTGCCGGATAGGGGTATATATGACTAACAATGCCTTTTCTTACATTTTGTTGTGCTTGCTGCCAAAATATTACATCGAGTAACTCAGGATGTGCCTGAGTAAAAATTTCCTTATAACGCGGGTTAGGCATTACAAAGGTGCATAATTGTTCAGGAAATACATCCTGTGGTGCTACAGAGTAGCTTTGCTCATTGGTTAAGTAGTCGTCATAGCTTTTTGCTTTAGGCAGCGCTCTGAAGTTCATATCTGTTAAATATTGCACTTCATCATAATCGTAAAAAATAATGCGCTTATGTTTACTCACACCAAAGTTTTTAAGCAACATGTCGCCAGGAAAAATATTAACCGCAATCATCTCTTTAAGGGCTTGGCCGTATTCTGTAATTGCAATGGCGGCATCTTCGCTATTGGCACTCTCTAAATATAAATTGAGCGGTGTCATACGTCGTTCGATATACATATGTTTGATGATCAGTAAGTCGCCTTCGATGATCATTGATGAGCCAATAGTTGCCTTAAGTTGCTCAAGCAATGTAGCGTTAAAACGCGCTAATGGGAATACGACGTTTGAATACTCTATGGTATCGGCCATCCGGCCAACTCGATCGTGGCTTTTTACTAATTGATAGCGTTTAAGTACTGTATCGCGACCAAACGGTTTGCTCTCACCAAACTTATCTTTAATTATTTTAAACACATAATCAAAAGAAGGCAGGGTGAATACCATCATCACCATGCCTGGTGTACCAGGTGCAATCACAAAGTCATCAGTAGAGCGTTGTAAATGGGTTAAAAACTCACGATAGAACTCGGTTTTACCTTGTTTATGAAAACCAATGGCATTGTAAAGCTCTGCTAAGGTTTTGTTAGGCATCAATTGATTTAAAAATCGCACTAAGGCCGAAGGGGCATGAGTTTCAACCATAAAATAGGCGCGAGCAAAGCCAAAAATAACCCGCATTTGCGATGAGTTAGTCAGTAGCGCATCTAAATAAAGACCTTCATCTTGGTGATGTAATACGGCAATGATAAATGGCTGCACGCCACTTTGCGACACTACACGACCAACAATATACGCGGCTTTATTACGGTAAAAGGGTGTTTGTAAAATATCAAAACGCATTTGCCATGCACGGTGGTGTGTATCGGGCGCTTGTTTGTAAAACGCTTTTACAAGCAGTCGTATATCGCGCTCTAAATTCACAAAATTTGCTTTAAAATCAAACTGATTAATTATTTTACGGATTGTGGGTTTTAAGCCGTCAACAACAGGAAAATAACTACGGTATTCGGCTTCAACAGGAAGCGCAGGCGCATCGGCTAAGGTGGCTTTAACAAAAATAAAATCATTATTAAAATAACGCCGATGAAATAACCGACAAAATACTGAATTATAGAAAGTTTCAGCCAATTCGGCTTGTGGATGAAAGGTTAAAAAAAGCTGATAGGTCTGTTTTGTTTGTAACCACAGTGACTCATCAAGTTGCTTGGCGTGCTGTTGCAGTTGCTGGGTTGTTTCGTTTACCCGATCATCGTAATAGGTAATTCGCAGGCGGCTAATATCATGCATTTTTGCCCAGTCTCGATTGGCAAATGCTAAAGGGGCTTGTGCAGTGATCTGCTGAAATAATTTATAATGCTTTTTGAAGCCATTTAAAATTAGCTCGGCGATGTTTTGTGGCTGCATGAACGGGTACTCCAAAATGACGATAGAGCATATACTCTACAGTTGTTAAGAGTATGCTAAATATTGGTAAAACCCAATAGCTTAATCATAACGTTTTAATTTTTTTTCTAATTCGGAGAGTTGTTTGTTAATTGCTTTAGTATTTTTGGCATAGGTTTTATTAAGTACTTTTATGTGTTTTTTGATATCTTTTGTAAGACTTTTTTTCTCATCATCGCTCATTAAACGATTAAGCCGTTGTTGCTGCGAATATTCAGCGCGATCACGGTCACGGCTTAAAATGGCGAGTTTATGTTTAACGCTGCGAATTTCAGCATTGAGATTGCGAACAATTTGTTCACGTTCAAGTGAGTTAAGAAGTTTGACGTGATTACCACTAGAGGGCGTGACATTCGGTGATACGCTCAGCTTATGCTCTGTGGCTTGCCCGCCACAAGGAAATTGGCTAAATGTAGTGCCTTTGTCGGTAACGCATTTGTAATATTTATCGGCGGAAGCAGCCGGCTCAGCAACGAGGAGCAAACTGATAAAAATAACGTACAGAGTACACAGTTTCATTACACAGCCTTCCCTAGTTAGGTCATAGTTGAATATAAAACTATAACCTAACTAGGGCAAATCGCCAGTGGCGTTATTGGGTAAAGGTTTTTAGTTTTTTAATACTCTGCACTAAAAACGGAATATCTAAACCTTGCTCGATAGAAAACCCTTGCGCAGCAGAAATATTCTTATAATTACCGTCAGAATCAATCAAAGTGATGCGGTCTTTCTTATAAGCAATAAATACGCCTTGCGAATAGTTAACGCCCATATCGTCTTTTTTGCCATATAAATTAACGCCTAACATAGTTTGTTGTGCGATAGTTTTACAGCCTAAATATTGTCCGACACTGGTAGCAATTAAATCACTTGGTTGGATCAAACCTTCAATCCGGGTTACTTTTTTATCAGTGCTGTACAAAGACGACGCTGAAACAATACCTTGTTCAGTGCTGGCTAAACTAAAAGCAAATACTTGCGTAACATCTGCTCGAAGCGTGGTATTTTCATCAGCCTCTATAATTCGAATGGCTGCGTTGTTGGCTGTATCGCTATTAATGTAGTCGTAATCAGCAAAGCCATTGATACTCATACTGCGACGATTACTTTGCCAAACAGGTAATGTTTGTTCTGTCATTAACGCTGGTTTGTAATACGCAGGTAAACCGTAAATTAAGCTAAATAAAGCATCTTGATGAGCACTGGGTTGTAAAAAACGCTCTGTTTTATACAAATTAGTATGTTGTTCAGCAAAGCTTGTTAATGCCGCATCAGTGTTAAACACTAATATATCGATAGTTGCTGCGCTAAAATTATCGCACCGAGCAAGGGGAGCCGGGGCGAGGTAATTCATGTTTTGTGTATTAAGTTTCACATTGTGAGCTTGCTTATAGCTTTCGATGTCTAATAAATCATTTTTTGCCAACAAACTTTTTGCCGTTGTTGGGTAAGACAGCGGTAATACATTATCTTGCTTGGTGATATCAAATTTTAAATTAGCATCAGCCCAAATATGAATACTGTGACTCATTGCAAAACACACTAATAAAAACGAACTGGCATAGCGGGCAAACTTATACTGTTTTAAACGCGCTAAATGATGCCAAGTATAGTTACTTGCGAGTAATTGAAATGCAAAAATGAGCATTACAATACCGCCAGCAAGTAAGGTGGTTAGGGCCGGGGAGCTAGTTAAGCGGTGCCACAATAAACTGATAATTTCAGGTAGTGCAGAGCTACTTAAGTGATAACCTAAGTTAAAATAGACATAGGCATCGAGAGTCAGTAATGATGCTCCACAGGTGGCGAGGATCGCCGCCATACCGCGAATATGTCGCGGATAAGGAAATATCAAACTCAGCGGAAATACCGTCAGCACAAAAGCAATAAAGGTAATAAAACTAGTGTGGCTAAGCCAAGTCACTAGCATATAAAGAACACCCATAAAGCTGGTTGGAGGAGAGTCGGCAAATAAGTAGCTTGAACTTATAAGCAACACTAAGCCGATATTGGCGAATGTGAACCAATGCCCCCAACTTAATAATTGACTTGCTTTAGACGAAAATTGATTGTGCTGCGATAAATTCATAAAGTCTATTTAACCGATTGCGCAAGTGCTTTAGCAAAATTGTCTGCAACCGCTTGTCTTTTCCCTGTTGGTACATGCTCTTTTAAGATATGCGTGATAGAATTTCCTAAACACATAAGACTTAAATCAACCGGCGCATTGTGCTTAGTTAACACATCAATGAGCTGATCGACGATTTGTTCTACTTCATCATTAGAATATTTTGATAAGATTGGCATCAGTTGGTTCAATAAAAGAGTTATATTCTCATATTTTAACACCAGAGGCGTGAAAAACAAAGATGGCAATAGATGTTAAAAAGTTAGTCGTTCATTATGTAGACAAAAAAGACGACGATACACAAATTCATTTGCGCAATGACGAAATGGCAGTGAATGAAAAAGTCGCTGTATTCATCGAGCAACTTCATCACGCATACAACGGCAAACCAGGTAAAGGTTTTTGTGCTTTCAGTGGTGATAAAAACTCTGTGGTTGCCTCAGCGATGCAAAGCTACCGTAATCACGAGCTTGGTTTTTGGCACATGACCGAGCAAGCTACAACGGTTTTAAAAGAAGAGTTAAATAAATACGCGTTTAACGAAACCGGTTATTTAATTTTTTGTCATTACCAATATGTAGCCACGGACTATATGCTGATTGCTATGATCAACATCAAAGAGCATTACTCAATTACTTCTGATCTTGATTTAGCGTCG
Source organism: Pseudoalteromonas sp. (assembly GCF_036960685.1). Taxonomy (GTDB): domain Bacteria; phylum Pseudomonadota; class Gammaproteobacteria; order Enterobacterales; family Alteromonadaceae; genus Pseudoalteromonas. The sequence goes on along the minus strand of NZ_JBALXK010000006.1, from coordinate 125,873 downwards.
TCGCGTCATTTAGATATTTCGCGCATGCAACTTGCGGCCCGCATTGATTTAACCGGTTGGGATACGCAAGCAGAAGACAATCGCTATATCTCCTTTATAAAAGGCCGAGCAGGGCGCAAAGTCGCCGACTTCTTCTTAGACTTTTTAGGCTGTGAAGAAGGGATTGATCCAAAACAGCAAAGCCAAGTGATGCTTAATGCCGTGGAAGATTATTTATCAGAGCAACAATTCGATAAATCAGAAAAAGACGACCTACGTAAGCAAGTGTTTGATTACTGTAATGACTGCGTCACCACCGGCGAAGATGCCAACGTTAGTGAATTATCAGCAACGCTCACCAAAGGCGACGACAACCCGTTCGAAAGCTTTTGCAAAGAGCAAAGCTATGATTTAGAAGAGTCATTCCCGGTCGATAAAAAAACCGTTACCAGCATGGTTAAATTCTCCGGACTTGGTGGCGGCGTGAGTATCAGCTTTGAGCGTAAACACTTAGGTGAGCGCGTCATGTACAACGAAGCTACCGATACTTTGGTGATTAAAGGCATACCACCTAATCTTAAAGACCAACTACAACGGTTTATGGAAAGTGAAGACTAAGCCGTCAATTTAAGCTTTAAGTGGTAAGTTTTAAGCAGATTTGAGTTAGTTGAAAGCGTGGTGTTTACACCGCGCTTTTTTGCTTACTTGTGATTGTTGGTTTTCTTTAGATCAAAATTTATAAAATTAAAATGATTAGCTTAAGGACACAGCTAGATGTTTTGGAGAAAGAAAAAACAATATATGTTTCCGCATGATTATACTTCCTTCACTGAGGGGTTGTTTGTTGTGTGTGAGTTAAAACATTCAATTAGTTTTATCGAAGTGTGTAATCATAATGGGGTGCAGCACTGTATAAACCGAAAAGCAACAATGAAGCAGTTACTATCGAATCATGATGGTAATTTGTACTTCAGAGGTTTTTGCAAAGAACTAAAAGATATTCGAGTTTTTGAGTTGTTAATGCCTGAGTATGAAATTGACGGACAGCTTCAAGTCATTTCACAATGGTTTTTTCGGTAACAGGTGAAACTAAGTATTCGTTTACACAACGTTGCTATAGACAATCACCTAAACTAATGTGGCAAGGGGAGTGTGAAGTCACATTTTTTATCGATGTTTGCACTACAATCGAAAATGGTCAATTGAAAGAAATATGCATTAAAAGAAAATTTGATGCACTTAAACTTTATACAGATTCAAAAGATAACTTCTTTGTTGAATTCACTGATTTGAATATTAATAAGAATATTCGTACTTACCCGCTACCATTAAAATTCACCACAGGAGAATCAAGCTACCTTTTTGAAGAGTGGTGTAAAAATATTCTTGGTTTTAAAATTTGGAAATTTTTCCCTTCGGAAAACTAATATAACCTGAATAATAGCTCCTTAAAAATTGTTGATAAATAAGCTAGATGGAATACCCTAAGCCTGTGATTGCTATTAAAAAAGCCGCGTTAATTTTCATTAACGCGGCTTTTTACTGTGCTTTTAAGCTAAACCAAAGGTGTTAATCAACACTCATAGTTTTAGTCATTGCAGCATTTGCACGACCAGCTGGCTTGATAGAGCCGGCACGTAAGCCGCTATCAGGAATAGCTTCACGTTTGTCGTGTGCCATCGCTTTAGGCGTGTGGGTAACGTCACTATCTGCAACGGCAGTAGGTTGTGCCATTGGCGCACTTGCTTTACCTGATGTGATCACTGTTTTAGTGTGCGCGACAGGTTTTGTAGTAGGCTTAGTCTCTGTCATTGGTGCAGCTTCAACTACTTCTGGAGTAGCTTCAACAACTGGTGCTTCTTCAACTACTTCTGGAGCAGATTCAGCAGCAACAGGTGCTTCTTCAACTACTTCTGGAGCAGGTTCAGCAACAGGTGCTTCTGCAACTACTTCTGGAGCAGGTTCAGCAACAGGTGCTTCTGCAACTACTTCTGGAGTAGGTTCAACAACAGGTGCTTCTTCAACTACTTCTGGAGTAGCTTCAACAACTGGTGCTTCTGCAACTACTTCTGGAGTAGGTTCAACAACAGGTGCTTCTGCAACTACTTCTGGAGTAGGTTCAACAACAGGTGCTTCTTCAACTACTTCTGGAGTAGCTTCAACAACAGGTGCTTCTGCAACTACTTCTGGAGTAGACTCTTTAGCTGCTGGTGTTTCTACAGCTTCAGCTGTTTGCGCATCTTGCTTCGCTTTTAACTCGGCTTCATATTCAGCAGCGGCTTGGTCGGCCACAGGAATAAACGCTGGCGGTTGCGTACCTTGTGTTGGCGTAGCTTCTTCACCTTCAGGGCGACGACGGCGTTGGCCTGCTGCACGTAAATGACGTGGTGAGCGGCGTGAACGTGTACGTGTTTGGCCTTGCTCTTCATCAGTTTGTGCTGCGTCTTGCTCGCTAGGTGCCACTTGCTCACTAGGAGTTGCTGATTGTGCAACTTTTTGCTCAGGTGCATCTACAGGCGCAGCTTCAGCAGCTGCTTTCACTTCTTCGCGTTGTGTTACAGCTGGCTTAGCTGGTTTTTCATCAACAACTGGCGTAGCTTGCTGTTCAGCGTCATTGTTTGTTGCAACTGCTTGTTGGGCGTTTTCATCTTGCAAGCGAACTTTTTTACGTAAGTTACGGCGTTGACGACGTACTTTAGGCTTTTGCTCAGTTGCTTCAACAGCCACATCTTTAGCTGCTGCAGTGTCTTTAACGTCAGCTTTTGCTTCTGTTTTCTCTGCTACAACTTTGCTGTCATCGTTACGCGTGTCGTTGCGTTTACGAGAGTTAGGATTACGACGACGCTTATTGCGATTTTCGTTTCTTTCCTGTTGCTCGTTATTTGCTGTTGTAGCTGCTGGTGTTTCTTCAGCTACGCGCTCTGTACGCTCATTTTGTGGTTTGCCGCGCGAATTATTATTACGACGACGTTGGTTATTACGACGACGCGTATCACCCTCGTTATTACGACGTTGATTATTGCGAGATTCGCTCGATGGTTTTTGTTGCTGTTGTTTGCTTTCAGTCTGCTCAGCAGGTGTTGCAAATAAAGCCTTAAACCAATTACCAATAGCAGTGAACAAGCTTACTTGCGGTTGTGCTGCAGCACTTTGTGGCGCTGCTGGTGTTACTTGAGCTTGTTGTGGCGCTGGTGTTGAAGGCATTACAACGCCTTTTAACACTGGCTCTTCACGTACTGCAACCGTTGGCGTTTTTGATGTTTCATACACTTCAGGCTCTGGCGCTGTAATTTGCTCGTAGCTTGCCGCTTCAATGGTTTCATCTTTACGCAAACGCATCACTTCATAGTGTGGTGTATCCATATGTTTATTTGGAATGATCACCACATCACAATTGTGACGTTTTTCAATACGGTTAACAGTACGGCGTTGCTCATTTAGTAAGTAAGCTGCAACGGCAACAGGCACTTGAGCGTTAACTTGTGAGGTATTGTCTTTAATCGCTTCTTCTTCGATTAAACGTAGGATTGACAATGCAATCGATTCGTTTGAACGAATTGTGCCTTGGCCACTACAACGTGGGCATGGGCCTTGGCTTGCTTCACCAAGTGAAGGACGTAGGCGCTGACGTGACATTTCAAGTAAACCAAAACGTGAAATTTTGCCAATTTGTACACGAGCACGATCAGGGCGAACCGCATCTTTTAAGCGGTTTTCTACTTCACGTTGATGGCGCGGTGGCGTCATATCAATAAAGTCGATAACGATTAAGCCGCCTAAGTCGCGTAAACGTAATTGGCGAGCAATTTCGTCTGCAGCTTCTAAGTTGGTATTCAGTGCTGTTTCTTCGATATCGCCGCCTTTAGTGGCTTTAGATGAGTTGATATCGATAGAGGTTAACGCTTCAGTTGGGTCGATTACAATTGAACCACCAGAAGGTAGGCGCACTTCGCGTTGGAATGCTGACTCAATTTGGCTTTCGATTTGATAATGCGTGAACAGCGGTACTTCACCTTGGTAAAGTTTTACACGGCTCATGAAGTCAGGACGAAAACGCTCAATGTGCGCTTTTGCTTCTTCAAATACACGGGCTTTATCAATCAGAATTTCACCGATATCACGACGTAAATAATCGCGGATAGCGCGGAAAATTACGTTACTTTCTTGGTGAATCAAAAAGGGGGCTTTACCGCTGTCTGATGCTTGTTGAATGGCATCCCAATGTACTAATAATGCTTTTAAATCGTAGTTTAGTTCTTCAAACGATTTACCAACACCGGCAGTACGCACGATTAAACCCATGCCTTTAGGCAGTTCTAAACGGCTTAACGCTTCTTTAAGTTCTGTTCGCTCATCACCTTCGATACGACGAGAAATACCGCCTGCACGTGGGTTATTAGGCATTAAAACAAGGTAGCTTCCAGCAACACTAATAAAAGTGGTGAGGGCTGCGCCTTTTTGGCCACGTTCTTCTTTGTCAACTTGGACAATGACTTCTTGACCTTCTTTGATCACGTCACGAATATTCGGGCGACCATGGAAAGTATAACCTTGTGGGAAGTAAGTACGGGCGATTTCTTTTAAAGGAAGGAATCCGTGACGATCAGCACCATAATCAACAAAGGCGGCTTCTAATGACGGTTCGATACGTGTGATTTTGCCTTTATAAATATTGGCTTTTTTTTGTTCGTGACCCGGGCTTTCGATATCTAAATCATACAGGCGCTGGCCATCAACCAGTGCTACGCGCATTTCTTCTTGCTGCGTCGCATTGATTAGCATACGTTTCATATTGTTACTCTACTGTGTTATGTCTCTGACATGACGAAACTTTTCGCCTGTTCAGTTGCTCCATCGCTTCTTTTTGTACAGTCTCACGACTGGATCTGTGGGGGAGCTTGGCACTGTATTCGTACACTAAGTATCTTTATGGTGCTGGCTGACAATAACGTGTTGTCACGTTATTAAATTCTATTATGGTGCCAAAACTATCGGCTGTTTTTTTACAGTGACGTATTCGAGTTCTGTCCAGAGTCGACCATTTATTAAATTAACTTAGGTGTTTTACAGTACATCTGCTGAACGGCGTATCGTACGCCGTCACTATCAGACAAATTATCTGTTCAAATTGCTTTTTTCATCAACATTAAATAACACTTCATGCTCAAACTTAACTGGCGATATATTACACGCATCGGAGTTAATTGAACGCACGTGTAAACTGGGTATGTATAAAAGCTTTGGAAAACTTATCTCGGATCTGTATGATCAATTACCCAGAATGTGCATCACGAATGTTTTAATGTGTTAAAAAGCACCGTTGTTATTTGCAAATACATATTTGCGTCGGTGATTATCCCACTATTATAACTGTGTTAGCAACTAAAATTATTTTACTTAAATCAGTGATTAGGCAATGTCAGAAAAAACCGGCTTACAAGTATCTTTCGTCACGATTACCGAAGACCATTTAGGTCAACGGATTGATAACTTTCTTATTACCCATTTAAAAGGGGTGCCTAAAAGCGCTGTATATCGAATTCTTCGTAAAGGTGAGGTGCGTGTTAATAAAAAACGCATCAAACCTGTGTATAAATTGCAGCTTGATGACATAGTACGTATTCCGCCAATTAAAGTGGCTGAGCGTGAAGAGTTTGTGCCAAAAAACTTAGATGTAGTCACCAAGCTTGAAGATGCTATTTTATTTGAAGATAAATACCTAATGGTCATTAATAAGCCGTCAGGAATGGCTGTTCATGGTGGCAGTGGCTTAAGTTATGGCTTAATTGAAGCATTACGCGTACTGCGCCCAGAAGAGCGTAGTTTAGAGTTAGTGCACCGTTTAGACCGTGACACCTCTGGCTGTTTGTTGATTGCGAAACGCCGTTCAGTGTTAACCAGCTTACACGAACAGTTACGCGAAAAAACCATGGAAAAAAATTACTGGGCATTGGTTGACGGACAATGGGATTCAAAAGATAAAAACGTCACCGAAGGGCTGTTAAAGAACACCTTACAATCAGGTGAGCGTATTGTGCGTGTTAATAACACCGAAGGTAAGCCATCTCATACCCGCTTTAAAGTGCTTGAGCGTTTTGATGAATGCTCATTGGTACAAGCATCACCGGTAACTGGTCGTACGCACCAAATTCGTGTTCACACTCAGTGCCGTGGTCATGCAATTGCGTGTGATGATAAATACGGCAACCAAGCGTTTGATGCTGCAATGCGTAACATTGGTTTGAGTCGCTTATTTTTACACGCTCATGATTTGAGTTTTTATCATCCTAAAAACGAAACAACCATGCGTGTGGAAGCACCACTGGATAAAGCCTTAGTTAATTGTATTAAAACATTACGCGCTGCCAAATCGTGAAATCGTATAAATTAGTAATATTTGATTGGGATGGCACTGTAATGGATTCAGTGCCTAAAATTGTTAACTGTATGCACCAATCGGCCTTAGCGTGTGGCGTAGCACCGCCAAGTGATGAGGCAATAAAAAATATTATTGGGTTGTCATTAGAGTGTGCGGTGGCGACGTTATTTATTGAGCATAAAACGCTTCATAGTGAGTTAATTGCAGGCTATAAACACCAATATAAACACCAAGATGTAACGCCAACACCTCTTTTTGCAGATGTTGAACCGACCTTAGCTGCGTTGCACGCGCAGGGCACACTATTAGCGGTGGCAACAGGTAAAGGCAGGGCAGGGTTAGAACGTTTGTTAGACGAAACCAAGCTTAGAAAGTATTTTGTCGCAACGCGCACCAGTGATGATGCGTTATCAAAACCTGCCCCTGACATGTTGTTGCAATTACTTTTAGAGCTTAATGTTAGCTATGCAGATGCGCTAATGATTGGTGACACTAAAATAGATATGGCAATGGCTAAAGCGGCCAACGTTGACCGCTTGGGTGTAACAATGGGGGTGCATAACGCGCTACAACTTAGCGAATTTGCGCCTATTGCCACGGTTGACTCGTATCAACAATTACATGGGCTTTTAATTAATGCGGCTGAGCTTGTTGATTAAGTACATCCAAACCAAACTCAGCCAATAACTGGTTGAGTTTGATAAGTGGTAAGCCTATTAAGCTGTTAGGGTCATCGCCGCTGAGCTTTTCAAATAAACAAATACCAAGGCCTTCACTTTTAAAGCTACCCGCGCAATTGTAAGGTTGCTCTGCATCGCAATAGGCGCTTATTTGCGCCTGTGAGAGTGTTTTAAAAGTGACGTTAAATGGCTCAACAAGGGTTTTTATTTGATTACTTTGAATGTCGTAAACACATAAGCCGGTTAAAAATGTCACTGTATTGCCGCTAAATAAGCTAAGTTGTTTAATTGCGTTTTCTTTATTGTGCGGTTTACCCAAAATTTGTTGCTTGAACACGGCGACTTGATCAGAGCCGATCACTAAACCTTGGCTAAAATGTTGTTTAGCAGCCCGGGCTTTAAGCTCACTGAGGCGTGCTACAAGCGCTTGTGGTGTTTCTTTAGGGTGTGGCGTTTCGTCAACGTCCGGTGAAAAAGTACTGAAAGGTAAATTAAATTTTTGCAATAAAGACTGACGAAAGGGTGAACTTGAGGCTAAAATAAGTGGGTGCTGCATGGAAGGCTTTCCTAATGAAAATCAGATTGAGTTAGGATAAATCAGATCCGTCGGCAAAACAAAGGAATGAATCACGAAAAACCAGCTAAAAATGGTTTTTTACTTTGACTAACCAAGTAACTATCTATATGATGCAGCCCCTATGCAAAAGGTGAAAATTCCCATCACTCTTCATCCAGGCAAAGCAGCGCAACACCGTTTAAAGTACGACGGCATTGTCCCGCTTGAAAAACTTGTCCGTTTACGGGAAGTTGTGCAGGAAGAAGTAGGTGAAATAGCGGTAAAAATTCATTGCAAAAACGACGAGCAAGGTTTCGCGGTGATTAGAGGCAATTTGTCCACACACGTAACTGTAACTTGTCAACGTTGTAATGGTGATTTAGGGTTGGATTTGGTTCAAGACTTTGTTTATTCCCCGGTAGGTGAGGATACAGAGTTAGATAATTTTCCAGAAGACTACGATGAAGTAGCACTTGATGAAAATGGTGAAATTAACGTGTTTGATTTAATCGAAGACGAACTAATTTTAGCAGTGCCATTAGTTGCTACCCACAACGAAGCTTCATGCAGTTATTCAGCAAAGCCTGCCAGCTTTGGTGTATTAAAAGCGGAAGATGATAAACCAAATCCATTTGATATTTTGAAACAACTTAAGAAAGATTCTTAGGAGAAGACTATGGCTGTACAAAAGAGCAAAAAGTCTCGTGCAAGACGCGGCATGCGCCGTTCACACGATGCGATCAGTGGTCCAACTTTAACTGTAGACCAAACATCTGGTGAGACTCATCGTCGTCACCACGTGACTGCAGATGGTTACTACAAAGGCGTTCAAGTAATTTCTAAATAAGAGATTGCTTTTATGCTGACCAATCTAACCATTGCGTTAGATATGATGGGGGGCGATTATGGCCCCCGTTCATCTATCCCCGCAGCCGTTAACGCGGTAAATGCCAATGCCAACTTAAGACTCATCTTATGTGGTAACGAAAAAGTAATATCTAAAGAACTTGAATCCCTCGATTCTTTATCCCATCCAAGATTAATTATCCGTCACTGCAGTGAAGTTGTTACTAATGGCTGTGAGCCTGCTTTAGCAGTACGCTCTAAAAAAGATTCTTCTATGCGCGTTGCCCTTGATTTAGTTAAATCAGGTGAGGCTCAAGCGTGCGTGAGTTCAGGTAACACTGGCGCATTATTGTTTATGGCGCATTACGTATTGAAAATGCTACCGGGTGTTAAACGTCCAGCATTAATTTCAGCAGTGCCTACCGAACAAAAACACCCTGTTTATTTGCTTGATTTAGGCGCTAACGTGCACTGTGATGCGCAAACATTATATCAGTTTGGCATTATGGGCTCGGTGGTGGCCGGACAAGCGCTCGGCTGTGATAACCCGAAAGTCAGTTTATTAAATATTGGCTCAGAAGACATTAAAGGCCACGAAGATATCAAACAAGCTGCGCAACTGATGCAGCAATGTGATCATCTAAATTATATTGGTTACAGTGAAGGTAGCGATATTTTTACTGGAAAGTCAGATGTGATCGTCTGTGAAGGGTTTGTCGGTAATGTGGCGCTAAAGACCTGCGAAGGCATTGCTAAACTTATCATGTTTAAGCTGACGAAAGCCTTGCAGAAGCATTTTTTCTATAAATGTTTGGCGTTTATGTTACAGCCAGTGATAAAAAAACTCTATAAACGGGTGAACCCCGACCAGTATAACGGTGCTTCTCTGGTAGGATTACGCGGTATTGTCGTAAAAAGCCATGGAAATGCCTCAGCTAAAGCATTTCATGCTGCAATCGATGAAGCTGTCAGAGAAGTCGAGCGTCAACTTCCTGAAAAAATAGCAGCTATCTTCGAGCAAACACATTCAACTAAAAAAGTCGCAACTGACGATTAATTACTTTGTCAGATGTGTACTTGAACATTTATTTATTTGTTTAATTAAAAGAGCAAAGTATGGCACAAAAAATTGCACTTGTTTTTCCAGGTCAAGGCTCACAAACCGTGGGTATGTTAAGTGAGCTTTTAGAGCAATCAGACGTTGTTAAAGCAACGTTTGCAGAAGCATCAGAAGCACTTGGTTATGATTTGGCAGCGTTAGTACTAAATGGCCCAGAACAAGAACTCAATCAAACCCATCGTACCCAGCCTGCATTATTAACAGCATCAGTGGCGATTTACCGTCAATGGCTTGCTGCAAACCCAGATACAGAAGTGACTATGGCCGGTCATAGTTTAGGCGAGTATTCAGCACTGGTTTGTGCCGATGTACTAAGCTTAGCACAAGCTGTAAAACTGGTTGAAAACCGTGGTTTATACATGCAAGAAGCCGTGCCAGCAGGCGTGGGCTCTATGGCTGCAATCATTGGTTTAGGCGATGACGAAATTAAAGCGGCATGTGCGGCGACTGCACAAGACGAAGTTGTTGCACCGGTAAACTATAATTCACCAGGTCAAGTGGTGATTGCAGGCCACAAAGCTGCTGTTGATAGAGCTTCTGAAGCCTGTAAAGAAGCGGGAGCAAAGCGTGCGTTGCCATTATCAGTTAGCGTGCCTTCACATTGTGAGTTAATGAAACCAGCTGCAGAAAAATTAGCCGCTGATTTAGCCGCTTTAACATTTAATACACCTAAGTGTGATGTAATTAATAATGTTGATGTAACTGCTGCAAATTCAGCGGATGCAATTAAAGATGCTTTAGTTCGTCAGTTATATAGCCCAGTACGTTGGACTGAAACAGTGCAAGCATTAGTTGCTCAAGGCATTACCCAAAGCTACGAGTTTGGCCCAGGTAAAGTATTGACTGGCCTTGCAAAGCGTATTGATAAAGCAATGGTGTGTGGCTCGGTAAATGATCAAGCCAGCATCAATGCAGCAAAATAAGAGTAGGAAACAATGGCAAATTTATTTTCTTTAGAGGGCAAAGTTGTCCTTATTACTGGCGCAAGCCGTGGTATTGGTAAAGCAATTGCAACCACGCTTGTAGCACAAGGTGCTAAAGTAGCCGGTACTGCAACAAGCGAATCTGGTGCTGCGAATATCAGTGAATATTTAGGTGAAAACGGTAAAGGTTATGCGCTTAACGTAACTGATCCTGCATCGATTGAGACGACACTTGCGGCGATAAAAGCAGATTTAGGCGATATCGATGTATTAGTAAATAATGCCGGTATTACCCGTGATAATTTACTTATGCGCATGAAAGACGCTGAATGGGACGATATCATTGATACTAATCTAAGCTCTATTTTCCGTTTATCTAAGGCTGTATTACGCCCAATGATGAAAAAGAAAAATGGCCGTATTATTAATATCGGTTCAGTTGTTGGTACAATGGGCAACGCAGGTCAAGCTAACTATGCAGCAGCGAAAGCGGGCGTAATTGGTTTTTCTAAGTCACTAGCACGTGAAGTTGCTTCTCGTGGCATTACGGTGAACGTGGTCGCACCTGGTTTTATTCAAACAGATATGACTGATGAGCTTACAGATGAGCAAAAAGCAGCTACGCTTGCTAATGTTCCTGCTGGACGTTTAGGTCAACCGGATGAAATTGCCGCAGCTGTATGCTATTTAGCATCTGATGCAGCAGCGTATGTGTCGGGTGAAACCCTGCATGTAAACGGTGCAATGTACATGGTATAGGAACTTTGTTCCTTTTTTGTTTTTAATAAGTTTGTCGAAAAATGTTGAATTTTTTGTGATCTTGCTTTAAACATACTTGAATTCGCATTGAAAATAAGCGATAAAAGACACAAATAACCCTCAAGAGGTTTGACCAGATAAATATTTATCAGCAAATCCTTGAATCACAGAATTATGCGCCGTAAACTACGCCGCAATCTGAAAATAACGCATTGGCGTTTTTAATAAAGGAAAGAAGAATGAGCGACATCCAAGAACGCGTAAAGAAAATCATCATTGAGCAACTAGGTGTTAAAGAAGAAGAAGTAAAGCATGAAGCTTCTTTCGTTGATGACTTAGGCGCCGATTCACTTGATACTGTTGAATTAGTAATGGCTCTTGAAGAAGAGTTTGACACTGAGATCCCAGATGAAGAAGCTGAAAAGATCACTACAGTACAAGCTGCAATCGATTACGTAACAGCTCACGCTGAGTAATCAATCGCACATTAAGGGCAGCATTCGCTGCCCTTAATCTATCCATAATATGATACTAATTAATTTAGTACACACCCACCTAAAATAATAATTCCCTTATTGGAGGCAACCCGTGGCTAAACGTCGAGTAGTCGTAACTGGCTTAGGAATGTTGACACCGCTAGGTAACGATGTTGAATCAACCTGGCAAGGCTTGTTAAATGGCAAAAGTGGTATTCAAACTATCACGCATTTCGATACTTCAAGTTTTGGCACCAAATTCGCAGGTTTGCTGAATGATTTTGATGCATCTAACTATATGTCACCTAAAGATGCTAAGAAAATGGATTTGTTTATCCAATATGGCATAGCAGCGGGTGTGCAGGCACTACAAGATTCTGGCCTTGAGATCACAGAGCAAAACGCACCGCGCGTTGGTGTTGCTGTGGGTTCAGGCATTGGTGGTTTAACGCTGATTGAAGAGAATCACATCAAACTATTAAACAGTGGCCCACGTAAGCTTTCTCCTTTTTACGTGCCGTCGACCATTATCAATATGATCTCAGGTCATTTATCGATTATGCACGGTCTTCGTGGTCCAAATATTTCAATTGTTACAGCATGTACCACAGGTTTGCATAATATCGGCCATGCGGCGCGTATGATTGCGTACGGTGATGCTGATGCAATGGTAGCCGGTGGTGCTGAAAAAGCGTCTACACCGATTGGCATGGGTGGTTTTAATGCCGCACGTGCTTTATCAACGCGTAATGATGATCCACAAGCAGCGTCTCGTCCGTGGGATAAAGACCGTGATGGTTTTGTACTAGCTGATGGCGCAGGTGTGATCGTACTTGAAGAGTATGAACATGCGAAAGCCCGTGGTGCTAAAATTTACTCTGAGTTAGTTGGTTTTGGTATGAGTGGCGATGCATATCACATGACATCACCACCTGAAGATGGCTCGGGTGCTGCACTTGCGATGGAAAATGCGCTCAATGATGCGGGCGTTAACGCTGAGCAAGTGGGTTATATCAATGCCCACGGTACTTCAACCAACGCCGGTGATAAAGCAGAAACCTCAGCAGTTAAATCAATCTTTGGTAATGCAGCAAAAGATGTGATGGTGAGCTCATCTAAATCTATGATGGGTCATTTACTCGGTGCAGCAGGCTCTGTTGAATCAATTATCACTATTTTGTCGTTACAAGATCAAAAAGTAACCCCGACAATTAACCTCGATAATCCTGACGAAGGCTGTGATCTGGACTATGTTCCGCATACAGCACGTGATGCGAAATTAGATTATGCATTATGTAACTCGTTTGGTTTTGGTGGTACTAATGGCTCGTTGCTATTTAAAAAGGTATAATCTTTTTTAACAACGAGACAAAATAATAGCCCAGTTGTGACTGGGCTTTTTTATATGCAAAAAAAAACAAAAACCGATGCAAATAATAATTTTTACTGATGCAACAAGCACAGTGAGTAATAAAGACCGAGGCTTGAATTATGGCGATGGCTTTTTTACTACCGCAAAAGTGCACAATGGCGAAGTTGAACACTGGTCGTTACATTGTGCGCGCTTAGAAGAGTGTGCCGCACGTTTAGGTTTCGATGCGCTTGATATCGCCGCGCTAACTCAAGCCGTTGACGAGTATCTTCAAAGTGTGTCTCTGGGTGTGTTAAAAATCGTTGTCACTCGGGGCGAAGGCGGGCGAGGCTATGCATTGCCTGAGCAGCCGCAAACTACTATTTTGTTATCACAGTTAACGTTTCCTGAGCATTATAATTTGCAAGCGCAGCAGGGGATAAAACTTGCAGTAAGTCCTATAAAGCTTGCTTCACAGCCATTACTTGCGGGTTTAAAAACATTGAACCGCTTAGAGCAAGTCATGATCAAACGCGCGATGAACGAACAAACATGTGATGATGTGTTGGTTTGTGATTACCACAACAATGTGATTGAAGCCTCTGCCGCGAATATTTTTGCCATTAGCAATGGTCGCGTTGTCAGCCCAAATTTACAAAACTGTGGTATCAAAGGGGTTTATCTGCAATCACTGTGTGATAAATTAGAGATTGAATTTATTGATATTACATTGCCTGAATTATTGCAAATGGATGCGGTGTATCTGTGTAACAGTTTAATGGCCGTAGTGCCTGTTATAGCTATTGCTGATACTGAGTTTGATTTAACAACTAGTTTAAAACTATTGCATGGTTATTTAGCCAAGGAGTCTGTGTGTTAAGAGTGATTATCTCTATCGTGTTGTTAGCATTGCTGGTCACAGGCATTGGTTATCAACAGTTACAAAGCACTATCAACAGTACATTAGCTGTTCCAGCGAGTACGCTATTTGAAGTTAAAAAAGGCACTGGGTTTAATCAATTATGCCAACAGTGGCAAGCTAAAAAGTGGTTAGAAGGATGTTTGCGTTATCAAATACTCGCCAAGCTCGATCCAACCCTTACTGATTTAAAAGCAGGGTTATATCAGCTTGATAAGCGCACAGTGCTTGATAATATTCGTCGTATTAATCAGGGTCAGCAAGTGAGCTTTAGTTTTACTATTATCGAAGGGCAAATGCTGCGTGACGTACTGGCAAAAATAAAACGAGCCCCAAATTTACAGCAAAATTTAAAACCTACCGAGTTGGGTGTGCAAATTACGGGTATTGAACAACATTTAGAAGGTTGGTTGTTTCCTGAAACCTACCATTACCATGCTAATGATACAGCCAGCAGCGTGTTAAAGCGTGCTTATCAAAAAATGCAGACAGTCCTTGATGATGCATGGTCACAAAGAGCAGATGTATTACCGTATGAAAACCAATATCAAGCGTTGATCTTAGCGTCAATTATTGAAAAGGAAACCGGCCTTGCCAGTGAGCGGCCACTGATTGCGTCAGTCTTTAGTAATCGTTTAAACTCCAATATGCGTTTGCAAACTGATCCAACTGTTATCTATGGCTTAGGCGAAGGTTTTGATGGTGACATTAAACGTAAAGATTTAACCGCTTATACGCCGTATAACACTTACAGAATAAACGGCTTACCGCCAACACCCATTGCTATGCCATCAAAAGCAGCCATTTTAGCGGCCGTTAATCCGCCTGAGTCTGAGTATGTATATTTTGTTGCGAAAGGGGATGGCAGCCATCAGTTTTCGAAAACCTTAAAAGAACATAACAAAGCAGTGCAAGATTATTTACGTTATCAAAAACAGTTAAGTAAATTAGATTAAAGAATTTAAAACTAAAAAGAGAGATCATGACAGCAGCAAAATTTATTGTGATTGAAGGCCTTGAAGGTGCTGGAAAATCAACGGCTATTGCTATTTGCCAACAATTTTTAGCACAACACAATATTGACTTTGTTAATGTGCGAGAGCCAGGCGGCACCCCGATTGCCGAAGCGCTGCGTACTATCGTTAAAAACAGCCACGATGAAGATATTGCCAGTGAGACTGAGTTATTACTCATGTACGCAGCCCGCTCGCAATTGTTGCATAATGTAATTCGCCCAGCGCTTGCAAAAGGTCAGTGGGTATTAGGCGACCGCCATGACTTATCGTCACAAGCTTATCAAGGCGGCGGCAGAGAAATTGCGGCAAGCACCTTAACTGCACTTGGCGATATTGTGTTAAAAGGCTTAAAGCCAGATCTTACTATTTATTTAGACATTGATCCTGCCGTGGGCCTTGCCCGTGCCAAAGGTCGTGGTGAACTTGATAGAATCGAGAAGCAAGCATTAAGCTTTTTTGAACGCACCCGATCGCGCTATTTAGAACTTGCCAGTAATGATGAGCGCATTAAAACAGTAAATGCAGGGCAGAGCATAGAATTAGTTCATCAAGACATCGTTGCGGTGCTTGAGCAATTTGTAAAAAGTAACCCGTAGTATGATTTATCCTTGGCTTAATGACGTTCACCAGCAATTAAGCGCTAGTTTTAATGCAGGACGCTTTCATCATGGGCAATTATTTAATGGTCAACAAGGTGTAGGTAAACGTGCCCTAGTTGAACAACTTGCTAATGCATTACTGTGTAACGCACCGCAAAATTTAGTTGCGTGTGGGCATTGTAAAAGCTGTCAGTTAAATCAAGCAGCTACTCATCCTGATAAATATACTGTGCAAGCTGACGGACAAAGTATCGGAGTTGACGATATACGTAATGTCAGTGACTTTATGCATCAGTCAGCGGCGCAAAATGCCAGTAAAGTGGTGGTCATCAATGATTGCCACAAAATGACCACGGCTGCTGCAAATGCACTGCTAAAAACCTTAGAAGAGCCAAGCTCACAGCGATTTTTATTACTAACTACCAATGCGACAGCACAATTACCCGCTACTATTTTAAGTCGTTGCGCGCTTAGCGAAGTGAAAGTCCAAGATAGTCATGTTGCAATGCAGTGGATTAGCCAATTAAATGTGCCAGCTTATCCGTGGTTAAAATTATTTACCCAGCAGCCGTTACTTGTTGCACGCTGGCAGCAGGACGAACAGCTTGAGGTAATTGATCAACTTTATAAATTTGCAACTGAGTTAAAACAAGGCCATAATTTCAGTGCGTTAGTTGATATTATAAGTAAAGATAATGAACGCATTCGTGTATTTAACTTATTTTTAAGCGAGCAATTAAAACAACAACTGCTCACTGGAATGGACTTTGACTCGTACCACAATGCGCAAAACGCCTTGGCCGAGTTTGTGCAAAACAGCACCCAGATACTCGGATTGAATCTGCCATTAGCAGTTTCGCGTTTAGCGTATCGTTTACGTAACAGCCATAAGTAGGATTGATTGTGCAAGAATTATTAGTCGATATAGATGATTTAGACGAGTTATACCGCTGTTATATGCCGTATTTAAAAGCCGGTGGTTTATTTGTGCGTACTAACATGCGCTATGAAATGGGCCATTCTTTAGCACTTAAAGTCACTTTACCTGATGCACTTGAAGACGACCTGATAACAGGCAAGGTTGCATGGATCACCCCGCAAGGTGCACAAAGCTCAAATCCACCGGGTATTGGTATTTGTTTTATTGATGATAAAACAAACCTGAATGCGAAGATCGAAAAACTACTAGGGACTATGTTAAACTCTGGTAATCCAACTTATACCATGTAGTAAGCAGTAACTGTGATTGTAGATTCTCATTGCCATTTAGACCGTCTCGATTTTGATAAACTCGATTTAAACTTAGACCAAGTACTTGATAATGCGAGAGCAAAGCAAGTAGAGCACTTTTTATGTGTAAGCGTAACACTTGACCAATTCCCAAGTATGTTGGAAAAAATTCAGGGTTACCGTGACGTATCAGCGTCGTGCGGTGTTCATCCGCTTGATCAAAAAGACGCACTAGATAAGCAGCGCTTAATCGACTTAGCGAGCCACGATAAAGTGGTGGCTATTGGTGAAACGGGGCTTGATTACTATTACGCAAAAGACACGCATGCGGTACAGCAAGCCAGCTTTGTCGGTCATATTGAGGTTGCCAACGAGCTACAAAAGCCGCTTATTATTCATACCCGCGATGCCCGCGAAGACACTATCAACTTAATGCGTGAACACAACGCAGAAAAATGTGGTGGTGTACTTCATTGTTTTACTGAAGATTGGGCAATGGCGAAAAAAGCCATCGACTTAGGTTTTTATATTTCTATTTCCGGCATTGTTACCTTTAAAAATGCCGTTGAACTTAAAGACGTGGTTAAGCAAATCCCCCTTGATAGACTGTTAATTGAAACAGACTCTCCGTATTTAGCGCCGGTGCCATATCGTGGTAAAACCAATCAACCAGCCTATGTACAGGATGTGGCGTATTACATTAGCGAGCTAAAAGGCATCAGCTACAAAGAGCTGGCCGAGGCGACTACGGCGAATTTTTATTCGCTATTTAATTTAGTAGATAAAGGTTAATTAACGTATGAGCACAGCCGCACTCCCAGAGCTATTAATGGGGCCAATGGTGCGCCGTGCTGATGCCAAAGGGGTGTGCTTTCAATTTGCCACCAGCACCCCTTCACAATACCGCATTGAGCTGGATAACATTGATACCTATAGTGAACATCACAGCATTGCGCTTGGCAGCCAACTGTTTTTGCATTTCATTGTTTTAAAATCGATTAATGAAAACTTGCCTACCGATGTACTACTTGGTTATCGTCTGTATAACGCTAAGCAGCAAGTTGATCTCAGTGTTTTTTGTTATGATGGCAAGGCAACCCCAGAGTTTGTGATCCCGCAAACACTTGAGCAGATATTTCACGGCTCGTGTCGTAATCCCCATCACCCAGCACAGGATAGCCTCGTTGCAGCACAGCAATGGCAAGCAGCGCAGCGCTCTCAAGGTAAGCCCGGAGCTGATATTTTACTGCTATCAGGGGATCAGGTGTATGCTGATGATGTCGCAGGCGCTATGTTAATTGCCATATATCGGCTGATTGAATTATTGGGCATTTACAAAGAGCAGCCACTGGATATTGCACTGCCAGAGCAGCTCTCAGAGCAGCTTTATCAACGCCATCTATTTTTGCCTAAAGTTCCATGGCAACAGCGCAGTAAAATTGGTGTCGGGTATTGGTTAAAAAAAGACGAACCGCATTTTTCTAGTTTAAAAGCAGCCAATCACCTAGTCTCATTTGAAGAATTTATCGCGCTGTACTTACTTAATTTCAGTCCCATTGTTTGGTCGTTAATTGATTTAGAGTCAATTAGTTATCAGGCTAAATCACCTAAATGCCAACAACTGTTTGAGAGTGAAAAACGGGCATTAACAGGCTATAGTGAAGGGCTATACGAGGTACAGCGATTATTTGCCAATGTATCAACACTGATGATGTTTGATGATCATGATGTCACCGATGATTGGAATTTAACCGCAGGCTGGGAACAAGTAATTTACCAACATCCGGTGAGTCGGCGTATTGTTAATAATGGCTTGATCAGCTATTGGTTGATGCAAGGTTTTGGTAATGACGCTGGGGTTAAAACAGCAGCGTTAGTTGATGACTTTAAAGCCTGTTTAAGCAGTCAACAGCAATGGCACTTTAATACATTTGATAAAACCATTTTAGAGTTTAATCATTGGCACTATGAGCTCAACACCGTGCCCAAAGTAGTGGTACTTGATACACGGACTCATCGTTGGCGCAATGAACAAAATTTTAATGAGCCATCTGGTTTACTGGATTGGGAACGCCTCACTGAGCTTGAAAACAGCCTATTAAGCCATGAGCAAGTGATTATAGTGTCGCCTGCGCCAGTATTCGGGGTGAAATCAATAGAAGCTATCCAAGCGTTATTTAATATGTGTGGTCAGCCTTTGCTGGTCGATGTAGAAAACTGGATGGCTCACGAGGGCTCGGCAAAAAAATTACTCGATACTTTTCGCCGCGACGATACCCCAAAAGAAACCCTGATTTTATCCGGAGATGTCCATTACTCATTTTGTTTTTCCGTGCAAAAACGCTTTGGCAAACACCCAAACCGCATTTGGCAACTCACTGCCAGCGGAATTAAAAACGAATTCCCGCGTAAGCTAATTAATATTCTTGATAAACTCGATTCGATTCTATACGCACCAAAAAGCCCGTTAAACTTTTTTACCAAGCGTTGGCATATGGAGGTTGATAAACATCAAACCAAGGGCGATGGACAAAAGTATCTAGTGAGTGATGCAGCAATCAGTTTGATTGATCTAAAAGCTGGAAAGCTTGCCCGCTATCAACTTATTCATGCTGATAGCCGCACCACAGAGTTTGATTTAGACGATAATTAAGTGGCTTGAGCTAATCTACTTTTTACGGTTAGCTTTAACGTAATCACCCACATTACTGACGGTATCAATCCAGTATCCATTGTCAGGGTCTTGTAAATACACAAGCAACTGCTCGAGCACTTTAACATCTGTGGTGTATTGATCCCCTTTACCAATCTCATGGCCTGCTAAAATTAACCAAGCATTATTTTCGCGAAGTTGTTCTAACATAGTGATGATCTCAGCAAAGCTCAAGCCGTCAATTCTTAGCCCGGTTAACTGTGAAAAATCGGTAAAATTTGGGTTATTTGCAGATTCATCTAACCAAGTGCGGCCGCTATCAAAATACTTGGCAATAAGCGGTACATAACTTTGGGTA
The DNA here is from genome assembly GCF_036960685.1 of Pseudoalteromonas sp. Taxonomy (GTDB): domain Bacteria; phylum Pseudomonadota; class Gammaproteobacteria; order Enterobacterales; family Alteromonadaceae; genus Pseudoalteromonas. The sequence goes on along the minus strand of NZ_JBALXK010000006.1, from coordinate 106,029 downwards.
TCGACACCGCGGCCAACAAAAGTATTACCGCATGGGTAGGCGAAAGCGCGTGGTGTAACGCCGAGTTGTTCTTTTATATAAGTTTGCGCGCTGAGAATGTCATTTTCAAGCCAAGCAAGGGTGGTTTCCTCCAGTGACAGGTTTTGCTTTCGTAACCATTCAAAGTTACCCGTACAAACATGACTGCTGGTATGATTTGCAATTTCATGGCCCGATTTGACCGCATCTTGCCATTTAATTAGACGTTCTTTTACGTTGAAAGGAGATACATAAAAAGTGGCTTTGGCTTGGTATTTGTTCAAAATAGCGGTGCCGACATCGACCTGACTGTGTCGGGCATCATCAAAAGTGATGCTCACTGCATTCTTTGCTTTATTTGGATACTGAAAACCGAGATAGCGGTTAGAGTCTGCTGCAACGCTTGCATTACTAACAAATACCGCAGCCAATGTAATTACTGAAAGTCGTTTAAGCATAGTGGATTATCGTTATTGTTTTATTCATTATAGAAACAATAAATGACTGTAAAAGCAATCGATGATCAAAAAATTACGACTATTAGATAAGAGCAAAAAAACGCCCAGAACGAATCCGCATTGTTCTGGGCTTAGGGGATGGCTCTAGTGAGCCTGCGCTAACTTTAAAAACACCTTCTAAATTCATTAAGGGAGAAGTAGAAAGTATTATTAAGTGTAGTTAACAGATGTAAAAATGCCCAATAAATGATGAAATTTTATACTGCTTATAAAACAGTTATTTGTCTTAAAATTCCTCAAACAGTATGAATTTTATCCATCACTTGTAGGCAGCTTATACACAGCTTATTCTCACCAGGTTATTAATTGATTATTTTGGACCAGATCCCGCGGTAGGGAATTTTTAATTTTGTTTTTTTGCCATTTACCCAGCCCGATAGGGCAGCCACATAAGGTTAAAATCACTTCACCTAAGGTGTTGGTGGGTTTATCTAAGCGAATATCTTTGCCTTGGAAATAATCATTGGCTTGCTGATCGCTCAGTGCGAAGGTATTACTTTTACAACGATCGCCAAATACAGTGGCAAATTCGTGATTAAGGCGCACACCGTTTTTGTGGATCATGCCAAGATGGATACCCAAACGTGCGTACTTTATTTTATTTTCAATTACAGCGAACTGCTCAGGAAACAACCACAGCTCTTTATCCCGCTGCATTAATGAACCGCTCAGTGTGCTGATACCAAACTGTTTGTTTAATTCAGCGTAAAAAGCTTGGCTGGACTTTTTATCAAACGGTTGAAATGGAAATGCACCTTTTTTTATTTTTTGATTCGGGTTGTCGCAGCTGGCAAGCTTTTTAAATTTAGCAATAAAAAAACCTTCACTGTCGAATGTTTGCGGCCAGACATGCAAATAGCCTTCGCTGGTTGTTGCTTGCTCTGCACCTGCAAACAAATTATCTAATGGTTGTATTTCAAGTTGCTCAGGAAACTCAGTTAAAAGGTATTCACACACTTGTTGGTTTTCAAGTGGGGTTAATGTGCACGTTGAGTACACTAATGTACCGCCTGGTTTTAATGCATAAAAGGCACTTTTTATTAAGTCTTTTTGTACTTTAGCAATATCAATATTTGATTCTATTGACCAATTTTTTAACGCATCAGCGTCTTTGCGTACTGTGCCTTCACCAGAGCAAGGAGCATCAAGCAATATGCTGTCAAAGCATTCAAACATGTAGTCGCCAAAAATCACCCCATCAAAATGCGACAAGGCACAATTACCCACGCCCATGCGCTTTAATGTAGCACTGAGTACCTTTAATCGTGATGATGAGAGTTCATTAGCAACCAATACCCCTTGATTATCCATTAGTGCGGCGAGTTGCGAAGTCTTAGAACCTGGTGCCGAGGCCATATCGAGGACATGTTGCGCTTGAGCTAATGACTCTTTAAGTGCCATGGGCGGCAACATGGAGCTGGCTTCTTGTACATACATAGCACCACTTAAGTGTAAGTCGGTATTACCTAGCGCCAATGCATGCTCTTCATCTGCAGGGCGCTCAAGCCAAAAACCTTCTGCGCACCAAGGAACGGGTGTTAACTGCCAGCCTTTTTGTTCACCAATGCGTTTAAATTCAGCAACCGACATTTTTAATGTATTGACGCGAACCGATTTACGCAATGGTCTGCGACAGGCACTAATAAAATCAGCGAGATCTAAGTGCTCAGGTATATAGGTGTTTACGTCATCGATAAAATGCTGGGGAATATACGTATTGGCGTCCAAGACTAAGCTCACAGAAAAAATAAAAACGCATTTTAGCATTTTTAACGCGCAAGAGCAGCGCCTTAATAACGTTTTTAAAAGTGCGTAACGTGTCGACAGTTTTCTTTTTTTACTACTTATAACGACCAAGTTAAGCATTATAAATTTGAGTTATGTCGACAATGGTTGTGTTTTTATGACTTTTCTGCTGATTTAGGCTTGACTCTGTTACTGCGAACTACCATAGTGTTACTACGAATTGTCGACAATCTTAAAGAAGTGATTAATGACCCAAGATGCTTTTAGCGAAACACTCATTACCACAGCCTCAGATCAAGTGTTTGTAGATATGCGCCGTGAGATAGTTGAGGGCAGTATTGAGCAAGGTAGCAAAATTTCTGAGCCAGAGCTGGCTAAGCGTTATGGCGTAAGCCGTGCCACATTACGTGAAGCATTAAACCGTCTTGAAAGCTGTTACTTGGTTGAGCGTAAAGCCAATGTAGGGTGTCGGGTTGTTGCCTTGACCGCAGAGCGGTTAATCGAAGTATACCAAGTGCGCAGCGCCCTTGAAGGTTTAGCCTGTCGTTTAGCTGCCGACAATATGGCCCCTGATGAAGTACAAAGTTTAAAACAATTACTTAATCAGCATTTACAAACTCAACGAGTGAAAGAAGGTGAATCGTACTACCAAGAAGCCGGTGATTTAGACTTTCATTTTCGGATCATAAAGGGCAGTAAAAATGAGCATCTTATTCATTTACTCAGTAATGGTTTGTACCAGTTGATCCGTATGTATCGGGTGCAAATGGGCATGGTAGGGCCGCGGGTGTCTAAAGCCTTTGATGAGCACTTGGCAATTATCAATGCCATAGAAAATCATGATGGCGAGTTAGCTGAGTTATTAATGAAGCGTCATATCAGTGCATCGCAAGCTAATATTCAAGCAAAATTCGATTTATTAGCAGCCCAAAAAAAGGCCGCACAGTAATTACAGACAGCAAAATTGTCATAAACAAAATTTAAAAATAGAGTCTGCCTCGAGCAGCTACCGTTCAAAGGAGACAGCAATGTCAGCAGGATCGAAGTTCAAACAGGCGATTGCCAATAACCATCCACTGCAAGTGGTGGGCACAATCAACGCATACACTGCGATGATGGCTGAAAAAATGGGTCATCAAGCTATTTACTTATCTGGGGCGGGAGTGGCGAATGCCTCTTTCGGGATGCCTGATTTAGGTATGACCAGCCTTGATAATGTGCTCGAAGATATTCGCCGTATTACCGGTGCTAGTGACTTGCCATTATTAGTCGATGCCGATACCGGCTGGGGCGGGGCGTTTAATATTGCCCGTACAGTAAAAGAAATGACTAAAGCCGGTGCCGCAGGATTTCATATTGAGGATCAAGTAGCGCAAAAGCGTTGTGGTCATCGCCCTAATAAAGAAATTGTTAGCCAAGGTGAAATGGTTGATCGTATTAAAGCGGCGGTTGATGCAAAAACTGATAGCGACTTTTACATTATGGCGCGTACTGATGCATTTCAAAAAGAAGGCTTAAATGCGGCGATTGACCGTGCTGCGGCCTGTGTTGAAGCCGGTGCCGATGCGATATTTGCAGAAGCAGTGCATGATCTTGCTGATTATCAGGCATTTACGAAAGCGTTAAACGTACCTGTTCTGGCAAATATTACGGAATTTGGCCAAACGCCTATCTATACCAAAGAGCAGTTATCTGATGTGGGTGTGCAAATGGTGCTTTACCCGTTAAGTGCATTTAGAGCGATGAATAAAGCGGCACTAAACGTGTACTCTGCTATTTTGAATGAAGGCTCACAACAAAGCCAAATTGAAAACATGCAAACACGTGCAGAGCTGTATGACTTTTTAGACTATCACAGCTATGAAAACACCCTTGATAGCCTTTTTTCAGCAAATAAATAATCGTACTAATAATAACAATATTTAAGGAGAACACACATGGTTGATAAAGCATTAGGTGGCGCAGGTTTACGTGGTCAAGTAGCGGGTCAAACGGCATTATGTACAGTAGGGCAAACAGGCTCAGGTTTAACTTACTGCGGTTATGATATTAGCGAGCTTGCAGAAAAAGCACAGTTTGAAGAAGTGTCATTTTTACTTTCCCGTGGGGAACTGCCTACGGCAACGGAACTTGCTGAATATAAAGCAAAAATAAAAAGTCTACGTGGCTTGCCAGCAGCACTTAAAACAGTGCTTGAGAATATTCCAAAAGATGCGCACCCGATGGATGTGATGCGTACTGGTTGCTCAATGCTAGGTAACCTTGAAATGGAACATGATTTTAGTGAAGCTAATGATGCGATTGATCGTATGGTTGCGCTATTCCCAAGTATTATTTGTTATTGGTATCGCTTTACCCATGATGGCGTGCGTATTGAAACGCAAACTGATGATGATTCAGTTGGCGCGCACTTTCTAACGCTATTACACGATAAAGCACCGTCAGAATTATTTGCACAAGTGATGAACGTGTCACTTATTCTATACGCAGAGCATGAGTTTAATGCTTCGACCTTTACCGGTCGCGTTTGTGCGTCAACGCTATCTGATATTCATTCATGTGTAACGGGTGCTATTGGTACGTTACGTGGGCCATTACATGGTGGCGCCAATGAGGCAGCAATGGATATGATTGAAGGCTTTAAAGATGCAGACCATGCAGAGCAAGAAATCATGGGCATGTTAGAGCGTAAAGACAAAATTATGGGCTTCGGTCATGCTATTTACCGTGAATCTGATCCGCGTAATGTGATCATTAAAAAATGGTCTGAAAAACTGGCCGCTGAGTTAGGCGATAACGTGCTCTATCCTGTATCTGTTCGCTGCGAAGAAATTATGTGGCGTGAGAAAAAATTATTCTGTAATGCTGATTTTTTCCATGCTTCGGCGTATCACTTTATGGGCATTCCAACGAAATTATTTACTCCTATCTTTGTGATGAGCCGAGTAACAGGCTGGACTGCACATGTAAAAGAGCAACGCGCTAATAACCGTATTATTCGTCCAAGTGCTGATTACACAGGGCCAGAAGCACGCAGCTATACGCCGATTGAATCACGTTAAGACATAGGGTGGGCGCATTATGATATGAGCCCACCTTTTTTTGCACATAGCCTTGAGCTGACAGTTTTCTCGAACTTTCCTTAAACACGCTACCTGTGTGCAGCCACCGTCACCCAATTTAGCGAGTCTTACCATGACCATTATTAATAACACTCAATATCGAAAACCGTTACCAAATAGCAATGTTGATTACTTTGACACGCAAGCCGCAGTGGATGCTATCAAACCGGGCGCATACGCAACATTGCCTTATACATCCCGTGTTTTAGCAGAGAACTTAGTGCGTCGCTGCGAGCCATCTATGTTAGATGATGCACTGAAACAGATTATAGAGCGCAAGCAAGATTTAGATTTTCCATGGTACCCAGCAAGGGTCGTCTGCCATGATATTTTAGGTCAAACTGCGTTAGTTGATTTAGCTGGCCTTCGCGATGCGATTGCCGCAAAAGGCGGCGATCCAGCGAAAGTAAACCCAGTCGTGCCAACTCAGTTAATCGTTGATCATTCCCTAGCCGTAGAGCACGCAGGCTTTGATCCTGATGCATTCGAAAAAAACCGTGCTATCGAAGATAGACGTAACGATGACCGTTTCCACTTTATTAATTGGACCAAAACGGCTTTTAAAAACATTGATGTGATCCCGCCAGGTAACGGCATTATGCATCAAATTAACCTTGAAAAAATGTCACCGGTGATCCAAAACCGCGATGGCATTGCCTTCCCAGATACCTTAGTGGGAACTGACAGCCATACTCCACATGTTGATGCACTGGGCGTTATTGCTGTTGGAGTGGGCGGCCTGGAGGCGGAAAGCGTGATGCTAGGGCGTGCATCTTATATGCGTTTACCAGATATTGTTGGGGTAGAACTGACCGGTAAGCGCCAACCAGGTATTACTGCAACGGATATTGTGTTGGCGATCACTGAGTTTTTACGTGAGCAACGTGTTGTCTCAACTTCTTTAGAATTCTATGGTGAAGGTGCTGATGCGCTGACTTTAGGTGATCGTGCCACAATTTCAAACATGACTCCCGAGTTTGGCGCCACGGCCGCGATGTTTTATATCGACCAAATGACCATTGATTATTTACGCCTTACAGGGCGAGAAGAAGAGCAAATAGCGCTCGTTGAAAACTACGCTAAAACGACCGGTTTGTGGAGTGATAGTTTAAAAACAGCCGAGTATGATCGGGTATTGAAATTTGATTTATCTAGCGTTGGACGCAATATCGCTGGGCCTTCTAATCCGCATCGACGCGTTTCAACTGCTGATTTAGCAAGCACGGGGATCTCTGGTGTGGTTGAAAACGAAGAGGGCTTGATGCCTGACGGTGCCTGTATTATTGCCGCAATCACCAGTTGTACTAATACAAGTAATCCACGAAACGTGATTGCCGCAGGTTTGATTGCGCGTAATGCAAACGCCAAGGGATTAACGCGCAAGCCATGGGTTAAAACCTCTTTAGCGCCAGGGTCAAAGGCGGTGCAGTCGTATCTTGAAGATGCCAAGTTATTAACAGAGCTTGAGCAACTTGGTTTTGGGATTGTTGGCTTTGCCTGTACTACCTGTAATGGTATGAGTGGCGCGTTGGATCCAGTTATTCAACAAGAAGTGATCGATCGTGATTTATACGCAACTGCGGTACTTTCGGGTAACCGGAATTTTGATGGTCGGATCCATCCTTATGCCAAGCAAGCATTTTTAGCATCGCCGCCTTTGGTGGTTGCGTATGCAATTGCTGGCACAATTCGTTTTGATATAGAAAAAGACGTACTGGGTAAAGATCAGCAAGGTAACGATGTTACGTTAAAAGATATTTGGCCGTCGGATGAAGAAATCGATGCGGTTATTAAGCAAAGCGTAAAACCTGAGCAGTTTAAAAAGGTATACGAGCCAATGTTTAATTTAACCGTAGATTACGGTGAAAATAATGACCCGCTTTATGATTGGCGTCCACAAAGTACGTATATTCGTCGTCCACCTTACTGGGAGGGGGCGCTTGCTGGTGAGCGCACTATGAAGGGCATGCGTGCGCTTGCAGTACTTGGCGATAACATTACAACGGACCATTTATCACCATCTAACGCGATTATGGCGAGTAGTGCCGCAGGCGAGTATTTGACCCATATGGGCGTACCAGAGGAAGACTTTAACTCGTATGCAACCCACCGCGGCGACCATTTAACTGCGCAACGTGCAACCTTTGCTAATCCTAAATTATTCAATGAAATGGCGATTGAAAATGGTGAGGTAAAACAGGGCTCGTATACGCGAATTGAACCTGAAGGTACGGTTACGCGTATGTGGGAAGCAATCGAAACTTATATGCAACGTAAACAGCCGTTGATCATCGTTGCTGGTGCCGATTATGGCCAAGGCTCATCACGAGATTGGGCGGCGAAGGGCGTACGTTTAGCGGGTGTACAAGTGATAGCAGCTGAGGGCTTTGAGCGTATTCACCGTACTAACTTAATCGGTATGGGCGTATTGCCACTGGAATTTAAAGCTGGTACTACGCGTAAAACACTTAAGCTTGATGGTAGTGAAAGTTACGACGTAGCAGGTGAGCTGACCCCAGGTGGAAACGTTAATTTAATCATCACGCGAGTTGATGGCGAAGTACTTACGGTACCCACTAAATGCAGAATTGATACCCAAGAAGAGTTGTCCATCTATGCTGCAGGCGGTGTATTACAGCGCTTTGCACAAGACTTTTTAGAAGCCACGCAAAGCGCATAAGGAATCCTAATGACATTTAAACCACAAATTAAAGTGCCGGCAACCTATATGCGTGGCGGCACCAGTAAAGGGGTGTTTTTTAATTTAACTGATTTACCAGAGGCCGCCCGTGTGGCGGGATCTGCGCGCGACAACTTATTACTGCGGGTGATCGGTAGCCCTGATCCGTACGGCAAACAAACCGATGGTATGGGCGGAGCGACGTCAAGTACCAGTAAAACGGTTATTTTAAGTAAAAGTGAGCAGCCAGAACACGATGTTGATTATTTATTCGGCCAAGTGGCCATTGATAAACCGTTTGTGGACTTCAGTGGTAACTGCGGTAATTTAACTTCTGCGGTTGGCGCTTTTGCAATTAGCAATGGTCTTGTTGACGCAAGCCGTATTCCTGAAAAGGGTGTTGCGGTTGTTCGAGTGTGGCAAGCGAATATCAAAAAAAGCATTCTAGTGCATGTGCCTATAACGAATGCTGAAGTACAAGAAACTGGCGACTTTGAACTCGACGGCGTGACATTCCCAGCTGCTGAGGTAAAACTTGAGTTTATCGACCCTGCCGATGGCGAGGGCGCGCTATTTCCTACTGGTAATATCGTTGATGAGCTGGAAGTCCCTGAGTTTGGTGTACTTAAAGCGACCATGATCAACGCCGGCATTCCTACTATATTCGTAAATGCCCACGATATTGGCTACACCGGCACTGAGCTGCAAGATGACATTAATAATGACGAGCAGGCATTGGCTAAGCTTGAGTCTATTCGCGCACATGGCGCAGTAAAAATGGGCTTAATTAAAAACATAAATGAAGCCGCTGCGCGCCAACATACACCCAAAATAGCCTTTGTCAGTAAGCCTGCTAGTTATATCTCATCAAGTGGCAAACAGATCAGTCAAGACAGTATTGATCTATTGGTTCGCGCTATGTCGATGGGTAAGCTGCATCATGCCATGATGGGCACTGCTGCTGTTGCAATTGGTACCGCAGCGGCTATCAATGGCACTTTAGTGAACTTGGCTGCTGGTGGCGGCCTACTAAGCGAAGTAAACTTTGGTCATCCTTCAGGCACGCTAAAAGTTGGCGCAGAAGCACAGTTGGTTGAGGGTGATTGGCAGGTTACAAAAGCCAGTATGAGTCGCAGCGCTCGGGTACTAATGGAAGGGGTCGTTCGAGTACCTCAATAAGCCATAAATAACTTAAAGTGACTGCCAAGTCACTTTTGTCCCTATCTTTATGTGAAAAAATGTAAACGGTATTGTATGTATTTGTATCAATCCGTTAACAATGTTCGTATTGTTTTTGCTCATTATAAAATACAATCAATTAAATACAGTCATAACACTTTGTTTAATAGTATTTTTTATGCTTCTTATTAAAAACTGAGTATCTGATTAGTTAATTTTCTCTACTGATAATTAAAATTACATTTTTCCATTAATTGTCATATATTGGTGGTAAGTTGATAACATGTAATAACAATTGTAGTTTGTTACGTTAATTCAATACAGTTTGATACATAATTTTAACTTAAATGACTGTTGACAATAACGTAGGCTACATTTCAATAATGATATTTGCTAACAAGCACTCAAGGAGATTTCCATGGCGAAAAGAATAATAAAGTTTACCCCAATTGCAGCTTCGGTTGCATTGACCCTAGGATTAGCGGGTTGTGGTTCGGACAATGATAATAACAAACCAGTTCCAGCTACTGTATATAAAGCCCAGATCAGCACTAACTTCAATACTCAAGTATCAGGTAAAGCTGTAAAAGGCTCGCTGATGAATGCGGTAGTGTCCGTGTCAACGTTAAATGATGCCGGTGAATCTGTGCCGGTTGCATTTCGTTTAGAAGCTGCAGCGGATGCAAGTTATGCTGCAGAGTCGACAACGTCACAAGCGGATGCAGATGCCAAAGCACTTGCTATGCTAACGGCAGCTAATCCTGCTGATGCAATGACATCAGCTTCTGGTGGTTACAGTATTTATCTTGAAGATGGTTTTACTGGTCCGCTTTATATTACGGTTAGCACAGCGAAAGAAGGTGACGACAGCATGGTGAAGTGTGATGCATTCACTGGCTGTGGTGATTATGACAGTGCACCTGAAATCTCAGATGTCGCTGGTATGGTTAACAATGGTGATAGCGCGATTGATTTTGGTGAATGGTATAAAGACGATCTTGAATTACAAGTTGTCAAATTTATCAAAGCTCCTTCGTCAGCCGCTGCAAGTGTGCGTGGTATTAATTTTGCTGAAGGTGATGGTACGGGTGTAGAACAATATTTTGCTAATGTGACCCTTTACACAAGTATCGCTGCAAAAATGTTACTTGATGGTGCTAAAGATGGCTCTGCAGTGTCAGATGAAGCAGTTGCTGCAGCGAGCTTAAAAACTTTGATTCAAATATTAGGCCCTGAAGCTGCTATAAAAGCTGCCGGTTTGTTAGGTGATGTGTCACTGGGTGGTGCTGTTGATTTCAGTGATATTGGTGATGGTGATTCGCTTGATGCAGGTACTTTGGCATTAGTGCAAACAGCTGTGTCTTTACAGTCTGTAGCTGGCGCTGGTGCAAATGGCTCATTAAAAGAGCTGATTGCAAGTTTATCTGCCGCGGTCCAAGAAGGTAAAGTAGCAAATAGCGACAATGAAGTTGTTCAAAAAATTGCTGCTGAGCTACAAAAGGCAGTTGAAAACACAAGTTTAATTTTTGCTGCTGTGATCACGGGTGAAGGCCTAGATGAAGCATTTGCGAAAGTGGCTGAAAATCTAGGTATTACCGACCCTGATGCAATAGCTAAGTTAAGAGATAAAGCCACTAAAGCGGTCGAGAAAGTTCAGCAAAAAGCCAAAGAAAAAGGGCTTGATAAAGACTTAAAAGAAACGGCTAAGCAACTTAAAAAAATACTTAAGAAAATTGGTTGTGAAGACAAATGTGACGCGGGCGATGACTTTATCGCAAAAGCAGCAGCAGAATTAGAATTGCAAATAACAGCTATCACAGCTGACTTAGCAACTACAGAAAATTCTGTTTCTGCAGGAACAGCTGAACTTAAAGTAATTAAAGAGTTGGGAGATGCTGGTTTAGATTCAACAAGTGAAGTACTTGCATACAGCGCTGCAGTATTCTCATTATCTGGCACTAAATCAACATTCAGTCAGTTACAAAGTGAGCTTGTTGCAATGCTTAATTTAGCAACCTCAATTGCAAGTACAGCGTCAGGTCTAGGTGATGAATATCAACAATTAGCAGACAGATCAGATGTATTAGTCAATGCAATAACAGCCCAACAAACATCAGTTGCATTATTAATTTCTGGCATTGAGGTTGAGGAACAGCGTTCAAATGAAGCTGTAGCAGCATTTGAACTAGCTCTGGATGTCGCTAAAAGTAATGCCGATGCAGCTAATGCTGCACTTAGTTTAGCTGATTCGACAGCAATGGTAGCGCAAGCCGATTTATCAACAGCTATGATAGCTGTTGATGCCGCAATACTTGACACAAAAGAAAATGCAGAAATGGCATTAACCTCAGCACAAACTGCAATTACTGCGTCAATGGCGCTTAGCACACAAGCAGGTGGGCTTACTAATGCAGCTTCTCAAGCAGAAATAGCGGCTGTGGCGTTAGCTGAAGTTGCTTCACAAGAGAGTGATAAATCAATAGCTACTGAATTATTAAAAGCTGCTGAATTCAGTGCTGAGCTTGCAATAAACATTGCGGAAGAAGCCTCTTCAGCTCTCGTAAAAGCTACGGAATTAGAGATAAATGCGCAATCAACGATTGCAAAATTTGAGCTGTTAGTTGAGGTTAAAGCAGGTACGGATACTGTAAGAAATGCAACCTTAGTAACAAAAACGGGCGGTAAAGCATTATTTGATATAGCTGAGATTATATATGACGTTCTAACTGAAGCGTGGGATTTAGGTGACGAAGGTACCGATGTTGTTTCTACCCGCTATCCTGATTGGACCTACAGTTTCGATAAAGATGAGCTCGTATTGGATCTTGTTAATACTGTTACAGGTGAAATGGTCACAGTAAGTGGCTCTGCTAACAATAAGGCTTTGGTATTTGCGTTTGGTGGCATGATTGAAACTGTTGATGGCGCTAAAGTACATGTAGAAACCCTTGATAATATGGTGCTTGCATTAGATAACTGTGTTGAAGCGAACAATGGTCAAATCGAAAAGGATGCATCTGATTCTTGTTTAGTTATTAATTTTGAAGATAAAATTACTGCTGATACAGCTATTGATGGCAAAGTATTATCAGTAGATGGCTGGAGTCGTGTTGAGATAGTAGATGGTGACTCAGGCTTTGTAGGTACTTTAAGCATTGCTGGTACTGATATTTCAGAGCTTGCGACTATCAGTGCTAAAGGTATTACCAGTGAAATTGATTTCACTGCAATGTTATCTCTTGATTGGGCAAACGAAGATGATATTTATGCAGTCGATGTTGAGCTTCATAATGGCATCGGTTACAAACTTTCGTTAATGGCTGAAGAAGGTGAGGACTTCATGGGCAGTGTAAATGCAAATTTTGCAGGCGCTATGATGAAGTTTGGTACAGTAACAGAAATCACAAATGGTATTTCTGTTGAGTATATCGATGGCGAAGTTATCGATTACACTGACATTAGTTTCTTAGACTCATCTAAGTAACATAAAAATAAGAGGGAGAGTGATTCTCCCTCTTAAATAATAACAAGTGATATAAGTATGAAAAAAAAAATTCTTACGTTAGGATTTTCTGCATTTTTAATTACCCCGTTAAGTCACGCTGAAGACAAGCTGCAAATATTCACCACCTTCGATTCAGAAGTTTACACCGAAGCACAACCTGTAAAAGCTTTTATTGATGACTTTGATGCGCCTTTAACATCAGGCGATAGCGCGTTTACTTATAATGTATTTGAATTTGGTGTTGGCTACGGTAACTTTAAACTCGGTTTTCAAAGCCGTTTTGATTATGCGTTAAATTTTGACCCTGATACTGCTTTGTATCTGCATACTGAAAAAAATGACTTACCTTTTGAAGAACGACACTACAACTACTATTTAGACGGTAAACAAGCAACCAGCAATGGTCTATTCCTTTCATATGACTTCAAGTTTTTGCAAGCAAATGCGTTGACCATAACCCCTAAATTAACCATTTTTGCCAGCACTCATTATCAAGATGCTAATGTGCAAGGGCAAGTATATAGTGATGAAATTCAAGGCGCATTAACGGTTGATTATTACTTCTCAAAGGACATTTTATTTAAAAGATTTACTCCGGATGAGAACCCGTCAGGGATCGGGTACAGTTTTGATTTGGCAGCACAATGGAAAGTAAATCAAGATTTAACTTTAGGCGTACTTGCGCAAGACTTGTTCTATGAAACTGAGTATGAACAAAGTGGTTATGTAAATGGGTATACCACAGAAGTACCATTTACCGAAAATGACGATGGCGATATTGTTACTGAGCCTACTGTTCGTTTAGCAACCTCTGAAAATGGTAACGAAGTCACGCATAAGTTCGATATGCCCGTGCGCATTAAAGTCTATGCGGATTATCGTATTAACGATTTGTTCTCAACGGAGCTTATGGTTAAACGATTTGATCAAGATACCTTTTCGCAGTTAAAAGGGCGCATGCATTTTTGGGATCATTGGGCCGTGATTGGTGGTTATGAAACAAAAAGTGAAGCCTTTTTGCTTGGTATTGAAAATGATTATTTTGGTTTAAATATTCAAACCGACAATATTGATATTGATAAAGCCTATTATGCCAATTTGAATTGGTATGTGAAGTGGGCGTTTTAAGGATCATGATGTTAAAAAAACTTTTATCGGTCAGTTTACTAATGTCATTGGTCGGCTGTGGTGGTTCATCAGATGATAGCCAAACCAGCACTGTGCCAGTGGCGGTAGAAAGCACTTCGTCATTAGTGAGCTTTTATATTGCACCTTGGCAGTCTAAAACAGGCACGTTAACCCTCGCTAATGATGATACAGGAAATGTACAAAGCATTGCGGTTGCAGATATTAACAATGTAACGCTACCTGCAGCGACATTAAATTTTTATCGTGTTGAATTTGTTTCAGATGGTACAACGATACCATGTCCAAGCTTTGAAGGTTGTGGTCGTACCTTTAGAGATAACCCGTATGATGAGAACAGCAACCGTCGTCTTGATTATCAAGAAGTGATGGACATGACGCTGAGTTATCGGGCTGACTTTTTTGCAGTCCCAGGTGAAAATAAACTGTATTTATCGCCAGTCAGTTCAGTTATCAGCGATGAGAATTTAGATATTACTTTAGAGAGTTTAAGTGCTACACCTTTTTATCACCTTACACACAGTCAGTTGAATGATAATCTTGAAGCCGAATTATTGACTAACGCGTTGACCTTTGGTGTTATTTTAAAAAGAGCCGCTGACATTGAGGAAAGTTTAAATACATCTAGTAATAGTGTTATTGAGCAACAAGCGCAGTTAGAGAGCTTGCCATTTTATCGCACTTATGCAGACCGCTATGTATCTGAAAACTTATTGAATGTTCAAGGAAACCAGTTACTGCAAGCAGTCGTTGGGGAAGTGAAACAAAAGTTGGCAAGTATCGGTGATGCACAAAACATAGCTACACGAGCAATTGAACAGCCGCAATTACACTCTAAAGAACTGCTAGAAGATGTACGCAATATATTAGGTGTTGCGCGATTACAAGAGCAAAAATACAGTGATGAATTAACCCAAAATTTAACTGAGTTTGAAGATATACTAGATCAACAGTCGCAACAGACGCTTATCGTTCTGGCGAATGTTCTTTATGATGTTATCTACAATTTTTCACCACTGAATGATACTGAGGCTGGCATTTATACTCTGCAAGGGCTAACTATTAATTACCAAGAGTCACCTTACTCGTGGGTGATCACAGGGCAGTATGACAATCATGACGTGCAGTTAGATTTAAACATCCCACAATGGCGTATAAGTGGCGTATTGGGTAATCAAGTTAGTGGTGTTATGAATGCGAAAGTCACGGGGGATGATACGCAATTAAATGTAGATGCGAGAGAATTAGTCGTGTCGTTTGATGGCACAGACGATCCATTCTCAACTGATCAAAGCGAAACAACGGGGCAACTAACTATTGCCACAAACGTTACATTAGAAAATCAAACTAGCACCTTGACAGGTGATATAAATCTAACCGCTAATCGCTTTGTAACACCTTTTGAAGAGCTTGTGACTGTGTTATCGGGCTTTGATTTTAAAGGACAGTTAGACAGCGAAAATCAGACCACTCAATTTAATTTGCAAGCAATAGAAGCCACTCCATTTATTGATGAATCAACAACGAACATCGTATTTGCTGTGCAATTGATGATGCCATTGAGCGGCGCTAAGGATTTTCAATTCGCGTATGTAGGTAGGTTGAATCGCTTAGCTGAAATTACCAATGCAGAGCTTGCCTTACGATTAAAAAACAGAGCACTTGAAATAAACATACGTACGGTAGGCAATAATATCAACGCGGTGATCAAAGGTGCACAAGGACGCTGGTTAGACGTTAAACAAAAAGGGCGTAACTACAGTGGTGGTTTATACTTCGGAGACACGCAAATTGCTGATGTAACAGCGGTAAGAGGTGTACCGGGCATTTTATTCCCTGATGGTACATTCGAGTCTTTATTTTAAGATACAGTAGCCTATAAGTGTTATAGGCTACTTTCTTTACTAAGCTATTTAAATATTTCAATTTCCACCCGGGCGCCTTCAGCGATATCTGCACAATCAGCTGGAAGGACGATAAAGCAATTTGCTTTACTCATTGATGTTAGTACGCCAGAGCCTTGATAAGGCAGCGCGCTTACAGTGTAAAACCCTTTGTGATCAATGGATGCAATTGCCCTTTGGAAATCAGTTCGGCCAGGGCGTTTTTTAATTGCGGTGGTGGTGGTAGCAGTGAGTTTATTTGTTTTAGTTGCACGTGGCTGGGCTGATAGGTAATTAAGTGCCGGGCACACCAGCTGCATAAATGTAACCATTGCAGAGACTGGGTTGCCGGGTAAACCAAAAAAGTAACTGTTAGTAAGTTTACCAAATGCAAACGGTTTACCTGGTTTCATAGCGATTTTCCAAAATCCAATCTCGCCAATCTCGTTCAACACTTCCTTAGTATAATCCGCATCACCTACAGAGACCCCACCAGAACTAATGATAACATCAGCAGCTTGGTCAGCTTTTAAAAATGCGTCTTTTATCGCTGTTTTAGTATCTTTAATGATCCCTAAGTCAATAACGTCAAACGCAAGCTTTTGCAGTGATGAAATAAGTACCGGGCGATTGCTTTCATAAATTGCACCGGCTTTTAATGGCTGGCCGGGCAGCGTTAACTCATCACCAGTTGAAAATACAGCGACGGTTAATTTTTTATAAACTGTTAATTGCTCAATGCCCAGCGAGGCAAGTAAACCTAGGTCAACTGGGGTTAGCTTATGGCCAATGGTTAAAACGGTTTCACCTTTGGTGATGTCTTCACCGGCGCGGCGGATGTTATCGGCCATTTTGATTTTTTGATTTATAGTGACGTGATTGCCTACTTTAGTGGCATTTTCTTGCATAATAACTGCGTCACAGCCTTTAGGTATGGGTGCACCGGTCATAATTCTAACGCACTCGCCTGGGCGTAACGGCTGCTCAAAGTATTCGCCAGCAAGCACGGTTCCGATAAGTTGATAGCTATTAGCTGACGATTGATAACAAATAGCGTAGCCATCCATTGCAGAGTTATCATGAATAGGCACATTTATGTTGGAGACTAGCTCTTTGGCTAAAACCCTATCTAAAGAATTGAACAGACTGATCTGTTCATGTTGTGCAATGGGTTTTATTGTCGATAAGATATTTTCAATCGCGTCTTCAACCGATAATAAAGCGGATGCATTAAAGCAGTCATTCATATATATTGATTCTTCTTATTCATTAGATAATTAAAACAATACTCATAATGTCAATGCTTTACAATAGAGTCTGTTACTATTTTTGGTTTGTGTTATTACTCAATATTAATAGCGTATCGGCAAAAGAAAACCTACATATTGCGGTTGCCAGTAACTTTAAAGCCCCTTTAGAGCAACTTTTAAATAAAGCCCCTTTTGCTGATGAAATTGAAATAACCCTGTCAGCTGGCGCAAGTGGTGTATTGTATTCGCAAATAATTCATGGTGCGCCTTTTGATATGTTTCTTTCAGCAGATGCTAAAAGGCCGGCATTACTAAAGCAACAAGACCTAATTATTAAGGAGAGTATTCATACTTATGCAACGGGAGTATTGGCACTTTGGCAACCTGAATTAAATTCGTCAAACTCTTATATAGCGATAGCTAATCCTCGCTCTTCACCTTATGGCGAAGCTGCAAAATATTATAACGACCGTTATCTTAAAACCAACTTATCATTTGTATTGGCGCATAATATTACGCAGGCATTTCAGTTTGTAGACAGCGGCAATGCGGGGCAGGGCATTGTTGCTTTGGCTAGTTTAAAAGCTGCGTATCAGCAACACGCTAATGATAAATATTTAGCATATACGCAGCTCCCTTATCAGCAGTACCCAGCCATAACGCAACAAGTTGTGGTGTTAAAATCAACTGACAATTTAGCTGCCGCTAATAAGGTACTGAGTTATTTACTCTCCCCCGCAGTGCAAAGTGAGATCACAGAACTCGGCTATCAAAAGGCCTGTAGCCAATGCTAGATACTGACTTTACAGCATTATTTTTGACTGTGAAATTAGCGGTTATAACCTCCTTATTATTGCTGATTATTTGTTTTCCAATTGCTTGGCTATTATCAAACTACAGAGGTCGTTTGAAACCGTATTTTGAAGCGGTCATTGCGCTACCTTTAGTTTTACCGCCAACATTGCTTGGCTTTTATTTGCTGGTGGCTTTTTCACCTAATACAATTTTAGGGGAGTTTTGGCAAAGCCTGACGGGTCATCAGTTAGCTTTTAGCTTTTCAGGGATTGTGCTTGGCTCACTCATTTACTCACTGCCTTTTGTTATGCAGCCTTTATTGGTTGGTTTTAGCCAAGTAAATAGTCAATATAACAGCGCGGCGATTGCGCTTGGTTTTAGTGCTACAAAGCGGTTTTTCTATTTATTGATCCCGTTACTCAAAAGTACAATTTTAAGTGCTTTTTCGCTTGGGTTTGCCCATACACTTGGCGAGTTTGGTTTAGTGCTTATGATCGGCGGCAATATACCCGGTGAAACACAAGTTGTTTCAATTGCTTTATATGATCACGTTGAAGCACTTAACTATCAAGCCGCCCATGAGTTATCACTGATTTTATTTGCAATTTCATTTATCTGCCTAGTTTTACTGTTTAAGTTTAATAGATCAAACCTTGGCTTTAGAGGCGCTAATGCTACAAGTTAATATTAATCAGCCACTTGAAAACTTTGTTTTAGATGTAGAGTTTGCAGTTGAACAGGGCATTATTGTTGGTGTTTATGGTCCATCTGGTGCAGGAAAATCGAGTTTATTAGCTGCAATTAGTGGTATTAGTACTGGGCAGTCTATTATTAATAACCAGCTAAATTTAGCAACGCTTTCACCAGATAAGCGGGGTATTTGTTTACAGTTGCAAGCGTGCCCGTTGTTCCCTCATTTAAATGTGCTGGGGAATTTAAATTTTGCCTATAAGCATCGCCCTAAAAATAATAATCAATTAATGATCGACGAGATTGTCTCGTTACTAGGTGTTGCAGACTTGCTAAACCGTGAGGTTGGCAGCTTATCCGGTGGAGAGCAGCAACGAATTGTTTTTGCTAGAACTTTATTGCTTGGCCAAAATATTATTTTGTTAGATGAGCCTTTTTCTGCACTAGATTGGCAAAAAAAACAGCGGTTACTCTCGGCAATTAAATACTTAGCAAAAAATAAAAAGATTACCTTTATTATTGTCAGTCACTCTCTGAAAGAGCTTAGTTATTGCGCTGATAAACTACTGCAATTAAGCCGAGGAAAAATAATTCGATTTGGCGATACAGATATTATTAGCCAACATATTAATAATGAGCAAGGTACTACACATTTTAGTTTTATTAACTTTCAACAACCGAGCCCATTACCTGAGTATAACTTAACAAAAGTCACGCTTAGCCAAAGCCAACAAGTACTTTATATCAATCAGTTTGATGATCGAAACAACTATAAAATTTGTATAAACGCAAATGACATCAGTGTTAGCACAGCGCCTGAAAAAAATAGCAGCTGCATCAATACTCTGCACTGTACGTTTGTGGGTTGTCAGCTGCAGCAGCATGAAGCGCTACTGTATCTTGATGTTGATGGGCAAACATTATTGTGTAGTCTCAACCCGCTGGCATGGCAGCAGTTGGCGATAACGACAGGACAAACCTTGTATGCACAACTGCATGCAATTTAGTACGCTATTTTGCACCGATACAGCACATTAACATTCCCTTAATAGTGCAACAGGCCTGCTTTAGATAATTTTAAATCCCTACCATATTGAAATAATTGAAAATAATTATGTGGCTCATAATTTGCTCGCCCTTACCTGCTTTTAACTTACTTAGAACTAAAAAATAGTATTAAAAGTATTTTAAGATTTTATTCTAATAAAAATAGCGTCAGGAGTGTGTCGTATGCAGCAAACTACAGGATTCAATTTATTATCATTTCGGGGCAAGATGAAAGTGCTCCATCTTAGTTGGATGGTTTTTTTCGTGTCATTCTTTGTCTGGTTTAATCATGCACCGATGTTAGGTGCAATAGCCAGTTCATTGGGTATCAGTATGAGTGAAGTTAAAACCTTATTGATTTTGAATGTCGCATTAACGATACCAGCACGGGTGGTGGTGGGTATGCTCACCGATAAATATGGCCCGCGCATTGTTTATTCGGCATTACTTATTAGCTGTAGTATTCCGTGTTTTATGTTTGCTGCGGCTACGACCTTTGAACAAGCTGCAATTGCCCGTTTTGCGCTGGGTTTTATAGGAGCTGGCTTTGTGGTCGGCATTCGCATGGTTAGTGAATGGTTTCCTGCTAATGAACTTGGCATAGCCGAAGGTATTTATGGTGGTTGGGGTAACTTTGGTTCAGCTGCCGCTGCAATGTCACTGCCTGCGATTGCGCTGTTATTTGGTGGCGAAGATGGCTGGCGTTATGCGATTGCTGTAACTGGGGTTATTAGCATCCTATTTGGTCTTATTTGGTTTTTTAATGTCAGCGATACCCCAAAAGGGGCAACCTATTTTAAACCGAAAAAAATTGGCGCAATGGAAGTAACCAGTAAAGGCGATTTTGTCTTACTGTTGATCATGAAAATTCCTATGTATGCGGCATTGGCATTACTAAGTTGGAAACTTTCGCCAAGTGGTGCCAATCTTATATCAGCTAACTTTGTGCTAGGCGTATATGTTGTTCTTGTTTCACTTTATGTTTATGAAGTATATAAAACCTACGATATCAATAAAGCTATTTTTAAGCATCCTGTCCCAGAGTCACAGCGTTATGAGTTTAAACAAGTAGCGGTGTTGAATATTTTATATTTTACAACGTTTGGCTCAGAGTTGGCGGTTATTTCTATGTTGCCGTTATTTTTTAGTGAGGTTTTTGGTCTGGATATGGTTTATGCCGGATTACTCGCCTCTGCGTATGCTTTTATGAATCTCGCATCGCGCCCAGGTGGTGGTTGGATCTCTGATAAACTCGGACGTAGAATTACCTTAATCGTGCTAACCATGGGTCTAGCAGTAGGTTATTTTGTTATGGGGCTAGTTGATGCAAGTTGGCCGCTTTGGTTAGCGGTTGTGGCTGCAATGGCGTGCTCGTTCTTTGTGCAAGCCGGTGAAGGCGCTGTTTTTGCGGCGGTGCCACTTATTAAGCGTCGCTTAACTGGGCAAATTGCCGGTATGACAGGGGCTTATGGTAACGTAGGGGCGGTGGTGTATTTAACGGTATTATCAATGGTTGATTATCAAACCTTCTTTTTTGTTATCGCAGGCAGTGCGTTAGTGGGACTGATAGCGTTAATGTTTATGCAAGAACCGAAGGGCCATATCACAGAAGTGAATGAAGACGGCTCGGTTGAATTAATTTCTGTCACATAAGGCAAATTAGATGATAGCTGAAACCGCCAAAGCGAGCAGCCAAGTTAATAAACGCACTGCAAATATGCATGCTAAAAATGAGCTGCAAGTGTCATTTGGTGGTCATTCAGCGCCAGGCAATAAAGCCGATAATCAAGACGCTTTTGCAGCCCTGCATACCAAAGGTCATGACCGTGATTACAAAGGTATTGTTGCGTGTATTGCGGATGGCTGTTCAAGCGCTAAATTCGCCAAAGAAGCGGCTAATTTAGCGGTCAGTCACTTTATTAATGAATATTTAGCTACCGAGCCTAGTTGGTCGGTAAAAAAATCAGTATCAAAAGTGCTGGCGAGTTTAAATTTGTGGCTTTATTCGCAAACACCGACTAATAGTCAACAAATGCACCGTCAAGCCCACTGGATGACTACGTTTACTGCACTGATTTTAAAATCAACCAGTGGCTTTATTTTCCATTTGGGTGATACGCGTGTTGCGCAATTACGCGATGGTGAACTCACTCAATTAACCCGTGATCATAAAGTTAATCAACATTTAACCAAGGCCTTAGGGGCAGAGTTACACCAAGAAGTTGATGTTTATCAGTTTGAAATAAAACAGCATGATATTTATGTATTGAGCTGTGATGGTGTGCACGATTTTCTTAGTAATGCTCAGATCATAGAGTGCATTAATAGTGAGCAGGATTTAGAAGCGGCAGCAAAAGCGATAACAAAACTTGCGATTGCACAGGGCAGTGATGACAATGTCAGTTGTTTACTTGTAAAAGTGCAACAAATCCCCAAAAAATGCTTAGATGAGCGATATCGCGATCTCACTAAACGTAAAATCCCAGCGGTATTGCAGGTTGGTCAGCAACTTGATCAGTACAAAGTACTTCGGCAAATATACGCCAGCACTCGTTCACATATTTACTTAGTGCAAAGTAACGAGTATTCAGCACCAGTAGTACTAAAAACCCCCTCGATAAACTTCGCAGAAGACCTCCATTACTTGCAAGGATTTATGCGGGAAGGGTGGGTTGGCCAGCGTATTAACCATCCCAATGTTATGAAAGTCCTTAATACTGCCGATGACAGTGATTTTTTATATCATATTTGTGAATATATGGATGGCCAAACTCTAAGACAGTGGCTAGCAGACACGCCCGATCCACAATTGAGCCAAGTGCGTAATATCGCTTTGCAAATGGTTCAAGCGTTGCGAGCTTTTCAGCGTCTTGACATGGTGCATCGTGATTTAAAACCAGATAACGTCATGATTGATGCGCATGGTAAAGTCACCTTGATTGATTACGGCACCGTAAAAATTGCCGCTATGCATGATGATATTAATCAAATAGTGGATGAGTGTCCGCAAGGTACGCTTGGTTACACAGCGCCAGAAACACTGGTTACTTTAAACGCCGATTTTAAAAGTGACTTGTTTTCACTTGCAGTGATTATCTACGAGCTATTATCTGGGCAGTTACCGTATAAATCGTTATCTTCTGTTCAACAAGCACCTTCAGGTAGTACTCTTTGGCATTATCGCAGTATTCGTGACTATCGTAGTGATATCCCATTTTGGTTTGACCAAACGTTAATGAAAGCCACAGCGGTAAAGCCTGAGCATCGCTATAGTTCATTTTCAGAGTTTATTAACGATCTCAATACCCCAAACTCACAGCTGAGTATCACGCCAATAGATAAACCTGGTTTTTATCAGCGTAATCCCGTGATGGTATGGCAAGTGATCGCTATTTGTTTATTCCTTTGCTTACTCACGGTGCTTATCATTAAATAACAACGCAGTATCACTGTGGTGCAAGCAATGGATCGTCGTGGTGCTGTACCTAGCTTTTAATATTTATTTAAAATTTAAGTTGTTGTATATATTGAATTTAAATGTTTGGTATGGCCCTTGCTTTAATTGCTAATAACAATAAATATATAGCAAGTAGGGTGAACTGATGAACCACAAACAACGAGTCGTTGTCGTCGGTAATGGAATGGTTGGGCATCATTTCGTGGAGCAAATTACCAGCCTTATAAACCCTAGTTCAGATGCTGAAGTGACAGTACTCAGTGGTGAAGAGCGTTTAGCTTACGATAGAGTGCATTTATCAGAATTTTTTGCTGGCAAAACAGCCGATGACCTTGCGCTAACAAACGAGCAAATATATGCGGATTGGCAAGTGCGTTTTTACACCAATGCAAAAGTCACTCATATAAACCGGGAAAAGCAGCAAGTAACGACCAGTGAAGGCGCAATCTTTGATTATGACAAGCTGGTACTGGCAACTGGCTCATTTCCTTTCGTACCGCCTATCCCAGGCAAAGACCGTGAACATTGCTTAGTGTATCGCACCATTGCTGATTTAAATGCGATTAAACACTCTGCCAGCAGCAGTAAAGTGGGGGTGGTGATTGGTGGTGGTTTGCTCGGTTTAGAAGCGGCGAATGCGCTGAAGCAGTTGGGTCTTGAAACTCATGTTGTAGAGTTTGCCCCGCAATTAATGGGCGTGCAAGTTGATGGCGGCGGCGGGCGATTACTGAAAGATAAAATTAGCGCATTAGGTGTGCAGGTTCATACCTCGATGGCCACAGAAGAAATTGTCGATGGAGATAGCTGTCGCTACAAAATGTGCTTTAAAGGTGGTGAAACGCTAGAAACCGATCTTATTTTATTTTCAGCGGGTATCCGTCCCTATGATAATTTAGCCCGAGAATTTGATTTAGCTGTTGGTGAGCGTGGTGGCATTGTTATTAATGATCATTGCCAAACATCAGATCAAAATATTTATGCTATTGGCGAATGTGCGCTGTGGAGTAACTTTATCTTTGGTTTAGTGGCACCGGGTTACGCTATGGCGAAAATTGCTGCTAAACATATTTTGTCTAGTCATAGTGATTGTGCATTTACTGGTGCTGATATGAGCACCAAATTAAAACTAATGGGCGTTGAAGTAGGCTCAATTGGTGACGCTCATGGGCGGACGCAGGATGCTCGTAGTTATGTTTTTGATGATCAACTCAGCGGTGTTTACAAAAAAATAGTCACTGATCCAGCCGGTACCCGTTTGATTGGTGCAGTATTGGTTGGTGATACCAGCGATTATGACAACTTACTGCAATATCACTTGAACGATTTGGCACTTAGTGTTGCCCCTGAATCACTTATTTTCCCGCTGGCCCCGACAGCAGATACGATTTCAATTGCTGATTTACCTGCTGAAGCAATGATCTGCAGTTGTCACCAAGTAACTAAACACACGATTGAACAAGCCGTGTTAGCCGGCGCCATCGATTTAGTGGGTGTACAAACAGTCACTAAAGCCTGCACTGGCTGTGGCAGCTGCGAAAGCCGAGTAAATTGCATTATCGAACACTGTGTAACCGAACACAGCTTAGCCGTCACTCAAGCAGAGCCTAAGCGACTCAGTGATAGCGCATTGATCCCCGTAACCGAACTTGCATAAGAGAGCGCCATGACCACTTTAAAAGAGAGTTTAATTCAAACAACATGTGCGTATTGTGGTGTAGGCTGTGGCGTTGATGTTGCCTTAGCGGGCAATCAACCGACACAGCTAGAAGGGATGCCTGAGCATCCGGCAAACTACGGCCGGTTATGCGTAAAAGGCACCCATTTATTAGATACAATTAGCAACGAGAATCGCCTTAGCGCACCAGAAATTAACAATAAACAAGTAAGCTGGTCTGAGGCGAGTGATTACGTGGCGAGTGAATTCAGCAAAATAATTGCCGAGCACGGCCCAGATGCGGTGGCTTTTTATGTTTCTGGGCAGTTGTTAACCGAAGATTATTACATCGCCAATAAATTCATGAAAGGTTATATTGGTTCGGCCAACATTGATACCAATTCACGCTTGTGTATGTCTTCTGCGGTGGCGGGTTATAAACGCGCTTTTGGTGAAGATGTAGTGCCTTGTGATTATGAAGACTTAGAGCACACTGAACTGCTTATTTTAATTGGCTCTAATGCGGCATGGACACATCCTGTGTTATATCAGCGCATCGCACGAGCAAAGCGCATGAACCCAACCATGAAAGTGGTGGTTATCGATCCAAGACGCACCGATAGCGCAGAGCTGGCCGATAGGTTTTTACAACTAAAGCCAGGCACAGATGCCGCACTGTATAACGGTTTATTACGTTACTTAGCGGATAACCAACTGCTTGATGATGATTTTATTGCAAAGCACACCGATGATTTTGCAACTGCATTAGCAGCAACGCAGTCATGGACGATAGATGAGGTTGCCAGCTATTGTGAACTAAGTCGCCACGAAGTTAGCCAATTTTATAGCGAGTTTGCCACTAGCGCCTCAGCCATTAGCTTTTACTCAATGGGCATTAATCAATCATCGTCAGGGGTTGATAAATGTAATGCGATTATTAATGCCCATTTAGCGTCAGGGAAGTTATTAAAAACAGGCTCTGGGCCGTTTTCTATCACAGGTCAACCCAATGCCATGGGCGGACGCGAAGTGGGTGGGTTGGCAAATCAACTTGCAGCACACTTGGACATTGAAAATGAGCAGCATCAATCATTAGTAAAGCGTTTTTGGCAATCACCGACTATCGCCACTCAAGCAGGAGCTAAAGCGCTGGATATGTTTGATGCGATCCGCGATGGCAAAATCAAAGCCGTGTGGGTCATGGCGACCAATCCGATGGTTAGTCTACCAAATACCGATGCGATAGCAGAAGCACTGAAAGCCTGTGATCTGGTGGTTGTATCGGATTGCGTGGCAAGTAACGACACCCTTGATTATGCCCATGTCAAACTACCCAGCACTGGTTGGGGAGAAAAAGAAGGCACCGTGACCAATTCAGAGCGCCGTATTTCTCGCCAAAGAGCAATTATCGCGCCGTTCGCTGGCGCAAAAAACGATTGGCAAATACTCTGTGATGTCGCAAAAAAAATGGGTTTCAGTGGATTTGATTTTACCCAGCCAAGTGAAATTTTTGATGAGTGGGCGCGATTAACAAGCTTTGAGAATAACGGGTCACGACAGCTTAATTTATCTGCTTTAGCGGGCATGAGCAGTCGCGAATATAATGCCTTGAGGCCTATCCAATGGCCCTGTATTAAAGGCGATAACTACCAACACGGGCAAGTGTTCAGCCAAAATCAATTCAGCACAACGAATAAAAAAGCGCGTTTTATTGCCATTACGCCGCAACTCCCTAAGCAAGCTACCTCAAGTGAATATCCGTTAGTGATGAATTCTGGGCGTATTCGCGACCAATGGCATACCATGACTCGTACGGGCAAATCTGCAACGCTTTCAACCCATATTACGCGTCCTTATATTGAGCTTCATCCGAAGGATGCTAGTCGGCTTGGCATCAACAATGATGATTTAGTTCGAGCGCAGTCAAAGGTGGGCGAAGTAATAGCGAATGCCAAAATTACCGACTCACTCAGAGCGGGTGAATGTTTTATGCCGATCCATTGGAATCAGCAATTTGCCTCATCAGCTAATGTTGGCAAATTATATTCGTCCATTGCTGATCCTATTTCAGGTCAACCAGAAACGAAGTTTACGGCCATAAAGCTGCAACCGGTAGAGTTTAGCCAATATATGGATGTATTTGTTAATAAGCAAAGTAACTGCCAGGCTGATCTAACGGCGCAAAGTGATTATTGGTTAAAAGTTAATGCCAGTAATTGCAGCCAATATCAGCTCGCATTTAACGATGTTATCGCAGATGCACTTTACTGGTGCCAACAAAGCAGTGGCATAAAAGGGCAGTGGTCAGGTTTTTATGAAGGCGCTACGCAACGTATTCAATGTATTGCCAATGGTCGATTAGTGTTTGTGGCGATGGTAACGAATGAGCAAGTAACCACATCAATTGAGTGGATCAATCACTTGTTTAGCCAATCGGCACTGAACTTTGCACAACTGCAGTCATTATTAACGGCCACACCTGACGAAGAGTTTAGCCAAGGGCGACAAATTTGTAGCTGCTTTAAAGTCAGAGAAAAGCCAATTGTTGATGCCATAAAAGCGGGGACTCACCGGGTTGATGAACTGGGCTTGCAGTTACAGTGCGGGACTAATTGTGGATCATGTAAAACTGAATTAAGTCAGCTCATTAAGCGCCATGCTGTGATTGCTCAAGGGCAGCAAATTGATGTGCTGGTCACGGTGTAGTTGTTATGCCAAAGCAGATGTATATAAAAATAATAAGTAGAACAATTTATGCGTGAAGACAACTATCAACTTGAAGATAAATTTGGACGCCGTTTTAATTATTTAAGACTCTCGATTACCGATGTCTGTAATTTTAGTTGTAGTTATTGCTTACCGAATGGTTATCAGTGTAATACGCCGCGTGAGTTCTTGACACAAGCAGAAATTACCACTGTAGTGAGTGCTTTTGCCAAGCTAGGCACTAAAAAAATTCGCTTAACGGGCGGCGAGCCATGCCTACGTAAAGATTTGCCAGAGATCATCAAACGTTGTAAAGCCACCAGCGGAATTAGCGAAGTGGCGCTCACAACCAACGGTTTTAACTTATTAAATAATGTTGATGAATATAAAGCCGCTGGACTTGATGCCATTAATGTCAGTATCGACAGCTTAGATCCGAAAATGTTTCAACTAATAACTGGCCACGACAAGCTACAACATATTTTAAACGGCATTGCACGAGCTCAGCAGATAGGCATTAAGCGCATTAAAGTCAATGCCGTATTAGCTAAAGCATTTAATCATAACCAGCTAAAAGATTACCTTGCTTGGATAAAGCACCAGAGAGTAACAGTGCGCTTTATTGAATTGATGGAAACCGGTAATGGCACGCAATTTTTTGAACAAAATCATTTAAGTGGCCAAGGCGTTAAAGATAGTTTGCTAGCAGCAGGCTGGTTACAAGTCGTAAAGGGCACGTTGAATGGTCCTGCGCAAGAATTTTGGCATCCCGATTATCAAGGCCGTATTGGCTTGATAATGCCTTACAGCAAAGATTTCTGCCAAAGCTGTAATCGTTTGCGTGTTTCTGCGCTGGGTAAATTACATTTATGTTTATTTGCTGATCAAGGTATCGACTTACGCAGTGCATTAAATAGTGGCACCACTGAAAACGCGGCTGAGCAAACGATTAAACTGATCCGCAGCGCAATGAGTAACAAAACCATTAGTCACGAGCTTGATAAGCGCTTAACGGGCGCAACCAAACATTTAGCGATGTTAGGGGGATAGAGCAATGGCTGTGACTGGGTTAGTGCTCGCTGGTGGTAAATCTTCACGCATGAAAACCAATAAGGCTGAGCTGCTGTTTGGCGATAAAACCTTGCAACAACACAGTGTTGATTTATTGCACAGTGTTGGGGTGCTCGATGTTTTGATCAGTCGTAACGGTTGCCCAAATTATCTAGCTGATATATATCCAAATAAAGGGCCTCTAGGGGGAATTTATAGCGCCCTCAAACACACTAAGAACGATTTACTGGTCGTGGCGATTGATATGCCATTACTCAATGGCGCGTTATTAACACGCTTAGTTAATTTTTATCAGCATAAAATGCACACTGAAACCATGAATTTAGTGCATTTTAGTGACTTTCCATTACCCATTTACATTAAAAATAATCAAGTGACACAGGACTATTTATTTTCTGTGCTCAGTGTAACTGACAGTAACTTATCGATTAAACAGTTTATAAAAACATGCCAAGGTGAGTCGCTTGAAAGCGCACAAACCGACGCATTTAGTAATATTAATACCCCAGTGCAATACAACCAATTATGTAAGGCGCACGGTATTAAAGAATTGAATCAATTAATTTATTAAAAAGAAGTAATAAAATTATGGCTAATACAACAGATAACAGCGTGGTCAATATTGCGGTTTTAACCGTCAGTGATACTCGCAATGAAAATACTGATACTTCAGGACATTATCTAGTGCAAGCTTTACAAGATGCTGGGCATCAATTGCTTGATAAAAAAATCGTTAAAGATAATGTATATCAAATGCGGGCAATTGCCTCGCAATGGATTGCAGATGAAACTATTCAAGCCATTTTAGTGACTGGTGGCACAGGGTTTACTGAGCGAGACTCAACGCCTGAAGCAATGCTGCCGTTATTTGATAAAACGGTCGACGGATTTGGCGAGCTATTTAGACATATTTCATACAGTGAAATTGGCAGCTCGACCATTCAATCTCGGGCGCTTGCGGGACTTGCAAACAACACCGTTATTTTTTGCATGCCAGGTTCAACGGGAGCGTGCAAAACTGCGTGGACGGGCATTATTGAGCAGCAATTAAGCGCAACATTTAAGCCATGTAATTTTGTGCCACATATTAGTGTTGGCAGTCGCTGTGCAACTAGGGGTTAAACATGTTAAGTCATATTGATGAACACGGCCAAGCGAATATGGTTGATGTTTCACTAAAACAAATCACCACCCGAGAAGCGATTGCGCAAGGGATGATATCGATGTCGAAAGAAGCTTTTTCACAGGTAGTGGCCAATGAGAATAAAAAAGGTGATGTCATCGGGGTTGCACGTATTGCGGGTATTCAAGCAGCAAAGAAATGCGCTGATCTTATCCCGCTGTGCCATCCGTTGGCGTTGACCAAAGTGGCCGTTGATTTTGAGCTAGACGAGCAAAACTGCATTATAAAAATAACCAGCTTATGTAAACTCTCAGGCAAAACTGGAGTTGAAATGGAAGCGCTTAGCGCAGTATCAGTTGCCGCACTGACATTATTTGATATGTGCAAAGCCGCTGATCCGGATATGGAAATTCACTCTATTCGGGTGATAAAAAAATCAGGAGGTAAACATGGTGATTGGCAACGACGCTGAGCAAGTAAAGCTATTGTTTTTTGGTCAACTAAAAGAGCGCTTACAATGCGCAAGTTATAATTTAGCTATTAAGCAACCGCTTTCAATTAAACAATTAAAATCGCATTTGATTAGCTTACAGCCTAGTTGGCAAGCAGCGCTTAATAATGACTTACTGATAGCGGCAGTTAATCAGCAAATAGCGCAACAGCAAGCGATTGTTAAAGGGGGTGATGAAGTAGCTTTTTTCCCACCCGTAACAGGTGGCTAATGAGTATTGAAATAACCATCAGCCATGATGATTTTGACATTGCAGTACTGCATGATGCACTGCAAATAGGTAATGTGCAGCAAGGCGCAGTGGTTACTTTTACAGGTTTAGTGAGAGAATTCAGTCAGGGTGATAATGTGGTCGCACTGGAGCTTGAACATTACCCACAAATGACCGAGCAACTACTGTTAAGCATTGCAGAGCAAGCTCAAAAGCGTTGGCAGTTGGGCCGAATTAGTATCTATCACCGGATTGGTTATCTGCCCCTTGGCGAGCAAATTGTTTTTGTTGGCGTGAGTGCCAAACACCGGCAAAATGCCTTTGATGGCGCGCAATTTATTATGGATTACTTAAAAACCCAAGCCACATTTTGGAAAAAAGAACATTTTAGCCATTCATCACAGTGGGTTGAATTTAAAGCCAGTGATTTACAAGCTCAACAAAAATGGATGGAAGATTGACCCAAAATAGCAACTCGGCTATGGTTGAAACACCAATAAAAATAAATGACTAACGAGTACTTCTACGCACTGGTTAGACTGACATGGAAAGTTTATGAAAAAGTTTAAACTAACTATCGCTAGCAAGTGCGTTGCATAGCGATTTTTCAACGCTTGTTACTATCGCACCTAATCTACCAGCGTAATTATTTGCTCTGCGACTTTATGTAAACTGACGTGGTTATCCATTGCTTGTTTTTGTAACTTTTTATGCGCTTGGGCTTCAGTTAACTTTAATTGTTCAATTAAAATAAACTTAGCTTGGTTAATGATTTTTTGTTCATTAATGACATTTCTGGCTTCACTGAGCGCATTATTTATCAGTTTTATATGCTGACTTTGCTCGGCTATTAAATCATACATGGTTTTATTTGCAGCGAGCTTCTCGGCGGCAATATTGGTAGCGGTGCAGCCATTTAGCTCAGCAGATAAAAGGGTCGCGGTGGTTGATATACTAATATCAGGGCTGTCTTTAGTAATTATAGCCAGCGTGCCTTGATGAGTGTCTAAACTTTGTTTTGCTGCAACAATTTGCTCTTTAGCCGCTGCTATCAAACGTTTAGAAATTTGTTGTTCTATTTGATGCATGATATCGATTCTTGCAGTTGCTACGTCAAACCAGACTTCACTGAGCTGTGACAGTTCTTGGTTATTGTTTGGCGCTAATTGTTGTAGCATAGTGCGTAATTTGTCTATTTCTTGGTTTGACTCATCCTGTAACAGTAGCTTGTAGCTTGCTGTAAGTTGCTCATCGGCATATTGGCTAAAAAATTCAAAGCTGGTTTGTTGGTTGTGTTGAAAATGGCTTAACAATGCTTTTTGTTCGCTATCAAACTTATTACTGGCAAAAGCCATTGCACCACATGCACGTTCTTGCCCTGCGTATTCTTTGCCTTGCATAAAGTTAAAATAAGCAACTAACAGACGGGTGATCACAGGATCACTGGCACCATCAGCGGTTTCTAAAAATACATTTAATAAACTGGTAATAATTTGCGTAAAAGACTGCGTAGATTGACTCGCATTCAGTGCTTGTTTGGCTACCTTTTCACGTAATGAATAAAGTGTATCTAGGGATTGTAGGCTGATAGTTATTAAATTATATAAGCGGCTATTACCAACGCCTGGTTTTGTACATAAATAAGTTTGCGCCAGAGATTCAAACAAGGCTTGTTGTAACACATCAGAATGTTTTATTTGCTGTTGTAGTTGCTGTTCAAAAAGCGTTCTGTTTGAGGCGAGGTAAATATTACTCATCGCACGCTCTTTTTGTAGTTGATGCACAAACTGGCCGAGTTTAATCAGGTTGTAACAACTTTTTTGTAATTGTTCTAACGCATGGATCTCTTCGTATTTAGCGGCTAATAGAAATTTTTTAGTGAGCGAATTATTGTGAGCCATAGATAGTTATTTTTGTGTTGTTATTTATGCTAACAGTAGCAACCTTCATTCCAGTTAAAAATAAACCATAAATTTATTAAAGTTAAAAATAAATTTATTAAATTACAGTAGCTTGAGAGGCTGGTGAGCGCTTGTGAATTATTGCAAGTCAAGGGGATAGTCTAAAGTGGTGTATTTTGGTGCAAGCAATGCACTGCTAAGATGCTTATAAAGTGCGCTTGCTCAGTTTTTTTCTCCTGTAGGTGAGAGCAAGCGCGCGTATGATTTGTTTTAATAGGCGTTAAACGCCATAGGCTGTGACATTTAATAACTCGGGACTAATTGGCATAGTGTGATTGATAACCTCACCGATAATAATCAGCGTAGGGCCATGTATCGCCTCTGATGAGGGGATTTTATATACTTTATCCAAGGTTGATGTATTAACACGTTGCTCTAAGGTGGTGGCTTGTTCAATCAGGGCGATGGGGGTATTTTTCGGCCAACCGACCGAAACCAGCCCCGACACCAACTGCTCTAATCTATTTAATCCCATATAAACCACCAGTGTGGAATTATCACCATTAGGCATGTGACGATATTTATGCCAGTCAGGCTGCTTTTTAGGGTCGCTAAATTGAGCCGTCATAAAGGTAATACTTGCTGCTACATGGCGTTTAGTGAGTGGAATACCGGTATAAGCGGACGTGGCGCATGCGGTTGTTACACCGGGTATAATGGCGAACTTTATCGCAGCTTGTTGGAGTGCGTCAGCTTCTTCACAAATACGTGCAAAAATACTCGGATCACCGCCTTTTAAACGCACCACGGTAAGGCCTTGCTGAGCAAACTTAACGAGTTGTTGGCAAATTTGCGGTTGCGTCATTGAGTGTTTGCCAGCGCGTTTACCAACAAATACGCGTTTACAGCTGGCTGGTAGTGAGGTAATGAGTTCATCTGCCACCAGCCAATCATATAAAACCACATCTGCGCTGTTTAATATACGCTGTGCTTTTACTGTAATAAGTTCTGGATCGCCTGGGCCTGCGCCGATCAGATACACTTGACCGGTTTTATTATTGCGGCTTTGGCCAGTACCGTATCGAGTAAAAATGTTATCAAGCCAGTTATTCTCTATGCTTGAAAAATATGAAAATACGCTCATAGTTATCTCACTTTTTAACTGACCGAGCTAGCTGCTAGTACTGGCTGGCTACTAATAAAAACCTGATCGTGTTCTACTTTTGCTTTATAGACAGGTACGCGAATTGTTTCTGCTTCTAAGCATTGACCGGTTTTTAGGCAAAAATGCTGTTTATATAATGGCGAAGCGACAACTAACTGTGCTTGCAGTGAGCCGACAATCCCTCTGGCTAACACATTTGCTTTGCCGATTGGGTCAAAGTTACTAATAGCAAATACGGACTGTTTATCGTTAGGAACATAGAACACGGCAACTTGTTGATTATTAACTTGTGCGCAGATCCCACTATTTAAAACGAGATCATTTAATGTACCAATTTTATACCAAGACATCTTCTTGCTCCTGTGTAATTTCTGTTACTGCGATAGGGCGCTGCTGTGCGTATTTAAGGGCACTTTTTTCAGCTTCAGTCGCGGGGCGAATTTGATTTCGCTCCTGTACAAATACAATGTTTTCATCAGTATCTGGGCTATTCACAAATTGACGGAAGCGCTTAACTGCATTTGGATCTTCAATGGTGCGCAGCCACTCACATGCGTAGGTGTTAGTGATATGCGCCATTTGTTGTTCAAGCTCTGCACAAATACCTAAGCTGTCATCAATCACGACTTGGCGTAAATATTCTAAGCCGCCTTCAAGATTCTCAAGCCATACCGAGGTACGTTGTAGCTTGTCAGCAGTATTAACGTAAAACATTAAAATACGGTCGATATAGGTGATTAAAGTGGTGGTGTCTAAGTCAGTTGCAAATAAGTCTGCGTGACGTGGACGCATGCCACCATTACCACAGACATACAGGTTCCAACCACTTTCGGTTGCAATAATGCCGATATCTTTACTTTGCGCCTCAGCGCATTCACGGGTACATCCTGACACGGCCATTTTTATTTTATGCGGGGAGCGTAAGCCTTTGTATCGATCTTCAATAGCAATGGCTTGACCAACACTGTCTTGAACGCCATAACGACACCATGTGCTGCCAACGCAAGACTTAACGGTACGTAATGATTTTCCATAAGCGTGGCCGGTTTCAAACCCTGCGGCTATCAGCTTTTGCCAAATAACAGGCAGTTGCTCAAGACGTGCGCCAAATAAATCAATGCGTTGGCCGCCAGTCACTTTACAATATAGATTAAATTCTTTGGCGACTTCACCCAGTACAATCAGCTTCTCAGCGGTCACCTCGCCACCGGCAATACGCGGTACCACGGAATATGAACCATCTTTTTGCATATTAGCTAAGTAGTTGTCATTGGTATCTTGTAGGCTGACATGTTGCTCACTCAGGATATAGTCATTCCATGTTGAAGCTAAAATTGAACCCACAGCCGGTTTACATATCTCACAACCATGGCCTTCACCATGACTGTTAAGCAGCTCAGCGAATGTTTTGATTTTCTCTACTTTAACAAGGTGTAATAGTTCTTGGCGAGAATAAGCGAAGTGTTCACATAGATGGTTATTTACCTCAACGCCACGCTCGGCAAGTTCAGCATCGACCACTGATTTAAGTAATGCGGTACAGCCGCCACAACCGGTGCTGGCTTTAGTGCAGGTTTTTACTGCGCCAAGTTCGTTTGCGCCATTATCGATAGCGCTGATAATGTCACTTTTACAGACGTTGTGGCATGAGCAGATAGTGGCTGTATCGGGTAGGGCACTGCTTGACAGTGTTGGCGCGCCGCCTGCGCTGTCTGGTAAAATCAGGCATTCAGGATGCTCGGGCAACGCCATATCATTAAGCATGTACTGCAATAACGTGTCATAGTCGCTGGTGTCACCTACTAACACTGCGCCTAGTAACTTATCGCCAGTTTCGTTGAGGACTATTTTTTTATAGCAATCACGAATTGGATCTTGATATATCAATTCTTTCGCATTAGCGGTAATACCATGTGCATCACCAATTGAACCTACTTCAACCCCCAACAATTTAAGCTTGGTGCTCATATCGGCGCCGTTAAATTGAAGGTCGCCACCTGACAACTGACTTGCTGCAACCCGTGCCATATTGTAGCCAGGGGCGACTAAACCAAATAATTTTTTATCCCATAATGCGCATTCACCAATCGCAAAAATATCTTTATTAGACGTTTGGCATGCGTTATTGATCACGATTCCACCGCGCTCACCTAAAGTAAGCCCCGCTTTATTCCCTAGGGTATCGTATGGGCGAATACCTGCTGAGAACAACACTAAATCGGTCTCTAAGTGGCTACCATCAGCAAAATTTAAGCGGTAACGACACTGCTCACCAGCAACTATCTCACTAGTTGCTTTACCTGTGTGCACGCTAACACCTAAGTTTTCGATTTTATTTCTGAGTAATTTCCCTCCTTGCTGATCAAGTTGAACCGCCATTAACTGTGGCGCAAACTCGACAACATGGGTATTTAAACCGAGTTGTTTTAATGCGTTCGCAGCTTCTAAGCCCAGTAAACCACCACCAATTACAACGCCTACCTTACTATCATTCGCACACTTTTTTATTTGTTCTAAGTCTTCTAGGGTGCGATAGACTAAGCAGTGGGATTGATCATTGCCTTTAATGGGTGGTACGAAAGGGTACGAGCCGGTTGCTAACACTAATTTATCATAGTCATAGATTGTGCCATTAGCAGTGGTGAGCTGCTTTTGCGTAGCGTCAATATGCTCAACCCACTGACTTGTATGCACAGTAATATTGAGTTTTTGGTAGTTTTCATGTGTCGTTAACGCTAGATCAGCAGCGGTTTTACCATTAAACACACTTGATAAATAGACCCGATCGTAGGCAAGATTTGCTTCACCACACAATACCGTGATCTGCGCATGCTGATCGCTACCACGCATTTGCTCAACAAAATGGTGCCCCACCATGCCATTGCCAATAACGAGAATTTTCTGTGGCATTTGTTTTTTCCTTCATGCTGACGGTTTAAATTTTGGCAATAAAAAAGCCCGCCACAGTAAACCGTTCGGTTAGTGTGTGCGGGCTTCGTTGCCATTACTGCAAAAGCAGTTTTATTTTTATATACCTAACTAAGCAATATCATTGCCATGTTTTTATCCAATTGTTTTTATTAATAATTGTTTTTTATGAGAGGTGTGAGCTTTATTGAATGTGTTACGATGGTGCAGTAAAGGCACATTAACAGTGCAACTTCCTTGCTGTTAATTCTGTCGCAACATAAAAGCCTATTGCTAATAATTAACTACAGCGATGATTTGAACTATTAATCTTTGGAGCGGGTGATCAAGAGTAGGTAGTGCTTTTTCTTTAGGTTTTATATTTAGGATTGGTACGACTGAGTGGATTCGAACCACCGACCTTTGGACCGGGTGATCAAGAGTGGGTAGTGCTCTTTCTTCTTAATGTTTTTTTATTCATTAATTGGTACGACTGAGTGGATTCGAACCACCGACCTTTGGACCGGGTGATCAAGAGTGGGTAGTGCTCTTTCTTCTTAAT
>NZ_JBALXK010000006.1:12472-69084 GCF_036960685.1 Pseudoalteromonas sp. | reverse complement strand
ATGTTTTTTTATTCATTAATTGGTACGACTGAGTGGATTCGAACCACCGACCCCTACCATGTCAAGGTAGTGCTCTAACCAACTGAGCTACAGTCGTACAATAGTGAGTTCTTAAATATAATTTATTCTTATGATTTTGAATAAATTTGGTA
Organism: Pseudoalteromonas sp.; assembly: GCF_036960685.1. Lineage (GTDB taxonomy): Bacteria > Pseudomonadota > Gammaproteobacteria > Enterobacterales > Alteromonadaceae > Pseudoalteromonas. The sequence continues at coordinate 68,932 of NZ_JBALXK010000006.1, read as the reverse complement.
CGACCGAGTGGATTCGAACCACTGACCTTTGGACCGGGTGATCAAGAGTAGGTAGTGCTTTTTCCTTCGATGGTACTTTTATTTAATTTTTTACTTAAATTTGGTACGACCGAGTGGATTCGAACCACCGACCCCTACCATGTCAAGGTAGTGCTCTAACCAACTGAGCTACGGTCGTATCATAAATTTAAGTTGTGTTAATTACTTAACAACGGACGCTAATATATAGCGTGCGCCTGAGTGAATCAAGCTCGTTTATGCATTTTTGGTTTGTTTGCCGTTTTTTTATTCATATTGGGCTGATTTCACACGTTTTATAAAACGTTTGCCACCAAGTGACGTGCGTTTTTGCTGAATCTTTGAATGCAGTGAGCAAGTTATTTGGCTGATTTTGCTCAAGCAGTGCAGCAAGCCTAGGTTGATTTATAGTCGTACCGAGCCAAAGCTGTTGATATAGCGGCATCAATCGCTCTAAAGCGCCTGATAGCTGTGCTTGATAGGGTTGTAATTGTGCTAAGTAATACTTTTTAAATACGTTACTGACTATTTGCGCTTGGCGTTTATTTTTTAGTGGGTTACATAGTTCATTAAGCTCAATGCTTGCTAAATAGCGACTGGTACTTTGATTAAAGTATGTTTGTTGACGCACGGCGCTTATCAAAGCTTGATTAAAGTTAAACTGGCGTAGCACCGATAGCAGCGGGTAGAGTGCTTTGCTATCTATTTGTGCGTATTGCTGTTGTATTATTTGCTGCTTTAACGTCAGCAAGTTTTGCAGGGCAATCTCTGTTTCTACAAGGCCAGCTAAGTTTGTATCAAGTGCATAGCTGGTGAGTTGCCAAGTACGTTTTAACTCTGGATCCTTATAAAGTAAGTGGTTGAACTGCTTTAATAGCCGCTGTTTTTTGTTGGCTAGTTCCCGCTTTATTGCGTGATAGCTTTTTGATTCAGGGCTTAATTTATCTAAGCAGCTGGGGGCCAGTTGAATAAACTGGATTTGATAAGCTAGTTGACCGGCTGCGGTGGCAACTTTTCCCAGTTGACTATTATGCTCTGCTATCAGGGTATTAAGTTTACAATGAGATAGTTGCGCTAGCTGTATTATGCTTAATTGTTGTGACTGTATTGACTCATCATTATTGCTAATAGGGGCTAACTTAAGATTAGTGAGTTTTGCTGTCTCTGGAAATGGTTTATCAAGTGCCGTGGCGAGTCGCTGTTGATACTGATCATTAATATCCGTTGCTCTATCGCTACAGGCACTTAATAGTAAATACATTAAGAAAGTAGCAAGGCAAGCAAATCGTTTGTTTTGCTTGCCTTTGCTGTTAGTTATATTAAGCGCTTTTAAGTGGTTCATGTTTGAATCTATTTGCAACGGTTAGCATTAATAAAATAGCAGCAACACTTAAACCAACAATAATACCTACCCAAAAGCCATGTGGTCCCATCGCTGGCACAATCAAATCGGTACGTGCTAAAACAAACCCCAATGAAAAACCAATTAACCAGTAAGATAGAAAGGTAATATAGGATATGGGAGCGGTATGTTTTAAACCCCTTAAAATACCGTTGGCGGCTACTTGTAGAGCATCAGGGAGTTGATAAATACAGGCTAAGATCATAATAGATGTTGCCAGTGCGATGACTTGAGCATCATCGGTATAAAGTTGGCTGATGATATCACGACCAAAGAAGGTGATAGCCGCAAGTAGTGCCGCAATGATCATAGCAAGAATATAACTTGTTGAAATTGCTTTTTTTAATTGCTCAAAATGATGCTGGCCGTATAAATTACCAATCCGAATACTGATCGCAATAGATAAGCTCAATGGCATCATAAACAGTAAGGTTGTAACACTGGCAGCAATCTGATGGCCGGCCACCGCAACGGCACCTAAATGCGCAATAAATAATGGGATACAGGCAAATAAAGTGACTTCAAAAAAAGTCGCTAGAGAAATAGGAATGCCGATTTTAGTAATGGTCCACATAGTATTGAGTTGCGGCGCTTTAAAGTTGGCCAACAGGGTTTTGGCATCCACTTTTTTACTCAATTGGCAGTAAATGACTTGTGCAATAGCCATTGCGCTGAAAACCAAAGCCGTGGCAATCCCACAGCCCGCACCGCCTAGTGCTGGCATACCTAGCTTGCCATAAATAAATATGTAATTTGCAGGGATATTGACCGCAAGGCCAATTAAGCTGATATAAAAAGCGGGCTTGGTCATCCCCATGCCTTCGGTGATATTGCGATATACACTGAACACTAAAAAGCCAATAATTCCCCATTTTACATAATGAATGTAGTCATAGGCCATATTGGCGATAGCAGGGCTGGTATCAAGCTTTAAAATGATAACGTCGGCAAAGTAGGCAATGGATAAACCAAATACGCTTAATATGCCCGCAAGATATAAGCCTTGTTGAAAATAATGGCTGATACCTGTTTTATCGTTAGCGCCAGAAAATTGCGCGATAATACCGGTCAGGGCTAACAATATACCTTGCAGAGCAAGCATTGCTGGATTCCAAACCCCCGTGGCAATGGAGAGCGCGGCTAAATCGGTTGGACTGACTTGTCCTGCCATGATGGTGTCAACCACCGACATTAAAACGAGTGTTACTTGTGCTAAAAAAACGGGGATTGCCAGAGAAACTAGCCGTTTGGCTTCCCAACTACAAAAAGTCATATTACTTGCTACGTAAACTGAAGAGGCCGTTATTGTAATCGATAAAGCGTAGAATAAAAAACTATAGCGGTGAGTTAAGGCTATTGATTGCAGTATTAATGAATGGGATCGGTTAAACTACAGCGTAAAAATAAATCCATGTTTTAAAGGGCGGTTTAAGTTATGTTTACAGGTATTGTGCAAACACAAGCCAAGGTAATTACAAATAATTATCAACACAGTGTTATGCGTTTAGTTCTTGCTGTCGCGCCACATTACATTACCAAATTAGAACTCGGAGCCAGCATTGCTATTAATGGTTGTTGTTTAACGGTTGTTAAAGTTCAACCTACAACCGAGCATGGCTTAGCAGAGGTTTATTTTGATGTGATTGATGAAACATTAAAGCTGACTAATCTAGGCAAACTTACCTCTGGTAGCACTGTTAACTTTGAACGCTCTATGACGTTTGGCACTGAGTTGGGTGGGCATATTGTGTCTGGTCATATTCATTGCATGGCCGAGGTTAAAGCGATTATTCACACAGACGGTAATTGTAAAATACAGCTAAGCCTGCCCAATAAGTGGCAAAAGTATGTGCTTTATAAAGGGTTTGTCTGTGTTAATGGAGCGAGTTTGACTGTGGGTGAAGTAGACGAGCAAGGTTTCTGGTTACATTTAATACCAGAAACACTAGCAATTACCAATATTGGTCAGACTGAGGTGGGTGATGAGCTCAATATTGAAGTTGACCAGCAAACTTATACCATTATAAACACAGTTGAAAATTATTTACGGCTACAGTCCTCACAGTAACAGTCATCACAGTAACAGCTAGCACTTAACTGCAACTACATAACTGCTACTAAAGTAAAATTGCCAGCTTAAAATATTTGTTCGTCATCACTGTCTATGTGTAACTCGACTTTATTAATAGCATAGTCAATATGCATATTGAAGTGGATTGGGTTACAGCATGCGCTGCAATCTTCAAAGTAGTCTTGATCACCATCGCTGGCATCAAGAGTAATGTGAATATGGTGGCCACAGTGTGGGCAGCTGATCCGTTGTGATAGGTGATTTTGCATAAATGATCCAACCTTACAAAGCAGAGCTAATAAAGCATGACTATTTATAGTGTCGGATAAATTGTTATGCTCCACATAGTTGTACGCAGCGCCTGATATTACTGGGTTTGTGCAATTTCAGGCGATACCTAAATATAGTCTGCTTTAGCCATTTATGACATTAATTTGACAATAAAAACCCCCTTATTTCAGCAGTCGTTCTATTTGTTGTTTAGCTTCAGTAAGATAGTGGCCAGCAAAAATATTAGCGTGATTTAAAATGGGGTAAAGCTGGTAAATTAATTTGCGTTGTTCATAGCCTTGGCTTAGCGGATAGTGTTTATTATAGGCAATGTAAAAGGCCTCTGGAAGCGGAGCAAAGAGTTCGCTCATAGCAATATCAACTTCCCGATCACCATAATAGCAGCTGGGATCAAAAATACTGGGCACACTGTGAATAAAGCCCATGTTACCACGCCAAAAATCGCCATGTAATAACGATGGTTGCACGTTATGACTGTGTAACATGTCTTTTATAAATGCGACAAAGTAATCTTTATCTACTAACTCAATGCCTTTTTCGTGTAGTAATTGTAGCTGCCAGCCAATTCGCTCTTCAGCAAAAAATATATTCCACTTTTTATGCCAGCGATTAGGTTGAGCGGTCGGGCCAATAAAGTTATCGTGATCAAAACCAAACATGGCTTGGCGATGTTTTAGGTGTAAGCTTGCAAGGTGGCTTCCCATAATATGCCAATTGGTATGGGGCTGCGGATCTAGTTCAAGCCATTCTAATACAATAAATGAAAACTCAATACTAGAGCCAGTAGTGATACAATCTGGCACCATAAATAAGCTCTCTTGGGTGAGTAGCTTTAAATTGTGGGCTTCGTTTTCAAATCGCTCAAGGTCATTACGATGCGCGACCTTAACAAAGTACTGATGAATACCATCGCTTATTTGAAATAGTTTATCACTATTTGGACTTTGCAGTTGGCACTTACTGGTGTGCTTAAAGTCAAAATGCATAGCTTGGCTGATTTGCTCGTTAACCGTATTCCACATAGCATTGTTCACCTTTTATACAGATAGTTAAACTATGGCAAAAAGTAGTTAAATAAACAAACTCTTGAGAGTAAAATTCATATTTTAAAACTGCGTGCTAAGCGTTATACGATAACCCAACTGGAGGAACAATGAATAAAAGCCTTATTACTAATGTGATTGCGGGAATTTTCGTAGCTAGTGGTTTTTTATTTAACCAAGCAATTGTGCTGTCAATCGGCTTGTTTGCACTTTCTGGTGCGGTGACTAACTTACTCGCGGTGCATATGTTATTTGAAAAAGTCCCGTTTTTATATGGCTCGGGTGTGATCCAACTGAAATTTGCAGGATTTAAAGTCGCGATTAAAAACCTTATTTTAACAGAGTTTTTTTCAGAGCAAAAAATATCACAGCTACTTGGCAATAAAACCATCAATATTGATTTACAACCGGTGATCAATGAAGTTGACTTAAACCCCGCATTCGACACACTTTTAGATGTTATCGAGCACTCTCAATTTGGCAGTATGTTAGCCATGTTTGGTGGCAGCGCTGCGGTAGAGCCAATGCGTGAATCTTTTATAGAAAAAATGCGCAGCTCATTACTTGATATCAGTGAAACCGCTGAGTTTAAGGCGCTAGTTAATAGCAGGCTCACCCAGACCAGTCTGGCAAGCGATTCATTATTTACAACGGTGTCAGGGCTTGTTGATGATCGTTTAGATGAACTGACTCCAAAAATGGTGAAGGACATTATACAAACCATGATCAGAGAACATTTAGGTTGGCTTGTCGTATGGGGTGGTGTGTTTGGTGGTTTATTTGGTCTTGTGGCAGCAATCATTTAATTTTTTAGGTAGCTAATTTAAGCTGGCCAACAACTCGCCAGCTTAAATTATTTGCATTTTTGACATGCTATTTAGAACCTGCAACAACCAAAATTGTTTGCTGCTCTAATTTTGCTATGTCTTGAATTGATGTGCCAGTAGCCGTTTCAAGCCCTAAATACTTTGCGGTTTTATTAAAACCGTAAGTACTAGCAAATTGGGTCATGTTCATATTATTACACTGTAGCTTTTCGGCTGTGATGTTTTTATTAATACGCAACTCTTTCATAGTTAAATAAAGTTGGATTGGTCTATTTGATACCACGGCCATACAAACTCGTGTGCCAGGGCTGTTATCTGCCGCGACAAATTCAGCTGCTTGTGTGTTAGTTGTAGTTAATGCTGCGGTACCTAAAAGTAATGTTGTACAAAGTGTAGTTGTTAAAGTATTCATCATCATTCTCCAGTGGTTTGGGTAAGTTGTCCTGTTGACGAATGTATTATTGGCCATATTTTTAATTAATGCTGTAAATGAAAATCGACAAGATGTAACACCGTATGTGAATGTGTATAAATAAATATAACATACTGATTATAAAGTAATTTATATGTGTATTTTGACATATTCAATGATATTTATTTTTCATTTTTTTTCTTGATTTTGGTTGTTTTTCAATCTGCTTTCATTGGTTTTACATGCTATTTACTTTAGAGTAAATGCACTTTGTCACACTGTAGTGCTGACATATTTTTTAACCCTGTTATGATCGCCTTGATTATAAAAATACCAGTCTATTAGGAGACTCTGTGAGTAAAACATTGGCGAGTTATTACCAGCAAGCTTACGCCTGTGAACAGCATAATTTTAATCGTTGCTTTTATTGTGGTTGTGAAGCGACGGAGCGCGATCATTGCCCGCCATTACATATGCTACAAAGCATTATTGATTTAGGTGAAGAAGCTGAATTTATAAGTATTCCAGCCTGTTATGAGTGCCATGCGATATTACACAATGAGCGTTTAATGACCATTGACGAACGCTTTTCTAAATTAAAAACCAAGTTGGGTACTAAATACGCAAAACCATTACGTGTTTACAACATGTGGCACGAAAATGAACTTAGTGACATGAGTGATGAGTTTGCGCATAGCATCAAAGCTGGCATGATATTAGGTAAAGAAGCTGCAGAGCGCTTAGCGTTTAGTGGTTTTAGTTATGCAACAGAAGAAGCGAAAGTAACAGTACGTGAAAAAACCGCGGAGTTTGATGTTGAAGGCGTCATTTTTACTGACTTTAAAGAAGCATTAAACTATTGTATTAGTGCATTAAAAGTGCAAAAAAGTGATTTTTACAAAATATTAGTAGAAGATTACCAAGGTGATTTTAATAAAGCGCTGAGCCAGTATCGACATCGTCACGATAAAGTCACTGCCGCGAAAGACGGCAATTGTTTAATTAAAGACTTTTCAAAATTGCATAAACAAAATTCAGATTTTGTAACTCGCACTGTTAAGCATTTTATTACTAAAGATCCCAGTCTCACCACCGAAGCTGCACTAGAGCAGTTATATAACAATTATATTAAAAAATAACATGGTAAATTACATTCATCTTGTATAAATGCAGATTTGGCTTATTTTTTAGCTTTATAGAATGTATTTATATACAGTAACAAAAAAATAACAGGGATTAACATGATGCAAAAATTTGCTCCATCATTGTTGGTTGTTGCTCTTGGTGTCGCTTTAGCGGGTTGCCAAGATAATGACCCACAAGACGAAAAAGTAACAATTAATAAAAACCCATACCCAAGTACCTACAAAGCACTTAAATCAACAACAACGTTGATCAGCAATGCAACTGTTTTAACAGGTACTGGCGAGCGTTTAGAAGAAGCGGACGTATTGCTTGTTGACGGTAAAGTGCAACAAGTTGGTAAAGACCTTACTGCACAAGCCGACCTTACAATAGACGCGCAAGGTAAATGGGTAACCCCAGGGTTAATTGACGTGCATTCACACTTAGGTGCTTATCCAAGCCCGTCAGTTGAATCTCACCAAGATGGCAATGAAATGACCAGCCCGAACACTGCAGAAGTGTGGGTTGAACATTCAATCTGGCCACAAGATCCCGGTTTTAACCGCGCGCGCGAAGGCGGTATTACGTCATTACAAATTTTACCCGGTTCAGCTAACTTATTTGGCGGCCGTGGTGTAACTCTAAAAAATGTACCAGCACATACTATGCAAGGTATGAAGTTCCCAGATGCGCCATATGGCTTAAAAATGGCGTGTGGTGAAAACCCAAAACGTGTTTATGGCCGTAAGGGTGTATTACCATCAACACGTATGGGTAATATGGCAGGCTATCGTACTGCATGGATTGGCGCTGCAGAATATAAGCGTGAATGGGATAAGTACGATGCTGATTATGCTGCGGGTAAAAACCCTGAAGTACCGCATCGCGATATTAAGTACGATACATTACGTGGCGTATTAGAAGGCGAGGTAATGATCCACAATCATTGCTATAAAGCCGAAGAAATGGCAATGATGATTGACCTGTCTAAAGAGTTTGGTTATCACGCAGGGACTTTCCATCACGGTATTGAAGCTTACAAAATTGCTGACTTACTAGCTGATAATGGTTCGTGTGCTGCGCTTTGGCCAGATTGGTGGGGCTTTAAAATGGAAGCCTACGACATGGTGCAAGAAAACGTAGCGATTGTTGATGCGGTGAAAAACTCATGTGCAATTGTACATTCAGATTCTGATACGACAATTCAGCGCTTAAACCAAGAAGCGAGCAAGGTCATGTACCGTGCTAACGATAACGGTTTTAATATTTCTGAACAGCATGCAATAAAATGGATCACTTCAAATGCGGCAAAAGCATTAGGTGTTGCTGACAAAACAGGTTCACTTGAAGCAGGTAAACAAGGCGATGTGGTCATTTGGAATCAAAGCCCATTCAGTGTTTATGCTAAAGCTGAGCAAGTCTTTGTCGATGGTGCAAAAGTGTATGATCGTTATGATGATACATTCCAAGCCCAAAGCGATTTTATGTTAGGTCAAAAATAAGGAGTAACTAGGATGACAAAATTAACACATTCATTTTCGCTCTCGCTAGTTGCTGCCGGTTTATTAGCAAGTACAGCGGTTGCTGCGCAATCAATCGCCATCATTAATGCCACGGTACACACCTCGACAGAGCAAGGTGTATTACAAGGTGCGAGCATTATTATGGATGAGGGCAAAATTACTGCCATCAACCCGGAGAAAGTTGCAGCGGACACGATTATAGACGCTAAAGGCCAAATTGTGACTGCAGGCTTTATCGGCACCATGAATCAATTAGGCTTAGTTGAAGTGGGCGCTGTTGCAGGCTCTCGCGATGGTGGCGATGATAAAGCGGGGATCGACTTTGATCCAAGCCTAGCCTTTAATGCTCACTCAAGCTTGATCCCATACGCACGCAAAGGCGGTATTACCCGCGATGTGATCACCCCACATGGCGGCGACAGTATTTTTGCGGGCCTTGCCAGTGTTGTTGATTTAAGTGGCGAGTTTGACAGCGTAAAACAAACGCAAGTGGCGCTGGTGGTGCATTTAGGCGAGAAGAGCAAAGGCTCTCGTGCTATGTCACTGAAAAACCTTGTTGATAAGCTTACTGCACATCAACAAAACAGTAACAAGAAAGATAAAAAAGATGCAGCCAGCCCAAGTACTGAAGAGACAGTCCTCACCAAAGTGTTAGCGGGTGAAATGCCTTTGCTAGTTACAGCCTCACGTGCATCTGACATCATTGAGCTGATTAAACTTAAACAGCAGTTTTCACTTAATTTGGTGATTGCAGGTGCACAAGATGCAGTGGTTGTGAAAGAGCAGTTAGCACAAGCTAATGTCCCTGTGATTGTAAGCGCAATGGAAAGCTTACCTGGTAGTTTTGATTCGCTACATGCGAGTTTAGACAATGCTGGCAAGCTTGAAAAAGCAGGCGTGAAGGTATTGCTATCAATTGCCGGTGATGCCAGCCACAATGTTTACCAGTTACGTTTTGATGCAGGGAATGCTGTATCTTATGGCATGACGCAAGAGGGTGCGTTAAAAGCAATTACAGCAAACGTTGCCGATGTATTTGGTATCAATGCAGGAAGTGTTGCGGTAGGTAAGGCCGCTGACTTAGTAATGTGGAACGATGATCCGTTTGATTTTACTAGTCACGTAACTAAAATGTTTATCAATGGCGAAGAGGTCTCAACCGAAGCTCGTCAGGATAAACTACGCAAACGTTATACAACGGATTCAGAAATGCCGCGCGCATATACTAAATAACGTTAGTTTAGCTGTTAGAAAAGGTCGCATTTGCGGCCTTTTTTTGTTCTTATAAACAAAACTTACTGTTTTTTGCCGATAAAAAAGGCGCTCACTGTTATCAGTGAGCGCCTTTTAAATTTAAAGCGATAGTTAAACTAGTTTAGCTAAAATATCGTTAAATGTAGTGCTAGGGCGCATTGCTTTAAATGCTGCATCATCATTAGGTTGGAAGTAACCACCAATGTTAACAGCTGGACCTTGCGCATCGTTAAGCTCACTAACGATTTTATCTTTGTTGCTTTCTAAATCGCTGGCGATTTGAGTGAATTGAGCTTTTAGTTCACTGTCATCGTTTTGCTTAGCAAGCTCTTGTGCCCAGAATAAAGATAAAAAGAAGTGAGAACCACGGTTATCAATTTCTTTAACTTTACGTGATGGTGATTTATTTTCAGCAAGGAAAGTACCGGTTGCTTTATCAAGTGTATCAGCAAGTACTTGTGCTTTGTTGTTACCCGTAGTCACGCTTAGGTGCTCAAGTGACGCCGCAAGTGCTAAGAACTCACCTAAAGAATCCCAACGTAAGTGGTTTTCTTTTTCGAACTGTTGAACATGCTTAGGTGCTGAACCGCCTGCACCAGTTTCGAATAAGCCACCACCATTCATAAGCGGCACGATTGATAGCATTTTCGCACTTGTACCAAGCTCAAGAATTGGGAATAAATCAGTTAGGTAATCTCGTAATACGTTACCCGTTACTGAAATAGTGTCTTTACCTTCTTTAATGCGCGCAAGTGAGAACAATGTTGCTTCAAGCGGTGCTAAAATTTGGATATCAAGACCAGATGTATCGTGATCTGGTAAATACGCATTCACTTTTTTGATTAACTGTGCATCGTGAGCACGGTTTTCGTCAAGCCAGAAAATTGCAGGGTTACCAGTCGCACGTGCACGGTTTACAGCTAATTTAACCCAATCTTGGATTGGTGCATCTTTAACCTGACACATGCGCCAGATATCGCCTTGCTCAACATTGTGTTGTAGCAATACGTTATCAGCACTATCAACAACACGGATCACACCGTTTGCAGGTGCTTCAAATGTTTTGTCATGTGAACCATATTCTTCCGCCTTTTGCGCCATTAGGCCAACGTTAGGTACGCTACCCATTGTTGTTGGATCAAAAGCACCGTGTTCTTTACAGAAGTCGATAGTTGCTTGGTAAACGCCAGAGTAACAACGATCAGGAATTACAAAGCTGGTATCTTGTAATTTACCTTCACTGTTCCACATTTGACCGCTTGAACGAATGGCAGCAGGCATAGACGCATCGATGATCACATCACTTGGTACGTGTAAGTTAGTGATACCACGGTCTGAATCAACCATTGCAATTGCAGGGCGTGTTGCATAAACCGCGTCAATATCAGCTTCGATTTCAGCGCGTTTAGCTTCATCTAAGGTTTGAATCTTAGCGTAAACATCACCAAGACCATTATTTACATCAACACCAAGCTCTGCGAATAATTCACCGTGTTTAGCAAAAACATCTTGATAGAATACTTTAACAGCATGACCGAAGATGATTGGATCAGATACTTTCATCATGGTTGCTTTCATGTGTAATGAAAACAAAATGCCTTTTTCTTTAGCTGCTTCAATTTCAGCGGCTAAGAAAGCTTGTAGTTTAGTAACACTGATTGAAGATGCATCAATCACTTCACCAGCTAGTAGTGGTGTGCTTGCTTTAAGTACAGAAACATCACCGTTTGCAGCAACGTGCTCGATACGTACATCAGTAGCAGCATCAAGCGTCACTGATTGCTCTGAGCCAAAGAAATCACCTTCGCTCATGCTGGCAACGTTTGAAGCAGAATCTTTGCTCCACGCACCCATTGAGTGTGGGTTATTACGTGCATATTCTTTCACAGAGCCAGGTGCACGACGGTCAGAGTTACCTTCACGTAATACTGGGTTTACAGCACTACCTTTGATTTTGTCGTAAGTGGCTTTAATTGCTTTTTCTTCGTCTGTCTTAGGCTCTGCTGGGTATTCTGGTAGTGCATAACCTTTTGCTTGTAATTCTTTAATCACGGCACGTAACTGTGGTACTGACGCGCTGATATTTGGCAATTTAATGATGTTTGCTTCAGGTGTTTTAGCCAGCTCGCCTAATTCTGCAAGGGCATCACCAATACGTTGTTCTTGCGTTAAATACTCAGAGAAGTTAGCAATAACACGGCCAGCTAAAGAGATGTCACGTGTTTCAACTTCAACGCCAGCGGCATTGGTGTATGCTTGGATGATCGGCAGCAAAGAGTAAGTTGCTAGTGCCGGAGCTTCGTCTGTTTTAGTGTAGATAATTTTTGATGTCATCATCATTCCTAGATAGTAGGCATTAAGAGCCATATTCAACAATGCAAAGAATATCATCGCCATCATGAGTGCATGAGGTGGCAATGATCAGTCTGTTAGGTGTTAATACTGTTGATTCAATAATCACACCTGACGAACTGTAATAAATTTTATGTTATTTGCAGGCTAAGTAAATTAGCCATTAGCCTAATTTTTACCGCTTAAAGGGCCGTAGTTAGCTAATTTTAAGCACAAAGAGTGTAACAAGCTTGACCCAAAAGGGCTAATAACAAATATAACATTGGGGTATTAAAAAAGAATTTCAAGAGGAAGAACAGTTTTTGTTCATACTGAACAATAAATTGATTGTGACATAAAGGGAGCTATTTAAATGAAATGCAAAAAAATAAAAAGGAATTAAGCGAGGATCTTTACAGGTCGCTCGCTTTAGTCGAACTTCTAAAACAACTACACTAAATCATCATTAGGAGCTATGTTAGTCGCGTGCATGCCTTTTGGGCCTTGCTGCAATTCGAATGTTACATCTTGACCAGCTTTAAGTGTTTTATAACCGTCCATCACAATCGTTGAGTAATGGGCGAATATATCATTCTCGCAGCCGTCTTCTACGATGAAACCAAAACCTTTGGCATTATTGAACCATTTGACTTTACCACAAGCCATACTTCTACATCCTTCTATAAGTTGACTAATTTAGTTATTCTAAACCGTATAGTTTGATAGACTGACTAAGGTTTAATCAATCTACAACTGACTGTAGTTTATTTCACCAGTCAGTCAAGTGTTTTAAACTATTTTTTAACATTTAATTTATTTTTTTATTCAAGTTTGCTTGAGTTCCAAAGACAAGACTATATTTAATTATGAGTGGCATGAAAGATTCAGGTGTTATAGACACAGTTCGCGATAGTGAGAAGCAAAAACTGCAACCACCGCGAAAATACAAGGTCATTTTAAATAATGATGATTACACGCCTATGGACTTTGTGATAGAAGTACTAACGACGTTTTTTAATATGGATAGCGATAGAGCAACAGATGTGATGCTGCAAGTTCATCAAAATGGTCGTGCGATATGTGGCGTTTATAGCGCCGATGTAGCGTATACCAAAGTTGAACAAGTTAACCGTTATGCACGGGATAACGAGCATCCACTGCTATGTAGTTGTGAGCAGGAATAATACCAAGGTAGGGTGATCAAAATACCCATCACAACGGTATATATATTTTATCTCAGTAAGGGGTTGCTAATGCTAAACAAAGATTTAGAACTAACTTTAAACGCAGCGTTTCGTGAAGCGCGTACACGTCGCCATGAATTTATGACTGTAGAGCACTTATTACTTGCGCTACTAGACAACCCATCGGCTGGAGAAGCGCTGCATGCCTGCGGGATTGATATGTCAGCACTGAAAGCTGAGTTATCAGAATTTATAAATGAAACGACTCCAGTCATTCCTGATTTAGAAGAAGAGCGCGAAACACAACCAACACTTGGTTTTCAGCGAGTATTACAACGTGCTGTATTTCATGTGCAATCATCGGGCAAAAATGAAGTAACAGGTGTTAATGTCTTGGTGGCGATTTTTTCTGAGCAAGAAAGCCAAGCGGTGTATTTACTGAAGAAAAGCGATGTTTCTCGTTTAGACATCGTGAATTTTATTTCTCATGGTATTTCTAAAGCGGATGATGACATCGGTGGTGAAGATGCTGATGACATTCACGAAGAAGCACAAGCTGTACAAGGTGAAGAGCCAAGTAAATTAGAAAACTTTACCTCTAATTTGAATGTGCTCGCCCGTGAAGGGAATATCGACCCATTGGTGGGCCGTGATAGTGAAGTTGAGCGAACGGTGCAAGTATTGTGTCGGCGTAAAAAGAATAATCCGTTATTAGTTGGCGAAGCAGGGGTGGGTAAAACCGCCATTGCTGAAGGCTTAGCGTATCGTATTGTGCATGAACAAGTCCCCGATGTGATTGCCGATGCTGTAGTGTACTCGTTAGACATGGGCGCGTTGCTTGCAGGCACTAAGTACCGTGGCGATTTTGAAAAACGCTTTAAAGCCTTACTAAAAGAGCTTCAGGCGAAACCAGGCGCGATTTTATTTATTGATGAGATCCATACCATAATTGGTGCCGGAGCGGCCTCTGGTGGCGTTATGGATGCCTCTAACTTACTTAAACCACTATTATCAAGTGGCAAGTTACGTTGTATGGGTTCAACTACCTATAACGAGTACAAAAATATCTTTGAAAAAGACCGTGCCTTAGTTCGTCGTTTTCAAAAAATTGATGTGCTTGAACCCAGTGTGGCAGATACCACCAAAATTCTTAATGGCTTAAAAGAGCGTTACGAAGAGCACCATGGTATTCGTTATACGCAAAAAGCGCTAAAAGCGGCTGCGGAGCTCAGTGCTAAGTATATTAACGAGCGTCATTTACCGGATAAAGCGATTGATGTGATTGACGAAGCGGGTGCCAGTCAACGACTTCAACCGATTTCAAAACGTAAAAAAACCATCGGTGTGGCAGATATCGAATTGATCGTGGCAAAAATGGCGCGTATTCCGCAGCAAAGTGTGTCATCGAGCGATAAAAAGACCCTTAAAAATCTTGATCGTAACTTGAAGATGTTGGTATTTGGCCAAGATCAATCAATCGATGCACTAACCTCGGCCATTCGCTTATCGCGCTCAGGCTTATCAAATGAAGACAAACCAGTCGGTTCGTTCTTATTTGCAGGGCCAACCGGTGTCGGTAAAACAGAGGTGACCAAACAGCTTGCAAAATGTATGGGTGTTGAGTTTATTCGTTTTGATATGTCTGAGTACGTTGAGCGCCACGCAGTGAGCCGTTTAATTGGTGCGCCTCCAGGCTATGTTGGTTTTGAACAAGGTGGTTTGTTAACTGAGGCTGTGATTAAAAATCCACATTCAGTTGTATTACTGGATGAGATTGAGAAAGCCCACTCAGATATCTACAATATTTTACTGCAAGTGATGGATCATGGCACGCTGACCGATAATAACGGCCGTAAAGCGGACTTTAGAAACGTGGTAGTGGTGATGACCACTAATGCCGGTGTTCAAGAGACTGTTCGTAAGTCGATTGGTTTCACTGATCAAGATCACTCCCATGATGCGATGAGTGAAATTAATAAAGTATTTTCGCCAGAGTTTAGAAACCGCCTAGATAACATCATTTGGTTTAACCACCTTGATCGTGATGTCACGTTACTGGTTGTTGATAAATTTATTGTTGAGTTACAAGCGCAATTGGATAAAAAATCGGTTAACTTGGAGCTGACTAACAAGGCTCGGGAATGGTTGGCAGATAAAGGCTACGATAAAGCAATGGGTGCACGACCAATGGGCCGCGTGATCCAAGAGCAATTGAAAAAGCCGTTAGCAAACGAGATTTTATTCGGTGAACTTATCGATGGCGGCACAGTTAAAGTGTCTGTCAAAGATAAAAAATTACGTTTTGATTATGAAACGAATTTAACACCTGCATAATCGCAGCGTTAAATAGAAAACAAAAAGCCCAGCAATTGCTGGGCTTTTTGTTTATTAAATGTAATGGTCAGCAACTGCCTTCAATTACATTTAATAAACGCTTCAAGCTAGTGCAGAAAGTAACTAAGTTACTCAGACAACTTAGCTAAAAACTTGATATTTCGTTAACGCACTAACTTAGCGAGCACGGAATACGATGCGACCTTTTGATAAATCGTATGGGGTCATTTCTACGGTAACTTTATCGCCGGTTAGAATGCGGATATAGTTTTTACGCATTTTACCTGAAATGTGAGCCACAACTACGTGACCATTTTCAAGCTCAACTCGGAACATTGTATTTGGTAAAGTATCAAGGACCGTCCCTTGCATTTCGATTACGTCTTCTTTCGCCATGTTTAGCGTAACACCTCTTTAATAGTTAAACGATGCAGATTCTGCCGAAAATACACCAATAAGTAAAGCCGCAGTAGGCATTTTTGCAAATTAAATAGCCAGCCACTGCTCTGCAACCCTATTTTGAGCAGGTAAAAATTGGGTTTTGTAACGCATTTTTGCACATTCATCTATTTGATAGCCTAAATAGACAAATTCTTTATCGTATTGTTTGGCAAATTTGAGCTGCTCTAAAATCATAATAGTGCCCACACTGTAGTGCTCGTAGTCAGGGTCAAAAAATGTGTAAATAGCAGAAACAGCGTTGTGCATACAATCAGTTACCGCTACGGCAACCAATTTTTCTTGATCCCATAACTCAATAAAAGTGATAGGTAACCAATGACAAAATATAAAACTGTTGAACTGATTTTGCTCGGGTGGGAACATCGAGCCATCTTGATGACGCTCGGTAATGTATTTACTGTACAACGGGAAGTATTCGGGGTGTTGTTGATCTGAGTATTTCACGGTAAAGGTATTTTTTGCTTTATTAAGTTTACGTTTTTGCGATTTTGTCGGTAAAAATGCTTTAGCTAATACACGCACAGACTTACATGCGCTGCAAGCGGGGCAGTGAGGTCGGTAGATTTGGTCACCACTGCGACGAAACCCCAAAGCCAGTAACGCTTCAAATTTACTCGGGGTATAACAACTGTGATCTAAAATCACTAACAGTTGCTCTTGTCGATCAGCTAGGTAGCTGCAATCAAATTGTTGGCTTAATCCTAAACGGGCAGGTAAGTGTTCAGTCATAAATAGCGATAAGCTCCTGAGGTTGCCACATTGTTGCCGGAATAATAAAATCTTCTGCTGCTTTAAGCTTAGTTAAAAATTCTGAGCGTGGTAGTACTTTTTCGCCTAAAGTAACTAAATAAGGGTTTTCAAGCTGACAGTCTATAAAATGCGCTTGATGGCGTTTTAACCAATTAACCAGTGCCCACATGGCTAATTTTGAACAGTTTGCTTGATGGTGAAACATTGATTCGCCACAAAATACACCATGTTGCATAATGCCGTATAAACCACCGACCAGTTTATTGTCTGACCAAACTTCTACACTATGAGCAAGGCCTGATTTATGTGCATCCTTATAGGCATTGAGCATTTTTTTGGTGATCCAAGTACCATCGGTTGCTAAGCGTTGCTGACGACAGGCAGCAATGACCTCAGTGAACGCAGTATTGATGGTCACTTTAACAGGATGTTTTTTTAAATGTTTACGCAGGCTTCGGCTGACATGAAATTCATCCAGTTCTATAATGCCTCGCTCACTGGGCGACCACCACATAATTGGCTCATATTCACTAAACCAAGGGAAAATCCCTTGCCCATACGCGTTTTTTAAGCGCGTTATGGATAAGCAACCGCCTATAGCAAGTAAACCATCTGGATCATCTAATGCGTGGGTGGGATCAGGAAAAGCAAAGTGGTTTTTAGAGAGTTGATAAAGTTGTTTAGTCATAGCACCGATTGAATAACTGAATGATCAAGAGAAAGTGTAACCTGTTGCTTTAAATTCATAAACAACAAATTATTGGAAGGAATTACATTTTAGCGCCATATTTTCGCTAGGCAAAAAAAAGCGCGTTAAAAACGCGCTTTAATAAGTGTTAACTTGTCGAATTAACTAACAACTTTTACTGGTACTGCTTGTCCAGCGTTAAACTTAGTTGTCATCGCTTCTTCAACAGGTGTAAACGATGTAAGGTCAATGCCTTCAACCGCTGACTTGTACTCTTCGATAGTCGGGAAGCGACCAAGCACAGTAGAAAGCACTACAAGCGGCGTTGAACCTAGTAGTGACTCACCTTTTTTCTCAGCTGTATCGGCTACTACACGGCCTTGGAACAGACGTGTTGACGTTGCGATTACAGTGTCACCAGGTTCTGCTTTCTCTTGGTTACCCATACATAGGTTACAACCAGGGCGTTCTAGGTATAAGATATTTTCATACTTAGTACGTGCCGCTGTTTTAGGTTTAGAATCGTCAAACTCAAAACCAGCGTACTTAGCTAGAATATCCCAATCGCCTTCAGCTTTTAGCTCATCAACAATGTTATATGTTGGTGGCGCAACAACGAGTGGTGCTTTAAATTCAATTGAACCGTTTTTCTTTTCTAGGTTACGTAGCATGTGAGCAATAATTTTCATATCGCCTTTGTGAACCATACACGAACCAACAAAACCTAAATCAACAGGCTTGTCGTTGTAAAAAGAAACAGGGCGGATCACATCGTGAGTATAACGCTTAGAAACATCGTCGTTATTTACGTCTGGATCGGCAATCATTGGCTCAACGATTTGGTCTAAATCAACCACTACTTCTGCGTGGTATTTAGCGTTGTCATCTGGAGAAAGTGCTGGCTCTTCACCAGATTGGATACCAGCAATACGTTTGTCAGCTAAATCGATTAGACCTTGCAACGTTTGCGCTTCGTTATCCATACCTTTGTTGATCATGATCTGGATACGGCTCTTAGCCAGCTCAATTGACTTGATCAGCGTTTCGTCGTTTGAAATACAGATTGAAGCTTTCGCTTTCATTTCTGCAGTCCAGTCCGTGAAGGTAAACGCTTGGTCAGCCATAAGCGTACCAATGTGTACTTCAATGATACGGCCTTGGAACACGTTTTCGCCACCAAATTGCTTCAGCATTTGCGCTTGCGTTGCATGTACAACGTCGCGGAAATCCATGTGCTTAGCCATGCTGCCTTTAAACGTTACTTTAACAGAATCAGGAATTGGCATCGCTGATTCACCAGTAGCAAGTGCAACCGCAACAGTACCTGAGTCGGCACCAAAGGCAACACCTTTCGACATACGAGTATGCGAGTCACCACCGATGATGATTGCACGGTCGTCAATGGTAATATCGTTCAATACTTTGTGGATTACGTCAGTCATAGCATGGTAAACGCCTTTCGGGTCACGAGCTGTGATAAGACCAAACTTATTCATGAACGCCATTAGTTTTGGAATGTTTGCTTGCGCTTTGCTATCCCATACAGATGCGGTATGACAACCAGACTGATATGCACCATCAACAAGAGGTGAAATTGTTGAAGCAGCCATTGCTTCTAATTCTTGCGCCGTCATTGGGCCGGTTGTATCTTGTGAACCAACAATGTTCACTCTAACGCGAACATTTGAACCTGCGTGAAGTGGTGTATCTGATAGAACACCTACCGCATTACGGTTAAAGATTTTTTCAACCGCTGTTAAACCTTGACCTTCATGTGAAATTTCTTTTGAAGGAGCGTATACAAGCGGAGTGTCGATGCCCAACGTTTCAGCTGCAAACGTTTGTAGTTTTTTACCAAATACAACGGCGTAAGAACCACCAGCTTTCATGAATTCAACTTTTTGCGGAGTGAAAGCTGACGATACATCAACCAGTTCTTTATCACCGTTATAAAGCTTTTTCTCTTTTGTATTGATTGTTAACACAGTACCAGTGGCAACTGAATAAGCTTCTTCAAGAACAGCATCGCCATTTTCATCAGTAACTGTATTGCCGTCTGCATCTACTTTCTTAACCCAGTTTTTAAGATCAAGACCAATACCGCCCGTTACATCAACCGTTGTTAAGAAGATTGGTGCGATACCATTAGTACCTGCAACAACAGGTGCAATGTTGATGAAAGGAACGTATGGACTTGCTTGTTTACCAGCCCAAAGTGCAACGTTATTCACACCCGACATACGAGATGAACCAACGCCCATCGTGCCTTTTTCAGCAATAAGCATTACTTTAGCGTTAGGGTGTTTCTTTTGAAGTTCAACAATTTCTTGTTGTGCTTCTTCAGTGATCATGCACTTACCATGTAATTCACGGTCAGCACGTGAGTGTGCTTGGTTACCTGGAGACAGTAAATCAGTTGAGATGTCGCCTTCACCAGCAATGTAGGTTACTACATCGATTTTTTCTTCGATGTCAGGTAATTTAGTGAAAAATTCAGCTTTTGCGAAACTCTCTAGTAACTCTTTTGCAATCGCGTTGCCTGCTTCGTATGCCGCTTTTATGCGCGCCATATCTGCATCGTATAAGAATACTTGAGTCTTAAGTACTTCAGCTGCTTGTGCTGCGATTGCTGCGTCATCAGCAAATGCTAAATCAATTAGCATTTCAATTGATGGGCCGCCTTTCATGTGTGAAAGCAACTCAAATGCGAATTCTGGAGTGATCTCTGCAACTTGTTCTTCACCAAGAATGATTTCTTTTAAGAACTGTGCTTTAACGCCCGCAGCACTGGTTGTTCCTGGTAATGTATTGAAGATAAAGAAATGCAGTGAATCTTTACGGTGCTCGTTATTAGTATCTTTAATTTGATTAATGATTTCTGATACTAGCTCAGCGCTATCGATTGGTTGTGGGTTTAATCCAAGCTCCGTTTTACGGGTTTGGATTTCTTCCATATATTTTGTATACAAACTCATAGAAAACTCTCGGTATTTTACTTGATATGAAGTTAAGCATTTTAACTGATTTTACAGTATCTAGTAATGCCTAAATGAATAAAGCTTTTGTGCCCAGCTATAATTATAGCTAGTTTTACTTACTATACTTTGACGATATTCATTGCACGGCCTTAGATCCTATCGCACCTAAGCCATTAATTGTATATATATAATGAATTCTCACTATAAACACGGTGAATGAAGCTTGTATCGTTTAACTAATTTTCGGGCACAAAAAAGGGCTGAAAATTCAGCCCCTAATTAATTTAGATTCTAAATTATAGATTATCTAAAAAGCGTTCAGCGTCTAATGCAGCCATACAGCCAGTACCCGCAGAAGTGATTGCTTGACGGTAGATATGATCAGACACGTCACCTGCTGCAAAAACACCCGGTACGCTGGTTTGCGTTGCGTTACCGTGAAGCCCTGACTCAACCACTAAGTAGCCGTCTTTCATTTCAAGTTGGCCTACGAACATGTCGGTATTTGGTTTATGGCCAATGGCAATAAATACACCAGCTAAATCAAGTTCTTCAGTGGCGTCTGAATTTGCATCTTTAATACGAATGCCGGTAACGCCCATTTGGTCACCCAGTACTTCATCAAGCGTGCTGTTGTAATGCAGTACTACATTACCGTTTGCCGCTTTTTCAGCTAAGCGATCCGCGAGGATTTTTTCACTGCGGAAACTATCACGACGGTGAATTACGTGAACTTCTTCAGCAATATTTGATAAATAAAGTGCTTCTTCAACAGCGGTATTACCACCGCCAACAACCGCTACTTTTTGACCTTTGTAGAAAAAGCCATCACAAGTAGCACAGGCTGATACGCCTCGGCCTTGGAAGTTAGTTTCAGACTCAAGGCCTAAGTATTTAGCTGAAGCGCCCGTTGCGATGATCAATGCATCACACGTATATGTGCCTTGATCGCCAGTTAATGTAAATGGACGTTTAGACACATCAACAGTATGAATATGGTCAAATACAATTTCAGTTTCAAAGCGCTCGGCATGCTCTTTCATACGATCCATTAATGCAGGACCTGTTAAACCATGAGCATCGCCCGGCCAGTTTTCAACTTCAGTTGTGGTTGTAAGTTGACCGCCTTGTTGCATGCCCGTAATCAATACCGGGTTTAAGTTTGCACGCGCTGCGTAGACTGCTGCGGTGTAACCTGCAGGGCCAGATCCTAAAATTAGTAACTTACAATGTTTTACTTCACTCATGTTATTTCTATCCTAAACGTTTCAATAGCGTATTAATGCGCTCGATTTTAAGAGAAACAAGGGGGAAGTAAATAAAAGCGGCGATTATTTTTTTTTCTAAATCGCAAAGCTGTCAAATATTGTGTACTAGAATTGCGATAAGTGTACGATTTGTATGATATCTGAGCTATTAATTCAGTATTAACGAAGCGCATGGCGTTAATTCATGACCAAACTGTGTTTTTTTGATATGTTTTAACTAATTTTGATTTGTGACCCTGTAAAAGGGTGACCTAAGTGAATAGGCAACTATGTTATTTTGGCAGGAAAAACCCGCGTACGGGTTGACTTCAAAAGACGTTAACGTCTTAACCAATGCACAAGAATATCGCACACATTTATTAACACTAATTGCGCAGGCTAAAACACGCATTTATATAACCACGCTTTATCTACAAGATGATGAAGCTGGGCGCGAAGTGCTCGAAGCGTTACATTTGGCGTCACTTGCCAACCCAGCGTTAGAAGTTAAAGTGTTGGTTGACTTTCATCGTGCTCAACGCGGTTTAATTGGTGCTGCAAAGTCAGACGGAAACGCTAGCTTATATTGTGAATACCAAGAAAAGTATCAATCCAATGTACAAATATTTGGTGTGCCAGTAAAAGCCAAAGAACTATTTGGTGTATTGCATTTAAAAGGCTTTGTAATTGATGACACGCTGCTTTATAGCGGCGCCAGCTTAAACAATGTGTATTTACAGTATCAAGACCGCTACCGACTAGACCGTTATTTTTTGGTCAAGCAGGCTGCGCTGTGTGATTCTATTATTAAGTTTATTGAGCAAGAACTGTTGAGCTCAGAGGCCGTACCGCGTATTGATATGCGGCCGCTAACAAAGTTTAATGATATTAAAGTTGTGCAAAAACAATTGATGCGTACTTTAAAACAAGCGGGCTATGCACACAGTAATGTGCAGAATCAGCAAGCGTTAGGTGTCAGGTTATTTTTGGGGCTAGGGCGTCGTAGTAATGAGCTCAACAGGGTGATCAAATCATTATTTGATACCACAGAGCAAGAATTAGTACTTTACACCCCATACTTTAATTTCCCTGCACCGTTAATGCGCTCATTGCGCCGCTTACTAAAACAAGGCAAGCAAGTAACCATTGTTGTGGGTGATAAAACCGCCAATGACTTTTACCTGCCGCCAAGTGAGCCGTTTAGTAAAATTGGCGCTTTGCCGTATCTATATGAAACGATTTTGCATAAGTTTTTAAAATCGCAAAAACGTCATATCAACAATGGTAATTTAAATGTTTATTTGTGGCAGCACGAATCTAATTCGTTTCATTTAAAAGGCATTTGTGCTGATCGTAAATATCATTTATTAAGTGGTCATAATTTAAACCCGCGTGCATGGGGTTTAGATATTGAAAACGGTATTTTATTAGAAGACCCAGAGCAAAGCTTAATGTCGGCTATTGATAATGAAAGAGCTGAAATATTAAAACATTGCCGCCGTCTAAATGGTGCTGAAGATTTAGAAACCATGGACGATTACCCGCCAGCAGTTAAAAAGCTATTAGGTCAAGCCAAACGTGTCAAAGTCGACTTTATTATTAAGCGTTTTATTTAAGTAAAGGCTTTGAGCAAATAGGGCGCTCAGAATTAGACGGCCAAGGAAAGCCGTTTCCGCTGATCCATATGCGTTTAGCAAAAGTCGCTGAGGTTGATTAAATGGAGCTCGTGATTTCAGATTCAATAACGTTAAAGCCATTAGCTATTAGCTTTGCCGCTGAACTTTATTCAGTTATCGCCGATAGTCGGGAAAATCTGAGTCAATTTTTACCTTGGGTTGATGGCATAATAGATGTTAATACTACTAAGCAGTATATAGCTGAACGACTAGACAGCAATAAAGCGGGCGCTCAGTGGTTTGCGATATATAGAGGCGATCGCTTAAGCGGTGTATTTGGTATTAAACACATTGATCCTGACAGTAAAGTTGCTGAATGCGGTTATTGGTTAGCTGATTTTGCACGCGGGCAAGGAGTCATGAATCAAGTGCTTACTAAAATAGTGCCTTATATAAAAAATAATAGTCACGCAAAAGTGATTGAGTTTTGTTGTTTAGACGAAAACCTAGCGAGCATTAAAGTTGTGCAACGCGCAGGCGCACAATTTAAATATTATCAAAAGGACACATCAATCTTCATTGCTAATAAGCATCAGCGTTTAGGTGTATATGAAATAAAGCTAACGTGAACAGTGCAGATGGTAAATAATAAAAAAAGGCGCAATACAATTGATATCGCGCTTTATTATTCTCGCTAACTCGCTAAAACGTCCACTCGACGTGAAACTGCGGTACCGACTCGGTGGTGTCAGTGCCTAGCTTGTTATGCCAGTATTGCCACTCAAGGCCAAGTAACAGGGTATTTTCTTTCATACTGATGGCGTGGCCTAAATCCCAAGTAATAATAGGTTGCGCTAAGATCCACGCTTTTACGTCTTCACCAAATTCATTTTCACGTTCAGCTATATACTCAACGTGACCCGTTACGTTAAATTTTTGCGATCCAATCGAAAACGGGTAACCCCATGCTACATCTAGCATCCAACTATTTGTTTCAATCGGTGCGCCACCACGAGCAACGCCATCGTTATCATCAATATAGGCCGTCACTAACGTTGATAGAAAGGTAAAACCAGGCGCTTGCCAGTTTACTTTTACACCGGGTAAATACTTTAATACTTTTGAATCACCGGCTGCGTTAAAGCCCGCCGTTAGGCCGATATCAGCAATCGCTCCATAAGACATATCGTTGCCGGATATTTTCGACAGACTGAATGTTGAGTACCACTCGCCGTAAAAATCTTTATCTTGATAGCCATCATCAGTGGCGTCATTAATATAATCAATAAAGAAGAAGTTATCGCCATAATCATAGGCTGATGCGTGCTGTAAAGACGCGATAGTGGTATTTGATTTTTGCCCTGTGAATGGGTTTTTAAAATCACCATTGTTAAGGTGTAATGCTGTGTTGCTCCAGTTAGCCGCTTGGCTAGAGGTGCTTGCCAAACAAATGGCAGCGAAGACGACGGTTTTTTTCAATGTTTTATCTCAAATCTAAGGTTGTTATCTAAACATGCTTCACTTTATGACTAACTAAACTTTAATCCTAAAGGTGCAACATGCTCTAGTTCAAGACAAGATTATAGCAGATACGTGCAAAGTTAGCGTATCTGCTTAATAAATTATGCTTTATTACGACGTAAGCAGATCACCGCAATTGCAGTAAACGCTAATATAAAACAGTAGTATGATGAAGTAGATACTTGCCACGGGCTAATTTTAAATGTCGCGCCAAGTAGTAACGCTTGTGCACCATAAGGAAGAGAGCCTTGCGTAACACAGGCGAAAATATCCAATAAGCTGGCAGAGCGCTTACCGCTTATCTCACCGTCATCAGCCAACTTTTTAGCAATAGGACCGGCTACGATGATAGACACGGTATTGTTAGCAATACACAGGTTACTGGTCATCACTAATGCCGCAATACCCAGTTGATCAGCCACTTTTCGGTGCCACTTAGCAATTACCTTAGTGATCGCTTGAATCTTTTGCGCGATATAATCTAAGCCGCCATTAATGCGAATAAACTCAGACAGGCCACCTATAAACATAGATAGCAAAAAGATTTCCTGCATATCCGTAAAGCCTTTGTAAATGTCTTTCACAAAGCTGGCGCCTTCATAGCTGCCAGTAAAGCCCATCAATGCTGCAAATATAATACCGCTGAACAGTACTACAAATACATTAAAGCCCATGACCGCCAGCACTAAGATAAATGCATAAGGCAGTACTAATAGAATATCGTAATCTTTGGTTTCGACCGCTTGTGCTGCTGGGGTTAAAAACAATAATAAACCAATTGTCAGGATAGCCGCAGGCAAGGCGATTTTTAAATTCTCACGGAATTTATCTTTCATTTCACAACCTTGAGTACGGGTTGCGGCAATAGTGGTATCAGAAATAATTGATAAGTTGTCACCAAACATGGCGCCAGAAACAATCGTACCGGCCATCAACGCAGGATCAATGCCTGTTTTAATCGATACCGCATAAGCAATCGGGCCAATTGCACCAATTGTACCCATTGACGTACCCATGGCGGTTGAGACCACCGCAGCAATTAAAAATAAACCCGGTAACAGTAAAGCAGGGGGAATAAGTGATAAACCGGCATTTACAACAGCATCAACACCCCCTGTAGCGCCGGCAACGGCGGAGAAAGCACCTGCAAGTAAGTAAATTAAACACATGGTAATGATGTTATTGTGACCAGCACCTTTTATAAAGGTTTCTACACTGTGATTAATGGTGTTTTTATTAAGGATAAACGCCAGCATGATCGCCGGTAAAATCGCAACAGGGGCAGGGAGCTGATAAAAAGCGTAATCAACCCCTTGAGATTGCAGGTATAAACCCGCGCCTAAAAATAAGGCGACAAACGTAAGTAGCGGCAGCAAAGATAACTTTGCGTTAGTTTTATTAAATGATGGCTGCATCATATTCCTCGTTAGATAACTCGTAGCAACTAGTGCAGCAAAAACATCCTTCTTTTAGCAGCATTTAGTTGTGTGCTTATCAAAGTGATAAGTAACTCAACAGCGCCCGCAAGCCAAAGACCAAATCGGCGCAAAGAAAGAAGTTTAAATGTATAGATGGCTAAAGTCTATGGGTATCTGTTATTATTATTTTAAAAGGCGTACCTGACTATTACATGAGTTTTAGATAAAATCTAGCCAACATAAAAGCAAAGGTTAATTAAAATGAATCGAATCGGCGTATTTGGCGCAAATGGAAGAATGGGGCTGGCATTAGTTGAAGCCGCACATAAAAATAATCATGCCGAGCTGGGAGCAGCCTATGTACGAAGCAGTTCACCTTTATTAAATATTGCTGTTAATCAATTAAATAGTGCCGCACCTCCAACCGTTAACTTCAGTGATGAGCGTAATGTAGGCAATATTGACGTATTGATTGATTTTACCCTTCCTGCGGGAATGCGTGAGCATTTAAAAATAGCCGTGGCAGAAAACATCCCGATGGTAATTGGCACAACAGGCCTAAATGATGACGATATGCTGGCGTTACAAGCGGCGGCTAAGCACATTCCTATTGTGTTTGCGCGTAATTACAGTGTGGGCGTAAATATACTGTTGAATTTAGTGCAAACCGCCGCGACTAAATTTGGTGATGATTTAGATATTGAAATTTTTGAAGCGCATCACCGCCATAAAATTGATGCGCCATCGGGTACAGCTTTAGCCATTGGTGAAGCTATTGCCGCTGCAAAAGGCTGGGATCACGATGAAGTTGCGGTGTTTGACCGTAGCAAAGTAGAAACAGAAAAATCGCAAAATGAAATTGGTTATTCGGTACTCAGAGGCGGCGACATAGTTGGTGAACACACCGCATATTTCGCAACTTCTGGCGAAAGGCTTGAATTAACTCATAAAGCAAGTTCTCGAATGACCTTTGCGTTAGGCGCAGTAAGAGCTGCAGGCTGGTTGAAAAATAAGCCGGCAGGACTTTATGATATGCAAGATGTGCTTGACTTGAAGTAGTTTTCTTGCATTTTTGGCGCTTTGGTGGTTTTTTTAGCTAATAGCGCTTATTTTTAGTAATTATTGAAATAGGGTTAGACCTAAATACGAAATTACTATAGAATAGCGCCAATTTGCCAAAAATTCATAATTGCGTGTTTCCAATCGCTATAAACGGGTAGTAAAGCAAATGACTTTACTCCCGTTTTTTACTGTTAGGAGGTTAACTTGACTAAATCCGCTCTGTTAGTTCTAGAAGACGGCACAGTGTTTCGCGGTACTGCAATCGGCGCTGACGGCATGTCAGTCGGCGAAGTAGTATTCAATACGTCTATGACTGGTTATCAGGAAATCCTGACCGACCCTTCATACGCGGAACAAATCGTAACTTTGACGTACCCACATATCGGTAATACGGGTACTAACAGCGAAGACGAAGAAGCGAGTCACATTTGGGCGAAAGGCCTTGTGATCCGTGATTTGCCACTGCTAGCAAGTAATTTTCGTAACGAGCAATCGTTAGATGATTACTTAAAACAACGCAATATCTTAGGTATTGCAGATATCGACACTCGTAAATTGACTCGTATTTTGCGCGATAAAGGCGCTCAAAACGGCTGTATTATTGCAGGTGATGATATCGACGAAAGCAAAGCGCTCGCAGCTGCGCAAGCCTTCCCAGGCTTAAAAGGCATGGATTTAGCAAAAGTAGTCTCAACCAAGGAAAATTTCCAGTGGAATGAATCAAGCTGGACACTGGGTGAAGGGTTTAAAACCTTGAACGCAGAAGATGAGAAATTTCACGTTGTCGCTTATGACTTCGGTGTAAAACGTAATATTTTACGTATGCTTGTAGACCGTGGTTGTAAATTAACCGTTGTTCCTGCACAAACCTCGGCAGCCGACGTGTTAGCACTTAACCCAGATGGTATCTTTTTATCAAATGGCCCAGGTGACCCAGAGCCGTGTACATACGCGATTGAAGCAATTAAAACCTTCTTAGAAACAGAGACACCAATTTTTGGTATTTGTTTAGGTCACCAATTGTTAGCACTCGCCTCAGGTGCTAAAACAGTAAAAATGAAGTTTGGTCATCACGGTGGTAACCACCCAGTGAAAGACTTAGACCGCGATGTAGTTATGATCACTGCACAAAACCACGGTTTTGCTGCGGATGAAGCAACGCTACCTGATAACCTTCGTGCAACGCATAAATCGTTATTCGATGGTACCTTGCAAGGTATTCATCGTACTGATAAGCCAGCGTTTAGCTTCCAAGGTCACCCAGAAGCAAGCCCAGGTCCGCACGATGCAGCGCCATTATTTGATCACTTCATCGACTTGATGCAAGCACGTAACAACTAATTATACCGGAGTAACAATGCCAAAACGTACCGACATAAAAAGCATTCTTATCCTAGGCGCAGGCCCGATTGTAATCGGCCAAGCCTGTGAATTTGACTACTCTGGTGCTCAAGCGTGTAAAGCACTTAGAGAAGAAGGCTATCGAGTTATTTTAGTTAACTCAAACCCTGCAACAATTATGACTGATCCTGATATGGCCGATGCGACGTATATCGAACCAATTCACTGGGAAGTTGTTGAAAAAATTATTGAAAAAGAAAAGCCAGATGCAGTACTGCCCACTATGGGTGGTCAAACTGCATTAAACTGTGCATTAGAACTTGATAAGCACGGTGTATTGGCAAAACACGGCGTTGAGCTTATTGGTGCAACAGCTGATGCAATAGATAAAGCAGAAAACCGTGAACGCTTCGACGTAGCAATGAAAAACATTGGTCTTGAATGTCCACGTGCTGAAATTGCTCATTCAATGGAAGAAGCCCGCGATACTATGACGCGCATTGGCTTACCATGTATCATTCGTCCTTCTTTCACTATGGGCGGCACCGGTGGTGGTGTAGCGTATAACCTAGAAGAGTTCGAAGAAATCTGTGAACGTGGTTTAGACCTTTCTCCAACTAGCGAGTTATTGATTGATGAATCATTAATCGGCTGGAAAGAGTATGAGATGGAAGTTGTTCGCGACAAAAAAGACAACTGCATCATCGTATGTTCTATCGAAAATTTTGACCCAATGGGCGTGCACACAGGGGATTCAATCACTGTGGCTCCAGCACAAACCCTAACCGACAAAGAATACCAAATCATGCGTAATGCCTCTATGGCAGTACTACGCGAGATTGGTGTTGAAACCGGTGGTTCAAACGTACAGTTTGGTGTAAATCCAGTTGATGGCCGTATGGTTATCATCGAGATGAACCCACGTGTATCACGCTCATCTGCACTTGCGTCAAAAGCAACGGGCTTCCCGATTGCTAAAATCGCTGCTAAGTTAGCAGTCGGTTACACGTTAGACGAGTTACAAAATGATATCACTGGCGGTAAAACTCCAGCGTCATTTGAGCCGTCAATCGATTACGTAGTAACAAAAATTCCTCGCTTTAACTTTGAAAAATTTGCCGGTGCAAACGACCGTTTAACTACGCAAATGAAATCAGTGGGCGAAGTAATGGCGATTGGTCGTAACCAACAAGAGTCATTACAAAAAGCATTACGTGGCCTTGAAGTAGGTGCAACGGGCTTTAACCCGATTGTGGCGCTTGATGACCCTAAAGCAAAAGAAAAAATTATCCGCGAACTACGTGAGCCAGGTGCAGAGCGTATTTGGTACATTGCAGACGCAATGCGTCACGGTATGAGCGTTGATGACGTGTTTGAACTAACTAAGATTGACCCTTGGTACTTAGTGCAAATCGAAGACATCTTAAAAGATGAAGCGAAAATCGCTGAAGTTGGCATGGCTGGCTTAAATGCAGACTTTCTACGTAAATTAAAGCGTAAAGGTTTTGCTGACCCACGTATCGCTGAAATTGCCGGTGTTTCTGAAGCTGAAATTCGTAAAAAGCGTCACCAATTAAATATCGTGCCTGTGTACAAGCGCGTTGATACCTGTGCTGCAGAATTTAGCTCAGACACCGCTTACATGTATTCATCTTATGATGAAGAGTGTGAAGCGAACCCTTCAGATCGTGATAAAATCATGGTTATCGGTGGCGGCCCTAACCGTATCGGCCAAGGTATTGAGTTTGATTACTGTTGTGTACACGCGGCGCTTGCACTACGTGAAGACGGTTACGAGACTATCATGGTTAACTGTAACCCTGAGACAGTGTCTACTGACTACGATACATCAGACCGTTTATACTTCGAGCCAATTACCCTTGAAGACGTACTTGAAATCGTACGTGTTGAAAAGCCAAAAGGCGTTATCGTGCAGTACGGTGGTCAAACGCCACTGAAACTTGCTCGTGCCCTTGAAGCGAATGGTGTGCCAGTGATTGGTACTTCGCCAGATGCCATTGACCGCGCAGAAGACCGTGAGCGTTTCCAACAACTTGTTGAGCGTTTAGATTTACTACAGCCTGAAAACGCAACGGTAACTTCAACTGAAGAAGCAATTGCTAAATCAGCTGAAATTGGCTTCCCACTGGTTGTACGTCCTTCGTACGTACTAGGTGGTCGTGCTATGGAAATTGTCTATGACGAGCAAGACTTACGTCGTTACATGACCGAAGCCGTATCTGCATCAAATGAAGCGCCAGTATTACTTGACCGTTTCTTAGATAACGCGATTGAAGTTGACGTTGACGCAATTTGCGACGGCGAGCAAGTGATCATCGGCGGTATTATGGAACACATTGAGCAAGCCGGTGTTCACTCTGGTGACTCTGCCTGTTCATTACCAGCACATTCGTTATCACAAGAAGTGCAAGACGTAATGCGCAAGCAAGTAACAGATATGGCACTTGAGCTTGGCGTAGTTGGTTTGATGAATACTCAGTTTGCTGTTAAAGATGGCAAAGTGTACTTAATCGAAGTAAACCCACGCGCTGCGCGTACTGTACCGTTTGTATCAAAAGCAACCGGTGTAGCACTTGCTAAAGTAGCGGCGCGCTGTATGGCGGGTCAATCGCTTGCAAGCCAAGGTATTACTAAAGAAGTAATTCCTCCTTACTACAGCGTTAAAGAAGTAGTATTACCGTTTGCTAAGTTCCAAGGCGTAGATCCAATCCGTGGCCCAGAAATGCGCTCAACGGGTGAAGTAATGGGCGTGGGCGATACATTCGCTGAAGCCTTTGCAAAAGCACAATTAGGTGCAAGCAACACTTTACCACGCGGTGGCCGCGCGTTACTATCAGTGCGTAATAGCGATAAACCACGTATTGTTGAACTAGCTAAAACCATGACTGAGCTTGGTTTTGAACTAGATGCAACAGGTGGCACAGCTGCAGCCCTTGAAGATGCTGGAATTGCGGTACGCCGTGTAAACAAAGTATTTGAAGGTCGCCCGCATATTCTTGATAGAATCAAAAATGGCGAGTATAGCTATATCGTTAATACCACCGAAGGTCGCCAAGCGATCGAAGATTCGAAGGTGTTACGTCGTGGTGCATTGCAACACAAGACTAACTATACGACGACGCTTAATGCGGCATTTGCTAACTGTACTGCTAACCAAGCAGACGACCGTAGCAAAGTAACGTCAGTTCAAGAACTACACCTGAGATTGAACTAAGGAAATGTGCCAAGGCCGTTATGCGCGGCCTTGGGATTAAGTGAGAAAAGTATGCAATCAATTCCGATGACAGTTCGTGGCGCTGATTTACTGCGCAAAGAGCTTAACGAATTAAAAACAGTTACCCGTCCAAAAATCGTTGCAGATATAGCTGATGCACGTGAACACGGTGACTTAAAAGAAAACGCTGAATATCATGCTGCGCGTGAGCAACAGGGTTTTTGTGAAGGCCGTATTCAAGAAATTGAAGCCAAGCTTTCAAATGTACAAATTATTGATGTAACTAAATTGCCAAACACCGGTAAAGTTATTTTTGGCACTACGGTAACGATTGTAAATGTTGAAACCGATGCTGAAGTAACCTACCAAATTGTTGGTGATGATGAAGCGGATATTAAAAACCACCGTATTTCGGTTAACTCACCAATCGCTCGCGGTTTAATTGGTAAACAAGCAGACGATGCTGTGATCATTAAAACGCCAAATGGTGATGTTGAATACGAAGTTATTGAAGTGCAGTACATTTAATTACTTTACTCATTTTCACGCTTTTAAAAACCGATGCCAGCATCGGTTTTTTTATGCCTCAAACAACCTCGACATTCTTTAATAAATTGGGTACGTTAAGCTAACGTATTGATAATTTGTAGATGTTGATGACAGCCATTACTTTTCCAGATGCATTAAAAAACGGCGATAAAATCGCCATTTGTGCCTTTTCATCCGGTGTTGATAGCGTCTTCCAGCCACGCCTTGAGCGCGTACTTAGCGGTTTAACACGCCGTGGTTACCAAGTAGTGGAGGGCGAATGTGTAAGGCAACAAAGTAGCCCAGCAAAACAACGCGCCGATGAGCTGATGGCGTTTTTAGTTGATGATAGCATTGCGGCAATTATGCCGCCTTGGGGTGGGGAACTTGCCATGGAAGTGCTGCCATACCTGGATTTTAATGCAATTAAACAAGCTCGCCCGAAATGGCTCGTTGGCTTTTCAGATGTCAGCACGCTTGCTTGTGTATTAACCGCACGTTGCGGCTGGGCAACATTACATTGTACCAACTTAATGCAACTGCATCCAAACGAGCAAGATACTCACTGCTTACAAGTATTTAAAACGCTTGAGCTCGAAGCGGGTAGTGAATTTACGCAAACACCCGCGCCGTGTTATCAAGCTGATGCAATTAATTATGCCAAAGTACCTGATGCGCTATTTTCACTCACGCAACCGAGCCAATGGCGTTGTTTAAACGTCAAAGATAGCCGCGAAGTAGAGCTATCTGGGCGGTTATTTGGCGGCTGCTTAGACACCCTTGGTTTATTACTGCCATCACCCTTTGTAGCACTGGATGAATTTAAAAAACAATTTGCGCCTCATGGGCTGGTTTTATACTTAGAAAATGCCGAGCTTAATGCTAATGCGCTAACGCGGTTTTTAATATCGCTGAAATTAAGTGGCATTTTCAGTGATATTAACGGCCTAATTATTGGCAGAAATGGTGCAGCGACAAATCCCGAACAACAAGCTGAATATTATCAAGCGCTTGAGTTATCCCTTGGTACCTGCTTATTCCCGGTCATTATTGATGCTGATATCGGACATATCGCACCCAATTTATGTTTAGTCAATGGTGCCAGAGTAAAAGTATTGGCAAAGCTTGAGAATGCAAAGGTGCGCGATGCACAAATCACCACCAATTTAAGTTAAAAGTGAGCGTTTATGATCCACGTTAACAGCGCAGAAGATTTTAAACGCTTACGCTGTATAGCGCTGGCGGCACAGGGGTTATTGCAAAAACGGCCCTTTGGGGTAGGGCAAGCAGGTGCCTGTGAGGCGATTAATCAAATTGGCTATGTACAAATTGATAGCATTAGCGTTGTACAGCGTGCGCATCATCATATTTTGCACTCTAGAGTCCCTAATTACTCGCCTGATATGTTAACTTGCATGTTGCATAACAAAGCCACTTTTGAGTATTGGGCGCATGCGGCGGCTTTTTTGCCAATCGCAGATTTTCGTTTTTCTTTGCTTTATAAACATGCAATAAAAAGTGGTCAAACCCACTGGTATAAAGACAGTGATCGCAAGTTGATGGCTGAACTGCTTACACGCATCCGTAATGATGGCCCTTTACGCTCACGTGATATTAAAAGCAGTACCAACAAAAGTAATGGTTGGTGGGATTGGAAGCCTGCTAAAAAAGCGTTGGAGCAGTTATACATGGAAGGGGATTTAATGGTGAGTAGCCGTGAAGGCTTCGAGAAAGTGTATGATCTCACAGAGCGCGTGCTACCAACAGAAGTGAATTTACAGATGCCGAGTATGGCAGAATATGCAGAGCATATTTTAGATCAACAATTACGTTGTCATGGGCTTGTTTCAATAAAAGGATTAACTTATTTACGCCGTAATACTCAGTTAAAAGCAGCTATAAAAAACCTCGTAAATACGCGATTACAGCAAAGCCAATTAGAGCAACTGCAATTTACTAATGGTGAATCGTACTTTTTGCCAACAGGGGGTTTTGAGCAAACTCGAATTCGTGTCAGCGAACAGCTGAAAATCCTTTCCCCCTTTGATAATAGCGTGATCCAGCGAGAACGTTTAAAGTCATTGTTTCAGTTTAACTATCAATTAGAATGCTACGTTCCAGAGGCAAAACGCCAATATGGTTACTTTTGCTTACCGCTATTGTTTGCTGATGTGTTTATTGGCCGCATGGATTGCAAAGTGCACCGTAAAACAGCTCATTTAGAGATCAAATCGTTGCACTTAGAGGTCTATGAATTGGATATTTCCCTTGTAATAACTGCTTTTGGTAATGCAATCATGGAATTTATCGCATTCCAGCAATGTAACTCAGTGTCACTAAATCAAGTTCACCCACAACGGCTAACACCTATACTGCAGAATCTATTAAAGTCATTGTTTTGAAACTACAATAGCAGTGCGTAAGCTTCAGTAATTACGCACTGGGTAGGCTAATTCAGCGTTATACTTTGATTTTAATCAGTTAATTTTACACACTAGATTTGTATCTAAAGTGGTTGCACATGCTTTTGATTGAGTTGATTGCCAGTGTTGAAGATCAGATTGCGCAGTACAACCGGCATCTTCAATTAGTAACACATCATCCTCACACAGTAATAGCACAGCGTTTTTATCTTGAATGAAAACTTTTAACTGATAGCCCTCAAAAGGATCGAGTTTGTTTTGTTCATCGTTGATAGCTGCCATTAGCAAGGCTTGTGGATCAGTATAGGTTTGAGAGCTGAACTTTAATGTGCCATCAACCGCGGCGGAAATGTCTTTTAATTGCGATGCAAGATTTGCCATTTTTTCGGGGTCATACGTATTAACTAAGCTAGTGCAAGCAACAGATAAAACAATAGTGATGAGTAGAATGAGGTTCTTCATATCAAATATTCCATGCGGTTAGGTTGCCATTTTCGTCTTTACCGTTGTCTAAATTCCAATTACAGATTTGGCTGCAATGTGCATCATTAAAAATAGCATTGGCGATAATAGATATAAAATACTGTATATTTACAACCGCTAAATCAAAAATAGCGTCGTAATGCATTGACCCGTTTGGGGTATTAAGTTGCTCAATATACGTGTAATCAATCTCATCTTGGCGAGGGTAGAGTAGCCCGTTGTTTGCTGCAACATGTCTTGCCCATGGGAAAAGCCGATACCCTTCTTCAGCATGGTCAACAACCAGTTGAAAACCTGAGTGCCAGGCATCGAAGTCAGGTGCTGCTGATTGCGCATAGTCTGGGTGGATATTCGATAAAACATGTTGCCAAAGTTGTTTAATATCGTCATCAAGGCAATTGCTTTGGTTGGTACACGACCCGATATTAAGCTGAACGCGATCCGCATGACCAATTTCACCCAGATTTAACCTTGGCCAAATATAAGAGTCTTGATTCATTTCACAGATGCGGTGGTCAGTTTGGTTTTGCTCATATGGGCCAACTTTAAGCTCGACCACCGGATGAATCGTGATATCAGCCGCAACATGCGACATATAACCACACAGCCAGGCAAAGCACTTTTCTTGCGTGCGGCCTTCAAGTTCTTTGCAGTACGTCACAGCCGCTTTAATGATGTCACCGGTGTTTTGGTAATGCATTAAATCAGCCCATTTATTTTGCTCTGAATTACCGATAGCTAAATAAGGGTAGTCAGGGGATACACAGCCCAACTCGAGGTATTTTTGGTTTTGACTTAAGATCAGCTTTGCTCTGTTTGGAATATTCATTCCAATCAAAGCGTTATTCTCAGTAGCTATGTTAGCCGCAGTGATGTGTGCAAAGGCACCAGGCATGAGTAAATCCTTCTACTTAATATTTTAATATACCGATCAAATTACAACAGTATGGTTATTAGTCAAGTAGTGGAAATTATAAATAACTGTATTATTTAGCAAATTTAAGCAGTGTTTTATAAGATATTAGCTTAGGAAAGGAGTTAAATGGTCGGTATGGAGAGATTCGAACTCTCGACCCCTGCCACCCCATAAAAATCACCTGTGCTTTATCGTGTACAAAAGTGGCTAAAAGTGTTCTACAGTGAAGTGTTTGAAGTAATTGTAAGTTATTGCTATTGAAAGGATTAAGCTTTTAAATTATACCTAGTGAATAAACGTGAAGTTTAGTGAACTCAAATCAGCTCGTGCGATAAGTGTGCGACAAAAGTTTTGACTTAACTCTAGGTGTGCGAAAAATGGCGTCAATCAAAGTAAAACTAACTGAATCTGTACTCAAAAATATCCCTCTGGAAATTACCAAAATCAATGACACTGAGATCTCCGGTTTCTATCTAAATATTGGTAAGGCGAATAAAGAAGGAAAGCGCTCACAGGTATATTATCTGTATTACCGTCTAGGAGGCCGAGGTTCGAAAGAAAGAAGGTTAGCCTTAGGTAATTCATCGGTAATCACAGTAAGTGAAGCTAGACAGCTTGCTAAGCAATATATTGGTGATGTGTCACGCGGTATCGATGTTTTTTTACAAAAAAAGAAAGCAGTGCTGATTGAAAAGCAAAAAAGTACCTCGCCGACAATCGCTGTGCTTGCAAATGAGTTTATTGAAAGAGATATTAAAGCTAACCGTAAAGATGTAGACCCTGTTATTAGAATGTTTGAAAAAGACATTCTGCCCTTTATTGGCAGCTACAAACTTAAAGAAATAACCCGCCGCGAAATTTTTAAAAAAGTGCTTGATCCAATAACAGATAGGGGTGCTAAAACGCAGGCCAATAAAACGCTATCCATTCTAAAGCAAATGTTTAACTTTGGCGTTGAGCGCGATTTAATACAAGGTAACCCGATAAGCACTGTTAAAAAGAAGAGTGTGGGTGGCCTAGAAAAATCGAGAACCAGAGCGCTTGAGTTTGAAGAGGTTATTCAAGTATTTGACCGCCTACCAAGGCTAGGTATAAGCCAGCAAGTTATTTACGCATTAAAGTGCATAACGTTAACCGGTTGTAGGCCAATAGAGGTCACAGGCGCGCAGTGGCAAGAATTTGATTTTGAAAAAATGATATGGACAATCCCCGCCGAGCGCGTAAAGCAAAACAAAGATGGCGAAAGAACCCATAAAGTACCGATTACTCAAAATATGGTTATTTTGCTTGATGAGTTACGCGCAGCATTTGGCTATCTTAATTCTAAATATGTCTTCCCGAGTACATCAACGAATAAATCAGGCCCAGGTGAGCAACCTATTGATAGGCATTCACTATCACGTTCTATTAGTCGTAAACTAGAGGAACTTGGAGTACCTAAATTTGTGCCTCACGATTTAAGAAGAACTGTCGCTACTCGCTTAGGTGATACTGATATTGGAACAGATCCAATAGTGATTGAAAAAATACTGAATCACCAATTGCAAGGAGTGCAGGGCGTATATAATATGCAGGAGTATATGGAAGCCAGAAGTAAAGCTTTGGAAGAGTGGGGGAGAAAATTATTTGTATAGATATTTAGTAAGGCTACACCATTTGGTCTTATATAGTCATGAAAGTTGATTAATTTAACAGAAAGATATGGGTTTTGAATAACTAACTATTCTATATTCTTGTATATCTATGAATAAGACATCTAATAGTAAAGATATATATTAATATATTTAAGGTCAAAGGACCGACCTTACAATGAATAGTAAAAAATACGGGAGGTGATTTTTGAGTTTAAATAATGCACATGAAGGCTATGACTATCAAGACTTGATAACAAGCTACTTTATTTTAAAAGAAATTTTAGATGGTAATTTTGATAGTATATTTTCAATTGATAAAAAGAATACCACAGGAAATATCCCTGATAGATTTGATGACTTAGTCATTACTAATGGTGCTGAAATACAGCGGAAGCAGATTAAGTACAGTAATGACACAGTATCAAAAATACTAATAAAAGATTACCTTTCAGGTGATACTCATTACAAAATAGCAATCCATAAATTATTTGAAACGTGGAAAAACCTTAAAACCCCTAATACTGAATTTAGATTATGCTTAGCTTGGGACGAACCAGTTGATCAAAACATTACAAGGATTTTAGAGGTACAGCTTGATAGATCATCATTCAATAATTTTCCAACAAAGGTTTTCAAAATTAACCTTGACCGATTATGGGAAGAAAATCCAGAAAATTTTAATCGCTGGAATAGCTTAAAAACTTATGTAGAAGATAACGATATAAATAGAGCTGACTTTAATGATTTTTGTAATGATTTACTTATTGAGGTCAACTTACCTAAAGCAAGTTTAAAATTTAATAGGCCAAGTCAGTTAGAAGAAATACTAATAGAACAAGCTCAAAAATTAGGTATTGAACAATACCCAAATGATGATATTTACATCTCTGATTTTCTAGAACGATTAGCTAAATTAACAGGGGTGTATAGAACACGCTCAGCTCAAGTTTCAGCAAAAGATATACTTATTGCACTACGAGTAAGAACCGACTTTGGTCGAATAGAGCAAAAATTCGAAGTTGACCAAAATAAAAACATTACATCAGATGAAAAAAATAGTTTATTTCTTGAAAATGCTATT
The DNA here is from genome assembly GCF_036960685.1 of Pseudoalteromonas sp. Classification (GTDB taxonomy): domain Bacteria; phylum Pseudomonadota; class Gammaproteobacteria; order Enterobacterales; family Alteromonadaceae; genus Pseudoalteromonas. The sequence goes on along the minus strand of NZ_JBALXK010000006.1, from coordinate 29,734 downwards.
ACTAACAATAAAACGTTATTACTCGGTGAGCCTGGTGCAGGCAAGTCATGGTTCTTAACCAACTTAATAGAGTATTTGACACGATATAACCATGCTGTAATACGACACTATTGCTTCACGAGTACAGAAGATCCTTTGTCTGATAAGAGAGTTAGTTCAGATGTTTTTTTTGGTAATCTAATAAGTGAGATTGGTCAAAATTTTCCTGAATTAAAAAAAGAAAAAAATAATGTACTAGCAGCTAACTTAGAAGAGTTAAATCTATTACTTTCTGCTATTGAGGTACCAATCATAATCATAGTAGACGGTTTAGATCATATTAATAGAGTTTTGAAAAAATCAGTTACTTTATCTAAAGAAAAGACAAAAATTATTGAATACATATCGAAGATCGAACTACCTAATAATGTCAGTATTATATTAGGTTCTCAGCCAACGGATGAAGTTGACGTTTTAACAGAAAGTTATGAATTTATAAAAGTACAATTACCTAAGTGGGATATAGAAAACGCTAAAGAATTGATGGACAGGTTTGAATGTGAAGACATTCAAATTAATGATGGAAATCTATCGATTCTACTTCATAAAAAAAGTGAAGGGAGTCCATTATATTTGACTTACATAATAAAGACTCTTAATGATTATCAAGCTATTACTGAAGAGCTTATCGATAGCCTGCCTAAATATGATTTAGGCCTAAAAAATTATTATGAATATTTAACAAGTCAAATAGGCAATAATACAACGTCTGAAATACTATCTTGCTTAGAGTTTGCAGTTAGTAAAAAAGAACTCAAAGAAATAATACCGATGAAGCGTCATTTTAATTCTGACATGAAAGTATTAGCCCCTGTTATATCTGAGAATAGCTCTAGGGGAGGAGTAAAGTTATATCATGATAGCTTTAGGAGGTTTAACATTGAGAAACTGTCTTCTATAGAAGACATAAAAGAGATATATGAATATATATCAAATTGGTTGATTAATAATGACTTCTATGAAAATGATAAATCTTACAGATATTTATTAAAATACTTAATCCTTTCAGAACGATATGAAAACGCGAGTGCGTATGCAGAGAAAAGCTTCTTATCCAAAAGCTTATATTACGGTCATTCAGAGACGTTAATAAAGAATAACTATAAACATTTCTTACACATAGCAGAAAAATTACAAGACTGGCCTCTATTTATTTATTCAGGTGAGTTACATAGAGCTATTTCAACAACAAACTCTGAGGAAAATCATAGTCAGTTTTTAGATAATTTCGAACTATATTTTGAAGCAATTTGTTCTATCTATGGGACAGAAAAAGCTAATTCATTTTTATTTTTTAATAGCGAAAAAAACTATAGTGACAGAATTACAGCCAAAGGTTTTGCGATATTGCAAGAATATGGATACTCACCACATTGGGAAGAAGTAAAAGGTTTATTTGAAAGTGGCGTTGCATTTGATGATTTTAAATATTTCATTTGTTATAAAATTCAAATAAAGAGTTCATTAGATAAAATCTTCAATTCTGTTTTATCTGATAAATACTCTGATTATCTTAGGGTTTTTATTGTAGAAGTATTTAAGAGTAAAGGTTTTGAGGTGATACTTCATCATTATAAAAGTGTTAATGACGATGAAGATAAAACGATCGCAGTTAAAATAAATGCTGCTCTAGAGAGAACAAATTGCGAACAAAGAATTTCGATTGCAGATGACAAACAGCCTTCTGAAATAGAGCCTTTAGATTTAAAATTTATAGATGAGCATATAAAAAACAATGAATTAGATAAGTTTTACTTTAATGTTGAACGATACGCACAGTTCGATATAAAAGCATTAATTGAGTTTGAAAAAGGAATAGCCTCACACAATTTTGTGCGTAATTGGATAAAGTATTTTATTAGATTATTTATAATTGAAAATGATTTATCTGATACAAATAAAGAAAAAGCAGTTATAGAAAACATTAAATTTCTAGCTAGCGATACAGATCGATTTAAAGGAGCACCAAGAGCAGTAACTTTTAATTATACCCATAGTAGCTTAATTGAGCATACTATTGAGCGATCTTTAAGGTATATAGTTTCAAAAGAGTCATGGGAAGAAGTAATCTCAAATTTGATGAAAGTACCACATCCAATACTGCCGACAATAGAAAAAAAATTCTTAAATGATAAAAATATTCATTTGATTATTGATGCCTATGATCAATTTGATCAAGCAGAAGACAATGAATATTATGAGCATGCAGACTACTCATTCAGAAAATCCATTTATTATGGAAAAGTAGGAATGGTTAATGAAGCAAAACACGAGCTGGAAAAGGCTCTTTTGTTAATTACAAGTTACACCTCTCGTAAAGATACAACACTGACAGAGCTTATCGAACCGATACCTGCTATTAATAATATTAATCCAGACTTTGCCAAGCAATATGCTAAAAGGCTGAAGTACCTAACTGACGCCGTAATGAAGCATACGGAAGAGGGGAAGGGCATTAGATGGCTGACTATAGACTGGTTTGAGCAGCTTTTGAATGTTGATTATGAGCTAGCCACTATATACTTAGTTAATGAGTTTTTAACGAATGAGTATTTTTGGAAATTGGATTACATGCTTGTTTCATACTTACAACAAAGCAATCACGTTGACCCCGTCATTCTTAATTTTTTATATAAATTGTCACCAACAAATATTAGAAACAATTACCTTGATGGATTTCTGGATGTAATTGCTAGACTAGAAGTAATAGATAAAAAGTTAGCAGAGCTATCACTGATCAACTTATCAATTAGAGATTGGAATGACTCTTATAATGAATTAAAAAATAAAACGGGAACTAAGTTTTACCAATTGATGGATCGGTTCGGAATAACCTATTTAACTTATAATAAAAGGTCGGAAAATAAAACAACAACTAATATTTATAAAAATGAGAAATTAGGTGAAAATTTAACTAAACAGCTCTGCACAGAAGTTTCATTGAAGGGCAAAAGTGAGCTCGAATTATTAGAGTATTATAAGAAAGTTGAATTGTCCGATGAAGATTTAAATTATCTTTATTTCTATCTGGAAGAAAGTAGTAATGATCAACTTGCTACAGAACTGTTAATTCCAATTATAAAAAAACGATTTCCAAGTGATGGTGAAGAGCATTTTAAGAAAATGCGGACTTTAATTAATCAATTGTCATTGTTGGATGCAACCAAAGTTTATCTACTTATTCATAACTTTGTTTATTCTAAAAATGGCTGGCTTTCTAACTTTGTTGACAAAGAATCATTAAAAATCGCGGTAGAAATTGATAAAGATGAATCATTAAAGGTATTGGCAAAATCACTGCGTAAAATATTTTCCACTTCCGATTATTTATATAAATATGCTGCTAACTTGATTATTGCATTTGAATACGCAGGCTTAGAAGATGAATCTATTTTATCAATGTATAAAAATAGTTTTGATTTTGTTGAAAATAGATTACCAGATACAAATGATTTTAAATGGGAAAGTTTAGAATGCACTGAAATTTCAGATATGAATCATGATGAGCTTGCTATCGTAGTGATTCTTAGCAAGACAAAAAACTTAGATTCATTTGTACATAAGGATATTATTGTAGCTATTAGCTATCTCATGAAACACGATGGTTCATTATTAATAAAACCGTTCAGGTGGTTTTTTAATAATATAGAGTGTTTTCATCAATTGTCAGTTGCAAGCATATTAGAGCTTTTATTGATCGAAAGTGATAATCATTCTTTATTCATAAATAGTATTAAAGATGAAATGAGAAACGCTCTCGTTATAGATAATTTATATATACACAATACTGTTCAAGATATTTTAAATGGATCGGAGCATGAATAAACAAATTTTAGATAGTATAAACCGAAATAAATATCTTGTTTATTTAGATAATTTAGGTGTTGATATTGATGTAATAAAAGTGGAAATATTGGAAAATATTAATGAAGATGGAATGGATGTATTTGTCAACCATTCTCATCAACGATTATCTCCTAATATATACCTCGATAGCTTAGTTTTTGAATACGTGTGCAAGTATTTATATGACGAGTATAAAACCTCTGTGGTTTTTGAAAATGAAGTAAAACTAGATATAAAAACAATTATCGCCACTTCTAGGGCTTTAATTCAAAGACCCTGCATACAAAAACCTTCTGATATAGTGGAAGGTTTTAAAGAGCCTGATTATGAAGATGGTTTTAGAGTAATATCAAGGTTTGAAAGGGAGCTTAGTGAGAATCATTATGGAGAAAGAAGAAAAAACAAAGGTGGTGTTATATTTGAAGGTTTACTTCCATGTAAAATAGAAATGAACCCTTTAGTTGAGAAATATCCGTCGAATCATATTTGGGAAAATAGTTACTATCTTGAAGAACCAGTTATACAAGGCTTTAATGCAAATATTAATAGCATCGAACCTCAATACGTTTTATGGATGAATAGCGATTTATTGAACATGCTTGGACTAACATTAGATAATTACAATAATGGGCTAAGGGCACTGAATAGTAATGATGAAATCGTTTTAATATTTAGGTGTTGGAGGGATCAGTTAATTGGTAATGGTGCTTCATTTGTTGGAGCAGACTCAAATATTGCAAAGTTAGAAGGCTGTGACTTGATATTAAGAGAAGACTATTTCAAGGAACTCAAAAAAATAATTCCTAATCTAGTCTATTTTACTTACATTATTTAGCTTAAGCTAATTACGACTCATGATGGTGAATAGGCTTTTAGAAATAGTGTTACAGGGTCATTTTACCTTAAATATACCTCAGTGATTTCTGGTCTAAAATGCCCCATTTCTTGTGAAACGGTCTCTAATGCTATTTGATATGGATATTGGTTAAGTATCAGCTCTAATAGTCTTTCTTGTGCGTAGCTATGCCTAAGGCCGTGAGCACCGTTGGAAAATGAAAGAGTACGGTTTGATGCTTTATTAAATGAGTCGGACCACTTTTTGCCACCTCCAATATCGTAGCGCTGCAAGTAGTTTATTTTTCTGTCAACAACGGTCACAGGTTGTTTAAATTTACGAAGTTCTAATTTAGCTGATAAATCGTGAGGTATTAGTACTTCGCGTGTTAAGCCTCCTTTGCCTGTCACGGTATATAGCACACCGTTTCTGCCAGACCACTTTGAATCAAAAGCTGGCCGTTTATCTGCTTTGCGCTCTTCAACTTTGGCTATGGTCAATAATTCATGCGCACGAAGCCCCGAAGAGAGTGCTATTTGTGTTGATAATGAATATTTAGATGTTTGGTGCTTACTTATTATTTGTGCTTGCTCTGTGGTGTAGGCGCGTGATTTAAGAATTTGCTGATTAATTGATTTAATAACGGGGAGGGTTTGCTTATCTTTAAGTTTGCCGTTTAGCCTCATCATTGCTTGTATAGCTTGGCGCTCCATATCCAGTGACTTTTGACCCACTATTTCTTTACGGTAATCTAAATAATTGAGTGCTTGATCGATGGTCATTGCCTGAATACCGTTTATGCCAATATCTTTAGCCCAAGAGACAACGGTGTTAAGTGATTGCTCGTAGTTTCTGGCAGTTCCAAGAGACTTTATAAGCTTACTTTTTGTAAGCCCTTTTATGACATTGTGTGCTTGAGTTTTTGGTTTCGCAAATTTAGCCATGTTTTTTAATCCATCTTTGAATTGTTGACCAATGAGCATTGATACCTTTACGCTTTAGCCAGCGCTGAAGCTCGACAATGTTTGACCCTTGCTTGTAAATTTCTATTAGCTCGAATTTATGTTTATCAAGCTTAGATGTTTTTTTACGGCTTCCTGCGATTAACTTACTTTCAAATTTTAGTTTTTGGACTTCGATTAGGGCATCGAATTTCATGGTATGACTCCAGTCGTATTAAGGTTGTAAGATTGACTGGCAATAAAGCTCAGCGGCACTTAAGCCTATTCGCCCCTGTTTTTCGCATATGCGAAAGGCTCGGACTGATCTCGCCTGATTATTAACCTCATTTCTACGTGTTGTCAGCAGCTGGAGTGCGCCGTTTTTGGTTGGTTACTACCTTTGAAAAGATAGTATTTACCTCGTTACTACGTGTTGAAGGCAGCAGAATAGCGCCTGTTTTTTTCTGGCTCGTTAGAGCTTCAGTAGCAATAAGATTACCACTTTAGAAATATTTTTCAATCTGCAAATAAAACCTGCGTATAAGAGTATGAATGTGTTGTCCCCCGCTATGTGTAAGCCGATTTTCGGCTTCGACATAGCGGGGGACAGGGGCGAAGCCCCAATGTTTAAAGAGAGGCTATTGCTCATGATGCCTCTATTAAAATTGGTTTTATTAAAGCTCTACATTATATTGTAGGTATAAAGCTAAAGTTATCATTTACATATAGCTATTTTACAATGCCTGAATTAGGTTCTCGCTATTAATGTTTTAAAATTGCTTAGGTGCTAGATAAACGATACTTTAATAATTTTTTATTGGTTTAATAATTTACGGAGCGTTTAGTGTTTAATAAAACTAAGTCAATATTAGAGTGTACGGAATCTAGCTTATTAGGTTTTTCTACTAAGAAAAGTTACTTGTCACCAGTTCAAAGGTTGTTTCTTTATCCTCTAGTATATTTGCAAGTAGGATTCGTAGACTTTGTTCGTCCGCTAAAAATGTGGTCGTTATTTAGTTTTGCCATAGCTCTAGCTTTATCTTTTTTAGTCAAAAATTCTATTCTCGACTCTAATAGCTACATTGCGAGCTTAAATATATTTGTATGGTTTTTTTTACTGTTGATTAGCTTTTCTACGCCTAGTTCATATGCTTTTAATGGAGTTACAGAACTAACAGTTAATAACACGGTTATTATTTTATCGGAACATGAAATTAATAGTGTTGATAGTTTAGAGTTGTTGGAGGACAACGTTGATAAAATTGAAGAGCGAATAGATGAAAGAGTTAAGTTTTACAAATGGCTAATCGGGTCTGCTTGGGCTGGGTATATTTTGTTCATAAACTATCAATTTAGGTTAATTAGCATATCTGATATGAAACCAGATGAAAATTTTCTTAATAGCCTTTTTGAAACATCGGTGTATTTATCATTGTTCTCATTTTTCGCTCTGACGTTGATGGTGAGCTACAAGAGAGCATCAAAAATACTAATTTCAAATTTGAGATATGCGTGCGTACAAAAGAAATCATTACTGCAAAAAGTTGACATTGATTTGACTTAAAAAGATATTTTTCTTACGTGTAATTGCCTATTTCAAGGTGTTTACCTTGTAAGCTAATATAAGGCCTGCAAGCTCATCCTCTTCGCAGTAAAAAAAAGCTGTTGGTACTTCTAAGACTTTAGCTAGTGCCCGCACTGTTTGAAAGTCGGGTGAGTGTACGCCTTTTTCGTATTGATTCATTCTAGGCGACGCCGCGAACTGATCCATGCCTGCCAGTATTCCTAGTTTTTTTTGCGAAAGTCCTTTTGCTAGTCTTGCCTCTTTTAGCCGTTTTGGAAACGGTGAACCATCATTCGTTTTCATTATATTTAATTCTTAACTTGAAAACTAAGAGTTTCTTAGCTTTAATGTGTTCACGATACTAAGGAATACTTAGATGTAGGCGGGTGAAGCAAATGTTGTGGAAAGCAGTTAAGTTTATAGGAGCCGTGACGGTTGATATTTTGCTGGATGTTGATGATAAGTCTGAGCAAGATAAGTTCATCGATGAATACAATGATGGAACTGGAAATGTCGATCATTGTGGTGATAGCTACACAGAGCAAGAAGCGCGAGACACTCATAGTCGTGGTGAGTTCTACAAATAGTTTTGACAGTTGCTTTGTTAAGTGCAATTGTTAGGTGGGTTTTTACACAAAATACAGGCTACGCAGTTGAAAAGCTGCGTAGTTTTTTATGATTAATTTTAACGTTTATGCATTTTTACCCGCGATTGATTTTTTATTTATCAGGTTGCAAGGCCAAGATAATAGCCGTGATAAGCTATTATCAATTAGAGATAACTTAAGTAATCTTAATGAAGCACAAGTACTTAGTGAGTTACTTACCTTAGATTTCATGTTTTACGATTATAGTAACGAGCAATCAGAGGTTTGGGATATACAACTAGAGTCTTTTTCATCGTTTTATAATAGATCAGAAAAAGTGAAAAAGCGGGGTAATTACTACCCTGAAGACCATGTCCAATCAGTGTTTAAGTGGATGCTTATGCTCTGTGATGATTGTAGCGATAGTTTAAAAATCCAGCGCTCGGTAATTCATTAGCTGAGCCTTAAAGCAATTTTATTCCTCAAGCTCACTTGATTTATCACTATATCTCATTTAAATTCATTTTAAGCATACCTATTATGCTTACTTATAATGCAAAGAGATAAAAGATTTACCACAGAACATAGTAAAGTTAATAAAAAACAGGCGCCTAATGTTCGGGGCTGCTTTCAATACGTAGAAAAGAGGTTACTAGGGTACGCATATATTAATTATATGTACTAGCAAGTCCACGGCTCACAGAGCAATGTGGCATCTCTTTGCTCTAATTTACGTATTGGAGAGCGAACATGCAGTCATCAGAAATCTTATCAGTAAAAGAGCTATCAGAGCTTTTACATCTATCTACAGGCACAATTAATAATCGTCTGAGCGCCCAGCGAAAGGCTATTGAGTCTGGAAAAGATGCCAACCTTTATCAAGTTCAACGTTTAGCACCACCTTCTATTAAATTGGGTCGAGTTCGCCTATTTAAACGCGAAACAGTTGAGCAATGGCTTGCTCGCTTTGAAGGAGTGGAGGTGTAAGGAAGGCGAAAGGGGCTGCTTGACCGGCGACACCCCAAACGCACTTTGCATCTTAATATTATATGCTTGCCTTTAAAATAAGGCCACAATTCGAGTGGCCAGAATATACTATTGCCTATCCGAGTCAGTTTTATTCTCTAATTGAATTCAAGACACCTAAATATGTTCGAGGGTTACTAAGTAAATGCCATAAGTCTAAAAAATTTATTCATTTGCTTGGGAACAGTAAATCAAAAAGCTTAACCGATTTTCGAGCTTTTAGACGGGACACTAGTAAGTTTGTTCGAGGAGTATTGTATAGTACAAGTGAATCAGTAGACTGCTATTACACTCCAAACGAATTTTTTAGTTGGCCTAGGGAGAGCAACCTAGCTCTACTGTCAGCGAATTGGATTGAAATTGATCTTAATGATAAATGTGATCCATACGATGTTAGAAGGACAGAGGCTAAAATTGTTCCTGAAGTATTCAATAGGTTAAAACTGAGTAAGCTACCGCCGCCAACTGGCTATGTCCTTTCTGGCTCAGGTGGAATACATCTTTATTGGATTTACAATCCTGTAGATGCAGTCGCAATTAACAAGTTGATATGGCAACAAATTGCTAAAAGTCTAATTGAGAGTTTTGGAACGGCAGATAGTTTTTGGCATATAGATCTTATGGCTACAAAAAGAATTAGCGGCTTTTTGCGCGTCCCCGGCTCTGTTCACAGTAGAACAGGATTGCATGCCAGGTATTTTGGTTCTGGTACTAAATATACATTTGATGAACTGTTGATGTGTTTAGAGCTATGTCATTTACGGAAGAATATAGAGAAATCACAGCTAGAATTCAAAACTAGTTTAGCTTCAAACCCCAGAAATAAGATAGCAAAGCAACCAAAGCAACCAGGTCACCAACGCTACGGTCATAGCATTAAAGAATGGTGGCTAAAATGTATTAACAGTATTCAAAACCATTTTTATAAGCAGGGTGGGGTGCCAAAGGGTAAGCGAGATAAAACAGCGTTTATCCTGTTTGTTGCGTTTCAACACCTAAATAAAAACACCGCATTTGAAAAGCTAACAAAAATAAATGATGAGCTAATTGGTTTATCATTAGAAGAGCTTGTTAGTTTAACTAGAACAGCAAAAACAACACACTACAAATACAGAAAAGAGACTCTAGCTGATTACCTGAAAGACTTGTTCGGCTATTGCCCTGAATATTTAAATATTAGGTCAAAAGTGAAGTTATCAAGTGATGAAATTAAGGAGAGGCAGAAAAAAGCAGCTACAGACACTGCGGTTAAAAAGCGAAGTAATTCGCAGCAGCTTGTTAAAAAAGCTGTTAAAAAAATAACCAAAGAAACGGGCAACAGACCAACTCAACAGGCTGTTGCACTTTTTACCAATCTTAGTTTAAGAACAGTTAAAAGATATTGGATAACATAATGTGACAGGGCACTTAGATTGAAATTAAACAGCAAAATATGCAACAGTGGCAATACAGCTTAGAACTTTCTGGACTAGTTTCCCCGACCGCTTTGGGCACAGACTGTGTGAAAACTCTGATCACCTTTTGGTCTAAGTATGTTCTGCTTATGATCTATTAATCTATACATTTAGTTCACTTAATATACTGATATTTATATAATTAGACTATTGATTCAGTTGAGGGTTGAGGCAGTATGTCAAAGTTTATAAGCGGTGAAAGTCGTGACCAATCAACGTTATTTCCAGAATCGTTGGAAGATTACGTCAGTGAAGATAATACGGTCAGAGTGATTGATGTTTTCATTGAGGAACTAAATCTAGCTGAATTGGGGTTTAAAGGATTAACTTTAAAGTCCACAGGCCGCCCTAAGTATCATCCAGCCACATTATTAAAACTGTATCTTTATGGTTACCTCAACCGTATTCAATCATCCCGCCGATTAGAAACCGAATGCCAACGCAATATTGAACTGATGTGGCTACTTGGTAAGTTGGCACCCGACTTTAAAACGATTGCTGATTTTAGAAAAGACAACGGAGATGGTATAAAAAATGTGTGCAAAACGTTTGTTGAAGTCTGCCGTCGTCTGAATATGTTTGAGAAACCAGTTGTTGCCATCGATGGTAGTAAGTTTAAAGCTAGCAACAACAAAGGCAATAATTTTACGCCAAGCAAAGTTAAATTCCACATCGACCGAGTCGAAAAGAACATTGAATGTTACCTTGAATTACTTGATGAAGCCGATAAAGAGCAAGCTAACGTCACAAAAATTAAAGCCACAAAAGATAGGCTAGCTGACTTTCGCAGCCAGTTAAAAAAACTACACGAGATTAAAGAACAAGTTGAAGCTCATCCTGACAAGCAAATATCCACTACTGATCCTGATTCACGTTTAATGAAAACTCAAGGTTTTACAAGAGTTGTGAGTTATAACGTGCAAAGTGCGGTTGATACCAAGCACCACCTTATAGTGGCGCATGAGGTGACCAACGTGCCAGATAGAGGCCAGCTTGCGTCAATGACAAAACTCGCACAAAAAGCATTGCGCAAGGAAGATATAAGGGTATTAGCAGATAAAGGTTACTTCAGTCAGCCCGATATAAAAGATACTATCGATTTGGGTGCAGAGCCAATCATGCCCAAGACGGATACATCGTCCTCTGAAAAGAAAGGGATATTTAACCGCTCACTCTTCAAATACGATGCAAATAAAGATATTTACTTATGCCCCGCTGGTAATGAACTTCAAAATCGAATGCAGGTATTTGAGCAAGGTAAATACCTTGATGTTTACTTCAATCACATTGCTTGTCGAGATTGTAAAATAAGAAGTCAGTGCACTAACTCTAAAAAAGACCCTAGGCGAATAAGGCGGTGGGTGCATGAGATTCTGACAGAAGAAATGCTTCAAAAGCTAAAGAATGAACCTGAATTGATGCTTCATCGCAAGCAAACTGTTGAGCACCCCTTTGGCACAATTAAACTCTGGATGGGAGCTACCCACTTACTAACACGAGGTTTAAAAAGCGTGAGTACAGAAATAAGTCTTCATGTTCTGGCTTACAACTTCAGAAGAATGCTCACAATTATGGGAGTTAATGGTCTAAGTAAAGCGATTAGAGTAGCGTTGCTATAGCAGTTTCGCTCGCGCGGAGAAAATTGTGATACTGAGAGAAAATCGATCGCAACCATCCTAGATGGTTTTAAACTAAGAACATACCCAAGACAATTTATTAAAAATTAGTTTTTACACAGTCTGTGCCAAAAGCAGCCCTTGAGTGACTTAGTGATAAAGGCTGCAATGATACGATTGCTGACATTTCACTATTTCTTTTTATGCCTTCTCATTGCCATTAATAGACTGTCATTTAGCTATCGCAACAACTTTGACCTTCTTGAATTGGCGGGCATTTCACTGTTCCATAAGAGCAATATACGCAACAATCGCCTTTCAAAGGCTTTAGGAGAACTTTGCAAGATTCACATTCATAATACCACTGGCAAGCGTTGGTTGGCATTTCTTCAGTTTTACTGAAGCCACACTCAGGGCAAGTAATGGTAGAATTTAACTCTATACTTTGCATGTTTGCTCCTTCAAAGGTTTAACAATGTCTAATACGGACATTACAATCATCAAACAAATACCTACATAAAACAAATAAGTGCTCCATTCGTATTGCCATAGTGGATAGAGGGTTAACAAAACCGCTATAGGGCCAATAACCCCAAGAATACCTCTCGCATGATTTTGGTTTTTATACCAGTTATACAAATTTACCAACAATGCCAGAGTTGCAAATATAGGTAACAAGGTATTTACAGCAATTCCCTCAAAGTGAGAGAGAAAGCCTAATCCTAATGCTGATGCTAACGAGCCGAGTGCGGGGAAGCACCCCGTACAACTAAGAGCCGCAAGCCAAACACCACCTGAGCTAACTTTATCTAAAATCTTATTAATCATTTTTAACGTCTAACATTATTTGAATGATTTGAGTATGAACTCCGTAGGTAGGTACGGAGTCAATACTATTTTAGCGAATCGATTATTGGGCAGTGGGATTGATCGTTATTGTTGCGGCATGAATTAGTCATTTCTTTTATGACGACTTCTAAGCGTTGAAGGTCAGCTATCTTATTTTGAATTACGTTCAATTTCAGCAAGCCTAGGGATTCTACTTTGGCACAATCGCCATCCATTGACATCAATGAAGCCACTTCTTTTAGAGTAAAGCCAAGTGCTTTGGCCTTACAGATGAATTGTAATTGTTTGGTGATTGAGTCGTCATAGACACGATAACCATTTTGAGGTTTTTGAGGCTGTTTTATCAAGCCTTCCCGCTCATAAAACCGTATAGTTTCTACGCCTATATCAAGTTCTTTAGCCAACTTGCCTATTGTTTTCATCGTCCAACCATAAAATCAACTTTAATCATGACATTAGTATATCAATACGAAGTAAAATTGCTCGAACTACAATGACTGGTTTTCGCTCTAAGCGGACTAGAAAAAATTTCACAAAATTTATTGCCAAAAGAATCCTGGAATCAAATTTAGATTAGATCTATTTAATAAAGTTAGAGGGCTAGTGCTTTTTTAAATCATGCAATTAATAAAAAACTTTAGTCTCATTGTAACTTCAAGATACCTTAGAGAAGCCAGAGCAAATTGATGGCGTTTTAAGTTCAGGCAGAACCAGACTCAACTACTGAGTCTGGTTCGTGCTATAAATAAGCTCGTCATCATATTTTTAAATTAAAGCTGTTATTTACCTAACAAACATCCAAATACCGGCAGCTATCATAAATAAGTTTTCTGTTAGAGAGATAAACCCTAGTGGTACGTTACTGTCACCGCCTACACACGCACATTTTAACTCTCGTTTATCTATATAGACTGCTTTTATCACTGAAACAGCACCAACCCCACCTATGAATAATGAAATAGGGGCAATAATATAGGCTGGTAATCCGGCTATCATTCCAATGCCAACAAATGCTTCTAAAAATGGGTAGACATAAGCGTACCTGACTACTTTCATAGCGACTAAGTCATAGGTTATAAATGAATTAGTAAAGCTAAATAAGTCTTGAAGCTTTTGTATTGCTAACACTGCCATTGTTAGGGCTACAAACAGTTCAGCGGTTTGCATTGATAATAAGCTATTATCCGATGCAAAACTAAATGCCACACTAAGCAAAAAACTAACCGAAAAAATCGCAATCACGGGCGTGTAAGTTGTACCTTCTTGGGCTGCTTGTGGCTTATTAAAGTAATCACGTAAATCGTCGTAGCCACCTATACGTTTATTATCAATAAATGCTTGAGGTGTAGTTTCTACACTGTGTTGTTTTTTAAATTCATCTGTTTGCTCTCGAGAAGTTAAAAGCTGATCATCAACTGTATATCCCTCTCGCTCTAGTAGGTCTTTTGATTTTAAACCAAACGGACAAATATGCTCATCTGTTGCCATTCTAAAAAGTTGGGCTGATTTACTCATGCTTTACTCCTTATGTTATGCGGTTTATTTATTTGAATTGAAATCTGGAACAGCTCTTAATTGTGCTTGAGCATTGGTTTGTGCAATGCCGTTTTGCTCTATATCTTTTAGGAGCCATTGCATTTCTTTTATTTCTCGCTCTTGGGCTTCAATTATATTTGTAGCAAGCTTTTGAACGCGTTTATCTTTGATTTTTGCCCTGTCACTGGTGAGTATGGCAATTGAATGATGTGGGATCATCGCCGACATCCATGAGCTATCATCAACAGTCACTTGTGAGCGAACTAAAAATAAACTTCCTGCAAATACGGCAACACTAGCAATGAGTACTGTTATATTTTTCTTTTTATCTTTATACATATTGAGCATGAAAAGTAGCATTATCACTGCCATCGTGGCTCCCATATAAAGCGCCATATAAGTACGAGTTTCACTAAAATAAACATGACTAAGTTGGTAGGTGTTCAAATACATCAATACAAACATGGTTATTGTAGATGTTGCTATCATTAAAAAAAATTTTGAATAGTGTGACATTGTATTGATTCTTAAAAGTTTTGTATTTTGTTTTTACATATGAGTAATCTTTACACTATCAAGCTCACAAATCAGTGTTTCCTGTTGTGTAAAATGGGTATTTAACAATTAACTCAAGAATTATGCCGTTAGGCTAAAATTGCTCGCTGGATTTACTTATGTATCTGTAGGTTTCTTCATTTGAGTTGTCAGTGAGTAGTTCAATATTATATTTGTGAAATATACCCTCCATTTCCATTCCGGGAGTGCCAATAGGCATGGCTGGTACACTTAAGCCTGTAATGTGCGGAGCGTGTTGCCCAGATAAAAACTGTTTTATATGTTTAGCGGGAACATGACCTTCAAATACAAATCCATCGGCTGACACGGCTGTATGGCATGAGCGCATATTAGGTTTTATTTGATACTGAGATTTAATCGACCCCATGTCATTAACGTTAATTGCTTTTGTTTGAATATTGTTTTCACTCAAATGAGCAATCCACTTATTACAACATCCACAATTTTTACTTTTATAAACGGTAAGCTCAATTTCAGGTTTTTCTGAATTTTCATAGATTATTGATGTTTTATGCTGTTTTTCGATACTCATTGCCGAAAATGACATAGTTAATGATAAAAAAAACGCTGAGGTAATGTAGATTACTCGCATTGTTAACTCCTTAATTAGACCAGTGAATATGAGTGATTTTCCAACCTGTATCGGTGTTTTTTAATGTGATTGATTCCATTCCCAT
Source organism: Pseudoalteromonas sp. (assembly GCF_036960685.1). Lineage (GTDB taxonomy): Bacteria > Pseudomonadota > Gammaproteobacteria > Enterobacterales > Alteromonadaceae > Pseudoalteromonas. Next base: position 14,188 of record NZ_JBALXK010000006.1, on the reverse strand, counting down.
AGACTTAATATCTTTTCCTTTGTACTTTCCTTGAGTTTTACTTCTTGAAATTGAGTAAGCTATGTCTCCATTTGTGTAAACTTGATGCTCTAGTAGTTCACTATTAACAGCACTTAAGAATTTCATATCCGCTATCATATGATGTTTCGCGTATTCATCTGCAGAACGCTCAACACTTCCGCCTTCAAAAATGATGACATCGTCGGCCAGTAATTTACGTGCAGCTTCGCGATTACCTTGTTTTAGAGATGCATGAAATAGGCTGACTGTTTTTGCAGCCTCGCTATCAACATTGACAAAGGCCTTGCCTTTTTTTGAATATTTTTCATCGTCATGTGCACTAACAGTAAAAGAACTAACAGTGCTAAAAATTAGTAGCAATAAAATTTTTAAATTAGAGGATTTAATTAACATACGTTTCCCTTTTTATTAATCGTTAAATAGGCGGACCAACAAGTGTGGTAAATACACTTGTTGTAATAAGTACAAACAGGGCAATTACTATTTCAACAGTAATCGAGCGTTTTAATATACTTATATGGTGTTGTTGAGTGATTTGCGGGACTAAAAAAAGCTTATGCCATGCACCTAGTAACAGCATCGCGCAGACGAGTAACAGCTTTAATAAAATTAGTTGCCCATAATTTGATGTAAACAATGCAGAAAATGACTCTAGGTACTGCAAGAGCAGAGTTAAGCCCGAAATAAGTAGTACAAATACAATAACAATAGCGAGTTGACCAAAGTAATGCATTAACCGCTTTACTTCACTGGTAGGTAGTAAAGTGCAGCTTTTGTAAAGCGGCCACAATGACCCTAACCAGCTCGCAATGGCAATAAGGTGAAAGGTTAAAATACTTTTCACTAACCCATTTTCATTTGCACTGTGCCCAGTAAAAGTGAAGCTATAAGCGATAAACCCAAGCATGATTAGTATAACGGCACCGTTTTTATAACCTGCTACGTTATCATCTGATTCCACACTCCACATACATGCGCTAATTAGAGCAATAATGAGCGCTGGTATTCTAAACGTTGCTTGGTCACCTATGACTGATTGCCAAACAATTTCAAGCATAAAGGGGTCAAACATTCCCATAAAGCCTGATTCAGCCATTGCTCCAGCTTCTATTGGTACTTGTAAAAGTGCAGCAATACTACCTGTAACTACACACGTAATTTGCCAACGTTTTAAGAACTGATAAAAGCTAATTAAGTGATGCCCTGCAACATTGCTGTTGCCACACATAAAGCGCATTAATAAAGTGCCCGCAAGCCCTGCAATTGCGATATAGCTTGCTAGTTTTAATAATAGTAAGAGTACTGACCATTCACTTAATTGCATTATGTTGCTACTTAATGATTATGTTTGCTGTGGGTATTAGATTGTTCTTGCATCATCTTATGCGATTCACTTTTGTGTACCATAAATCTAAACGTGTCGGTCATTTTATGTCCATCACCACCCAGTGCTGTCCATTTAACCGTGTAAGTGCCTTGGACTAAGCTCGGCAATGACCAACTAAAGTCTGTGCTTGGGGTAGAGCTTGGTTTGAAATCAAAGTTTATTGATTTATTTTTTTCATCTTTGATGATGACTTTTGCTAGCCTTACTTCACCACCAAAAGTTAACGAAAATTGCTCTGGGCTTTTCATTAACATGGCTTCTTGCGCAGGTGTTGATTGCTTGAGTGATATATGCGCTGATGCGGAAAA
>NZ_JBALXK010000006.1:0-12463 GCF_036960685.1 Pseudoalteromonas sp. | reverse complement strand
TTGCTCTGGGCTTTTCATTAACATGGCTTCTTGCGCAGGTGTTGATTGCTTGAGTGATATATGCGCTGATGCGGAAAATGTAAGTACTAAACCTAAAATAGCTACTGCAGAATTAAAAAACTTCATAATTACCTCTTATTTAAAATGATTAAAACCAAAATTTAATACCCGTAACAAATGCGGTGTTGTTGCTACTTTGTCCACTTGATGTGGCATAGTCGGCGGTATTGCCAAATTTATTGCTCCATTCAACGCCAATATAGGGCGCAAACTGGCGTGTAAATTCATAACGAACCCTAAAGCCAATCGCGCTGCTTGATAGGCCACTTCCAAGTTCGTTTTGTTTATCGTTTTTGCCATAAAGTGTAATTTCGGCTCGCGGTTGTATAATTAGCTTTTGCGTGAGTAATAGTTCGTACTCTGCCTCTAACGTAAATGCGGTATTGCCTCGCTCACCTACGTATGCTGTCATATCAAGTTCAAACCAATAAGGGGCTAAACCTTGTAAGCCAAAAGCCAACCATTGCCGATTTTCACCTTCTTTATTGTAATCAAGACGAACACCTGCTTGAGTATCCCAATATGCTGATACGGCGTGACCCCATAAAATATCGGTTTGGTTTTCTTCAATACTTCCTTCGCTGAAATCACCCTCGGTTTTAATTACCAATCGATCAAAGGTAGTGCCGTACCATGCTTGTAAGTCAAATACACCTGCGTTTGCTTGCTCGTTATATTCAAGACGATCGCCTAGTAATGCGTAAAATGGATGCTCATCAGCGAGTGTTAATCGCTCATTGCCCTCAAGCGCATATGGGCCTTCTGTTAAAGTTGTTCCCGCAGAGTAAGCATGGGGGTCTCTTGCATCTTTAGGTGCACTTCCTCCTTGTGGTTGCATCTTAGCGCTATTCATTTGTGCCATTTCACTTTGCGCTAATAAAGGGAAACTAATTAATGAAGCCCCTGTTAACATTAATAAACCTAATGATTTAGATAGTTTTAATTGTTTCATGATACGACTACCTCTCTAAACATACCGGCATCCATATGGAATAATAAATGGCAATGCCAAGCCCAGCGACCTACATCGTGAGGGGTGGTTAAAAAGCTGATTCTTTGTGCGGGTTGAACAGGTATCGTATGACGTCGCACTTGCACATCACCTTGCTCGTTTTCTAAATCACTCCACATACCATGCAAATGCATAGGGTGCGTCATCATGGTATCGTTTTGTAAAATAACTCTTAAACGTTGGTTATGCTTCATATGCACTGGCGTGCTTTTACCAAATTCTAAGCCATCAAATGACCAGCTATAACGCTCCATGTTTCCGGTTAAATGCAGCTCAATTTCAGCTTCTGGCTCTTGCTGGTTAGTGATCCCTTCAAGTGAGTGTAAATCTGCAAGTGTTAAAACACGACGACCATTTTTACGTAAACCAATACCAGGATCATCAAGATTTGTTCTAGGCATATCAACGCGCATATCAACTGAAGCTCCATACTCCGTTTTTGCATGACGCACTTTAGAGCTGGCAACCGCTAATGGGTTTTCAGACATACCATGTTTGCTATGATCCATCGCCATTGCACCGTGGCCCATAGCGCTATGATCCATTTCTTTAGAGTTCATACCTGACATGCCTGCCATACCAGCCATTGCAGAGTGCTCACCGCCGTGGGTCATATTGCCCATCATATCGGTCATCGTTAACCATTCAACAGGGTCAAGTGCAGGTACTGGCGCATCAATATTAGGCGAGCTTGATAAAGTTCCTTTTGCGTAACCAGAGCGATCCATACTTTGAGCAAAAATCGTATAGGCATCATTTTTAGGCTCAACAATTACGTCGTAGGTTTCACCAGGGCCGAATCTAAATTCATCAACTGTCACTGGTTCAACGTTTTGCCCATCTGCTTGTACAACCGTTAGTTTTAACTCGGGGATACGCACGTCAAAAAAGCTATTACTAGAGCCATTAATAAACCTTAACCTAAGCTTTTCACCGACTTTAAATAATCCACGCCAGTTTGCCATTGGAGTACTACCGTTCATTAAAAAAGTCATTGCTGATGCAGATAAATCAGCTAAATCTGTAGGATTCATTCGCATCTGATTCCACATTTTTCGGCGCTGTAGAGCATTTGAAATACTGCTGCTTGAAACGTCATCGAAAAACTCTGGGACAGTGGGTTGATTGAAGTTAAATACATCACTCTGTACTTTTAATTTACGGAACAGCGCCATTGGGTCATCATCAGTCCAATCAGATAATTGAATAACATGCTCGTTATCTGCACTAATAATATCTTTTTCTCGCGGTTCAATAATTAATGCACCGTACATGCCAGTCATTTCTTGAAAGCCACTATGTGAGTGATACCAATATGTACCGCTTTGTTGTAATTTAAATTTATAAACAAAGGTTTCGCCAGGCATAATGCCTTTAAAACTGATACCAGGTACGCCATCCATTTGATACGGTAAAATAATGCCATGCCAATGAATTGAACTCGGTACTGATAACTTATTTGTTACTCTAATAGTAACGTCATCGCCTTCTTTGAGGCGCAAGGTAGGAGCGGGTATAGATCCATTGATAGTTGTCGCCATACGTACTACGCCAGTAAAGTTAACCGGCGATTCATCTATAACCAGATCAATTACTTCGCCGCTAAGTTCGGGCACAGTGCCTGTTATTGTTCCTGCTACTAAAGATGATGCAGCATGTAATACACTCGGAAAAGCAGCAAGTACACCTCCTGCAATTAAGCCTTGAACAAATCGTCTTCGTGGTGTGCTAACCTGTTGTGATGACTTTTTAAACCCCATTTCCTTACTCCTTCATAGCAGAATATGTATTGAGTATAGAAAATAGACCTGTCTTCAACATGACGCGAACATTACAAAGTTGTAATCTTGGTGTCATGTTGCTGTAGTGACAGATACTGCATAATATTTGCAGAGGTAGTTGTTAGGACTTTAATGAAGGAATTGTATGCGCTTATTAGTTGTTGAAGATGAAGCAAAAACGGGAGATTATTTAAAACAGGGACTAAGTGAAGCTGGTTTTCAGGTTTCTTTGGCGCGCAATGGTCTTGACGGTCATCACCTAGCAATGACCGAATTATTTGATGTAATAATACTTGATGTCATGTTACCTGACGTATCCGGTTGGAAAATTTTACAGTCGCTACGTGAAGCAGATAACAAAACCCCAGTACTATTTTTATCTGCTCGCGATAGCATAGACGATAGAGTAAAGGGGCTCGAACTTGGTGCTGATGACTATTTAATAAAGCCTTTTGCTTTTGCTGAAGTTTTAGCAAGAGTACGCACTCTTATTCGCCGTGGTGCAGTACAAACAGTTGACGATATACTGATCGTTGCTGATTTAGAAATGGATATTCCAAAGCGAAAAATACAACGTGCAGGCAAGCGTATTTTATTGAGTAATAAAGAGTTTAGCTTACTTGAACTATTGTTACGGCGCGAAGGTGAAGTACTGCCACGTTCGTTAATTGCTTCTCAAGTATGGGATATGAATTTTGATAGCGACACCAATGTGATTGATGTTGCCATTCGTAGGCTAAGAGCAAAAGTTGATGATGACTTTACTATTAAATTAATTCATACAGTTCGCGGTATGGGCTATAAATTAGAGGTTGAAACTGATGGCTATTAAGTCACGGCCTTTATCACTTACGATGCGTGTTGTGTTGTTTGTGGCTGTAACCGTTATTGCGTGCTTAACTTTAGTTGCCACCTTAATAAATAGTTCGATAAAACATCATTTTTTCCAGCAAGATAGTAGTGAACTGCATGTTATTAATCAATCTATTGAATTAGTTTTAAGACAACACTATAAATCAAACCTGAAATTTAAAAATGAATTATCTAACGCTGTAGCGGGTCATCACGGTGTTTACTATCAGGTAAATACCGCAAAAGGAGATCTCATTTTTCAAAGCTCTGAACGAGATTTTAGTGATTTTGTAATGAGTGCTAAGGTTTCAACTGGCTTTAACCGTAACAACATTACCTCATGGCAAAATGATACCCACACCTACCGAGCTCTGGTGAGTAATTTAAGTACTGGGCAACAGCAATACAAAATTACTACAGCGATAGACATGAGCTTTCATTTACACTTTCTCAATCAATTTCAGCAAAGCCTTTGGGCCATTATGTTTGGCTCAGCGGTACTCATTTTATTGGTGGCTTGGTTTGCTATACATCAAGGATTAAACCCTTTACGAGGTTTAAGTCAGAAAATACACGATATCCAAACTAATAAAATGGATGTAAGGCTCGATGAAAATAAAGTGCCTATTGAGCTTGTTAATATGGTGCAGTCGTTTAACTCAATGCTCGACAGGCTCCAGGGTGAATTTATTCGCTTATCAAATTTTTCTAGTGATATTGCTCATGAACTACGAACTCCACTAACAAATATAATTACTCAAACACAGGTTGGATTATCTAAAAAAAGGCAGTTGGAAGAGTATCAAGAATTATTGTTTTCTAACTTAGAAGAACTTGAGCGATTAACTAAAATGGTTAGTGATATGCTTTGGCTCGCAAAAACTCAAAATGGGCTAATTAAACCCGTTCAAAACACTCTAAAAAGCCATGATGAAATTGAAGTGTTATTTGAGTATTTTGACGCATTGGCTGAAGACTCATTGATTGCATTTAATAAAAAAGGTCAAAACCTTTGTTTTTATTGTGACAAATTACACTTTCGCCAATTATTATCAAACTTACTATCCAATGCAATTAGATACGCCCCAAAAGGCTCATCAATCACTGTAAACAGTGAAATGACCACCGCTGAAAAAATATGCATTTCAGTGATTAATACAGGGGAGAGAATACCTTCTGAGCATTTACCTTATTTATTTGACCGCTTTTATCGACCCGATAAATCGCGCCAACGACACAGCGATGGAGCTGGTTTAGGGCTTGCAATAGTTAAAGCTCTAGCGCAAGCAAACGGTGGAAATATAGAGGTCAGTTCAAATAATCAAACTACCAGCTTTAAAGTTTTTCTAAATTTAGCTAAAAGCTAATTATTAAATTTAATAACCCAATGTTTGCTTGTAGCTCTTTGGCGAAGTTCAGCTAAGTGCTGTGAGTTCAACTGGTGAATGCAAAGCTGTCTATTTTATTTAATTTCCGATTCACAGATGTTCGGTGTTTTTCAAGTTAGTTGTCGCTTTTTGTTCGCTTAAGCATAAATCAAAACTCTTTAATTCTAGGTGCTGTCTTTTGCTGCCAATATGTTAGCCAGTAGGCAACTAGTAAACTAGCAATAGAAAGCACAAGCATTAATATAGCTTTAGTGCTGTTACCGCTTGTTGAATCATAAATTAATATAGGGACTGCAATAAAGGGAAGTGATCCTGCCATAGCGCGATATAAGCCCACTAGGTTAAAACCAATTTGGTATGAAGGTGTATGTAATCTGTATTTAAATGCTCTACTAGAATCGGATAAAGAAAGACTGTATTTAGAAATAGCCCAAACAACACTATGCAAAAGAGTTAGTAAACTAAAATAGTATATTAGATGGTCTTGTGGTGTAACCCCTTCGAAAATGCTAGCCAGGTCTTCTACGCCTGAAAACAGTAATATAAAGGCAGGGTATTGAGCCAAGCACAATTGCACAAATAATAAGTGTGAAGTGGTTTTTCTTTTTTGATCGATCTGCATAACATTCTCTATTGTACTTTTAGATTAAAATTACAATTCAAAAAACATGGAGAAAAGTTAAATGTGTTTATTCTTTAAAATAATGATAAAGCTGGTTTAGAAGGGTGCCATTAGCTGTCTTCCTATATATCCCCCCCTTTTATACCTTAAAAGTATAAAATAATTTAAGGTAAGCATGGTGCGATAAATGTGCGATATATATTTAAAAACACTAATTTAATTGTGCGATAAAGAAGATAGTTTAATTTATAACTAATTGAAAATAAACGGAGTTAAATGGTCGGTATGGAGAGATTCGAACTCTCGACCCCTGCCACCCCATGACAGTGCGCTACCAAGCTGCGCTACATACCGACGTTGCAAGCAATAGTACGTATATTTTTTCAAAAATCAATAAGCTTTTGTTTATTTGAACATTTATTAAACGTACTGAGTGAAATAAAAAATTTTATATGGATTTTTAGTTATTTATCCAGTCATTGATCGATTTATACATGGTATCTCGTAGTATAGGTTGAGCAGTTTTGTTAGGGTGTATGTTGTCGTTTTGCATTAGGCTTTTATCTGATGCTATATCAAGCACAAAAAACGGCATTAAATGGCTGTCGGTTTCATCAGCAATGGTGGCGAAACTAGCGGTAAATTGCCCGGTATAACGTGGCCCGTAGTTAGGCGGAATGTGTATTTCCATAATCGCGACTTTGGCATTAGCTTGTTTACTTTTGCTCACTAAATTGGCTAGGTTTTCTTTCAGTCGTTTAATAGGGAATCCTCGCAGGCCGTCGTTACCCCCAAGCTCAATAAGTACATGGCTAGGTTGAAATTCATTGAGCAGGCTATCTAATCGGCGCAGTGCGCCGCCGGTGGTTTCACCACTGATACTGGCGTTGATCAGTTGTACAGGTGCTTGCTCAGTATCGTATTTATCTTGTAACAATTTAACCCAGCCTTGCTCTTGTTTTAAACCGTAGGCGGCACTTAAACTGTCTCCTAAAATTAAAATTGTGTTGTCAGCTGCCGCACTAAGTGGTTTGATTACTAATAGTAAAACGAATATAAAACGTAGGATTGAATTCATCATATGTCAGCGCTATCTCAATTAAATATCATTCAGGTTAAAGGTCTTTCAAAAACGGTTACTACCCTTGAAGGGGATTTGCCCATCCTCAGCGACATCACCTTTAATGTCAAGTCTGGGGACTCAGTGGCTGTGGTTGGCACGTCTGGTTCTGGTAAGTCAACTTTACTAAGTTTACTAGCAGGGTTGGACCAATCGACCCAAGGCTCAATTTATTTAGATGGTGAGCCACTGCATGAACTTGATGAAGAAGCGCGTGCAGCACTGAGAGCTGCAAAGGTTGGCTTTGTATTTCAATCCTTTATGTTGGTGCAAAGTTTAACTGCACTTGAAAATGTGATGCTCCCTGCTGAGCTTGCTGGTGAGTCTAATGCCAAACAGCAAGCACTTGAGCTGCTTGAAAAGGTGGGGTTGAGTCATCGCGTTGAACATTACCCATCGCAGCTCTCTGGTGGTGAGCAACAACGAGTGGCGATTGCTCGGGCATTTATTGGCACGCCAAAAATCTTATTTGCTGATGAGCCATCTGCTAACCTTGATAGCAAAAACGGTAAGTTAATAGAATCACTTTTATTTGACCTTAATAAGCTGCACGGCACTACATTAGTACTAGTGACGCATGACGAAGCCTTGGCTGCGAAATGCCAGCATGTTTTGCAAATTGAGGCGGGGCAGTTAGTTAAAAATACCAATGAGGCTGTTGCGAATGTGGGCTAAATTAGCATTAAAATTATTTAGCCGTGAATTTCGCCGTGGTGAACTTACGGTGATCTGTGCGGCAATATCGCTTGCAGTATTAACGGTATTAACGCTTTCAATGGTAACTGACCGAATAGGGCAAAGTATTGCACAAAAAAGCAGTGCTTTTATTGCTGCTGATCGCGTACTTGCAAGTAATCACGTGTTACCCGATGAGTATTTAACTAAAGCGGGCGAATATAACTTACAAACTGCACAACTCACTTACTTTGATACTATGTTGTTTGCTAATGACGAAATGCAATTGAGTTCAGTTAAAGCGGTCTCAGAGCATTACCCATTAAAAGGTGAGCTTAAAGTAAAAAGCAGTTTAACTGGTGAGATTGAAGTTGCCACACTGGGGCCATCGGTTGGCAATGTGTGGTTTAGTGAATCGGTATTTTATGCATTAAATGTAAAAGTGGGTGATACCGTTGAGCTTGGCGCTGCACAATTTAATATCGAGAAGGTATTAGTTGAAGAGCCGGATGCCCCATTTAATATTTTTTCCAGTAGTCGTCGGGTGCTTCTAAATAGCCAAGATGTAGAAAAAACGGAAGTAATTCAGCCTGGCAGCCGTGTTTTTTACCGTCAGTTATATGCTGGTGATGAAAGTGAGATCAGCGAATTTTATGATTGGCTAAAACCACAAATGAAAGAAAATCAGCAGTGGTATGGCGTAAAAGACAGACAATCGCCGATAGCTAATAGTTTAAACCGTGCTGAAAGCTTTTTATTACTGGCTGGTTTATTGGGGATTATTTTAGCGGCAGTTGCTATTGCGGTGTCTGCAAAACGTTATTGCGAGCGCCAATATGATCCTGTTGCGATGATGAAAACCTTAGGCGGCAGTCGCGCTATGATCCGCAAAATCTACTTACTGCATTTATCTTTAGTATGTGGTTTATCGGTGCTCCTTGGCTTAGCCATTGGCTACGGTTTACAAGAAATTGCCACTGGCTATTTGGCAAAATCAATGAATAACAGTTTGCCTGCTGCGGGTTTAAAGCCTTGGTTTGTAGCGATCAGCACCGGTGTGATTTGTGCGGTGATGTTTTCAATCAAACCGTTATTAGATTTATTTGATATTCCGCCACTTAGAGTATTACGCCGTAATTTGGGCGATAAGCTGTTAGTGAGTAAAGTGCATTTAGGCATGTCGGCTGTGACGGTATTTTTACTCATGTGGCTATTTAGTAATAACTTAAAAATCACCGCGATTTTATTTGTTTCAACGCTGGTTTTAATTGCCATACTATTTTTGCTATCACGAATCATCTTTGGTGGCGGGCGTAAGTTAGGACTGCGTCCCGGTAGCAGTTGGTCGCTTGCGATTGCCTCTATTCAAAAACGGGCTAATGCTAATGCAGTGCAGTTGATCAGCTTTTCACTTGCTATCAAACTGTTGTTATTTTTAGTAGTACTTAAAAACGATATGATCGCTGATTGGCAATCGCAATTACCAAGTGATGCGCCCAATGCCTTTTTGGTGAATATTACAGAAACTGAATTACCCGATGTTAATGCGTTTTTAGAACAAAAGAATATTCAAGTGTCTGATTTTTATCCGACAGTTCGTGGTCGTGTCAACGCAGTTAATGGCGAACTAGTTGCCCGTGAAGTGTCATTACAAGATAACGAAAAGAAAGACGAAGAAGCCCGCTCTGGTATTGGTCGCGAGCTTAACCTTACTTGGCTTGAGCAAGCGCCTGCACAAAATGAGATCATCGATGGCAAGTGGTTTGGCGATAATGCGACTGCTGAAGCGTCAGTGGAAGAGTCAATGCTCGAGCGCTTAGATGTAAAACTGGGCGATACGTTGACCTTTTTAATTGGTGCGCAATCGTTTGATGCCAAAATTACCAGTGTTCGTAAAGTGAATTGGGCTACTTTAAAACCTAACTTCTTTATTATTTTAAGCCCTGATGTTTTAGCTGACTTTCCGGCGACTTATATTTCATCGGTACGAATTAACGACGAGCAAAAGCGCGACTTTAGCCAATTACTACGCAGTTACCCAACTATTAATGCCATAGACGTTGAGAGCTTTGTAAAACAAATACGCTCGACTATTTCGCAAGTATCTTTAGCAATTGGTTTTGTACTGGCGATAGTGGTGTTATGCGGTGGCTTAGTATTGATATCACAAGTGCAAGCAAGCTTGGGCGAGCGGATGCAAGAAATTGTTATACTGCGTACCTTAGGAGCTAAAGGACGATTAATAAAAAATGCGACCTTGTATGAGTTTTTATTACTCGGTAGTGCCGCAGGCTTTGTGGCTGCGTTGGTCAGCGATGTTGCGTTATTAATAGTACAACGTGAGATGTTTGACTTGGCAGGTAAGTTGCACCCGCATATTTGGCTTATTGGACCATTAGTGGGTGGTGTGTTTGTGGCGTCACTGGGCTACTTTATGATAGCCAGAACGATGCGTAAAAATACCCAAGGATTGCTGCGCTCTTTAGCTTAAAAGGCAAGCAATCAAACAAGCCCGTTTTTACGGGCTTTTTTTATGGCAATATTTTATGCCAATAATGCACTGGTAATTTATACAGTGCTCTGGCATTATTACTGCAATTAACTATTTACACTGATTGGGCTCGTATTGGCTATTATTTTAGGGATTGATCCTGGCTCACGATTAACGGGTTATGGGGTGATTGCTCATCAAGGTGCTAAGTTTACTTATTTAGGCAGTGGCTGTATAAAATTGGCCGATCATGATTTTCCTATTCGTTTGAAAATGATTTACCAAGGGATCAGCCAACTGATTGAGCAATTTTCACCTGATCACTTTGCCATTGAAAAAGTATTTATGGCACACAACCCAGATTCAGCATTAAAACTAGGCCAAGCCCGTGGCGCTGCGATTGTTGGTGCTGCGATGGCAGAGTTACCTGTTTTTGAATACTCTGCTCGGCAAATAAAACAAGCCGTAGTGGGTAATGGTGGCGCAGACAAAACACAAGTGCAGCACATGGTTAAAAATATTTTAAAATTACCGGGCACGCCGCAGGCGGATGCTGCCGATGCACTCGCAATTGCAATATGCCATGCGCATTCAGATCAAAATTTAATAAAACTAGCGGGCAGTGCCAGTAAAACCGTTAGAGGACGATTAAGGAAATAACATGATAGGTCGCTTAAATGGCATTTTAGTCGAAAAACAACCACCAGAAATCCTGCTTGAAGTCAGTGGGGTTGGTTATGAAGTAAATATGCCAATGACCTGCTTTTATGATTTGCCTAATATTGGTGAGCAGGCCGTTGTATATACGCACTTTGTAGTTAGAGAAGATGCACAATTACTGTTTGGTTTTAACAATAAAGTTGAGCGAGCATTATTTAGAGAGTTATTAAAAGCCAATGGGGTAGGGCCTAAACTCGGGTTAGCAATCTTATCAGGTATGTCGGCTAAACAATTTGTTAGCTGCGTTAATAATGAAGATGCCACAAGCTTAGTGAAACTGCCGGGCGTAGGTAAAAAAACCGCAGAGCGCTTAGTGCTGGAAATGAAAGACCGATTAAAAGATTGGGGTAATGACTTATTCACGCCATTTAGTGATAATGCAGTTATTGAACCTGCAGCTACTGATGCTTTGATCGCCAATAATGCGGCAGATGATGCAGTCTCTGCGTTGGTGTCGTTAGGTTATAAATTAGCGCAAGCACAAAAAACAGTAAAATCAGTGGCTAAACCTGATATGTCTACAGAGGTTCTTATTAAAGAATCTTTAAAATCAATGTTGTGAGTAAACCATGATTGAAGCGGATCGTCTAATTGATGCGACTGAACAAAGTAATGAAGATGTTGTTGATCGCGCCATACGGCCAAAACTTTTAGCCGACTATACCGGTCAGCCCCATGTTAAACAGCAGATGGAAATATTTATAGAGGCGGCTCGTACTCGTGGTGAAGCTCTGGATCATTTATTAATATTTGGCCCACCAGGCTTAGGTAAAACCACATTGGCAAATATTGTCGCGAACGAGCTAAATGTCAGTATTAAAACCACTTCAGGCCCGGTACTTGAAAAAGCAGGGGACTTGGCCGCGCTACTTACTAACCTTGAAGAAGGTGATGTACTGTTTATTGACGAAATACATAGGCTAAGCCCACAAGTAGAAGAAATTTTATATCCGGCTATGGAGGATTACCAACTCGATTTAATGATTGGTGAAGGCCCAGCGGCACGTTCTATTAAACTTGATTTGCCGGCCTTTACGCTGATTGGCGCAACCACCCGCGCAGGCTCGTTAACGTCACCACTTAGAGACCGCTTTGGTATTGTGCAGCGTTTAGAGTTTTACTCAGTTGCTGATCTGTCAACCATAGTAGGGCGCTCAGCGCATTATTTAAATTTGCAAATGTGTGATGATGGCGCTGCTGAAATAGCTAAACGCTCTCGTGGTACTCCACGTATAGCAAATCGCTTATTGCGCCGAGTGCGTGATTACACCCAAGTTAAATCAGACGGTACAGTCAATGCCGAAGTGGCAGAGCTGGCACTTAATATGATTGATGTCGATAAAAGCGGTTTTGATTACATGGACCGTAAATACTTGCTTGCCATCATAGAAAAATTCATGGGTGGCCCAGTGGGCTTAGATAACCTAGCGGCTGCCATAGGCGAAGAAAAAGAAACCATTGAAGATGTGATTGAGCCTTATTTAATTCAACAAGGCTTTATACAGCGTACTCCACGCGGACGTATTGTTTCTGATAACGCTTACCATCACTTTGGTTTATTACCTAAGCAACAATAAACTATATTTTGTGGCTATGCGTTTGGGTATAGCCCTTCATAAAAATGTGCCAACATTACTATTTATAGCTGTGTAACGGCTACCTACCCACGGCAAGATCATTATAAATTGAACTTATAGAATATGTAGTGATCAGATCAAGGCATAATAATCACCTTGGTCACG
>NZ_JBALXK010000069.1:0-628 GCF_036960685.1 Pseudoalteromonas sp. | reverse complement strand
CCACATACAAAATAACTCAGCAGGAACTTGAGCAACAGGTACATTTTTTTCGTATTCAAATTGGCGTTCTGGGGAGGCTATAATTTGTAATGTTTCAATAATATTTTGTTTGTGCACCAAACCTCCTTGTACCATATAACGCCCAAATAACAGGCTAAGTAATGGTTGGCTAAAATTGTGTAGCGAAGCGAAACGTAGCCAACTGTTACGTGTCCTTGTTTATTTTCTTGTTAGGCAGTTTTTCACACTCTGCCAATAATTTATCTGTGAATCCTTTCATAGCGACAACAAGATTGAACACATATTCTTTGTCGATATTTAAATGTGTACGGGCATAATATTCTGCCTCTAGATTATCATTACAATCAATTATTTTTAATTGTTTTGAGTGAGCCTTTTTATCAATATTACCCGCAGCATGAGCAATGACATTACGTATGGCTTGAGCATCCTTTATTTGCTTCCATTCTGTTCCGCTAACGGGAAGAGAAAGCGAGCTTAATTTTGATAAGTATTGCTTTGCTCTTTCAATACCTGAGCCAGTAAAATCTGTAAAAGAAGCCTTAATATCTAAATCTGCTTCAACACTTCTACATAATTGATTCATAAAATCCTCAAATATAGACAC
>NZ_JBALXK010000068.1:0-655 GCF_036960685.1 Pseudoalteromonas sp. | reverse complement strand
CTAAGACATTAGACTCGAAAGAAATAAAGAATATAGAGTCATTTTTCGAAAGCGCCCTAGTAGAACCTTATACTAGCTTAGTAGCTCCTGACACTGTGGATTTTGTATCTTTCCTGATTGAAAATTTAGAACGTGATTTTTCTGGCATGTACAGCTTTATTAGTCAAAACGATGAAGATGACTCGTCAAAATTAATAGAGATTACTTTTATTGAAGGTAATAACTTTCATACACTGGAGTTATTTTGGTCAATAGATTAAACCCTAACAAAGCCATTAAGAGTGGCCCACAAAAAGACGTGGGCCGGACGGCATTTCATGCCGCCTCTTATGGCAAACGTTAACTGTTTATGAGTATTAACATCGAAAAATTTATCGAATTAGCTCAAATACATGCTGATACAAATTATGGCAACCCAGCAAGTGTGAAGAAAGCGAACGCTGCCGCAGAAGCAATGAATGTTATGGCTGTCGAATTCATCGAGGCTGGCCGCATAGAAGAATTATTAGGTTTAATTACTCATTCAACAGCTGGATCCTGGGTTGCATTTTCGGTGGCGGATCAGATTGGTATTAGCACTGAGCAGAAAGAACGCTGTATCAGTAAAATTAAAGATTTAGCTGTAGGTTCTAGTTTAAATTCAATGGGTGCAGAG
>NZ_JBALXK010000067.1:272-705 GCF_036960685.1 Pseudoalteromonas sp. | reverse complement strand
CATGACTGGGGTGAAGTCGTAACAAGGTAACCCTAGGGGAACCTGGGGTTGGATCACCTCCTTACCTATACGACTAACTCAATACCTAAAAGTGCAGCGATGCATGTGAGTGTTCACACAGATTACTTGATAGAAAGAAAGAGAAATTACGTTGGGTCTGTAGCTCAGCTGGTTAGAGCGCACCCCTGATAAGGGTGAGGTCGGTGGTTCAAGTCCACTCTGACCCACCAAATCTTCATTTTATCTGCGTTAATTAAATACTCGTTTAGACTCTTGTAATAAGAGAGTAAACGTCGCATTGAATTAACTTGTTAAAATTCGATTTGGCTTCGCCAATCTTATGATTGGATACTTGATATTTATCTCAACTGCATGTAAATGGGGCTATAGCTCAGCTGGGAGAGCGCCTGCCTTGCACGCAGGAGGTCTGCGG
>NZ_JBALXK010000067.1:0-262 GCF_036960685.1 Pseudoalteromonas sp. | reverse complement strand
CGCATAGCTCCACCATTTACACTTATCATGATGATAAGCATATGCATAGGTTAGAGATGCCAAAGATAAATGAAACTTTATCTTTGGCTTTTTTAAGCCCGCTCTTTAACAATTTGGAAAGCTGATAGTACTAACTAAAGGCGCATGAATAACGATTCGTTGTTATTGGTGTGATTACGTTAGTGCGAAAAATAATACTGATGCGAAAGCATTAGTATCTTGAGTTCTCAAAACATCTTCAAGGTCGTCGGGCAAGTCTTTA
>NZ_JBALXK010000066.1:0-724 GCF_036960685.1 Pseudoalteromonas sp. | reverse complement strand
CGTTAAAGGTGTTATTCAGGATTTAACAGAAGCGCGCGATTCACTTAATCGGGCTATTGAGATTGAGAAAGCTAAGGGGGGTGAGAGATTATGAGCTGTTTCGATATTAGAACGCAAACAAAACTCAGGCTACTAAATACGAAAAAGAACGCGACGTGCTTGTTGATGGCCTCGCGCAACTTGAGAGACAAGAGGCTATATCATGAATATTACCGAAATGTTAGATTTTGAAGAGGGCTTTAGATCGGAGCCATACCTTTGCAGCGAAGGCTTTGCCACAGTAGGAATAGGCTGGCGCATCGGTAGTAAGGGGCAACCACTATCTGACTTCAAGCATATTTCAATGTGCCAGGCAGCAGCATACGCTCAGCTAGACTTCAAAATAGCGGGTATCACTGCGAATCTATCTAATGAATTCGAGTTCTTTAAGGACTTAAGTGAATGTCGCCAGGCTGTACTGATTAGCATGGCATATCAAATGGGTATTAACGGATTAATGAAGTTTAAAAACATGCTGGAAGCTATTGAGACACAGTGTTGGAATGATGCGGCGCATGAAGGCCTTGATTCACGCTGGGCAAAGCAAACGCCAGAACGCGCAGAGCGACAAATGAGAACCTTACTGATTGGTGATTGGAGTCAGTATGAGTAGTTAATTTGCACATAAAACGCCCTATCGGCCCATTTTGCATGAATACGGTACGGCACATCAATGTGGGTATCG
>NZ_JBALXK010000065.1:0-743 GCF_036960685.1 Pseudoalteromonas sp. | reverse complement strand
GTTGCAGAAATAACAATATTACCGCCTAAAGCCGTTACACCTTTGACCGCTTCGGTTATTGATAATAACGTGCTGTTACGTTGGATTAATGCAACAACTAGCTTTGCTATTGAGGGTTATGAGATTCGCCGTGGTGACTCGCTAGATACGGCAACGGTTATCGGCACGGTAAAAAGTACTTTTACGACAGTGTTTGAAACTGAATCTGCAACTTATCGCTATTGGGTTGCTGGTGTTGATGTTCAAGGGAATACCGGCGAATACTCTTCAATCATTGCCAATGTTGATCAGCCGCCCGATTTTAACTTGCTGTCTAATCAGCTGTTAAATCTTAGCCTTGGAACAACGGTTAACCTAGTTAACGAGATTGTACCGGGCATAACTTGTGATGATGAGGATATTACTTGCGATAGTATCGAGGTTACTTGCGACTCAGATGACCAGCTAGCTTTAATCGGCCCTGCGAATACTTCCGAAACTTGGGACGAACATTTCAGAGCAATTCCTACATTCGTGCAGCCGCTTACAGTTGATGACGACACAGTAACGTGTGATAGCGAAGTAATAACGTGTGATGATGACTATCAAACTATCGGAGAGCTAACCACTGACTTTCCATACTACTTGCAGCCCACGCCATCAAGCGCAAGCCACGAACAAACGATTGATTTTGGCGGCGCTACTAATAAACCACGTTGGCCACGGCCAATCGGTGAAGCTAAGTCAAGTACTCGAGCGGTAAT
>NZ_JBALXK010000064.1:0-766 GCF_036960685.1 Pseudoalteromonas sp. | reverse complement strand
ATTGTATTAGGTGGCTCGCTTGAAGCAGAAACCAAAGAGTTAGGTGAAGATGCTACGGATGCGCAAATCGCCGAACTAAAAGCTGATTGGCAAAAACGCCATGAAGCAGTGAAAGAAGCTGGTGGACTGCATATTATTGGTACTGAGCGTCATGAATCACGCCGAATAGATAATCAATTACGTGGTCGTGCTGCACGTCAGGGAGATCCTGGTTCGTCACGCTTTTTCTTATCGCTAGAAGATAATCTAATGCGTATCTTTGCTTCAGAAAAAGTAAAAGCCATCATGACACGCCTTGGTATGGAAAAAGGCCAAGCAATCGAAGCGAAAATGGTGAGTAAATCAATCGAGAACGCACAACGAAAAGTCGAAGGTCATAACTTTGACATTCGTAAAAACCTTCTTGAATATGATGATGTTGCAAACGACCAACGTAAAGTCATCTATGAAATGCGTTCTGAATTACTTGAAGCGGCTGATGTTAAAGATTCAGTTGAGTCATTTGTCGAGGATGTTGTTGAAAGCACTATTGATACTTATATCCCTCCACAAAGTATCGACGAGCAATGGAAAATCAAAGGCTTAACCAAGCACATGAGCGAAGAAATGACTTTGGATTTAGATATTCAAAGTTGGTTAGATCAAGACGAATCGCTTCATGAAGAAACCTTACGTGAGAAAATTCTAGATACAGTAACAAGTCATATCAATGCCAAAGAAGACCTGATTGGTAATGAAAGTATGCGTCGTTTAGAGCGTGATGTAA
>NZ_JBALXK010000063.1:0-785 GCF_036960685.1 Pseudoalteromonas sp. | reverse complement strand
CTACTGAATTAGGCGCATTCGCCAAGCAGTATGCAGAGCTTAGGGGGCAGGACTTAGAAAAGACCTCAAGAGGGTTCTTTATCCAAGTAAGCACGAATATAATTTTAAGCACTCCAGTGGGCGACCCGTCATTCTGGAAGTCAAAGCCGCCTGCTGGTTATGTGGGCGGTAGATTAAGAAACAATTGGTTTGCATCAGTTATGTCGCCAAGCACGGAAACGACCAAGACTAGAGGCGCTAAAGGCTCAGCAGCTATCAAGCGAGTGAATGAAGCTGCTAGAAGTCATAAAATTGGCTCTGATATGTACCTAACAAATAACCTTCCTTATGTTCGGAGGGTAGAATTCGAAGGCTGGTCGCGTCAAGCGGTTGGCGGAATGGTAAGAATAAATTTAGCCAAGGCAGAGAAAGCCTTGAAAGAAGCAGTAAAAAACTTAAATAAAGGAGCCTAAAATGGCTAATAGCTCAACTGGTACAACTCTTTCGGCATCAGCCGCCGCTCCAGCAACGCACGACCAAGCTGGATTTGCTGCTTTATCATGGACTCCTGTTGGGAATGTCGGTGATTTTGGTGAGCCTGGTGGCACTACTGAGGTACTCGAATTTGTACCTGTAGAAACAGGCATCAAAGAAAAGTTCTTAGGTGTTCAAGACAATGGCGGTTATGACTTTGTTATTGCTCGCGATTCTGGTGCTGCTGGTCAAACGCTTTTAACTGATGCCTATGACAATCGCACATTGGTTTCTCTTGAAGTAACTTTGCCTGATGGCGATATTCAGTACAC
>NZ_JBALXK010000062.1:0-847 GCF_036960685.1 Pseudoalteromonas sp. | reverse complement strand
GCTCAGTAACACGAGCTGCTCAGTCAACTGAGTGTGGTTGAGTAAGTCTTTAACGGGTGTGTTTTTAGTGACAGGCCATTGGTTAATTAGAGTGTGTGGCAATGTTAGGGTAAACGTTTTGCTGTGTTGCTGGCTAAAGTTACTAACAATAATCAATTGCTGGTCGTTGTTAAAACGGCTAAAAGCAAATACCTCGTCATCGTAACCTTGGGTATTGAGCTGGCGCTGTAGGGTGTCTAATTCCATATAATCACCGCTTAACGCCGATGCTGTATGGCTTAGGTTTAATAGCGTTTGATAATAGGCGCGCAGGGCTTTTTCATCGGCTGTGGATTGGTCGCCATCAAACTTGCCGTTGTTCATCCAGCGTTGATGGGCTGGCACGCCCACATAGTCAAAAATACTGGTGCGAGTCGGTTGGCCAAAGCCTGCTATTTCAGCGCCTTGTTCGCCAACATCTTGGCCAAAATACAGCAAGGTTGGCGAGCCACTTAAGGTTGTTGATACCACCATGGAGGGTAGGGCATTAAATGGATTAGCAGCAAAGTCGGCTGTGTTGATGCGCTGCTCGTCATGGTTTTCTAAAAAGTGCAGCATGTGCTGATCGATGTCGCTGACTTTGGCTTGTACTGTCGCAATGGCTGCTGTGCTGGCTTTACCTTGAATAATAGCTTTTAAGGTGTCGTATAAATCGACTTTGTCGTACAAGTAATCCATTTTACCTAAATGAATAAAATCGCGGTACAAGTCAGGGTTATAGACTTCTGCGAGGATAAACGCGTTAGGATTGGTGTGTTTAATGTGGCTATTGAGGTAGCTCCAAAACTCTACCGGTACCATTTCGGCC
>NZ_JBALXK010000061.1:0-927 GCF_036960685.1 Pseudoalteromonas sp. | reverse complement strand
GACGCTAAACTACGCGCCGTTTCTTAAAGGCGTTAGTAGTTTTAAGGAGTAATCGTGAGCTTTCACATAAATGGAAATGAACCTTCGATAACTGGCAAAGTGTGTAAAGGGTTTTATTTAATCCAGCACCAAGAAGGTGAATCCATTACTGATCAAGCAAACGTTGCCTACTTTAAGTTTGATAATAATTGGGTAAAGCTTCATTTTGATGGTGAAACGATATTTTGGCGAGAATCCCAAGAACCCTCTGAGCCAGTAAATAATTGTCTTTCTACTTGTTTGTCCCTTCTGAATCTAAGTGAGTTGGAAGGTGTTGTAGACCATGTACTTACAGATATTGTTTATGGTTGTGATGAAAAACATGTTTGGGTTAACTTTGTATTTTCTAGCGATAAAGAATTGATAATTAAACACCATGGATATGATGACTATACAACAATCAACTACTAACAAAGCCATTAAGAATGGCCCACAAAAAGACGTGGGCCGGACGGCATTTCATGCCGCCTCTTATGGCTCTATTGGAATGAAATATATATTACTGTTTATCGCAATGATCCCAGCTTTTGTTCGAGCTGACGCTATTTGCGAAAATTATGATAAAACTAAAAGTAGTGCTTTTAATTGGAGTGAGTCTGACTTTAATTCAAAATCAGCAACTGAAAGCATGGCTGCATTGCAAGAAGCTTTAAATAGCAATGGCTCAATTGGTACATGCCATCTACCTAATGCTATAGCTTTGGTCGAAGGCTATATTTTAAAGCAACAAGCGAAGGAAGCTTTATCTTCTAAAGGTACTTCCCAATTAATAATAGAATATAATGTGGCAGGCTTTTGTGATTTTATTAATCGATCCAAGCCCTGCGAATAGCCATAACAATTCAATGAAAGACAGCCCACAAAAAGACGTGGGCCGGACGGCATTTC
>NZ_JBALXK010000060.1:0-1067 GCF_036960685.1 Pseudoalteromonas sp. | reverse complement strand
TGCCGGTGGTGTTGCAACCAGCCAATTAGAAATGGCGCAAAATGCCAGTATGCAGTCATGGACGTTCGAAGAAGTTGCTCCGTTAACACTTAACCTTGCCACTGACAGTAAGTCGCTGACCCATTATACAAAAGGTACGCAGTCACGGAACGCAATGTCCGCTCCCACTGCTTGTACGTACACGGATTCAGGATCTATTTCACTCCCCTCACAGGGGTTCTTTTCGCCTTTCCCTCACGGTACTGGTTCACTATCGGTCATCTGGGAGTATTTAGCCTTGGAGGATGGTCCCCCCATGTTCAGTCAGAATACCACGTGTTCCGACCTACTCGATTTCACTGCTTATAAGTTTTCGTATACGGGGCTATCACCCACTATGGCGGCACTTTCCAGAGCCTTCTACTAACTACAAAACAGCTTAAGGGCTAATCCCCGTTCGCTCGCCGCTACTAGGGGAATCTCAATTGATTTCTTTTCCTCCGGGTACTTAGATGTTTCAGTTCTCCGCGTTCGCCTCGTTAACCTATGTATTCAGTTAACGATACCTGCAAGCAGGTGGGTTTCCCCATTCGGAAATCCTAGTCTCAAGTGCTTTTTACTAGCTTGACTAGGCTTATCGCAAGTTAATACGTCCTTCATCGCCTCCAACTGCCAAGGCATCCACCGTGTACGCTTAGTCACTTAACCATACAACCCAAACGGGTCTTTGTTTTGTGACAGTTTAACTTCGCCAGAAGTTAATATTGAATACTAAAGTAGATACCAATCAATCAACTCAAAGAGTGATTAAATGGCACTGAATGATACTGCTATCATTCTTTTTTACTTTTGAAAACTCTGTACAAATAACACTGTTATTCATACGAATTTTATTATCAGCTTTTCCAAATTTTTAAAGAGCAAGAGATTAAAAAACTTCTCAAAATTAAACACACTCTATTCTCAGGCTTTTTAAGGACCCGATAAAAGAATATTTATTTTTAAGAAGTAAAAGTGGTGGAGCTAAGCAGGATCGAACTGCTGACCTCCTGCGTGCAAGGCAGGCGCTCTCCCAGCTGAGCTATAGC
>NZ_JBALXK010000005.1:0-176218 GCF_036960685.1 Pseudoalteromonas sp. | reverse complement strand
GTAGTTCGACTGTTAGAACTCAATCTGTACGAGTGCCCACACAGATGATTGCTTTATATTGTTAAAGAACGTTGCGACGTTGTCGCTAGGGATGCGTATAATACATCCTTATTTTTTCGAGTCAACACTTAATTTTAAATTTTCTTACGATGATTTAAAACTCAAGTTTTATTTAACTCTGTGAGTAGCTCATGCCTCGCTAAGCGTTGCTGTTTGCCGTCTCAGTGGGGTCGCATTATAGGGAGATCCAAAAACAGATCAACTGTTTTTTTGATCTTTTTTGATTTTATTGACTGTTCGAACAAAATTACTACACAACGGTGTTTTTTAATACAATAAAAGGGCTCTAACAGCCCTTTTATTATTTAACTATAAACTTCCAGCCCGCTTTTGCTTGCTGTTTACACTCTTGCTGGAGCTCACTTGCCATTAATGGATGTGATTTTAACCAATCATTTTCAAATATGAGTGTTAAAGCTTCATTATGAACAGTTAAGGTTAGTTTTGGTAATACGTCATCTTGGCGACGCATTGATAAGATCACAGCGATCCTAATCAAGCGTGTTACATATTGTGTTAATTGTGCATGACAGCCTAAATGCTCAAATACATTCTTTTGCAGATCAGAACGGTGTGCGTTAGCAGCCGCTGCAATAATTTTATGCTCAGATTGTGAAAAACCTGGCATATCGGTATTTTCAAGAATATAGGCAGTGTGTTTTTGGTACTGCTTATATTCAATTAACAAACCAATTTCATGTAACTGTGCAATGGCTTTAAGTAAAGGCAAGCCATTAGTATCTAGTAATAACCACTGCTCACTAACTTGGGCAGCAAGCTGGATGCTAAGCTCTGCAACTCGACTCGCTTGCTTTTGATCAACATGATAACGACTCATTAAACCATCGACTGTACGCTTGCGGATATCGTGATTATGAAACTCAGGGATCATACTGTAGAGCACACCTTCACGAAGTGCCCCACCGGCTAAGCCCATCTTATCAATCTCAAGTGCTTCAAATAGTGCAATTAGAATCGCTAACCCTGAAACAAAAACTAGACGGCGCTCTTCACTTAAACCCGGGAGATCTAATTCTGCAATTGTGTTGTAGGCTATTGACTGTTTTTTAATTTCATTAAGCTTGTCTAAACTTAATGTTTCATCGAGTGACTGTGCGACCATAATTTCTTGAATCGCTTGCACAGTACCTGATGCACCTGATGCAATTTCCCAACCTGCCACTTTATAGCTTGGTGCGATATCGTCAATAACAACTCTGGCCGCTTTAATTGCAGCATTGAAGTTTGCTTCATTAAGCTTGCAATCTTTGAAGTAACGCTCAAGGAAAGTGACACAGCCAATATTGAGGCTTTTATAATGCAGTGCGTCAAAACCTTTACCAATTACCACTTCGGTACTGGCACCGCCAATATCAATAACCAATTGACGGCCACTACACGAGGAAGTGTGCGCTACGCCTTTATAGATGGTACGTGCTTCTAGTTCACCACTAATAACATTAATTTTATGGGCGAGGATTTGTTCGGCTTTGATTTTAAATTCATCAGCATTGGTTGCTAAGCGCAAAGTAGCGGTGGCAACAATTGTGATGTTCTGTTTTGGAATATCTTGAAGGCGTTCAGCAAATAACGCGAGACATTCCCAGCCTCGTTCCATCGCTTGTGTGCTCAATAGGTTATCTTCATTTAGCCCTGCGGCTAATCTGACTTTACGTTTAACGCGGCCTATCGTTTGCAAGCCGCCAGCAATTGATTTAGCAATTAACATATGAAAACTGTTAGATCCTAAATCAATTACTGCATAAACATTTTTTTGCGGTTTAAGTTGCCCCACCGTTCAAAAACCTCTAGTTACTACTACGACTATAACGACGGTCGCAATTACGACCGTGCTTTTTGGTAACTATTGTTTGGTCTACGTCCGTTGTTATTACTACGACTACGTGGGCCTGTTGAATAATTACGTTTTCTTTGAATAGTAGGCTTAGTTACATCATCAAGCAATGCACTTTTATCATAATGCGATAAAGGAATGCTGTGCTCTATGTATTCTTCAATTTCATGAAGGTTATACGCATACTGCTCACATGCAAAACTAATTGCTTTACCTGATGCGCCTGCACGACCAGTACGGCCGATACGGTGAACATAATCTTCGCAATCATCTGGTAAATCGAAGTTAAATACATGACTTACTTCTGGAATGTGTAAACCACGTGCCGCAACATCGGTTGCCACCAAGAAATCCAAATCACCTTTGGTGAATTGCGCTAGAATTGATTGGCGTTTTTTCTGATTAACATCGCCAGTCAACATACCAACACGATGACCATCCGCTTTTAACCATGCATAGACTGTTTCGCAGCTATGTTTTGTATTTGCGAACACAATGGCTTTCTCTGGCCACTCTTCTTCAATCAAGGTCAATAACAGCTTAACTTTATCTTCTTGCGAAGGATGGAATAGCTCTTCTTCAATACGCTTACCAGTTTTTACATCTGGTTCAATTTGTACATGCTCTGGGTTTGTCATATGTTCAAACGCCAATTCTTGTACGCGATACGATAATGTTGCAGAGAATAATAAGTTAAGACGTTGCGATGTATCCGGCATGCGACGGAACATATAACGAATATCTTTAATAAAACCCAAATCAAACATACGATCGGCTTCATCAAGGACCACTACTTCGATTTCATTTAGGGTGTAACACCCTTGTTTATATAAATCGATTAAGCGACCTGTGGTGCCAATTAAAATATCAACGCCTTTTTCTAACTGTGCACGTTGTTTTTCGTAATCTTCGCCACCATATACTAAACCTAAGTTAAGATTACAGTGTGGCGCTAAAATTTTTGCATCTTTGTGGATCTGAATCGCAAGCTCCCGAGTAGGGGCCATGATCAGGGCTCTTGGATGTTTACTAGGTGCTTTGCTAGATTGTAATAACCGATGGCACGTGGCGGTTAAAAACGCCAACGTTTTGCCTGTACCTGTCTGTGCTTGGCCCGCAATATCGCGGCCATCACAAATAAAAGGTAGGCATTTAGCTTGTATGGGTGTGCAATATTCAAACCCACTTTCGGTTAACCCGGCAACCACTTCCGGTGCAATAGCAAAGTCTGAAAACTTTTTATCGGTCAAATGTGTCTTAGTCATAGCGTTTAAGCATAACGTTTAAACTTGCAATAAGAAACAAGAGTGTTTAAATACGCATTAAATAATTCGCCTAACTTATCGGAGAGCGCAATGAGCGAGAAAATTATTCAATTAACTGACGATGGCTTTGAAGCTGACGTATTACAATCAGACAAGCCTGTTTTAGTTGATTTTTGGGCTGAATGGTGTGGACCATGTAAAATGATCGCACCTATTCTTAATGAAGTAGCAGATGAATTTGATGGCCGTGTTGTGATCGGTAAATTAAACATCGACCAAAATGCGGGCACACCACCTAAATTTGGTATCCGTGGTATCCCTACGCTACTTCTTTTTAAAGAAGGCCAAGTTGCAGCAACTAAAGTGGGTGCACTTTCTAAAACTCAACTAGTTGAGTTTTTAGAAAACAACATCTAAATACAGATGTAAAAAAGGGCTTTTTGCCCTTTTTTACATTTTTTTTGTATAAAGACTGGACGCCTAGCCAGTGACCTGCTAGTTTATAAAGCCAACTAATCCTTAGTTTACCAACAAACCTCTCTCACTAATCAATATCGATTATATGAGCATGATAACTGTAATAAAGAACCCACCAATATGCATTTACGCGAATTAAAAGACAAGTCGATCAAAGAACTTGTAGACTTAGCTGAGTCCATGGGGCTCGAGAACGTAGCCCGCTTAAGAAAGCAAGATATTATCTTTGCTATCCTTAAAGCCCACGCCAAAAGTGGAGAGAACATTTTTGGCGGTGGTGTACTAGAAATCTTACAGGATGGTTTTGGTTTCTTAAGATCATCAGAAGCTTCTTACCTTGCTGGCCCTGATGACATTTATATATCACCTAGCCAAATTCGTCGTTTTAGTATGCGTACTGGTGACTCAATAATGGGTCTGATACGTCCGCCTAAAGACGGTGAACGTTACTTTGCATTACTAAAAGTAAACGAAGTAAACTTTGATAGACCAGAAAACTCCCGTACTAAAATCCTTTTTGAAAACCTTACTCCATTACATGCCAACGAACGTTTACGTATGGAACGTGGTAATGGTAGTACAGAAGATATTACCGCTCGAGTACTTGACTTAGCTTCACCGATTGGCCGTGGCCAACGTGGTTTATTAGTAGCGCCGCCAAAAGCGGGTAAAACAATGCTACTGCAAAACATTGCCCAATCAATTACTCATAACCACCCTGATGCAACCTTGATGGTATTACTTATCGATGAGCGTCCAGAGGAAGTAACTGAAATGCAACGCCTTGTAAAAGGTGAAGTAATTGCATCAACGTTTGATGAACCAGCGAGTCGTCACGTACAAGTTGCTGAAATGGTAATCGAAAAAGCCAAACGCCTGGTTGAACATAAAAAAGATGTAATCATCCTACTTGATTCAATTACTCGTTTAGCACGTGCATACAACACCGTTATCCCTTCATCAGGTAAAGTACTTACCGGTGGTGTTGATGCTAACGCACTACATAAGCCAAAGCGTTTCTTTGGTGCTGCACGTAACGTTGAAGAAGGTGGTAGTTTAACTATTATCGCGACTGCGCTTATCGATACTGGCTCTAAGATGGATGAAGTAATCTACGAAGAGTTTAAAGGTACCGGTAATATGGAATTACACTTAAATCGTAAGATTGCTGAAAAGCGTGTATTCCCTGCAATTGACTTTAATCGTTCTGGTACCCGTCGTGAAGAATTGCTGACGAAACCAGACGAGCTACAAAAAATGTGGATTTTACGTAAGATCGTTCATGAAATGTCTGAAATTGATGCGATGGAGTTTTTAATTGATAAACTCTCTATGAGCAAAACCAATGATGAGTTTTTTGATTCGATGAAACGTCAGTAATTCCGTTTACAGAATTCTAAAATGCCTGTTAATACAGGCATTTTTTTTGCCAAAAATTCCTTATTGAAGCTTTATAAAAAAGCGGCAAGTTAATGTCAAACCTCAAGCGTTACAGTTACCCTACAGCAGATGATTTTGATAATTGCTGGATTAATTCATCTACCAACGCAGCTATTTCGGCATTAGTTGCAGGTTGATCTTTCGCTAATAACGCCTTATCTAAGTTCATCGCTGCATCTGCCACACTTGTGAGTGTAAATATTTGTGCTGCGCCAAGAATTCGATGGCTATCTTGCTGTAGCGCTATAAAGTCCTTTGCTGCAAAATTCGCTGTTAATAACTTAATTTCGTCATCAAAACTGGCGATAAAACTGCTCACTAAATCACTAATATCAGGGTTAGTTGAATGTAACACTACTGGGCTATCCAAATACAAGGCAAGTGTACGATAGAAGGTTTCTTTCTCGATCGGTTTGCTTAAATAGCCTGTGAACCCCATAGCTAAATATTCATCTATTTCATGGCTCATCGCGTTAGCCGTTAATGCGAAGGTTGGTTTATCAAACCCACATTTTTTCAATAATTCAAACGCACTCAGGCCGTCCATTACGGGCATTTGTATGTCTAATAAAACAATATCAGGGAACTCACTAAGGCAAAGCTCAACAGCTTGTTCACCATTACTTGCGCAGATCACTTCAAGTCCTGTCGACTTTAAAAAACGCGTTATTAGTCTGCGATTGTCTGGATGATCTTCAGCTAACAACACCCTGCCAACAAGACCCGTTGTATTTTCTGGTATTGCGGCCTCAGTAGAAACTTTTGCTGGCGGATATTGTTTACATGGCACATTAAAAGTAAATTCACTGCCTTTTTTCAATTCACTTTCAACACTAATATAACCGCCCATCATAATCGCTAATTGTTGGGAGAGACTTAACCCAAGTCCTGAACCACCAAACCTTCGACTAATAGTATTATCACCTTGTTGAAAGCATTCAAAAATATTTTTTATTTGCGCTGTCGTCATTCCAATCCCAGTATCGACAACTTTAAAACAAACGCCTTGCTCAGTAGCATCAATATGTAAAGTGACAAAACCACTCTCAGTGAATTTAATCGCATTGGTTAGTAAGTTAATCAGGATTTGCTTTACTCGGATCAAATCGAGTTTAGTCCAAAAGCTTGACCCTAAGTTATTTTCTAATAAGAGTGTTAACCCTTTGTTTTTAGCCTGCATGCTCGACATAGCGTAAACATCGTTAACAATAACCACGAGGTCAAACTCGCTAACATCTAAATCTAAGCGGTTAGCTTCTATTTTACTAAGATCGAGCACATCATTGATCAGACCTTTTAAGTGATCACTGTGCTTCTTAATAACCAACAACTCTGCTTGTAGCTGTTGAGGCTGATACAATCCATTCAATAGATCATCTGTTTGCCCCAATATAGCCGTAAGCGGTGTGCGGATCTCATGACTAATATTTGCCAAAAATTGGCTCTTTACTTGATTCGCAGCGCGTAATTCTTGTGCCACATATTGTAACTCTTGAGTACGTTGCTCAACTTTTTGCTCTAATTGAGTTTTAGCATTTTTCTCAACTGCACGACGATATAATGCAACCGCACAAATCAACACCAGCACCAATACAATTGATAACAAAATAGTCAATTGTGAACGTTTTTCGATTTTTAGCTCTTGTAAGCTGCGTTCTTGTTTAAGCTGTTTAATCTCCTGATTTAACTGGCTCGATTGAAACTGCGACTGAAATGTACGTAACGCTTTCATAACTTCTTCACTAGTTATACTGCGCTGATAATCAATAAACTGCTGGTGTAACTGAATCGCTCGCTTGTAATCACCTGTTCCAGCGCTTAATAACGCTTCAATACCTAAGCCATCTGTGACACGTAACTCATCTTTATATTCTTTTGCCAGTGCGATTGATTGCTCTAAATTCTGTTTGGCGGTATCAATATCCCCCATAACTAATTGCACTTTAGCTAAAACCTGTAGAGCCGCTAATCGTAATGATTGATTATCAATTTGCTTAGCGTATTTTTGAGCCGCTTCAGCATGATATAACGCGGCATCTAGCTCAACTATTTTTAAGTTTATACTCGCTAAATTTGTATGCTGGACTGACAGCTGGTAGGCATCATTGACGCTTTGATAATAACGTAGAGCGAGTTGATAATAATGCAGCGCTAATTGATTTTGACCTGACTCGGCATAAGCAACAGCCATATTGCCATGGGCACGGGCAACCCCCTCTTCATCACCTAACTGTTGAAACACATCAATTACTTGACGGTATATTTCAAGTGCTGAATCATAACGAGATAAACGAATGTAGACGCCGGCAATATTATGCAGAATATCGGCCTTATCTTTTTCACTCCCGTCGTTTTCATAAAATGCTTTAGCCTGTTGATAATGCTCTAACGCAAGCTCCATGTTATGCATATTAAAATACGCTAAACCAATATTGCTCAATAAGTTAGCTTGCTTTAATGGGCTTTTTAAGCGCACAGCAAAATTTAAGGCTCGGTTATAACTAATAATAGCTGGTTGCAATAAACCTTGAAAATACTGCACTACCCCCTGCATTTTTATTGCTCTAAAATGTAACTCAGGCTGCCTTTCAAATGTGCTGCTTTGCTCTAATAACTGGTAATAATGCAATGCTTGGGGGTAGTTACTTAGTTCAAACGCACGCTCAGCTAAACTCGCATAAATCTCAACTTGTTGTGAATTTGCAAGTTCTGTAGCAAGTAGTTGATTTGCTAGCTGCTGTTTCTCTGACCATTCATCGGTAAGCTTAAATTGCTCCAACAGCGTTACTTGCTGCTGAGCATGACTAAATTGAGAAAAAACGCCAAGTACAATAATAAAGCAAATAAATAGTAGGTGCTTGAACTGACCTAGCATAATTTTTCCTTGGAATTTTGTTAGTAGTGTTAAGCTATGATAATTTAGTCAAGATACACTAATAACTAGACTGCAAACAATGCTTAACCCACTGATAGATGAGATTTTTGAGCTTATTCTAACGCAAGACACATGGATGGTTCATACTTTAGCATTGAAATTACAACAACAAGGCTCTATCGGCACGCTTGACGCCCAACCAGAACGTGACTTATTTAAGCGTAACTTTTTAATCATGAACGCCCTGTATCAACTACAGCAGCAACTTCAACCAGCTCAGCATTTGGCTATCGCCAGCTTACGAATAACTCTCACAGATGCAGCCCCTCATAGCTCAGTGCAACACCTTGACCCGCTGCGAGACTATTATCTAGATTGGCAAAATTACGAAACATCCAGCGATGAAATCAAAGGTTTGCTTAATGACTTCTGGCAACGTTTTGCTGGCGATAAAAAACCACAGCAAGCACTGGATAGCAAAACGCATAACAAGCTGCTACAACGCTGGCAATTGACGAAACAATGTAGTTTGAAGGATATACAGAAACGCTGGCGACAACTGGCAATGCAGTACCACCCTGATAAAGAAACTGGCGATACAGAAAAATTTAAAGAATTAAAGAATGAATATGAGCAGCTCAAGGCAAGCTGCTCAACAGTCGATAATTAACGAGTTAGGCGACGGGCGCGTATTTTACGGCCTTTAATATTACCTTCAGTTAATTTGCGTAGTGCTGGTTTTGAAGAATTACGTTCAACAGCAACAAAAGCCACGTTATCAAGTACGTTAATTTTACCAACCTGACGCCCTGCTACACCATCTTTGCCAGTTAACGCCCCTAAAATATCACCAGCACGTACTTTTTGTTTTTTACCTGCATCAATCATCAGGGTGACCATTTGCGGCTTATACGGTGGCTTTTCAAGTAAGCTAAATGGCGGTAATTGTTCTGGTAAGAAATCACATTCGTAATGGTCACCAATTTGCGCCACTTTAAATTGCTCTGCGTCACCATAAATTGAACAAGCGATACCTTTTTTACCTGCGCGACCGGTACGACCAATACGGTGTACATGGGTTTGTGGATCGTGAGCAAGATGGTAGTTGATCACCATGTCCATATCATCAATATCTAAACCGCGTGCCGCAACATCGGTGGCCACTAAAATCGAGGCGCTTTTATTAGCAAAGTGAATGAGCGTGCGTTCACGATCGCGTTGCTCCAAGTCACCATGCAATGATACCGCACTAAAACCTTCATCAGCTAAATCATCGCAGACCTGCTGTGTTTCAACTTTGGTATTACAAAACACCACACAGCTTTCTGGTTGAAATTTAAGTAACAGCAGCTTTAACGTATTAAAGCGCTGTTTGTTGTTATCCATTTTATAAAAGTATTGCTTGATGGTGCTCTTTTCTTGCTCTTCCTCCACTTTCACCATAACAGGGTTGCTTAGCACCCGTTTAGCAATCGCTTCGATTGCACGTGGGAAAGTCGCACTGAATAACAACGTTTGGCGCTGTTTAGGAATACAATCGATAATCGCATCTAAGGTATCTTGAAAGCCCATATCAAGCATTTGATCGGCTTCATCCAGTACTAATGTTTCAACATCATCTAAGCGTAAGGTGCCTTTGCGAATATGGTCATCTACACGCCCAGGTGTGCCAACAATAATATGCGCGCCATGCTCAAGGGAACCTATTTGCGGCCCAATTGAAACGCCACCACACAAGGTTAAAATTTTAATATTGTGAATGCCGCGCGCTAATTTACGCATTTCTACAGCAACTTGCTCTGCAAGCTCTCGGGTTGGGCAAAGTACTAATGATTGAATACGAAAACGTTTCACATTGAGCTTAGCAAGCACGCCTAAACTAAACGCTGCCGTTTTACCTGAGCCTGTTTTGGCTTGTGCAATGATGTCTTTACCTTCCAGAACTGGCGGCAGACTTTGCGCCTGTACGGCTGTCATTTGGGTATAACCTAACGTTGATAAGTTATCTACCAACCCAGATGGTAAAGCGAGAGATGAAAAAGCTGTAGCGGTCAAAGTAATTTCCAGTGCAAAAAGTAAACATGAAAAGCCGCTGCAGATGCCCGACTTAGTTATGCTGCATAATAGCAGAATATACAAATTGCTACCATTAAGCTGGCAAGATTATCAACAAACATTCAATCATCGAATGATTGCGCATGACGTTTTATCTCATCTACTTTTTCTACTCAATATTAAATGCTTTAATAGCGCACAGTTGAAAATACCGCCAAGGTCAATAATGAAAAAAGTCATCACAGGGTTACTACTTGCAAGTAGCTTTTTAGCCAGCGCCGCAGAGCCTGAATTTAATACTCAGCAACTTAAACAGGTTGCCGAGCTTAGAGATAACGCTAGCAATAGTGATTTAAGCTATCAGTTACTAGAGTCTCTTACCACTGAAGTAGGCCCGCGCTTACCGGGCACTGAAAACGATAAAAAAGCGGTTGCCTGGGCCCAAGCTAAATTCAAACAACTTGGTTTTGATAAAGTATGGTTAGAAGAAGCCACCTTCCCAGAATGGCGTCGTTTCAGTGAAAGCGGCAAAATCCTAACGCCAAGTGAGCAATCGCTGCACTTAACCGCACTAGGTCACAGTATCAGTACACCAAAAGACGGTATTACTGCTGAAGTTGTATTATTTGAAACCCTTGATGAGTTGATTGCCGCTCCCGCTAACAGCTTAAAGGGAAAAATTGCTTATATAAATTACCGTATGAATCGCCATATTGATGGCAACGGTTATGGGCCGGCGGTTCGTGCTCGCTCAACAGGCTCTGTAGAAGCCGCTAAAAAAGGCGCAATTGGCTATATGATGCGCTCAGTTAGCACGGCTCACCATCGCTTTGCGCATACCGGTGGCAGCCATTACCAAGACGGCGTGACCAAAATACCTAACGTAACCATTGCCAATCCTGATGCAGACCAAATAGCTCGTCTCATCGCACTTGGTAAAAATGTTACCGTTAATATCAATGTACAAACGGAAGATCGTGGTCAAGGCACTGGCTATAACGTGATTGGCCAGTTCAATGGCACGCAAAATCCAGAGCAGTATGTGCTGATTGGCGGTCACTTAGATTCTTGGGATTTAGGCACTGGTGCACTTGATGACGGTGCTGGTGTAGCGTTAACAATGGCGGCAGCTAAGCATATTAGCGAAATAAAACGTCCAAAACGTAGCATTCGGGTGGTGCTATTTGCCGCTGAAGAGCTTGGTTTATGGGGTGCTAAAGCTTATTTTAAACAGCATGCAAATGAGCTTGATAAAATTGTTGCCGCGGCTGAATCTGACTTTGGTGCTGATGTAGTGTATGGCTTTGAGTCGAATGTATCTGCAGCGTCACTGCCAGTAGTACGTGCAATAGCCAAGCAACTAGCGCCACTTAACGTAGAATACATTGGTAAAAATAGCGCAAATGGCGGTCCTGACTTAATTCCATTTAAAAATGCCACCAGCGCACCAATTTTTGAACTGCATCAAAATGGCACTGATTACTTTGATTACCATCACACTGCTGATGATACGCTTGATAAAGTAGATCCGGCTAAACTAAAGCAAAATACCGCAGCGTATGCAGTGTTTGCGTTTATGGCAGCTGACGCGAAAACCACAATCAAAGCAAAGCCTGTAGCAAGTAAATAAGCCAACCAAACATACTTGCTTACAGTTTTGTGCTTTTCATCTCACCTTCCTTGTTTTAATTTAACGTAAAACAAGGAAGGGACAGAGGGCCTCAAATGCTACTTTTCAATACCTGCGATTCATTGTCGTTTTTCAGCCAAACAAAAACCTGTCCACACTGTCATCACAATGACTACCGCCTACAAAATCACAGCCGCTTCTTGCGCTTTTCAATTGTCCCTATGCTGCCACTGGCGTGGCATTATCAATACCAGTGTAACCATTGTCAGCACAGTATGCCGCTTTCAATTATGCAACTGCCATGGTTAGAAAAGCTTTCTTTAATCAAATATTTTATAGGCTCTGTATTGCTTATCTGGTTAGTTATCTTCTTCTATACACAACATCTTGATGAACTAAAAACCAAACAAGCAATATTAAGCCAGCCGCAAGCATTTGATACTTACTTGGTACATGCAGATAAGTTTTCTCAGGAACCATTGCGCCCTGAGAACCTCAAAGTAGCTCAAGTACTCGAGTTTGATGACCAAACTATCACTTTTCAAATCAGCAATTACCGCTATAAACGCGACAATGGCATAACTATGGCTATGCGTACTAGTTTATTGGTACAAAAAGACTATTTCTCATCAAAAACAATGACTTTACCGCGCAGCGAAGTACAGCGTTTATATGATGAAGGTACCATTTATGATGTACTACGCCCTTATGCATATAGCTTATACGGCGGCTTTGTGATGTTCCCACCACGCCCCAAACCTTTATATGAAGGGGTGAAGCTTAATAAAAATAACCAGCAAGGAATCATCTATTACAAAGATGGGTTATTCGAAGATGCCTTTGACAGCTTTTTACTTGCCAGCAAAGAGGGCTCACAGTGGGGCCAGCTTAATACAGCGCAAATGTATCGGGATGGTGAAGGAGTAGAAAAAGACCTAAGCCAAGCTATTTATTGGTACCAACAAGCTGCCGAGCAAAATAACCACAAAGCAAAAGTGCAACTCAAAGAGCTGTGCATAGAGCACACCTGTTAATAAATATGGCAAGCTAAAGCCTTGCCATATCCCAAACCGCTAAAGTGTTAAGTGTTGCTCTAAAAATGCCAGTACTTGTTGATAATAACGAGTGCGGTGTTCTGTTTTATAAAAACCGTGTCCTTCATCTTCAAGTAGTTCATAAATATATGGGTGTTTCGCTTTTTTAAGCGCTGCAATCAGTGATTCAGCTTGTTCAATCGGTGCTCGCTTATCTTCGCCACCGTGCACTATTAACACTGGAGCCTTTAACTTATCAATATTATAGCTAGGCGAAAAAGCCTTTAATTGCGCTTCATCTGTGCCCAATACACTTTTTAGATAACGTTGGCCACTGTCGCGCTCTGCAACATCCCCTTCTTCAAACATTAAAGGCAAATCGTAAACGCCAACTACCCCAATCGCACACTTAAACATATTAGGTTCTAAAATCGCACTTTGTAGCGCTGAGTATCCACCAAAACTTGCGCCCATAATGCAGATATTGTTTTTATTAACTGTACCCTGCTCAATTAAATATTTCACACCATCAATAATATCAAATTGAATTTCAGCTCCCCACTTTTGATGCCCTGCATGCTCAAAGTTACGGCCAAAACCACCAGAGCCCCTAAAATTAACTTTTAGTACAGCCATACCGCGATTTGCAAGCAACTGTGCATCGGGGTCAAATCCCCACCAATCACGAGGACCGTGTGGACCACCGTGTGGCATAACTACTAAAGGTAAGTTTTTCTCTGAAGTGTTATTCGGCACTGTTAAATAACCATAAATGGTTAAACCGTCTCGACTGGTAAAACTCACTGGCTTGGTCTGAGCCATTTGCTCTGCATCAAGCCAACTACGAGATGCAAACAAAAATCGTAAGTTATTATTTTTGGCATCAAATAAATAATATTGTCCCGGGTTTCGATCATTCGAAGCATAAATAATATTAGTATCGCCATCTTCAGTACTGCTAACGAGCTGCACTTGCTCGCCAGGTAAAGCGGAGATTAAAGCTTTTAAACGCATGCTTTTATCAGATTGCCCATCGACAAAGGCATAGGTCGGATAACCTAGTTCGGTTTCAATCGCAAATAACTCTTTTGATGCTTCATCAACCCATATTTGCTTGGGCGATACTCCCTCTTCCTTATGAATTAAATCAATTGCTTTGGTTTTTAGATTCAATTTATATAAGCCTTGTGCTTCACCACTTATTGAAGCTGTGACATAAACAGCGTCACCACTACTATCAAAAGCATGTAACTGCACATCACTGTAACTCAAACCACCTAAGTTAAGTGCTTGCCAATTGCCACCTGACTTTTCGCGGGTATGGATTGTTGGTTTAATGTAATCATCACTGGCAACAGCGACTCTGACATTTCCTTCATGATCAGTCAAAAAGTTAGCCATACGTGACGGTGAACGTGTCACTTTACGACGCTTGCCTGTAAAAACATCAACCTTATAAACAACAGTGTGTGGTTCACTACTTGATGTCCACGGATAAGTCACTATAAGCATTTTATCGTCATCGTGGAGCAGAGGATCTAGCAAATAAGAAGTACCATAAAGCGGTGTTGCTTTTTTGAGACGAGAACCGGTTTGCATTTCTCCCTGATAGCCAACTAAGTACTTAGCTTTCGAGCCATCGGCATTCACGCCATATAACTCACCATAATATTCAGGGTGATCTTGCCAACCGCGCAAATATTCTTTTGCAACCACAACACGCTCATCACTTACCCAGTGATAAGCGCCAACTTGGGCATTCCCCTGAAAATTAACAGCATGATGAACTGTGAATTTTTTAGCATCTAAAATAACCAACACCTTTTTACCTTCAGGTTGCATAATTACTGCAAGGTAGCTTCCATTCGGAGAGATTTTCACTTGGCTATATTCACTGCTGCGGCTAAAGTCCTCGACTGTAGGAGCTGATTGATTTGCATAACTGATTGAACTTGCAATACACAACGCAATCACAACAATCAACGTCATTATTTTACCCATAGAACATCCCTTTAAATTTATATTTTTTATAATTACACCAATTGTACCCAATAAACTTTGACATAGGTATCCATCCAAATACTTAAGTAAAGAACGAAGAGTACCTATTTACTTTGATTTGGTTACAATATAACATTACTGATACATTATAACAAAACATTGGACTGTTAATGATTTTACCTAACTTTAAAACGAGCCTTATTGCCTCTATGGTTGTCATACTATGCGCCTGTAATAGTGAAATTGATGACATAGCAGATAAAAATGCCGAACAAACTGATAACCATGACCATAGTGAAATCACCTCAACAGGTCGTTTAGCCATTAGTCATGCTGATGCTGCAAACGTATCAATTTTCGATACTGACACGAACGCCCTGCTTGAAATGTTTAATACTACAAACATTGTTAGTGGCTTATACGCAAGCCCAACAAACCGTTTTGCGGTACTTATTCAGCGCGATGATAACTATGTAGAGTTTATTGATGGCGGTTTATACCAAGAAGATCATGGTGATCACCTCCATGATTACCAACAAGCCCCTGCTGTTTCAGGTTTTACATTAACAAGTGATAAACCCACTCATTTTGATGTAAGCGAACAGCAAGCTGCACTGTTTTTTGATGGCAATATAGATGCGGGTGTTGCTGCAAGCTTTGCAATTTTAACTGATGAATCAATTGCTAATGGTAAAACACTGGCCACACACAGTTTTACTAATGCTATGCATGGCACGGCACAAATTCGCGGCGACTCAGTGATCACCACTTTCCGCGGCGAAGATATAACTGGCGTGCTGCCAAACTATGTGGAGCAACTACATATTCATGACGATCACTTCCATCAAGAGCAGCGTTTTGAGCTTGATTGCCCGGCTCTGCATGGCAGCGCACAAAATCATCAACATATTGCCTTCGGCTGTGGGGATGGCGTATTAGTTATTGAAGAACACAATGGCGCATTTGGCGCAACTAAAGTGGCTAACCTTGATAACTTTGCTGAAGGTGCACGGATTGGCAGCATTAAAGGTAGTGAGCATAGCGAGCTATTTTTAGGTATTGCACAAAGTAAACTTTTCTACACCATTGACCCTGAAACAGCTGAAATGACACAGCTGATCTGGCAGCAAAATACCGAAAACACCGTATTAGCAAGTGCACTCGATAGTATTACCGGTGAGTTTTACGTACTGGAAAGTGATGGTTTTTTATCAATTCTCGATGCTGAGGATGATTGGCAAGTCAGTGCTCGCTTTCAAGTACTCGACAGCCCTACAGGCAGCTACGCGTTAGCAGCTTCTGCTGCCGATGATGCTGTATATATCAGTGATGCAAATAACCAAACTGTATTAAGCGTCGATACCCATGAACAAACGGCCGAAACAATTCTTAACCTTGATTTTACCCCGAGTAAAATAATCTGGTTAGGGATTGCTGAGGCAGCACAGCACGATCACTAATTATAAATGACTTTCATAGCATTCCCTTGCTAAGCCATCGCCGGCAGATTTAATTTGCCGGCTTTTTTGCTTTCAGACTTACAGCGGTATGATGAATTAACACCACTAAGGCGCCAGCCAATACCCCTAATACGCCATCAAATAATAGCGGCGCAAGCACTTCACCCAGCGTACCTAAATTTGTTAGTGCAAATTCAGTGACCGATATTTGCCAATGATGTAACAGACTGATGCCGTGAACTAAAATACCACCGCCGACTAAGAACATCGCTACCGTCCCTGCAAATGCTAAAAACGCCATTAAACGTGGTGCCGCAGCAAGTAAACCTTTACCTAACACTTCTTTAAAACGATTTCCTGTTTGCTGAGCTTGAGTAAGCAAATATAAACCTGCATCATCAAGCTTTACAATGCCTGCTACCAAACCATAGACACCGATGGTCATGATCACAGCAATCACACTCAGTACCAACGCTTGATTAAGCAAACTGGCACCAGCCACAGTGCCAAGCGTGATGACAATTATTTCTGCCGATAAAATGAAATCGGTACGAATAGCCCCTTTAATTTTTTGTTTCTCGTATTCCACTAAATCTAAATTTTCACTTTCACTGAGTTCATCGTTTTTCGGGTGCGGTAAAAATTTTTCAACGAGTTTTTCAGCGCCCTCAAAACACAAAAATAACCCGCCAACCATTAATAGCGGCGTAATGAGCCAAGGCAGCCATACACTGATCAATAAAGCAGCTGGGACCAAAATTGTTTTATTGAGGAGCGACCCTTTTGCCACAGCCCACACGACAGGCAGTTCACGATCTGCACTAACACCGGTAACTTGCTGGGCATTTAGCGCCAAATCATCTCCTAAAACACCGGCGGTTTTTTTTGTAGCAACTTTACTCATTGTGGCAATATCATCTAACAATGTGGTGATGTCGTCCAACAAGGTTAATAAATTTGTACCTGCCATTTAATTTCCTTTGTACTTAAATGTTTATAATAATCAACATAGCCTAAACGGCCACTTTCACCAACGGTTAATTTTCATCTGCTATGCTTGTCGACAAACCAACTTACCAAGGTACCAATTTATGTATAAAAGCTTACTAATTGCATTCGGTGTTCTGAGTCTTAGTGCATGTACTGAACAACAAAACAGCCAGTCTTATTCTTGCGATAGCCAACTAACGGCGGTTATTACCAGCGAAAGTGAAGAGACAGCATCACTAGCTTACAATCAGGTTACCTACCAATTAACGCAACAGGTCAGCGCCTCAGGCGCAAAATATACCAATGATGACGTGCTTTTTTGGACCAAAGGTAATGAAGCCATGCTAATCATTGATGGCAACAAGTATCACTGTAATTTAGAGTAAAGCATCCGCTTACAGCGCTTATAATTTACAAAAATACTGCTACACTCATAAATACTTAAGTATTTACGGGTTAGCTATGCGCGCTATTGCTATAAAAACAAAACTGATTTTTGCTTTTGCCACAATTGGTTTTTTAATGCTTGCCAGCAGTGGTTTTTTTTACTGGTCACTCGGGAAGATTCATCATGCAACTTCAGATATTGAAACCTTAGCAGTCCCCGTACAGCAGCAAAGTAATGCGCTGCGTTTATCACTGTTATCAATAACCAAATTTAATGCTGTTGCCTATAGTCAAACAACTGAAAACAGCTTGCAACAGCAACAGCAAAGCGCCGCTGAAAACCAAGTATTATTTGCCAACAAGCTGAAAGAGTTAAACTCGCAACTTAATGATCAACCGCAAATGCAGCAGCTACTATCAAACATAGAGCAACGCTATCGGCATTTTAATACAACCAGCGCAACAATGTTTAGCGCCAAACAGCAAGGACTAACCGCTAGGGCTCAAGTCACTGCACTGGCAAAGGATTACGCCAATAACCTTACTGACTTAAGTAATGGCTTACTTGATTTAGAGTTAATTGAAGTAACCGCTGAACAACAAACATTATTAGCTGCAATAGTTGGCACCGCGACTCGCATTGATGATTTACTTTTCACTTTAGGAAATAACGTTAAGAACATCAGCCATATAAATACCTTGCAAACACTCAATAGCCATCAACAAGACACCAGCTTTTTGCTCGATAATATTCAATCTAATTTCACCTATTTACAACAACAAGCAAGTGAACTGGAAAATAAAGCCAACTTTGCCAACTTAGAAGAGCTACTTAACTTAGTAAACCAACAATTAGCAACGTTATATCAACAACAAACTACGCTTTTAACCAGCAAGGTTGCCGCTGAACAAGCCTTTTCTGCATTTCAGCAGCAATTTCAACTTACTGAACAACTTATTATAGAGCTCAATCAATTAGCCGATAAACGCTTTAATACCTTACAAGCCGATGCTCAATCAGTCATCAGCACAGGCTCAACACTTGCCATTATTATAAGCTTAGTGCTCATTTCATTTGCTGCGCTGATCTGCTTTTTAACTACACGCGCAATGCTAAAACCGCTTAATGCGGTTAATAAAGCGCTATCACGTATCGCTTCTGGAGATTTATCGAAACGCACAAAACCTCTTAACGACGATGAATTTGGCATACTTTTGAACAATATAAACCAATTAAGTGATGATTTAAGTTCGTTATTAAGTGCAATCAGTGACAACGCCCATACTTTGGATCAATCAGCAATTCAAACCAGTGAGCAAGGCCAACAGATGACCGAAGCAGCGCAGCAGCAATTAGATCATATTGCCCAAGCCAGTTCCTTAGCTCAAAACATGCTTAGCAACTCCCAAGCCGTATGTGAGCAAACAGATAATACCTCCAGTGAAGTGGCAAACGCCTCACAATTTGCCAATGATGTTAATCACAT
This sequence comes from Pseudoalteromonas sp., assembly GCF_036960685.1. Taxonomy (GTDB): domain Bacteria; phylum Pseudomonadota; class Gammaproteobacteria; order Enterobacterales; family Alteromonadaceae; genus Pseudoalteromonas. Next base: position 157,202 of record NZ_JBALXK010000005.1, on the reverse strand, counting down.
CGCTGATCGCAACAGCCAACGTATTGCTGCTCTATTCGCTCGTCTTGATCAAGCAGTACAAAGCACTGACGAACTCACTCAACACACACAATTAATTGGCGCGATTGTAGATACCATTAGTAGTATTGCTGAACAAACAAATTTACTTGCGCTAAATGCTGCAATTGAAGCCGCCCGTGCGGGTGAAAATGGCCGAGGCTTTGCAGTTGTCGCAGATGAAGTACGCTCTTTAGCAGCACGTACACAAAGCTCTACCAGTGAAATTCACACTATGATCCAAACACTGCAACAACAAGCTAGTACAGCTCACCATGAGATCAATGACGGCCAACAACAAGCAAAAGAGTGTGTTGCCAATAGTAGCGAGCTAAACCAAGCCGTAGATAAAATAAAAAGCACTTTAGTGACAATTAACCAAATGAGTACACAAATTGCGGGGTCATCACATCATCAACTTGATAACAGTAACGATATAAAGCAGATCATGTCACAAGTAACCGTGCAAGCACAAAACAATGCTGAACATGCAAGCACCTTAGCAACTCAAAGTGAAGATGTGAACCAACTCGCCCACTCACTTACCAGTGCTGTAGAAAGGTTTAAGTTCTAACTTTGCTCAATTATGTTGCTGCGCAATAAACTCTTTGATGTATTTATCAAATAACGCTGCCGGGAGTGGTTTACTGTATAAAAAGCCTTGAATGTAATCACAATTTAAAGCTGTTAAAAAAGCCCGCTGTGCAGATGTTTCAACCCCTTCAGCAATCACTTTTAGATGTAGATTACTTGCCATTGAAATGATTGCACTCACCATCGCACAATCTTCAAGGTCGTCGGGCAAGTCTTTAATAAACTCTCGGTCTATTTTTAATTTGCTTAACGGGAAACGTTTCAAATAACTCAGCGACGAGTAGCCGGTGCCAAAATCATCAATTGCCAAGCCAACACCAATAGCACGCAGTGCTTGCAACTGCTGCAAGGTATTTGAGCTATTATCTGCAAGTAACGTCTCTGTGATTTCAAGTGTTAAACACTGCGGCAATAATTGGCTTTCCTGAAGAACTGTTTTAACCAGTGTTTCAATATCTTGACGAATAAACTGCACGCTCGACATATTAACTGTTACAAAAAATTTGTCGCCAAAACAACTACACCAATTAGCCGCCTCACGACACGCCTCTCTGAGTACCCACTCACCAATTGGAATTATTAATCCCAACTCTTCACAAACCGGAATAAATTGGGCCGGAGACACGGCTCCTAACTCATTACTATGCCACCTTAACAAGGCTTCACAACCTACCGCTTTTTTGTCATGACTAACAATTGGCTGAAAATAAACAGTAAACTCATTATTTTTTAGAGCTTTATGAAGCGCATTTTCAAGCTTGCTGCGAGCGGTTGCTTGTTCGTGTAAACCACTGGTAAAAAACTCAAAACAATTTCGTCCTTGCTCTTTTGCTTTGTACATAGCGCTGTCTGCATTTCGTAATAATATTTTACGATCCATTCCATCATCAGGGAAAATAGTGATCCCCATACTGCCTGATAAAAACACATCTTGTTCTGCAATTTGAAAAGATGAGTTAAGTGCCTTGAGCGCTTTTTCCGCTAATCGCTCAATATCTGCTAATGCGTTGATGCCTGGTAATAACAAGGCGAATTCATCGCCACCAAACCGCGCAACCACATCAGAGCTACGCATACATGCTTTAAGCCTTTTTGCGGCTTCAAGTAACAGTAAATCACCGCTATTATGGCCTAAAGTATCATTAACGTTTTTAAAACGATCTAAATCTATAAAACAAATAGCCAAACGTTTATTATCAGCACTTGCACGGATCATCTCTTGGTCTAGTTTATTATTATAATAAGAACGATTTACCAAGCCTGTAAGGCTATCAAAATTAGTTTGCAGCCACATTTCTTGTTCATTCTCTTTACGTAGAGAAATATCATTAAATAAGGCGACATAAAGCTCAATGTCTTTTTCCTCATCAAAAACTACTGAAATATTTAGCCAGCTGGGGTAAATGCTGCCATCTTTACGACGATTCCATACCTCACCTTCCCAGTGCCCAACCTCGCTTAAACGTTGGTATAGTAATTTAAAAAAGGATGGTTTATGGCGACCTGAGTTTAAGATTGCGGGTGTTTTACCAATTATATCTTGCTCTTGATAACCAGTGATCTGCGTAAATGCTTCGTTTATCGCTTGAATTTTATTATCGCGATTAGAGACTAAAATACCTTCATTTGTTGCCGAAAAAACCGTACTTGTCAGTCGCTGCTGCTGACGTGCTTTCAGCTGCAAGGTAATATCCCGAATTAAATGTATCTCACCCACTTTGCTATTTGTTTCATCCGTAACTGCGGTTACACGTGCATCCCCCCAGAATACCTCTTTGACACCATGGAATTGACACTCACTATCGACCCCAACCACACTTTTTGGGCATTGTGTGAATGAGTAAATATTACGACCTTTGAGTGACTCTCCCGCAGCTAATTTTTGTTTAGCCATAGTGTTCGCTGTAATAACAACATGTTCAGTGTCAGTAAAAACCAGCAGGTCATCAATGCTATTAAAAATAGCCTTCAGCGTTGCACTATCTTTTTGGGCCGATTTTTTAGCGATACGTAACCGAGTAGTCAACACCGTTAGCGTAGCCAGTAATATCATGAGTAACGAAATCGATATCAGTGCTAGCATCAATTGATCAGCGCGCTTCTCTTCAATTTCATTGGTTTGACTGGCAACCAATTCTTCGAGGTTTTCTTGATAATGCCAAAGTGCCTTTTCAAGGCTGCGTTGCGATGAAATGTCATGTATTACAGAAAATAAAAAATCTTTATTATTAATCGTAAAGGGGGCGGAATAAACGCTAACCGTCCGGGTTTCACCATTTGCTAAGCGATGTTTAAAAACAAAGTAGTTCTGCCCTTTACTTAATGCAGCTTGGCGCTCCAGCGCAACTTGCTGCTCGGTAAAAATATTTATTTGTTGGATCTGCATCGCTTGCAACTGCGCAATACTATAGCCATAAAATTCGGCAGCCGCCTTATTGGCAAATTTAATTTCACCGCTTTGAGGTTCCACCACTAACATCACCGCACTATGCTCATTAAAAAGCGACATATTGATCGCAGGATCTAATGACTGCTTTGCAGCAGATTGATTTGCAAGGGTAATTACAGAGCATGCAATAACAGCCTTAATAAATGTTTTTACGATAAGCCCACCCATTCATTAAAAACTCACTTCAAACATTTGCTCTAAACTATAGCTTACTCATTCAAAAATGTACTAAATTCCTCATTGAAATGATCCTTAAAACAGCTCAGAAATTCGCTTAACCCTTTTATTTAAGTATAATGCCAGCAGTCTTTTTAAGCTTTAAAGCGGCCCATAATGAAATACAAAGATCTGCGCGATTTTATCGATTTACTTGAAAAAAGAGGTGAGTTAAAACGCATTCAACAAGAAGTTGATCCTTATCTAGAAATGACCGAGATTGCCGATCGTACCTTGCGTGCTAAAGGCCCTGCTTTACTGTTTGAAAACCCGAAAGGTTATGATATTCCGGTATTGGCTAATTTATTTGGCACCCCAGAACGTGTCGCTATGGGTATGGGTAAAGAAGATGTCAGCGAACTACGTGAAGTCGGTAAGTTGCTAGCATTTTTAAAAGAGCCAGAACCACCAAAGGGCTTAAAAGAAGCATTTGGTCAAATCCCCGTCTTTAAGCAAGTATTAAATATGCCTGCCAAAGAAGTAAAAAAAGCACCGTGCCAGCAAGTTATTATTGAAGGCGATGATGTTGATTTAACGAAGCTTCCTATCCAACACTGCTGGCCAGGTGATGTAGCGCCATTAATAACATGGGGTTTAACCGTCACTAAAGGTCCCTACAAAAAGCGCCAAAATCTTGGGATTTATCGCCAACAGTTGCTTGGCAAAAATAAAATCATCATGCGCTGGTTATCACACCGTGGTGGTGCGCTTGATTTTCAAGAATGGTGTAAAGAAAACCCAGGCCAGCCTTATCCAGTGTCGGTAGCATTAGGGGCTGATCCTGCGACTATTTTAGGTGCGGTCACGCCAGTACCTGATACTTTAAGTGAATATGCCTTTGCGGGTTTGCTGCGCGGTAGCAAAACTGAAGTGGTTAAATCCATCTCAAACGATTTACAAGTACCTGCCAGTGCTGAAATCGTGCTTGAAGGTTATATTATGCCTGGCGAAATGGCACCTGAAGGCCCATATGGTGATCACACTGGTTATTATAACGAAGTCGATGACTTCCCGGTGATGACCGTCACTCATATGACACACCGTAAAGATCCAATTTATCACAGCACTTTTACTGGCCGCCCGCCAGATGAACCGGCTATTTTAGGTGTTGCACTTAACGAAGTGTTCGTGCCAATTTTGCAAAAGCAGTTTCCTGAAATTGTTGATTTTTACTTACCGCCAGAAGGTTGCTCTTACCGCATGGCTGTCGTAACAATGAAAAAGCAATATCCTGGTCATGCAAAACGGGTGATGATGGGCGTATGGTCGTTCTTGCGCCAATTTATGTACACTAAATTTGTCATTGTTTGCGATGATGATGTCAACGCACGCGATTGGAATGATGTAATTTGGGCTATCACCACACGAATGGATCCCGCCCGCGATACAACTCTCATAGAAAACACGCCAATTGATTATTTAGACTTTGCATCACCTGTTTCAGGTCTTGGTTCAAAAATGGGTATGGATGCTACTAATAAATGGCCCGGCGAAACCACTCGTGAGTGGGGCGAACCCATTGTGATGGATCAAGCGACTAAAGATCGCGTCGATGAAATCTGGCAAAGCTTAGATATTCTTTAACAGCTCTTTTAGAGGCTATAAACTCACTATGCGGATATGTTATTATTGTTCAAATAAAGTGCGTATCCGCTAATTTAAGGTAAAACATGCAAACATTACACGCTGAAGTTGTCGCTATCAGCCCATTAACCGAATTTGTTCACAAAGTTATTTTAAAACCTGTTGAAAGCGTCACCTTTGAAGCTGGTCAATATTTGCAAGTAGTGCTAGGCGAAAAAGACAAGCGCGCATTTTCAATTGCCAGCCGCCCCTCACAGTGCGATGAACTAGAACTACACATCGGCGCATCTGCCGTTGATTCATATGCAATGCAAACCCTTGAGCATTTACGTGCAGCATATGCAGATAAAAGCTTAGTGACCATTGAAGCTGGTTTAGGTATTTCACAATTACGCTTACAATGCGAAAGACCAATTATTTTACTTGCCGGTGGCACAGGCTTTTCATACGCTAAATCAATGGCCGATCATTTAAGTGAAATTGAGTGTGATCGCCCTGTGTTATTTTATTGGGGCGTCCGTGAAGAATCAGCCCTTTATGCGCATACTGAAATGCAAGCATGGGCTGATAGCCGCAAAAATTTTGAGTTTATTCCTGTGGTTGAAAACCCAAGCGACAGCTGGACAGGTCATACTGGCTATGTACACAAAGCAGTTATGAGCGATATAGTGTCACTTGCTCCTTACGACATCTACATGGCCGGTCGCTTTGATATGATTGGTATCGTTCGCGATGACTTCCTGGCCCATGGCGCTATTCGTGAGAACATGTATGCCGATGCATTTGCATTTATAAAGTAACATACATACTATAAAAAGCGCCCGGTGGCGCTTTTTATAGTGATTTTACTAAATATACAAATCCTATCCTTTAAAGTTATACTCAATTAACTTAATAAATAAAATCAGTGCCGTTTTATGACTTCAGCAATCGAACAGCGTATTGTGACCTTTTTACTTAAACATATTGAAGGCATAAAGCTGATCTATTTATTTGGCTCTCATAGTAAAGGGACCGCCAACAACAATAGTGATATTGATATCGCGATTATGTCACTCCAACCTTTAGATAATGTCCTACGCTTTAATATTGCTCAACAACTTGCTATAGACCTGGATACTGATATTGACCTCGTTGACTTAAACTCGGCATCAACCGTGTTGCAGATGCAAGTGATATCAACTGGTAAAAAGTTATTTGGTGAATCAGTATTTGACATTACATACGCGGCACAAATCTATAGTATGTATGGCCGTCTGCAAGAAGACAGGCAAGAAATTATTAATGATTTCAAAAATGAGTATAACTAACATGCAAGACGTAATTATTAATAAGCTCTCGACGATTAAGCGCTGCTTAGGCCGTATTAATGATGAATTTACGAATGAGCTTGAATTTAAACAAAGCTACACGAAGCAAGATTCTGTGATATTAAACTTGCAACGCGCCTGTGAAGCATGCATTGATATTGCCAATATACTCATCAAATATCATAAACTAGGCATTCCACAATCAGCGCGCAATAGCTTTGAGTTAATTGCTAATGCAGGGTTGATCTCTACCGATAGCGCCACAGCACTTAAAAAAATGGTTGGTTTGCGTAATATTGCCGTGCACGATTATCAAACTTTAAATTTAGATATCATTATTGCCGTGATTAATAAACACCTCTCAGACTTTGAAAAATACAGTAAAGAAGTTGCCCAGCAAACATTAACTTAAAGCTGCGATTGCATTACTGACACTCCCTGACAGCCTGCTATGATTTACTTAGCTCTTCTTAAATAAGGAGAACTATGATGACCAGTAACGTAATTGAAGTTGTTAATTTTAAACTCAACACTAACGCTAAGTTAGCGCAATTTCATATCGCTAATAACGCATTTCAAAACTTTATCGACCAACAACCGGGTGTGCTTTATCGCTCACTTGCTAAACAACCAGATACCTCAGATTACATTGATGTTATATATTTTGCTACGCCAGCAGATGCCAAGCGAGTCAGTGATGCTTTTTCTGAAAATGAAACCTGCCAACAGTTTGCTAAACTAATAGAAAAACAAAGTGTGCAGTTAGTTAAATACGAAGTACTTAGCCAAACCGCTTGTCAGCAAAGCTAGTAGCTTTATTTTAAGGAACGAAAAGCAGTGCATAAATCAGAGCGGCTATTTCAATTGGTAAACATACTTAAGAGTCGCCGCTTTGCGATCACTGCAAACGAACTTGCCAATAAATTACAGGTATCTCAGCGAACAATTTATCGTGATATTCAGCATTTACAGAGTTCCGGCGTACCCGTTGAAGGTGAGGCAGGCACAGGCTATCTAATTGCCGATTATGATTTACCGCCAATGATGTTTACCTTAGAAGAGTTACAAGCACTATTGCTGGGCAGCAAAATGGTCAGTGCTTGGACCGATCCGCAACTTGCAGCTAAGGCACAAGCTGCTATCACAAAAATAAATGCTGTATTACCACAACAACTAAAGCAACAAGTAGAGCAGCTTCCTTACTTAGTATCAGGCTTCCATCATGGAAAAAGTCACCAAGCAACAACCTTATTACTGCGCCAAGCAATTGCTAATAAAACCAGCATTGAATTTGATTACCTTGACGCTAACCAACAACCGAGCCATCGTATTGCTGACCCTTTAGGCCTTGTGTATTGGGGTGCCAAGTGGACGTTAATTGCTTATTGTCAGTTACGCTGTGACTATCGCGAGTTTCGCTTAGATCGCATTCAAAGCATTGTCGCTCTTAGCAACGAGTTTGAAACGACCCCGGAAAAAAACTTAGCCCATTATATGGCATTAATCGAGGCTAAATATCAGGCCAAGCCAGATGAGTAACTTCCTTGTTAAAAGAAGCTATGATTGTTTTTAACTATCAAACTAATCAGCATAAACAATTTCACAAAAACTCATTCGTTAACCATACTTATAGTTAAGTAATTAACGGGGAGAGACCCAAATGTTGAACACCAAAGTAAAAGATTTTATGCAGCGTAAACTGCCACATATCACCCCTGAAACAGAAATGACGACAGCAATAGCAGAATTACAAAAGTTTAAACTACTGGGCGCTCCCGTGTTTGATGATAATAAATGTTTAGTGGGTTTTATTTCTGAGCAGGAATTACTAAAACCATTAATGCAGAATAGCTATTTTTGTGATGGTGTAGTGAAAGTTGCACAACTGATGCAAACAGAAGTTGTTACCGTCAATGCCGACACCAACATCTTAGAACTTGCAGAGCAAATGAAAACGGGAAAGCCAAAAAACTACCCCGTTGTTGAAGGGACCACCGTGATAGGCATGATTGGCCGCAGTGATATTCTCAAAGCAATGTATGACAACTACCTAAGTTGCCAATAAAAACCAGAGGCGCATAAATACGCCTAACGGCCTTTTTATCGTGCGGCAGCGGCTTGCTTGAGTTGTAGTTTTTCAGCATCGCTCAAATAAGCTATTGCTAGTGCATTAGCTTGGGCTTTTTCCATGTCGGCTTGAGTTAGCCCTGCCGCAGGTGCCGCAATCGCGTATTCATGCTCAATTTCAATGCCTTCAACAGCTGGATCATCAGTATTAATACAGGCCAAAATACCATGGTCTAAAAATTGTTTCAGTGGGTGCACGTCTAAACTTGCCACGGTGCTGGTTTGCACGTTACTGGTTAAGCACGACTCAATACCAATGCGCTTATCTCTGAGGTAGTCCATTAATTTTGTATCTTCAATCGCCTTAACACCATGACCAATACGTCCTGCACCTAGCTCGTTAATCGCCTGCCAAATGCTTGCCGCGCCAAGCGCTTCGCCTGCATGAATAGTCGCCGCTAAATAAGCATCACCTACTTGCTTGAAGTGATCAACAAATAATTCGCCTGGAAAACCAATTTCATCGCCGGCTAAATCCACTGCAACTAAATCATTTTTAAACGCGAGTAATGCATCAAGCTCTTGTTGGCAAATTTTAGTGCCGTAAGTGCGCGACATAATACCTATTAAATTCGCTTTTACAGTGCTGTTTTGAGTGGCACTTTTAATACCATCAACAACCGCTTCTACCACTCCTTGCGGGTGTAAACCACAACTTTGCGCCATGTAGTAAGGACTAAAACGCAGCTCAACATAATCTAAACCTTGCGCTTGAGCATCTTCAATATTCTCAATCGCGATACGACGACAGGCATCATAGTCACCCAATACAGCAACGCCCCAATCAAGCTTTTGTAAAAAAGCCATTAGGTTGGGCTCAGGATCAATAACTTGTACATGCGGAATAAGTGCTTCAACGTTGTCAGCGGGCAGCTGGATATTGAACTGACGACCTAAATCAAGAATCGTTTGTGCGCGAACGTTACCGTCAAGGTGGCGATGGATATCTAGCAAAGGGAGTTTTTTATTGATCATAATTAGCACTCAGTTCAGTTAATTTGCGCGGATGATACGCACTTAAATCGGTAATTCAAGTTTAGATGATTTTGTGCGTATTATTGAGGTCATATGTCAGCCTATAACAATAAAAAAACACAAAACAGTAATTTACGAAGTGAACCATGGCGTTAAACATCTTTATGTAAGTAGTGCCACACGGTTTTAAATAGCTTTTCTGCATCTATTGGTTTTGTTAAGTAACCGTCCATACCGACCGCGAGCGCTTTTTTAACATCGTCCTCATGGGCATTTGCAGACAAAGCAATAATAGGCAACTGATGCATAAATAATTCATAACGGATCACTTTGGTCGCTTGCAAGCCATCCATATTCGGCATTTGAATATCCATTAGCACTAAATCATAACGTGTTTCAGAGACTTTCTCTATGGCCTCAAAACCATCACAGGCCACATCAGCAATACAACCTTTGGTTTTTAATATCGCAGTAGCAACATGTTGGTTTAGCGGGTTATCTTCGACTAATAATATTTTAAATCCAGCAAAAGATAATTTGCTTGTATCAATATCATTAAATTGCGGCTCTAATTGCTCTACTTTAACCAACGGTGAATTGAGCGGTAAAGTAAAGGTAAACGTTGAGCCCTGCCCTTCTTTACTCGCTAGGCTTATCGTGCCACCCATTAATTCAACCAACTTTTTGCAAATACTTAATCCCAATCCAGTACCACCGAACTGTCGCGAGGTTGAGCTATCAGCTTGAGCAAAAGGTTGAAATAGCTGCTGTTGCGCTGCTTGGCTAATACCAATACCCGTGTCACTGACGCTAAAATATAAGCTATCTTGCTGCTGCCACACTTTTAAGGTAATAGCTACTGCTGCGGTAAACTTAATCGCATTGTTTAATAAGTTAAGCAGCACTTGTTTTAACCGTATTGGATCAGAATCTAACTGTGGCTCAATATTACTATCGATTTCTAAAATTAATTCCAGCGACTTAATATCGACTTCAAATTGCACCAAATTAATTATCTCATCAAGTAACTTATCTAATGCTATTGGTTCTTGCATTAAATCCAGTTTTCCAGCTTCCATCTTAGAAAAATCCAGAACGTCATTTAATACCCTCAACAGCACACTCAATGCACCATCAGCTTGCTCTATATAACGGCGAGCTTGTTGCCAATCTTGCTGCTGTAATGCTAAATAATGCAGCCCTTTAATACCATTGATTGGAGTGCGTACTTCATGGCTCATATTAGCTAAAAACTGGCTTTTGATCTGACTGGCTTCATCTGCTTTTTGTTTTTCTTGACGTAAAACACGTGTTTGTTGAGCGACTTGCTCCCGTACCTGAATATTAGTGCCTGTTACTGAAATTAAAAAGGTGATCAGCAACCAAACAAATAGCATTCCTAATATTTGTGCAAACCAATACATTATCCACGAGGTTTGTGTTTTTGGTTCAAGTAGTTGTATTTGCCAAATTCGCTCACCAAGCTCTAATTGATATTCATGTAACAGTTCTATATCGGTACGATCAGTACGATAAATTAATAATCTATTTTTTGCATCCGTGGCATCATAAAAATGCGCACTTATTTGACTGTGATGATTAAATTGTAAGGTATTTGCTAAGCGCGCCACGCTCACCACCGCGACCACAAACCCTCTAAAATCTACATGTGTATTGAGATCATTAAATACTGGGCTAATAAACAGCACGCCTTGCTCACGCGTTTTATTCTGTAATAGCTTAATCGGCTCAGTAACCACTAATTCATTCAATGATTTTGACAACATTAATGCGCTGCGGCGCTGACTGCTCGACGCTAAATCAAAACCAATAATCTCTTCATTACCTATAATTGGATAGGTGTATTGCACTGGGTAATAAACATCTCGCTCACTAACGGGCTGCCAGTGTCCTGCTGAAGACTGCTCTTTAATGTAAAACTTACTTTGCTCAGCTTGCTGCTGGCGAACGCTCTGTTGATAATCACGACTTTGCCCTGCAGGTACGTAAGGCACCCATTCAAAGGCGAGAATTTCATTACTGTAATCCAGCTGTTTTGAAGTAAAACGCTCAAATTCATCATTACTTACTCCATCACTACTGGCAAAGAAAGTTGAAAGTAATGCTAAGTGCCCGGTAATCTCATCTAATTTATGGTTTATTTCTGACTGCACTTCTGCAACCTTCGCTTCCTGCTTTTGAATATCTTTATCTCTTTTAACGCTGGCTGCCGCATAAAAGCTGATACTGATCACTATATAAATAAGTATCGCCGGTAAAATAACTTGTAAACGGTGACGCATCTGCGCGTAATTAAACGCGGCGAGTATTAATGGCGTAAATATTAACACCCCAATACTGTCACCAATCCACCACGCGACAAAGTTATCAAAGGCAACATGCACAGGAATTACATTATTAAAGACTAATAAACTAGTGCCAATAGCAGCTGCTGTAACACAGCAAACAGGCCCGGCAATGATTAAGCTTTGCACACTGTGCTTTAAAGAAGATAAATCTAATGGCGCTTTGATTATTCTAATTATAATAAAACAACCTAGCCAAGCCTGTAATATTGCAGCTAGTGAAACCAGTAAGGCTTGTAAGAACACTTGCCAATGTAAAATGTCTACAACGCGGTCGAGATGAATTAAATTAGTAAGCAGTGCCCCCAGTAAAATACCTAAAAAAGCACGTCGCCCACACAATAAAAAACCAGCCAGTGCAATACCTGACGGCGGCCAAGAAGCAACCGCATAACCATCGATTGCCAGTAAGGAGTTACTAAAGAAGCCGGTAATAAAATAAGTAAAAGCAAGACTAAACGTCAGAGTAAATATATTTTTCAATGCTCTGACGCTCCCTTGCTGGTATGGATAACACTACGCCTTACAAATATAGATCGAGTGCTTTTTGTGGTTGTGCGCTTTTACTATAACTAAGCTGGGCTTGGGCCAAATATGCTTTGCTATTTTCTCGAGTTAACGCTTTATCAAATACCCGCGCAGCGAGATCGTATTCACCATGAGCATTCGCCAGACAAGCAAGCGCGAGTAACAATGCTTGATTGTCTGGGTCTTTCTTCAATGCATCTTGTAAACTTGCTTGTAATTTAAGTGCATCCCCAGGCGCTGATACTTTTAAAACCTGAGCAAGCTCGTTGTGCTGCTCTGGTTTTTTCAGCATTTTTAATAAGCTTAGCTCTATTTCATTTAGGCGTCCTGCTTTTGCCATCGCAGCTAAGTAACAGCTATGCGCTTTAACTTTTAGGTTTTTAGATAGTTGCTGATACTTATCGGTTAATTGCGATTCTGGTTGTGCCATAAAATAGCTGGTTAATAATATCGACCACTGGCTGTCAGTTAACGCTTTTTTACTCAGTAAACGCGGCATAAACTGCTCAAGCGCAGCCCACTTTTGCTGTTGTACAAGTACTTCGGCATACAGTTTTAGTTCCAAGGCGGTGGCTTTTTTAGCTTCTGCCAAGGCTTTCAATTCACCTGTTACAGTACTGCTGTCACCACTGGCAAGCCATAACTTGGCAGCTTTAAGCTGATTGTCTGGACTAATTTTATCTAACTGTTCGATTGCTTTGCTGGCATCATTATTTTGTAGCGCTGCTTTAGCAAGCATCGCATGACGTAGATCCTGCCAAGGCTCTGCCACACTGTTATTGGCAAGCGCCAGTTCAAGCTGTTCATAGTCGCTATTTACTAAGCTCCAAACACCTTGCTCTATCGCGGCTTGTTTACGCTCCTCACTGCGAGCGAAAAAACGATGACGAGTATTGCTGTACATAGACCATATATAGCGAATAAGTTTATAAGTTAAATATAAACCGAGCGCGATAACCAAAATGGTCGCGCAAAATGCGACGATCGATCCTTCAATAGTGGTTTGATTAAACGAGATTAATACATAACCCACTTCACCTATCAACATAGGTGATACAGCAAGTAAAACTGCAATAGCTAAAATAACTAATATTAAGCGGATCATTTTGCCCACTCCTTGACCTGCTCAGTACTTTGCAAGGTGATAGATGGGCTAAAGTTTAATTGTTCCTTGCTCAGCTCCTGCAGTGCTTTAAGCGTACTTTTAGTTAGCGCATCATCGTGTTTAAAATAATCTTTTACTAATACTTCAGCCTGGCTCAGTGCCGTAAAATAAACGCTGGCTTGTTTCGTCAACAGTGCATCCTGCGCTTGTGCTAAATATAAGCTTAATCGTTGTTGAATTAAGTGACGCTCTTGCTCTGTCAATAATGGCTCTATAGCAATATCTTCACGCTGACGAATTTTAATAAAGTTATCTTTAAATTGATGCCAAGAATTAGCTAAGTTTTGCTGCCAATCACTGACGTTTTCACTCAATGCATGCTGTCCTTCTTGCTCCACTTCTTGTGGTAATGCTACAGCATTAAAAACAAGTTTATCGATTTGTCCTAGCAGGCCATGTAACTGTAAATAAATTGCTTCTATCGCAACGGGTTCAACGGTGCTAAGTGCTTGCAAGTCTTGGTGTATCGCTTGGCGAATAGCGCCCGTGCCCGGATGTTCGGCAAGTAACGTATCTAAGCGAGTTAGTACGGCCGTTGCACCTTGGTAATCTTTTTCAGCCCACAATTTAAACTCAGCCATACGCTGCAAGCTGGTTACTTCTTGTGGGTTAAGGCTATACGCTTGTTGCTCTGCTCGCTGTAACGCGCTTTCTAATTGCTGCTGTGTTTCAGTCTTGCTTGCAGCTAAAGCTGCGGTCACTTTTTGCTCGCTATTAAACAACGCTTGTTGCAAGGTTTGCTGAGCAACTTTAACGACTTGTAATTCCTTACTAAGTAGTTGATTGTCAGCTGATAGCTGATTGATCAATTGATTGGCTTGCTGCTGCGTATTTAATTTTTGATAAAACTGATAACCCACACCAGATGCCACAATCAACGAAATTAATAATGCTAAGCTGCCAGTTTTACTTACTTTTTGTTTGTTAGTTGGGTTTGTTTTTTGATTCATAGCAAAGTCTTTTTTTGTTGCCGAAGGAGAGTCTGCAACCTTCGCATTCACTTTGGTTGTACTGCTTTGTGCTGCCTTTGTGTCAGCAGGCTGAGATGTTGGCTGTTTATCTTCACTCATAAGGGTACCTTCGCTGATACAAGTAAACATTGCGCTATCACTTGCACCCGCGGCAATGTGTATATTTGCCGAGTCAATCTGCTGCGCCGCAAGGTGTTCGCTAATGCGAGCACTGGCAACATAAAACTGACAGTGTCTTAACCATTCTAGTTGCTGTACGCTGAGCTGGCGAAAAATCGCATCAACGGCCGCATTACTTGTTATGACTATACCTTTAACATCAATGCTTTGCCAGTGGTCTAGCCAGTCAGTTGAATTCCCCTCAACAGGGCTACGTTGATAAACCACTAAATTATTTAAAAATGCACCACGCTGCTTGAGAGTCTTTGCAATAGTAGGGCGGCCGTCTTTGCCTTTCACTAAAACAATATTCTGCCCATCAATCTGCTGTAATGACTTAAGCGTTAACAACCCTTCTGAATCATGTTGCTTCGGGACCGCGGCACGTACGCCAAACGCCTGCCAAATAGCTTCTGCGGTTTGTTCACCAACGGCATAAAACTGTGCTTTGGTATTTATATCCGGCTTAAGGCTCAGCAGCGCATTAACAGCATCTTGAGAGATAAAAATAATTTTATCGGCATTCAATAAAGGGCTGAGCTGGGTGTTGCTTGGAGTGAAATAATCAATCTTTAAAACCGGAAATAAGGTCGCCTGATAACCCTCCTGCGACAGTTGCTGCGCAAGGTCAGCGCCTTTTCCATGTGGGCGAGTTATCAGGATCTGTGACATTTATGCGTCTCTATATACGTCTGCTAAAATTTTATCTGCGCCTAATGCAAGTAATTGCTCGGCCAGTTGTACACCCAGTTGTTCTGCATCAATTGCCTTACCACTGATTTCTGCGCGTAATATTTCGCTGCCATCAATCGCACCAACTAAGCCGCGTAAATGCACTTGTTCGCCATCAACTAAAGCATAAGCGCCAATGGGTACTTGGCAACCGCCTTCTAAACGGCGATTCATGGCACGCTCTGCATTTACCCGAATGCGTGTTTCATTGTGCTCCAGTGGTGCAAGTAGCGCTTTGGTTACTTCATCATCAATACGGCATTCAATACCGACTGCACCTTGGCCATTGGCTGGTAGTGATTGCTCAGGCTCAATAAAGGCTTTAATACGGTCATGCATTTCTAAACGAATTAACCCAGCGGCGGCTAAAATAATCGCATCATATTGGCCATCATCAAGCTTAGCTAAACGAGTATTCACATTACCACGTAAATCACGAATTTCTAAATCAGGTCGCAATGCGCGTATTTGGCACTGACGGCGTAAACTAGATGTACCAACAATAGCACCTTGTTGTAACTGTGCAATGTTATCAAAGCTATTTGATACAAACGCGTCGCGTGGATCTTCACGCTCACAAATAGTGTGTAATGCTAAACCTTGTGGGAAATCTACCGGTACATCTTTCATCGAATGCACGGCAATATCAGCACGGCCATCTAGCATGGCTTGTTCAAGCTCTTTAACAAACAGTCCTTTGCCACCAATTTTTGCTAAAGGTGTATCGAGAATAATATCGCCTTGGGTCGACATAGGCACCAACTCAACAGTAAGGTCAGCATGGAAATGCTCAAGTTGTGCTTTTACAAATTCAGCTTGCCATAATGCTAAGGCACTTTTACGTGTAGCAATACGGATAAGTTGAGATTTTTGTGTCACTTTTTCAGTCATAAAAGGAGTCCAATTAATTTTCTTTGCTAAGTCTTAAAATATGCTAATCAATTACTCAGCTAAAATGCGAAATTCTTTTTGTGCCAATAAACGGCCCTGTTCATCAACAACATCAACGCGCCAATTGCCAACTTGTTCAGGTAAAATAGTTTTATTTGAGAAAGTACGATAGCGAGGAGAGGTCACATCAAGTTCAATGCTTGCTTGCACTTCATCTTCATAGCGCCAAACATGCTTTACTTTTTGTCCTTGCAGATTTTTAAGTTCGCTAAAAAATGCCATCGTGTCAGTAAATTCATTGAAACGTACATCTGCTTTAAATACATTCACAGGTTCACGATCCACAACTTCACGCGTCAGTACCGCACGACTTACTTTGTCAGTATCAATTCGTGCACCAAGTGCAACACTGGCAACATGTGCTGAATCGGCAAAGCTATCAACGGGGTCTGCTACGCCACTTTGTTCTAGCAACTCATCATTGCTATCAGGTATAACTACAGTGCTAACTGCTGGAGTCTCACTTTGTTCAGGCTCACTCACAGCAACAACTTGTGGCTCTGGCTCAGTTACTAATGCAGTAATATCACCCTGGTTGTTTTCACTAACGGCTGCGATAACGGGCGCTGCCGGGGCTGGTTCAAGCTCTTCACCTTCATTATCTGATGTAGCAAGTGGTATGGCTTCATCTGCAACGACTTCACTAACTAACGGAGTCGGATTGTCTGTTGGTTGTTGTTCATTCTGCTCTGCGTTAACCGAGCCTAATAGGCTATAAGTAAAAATAACTAACGCAAATACCACTAATAACATAACTGTCACAATGCGCTTCCAGTGCCATTGATAGGTTACTTCAGGGGCGATAGGTGCTGCCGCACGACTCATATTTGCTGTGATCACTATTTTTTGTTTCATTTTAGCCTCGGCTACTCAACACTATTAACTTAAGCGAGCAATCAACCAATGACGGATCGCCAAAAGTTCTTCCCCACAGACCTGGTGGCCCATTGGGTAATCTTGCCAACTTACCTCCATGTTATGCGCTGTTAATACATCAAACGCATGACGACCAGCCTCACAAGGAACAACTGGATCTTGACTACCATGAGCCATAAATACATTTAAATCTGTGTGTTTTGCTTCTGCGGTTAATTTCTCAGGCACGCACATGTATGTCGACAGCGCCATTACACCAGCCAGCTTCTGCTGTAAGCGCGGTGCTAAATGCAGCGTAATAACGCCACCTTGTGAAAAACCCGCCAAAATAATTTTATCCGCAGCAATACCATTATTAAGCTCTTGGTTAATTAGCTGCTCAACTTTAGCTGCTGATTCACGAACTCCAGTTTCATCAGCCCGTTTGTCTAAATCCATTGATTTAATATCATACCAAGAACGCATTGCCATACCACCATTAATGGTGACCGGTTGCACTGGCGCATGAGGAAACACAAACCGCAAACCTAGCTCATCAGGTAACGCAAGTTGTGAGGCAACAGGTAAAAAACCATCGCCTGAATCACCTAAACCATGTAACCAGATAATCGTCGCTTTATGTTCACCCTTAGCTGGGTACTCTACAAACGCTAAACTCATAACTCTGATTGCCACTGCACAGTTTGACCTGCTTGACGCGTTGCTGCTTCATTCATAAATTGCCAAAACTCAGCGCCTGAGCGGTTATCAATCCACTGATCACCACGTAATTCAAAGTGATGACCATTAAACTTAGTCGCAACCCATACTTGATGTAAAGGCGCTTGCTTATTAATGACAATTTTACTGCGATCCGCAAAAATAATTTCCAAAATACCTTCGGCAGATTCATAGTCTAAGTCGGCTTCACAGTCATCCACTTGTTCTTCAATAGTGAACATAAGTGCTTCGGCTAATTGGTGGTATTCATGATCAGTCATAATTGTTTCCTTTTACGGGCATTTAGCCAGGTATTCGGTACGAATTGCATGCAGACAGTGTAACAGGAATAAATTCATCCGCGAATAGCTGCATTTTTTAGATATTCTGTTAATCTGCGATTATAAAGCCAGCAACGCGATTAATCTAATGAAAGAGATGCATCTTAAACAATTAAAACGACTTTCCCCACTCAGTGTACTTCTTATCGCTTTAGCTGGTTGCGGACAAAGCGGGCCATTGTATTTACCAGACGATAAAGTCGAACCAAATCAAAAAGAACAAGTAGCGCCACCCGCTACCAAAACACCATCATCAACAACCGAATCGAAACAGGACCACTAATGGACTTTTTTGACTATAAAAAAAATCAACTGCACGCTGAAGACATCGCTGTCAATGAGCTTGCAGCACAATATGGCACCCCGTGTTATATCTATTCACGTAAAACCTTTGAGCGCCATTACCTTGCCTTTGCCGAGGCTGCTAGCAATCACAAAAACTTAGTCTGTTATGCAGTTAAAGCTAATTCAAACATCGCGGTGTTAAACGTGTTAGCTCGTTTAGGATCAGGGTTTGATATTGTTTCCAAAGGGGAACTTGCACGCGTCATTGCAGCCGGTGGTGATGCTAAAAAAGTGGTGTTTTCAGGGGTTGCTAAAACAGCTGACGAAATTGCCTATGCACTAAAGCTGGGTATTAAATGCTTTAACGTTGAGTCTGTATCTGAACTAGACCGCATTTCTCAGGTTGCCAGCGAACTTAACTTGGTCGCACCTATTTCGATTCGTGTTAATCCAGATATCGACGCTAAAACTCATCCATATATTTCTACAGGTTTAAAAGAGAATAAATTTGGTATTGATATTTTGACCGCTGTTAGCGTTTATCAATATGCTGCGTCTTTACCTGGTTTAAAAATCACTGGTGTTGATTGCCACATAGGCTCGCAGCTAACAGAGATCAAACCATTTCTCGAAGCGCTAGACAAAGTACTGGCTCTAATTGACGATTTAAAAGCCAACGGTATTGAACTCAGCCACTTAGATATTGGCGGCGGTTTAGGCGTACCATACAACGGTGAAACCCCACCACACCCGAGTGAATATGTGGCACATATCACCGAGCGCTTAACCAACTACCAACACCTAGAGCTGATTTTTGAACCAGGCCGTGCCATTGCCGCCAATGCGGGAATTTTAGTAACTAAAGTTGAGTTTATTAAACAAAACCAAGATAAGTATTTTGCAATTGTTGATGCAGGTATGAACGATATGTTGCGCCCAGCTTTATACCAAGCATGGCAAAATATTGTGCCGGTAACACCGCGTAATGACGACACACCAACCTGTAACTTTGACATTGTTGGCCCTGTGTGTGAAACAGGTGACTTTTTAGGTAAAGATCGCATGTTGGCATTGCAACAAGGTGATTTACTTGCGCAGCGCAGTGCTGGTGCATACGGCTTTACTATGAGCTCTAATTATAATTCGCGCCCTCGTGTGGCAGAGATTATGGTTGATGGCGAGCAAAGTCATTTGATCCGCGCTCGTGAAACTCTTGAAAGTCTATGGCAAGGTGAGAAAATTTTACCATAAACTTTTTGTAACGAGGCTGCTCTGTGGCATGATTAGCGCAGAGCAACCCGAATTAGAGCGCTATGTTAGTTAATTTTTCCAAAATGCACGGCCTAGGCAACGATTTTGTTGTGATTGATAACATTACACAAAACGTTTTCTTGTCACGAGACCAAATAAAAAAACTGGCAGATCGCCACTTCGGCATCGGCTTTGACCAGCTATTGATGGTTGAAGCGCCTTACTCTCCCGATCTCGATTTCCATTATCGTATTTTCAATGCCGACGGTAACGAAGTAGAACAATGTGGCAATGGTGCTCGCTGCTTTGCTCGTTTTGTGCGGATGAAAGGCCTTACCAACAAGCATAAAGTCACTGTATCGACTAAATCAGGCAACCTCACGTTGTATATCGAAAAAGATGGCCAAGTTACAGTAAATATGGGCCATCCAAATTTCGAACCAAGCAAAATTCCGCTCAAAGCCACTAAGCGTGAACTCACTTATATTATTCGTGCTGATGAACATACCGTATTTAGTGGTGCAGTCTCTATGGGTAATCCGCATTGTGTACTTGAAGTTGACGATATAAACACCGCAGATGTAACGACTTTAGGCCCGTTGCTTGAGAACCACGAACGTTTTCCACAGCGGGTTAACGTAGGTTTTATGCAAGTGATCAACCCTGAGCATATTAAACTGCGGGTATGGGAGCGCGGCGTTAACGAAACGCTGGCTTGCGGTACCGGCGCTTGTGCCGCTATGGTGATAGGCCAAATTCAAAGTAAGCTCTCTACCACGGTACAGGTCGATTTGCCTGGCGGTAGTTTGCAAATTCGTTGGCAAGGTGAAGGCCACCCGGTAAGGATGACAGGCCCTGCTGAACATGTATTTGATGGACAAGTTGCTTTATGAGTCATATTACACCTGAACAAGTTGCTGATTTTTTACGTGAAAACCCTAGTTTTTTGCAGCAAAATAACGACCTTTTGGCGCAACTAGAGCTCCAGCAACATGCACAAGGTGCGACTTCATTAGTACATATTCAGCAACGGCAATTACGAGAGCACAATACGATGCTTAAGAGTAAAATTGCCACCTTAATTGCACATGCCAAAGAAAATGAGCTCATTTATAGCCTGTTTAGCGAATGTCATCGCCAACTGTGGACTAACTACGACTTTAAAACTTTAGCAATTAACCTGCGTAATATTATTTGCACTAATCCTGCCATTAGCGAATGTCACTTGCTAAGGTATGAAAGTCAATTTGATAAGCTAATTGCTCATCGTTTACAACCTGACGGCGTTTATCTAGGTCGCGTGAATCAGCAAGAGCGCGACTTACTGTTTAACGTTGAGATCCAGTCAACCGCCCTCTATTTAATTGGTAACAGTCAACACCCAATCGCTATTTTGGCGTTTGGTAGTAAAGATCCTAACCACTTCGAACCAGCAAAAGACAGTTTGTTTGTGCTTGAATTTGTACGCTCATTACAACTTAGATTGCTGGAGCTGGAACAGGAACTTGCATGAGCGAACAGCTCCCGCCTGATATAGATGAACTTTGCGAACAGCTGAGCGATGCATGGCGTACGCCTATTCAACAATTTAGCGACTACCTAAAATTTGAGAAACAATACTCTCCACACACAATAATTCAATACACCAGCCAGCTTGGCTTTGCCGCTTTGTATTTCAGCAAACTTTGCAATGATTGGTCAAATGTGCAAGGCGAGCATATTCGTCGTTACAGTATGCAACTGCGCAGCAAACAATTAAGCGGGCGCACAATTAGCTTAAAACTTAGCTGTATTCGCAGCTTGTATAAATTTTTAAAAACTAAAAATACTAGCCAACAAGCTCATTACCATAATCCAGCAGACGCAATCAAGGGGCCTAAATTTGCCAAGCCATTACCGAAAAATCTCGATGTCGATCAGATGGCTCGGTTACTTGATATTCACGACGACGATCCGCTGGCAATACGTGACCAAGCGATAATGGAATTAATGTACTCTTCTGGTTTGAGGATCAGCGAGCTAGTAGGCGCTAACTTGCAAGATATTAACCGTAGTTCAGCTGAGATTTTAGTCAGAGGTAAAGGTAATAAAGAGCGGTTGTTACCTGTCGGCGGCAAAGCACTCGAATCATTAAATAAGTGGCTAAAACTTCGCCCACAATTTGCCCACCCAGATGAAGTGGCCATCTTTGTCAGCAGTAAAAAATGCAGGATCTCAGCCCGCCATGTACGCCTGCGCATGCAAGAATGGGGTATAAAACAAGGTATTAGCAGCCAAGTACATCCGCATAAATTGCGCCATTCATTCGCCTCACATATTCTAGAATCATCAGGCGACTTACGAGCTGTACAAGAGTTACTAGGACATAGCAGCTTATCAGCAACACAAGTGTACACGCATTTAGATTTTCAACATTTAGCAAAAGTGTACGACAACACTCACCCTCGCGCTAAAAAACGCTAAAATACCAACGAACAAGGAGCTGATATGATCCGCTTTAACCGTGCCATTACCCCTTTTTCTGTACTCAGTTTTGATTTAGATGACACTTTATATAACAACCATCCAATCATCAAAGCGGCTGTACAAGCGCAATTTGACTACCTAAACACACTCCCCAACTGGCAGGCACAAGGCAAAGACTATTGGCAGCAATGCCGAGAACAAGCTGCAATTGATGACCCTGTGCTTGTCGATAACGTCACACAATGGCGGAAAAGCACCCTTCGCGTCGCACTTGCCAAGTTAGGCTATCAAGGCGCTGAGCTTGAACAACATGCCAATAATGCGTACCAAGCATTTGCCGATGCACGCAGCCAGATCACAGTCGGTAATGACGTTCTCGAATTACTTGCACAACTAAGTAAGCATTACCGTTTAATTGCTATAACCAATGGTAATGTTGAAATAGAACGGTTTAACTTAAATGGTGTGTTTGAGCTGGTGCTACAAGCAGGCATTCATGGCAAAGCAAAACCCCACGCGACCATGTTTGAGCAAGCATGCAGCCATTTAAACGTAAAGCCACAGCATATTTTACATATTGGTGATAGTCTAGATACTGACGTACACGGCGCGCACAACGCTGGCTGCCAATCTTTGTGGTTAAATAATCAAGCTGCAAACTATGCTTATAAGGGGCTAGCCGACGTTGAAATTAAAGATATTCAAGCACTAAAGTATTTTTTAAAGTAGCTGAGGTTTAACATGAAAAGGACATTCTCCACAGGCATACTCGTTATAGTGCTTACGGTATCTATTGTACTAAATGGCTATTTATTATGGCCAACAGAATTAGTAAAGCCCAATATAGAAGTTGCTTCACAGCCTCAATTAAAGCAACCGCTGGCTAATTTACATAGCCCTCACTACCAACAAGCGATACAGTATTTTAACCAACAACAATTTAGTGCCGCCGTTGCTAGTTATCAACAACTGCAAGCTGCACAGCCACTACAAGCTGAGCAGCTGTATTTTCAATGGCTAAATAGCGTTGAAGATTGGCTTAACGATAATCAACTAACAACCGCTGAGCGTTTTTTGCATGCGTTTTTAACCAGCCATCCATACAACGTCAACATGTTACAACTTGATGCCGAGCGCTTAGTAAAAAACCAGCAGCCCAACCAAGCGATAGTGGCATTGTTAGCAATTAAACCCCTTGCCAATGAAAGCCAGCTAGTCGCCATCAATATGCGCTTAACGCAACTCACTATTGCGCAACTAAAAGCGCTGCATGAACGCCGAGCATGGCAAACTATTACTGAGCAAACTCTGGCATGGCTTGATTATGATAATGAAAATCCACGTTTTCTATTCGCCCTTGCGCATGCTTATTATCAGCTCAATGATCTGGCCAGTGCGCAGTCAAGCTTAGACCGTTTACCCATAGAGCATCCCCTGCAAAGCCAAACAGCAGCACTACAGACACAAATTAACAATGCCATTAACGGCCTTGATAAAATTCCCTTAGAAAAACGAGGGGCACATTATCTTATTGATATTACTATTAATAACGATGTAAATACGCAACTGATGATAGATACTGGCGCAAGCTTTACGGTGCTACCAAAGCAACTGCTAGAATCTCTGTACCCACAACCAAAATATATCAACAATATGAGCGTAAATACGGCAAATGGCCAAGTAAACGCAGAGCACTACCGAGTTGATACTATTAAAATTGGCCAACAAATTTTGCACGACTTTGACATTTTGGTGATCAACAATCATAGTGGCTATGGCCTATTAGGAATGAACTTTTTACAACACTTTAAATTTAATATTAATCAGCTCGACAATCAGCTTGAACTAGAAAAACAATAACCTATATTAAGGACAACCATGACACTCAACGATTTTTTAAGCCGCTTAGCTGAACAACCACAACAGCTTGAATTTAGTGACAGTATGGCAGTGATCGAAGCGAATTATAGCTTTACACCGAGCGCTTTTAATAACCACGGTTTAAAAAGTGCTGCTGGTGAAAATAATGGTTCGTGCAAAATCTTTGCGTTTGCAAAGCTCAATCAACTGAGTAAACAAAATACCTTAGATTGCTTTGGCGCATTTTACCGCGAGGATGTATTAGGTAACCCTGACGGCCACGATCATATGAACATTCGTACTTTTATGTTGGCACCAGAAGCGACGCCATTCTTAGGGCTGACTTTTGAGCAAGAAAACGTACTTATTACATCTATTGGCAGCGAAACCGAAAAATAGCGTATATAATTCAAAATGTGAATTTTAAATAACATCAATGAAGGGGTTTATATGACAGACACCACCAATGCAATAAAGCGTATATCACAAGTATCACGTAAAGACCCTCTTATAGATTTAAAAACTCTCAGTGCTATTGCGAAGTCAGCGACAGTGCACGCAAGATTGAGGGCCAAAATGAATCAAGCGACGATTACTATTTCAAAAAATGGGTACATAGTTAAAGTCTCACCTGATGGTCAAGAGACCAAGGTAAAGTCCCTAACAGCTATCAATAACTTCCCTTCTTTAGCTGATGATTTATGCCAAGGCTAAAACTAATTGCAGGACCTAATGGCTCAGGAAAAACGACACTCACGGATGAGTTAAGACAAAAATACGATGTACCTTTAGGTCAATACACCAACCCCGATGAAATTGAGAAGTCACTGTTAATTGATGACCCAATTAAAAGGTCACAACAAGCTCAATTAATATCAAAAGATTTACGACAAAGCTGGTTAGAAAAGAAAATCTCGCACAGCTATGAATCTGTCATGAGCCACCACAGCCATCTTGATTATATAGCCCAAGCAAACGAGTTGGGATTTCAGAGTTATCTTTACTACGTATGCATAAATGATCCTGAAATTAATTTAGGCCGTGTTGATGAACGCGTTATATCAGGAGGCCACCCTGTCCCTCCCGACAAAATTCTAAGCCGCTATCAACGCAGTCTAGAGCAGTTATATGATATGACTAAGCTTTGTCATAGGGCTTATTTTTTCGATAACTCTAACCAGCTTACCCCTTTCGCTGAAGTAACCCCCAACGGTTTTTTAGATATTAAAGAACAAGCTTATAACAAACTACAACCAGTGTGGTTTCGTAGCCATGTACTACTAAAATGGAAAAAAGATAAAATCCGTATTATTCGCTAATTTCATGCCTAAAGTCGCTTTTCCATAAAGTAGCGAGAGCCTGAAAGCGGGTAATTATCTAATTGGTATTTGACTGTATAGCCGTTTTTTTCATAAAACGGTTTTGCTTGAAAATCTAAGGTGTCTAACTGGGCCCACTTAGCGCCAAGCTGTTGCGCATGTTCTTCAATTGTGTGCAATAGCTGAGTTGCTAAGCCATGACCCCGTGCGATATCAGCGCACCACAACCAACTTATCATTAACCAATTGCCAAATACTTGGCCTGTTATCCCTGCCATTACCTGTTGATTTTCGTCAACTAACTTAAATCCTAAAGGAATTCTTTGCGTATCAAAATGTGTTTGATTAAAGGCAACAACCCGGCCTTTCAGTTGTATTAAAAATTCCTCACTGGCATCATCAATCAGTGTGTACATAAGCACCTAGTCATTAATCAAAACCTTAGTATAAATTATTTTTCCCATAAGGGACTTCTAACATATTACTGGTTATTTTCTCGCTCTGGCCACACATTTCGTCATAGGCACTAGTATGTCGCAGTAGCATTTGCATATAACTGAGGTGCTCAAAGCGTTTTTGAATATGCAGTGGGCTTAACCCGCGAATAAAATCGCCCTTGTCGTCCGTAACATAGTATTCAACGTTATTAATCATCACAGAAACTTGATACAGCGCCATTTCCAGTGAATGTACAATGACTTTTTGCAAAGGCTGGTGATTTTTAAGTTCTGATAATTTAATCGCCATCGGGTAACCCTTTTAACAGTAGATTAAGTTATCTGTACGCAGTTTTGATATACTTTGATCAATTTAAATCGTAGTGAATTAATTAATGAGCGAGAAAACCCGCCTAGCTAAATACCTTGCCCATGCAGGCGTCTGCTCTCGTAAACAAGCCTCACGTTTAATTGATGACGCGCTAGTAAGCGTAAATTCTCGCCCTGCAAACCATATTGATCACGTTGATGATAGCGACGATATTCGTGTCAATGGCAAGCGCATTCAAGGTAAAGCCGCACTGGTTTATTATGCCTACCACAAACCTGTGGGGATCGATTGCAAGCTTAATCAACATGATCCAAGCAGCTTAATTCATCATCTACCAACAGCGACCCGAGTTTATCCAATTGGCAGACTAGATAAAGATTCTCGAGGCCTGCTAATACTGACTAACGATGGGGAGTTTTGTAACCAGCTGATCCACCCTGACTTTCACCAACCAAAACGCTATTTGGTCACCGTTGATAAACCTTTGGATGACGACTTTTGTCAAAAAATGGCCCAAGGTGTTCCTGTAAATAAACAAATCACCTTACCTTGTACGGTGGAAAAAATAGCTCAATGCCAGTTCAGTATTATTTTAAAGCAAGGCCTTAATCGCCAAATCCGGAAAATGGCGCATTACTGCGGCTATAAAGTTATAGACCTCTATCGAGAGCAAATTAGCGATCTTAATTTAGCAACACTCGATTTAGCCGAAAACAATCACCTTAAAATCAATAAATTCGATATTTTAAAAAATTAATTAATTTTTGCACAAATTAGTTGCAAAAAATGATTACAGGTGTAATCTTAATTTAAAGATTACATTTGTAGGCTATATTGATGATTGAATTATCCAAAGCAGAGTTTGAAGTACTTGATGCACTTTGGCTTAGCTACCCAGCTACAGCAAGCCAGATCATTGAACGTTTAAGCGATGAAAAGCAGTGGCACGAAAAAACCATTAAAACCTTACTCGGTCGTCTTGTTAAAAAAGGCGCTCTGAGCTTTGAAAAAGATGGCCGCCAATATATTTATACCCCCTGTATGGAACGTGCTGAATACACCCTCAAAGAAAGCCAAAACTTTATTGAACGATTTTTTAGTGGCCGCATTGCACCTTTAGTAAGTGGTTTTGCGAAATCAGAGCAACTTTCTCAACAAGACATCAACGAGCTTAAAAAAGTCATTGATGACTGGGAAAAGCAGCAAAAGTAAGGATTCAAGATGCTAGAAATAACTTTTAACTGGCTTATTGAGCAACAGTGCCTGCTCAGCATCCTAATAATTAGCCTGCTTCTTTTAGAGCGCTATGCATTAAAATGGCTCAGTGCAAACTTTGTCTATAAGCTGTGGCTGTTAATTCCCGTTACGCTGCTACTCGCTAATTTACCAGCGCACTTAAAACCACTCCAAAATGCCGCAATAAGCACTATGCTGATCACCCCAAATCAAGCCTTGCTGCCTGATTTCAGTATTAATTGGGCGCTGCTATATGGCCTTGTATTGTGTTTATTAGCTTTTATCGCCATGTTGTCACATCAACGCTTTATCAAACAACTGCGTTTGACTGCTCTTAACGATGAGCTATTTGCTAAGGATAATCCAGATATTCAGTTACTACAAAGTGATGCTATCAGTACACCGATGGTGATTGGTTTATTACGTACTCAGTTAGTGCTGCCAACGGGCTATCTGCAGAAAACCGATAGCGCTTCGTTAAAACTCATCATTGAACATGAACAAGTACATATAAAGCGCGCCGATAACTTACTCAATATGTTGTTACTTATGACTACGTTGGTATTTTGGTTCAACCCACTGGCATGGCTCGGCTATCTGAGTTTCAGACGTTTACAAGAGTTGTCATGTGATGAAAAAGTACTCTTGAATAAAACCACTCAACAACGGATTTTATACAGCAAAGCCCTCATTAATTGCGCCGCTAATACCCGCGCAGGCTTGATGGCTTATTCACACTATGGAGATAAAAACACTATGTTACAACGACTCAATCAAATCAAACATAACGGCAACAGCTCAACAATTGCCAAAGGGGCACTGCTTATTTTTGCCGCAGGCATGTTAAGCAGCGTGGCTATTGCTAAACAACCAGAAGCAAAAACCGCGAAGCAATCAATTTCACCGACTATGCGAATTGAGCCTTTATACCCAATACAAGCAGCAGAGCAAGGTATAAGTGGTTCAGTGGTTTTAAAGTACGATATTAATCCAGCAGGCAATACGGCCAATATCTCAGTAGTTAATGCCAAGCCTGAGGGAGTATTCAATAGGGAAGCGAAAAAAGCGTTAAAGCAGTGGCAATATAAGCCTTCGGATTCTGGCTTTAAAGATGTGCTGGTGCAGCTAGACTTTGCCATAGATAAGCATTACACATCAGAAGATCTGATCGAAAAAATAACCGTTGCGGCTAAATAGACTGTTGTGCCTAAATAGGTAGTAAAACGCAAAGACCCTAAAGCAAGCGCCTTGTTTAAGCCGCTTGCTTTGGCGTTTTAGCTGTTTTTAAATACACACAACGATCATAGCGACTGCAGCACCTAAACCAATAAACCAAAGCAACGAGCGCAGTATATCTAAATTTAAATAATAAAAAACACAGTATAAAACACGAGCCACAATATGAGTAATAGCCAACAACTCAGTGACTTGATGAACGTTGTTAGTACCTAAAACAACCGCTAACGCTACGGCAAATACTGCCAGTGCTTCAAAACAGTTTTGATGCGCTGCCAAAGCTCTTGCACCAAAGCCAGTAAGCTTAGACTGCTGATCACGTGGATGTTTGTTGTCATAGCCGTCGAGTTTATTCATCGCCAATGCTACTGGCGCTTTAGCTAGATAGGGCATTAGTACCGCTAATAGTGCGCAAATTAGTAAGGTTGTCATTGTAATTCCTATCCTAAATTTAGGTCTTGTTAGTTTTAATTGAAGTAATAGAAACTAACATAAAAAAGCCGCCGTTGCTTACTAAACAATGGCGGCTAACAATAACATCACTGTAACTATAGCTCAGTAGCAGCGTTTTGGAACTGTGACATATTGTCGCAGCTGAATTATTTTCATTTTAGCTATTCTTAGTTCGCTTTAAAGCCCTTGCACTGGTAACGTATCCGCCTCTCTTACTTGCTGTTTTTTCATTATGACTTGGATCTTTTTAACTATTTTAGCCGCTTTTATGCAGTCATGGCGCAACGCTTTACAAAGTAAGCTTAGTGCACACGTAAGCGTTGCAGGGGTTACTTTAGCGCGCTTTATACTGGCAAGCCCGCTTGCATTGGCTTATTTAATCGCCTTATATAGCTACCAAGATGCGCCATTGCCCTCTTTCAATCTTCGTTTTATAGGTTACATTGTCGGCGCAAGTATAGTGCAAATTATTGCCACAGGGCTGATGGTGCAATTATTTAAAATGAATAACTTTGCAGTGGGTGCGGGTCTTGCAAAAAGTGAAGCCCTCGTTGCCGCTATTTTGGGGGTGTTATTTTTTGGCGCGACTCTATCTTTACTCGGCTGGCTTGGCGTGTTTATTGGATCAATTGCAGTATTGCTATTAAGTGGCATTACTAATATTAAGCACTTTAGCCTCAAAACCGCCTTGTTAGGTTTAGCTTGCGGCACTGCATTCGCGCTTTCTTCATCATGGATCAGAGAAGCAAGCTTGAGCTCAGGACTTGCGTTTCCTTATTCTGCCGCCTGGGTTTTGCTGCTTATTATTAGCCTACAAACTATCATGCTTTGTGGCTATATTGCTGTACGGGAACGCCCTACATTTCGCGCAATGTGGGCTCATAAAAAAACCACCAGCGCCGTTAGTTTCTTTAGTTGCATTGGCTCGATTGGCTGGTTTAGTGCGATGAGTTTACAGCATGTCGCCTATGTTAAAACCTTAGGGCAGGTGGAAGTGTTTTTTACTATTTTGATCTCCTTGCTATGGCTCAAGCAACCATTAAAACGCCAAGACAGTGCAGGGCTGTTATTAATTGCCATTGCAGCGGTGTTAGTGATGTTACCTTCAGCGTAAAAAAAGCGGCCCACCATGGGGCCGCTTTATAATTTTTAAATTACGCAGTTAGTGACTGATTTTTAAAGTGATCACACCACTTATAATCATTAATACACCGGCAATACGGCCAAATGTCGCCGCATCGTTATAAAATAAAATACCAACAAGAAATGTTCCCGCAGCACCAATACCAGTCCATACCGCATAAGAAGTACCCATCGAAATATCACGTTGCGCTAGCCATAGCATAAAGCCACTTGCGACCATAAACGCCACGGCTATACCGATACCCAACCAGCGGTTTTCTCCATCCTGTGACATTTTTAACCCCACCGGCCAACCAATCTCCAATAAACCGGCAATAATTAAATAAATCCACGCCATTAATTTTCTCTCTTTTTCAATATTACGTCATATAAGTCTTTACGACGGTCTTTTAAATTACGCACTGTACCTTCACTGTGTAGCACTTTTAATTTGTCCATATCCAAATCACTAAATAGCAGCATTTCAGTATTAGGGGTTGCTTCGTTTAATGTTGCATCATGTGGAAACGAAAAATCAGATGGCGTTAATACGGCAGATTGCGAATATTGTACATCTAAGCTTTCAACTTCAGGTAAGTTACCTACCGAGCCGGCAATAACCACATAGCATTCATTTTCAATGGCTCGTGCTTGCGCACAGTGGCGTACACGTAAATAACTGTTTTTAGTGTCAGTCCAAAATGGTACAAACAAAATATCTAACCCTTGTTGCGCTAAAATACGCGACAGTTCAGGGAATTCCACATCGTAGCAAATTTGAATACCAACACGTCCGGCATCTGTATCAAATACCGCTATTTTATCACCGCCTTGGATCACCCAGTCATTTTGTTCGTGCGGGGTGATATGAATTTTACGTTGTTCATCAATTTTACCGCTACGGTGACATAAATAACTGACATTATAAATTTTATCGCCTTCGGCCAAGGGCATTGAGCCGGTAATAATATTTGCGTTATATTCAATCGCCATGCGCGACATCGCATCACGGAAAGTCTCTGTGTATTCTGCTAAATAACGAATAGCCTCGGTTTGATTTCTTTGCTCTGTCAGCCCCATCAGTGGCGCATTAAAAAATTCAGGGAAGAGAATAAAATCACTTTTGTAATCAGACACCGTATCTACAAAGTATTCAACCTGAGTGAGCATTTCTTCAACTGACTCGACACTACGCATTTGCCACTGCACAGCCCCCACCCGTACTATCGACTTTGTTGATTCAAGTACGGTATCAGTCGGTTCAAACATAATGTTATTCCACTCCAGTAACGTGGCATAACCAACTGAATTTTGATCTTCAGGTAAGTATTTTTTAAGTAAACGCTTCACCTGAAAATCATTCGATAATTGAAAACTTAAAATCGGATCATACAGCTCTTTATGATCAACTTTAGCAATATATTCTGTTGGGCTCATATCATTGCTGTGATTGTAATAACGCGGAATACGACCACCAGCCAAAATAGCCCGCAGGTTATACTGACGACACAACTCTTTACGCGCATCATAAAGCCTGCGCCCTAGACGCATACCACGATGTGTAGACGAAATAACCACATCTAAGCCATATAAGGCATCACCATCTGGGTCACTAAATACCCGATCATGACCATCCACAATATCCTCATAGGTGTGTGGATTTGAAAAACGCGTGTAATCCACTTGCACACTCAAGGCAATGCCCACAAGCACACCATCGTCAACCATCCCCAACTGTCCTTCAGGGAACTGGTCAATCAATCGGAAAATGGTATGGCTAGGCCACGCCCCACCTAAATCTGGATAAGCTTGATCCATTAAGGTCTTTATTTGTGGATACTGCTCTTTTGTTAAATTACATATCTCAAGATGGGTTTTTTCTGCCGACATACACAACTCCTTTAGGCGTAGGACATTTATTCGATTAACCAACAGGCACAATACCTAATTAGCTCTGAACGCTTGCTTAGCACAGGTTATTTAGTTTTTAAGATAGCACCAACAACAGGGTTGAAGTAAGTGGAATAGACATTAATTTTTCACTAACGTAGTTTCGTTTTACTCAATGAATATTTATTGCACAACTTAAAGACCACTCAAGACTGCCTTAAAAGATAAGCCAGCCCTGAGCGAGGTTTCATAAATAAGCTAAAGTGGAGCTAATGGCACTATCGTAATTTCATGAATTAATGTTTGCGGCAGTAATGGCGTTGCTTTGGCCGCTATGTAATCATCAAATCCTGCGCGATAAAAAGGTGACAGGGGATGTCCTGATTGCCCCCCTGGAATAGCCATTATGGCGTTTTCTAGATATCCCGGCTGGGCAATAAAACGCTGCGATGCCCCAAAACTGCGCCCCTGTACCGCGGGCATATAGCTATCACCAAAACCTGCGGCAGTCGGCATATTCAAGAATTTACTTAATTGCGGAATTTGCTGGGCAAATGGGTGTTCAATCACCAATTCATTGACTTTTCCCCACTGCCAAGCATGTAAGTTACTACCAAACTCTGCAGTTAACTTGCTTATAACTTGGCTAAATGAGTCACTTAGCTGCGCATCCCAGTCGGTAAATTGTGGGTTTAGCCAGCTACTTGGTTGCTGCTCAATCAGCTGCCATATTGCCGGTTCTAAATCTCGTTTTACATACTTTAATGAGCCATCATGAGTATGCAATGTTGCCTGCATAGCTGAAAACACACTATTGATCACTTCATCACGATAACGCCTAACCAGTGTATAGCCTACAGAGGTTGCACAAGCACACGCTTGCCAGTTTTCGAGCTCCGTTATGTATTGCTGATTCGCAGTACTATTTTTATGCAGCTGTTTCAGTAATAGGCTATGCCACGGCTGTAAGAAACGCGCCTGATTATCATGCTGTAACTGGTTAAAATCAGCTTCATTAAACTGTTTTTTTTCATACAATCGGTCACGAATCTGGCTCGAGCGAGCCCCTAACGCATAACCACCATTACCAAAACGCAGATCATCCTCAGCCGACACAACCCGGGAGTTTCCTGTCCATAAACGACCATCAATAGGGTTTTTAAGCGCAGGTCTTTGTTGTTCATTTTGCTGCCAATTCGTTGAGTAATCACTGGCAGGCACCGCCAACTCACTCGGTTGAATTCGTCCGGGGATCGCCCCCATATTTTTCCAAGCAGCATTGCCTTGGCTGTCTACCACCATTAAGTTTTGTACCGGGATACCTACATCAGCGGCAAGACTCAGTGCATCATCTACTGTGGTTGCGTGTTCTAATTTCAATAAGTCCATATCAACAGCGTAAGGCTGATGCCCTACCCAACTAAGCGCGTAAGGCTGACCATTAATTTCTCTTACGGGCCCGAATTCACTCTGTGTGAGTTGGTATTGTTCAAATGACCCATCGGGTAACGTTATATGTTCTACTTCTTGCCACGTTTTATCATTTTCAGTTAATGCGATCCAATCAGCGGTATCCAAGTAACCATTGGTAAATCCCCAGGCAATTTTATTGTTAGTCCCTACCACAATGGCGGGTGCGCCAGGCAAAGAAACACCGGTGACTTGGCTTGGTTTGCCAGACGTCAGATAGTTTAGTTGCGCACGATACCAAATAACCGGCACCGCCATAGACAAGTGCATATCATCCGACAGCATTCCTGCACCGGTGGTCGTTAACTGCCCGGTCACTGCCCAGTTATTACTTCCACGCTCTTGGTTTGCATCGATATTCAATATCGCTTGCAAGGTTTGTTTAGGAAACTCAGGAATACCTAATGTATAAGGGGGAAGAGTGCTGCCATCTAACGCGGCTTGATATTGGCTGGGTTGCGTTAAAAAGCTGACCATTTCAGCACCGTAGATATCAGCAATTTGGATCAATGCTTGATCTCGTTCAAAAGTCGCTGTTTGCAAGTCTAAATACATACTGTAAATTACCAACAAACTGTCTTCACTACGCCAAGGTTTTTGCTGCGCACCCGTTAATAAGTATTCAAAACTAGTAAAGCCGACCTGAGCTAAACCTTCATTAACACCTGCGGTGTAACTTTTTAATAATGCTTGATCAGCCTGAGATAATTGCTCAACAATGGCCGCACTGCGTTTTCTTAATTGATGAAAGCGCATTTTCTTATCTAACCCGATTGCTGCTTTACCAAATAATTCACTCAGTTCCCCTGCCGCATTGCGACGCAATAAATCCATTTGAAAGAACCGATCTTGACCATGCGCAAAACCTAAACCATAAGCCGCATCAATACGGTTGTCAGCTGAAATTACAGCTTGGCCAAGTTGATCCCGAGAGATTTTCACCGCCTGACTTATATTATGGCTTCGCCCCTTACCATCCAACGCCGGTAAACTGATTGCCAGCACGCCATAAATAACAGCCGTTGCAGCTAACCCTAAAATAACGATTGCTAACACCAACCATTTGATTATTTTAAACATGAACCAGTCCTTTCACTGTGAGTTAGCTCTATCATAACCATAGTTTTATGAAAAATAATGTTCTTCACTAATTTCCGCGTAAATAAATTACAGCGACCTACATCCAGCTCTTTCATACTTAAGATAAACCCATTAATTTGGCAGCTAACACGCGGGAATTTAAATAAAAAATAAACAGCGCTATTTATCCGTACTATTTTTATTTACACGATAAATTGACTATAGTTGAACAGCCGTTCCTTAAATACACAAGTCGCAAATGCCATTGTTACACAATCATGATCACAAACAGGTCTATAAATTTAAACTAACATTTTGGTGTTCGCTGGTGTTTATTTTATTAATCAGTTTAGCCGTCGATCAGATTAGTTATAACCGCGCTCAAGCATCTCATCGACTATTGATTCTTTCTGAGGTGAGCAGCTATAGAACCCAACTAGAATCAACATTAGTGTCAAATATCCAGCTAGTACGAGGTTTAGCCGTCGCAGTTGCCGCAGAGCCTAATTTAGATCAACAACGTTTTGCACAAATCGCCGCACCACTATTCGACAGCTCATCTGAATTACGTAATATCGGTGGAGCACCTGATATGGTGATCCGGATGACTTACCCGTTAGCTGGCAATGAAAAAGCGATTGGCCTAAATTTTTTAGAAAATAAAGCGCAGCGTGTCGATGCAATTCGCGCACGTGATAACAATGAAATAGTGATGGCAGGCCCTCTTACTTTAGTTCAAGGTGGTGAAGCCTTAGTTGCCCGAGTGCCTGTGTATCTTCCCCCTGATAAACATTTTTGGGGATTACTCTCTGTGGTACTCGATATTGACAAAATATACGCAAAAGCAGGGATCTACAAATTAGAAGAACACTACCACGTTGCTATCCAAGGACGTAATGGCTTAGGTCTTCAGGGGGAGTATTTTCGTGGAAACTCTGAAATTTTAAAGCGTGACCCGCTTTCGTTTAGCTTAACTTTTCAAGGCGGTGAATGGGTGATATTTGTTGCTCCAAAAACAGGATGGGCACCACCAAGCACCACCATTTGGCCATTGCGGTTAGCAATATTTACGATTTGCGGGCTGTTAGTTTTAGCATTTGTGGTTTTCTTAAAAATGCTCAACCGCCAGCTACAAAATGAAAAAATGCTAGTTACTATGAGTAGTTTAGCAAAAATTGGTGCCTGGTCATTTAACCTCGAAACACAGCAAGTATATTGGTCAGATATGACCAAAGAGATTTTTAAATACCCTTTAGATAAACAGCCAAGCTGGCCAAAAAACCTAGCTTATTTTAAAGCGGGAGCAAACCGCGACACAATAAAAGAGCTTGTTGAGCGAGCAATAAAATTCGGTGAAAGCTACGCAGTAGAGGTTGAAATAATCAATTCTCATAACCAACCCGTGTGGGTATCAGTGCATGGCGAAGCAGAAGTGCGTAATGGCCGCTGCGTGCGGATTTTTGGCTCACTGCAAGATATAAACACCCGTAAATGCATTGAATTAGAAAGCAATAAAACCGCCTTGCACAACGAAGCCCTAGCCTCTCTTACCGTTAATAGCGCAGTGTTGACGGGAAATTTAAAACAATCAAAAGATATTATCACGCAATCGGTGTGTGATGCCTTAAATGTCAAGCGCGCCAGTATTTGGCTGTTCAATGAAACGAAAGAACAATTACAGCTATTTGCCCAGCACGGTAAGCAGGCTCCTGATAATACGGTACTAAATACCTGGCAGCAAAGTGAACTGGCAGGTTTCTTTTCCGCCATCGAAAATCAAGCAGTGATCTGCATCCCCAATGCACTTAGCAACGAACTGACCACGCCGCTAACAGAGCACTATTTAGCACCTTTAGAAGTCCAATCAATGCTAAGCGCCTCTATCCCAGCAGGGAGCGGAGTAATTGGTATTGTCTGTGCTGAACATTGCCTTCATCCACGCGCATGGTCTCGTAACGAAGAAAGTTTTTTGATCGCTGTGGCGGCTTTAATTGGCAGTTTGTATTCAAGTGAACAGCGTATCGAAACAGAACAACAGCTAGTAACAGCAAAAGAAGCTGCAGAACAAGCAGTGGCTGCTAAGAGTGAATTTTTAGCAAGTATGAGTCACGAAATTCGCACTCCTATGAACGGAGTACTCGGTATGCTAAATATTGTGCAACAAACCCAGTTAGATCCACAACAAGCGCATCACATTCAATTAGCACAATCATCGGCGCAATCACTGCTTAATATTATTAACGATATTTTAGACTTTTCAAAAATCGAAGCGGGTAAATTGAACATTGAAGAGATTGCCTTTAATTTACCTAAGTTACTAGGAGAAATCGTCGAGTCATTTGCTCTTAAGGTTGAGCAACAAAATACTAAGCTGGTTTTAGACGCCACTAAAATTGATGTCAATAAAGTTATTAGCGATCCAAACAGGCTACGACAAATTATTAATAACTTGCTTGGCAATGCTGTTAAATTTACTCACGATGGAGAAATTATAGTCATTGCCGAGTTAAAAAATACCACTGATGGTACATTTTTAGAGTGTTCAATTATTGATACTGGAATTGGTATTAAAGCTGATAAGCAAGCTTCTTTATTTGATTCTTTTACCCAAGCAGATACTTCAACCACTCGCCAATATGGCGGCACCGGCTTAGGGCTGGCGATTGTTAAGCAACTGTGTAATTTAATGAATGGGGAAGTTAGCGTTACCAGTGTTTATGGGCAAGGAAGTACGTTTACTTTTTCAATTAAAGTACAACCGTTACTGAGTAAAGAGCAAGACTTACCAAGCCATTTAATCAAGAATAAGCACATTGTAATTATTGATAGCTGCCCTTTAAATAGCGCAATTGCTCATAAACAACTGCATGTATGGGGCGCACATGCTGAGATTGTTAGTCACTATCCAAGTATTACTCAATACTTAACAGCTAGCGAAGTAACTATTGATGCTATATTGCTTGATTATAGCTTTATTAAACAAGCTGATAACGCAGTAATAAAGGCAATTCAAAACTACCTAAATGAGTACCAAGTAAAACTGATCCTGATGGCACCGATGAGCTTTTCCCAAGAGCACACTAGCTTGCCTATCAATGTTGATTGCATGATATTTAAACCCCTGACTCCGTCTGATTTATTTGATTCGCTGGCTAATGATAAGTTTATTGAGCAACAACAAAATAGCCCTGCCCATAGCAACATTGCAATAAACAACATGCACCTTGCAAATCAACACAAAATTCTGCTTGTAGAAGACAACAAGGTCAATCAAGTCGTTGCCTGCGCCTTACTTAAACAAGCCGGTATTAACTTCGATATCGCTGAAAATGGCCTTGAAGCGATAGCAAAACTAAAAAACAATGTTGCCCAGCCATACAAATTACTATTAATGGACTGCCAAATGCCAGAAATGGACGGCTATCAAGCAACTCGCGCTATCCGTAATGGGGATGCGGGAGCGCATTATAAAAACGTGACGATTATTGCTTTAACTGCGAATGCGATGCAAGGTGATAGAGACAAATGCCTAGCCGCAGGCATGAGTGATTACTTAACCAAGCCGCTCGATTTTGAGGCGCTTAATCCGAAACTTCAACAATGGCTTGATAAACAATAAAAGTGTAAGCTTAGGCATAACAACAGAAGGATTTATTATGCAACTTACAGCTATTGAACAGCGCGTGATTGGCTGCTTACTTGAAAAACAAAGCACTACACCGGAGCATTACCCGCTGTCTCTCAATGCATTAACTAACGCGTGTAATCAAAAATCAAACCGAGAGCCCGTATTAACGCTCAGTGAGACGCAAGTACAAGAAGCGCTAGACGCATTGCTCGCTCAGCGCTTAGTCACACAGGATGAAGGATTGTCTGGTCGCGTAACTAAATTTGCACATCGTTTTTGCAACACCGAGTTTGGTAATTTACAGTTAACAGAGCAACAACGCGCTATTGTTTGCCTGATGTTATTACGTGGTCCGCAAACGCCTGGTGAATTAAGAACCCGCAGTAATCGACTCGCAGAGTTTAATAATGTAACTGAAGTTGAATTGGCATTAAATGCCTTGATTGACGCTGAGCATGTAGTAAAACACCCGCGCGAACCAGGCAAGCGTGAAAGTCGTTACAGCCATTTATTTGCTGATCCACAAAGTGCCACGACTGTCGCTGTAGAGCCACCTGAATTACCAGCACTCAAAGCTTCTGAGCTCAATGAGCTGCTAACAGAAATTGATGAGCTAAAAGCCGAATTACAAAAAATAAAACAACACTTAGGGCTTTAATTTAGCCTTTAGCAATAACATAATAATGACAATATTAACTATTAGGAGCCAGTATGCGTGCCGAGATCATGGCTGAAATGAAAGTTCAAGCAAAGATAGACGTTGAGCAGGAAATTACCCGACGCGTTAACTTTATCAAAAACCGCCTTGTGGCAGCACATTCTCGCTCTTTGGTGCTGGGGATCAGTGGTGGCGTAGATTCATCTACCTGTGGCCGTTTATGCCAACTCGCCGTTAATCAATTAAATACCGAGCAGCAAACAGATAAGTACCAATTCATTGCCGTACGCCTGCCCTACGGAATTCAAGCCGACGAAGCTGAAGCGCAACTAGCTGTTGATTTTATTCAACCGAGTAAACGCCTAACGGTTAATATCAAGCCAGCTGCAGACGGTATGCACGAACAAGCATTAGCGGCGGTGGTTGGCGGCGGCGAAGCGCTACCTGAACAAGCACAAATTGATTTTATTAAAGGTAATGTTAAAGCGCGCCAACGTATGGTTGCGCAATATGAAATTGCCGGTTTCTGCCAAGGGCTTGTAGTGGGTACTGATCACAGTGCCGAGAATATTACTGGTTTCTACACTAAATTTGGCGATGGCGCCTGTGACCTAGCTCCGTTATTTGGCCTATCAAAACGCCAAGTGCGCGCTCTGGCAAAACAACTCGGTGCACCTGATTTACTAGTAAATAAAACACCAACAGCCGATTTAGAATGTGATCGTCCAGGTCTTACCGATGAAGAAGCGTTAGGACTAAGCTATGAACAAATTGATGACTTTTTAGAAGGTAAAGACGTCAGTGATGAAGTCATTGAAAAGCTCATTGCTATTTATCAACGCACTCAACATAAACGCCAAGCCATCCCAACAATTTACGATTAATTGCACAATCACAAAACCGAGTGCGGGTCAGCAATAAGAAATAACCTG
The DNA here is from genome assembly GCF_036960685.1 of Pseudoalteromonas sp. Lineage (GTDB taxonomy): Bacteria > Pseudomonadota > Gammaproteobacteria > Enterobacterales > Alteromonadaceae > Pseudoalteromonas. Next base: position 117,469 of record NZ_JBALXK010000005.1, on the reverse strand, counting down.
CACTCAGTTTTATTGGCATGATCGATCTCTTATCGTCAACCGTAATGTACAGCTCAATGATACAGTAATGACTTTGCCACGCGAATGGGTGAAACATTACTGTAATTTAGTTTATAGTTATCCATATAAGTAAATCGCGTAACATAGAGAATACAGCATTATATGACATCGCCCATTTTAATTACCGGTGCAGGCCAACGCATTGGCTTAGCCCTTGCTCAGCATTTTATTGCTGCTGGCCAAGCTATTATTGTGACCTACCGCACTCGCCATAAAACAATTGACGATTTAGCACAGCAAGGGGCTATATGTATTGCGGCAGACTTTATTGACGATAATGCTATCGCCGCGTTTATTGATAAATTAAAAAGCCATACTGGCAGCCTCAAAGCAATCATTCATAACGCCTCTAGCTGGGATTGTGAAGCCAACAACCCCGACAGCGCGGCACTCTTTGATAATATGATGCGCATTCATGCTAAGACGCCTTACTTGATCAACCTTGCCTGCAGTGAATTATTACAATGCTACTACGAGCAAGCTCATCAAGCAGCTGATATCATTCATTTAACAGATTATGTTGTCGATACTGGCAGCCCTAAGCACTTAGCCTATGCCGCCAGTAAAGCAGCGCTTGATAATCTAACTAAATCATTTGCTGCTAAGTATGCGCCCCAGATAAAAGTCAATGCAATTGCACCTTCGCTGATTATTTTTAATGAAAACGATGATGAAGCGTATCGTGCTAAAACGTTAAAAAAATCATTAATGGGCATCGAACCAGGTTGCCGTGAAATCATTAACAGTGTCGATTTGTTACTAAATAGCCATTACATCACAGGGCGCTCATTACCCGTTGATGGCGGCAGGCACTTAAAATAACTAATTTAAAACTGAGAAATTTATGCATAACGAATTAAAAAATAGTTACCAAGAGATCATTGCCGCCGTAGGCGAAGACCCACAACGTGAAGGGCTACTAGACACACCAAAACGTGCCGCCAAAGCAATGGAATATCTAACCAAAGGCTATCGTCAAACGTTAGAGGAAATTACCAACAATGCCGTATTTACCTCTGATGCTGACGATATGGTACTAGTACAAGACATTGAGCTTTACTCAATGTGTGAGCACCATTTACTGCCTTTTGTTGGCCGCTGTCATATTGCTTATATCCCTAACGGTAAAGTACTTGGTTTATCTAAATTTGCACGTATTGTCGATATGTACGCACGCCGCTTTCAAATTCAAGAACAGTTAACGCATCAAATAGCTAAAGCGGTAGAAGAAGTAACGGGTGCCAAGGGCGTCGGTGTTATTGTTGAAGCAAAACACATGTGCATGATGATGCGCGGTGTTGAAAAGCAAAATTCCAGCATGCGTACCTCTGTAATGTTAGGTAACTTTAGAGCCGATCCAAAAACCCGCAATGAGTTTTTGCAGCTTGTAAAAGGCTAAATCTATGGCCAATGCAATTATTAATGTCACTAACTTACGACTGCGCACTTTTATCGGCTTTAACCCCGATGAGCGTGAAAAAAAGCAAGATGTAGTGATCAATTTAGAAATTCATTACCCCGCAGAGCAAGCCTGTGAAACCGACCGAGTAGAGCAAGCATTGAACTATAAAGTGATCACCAAAGAAGTGATTTCGCTGGTTGAACAAGGGCACTTTTTACTGCTTGAGAAGTTGGTCGCGGAGATACTCGAAGTATGTCATCGCCACTCTAGCGTTAATTACGCCAAAGCGCGGGTCGATAAACCTCACGCCTTGCGTTTTGCAGATTCAGTGTCACTGACTCTCGATTGGGCTAAAAGTTAAAGCAATTTATCTAAACCTACGGCAAAGGCCAGCACCACTAAATAACGTGCACCTTTGCCAAGGGTAACAATCCACAAAAAAGTCCACCAGCGAACCTTAAAAATCCCCCCCACCACAGTCAAGGGATCGCCAATAATCGGCACCCAAGCTAAAAACAAGCTATACACGCCATATTTTTCAAACCTAAGCTGTGCTTTATCAATATTAGCCTGTGAGACGGGAAACCACTTGCGGTCTTTAAAACGGATCACTTGAGTACCCAACCAATAATTCACACAACTGCCCAGCACATTACCCACCGTTGCACTTAGCCACAACAACCAAAGTAAATACTCGCCTTTTGTGACCATCGCCGTCAGTACGACTTCTGATGAACTGGGTAACAAGGTTGCAGAGACAAACGCGGTAAAAAATAACGTTAAATAAGCCATCTAAACCTTTTAAAAGCGTATAAAAAACCCAGCAGAAGCTGGGTTTCATTAAAATAAAGCGTGGCTTATTTTATCAAATTTAAACTAAATGGATAGCTAAAGGATTTGCCATCATTGGTTTTAATTGCGCCAATCACCACCATAATAAACGAGAAAATCGCGACTACAGGTAACAAAATCGCACCGATCACTACAAACATTAAAATAAAACAAATAATGTACGCTATCAGCATCGTTATTTGAAAATTCAGTGATTTACGGCCATGTTCCGCCACTAATGGCATTTCTTCTTTTTTAATTAACCACACAACCAATGGACCAATAATACTACCCATTGGGATGATGAATCCCGCTAATGCACTTAAATGACATAGCATCGCCCATGTGCGTTGTTCTTTATCAACCACAACTGGTTCAAGCTGTTGATTTTCTTCCATTACCATCTCCTTGTTTTTTGTTTATAGTGACTGTTTTAGGGCATAATGTCTAGATTATAATCAGTATGAAAATAAAGAGATGTCTCGCTTAGCTTTGCTTGATGGGCATAATAAGGCCGATTGAATTGTCGTGAGGTTTTCTTGATGTGACTATTTGATACTCATTATGAATCATCAATAGTGAAGAGTATGTATTTGAACTTGCTATGTCAGCCTCAACGGCGCTGCAAACAAGCATCAACCCAACGTTAATGCTTGTTGCTAAGCATTATTTTTTAATACCGGCTAAATCTAAAATAAAGGCATAGTTTAGAGCAGTATCTGCAAGGCTTTTAAAACGCCCTGATGCACCACCGTGACCTGCTTCCATATCGATTTTGAACAGTAACTTATTATCATCCGTTTTAAACTCACGTAATTTTGCGACCCATTTTGCAGGTTCAAAATATTGTACCTGAGAGTCATGCAGCCCTGTGGTTACTAACATATTTGGATAAGCCTTCTTGCTGACTTGGTCATATGGTGAATACGATAACATATAGTCATAATACTCTTTGTCGTTTGGGTTGCCCCATTCACCATACTCATTGGTGGTCAGCGGTAAACTCGCATCAAGCATAGTTGTCACCACATCAACAAATGGCACTGCGGCAACCATGCCTTTATAAAGCTCTGGCGCTTGATTTGCCACCGCACCCATTAATAAGCCACCAGCACTACCGCCCATAGCAAATATGTTATCGGATGCGCCATACTGCTGGCTAACTAAACTTTTACTCACATCAACAAAATCATTAAAGGTATTCTTTTTATTCAATAGCTTGCCATCTTCATACCAAGGACGACCCAGCATTTGTGAGCCACGAATATGGGCTATGGCAAACACAAAACCCCGGTCGAGTAAGCTTAAGCGGCCACTTGAGAAACTAGGATCCATAGTTGCGCCGTACGAGCCGTATGCATATTGCAACAGCGGATTAGTGCCATCTTTGCTAAATTTATCTTTACGATAAACCAGGCTAACCGGTACTTTTACGCCATCACGCGCTGTAATAAATAACCGCTCTGATGCATAGTTATCCGCGTTAAATTCACCAATAACTTGTTGCTGTTTCAGTAAGGTTTTATCACCCGTATTTAAATCAATATCATAGCTACTAGCGGGTGTGGTCATGCTTGTGTAGTAAACGCGTAAGCTTTGGTTATCTAGTTCATTATTACCATAGGCATGGATCATATAACTGCTGTCGTTAAAGCTCAGTTGTTGCTCAGCAGCTGTGGTTAAATTACGCACTGTTAACCGAGATTGACCCATTTCACGTTCTTTATAAACTAAGTGATTAGCAAATAGATCAATCCCTTCAAGCTTCACCTCATCACGAGCTGGGATCACCGTCTGCCAATTTGCTTTATCGTGTGCCTTGTCTTTGTGTACTTTCATTAATTGAAAGTTCACGGCATTCAAATTAGTCACTATGTAATAAGTGTCAGCCAACTTTTCGATACTATACTCAAGGTTTTCTTCGCGTTCGATTAAGCGCTTAGGTTGTGCTTTAACATCATTCGCATCAAGTATTGATACGCCAGAGGCACTGGTACTTGCATGGAAAATATAAATTTCTTGCTGGTCTTTGCTTTTACCAATACCTGTATAGTAACTGGTATTGCTCTCTTCATAGATCAACTCATCTGCTGCTTGCGATGTACCTAAGGTATGGCGATATACTTGATAACCTAACAAGGTTTGTAAGTCTTTTTTAATGTAATAAAAGGTTTTATTATCATTAGCCCAAACGATATCACCATCCGTGCCTTCAAGTTTATCCTCAAGCAGTTTCCCTGTGCTCAAGTCTTTGACTAAAATGGTGTAAATTCTACGGCTTACCGTGTCTTCGCCATAGGCTAATAAATTACCATTAGGGCTGACTGATAACCCCGTTGCCGCATAATAATCATGCCCTTTTGCTAACTCATTAACATCAAGAATAACTTGCTGGTCACTACCTTTTGCATCGCTACTGCGCACATAAGTCGGGTACTCATTATCACCACGCGTTTGTGATGAATAATAATATTGACCACGTTTTGTTGGCACTGAGTCATCGTCTTTTTGAATCCTCCCTTTAAGCTCTTCAAACAAGCGGGCTTGCAATGATTCAGTATGCTTGAGCATTGCCTCTGTATAAGTGTTCTCTGCGTTGAGATGCGCTATAACCGCAGGATCTTGGCGTTCATCATCACGCATCCAATAATAATTATCGATACGTGTATCATCATGAATAGTCATCGCAAATGGTATTTTATTGGCTACTGGCGCTGTAATTTCCTGCATTACATTTTCTTGTGCCGCAGCTTGCTTATTTTGGGCTACGATTGTTGAATTTTGTTCTGGTGCTTTATTACAACCCGCTAAGACCGCAAGCGACAAAATCGCTAACCCAAATGAGTACCCTTTTTTCATTATTTTTCCCTAAAGTTATTATTGTTTCACAACTAGCAATATATCTAAGTACTGTCTAGTTACCTATATCAGTTTGTAAAACAATGTAAAAAGGGAGCCTAAGCTCCCTTTGTATTTCATTTTCAATTACTGATAAGTAAAAATTACTTCAGTGATTACTTTTGTTTGCGACGACGCATAAATGCGAAAGGTGCTGCAAGTAATGTTAACCACGCTAATGAACCTGAGCTATCGTTATCATCGTCATCGTTAGAGCGAAGGTTATTAACGTCAATCTCAACGCTCACAGCTTTCGATACATAACCTTTACTATCTTCAGCTTGAACACTAAAGACAATCTCTTCATCAAACTCATAATCAATTTCACCCATAGTTACAATTGAACCGTCCAGCTCAACGCGAACTAATGTTGTACCCGATACAATAAAGCGAGTAATTGGTGAAATATCCATATCTGGATCAGAGAAGGCTAATTGACCCAGCACAGTGCCAATGGCAACATTTTCATCAGTTCTGAATTTTTGACCACCTTCTATGACTGGAGCATGAGATTTAGGATCAGCGGTAACATTTAGCATAACCTGAACGATTTCAGACTCTAAACCACTATCATCCATTACTGTTACATCAAGAGTCAGAGTTGGAGTCTCGTAGTAACTTAGGCTACCGGTAACAACTAATTCACCTTTTTCATTGATGCTAATTGAATTTGTGTTTGCCACGGTGCCACCAGTAACAGTCGTCGCAGCACTTTCAAATATACTGTGCTCAAGAAGACCAATCACAGTTCCTTCAGCTGCAGACTCAATAACACTGAAGTTTTGACCTTTAGCGACAACAGGCAACTCATCAGCATCATTAGTAATCGTTACTTTAATATCAGCAGCTGCTGATTCAGTACCAAGCAAATCAGTTGCTTTCACTGTTAAAGTGATTTCTTTAACGTCAGACTCAAAATCCAACAAACTAGTATCTTCAACCATGATATCGCCAGTTACAGCATCAAGCATCAAGCCTGGAGCAGACATACTCACAATGGCAAAGTTTGCTATACGTAAAGCCGGCGTTTCTTCAAAGCTAACACGGCCAATAGTAATACCATCAAGCGCAGTTTCATTTATAGCAAACTCACTAGCTACAATATTAGGCACAACAGGGACTGCTGGTACACCCGTTACAGAATTAATATAAACATCAGTGCCTGTAGCAGAGGTCAATGCAAAGTTACCATTGGCTCTAACAACCGCTTTTTGTCCTGGAGCTAGCTGTGACAATTTAACTTCGGCATCTTCTGTCGACTCTAGAGAAACTGCTGGGTTACCTGTAAATACGGTAGAACCAACTACACTATCAGTCTCAAAGAACACTCCAGCTTGGTAGCTTGGGTAACCTACAGAAGCAGCGATATTAATTGTGCCACCCAACATATTCGCATCTAATCCTAATAATTCACTACAACCAGAGAAGGTAACGGTATCTTCGCCAGCTGAGTGATACATTGGCGTGCCCCACTGCCATACATCTTCACCATTAGCATCAATTTCACCAATTAATGTGCGACTGCGCCCAGGAATTGCGGCATCACGGCCAACATCATTTAGATTCATCATGAAATGATCGTAAACACCGTCATTATCAATATCGAGATTCATCCGAACACCGATTTGACGCATATGGGTAATCTCATCACGTAATTGAATTGAAGAGGTGATGAAAACACCTGAATCACATGTCTCAGACGCATAAGCAGCAAATGTAGTTGTGAGAATATCAAAGTCTGCATCACGGTTTTCTACACTTGTAGCAATCACAGACTCGGCGCCTGGCATTGCAACTGATGCACCTATATTAGTTACTACTAACTCGCCAATGCCATTCACTTCTTCATATGAGAAAGCTAACTCTGCACCCGCTTTCGGCAATGCATGGTAAACAATATGGAGATCATGGTCTGTATCTGCTGTTGAAGTGTCATCGAACACTAAGGCACCATCAAACTCAGCCATAGTCAGTGACGGACTACGAGCGGCTAGATCATCTTGGCTAAATGGATTATCTAGAGTCCAAGCAGGTAACTTAGTTGGATCTACAGTCATAGTTACATCAAATGTTGTTACTGTATTTGCTGCCACTGTAACGTTACGAGGAATATCAAAACTTACGGCACCACTGTCAACATCGTTCATGTAGCGCTCTTCAATACGAAGGTCGTATGTTTTATCTTCATCCGAGAAGTTTTTCAGCGTCACTGTTTTAGTAAAGCTTGTTACTTCTGTCATACGCTCTAAACCAAATGATAATGCAGCTTGATGGGTGTCAAACACAGAATCTTCAACCCATGCAGCAACCGGAAGATTAACTGCTTTTTCAACATTAACCAAACCAGCACCAATTAAACTAATTGGCGCAAGCGGCGAGTCAGGGTTTAGAGTGAGCGGCTCAACAGTCACGTTTAAGTCTGCTGCATTCATGATCGTCGCTTTAATTTCAAGCGCGCTACGTTCTGGGTGCGCTTCACGCACAAGTGCAATTGCACCTGCTGTAATAGGGCCTGAGAATGAAGTACCTGTAGCAGGTGCCAATTGATCTTGCGTACCTGTAGCAGCAACCATAATCGCTGTACCAGGCGCGGTAATTTCAGGTTTTAATAAACCATCCATTGATGGGCCACGTGAAGAGAAAGAAGCTACAGCACCGGCGGTTACTTTACGTTCAACTACGATATTATAAGTAGGCATTTCACCAGCAGTCAGTGCAGCTTTCATTGCCGCCCCCGCTGCAAAATTGATCCCAACATTTGGAATTGTTACTTCCGCATCAAAACCACCCATAGGTGCTGGCGTGCCATCATCGGTATTATTAGCAATAAATACAAATGCTGCACCACGGTTTTGAGCACTTAATACTTTTTGTGTAAAGTTACATGCACCACGGTCAATAATTACTGCTTTACCGGTAAAATCAGTTTCTGCAGAGAATTCAACACAACCATCTTGGTTTTCAGCTGGGTAAACAACTTCAGCATCAGCATCCGTCATTACAAAGGCAGTTTGTGGACCAAACCCTGAAGGTTGAATAATCGTTTCTTCACCTTCAATAGTACCCGAAGCAACAGCAACATCATTTGCTGGGTGAGTCATTGCACCGACAGAAAGCGCATTAGGCGTTGTCGATGGGCCACCTATACGGAACGGATGATCACCATCGTTACCCGCAGAAATCACAACGTTTACGCCTGCTTCTACAGCTTTTTGGATTAAAAATTGAGTGCCGCCACCAATGTATGTGTCACCGAATTCTCCACCTAAAGACATATTGATAACATCAACACGATCTGCTGAATCACCATCACCGTTCGGATCCATTGCAGCTTCTAATGCAGAAACCTGTGCTGCACTTGGGCAACCGCCGCCACACACCGAATACACATAAAGCTCTACTTCAGGAGCAATACCGGTTACAGAGTGAGAAACCGATGTACCGTGACTAGTAGCATCACCAGTTGCTGGTGCAATTGATGGATCATTCTCTATTGGGTCGGCATCGTCACGCATGAAGTCATAACCGCCCATAACTTGACCTTGTGGCCAAGTGACAGCAGTTGGATCTGCTTGAGCCGCTTCATACGCTTCAACAGTACCTTCACCGCCAAAAATTTTATGAGTGTAATCAATACCGGTATCTAATACAGCAACTGTCTGTGTTGAGCCCGTATGCGCTCCACTGGTTACAACCGGTGATGCCTTGATATAATCAGCTGTAGCCGCAACATGTAAATCATAATCAAACATTGGTAATACGCGATCTACGCGAGAATCTTGTGCAATACGATCTAATGCACCTTGGCTAGCTTGCACGATAAGTGTAGGTGCAAGTATTTTGGTTGAGCCAAGTACTTTTACATTGCTATCAAGAGTAAAAAGTTTATCTTGAACCTGCCCTTGTAACATTGCAACATCATCATAGCTTTGACGAGCCTCAGAGACACGGTATACACCTTGCTCCATCATATCAGCGGCTGTTGTTGCTTTAAGTACAACTAAGTATGCTGAAGGTTCGTTTTTATTAGCAACATCAGCCTGTGATATCGCTGTGTAACTGGTATGCTTAAGCGCACTGTTAGATATTGTATTCGCATTTACCGTACCAGCAATTAAGATGCTTGATACAGCAGTTGCAACAGCCGTTCTTTTTATAAGATTGTTAGCCATAATTTCCCCTGGGATATGTTATGTATTATTGTACTTATTGATGTTTAGAAATTAAGTGAGGGTCTAATATAGAACTTCGCAACCAAAAATAACAACAATTCGATTACATACAAATTACATACATCAGCTGCAATCATCTAGAATACAGAGCAAGACATTGTAAAATATAGTTAAAATTTAAAACCACAAAATGTAAATCATTGTAAACAAACGTAACCGAAAACACCTAAAAGGGAACCAATGAACTCCGATGTTATAAATATTCTAACAATGGCCAAAGTAATTCAAACAGCTGTTGCGCCCGTTTTTTTAATTACCGGCATCGCTGCTACACTCGGGGTGCTTTCTAATCGTTTAGCGCGCATCACGGATCGAGCTAGGCAGCTTGAGCGAAAATTAAAAGTCAGCACCGATGAAGAATTTAATTCATCGTTAACTACCGAGCTGCGAGCATTGTTGAAACGCTCTCGCTGTATTCATATCGCCTTTAGCTTAAGTGTATTAAGTGCCGTGCTTGTGTGTGCCGTGGTCATGCTACTGTTTTTATCGCATATTCAATCTATTAATTTAGGTGTTACAATTGGCATCTGCTTCGTAGGCGCAATGGCATTGCTTATTTGTGCCTTTATGTCTTTGCTTGGTGAAGTATTCTTAGCAACCCGCAGTATGCGCAGAGGAATGATATTTGCCGATATTGATATCAATGACTAAGTACAATCTTTGTTACTGAATTCAATAGCAGTTCAGTTTAACCGCAATAAACTTGAATAATCGAACGTGCTGATATACAACAGCAGCTATTCAAGCAATGAATGACTAATAAGGGGCAAAAGGAATGAAATTAAAGCAATTACTTTTAGGTGCAACACTGAGTGCACTGACGTTTGGTGCAACTGCCAATACAGCATTTGAAAAGCCAAGTGATGCAATTGAATATCGTCAAGCTGCGTTTTCAATGATCCGCGTACAAATTGGCGATATGGGCGATATGTTAAAAGGCAAAGTGCCTTTTGATGCTGAACGCTTTAAACACCGCGCAAATAATGCTGCTGCATTAGCGAAAATGCCATGGGAAGCGTTTGTTGAAGGCTCTGACAAGGGTGATACATCTGCGTTGCCTGCCATTTGGAGTGATAACGAAACGTTCATGAAAAAAGCGGTCGCTTTCCAGCAATACGCTGACGAGCTTGCGGTTGCTGCACAAACCGGCGATAAAAAAGTAATCGCAAAAGCATTTGGCCCATGGGCTAAAGGTTGTAAAGATTGCCATTCATCATTTAAAGATTAATCTCTAGCAGATTTTCACACTAAAACGGCGCTAACTAGCGCCGTTTTTGATTTACTTTTTATATTAACCAAACAGATAACTTAGCGGCTCTGCGCCCCATGTCATCATTAAACCAGCTAACAACAGCACAAAAATAACAACCGCCAGCCAAGGTGATTTAGTTACCCTAACGTCACTGCCATAATCCTCTTTATCGGCGTAACCGGTCACCATAGCTTTGACGAGCTTTTTACCTTTTAGACGGTAAATAACAATCGCCACGACGTGTAGAATAATCGCATAAAACAGCAGGTCAAAGTTGTTATGATGAACCCATCCTGCCCACTCAACTACTTGGCTTGATGCATATTGCACCAGGGGTCCATCTGTTAAAATATCGTCAGTGGTCATCAAACCACTAACCAGTTGAGTTAGCAATAAAGCAAAAAATGCTAACACCATATAACTGCCCGCAGCACCGTGCCCAGGTTTATTATCTGTTTGCTTAAATGATTTTAGTGCAGCAATAGGTGAATGAAGTAGAGCGCTCAATTTAGCCGTTTGGCTACCTACTACTCCCCAAATAAGCCGAGTTAACAGCAAGGCTAATGTGAAATACCCAACGACAAAGTGCAATTCCATCATGCCTTCTTCAGCACTAAAATAGAGCGTTGTAATAGCAATCACTAATAACCAATGGAAACTGCGGATAAACCCGTCCCATACTGTAATTTTCTGCAAAACTTGCTGATCCATCGAAATTATCCCCCTAAAATGTGTCTCTTACGTAATAATGCCACAGACAACTTTATCCACCTATTGAACTCGTCGAACAGCAGTTTATTATGCCGCCAACAACGAGCAATTTTTTACAAGCTTTGTATATCAGTTTAGATATACTCAATCTGAATTAACTTAAAATAACAAAAGTGGTGCTAATGAAAGATGAACAATCAACTTTTTTTTACCATGAAAAATTAGGAGGGTTAGAGGCTTTACAGGCAAGCTTTACGCATCAAAATTTTTCTCGTCATAGTCATGAAGGCTATACCATTGGCTTGATTGATTGTGGGGCACAAAAATTTTATCGTAGCGGTAGTAATCATATAGCACCGAAAAATAGTATTATTTTAGTCAATGCAGATCAAATTCATAACGGCCAAACAGCCACTGAATCGGGTTGGGCGTATCGTGCCATGTACCCTCGCCCAGAGCAATTTTCTGCACTCTCCCAAGAGCTAAACGGGATCCGCTGTGGCGCACCGTATTTTGATAGTGCTGTTTATAGCAATCAAGCTTTAACCCATCAGTTAAACCAATTATTAAACGGCTTAACCAGCAATGGTAATAACCAACTGCACACAGAAAGCTTATTTTATAGTGTGATGACTCAGTTAATGCTGTCGTTTAAACAAGACTGCCGACAATTAAAACAACTAAAAGCCAAAGCAAACCTTGCACATGCGCAACAATACCTTGATGCTTTTTGTTGTGAAGAAATTAGCCTAGAGCGACTAGCTGCACTTAGCCATATGAGCCCATTTCATTTTATTCGCCAATATAAAAAACAATATGGCTCAACCCCGCACGCATATCAAATACAGCGTCGTATATTGCGGGCAAAAACATTATTAAAACATGGCTTAAACGTTAGCCAAACGGCTAACGAATGTGGCTTTCATGATCAAAGCCATTTACACCATCACTTTAAATCTCGGCTTGGCATAACACCGGGTCAGTATCGCAATCTCTTTAGTCCTAACAAAAGTGCACCTGCAAACATCAACTAACGTTATTATTGCAATCTATAACCAGTTCAACATTAACAAGCAGCAAAACTAAATCAGCTTAGAGCAATAAAGGGGAAAACAGTGAGAAAGGCGTTATTAAAAGGGTTCTTAGATATGCTACCGCTGTGTTTAGCGGTGATCCCGTGGGGGATATTATGTGGTTCTTTGGCAATTCAAAATGGCTTCACTGCTGTTGAAACCCAAGCGATGTCATTACTGGTATTTGCCGGCTCAGCGCAGCTCGTTGCCATTGAACTAATAGCAGGCAACACACCATTACTGACCATTTTATTTACCACTTTTATTATTAGCTCACGGCACTTTCTATATGGTTTAGCTGTGCGTCACAAAGTGATTGATCAGCCTATGCGCTGGCGGTTACCGGTCAGCTTTGTACTGACCGACGAGTTATTTGCGTTTTCACATCACCGCAAAGCGTATCGCACTAAACTGCGATTAGTTTATGCCCTCAGTGCTGGATTTAGCTTTTATATCGCATGGAATTTATGGACTTTAATTGGCATCGTGGCGGGCAGTTTACTACCGGATTTAACTAATCTTGGCCTCGACTTCGCTATCGCCGCAACTTTTATTGCTTTAGTGATCCCAGGCATTAAAAACCTTGCCACATTAGCAACGGTCATCACCGCGGGAGTGATGGCAACGCTACTTAAAAGCCAAGGCTTTGAATTATGGCTGGTAACCGCAGCATTAACTGCGATGACCGTGGGCTATGTTATTAGCCGCATAAAAAATAAGGCGGAGCACAACCTATGATGACCACTATTTTACTTATGGCCTGTATCACCTTTTTTACCCGCTATTTATTTTTGCACCGCGCTCTACCGTTTAAAGTTGGTCCAAAAATGCAGCAGTTTTTAAGCTTTAGTGCTCCCGCAGTTTTAACCGCGATTTGGGTGCCGATTGTATTTGTGACAGACGAGGGGGTAAATTTAGATTGGCAAAACCCATACCTCAGCGCTGCAGTGGCTGCAATTATTGTCGCCTACAAGACACACAATATTTACTACACAACACTGGTCGGTATGGGCCTATTTTTAATACTTAACTAGCTAAACGCTAGCTAATAAAATAGCGCGGCTTTTATCTAGTGTAACCTGACCGCGCTCGCCTATAGCGGTCATACCATGGCGCTCAAGTTGCTGAACAATTTTATCAGCAACTTCTTCGCCTAACTGATAATCACTTAAACGAGTTGGCATATTCACACTGTGGAAAAACGCTTCAGTGGCAGTAATTGCTTGTTCAATTGCTGCATCTTCATCACTAATATCTAATCCTAATACGCGCTCTGCGTACTGTAAGATTTTGCCGCGCTTAGTTTCTTTTTGCTCAGCCATCATACGTGGTAAAACAATCGCTAACGTTTGCGCGTGGTCAAGACCATACATCGCGGTCATTTCATGGCCTATCATATGAGTAGCCCAATCTTGCGGTACTCCTGCACCAATTAAACCATTGAGCGCCATCGTTGCTGACCACATAATGTTTGCACGTACTTGATAGTTGTCAGGCTCACTGAACGCTTTAGGACCCTCTTCAATTAAGGTCATTAAAATACCTTCAGCGAAACGATCTTGCAGTTTAGCACCTACATCATAAGTTAAATACTGCTCCATAGTATGCACAAATGCATCAACAATGCCGTTCGCCACTTGGCGGTTCGGTAATGAAAAAGTCACTGCAGGATCAAGCACTGCAAACTTTGGCAATACCAGTGGGCTGGCAAAGGCAAGTTTTTCATGAGTATCCAGGTTTGAAACAACACTATTACCGTTTGACTCAGAACCGGTTGCAGGTAAGGTTAATACCACACCAAGCGCAATAGCAGATTTAATCTCGCCACCTTTTGATAAAATATCCCATGGCTCACCATCATAATTTGCCGCCGCAGCGATAAACTTACTGCCATCAGCGACTGAACCGCCTCCCACAGCAAGAATGTAATCAATCTGTTTTTCTTTTACTAAAGCAACGGCTTTCATACATGTTTGATAACTTGGGTTAGGCTCAATACCGGCAAACTCAAACCACGTATGCTCACTTAACGCATCAACAACTTGATCATAAACGCCATTACTTTTAATACTACCGCCGCCATAAGTAACCAGTACTTTTGCGTCTGCTGGGATCTCATTTTTAATTAAAGCGATTTGTTGTTCGCCGAAATGAATTTTGGTTGGGTTTGCAAAACTAAAATTTAACATGCTTGCTCCATTGCTTGACAGTTTGCTCTCATGAGCCAAATTAGGTGACTTAATAATTGTAGGGGTTTAATGATTTATTAAAAGAGCAAGATCGGAGAATCACTTTTGCACAGCTGCAACAATAGATGCTATAAACGAGTATTACTTAACTTTTTGAGAACTAAAAATGTGGCAAGGCCTCGATGAATTTTTGCATGTAGTTGAACATGGCAGCTTTACCCAAGCGGCAAAAGCCATGGAAGTATCCACATCCCATATTAGTCGCCAAGTGCAACAGCTTGAAAACCGCTTAGGTTCAGTATTATTTCAACGTACCACGCGAAAAATAAGCCTTACCGATACTGGCCGCGAATACGCCGTAAAACTCAAAGCAATCAAGCAAGAGTTAATCGACGCCAATAATCAACTGCAAGGCGAGCAGCGCAAACCCAAAGGCTTAATTCGAATCTCTGGCGCTGGCGAGTTTGTTGCCTGCCATGTTGCCCCTAAGATTGTAGAGTTTGTAAAACGCTACCCTGAGGTTGAAGTAGATATGGACTTTAATAATCGCAATGTCGATTTAGTCGAAGAAGGCTTTGATTTAGCAATTCGCTTTGGTCGTATGCAAGACTCCAACTTAATTGCACGACCACTTAGCCCTCGCATAATGACGCTCGTTGCCAGCCCAGAGTATTTAGCCAATCACTCAACCCCAACTACGCCACATCAATTAGCAGAGCATAATTGCTTAATCGCGATGGGTAAACGTTGGCGTTTTAATTTTAATAATGAAATAAAAGAAGTAAAAGTTGCGGGCAATTGGCGCAGCAATCATCCTCGCGCACTGCTTAGCGCAACACTAGCAGGCTTAGGGATTGCCCATCTAGCCACTGACATTGTTGATGAGTATGTTCAACAAGGGCAATTAATTACCTTACTTGATGAATTCCAAGTAACAGACAACGCTTCGTGGCTGGTCTATCCTCGTAAAGACTTAATGCCTTATAGAGTACGATTACTGATCGAGCACTTGCTTGCGCAATTTAATGACTAAAGTTTAAGCTTTAAGTCTACGCCAACTCAGGATAGAATTTAACAAACAACAATAATAAGTGATTAACATGAACGACTTTCACCAACTTTCAGCCAGTAACCTTCAGGGGCAGCCCATTGATTTTTCAGACTTCACAGGCAAAGTCGTATTAATTGTCAATACAGCAAGTAAATGTGGTTTCACGCCACAATATGAAGGCTTACAGCAATTACATGAAAAATACGCCGAGCAAGGGTTAGTAATTATTGGTTTTCCGTGTAATCAATTTGGCAAGCAAGAGCCTGGCAGTGCCAAAGATATTGAGCAAGGGTGCTTAATTAATTACGGTGTAGATTTTGTGATGATGAGCAAAGTTGATGTCAATGGCGAGCATGCCCACCCTGTATTTAGACATTTAAAGTCTGCATTACCGGGGTTTTTAACCCGTAAAATAAAGTGGAATTTCACCAAGTTTTTAGTCGGCCGTGACGGTGAAGCCATTAAACGCTTTGCACCATTTACCAAGCCGCAGCAAATCGAAGGCGCAATTATCAAAGCCCTTAAAAGCAACCCTGTGAGTAGCTAAAAGCAATAAAGAGGCAAGTTGCCTCTTTATCTAAATTATCACTTAGTCTTTTAAATACTCATCTAAGTCATCATCGCCCAAATTTTTACGCAAGCGTTTTTGCTCAAGGTAGTCTTCCAACTTTTTCTTAACCTTTTGCTTATTCTTGTCGTGTTGATTACGCCCAACCATTTCGTACTCGTCTTCAACAAAATCGTCATCTAGCGCATCGTAACTAAATGTCTTACCCACAACCCACTCCATAAAGTGTTTGAGACCAATTAAGGATTTTTATCACTGTCATTGGTGAAATTAAAAGTGTTCAGCACAATTTCATAGCTCGAAAATGCACCAAAATAAAGCCACAACCCAATCTTAAAATGGTGTCATGTCAATATTGTGAATAAATAGCGCTAAATTTTAATTCTGGAAAGTGAGAGTTTTTTATCGAAACGATAAACATATTTTATTAATGTGGCAAAGTTAGTCAAAATGACTAAAAAATAGCTTTATTGTTATTTTTTAACTCTGCTAAAAATCGCCAAAAATATATTAATACATTGTTTTTAAACACTAAAAATTTTTGGCATCAAACTTGATAAGTATTAAATACAAAAAATACGTACTCGTTAAAATCAACAAATTAGCAGGATATTAAAATGAAAAAATTACTATTAATCGGTTCTTTATTTATTGCCACAGGGGCAATGGCACACACTGATAATGAGACTAATATTTCTTTCAGTGGCGATTCTTGCGACGTTGAGTTTAAAAATGACGTACGCATCAAACCAAATGAGCTAGAAATCTTCACCGCAGACAACAATACAATGAGCTTTGTCGAGCAAGGTGAGCTAAAAATAAATGGCCAGACTGTGGCACTTAACGGCCAACAGCGCCAAGCCATCACGGCGTATTCGAATAGTTTGCGCAGCCAATTGCCAGAAGTTGCGAATATTGCTCTTGAAGGTGTACAGATTGCAGGCGTCGCCATTGAAGAAGTGGCTAATGCATTCAACATTGAAGGGCTAGATAGCATTAATGAACTCATGGCTGATATAAAAGTGGAAGTTGAAAATACCTTTTATCAGCAAGGTACATTCGTAATGGGCCAGCAAAGTTTTAACCAGTTTGGTGAAAACTTTGAAAACCAATTTGATGAGCAAATAGAAAGTGCTGTGCAATCTGCCATGATGCAGTCAATGGGCAGCATTTTGATGGCAGTAGGCTCAGAACTAATGGGCTCAGGTGGTGATATGCAAGCCTTTGAACAACGCATGGAAAACATGGGTGCAGAAATCGAAGCCAAAGTTGAGCAACAAGCGAATCAATTAGAAAAACGTGCTGACGCGTTATGCGGTAACTTTTCGACAATTGCAGAGCAAGAACAACAATTGGTTAAACTAGTGCCTGAGTTAAAAGATTACCAATTATTTAGTTATAAAAAAAATAACTAACTACAAGTTTGATATCCCTTTAGCAGCACTCTTTTTAAGGTGCTGCTTTTTTATTTTTTAGCTAAATGCACAAGCTCACCCAGCGTTGTTATAGCTTGTTCAAGTTTTTCACTCCATGGCAAACCATAGCTTAACCTAATACAACTACGATATTTATTAGTAGCAGAGAAAATATAGCCCGGAGTGATACTGATACCATTATCGAGCGCTAGCCGAAACAGTTTGACGCTATCATACCCGCTGCCTAAATCAATCCAGATCACGCAGCCACCTTGTGGATCGCTGATCCGCGCAGTACTTGGGAACGCTCGCTGCAAACACCAGATCATCCTTTCTTTATTATTTCGTAAACGCTGTTTAAGTAACTTAAGGTTGCGTTCGTATTCGCCGCTTTGTACAAACTCGTACAACGTCCACTGATTGATCAACGACGTAGAGCAGCTTAATGCACGTTTATAGCGTCGAGCTTTAGCTGCAAACTTACCAGCAATCAACCAGCCAACACGGTAGCTCGGTGCAGCCGTTTTTGAAAAAGATGCACAAGTAAGCACAAGCCCTTTTGTTGAGTAAGCTTGCGCAGGTGTGCCTCGTTGTGCTGTAAAATGTAAATCACCGTAAACATCATCTTCAATCAATACCACATTATGAGACTCTAATAACGCGACCAGATCTTTACGCTTTTGATCTGGCATAAAGCTGCCTACAGGGTTATTAATTGAGGTAGAGAAAACACACGCTTTAATATCATGATCTTGCAAAGCTTGGCTGAGATCATCAAGCCAGATCCCATCATCAGGGCATAGCGGGATCTCCAGTGCTTTCAGCCCTAAACTTTCGATCAATTCAATAATGCCAAAATAACAAGGTGACTCTATGGCAATCACATCGCCCGCTTTTGCTACACACTTAAGCGCAATAGCCAATGCTTCTTGCGCGCCATTTGTGATCACCAACTCTTGTGGATCAACTCCAATACCAAAATCTAAATAGCGATGGATCAATTGTTTTTTTAGCGGAGCAAACCCGTCAATTGCCCCATAATTGATGGCACGACTGCCGGCAATCGACATAACTCGGCGCATTGTACGGCTGAGCATTTTATCGGTTGGCGCTGCCGCCACCGGATTAGCAATGCCAAATGGCACCACTCCCGCTTGGTGAATTGCATCATAAACTTGCTCTATCAACACTTGCATATTCACCGCAACGGGCTCACGACTGAGTTTTACACGCTTTGGTCGCGCTAATTGGGTAGTCGATGACTTTAAAAAATAACCTGATTTTTCACGTGCCTCTACTAATCCCTGTGCTTCAAGCGATTGATAAGCCAATTTAACTGTTGGAATACTGACTTTGAGTTTGTCGGCCATTTTACGCAGCGAAGGTAACTTTTCACCGGGTAGTAAAGTGCCTTGCTCTGATAGCTCGCGGATCAGCTGCATCACTTGCAAGTATAAAAAATCGTGATTACTTTTACTTACTACTAACGACATCTGATGCCTCTCAAAATAGTTTTATCAATCGTTAAAATCTGTACAGGTTGCATTTCTAGTTTTCTGTATATGTTAAGTATACAGAAGCACATTAAAATAAACACTTAATCGACACGCTAGGATCGGCCATGAGAAGCATTGCGCTTTATACTTTAACAGTTTTGATTTGGGGCTCTACCTGGCTCGCAATCGAATTTCAATTAGGCAATATTGCAGTTGAAGTATCACTGTTTTATCGTTTTAGTTTAGCGGCCATATTAATGTGGATTTGGGTAAGCGTTAAAAAGTTACCTATGAATTATAGCCGTCGCGATCACGGTTTTTTTGTATTACTGGCGTTGTGTAACTTTGGCCTAAATTACTTAGTACTGTATTGGGCGCAAAATTATTTAACCTCTGCCATGGCGTCCATCGCATTTTCAATGTTACTGCTAATGAATATAGTAAATACCCGCTTATTCTTTGGTAAACCCATAGCAAAACGAATTTACAGCGGCGCATTAATTGGCGTTGTGGGTATCGTAAGTTTATTTTGGCCACAATTACAGCAGTTCGACCTGAGTAATGGGGCGTTGGTCGGTTTACTACTTGCCTTAGCCGGTACCTTTGTGGCTTCATTGGGTAATATGGTGAGTGTGCGTAACTCACAGCAGCAAATTGGTGTTATGCAAGGCAATGCCTGGGGCATGCTCTACAGTGCGATTGGGTTGCTATGTTATGTATTAATGACTGATGCTAGCTTGAGCTTCACTGCCCCTGCTAGTTACTGGTATTCATTAGTTTATTTAGCGGTGTTTGGCACCGTAATAGCATTTGCTTGTTACTTTGCGTTATTGAAAAATATCGGCCCAGAGCGCGCCAGTTATGTCATTGTGTTATTTCCATTGGTTGCCGTGATTTTAAGCACATTATTTGAAGGTTTTATTTGGCAGGCCAATACATTTATCGGTTTTAGTTTGGTGCTAGTGGGTAACGCTATTGTACTAACGCCCACAAAAAGAATTAAAGCGTTTATCGAGTCTTATAAGGCATCACTTGCCAATAAACGCTCCATCCCCAGTTAGAGTACGCTTTGAGCGTAACTAACGCCAAAAGCGCCTACTTGTTAGGCGCTTTTTTATTGCTAACGTATTAGTTTAGCGCTGCGGTATGCAAAAACGCAGCGCTTGCGGATAAATTGTCACGGTTGCAGGCGTTACCCCAAGCAGTTCACCATCAGCCTCTATTGGTAAATCCGGGGTATCGATATACGCCGTTGTTAAACGCTGATAACTAAGCCCTTTCATATCATGGTGATTGCGCAGTAATAAGCGTATAAAGCTATATAAGTTACCTAGTAACCCCCGCGCAGCCATACTGTAGCACTCTAAATAACCATTATTTAATTGTGCTTTGGGCGCTATTTTCAATCCTCCACCAAAATAATGATAATTAGCAAATACCGTAATTAAATTATGATACTGAGATTGCTGCCCAGCAAAACGCCCCTTTAACCATTGACCCTGATAAGTCAATAAATGTTTAAAACCTGCAAAGCTATAACCTAACGCGGATAATCTAGGCTTGATTTGCAATGCCTGTACGACATGCGCATCAAAGCCCACCCCTGCAATATTAATAAAGTAACGGTTATTTATTTGCCCAATATCAATTTTTACTTCGTGATCACTAAAAATAGCATTACGCCAAGCCAAGTTTGTACAGCCAAAGCCACGGGCAAAATCATTGCCTGTTCCCTGTGGTAATAACGCTAATGAGCAATTTAATGCCATCAAGGCGTTCACAGCTAAATGTAAACTCCCATCACCACCGAGCACAACAACACGCTTTTGTGATTGCGCCAAAACCGCTATTTTTTGGCAATCATCACTAAAATGGCCTGTTGTATAAAAAATAGTGTAATCAATGCCACGTTTTTGACATTGATCTAATAACCAAGCGCAATTTTTTTTATGCTTTTTTTGCGTGCTTGGTTTAATAATTATTAGCATCTGACTACCCGACCACTTAAAAACATAAAAATAGACTTTTCAAAAAATAAATTAATCTGAATACTTACTCACTTTTTGTATTTTGTAATGCATAAAAAATATCAAAGATAAACTAAAGTCATTATATTTAAAGAATTAATACATTTAAAATATTCATAACCATGCAAAACGAACTAATAAAATAAACTTAACCGCAAGTTAATAACCGCACTTCACATTAGTTATTTCTATCCGACCACCCTAATTTTTATCGTTTTATTTTTGTGCAATTTAGAGTCAAAATAGCCGTGTTGTCAAAACAGACATAACCCGGAGCAAAGTAATGAACCCAGTAAATACTTTAAACGAAAGTGCAGCTACCCATGTTGCAGTAAAACCGACCAATCGCAAAGCAAAAATGCTTGCCAGACTAAACCGTTTCGGCAAAAAGCTAGCTCTTGGCGGCGCAGTTCAATACAAGTAATCACCCAACCATGATTACTTTAGCGGTGCAGCAAACACCCAACCACTAAATGAAACTACTTATTTAGCTCCCTCGTTTGCTGCAACCCCTTCTTTAAACTCCCTAAAAACACCTTTTTTATAAAAAAAACCATTTTTTAGAACAAAAAAACAGCAAACGATCTTTTTCCTATTTACACACCCCAATCACCTGCGTATTATTCTTTCCCAACGGAGAGATGGCAGAGTGGTCGAATGCACCGGTCTTGAAAACCGGCAGGGGTTTATAGCCCCTCTAGGGTTCAAATCCCTATCTCTCCACCATTATTACTTTTTGGTGGTTCACTCGATCATCAAAATGACAGTTTATGCGCCGGAGAGGTGGCCGAGTGGCCGAAGGCGCTCCCCTGCTAAGGGAGTATAGGGTTTGTAGCTCTATCGAGGGTTCGAATCCCTCCTTCTCCGCCATTTATTAAATTAAACCGCTTAATTGCGGTTTTTTTATGTCCGTAACCTTTACACCGATGAAGGAGGGTGAGAACCCTCGACTAGGGTTCGACAAAATGTCTGGAACATTTTGGGCCGCTGCAAGCGTCGCGAAGCGATTGATTACATGGACGTAAGCAAGCCCATCCCCACGTTTGACACTAATACCAGTCTAAAAAGCCTATCGTTTTATGTCCGTAACCTTTACACCAATGAAGGAGGGTGAGAACCCTCGACCAGGTGAGACCAAACTTTGTCAGGAACAAAGTTAAACGCACGCAGTGCGGCCCGAAGGGCAAAATATAGGGATGTATTTTTTCAAATGTCTGGAACATTTTGGGCCGCTGCAAGCGCCTCCCGCGATTGATTACATGGACGTAAGCAAGCCCATCCCCACGTTTGACTCGCATCTCAGTATAAATTCTCCAAGCTTTATGACATTCACGGTGGTAAGCCACTCGCCTACAAGTAGTATCTACCGTGATTCTGTAGATACGTCATTTATAACGAAAACTATGCCCTACCACTTCTTTTTGCTAGTGTGCTTAGATAACTCAATTTAAGCACTAGAAACTATGACTAACACCATGACCGAACTTGAAAAAATGCAGCTGGGCTTATCTTATATAGCCTCAGATCCAGAACTCGCAAAAGCACGTACACATGCAAAGTTACTCTGCCATCAATTTAATTTAGCAGATCCAACAACACCTCATGTACGAATTAAATTTATTGCCGAGTTATTAAAACTTAAAGGTAAAGCCTATCTTGAGCCAATGTTTTACTGTGATTATGGTTTTAATATTGAGCTGGGCGATAATTTTTATGCCAACCATAATTTAACTATTTTAGATGTCTGCAAAGTGACTATTGGTAGTAACGTGATGTTTGGTCCGAATGTGATGATCTCAACAGCCACTCACCCGATAGACCCTCTTGAGCGACGCATCACTGAATCAGGCCGCCCTATAACTATTGGAAACGATGTTTGGCTTGGTGGCAACGTCTCAGTATTACCAGGGGTGAGTATTGGTAATAACTGTGTGGTTGGCGCAGGCAGTGTTGTAACCAAAGACATTCCTGCCAACTCAGTGGCGGTGGGAAATCCATGTAAAGTGATTAGAAAAATAGAGGCTAAATAGCCTCTATGATTGTTAACGGGTTTAATCCTGCAAACGAAACCCATCGGCATCTAAATGCGCGGGGAAGCTTTGCTTAAAGAGCTCTAGCGGCTGTTTGTCTAAAGTGATCATAACCACATCAGCACTGTTATCTGTAGCGGCTGCCAGCGTATCGCCTTTAAAGTCATACACGGCTGTGCCGCCATTATGTGCAACACCATTACCATCATCACCAATACGGTTAACACCAATTACATAGCATTGGTTTTCCATTGCACGCGCCATCAGTAAGGTATCCCATACTTTACGTCGTGCGGCAGGCCAGTTAGCAATATTCACCATCACATCGTAGTCGTTACGATTACGCTGGAATACCGGAAAACGTAAGTCGTAACACACTTGCGGTAAAATTTTAAACCCATTGAGCGTAAACACTTCTCGACGCTCACCCGCCTTCACAAAATCGCCTTCTTTACCTAAGCAAAATAAGTGGCGCTTGTCGTAAAATTTAACCTCGCCATTGGGCCACACCCAATAAAAGCGATTAGCTTTTTTATCACCTTGTTGCACGAGCACCGAGCCTGCTATCACCATATTGGTTGACTTGGCCGTCGCAACCATCCAATTAAGCACTGCACCATTTTCGGGCTCTGCGCAATCAAGGTTAATAGCGAACCCTGTGGCGAATGTTTCTGGCAATAAAATGAGTTCAACTGATTTATCTATATCAGCTACTTTATTGCTAAAGTATGCCAAGTTAGCATCTTTATCCAGCCAATAAAGCGATGTTTGTATCAGTGCTATGGTTAAAGTTGACATAAAATCTCCGCCGCTTGTAATAGTGTGGCCTCATTTTTAGCAAAACAAAGGCGAATCACTTTATCGTTGCTTGGTTGCTGATAAAACACGCTCAATGGAATGGCGGCAACCCCTGCTTGCTCTACTAACCAGTGGCAAAATTCTACATCATTGAGATCTGATACATCACTGTAATCAAGTAGTAAAAAGTAAGTGCCTTCACTAGGCAAAATAGTAAAGCGGCTATCTTTGAGAGCATTACTCAACACATCGCGTTTTTGTTGATAAAACGCACTGAGTTCATCTACATGCTCACCTTGTTGCTCTAGCATATCGGCGAGTGCATGTTGCGCAGGCGTAAAACTTGAAAAGGTCACATATTGGTGAATTTTACGAAACTCCACCGTAAGTGCTGCTGGGGCAATACAGTAACCCATTTTCCAACCAGTGCTATGAAAAGTCTTGCCAAAGCTTGAGATCACAAAGCTCTTGGCAAACAATTCTTCATCACGTAGCACACTTAAGTGTGGCTGGTTATCAAAAGTAATGTGCTCGTATACTTCATCACTTATTACATACAAACCATGCTTGCAGACCAAGGCTTTCAGGGCGTTTATATCGTGTTGCTTTAACGTTTTGCCGCTTGGGTTGTGTGGAGTATTAATAATAATAGCCCGCGTTTTACTGTTAATAGCCGCAGCTACCGTTTGCCAGTCAATTGCATAGCTTGGGGCCTGCAACGCAATATTAATTGACTTGCCACCTGCCAGTTCTATCGCAGGTTGATATGAGTCATAGGCGGGGTCAAATACGATAACTTCATCGCCTTTGCGCACTAATGCTTGAATGGCTACAAATAAGGCTTCGGTTGCACCTGAGGTGACGGTTACTTGCTGCGCCGCATCTATCTCCGCTGCATACTTACGTTTTGCCAGCAGGGCAATTTGTTGCTGCAAGCGCGGTACACCTGATGAAGGGGAGTATTGATTAACCCCTTCTAATACATAATGATTAAGCTGCTTTTTAAGTAACTCTGGCGCATCAAACTCAGGAAAACCCTGCGATAAATTAATGGCTTCAAATTGATTTGCTAAAGCGGTCATTTGACTAAAAATACTGGTGCCTAAATTTGGCAATTTACTTTCAAACACTGGTTACCCTTAATGATGGTTTTGCGCCCAAAGCGATGCTATCATTGCTGCTAACAGAAGTATAGCCGTCTAAATTAGCTAGAGGAATGTATGCATAACAATACCGCTATTTCAGAACTTATAGAAGCAGGAAAGTGGATCAGCCAACGTGGTTGGGTACCGGCCACAGGTGGTAACTTTTCAGCACGAACTAATACCGGCTTTGTCGTTACTGCCAGTGGTTTTGACAAAGGCCAATTAGGGTCGCATACCTTTATTGAACTAGATCACGCAGGTAATCGCAGTGCTAGTGCAGCCAAACCATCGGCCGAGACTGAATTGCATTTAAGCATGTATAAACTAATTCCCTTAGCTAATTATGTATTGCACACCCATTCTGTCGCCGCAACAGTATTATCACGAGTTATTAAAGGCCACAGCCTAGATTTACACGGCTACGAAATGCAAAAGTCATTAACTGGCATCACTTCGCATTTAGACACTTTAAGCATTCCTATTTTTGATAATGACCAAGACATTGACCGCCTTAGCTTATTAGTCAGCGATCACCACTTACATATCCCGATCGAGCATGGCGTACTTATTCGCGGCCACGGTTTGTATGTTGTGGGTCGTACAATCGGTGAAGTTCGCCGCCAACTAGAAGGTCTTGAGTTCTTATTTGCATGTGAATTAGAACGTTTAAAATTAGTAGGATTAGAATCATGATCAAAGCACTACTGACCGATATTGAAGGCACAATTACCCGTATTTCGTTTGTTAAAGAGGTGCTTTTCCCCTATGCAGCAAAACAACTTCCTGAATTTGTAAAAGCTCAGCAAACACAAAGTGCGGTAGCAGAGCAAATTACTGCCGTAAGAGCGATTATTGAACAGCCAAATGCCAATATCGACGTGGTAATTAACACTTTGCTTGAATGGATCCGTGACGATAAAAAAATCACCCCATTAAAACAATTACAAGGCCTTATTTGGCAAACTGGCTATGAAAATGGCGATTTTACTGGTCATTTATACCCAGATGCCTACCAATTCTTAGTGGCGCAGCAACAAGCTGGCCAGCAACTTTATGTATATTCCTCAGGATCAGTAAAAGCCCAGCATTTAATTTTTAACTACTCTGACTTTGGTGATATTCGCTCCTTATTTACTGATTACTTTGATACTAACGTAGGCGCTAAACAAGAAG
Source organism: Pseudoalteromonas sp. (assembly GCF_036960685.1). Taxonomy (GTDB): domain Bacteria; phylum Pseudomonadota; class Gammaproteobacteria; order Enterobacterales; family Alteromonadaceae; genus Pseudoalteromonas. Next base: position 91,118 of record NZ_JBALXK010000005.1, on the reverse strand, counting down.
CCTCCGCTTATGAGAACATCATTGCACAATTACCTTTTGCCGCTCATGAAGTGTTATTTTTAAGTGATGTTGCCGCAGAGCTGGATGCCGCTAAAGCCGCTGGTTTAAAAACCCTACACTTAATTCGTGATGGTCAAGCAAACTCGCCTGCACATAATTATATTAACGATTTCAGCCAATTTACTGCGGAGCATTTAGCATGAGCCAACTGACTATTTTTGCCGATTGTAACGCCAGCAATGCATTATTAGATAGCCAAGATGCAGCACAAATTGCCGCTGAGTTGAATAAAGTAAATGTACAATTTGAACAGTGGCAAGCAAACGCAGTTATTAACGCAGATACCAGCCATGAAGATATTATTGCAGCCTACAGCAAAGATATTGAGCGCTTAAAACAACAAGGCGGCTATCAAACTGTAGACGTTATTTCGTTGGCAAAAGGCAACCCAAATGCCACCGAGTTACGTGCTAAGTTTTTATTTGAACATACCCATAGCGAAGACGAAGTGCGCTTTTTTGTAAAAGGCCAAGGGCTATTTTGCCTACATATTAACGACAAGGTATACCAAGTGCTTTGCCAGCAGGGTGATTTAATTTCAGTTCCTGAGCTGACCCCACATTGGTTTGATATGGGCAGCGATCCTGAGTTCACCGCGATTCGCTTATTCAATAATACTGAAGGCTGGGTGGCACAAAGTACCGAGTCTGAGATTGCTAAGCAATTTCCGTTATTGGACTAATAAAGGTGTTTAAATGGAAAAGCTATTCTCGTACGGTACGCTACAACTTGAGCAAGTCCAACTTGATACCTTTGGCCGTTTACTTGAGGGCCAAGCCGATATACTACAAGGTTACGTAGTAGGCGAAGTTGAGATCACCGACGCCGCTGTGTTAAAAAGCAGCGGCCAGCGGTTTCATCCAGCATTAATTAAAACTGGCCTTGCAGCAGATACCGTAACCGGCACTATTTTTATCATCACCGAGCAAGAACTCGCCAATGCAGACAGCTATGAAGTTGACGACTACGTTCGTGTAGCAGAGTCATTTAGCAGCGGTATTAATGCATGGGTGTATGTTGCAAAAGGCTATTAAACCAGCCTTTTTAATTGACCAGCTAACACTTGTTGTTGGTTATAAACGCCAGTATCTAACACCCAGCCGGTAATGAGCTTTGCAGGCGTTACGTCAAATGCTGGATTGTAAACATTCGCGTTAATCGGTGCCCAAAGCGCCTCACCAAAACTACCACTCACACCGCGTACTTCAGCGCTGTTACGTTGTTCTATTTCAATGTCTGCACCGCATGCTGTGTTTACATCGAGCGTGGTAAGTGGGGCAACTACATAAAATGGGATATCATGAAAATGCGCCAACACCGCTAAATTATAAGTGCCTACTTTGTTAGCAAAATCACCATTGGCGGCGATACGATCGGCACCAACAAAAATTTTATCTACTTTGCCTGCAGCCATTAAACTTGCTGCCATATTATCGCAAATCAAAGTATAAGGTACTTGCCAGCGCTCGAGCTCAAACGCGGTTAATCGCCCGCCTTGTAGCAATGGCCGTGTTTCATCCACCCATACATGAATATCGCCATATTGCTGCTGCGCTTTGTAAATAACCCCCAAAGCAGTACCAATACCCGCAGTCGCTAACGCTCCTGTATTACAATGGGTAAGAATATTATCACCACTGTTAACCAGTGCTGCGCCATGATTTGCCATGCTTTCGCACAAGGCGATATCTTCATTAAACAAAGTTACCGCAGCAGTTACGATTGCCGTTACAAAATCACCTTGTTGCAACGCAATGCGTAACTTTGCCATGCAATGCATTAAGTTAACTGCGGTTGGTCGGGTGGCTTCTAGATCATCAATAGCCTTAGCTAAGGTCGCTTTTGCATTGCCTTGCTCCGCCAAATGGGCTACCAGCAAGCTCGCTCCTAAGCCAATCAACGGCGCGCCACGTATTTTTAAGCTTAAGATTAAGTCTCTCATAGTGGCTACATCATCACACACATGCCATACCTGCTGATGCGGCAATAAATATTGGTCTAACACACTGAGTGTATTGTTTTGATATTTTAAACTACTCGCGATGAGATCTTGCATGGTTGATCCTGAATAATCGTTTGGCTGCGGCTATTTTACAGTAGTTTTTAAATCGCACAAGCCAGAAGTGTAGACATCTAAACGGTTGTAGGTATAGAATGCTATCGTTTATCATTTTCTGAGAGTACGCACATGGCCGAATACGTTGCTTTTAATGCGCAGCATGCAATTGATTATATTAAAAATCTTGTAACTAAAGATGGATATGATTTGTTTGATCCTGACCAAACGTTATCGGCGTATGAGTTTGGAGATGGCAATTTAAATCTCGTATTTAGAATAAGCGACAAGCAAAATAATAGCGTTATTTTAAAGCAAGCCTTGCCTTATGCCCGTTGTGTGGGTGAATCATGGCCATTAACGCTTGATCGAGCACGCATTGAAGCTGAGGTTTTACTCAACCACGGCGCATTAAGTCCTGACTACACGGCAAAAGTATTGCATCATAATCCAGAGCAAGCACTGACCATTTTAGAGGATCTCGGCCACTTACAAATTTTGCGTAGCGCACAAATAAACGCAGAGCAATTCCCACTACTCGGCCAGCATGTGGCTCACTACTTAAGTCACACAGGTTTTTATAACTCAGATTTTTACCTCACTGCGCAAGATAAAAAAGCCAAAGTCAGTCAATTCACTAACCCCGAATTGTGCCAAATTACTGAAGACTTATTTTTTAATGATATTCTGCGTGAACATGAACGCAATAACTACCCAAGCGAACTACAAAGCACGGTTAGCAAATTGCAAAATAATACCGCGCTGCATTTAGCAATCGCAAAACTAAAAGCGAAATTTTTATCGTGCCCACAAACACTATTACATGGTGATATGCACAGTGGCAGTATTTTTGTCGATCACACGACCACTAAGATGATCGACCCTGAATTTGGATTTTTTGGCCCTGTAGGTTTTGATATTGGCTCATTTATCGGCAACTTATTACTAAACTACTGCGCGCAAAATGCCCGTATTAATGAATTTGTTAGTCGCCGTAACTACCACTCCCATTTACTGACTTGCCTTCAAGAAAGTTACTCTTTGTTTGAGCAACAGTGGCTGAGATTAATTACAGAGCAAACCACAGATAATAATTTAAAAGTCGCCGGTTATGGTGAGTATTTTATGCAACAAGTACTGCAAGATGCGATTGGTTACTGCGGGACCGAGCTTATACGCCGCACCATAGGCTTAGCACACGTTGCCGACATTGATGGTATTGAAGATGCACAGGCGCGTTTAGATGTCCAACGCCACACTTTAGCGCTAGGTGAGCAATTAGTACTAAATGCCCACACCTGCAATAACAAAGAAGCGTTTTTCTCTTTGTTGATCAGCCAGTTGAATTAAGTTTATAAAATAGCAAAAGGCACTTTAGTAAGTGCCTTATTATTAATTTCATATCAAACCCTAGATCCTATTACCTAGCCACTTTAAGTTACTGATAATTCTCATACATTTTATCAAGCGGCTCTGACAGGCCGTTTTCTTGCACAACGCGTACATGTTGGCGACCAAGTTCACGGGCACTAAATACCCCGCATGAGTGGGCGATTAAACCCGCACCGTAATGGATATACTTATTATAGTTGGCGACTCGCTGGGCTTTATCTGTAACATCTAAGCCACGCTGTAGGCGCTCATTATGCGTAGTAATACCCGTTGGACAAGTATCTTTATTGCACTGCAACGCTTGGATACACCCTAATGCAAACATATGGCCACGAGCTGATACAACAAAGTCAGCGCCCAGCGCCAATGCCCAAGCAACTTTTGACGGCACAATGAGTTTACCTGATGCAATAACTTTAATACGCTCTCGCAGACCATGCTTTTCAAGCATGTTAACAACTAAGGGTAAACTTTCTCTTAGCGGTAATCCTACTGAATCCATCAGCGGTTGCGGTGCAGCACCGGTGCCGCCATCAGCACTATCGATGGTAATAAAATCAGGGGCAGACTCTATACCACGATGATTAATTTCGGCAAATAGCGTTTCCAGCCAGGCATAAGCACCAATCACCGCTTTAAAACCGGTCGGTTTGCCAGTGGTCTCACGAACGGATGCAATCATATCAAGCAAGTCGGCAGGGGTTTTAACTTCTGGGTGGCCATTTGGACTAATTGAATCATGGCCTTCAGGGATCCCACGAATAGCGGCAATTTCAGCAGTCACTTTTTTGCCAGGTAGCATACCGCCTTTACCTGGTTTCGCTCCTTGGCTCATTTTAATTTCAAACATTTTTACTTGTTCATGGGCGGCTATTTTTTTGAGCTTTTCATGGCTTAATTTACCTTGCTCATCGCGCACACCATATTTAGCGGTGCCAATTTGAAATACAATATCGGCTCCTCCTTCTAAGTGATATGGGCTTAACCCTCCTTCACCGGTGTTCATCCAACAACCAGCAAGCTTTGCACCTTTTGATAACGCACGCACTGCTGGTTTTGATAAAGCACCAAAACTCATTCCCGAAACGTTAAACAGCGATTTAGTAATGTATGGATTTGCACAATAAGGCCCTAGAGTAACAGCACTTGGCTCAAGCGCCTCTTCATCTAGAGTAGGAAACGCACAGTTCATAAACATCACTGTACCGGTAACTTCTAGACTTTGGGTTGAACCAAACGCGGTAGTACGATCAACATTTTTAGCCGCTTTATAAACCCAGCTGCGATCGGCGCGGTTAAATGGCATTTCCTCGCGATCCATAGCAAAGAAATACTGACGGAAAAACTCACCTTGGCGTTCAAAAAAATAGCGAAACCGGCCAATCACCGGATAATTACGCCTAATTGCTTGTTTTGATTGAGTAACATCACTAATGTAAAAATAAATAACCAGTAACACTAAACAACCAAATACTACAATAAATAAACTGGCAAACACATCAATACTAAAAATTATAAAATTACTCATGCAACACCCCTTGCTGATTATTTTCCATTTCACCAATACTGAAACTAAATGCCTAAGCTAAGTAGCGAAATATATTAGTAAAAATCATATTACAGTAGAGAGCATATAAGCAGATTAAATTTCAAGCAAAGGGTTTTAATGGATCACTGCAGTTATAGCAGTGATCCATCGATGTGAATGTTAGCTTTTTTGTTTAGCCAGCTCAGTTTGAATATATTGATGAATTTGATCTTCTAACACCGACATCGGCACAGAGCCGTGACGAAGTATCTGATGATGAAACTCGCGCACATCAAAATCTTGCCCTAATGCTTGCTCTGTTTCTTTGCGTAAACGCTTAATCGTTAACTCACCAATTTTGTATGACAACGCCTGTGCAGGCCATGAAATGTAGCGATCGGTTTCCGTTTTTACATTATGTAATGAAAGCGCGGTATTTTCGCTCATAAATTTCATTGCTCGATCGCGACTCCAACCGTACATGTGCATACCGGTATCTACCACTAAACGCGCAGCACGCCACATTTCATAAGTTAAGCGGCCAAAGTTACTATATGGGTCTTGATAAAACCCCGCTTCGATACCTAAATATTCAGAATATAAACCCCACCCTTCACCAAATGCAGATAAATAAGCATCTTGACGGTATCTTGGCAGATTTTCTAACTCAGCATTAAGCGAGATCTGTAAGTGATGCCCAGGCACCGCTTCATGAAAAGTGAGCGCTTCTAATACATATAAAGGTCGCTTATCAAGTGCGTAAGTATTTACCCAATAATAACCCGCCTGATCATCACGACTCGAACCGGAATAACGCCCAGTGGTGTATTTAGGAGCAATACTTGCAGGCACTGGCGCTACGCCATAAGGCATGCGAGGTAAGGTATGAAATAGTTTCGGAAGTTGAGCATCCATTTTTTTAGCGATATACGATGCTTCTTTCAAAAGCTCTTCAGGTGTTTTTGCATAAAACTGTGGATCGGTACGCAAAAAGTGTACAAATTCAGCGAACGTGCCTTTAAAACCGACTTGCTTGATCACTTCATCCATTTCAGCGCGAATACGTGCCACTTCTTTTAAACCCAGCTCATGAATTTCTTTCGGGGTCATATCGGTGGTGGTGTAATATTTAGCGCGATTAGCGTAAAAAGCCTCACCGTTAGGTGTCGACGAAATACCAATGTCAGTACGCGCCCCGGGCTGATATTCGTCATTAAAAAACGTTAAATAGCCTTGATAAGCAGGGATCACTTGCTCTTTAATGACTTTTTTAGCTTGTTGCTGTAACGCAAAAAACTCACTGTCAGTTAAACCTGCCGTATTATTTAAAAAGGGCTTATAAAATTCAGATTTAGTGACATCATCAACAATATAAGCACTGATCGAATCTTGATAACCAACGAGTACCGCCTTAGGTTGAGTTAGGCCAACCTCTAAACCTTTGCGCATCCAGCCAATATTTTGCTGAAAAAATCGAGGAACTTGCTGCAAACGTTGCAGATAAAGCTGGTAGTCAGCTGGTTTCTTATAATCTGAACGCGACACCATAAACGATAAGCTTGAGTGAAAGCCATATTCTGAAGTCAATGGTATATAATGACTGTTAAATACATACTCATCAACACTATTTTGTACTTGGCCGCGAATTATCGTCAGATTAATGCGATTTTCGTCACTGAGTTTATCCTTATCAATAGCATCTAATTGCGCCAATAATTCGGTGTTGTGTTGGTATTTTTTTTCAAGAAACTCAGCAGATAAATTCGTTAACAAATAACCATCAACACCTTCAGGGTGGCTATACGGGCTGATACTTTCTCGGTAATCAACGATTGATTGCGCCACTTGCGTAAATTGTTGATCGCTATCTACTGTGGTCATTTGGCAAGCTGTTAATGTACATGCTAAGGCGATACTTAACAGTGAATGTCGCACAACTAATGATGCTGATTTTTTCATAATATTAAGGGTCTGCTACATAAAACGTGGTATTTAACCTAACCTAGCAAAGTGAAATAACCAAAAAAATGCGACCAAGGACAATAAATGCAAGGTTAAATTAACGGCTGTTATTGTCTAGTAGTTAATCAGCCTCAAAATGATTGAACGTGATTGTCGAGAAAACCAGCGATTGAACGAGAAAAATCGAATTTTCGGCGCCAAATTACATCTTTTTACTTTTAAATATCACCGATACAGATTAATGTAAGCTAATGTCAAACGCTAGGATTGCGTAATAATCTCATGGAGGGAGGTCTTTAATTTCACTGTTACGTATATTTAATTGGTGTATACAATGATGTTCCATGATTCCATGGCTATTGCTCAAGAAAAAATGACCAAGGTATGTATCTTTTTAGAACATCACGTATTACCACCGACCCCACTTAATTATCACGTCGTTTATACCTACGTTAGTCAAGCTAATACAAATTTAAACACCACCCTTGATCGCGCTCTTGCTCAAGGCCAAGAAATTGACTGCGTCTATATCGAGCAATTGTATTTTGATTATATGGATCACGCTCACAAAGCCGAAACAAGCATGGTTCGCAATGTGGACGGTATTATAAATTCATTGTCACGTAGTGCGAACTCAACCGAAAAAGATATTATTCGCTTTGCAAGTCAAGTCAGTGACTGTGTACATTCGCTCGATGAAAATAATGTGTCTCAAAGTCGTCAAGCGCTTGAGACATTAAATAAACAAACAGCCCACTTACTCACGCAACATAAACAATTTAAACAAGAGCTGATCAAAGCAAAACGATTACAAGAGAAAACCCAACAGCAACTCGTGCAATTACGCAAACAACATATTACCGATCAGCAAACCGGCTTATTTAAGCGCCATTATTTGAATCAACAAACCCAATTATGGCTGGACCAAAATAAATCGGTGTGTGCCATTGCCATCCAAATCGATAATTTAGATCATTTTATTGATAACTATGGTGATGTAATTGGTGAAGTGATTTTAAGTAAAGTCGCTAAGCAAATTCAAAAATATGTATTTGAAAGTGGCCTACCAGGGCGTACCAGCAAAGACGCTTTTACCATATTATTAGCTGATATTGACCCAGAAACAGCGAATGTGATTGCCGAAAAAGTCCGTAATGGTGTAGAGAAACTTCGCTTTGTCAGTTCTAAAAATGGCATTAAACTTCCTACAATAAATCTTTCATTAGGTATTGCTAAACATCAAGATGAAAAAGATTTTAATAATCTTGCCCGTAAAGCATCCAATGCCGCCCATAAAGCAAGATCACTTGGCCAAAGCAGCTTTATTGCCGGTCAATAGTCGTTAATCAGTTTGATCCACAAGCAATTTAACCAGATTCAAATTGCACCTCACAGGCACAATCAAGTACACTAGTCTTTATTACCACGATAGAGATTAATCATGAACGAGAATCCAGAAAAGACCACACATTTTGGTTATAAAACCGTTGCCGAAACCGAAAAAGCTTCCATGGTTGCCGATGTGTTTCACTCTGTGGCAACTAAATATGATGTAATGAATGATCTCATGTCGTTTGGTATTCACCGCTTATGGAAACGCCAAACCATTGCCAGCTCGGGCGTTCGTAAAGGCCACCATGTACTCGATTTAGCTGGTGGCACCGGTGACTTAACGGCAAAGTTTAGTCAACTTGTTGGTGATACTGGCCAAGTTATTTTAGGTGATATCAATTCATCAATGCTTAAAGTAGGTCGTGAAAAGCTGCATAACTTAGGCCTAGTTGGTAACATCGACTACGTGCAAATGAATGCCGAAGCACTGCCTTTCCCTGACAACAGCTTTGATTTGATTACCATTGCCTTTGGTCTACGTAATGTAACGGATCAAAACAAAGCGCTGCGTTCAATGTACCGTATTTTAAAGCCTGGTGGGCGTTTACTGGTATTAGAGTTCTCTAAACCAGAACATGAAGTCCTCAGTAAAGCCTATGATTTTTACTCATTCAACTTATTACCTAAAATGGGTGAACTTGTTGCCAGTGATGGCGAATCATACAAATATTTAGCTGAATCTATTCGTATGCACCCAGATCAAGAAACATTAAAAGCAATGATGAATGACGCAGGGTTTGAGCAAACTACTTATCAAAATCTCACCGGTGGGATTGTGGCATTGCACCGCGGCTTTAAATATTAACTGCCGCCAAGCTCGTAACGTTTATTGCTAAGGTATTGGTATGTTAAATAATTTCATTGTCGCTATAGTAGAACGTATTTTAAATACAGCGCTTAAGCTCGACCCAAGCCTTAGCGATAGACTCGCCCCAATTGCTCAACAACGCTTATTAATTGATATACGTGATTGGCAGCAACAGTTTCTAGTCGTATTCACGGGCCAGCAACTGCACCTCTATAACACCACTGAGCAGCAATTTGATTGCATGATCAGTGCTGATATTCAAACATTAATGGCACTTAAAAATCCGGCCATGCTCACTCAGTTAATCCGCCAAGACAAGCTTGATTTACAAGGCGACTTGCACATAGCGCAGGGGTTTAGTAGTGCCTTTGCTGCGCTTGATATCGACTGGCCTGAACATTTATCAGGGTACCTTGGTGATGCGCCAGCTCAGCAATTATGGCAGTTACTTAAGCAAGCGCAGCAACAAGGTAAAAAAACCAGCAAGCAACTAGCGACAACGCTAACAACATTATGTCAAGACGAGCTTAAAGTGACTATTCATCCTTTAGAGCTTGAACAGTTTAAGCAACACACACGTCAACTGAAAAGTCATACTGCGCAACTTGAGTTGCGAATTAACCAATTACTTCAAGCTAAATAAATCAGTAAGGATTATTTGTGTCAGCTGCTCGGCTATATAACATCACTAAGACCCTTCTTAACTATGGTTTAGATGAATTAATACCACCGAAAAAAATACCTTGGTATGGCAAAGTGAGTCGTGCATGTTTGTTTTGGTTAAAGAACAAACATCCAGAAAAGCCAGCCGGTTTAAGGCTGCGCTTAGCATTGCAGCAATTAGGGCCGGTGTGGATAAAGTTCGGCCAAATGCTATCTACTCGACGCGATTTATTACCACTGGATATCGCTTTAGAGTTGGCCTTATTGCAAGATCAAGTACAGCCGTTTGATGGCGTGCTAGCGCAACAGCTGATTGAAAATGCGCTTGAAATAGATAATATCAGCGAATACTTTAGTGACTTTGAACAAACCCCTTTAGCTTCAGCATCCATTGCCCAAGTACATACCGCCACTTTAGTGGATGAACACAACCAACCACAAAAGGTGGTTATCAAAGTCATTCGCCCTGATATCAGAGAACAAATTGACGCTGATTTAGCATTAATGGAACAATTTGCCAAAGTAGTGGCAAAGTTAATCAATGAAGCAAAAAGATTACGTCCAGTTGAAGTTGTTAAAGAGTATAAAAAAACCTTACTTGATGAATTAGATTTACTGCGTGAAGGCGCTAATGCAATTCAGTTAAAGCGTAATTTTGAAGGCTCTGAATCCCTTTATATTCCTTATGTTTATAGCGACTACAGCCGTGTAAATGTACTGGTAATGGAACGGATTTATGGTATTCCAGTGTCTGATACAGATGCATTAGTTGCACAAAACACCAATATGAAATTACTCGCAGAGCGTGGCGTCGAGGTGTTTTTTACCCAAGTCTTCCGTGATAGTTTTTTTCATGCTGACATGCACCCTGGTAATGTGTTCGTCTCTTACGATACACCAGAAAACCCCAAGTTCATCGGTATCGACTGCGGTATTGTTGGCACTTTAAATAAAGAAGATAAACGCTATTTGGCGGAGAACTTTATCGCCTTTTTTAATCGCGACTACCGTCAAGTGGCACAATTGCACGTTGATTCAGGTTGGGTACCAAAAGATACCAGTGTCGAAGAGTTTGAATTTGCCATTCGCACTGTCTGTGAGCCAATCTTTAATAAACCGCTCGCTGAGATCTCATTTGGCCATGTGCTAGTTAATCTATTTAATACCGCTCGTCGCTTTAATATGCAGGTTCAACCGCAATTAGTTCTACTACAAAAAACCTTACTGTATGTTGAAGGTCTAGGGCGACAGCTGTATCCACAATTAGATTTATGGAAAACAGCCAAACCTTTTTTAGAAGAATGGGTAAAACAGCAAGTCGGTCCTTGGTCGGTGCTCAAGCAAGTGTATGCAAACTTACCATTTTGGGCTGAAAAGATGCCTGAGCTGCCTGATTTAATTTATCAGAACCTAAAGCAGCAACAACAGCAGCACAACCAAGCACCATTGCCGCAGCCATCACATAAGCCGTTGTTACTTGGCGTATTTGCAGGCGCTGCAATGATAGTCTCGGGATTATGTTATTTACAGCATGATTTTATAGCTGCTAGTGTTGCTGCAAGCTGTTCAATAATTGGCTTTATTTTAGCGTGGCGAAACGCATAAACTAAGTGCTATTTACATTCTGCTGAGTATAATCAGCGTACACAGACAATGAAATTTGGAGTAAATCATGGGTTTTGGCGGTATTAGTATTTGGCAATTATTAATTGTATTAGCGATCATCGTATTACTTTTCGGCACTAAGAAGTTGCGTGGAATTGGCGGTGATTTAGGCAATGCTGTTAAAGGGTTTAAAAAAGCGGTCTCTGAAGATGAGCAAAATAAACCAGCAGAACCTATAGAGCAAGCAAACAACCCAATACAAAATAAAGAATCTGTTGATAAAAGCAAAGAAGACCATAAGGCTTAATTAGCATGGGTATGTGGGAACTGGTTGTGGTGTTGATCGTCGGCTTAGTGGTGCTTGGCCCTGAGCGGTTACCTGTTGCGATCCGCACGGTAAGCCGCTGGATAAAGACGATAAAATCTTTAGCGAACTCGGTGAAGGCTGAGGTCAACGAAGAATTAAGAGTGCATGAGTTGCACCAAAATTTAAAAAAAGCAGAACAGCAAGGCATGCAAGATCTCAACCCGGCACTCAAAGACTCAGTTGACGAGCTGCAAAAAGCGGCTGACTCCGTCACCCATAGTTATAAAAAAAACACCTCAGATCTAACCAAAAAAGCGAATATTGATGAACAAAAATGAAATTATTTTTGTTAGCTGTGGTCTATATATCGGTAACGAGTTAAATTATGACTGAACAAGTAAAATCAGGCTTTGTAAGTCATTTAATTGAATTGCGAAACAGGCTGATGAAAGCCTTACTAGCTATTTTGCTATTTTTTATAGCATTAGTTTATTTCGCAAACGATATATACAGTTTTGTTGCAGCGCCTTTAATTGCGCATTTACCAAGCACCGCAACTATGATTGCCACAGATGTAACGGCACCATTTTTTGCACCATTTAAGTTAACCTTATTTGTCGCTTTATTTGCAGCTTTTCCGTTGATATTACACCAAATATGGGGCTTTATTGCACCTGGGTTGTACCAACATGAAAAACGTATGCTGATGCCTATTTTGGCATCAAGCATTATCTTGTTTTATAGTGGTATCGCCTTTTGTTACTTTGTAGTGCTACCGATCATTCTGGGGTTTTTTACCAGTGTTGGCCCAGAAATGATGACTTTGGCGCCAGATATCAGTAGCTACTTAAGCTTTGCGTTAAAGCTATTTTTTGCTTTTGGGGTGGCCTTTGAAATCCCGGTAGCCATCATGCTGCTGTGTTTCAGCGGCGCTACAACTACACAAAGCTTAAAAGAAAAACGCCCTTATATTGTGGTAGGTGTTTTTGTCGTCGCGATGTTTTTAACACCGCCAGACGTACTTTCACAATCATTACTAGCATTTCCCATGCTACTGTTATTTGAATTGGGGTTAATTTTAGCGTCCTTTTATAGCGCTAAACCTCAGCAAGATGAGTCAGAGGAATAAATGAAAAAACAACTACTGCCAATACTTGCTTTGCTAAGTATTCCAACAGTTCATGCCGACGAAGTGAATCTTCAAGCGTTACAAGCCTGTACATTTGTTGAAAATGATTTTAACCGCCTCTTGTGTTACGACAACACCATGGCAGGTAAATCGTTAAGTAAACCGACGACTTCGAAAACCTTAACGCCACCTACAAATAGTGCAGCACCAGTGGCTGCCGCAACAGCGGGCACAGTTGCCGCGACTGAGCAGAGCGTGAAAGCTAAAAATGAAGACTTTGGCCTTGAGCATAAAAAAGTGAGCAAAGATAACGACGATGAAATTTCTGCCGTGGTAACTAGCGTGGAAGAGGCCCCTTATGGCGAGTTAATTATCACCTTAGACAATGGCCAGCAATGGCGTCAAGTTGGCTCTGATCGTTTACGTCTGGCAACCAATGATACCGTTGTGATTGAACGCGGTATGTTCAACTCATTTTTATTGAAAAAAGCTGGTCAGAATCGTTCGATCCGCGTAAAGCGCACTAATTAATGACCACACATCTCATTGATGCTGGCGTAAATCTCACCAATCATCAATTTGATGATCAACATTTGGCTATCATTACCCGTGCTAAAGCACATAATGTTAGTCAAATGCTGTTAATTGGCTGTGATCTCAACTCTAGCCAACAAGCGTTGAATTTAGCAAAACAATACCAGTTACTCGCAACAGCGGGAGTTCATCCACATGATGCCAAGTCAGCCGATGAACAACTTGAAATACAATTACGTGCACTTGCAGCAGCTCCACAAGTAGTCGCTATAGGCGAATGTGGATTGGATTATAATCGCGACTTTTCACCCCGTGAAACTCAACGCTCTGTATTACATCGACAGTTAGCCTTAGCGGTAGCATTAGACCTTCCTGTCTATTTACATGAACGCGACGCCAGTGAAGATATGCTAGCAATTTTGCAGCAATATTCTGTTCGTGGTGTATTACACTGCTTCACAGGCAACCAACAAGCACTTGGGCAGTATTTAGCGTTAGGTTTATACATAGGTATTACGGGCTGGGTATGTGATGAGCGCCGAGGCAAACAGTTGCAACAGCTTATCCCAACGATTCCTCTTGAACGACTACTGATAGAAACAGATGCGCCGTTTTTGCTCCCTCGCTCATTAACACCGAAACCAAAGTCTCATCGTAATGAGCCAAGTTATTTACCACATATTTGCGAAACTATTGCCACCTTAAAAGGCCTAGAATTTGCAACCGTTGCAAAGCAAACTACACTTAACTTCCAACAGTTATTCAACCACAAGGGCTGATAATGAAGCGTGTTTGGTTGCTGCTATGTAGCTTGCTTTTGATTTCATTTACCGCTCATGCCACTAATATTGTCTTAGATAACCACTTCAAACACTTACAAGATATTCCTTTTGAGTATTCCCAGCAGCCATTAACACTCGAGCAAGCTAAGCAAGCAACGGATCCGCAATGGCAACAGCTTACAGAGCAAGCGCTCAATTTAGGACTAACCAGCCAAGCGGTATGGTTGCGACTACAACTAGTTAATACTGAAGATTCAGAGCTAGCTGTTTTATTGTCTATTGATAATCCATTATTAGATAAGGTCGCTGTACACCACTTCATCGAGCAGCGCACTTTATTAGTTAAAGAAATTGGCGATGCATTGCCACTAAACAACCGACAAATTGCAACTGAATCATTACTCGTCAAGCTCACGCTACCGCCTTCGAGTAACTCAACGGTATTGCTGCGTGTTGAAAGTTTAGATGGTGTCAGGGTACCACTGAGCCTGTGGCAGCAAGATGAGTATTTAAAAGATAAAAGTAAGTTTAATTTACTGTATGGCTTACTAGTCGGGTTTATTTTATCTTTGGCAATCACAAGCTTAGTTATGTTTAGTTTTTCAAGAAAACGTTACTTTGCTCTGTGCGGCACTATTTTAATCACTTTATGGCTACTATTAATCTATTTATATGGCTTTGGCTATCGCTATTTCAACCCGTCTTTGCCTGCTTTACAGCAATTAACAGTGCCAAGTTTACTCATTCTGGCAACTTGCTTATTCGCTCCATTATTCGAACAAATACGCCAGCCAGTAAACACATTAATACAACTCTTATCGACATGGGGTAACAGGTTACTTTTGATTAGCTTGTTCTTTATTTGGTTATTGCCTACAAATATCATGTTGAGTTACTGTCTATTTGTGCCTCCTATTATCATGCTAATGCATATTACTTCATTAGTAATCGATATTCGCAAACAGCAAACACAACCTCTAAATGCACTTTTATGTGGCACGTTAGTATTCTTTGCCGCGCAGCTATATCTGATAATTGTGGTATTTGATATTTATGATTTTAATACCCGCGGTTTACCGTTTGTTTTCTTTAGCTTCTTAATTTGCGCGCTCAGCCTAAGCTTTGCCACCATCAAACATTTTTTAATCGAACGTGATGCGCAAGTTGCTACACAACAAAGTAAAATTGCTCAAAGTGAAGCCCATGATGCGTTATTACAAGAACGTTTAGTATTACAAGAGCAAGCAAGGTTAGACCTAGAAGCAAATATTGAAGAGCGTACTTTTGAGCTACAAGTTACCTTACGAGAGCTGGAAGACAAAAACCGCGAACTTGAGCAAATTAATATGGAAGATCCACTGACAAAAATAAAAAATCGTCGCTACTTTGATAAAAAGCTCGTTATGGATTTACGCCGCTCTCGTCGCGAGCAAACTCCTTTGAGTGTCATAATGCTTGATATTGATCACTTTAAGAATATTAACGATACTTACGGCCACTTAATTGGCGACCAAACGATTCGTGCTGTAGCTGACATTATTAAAGAACACCTAAAGCGCCCACTTGACGAAGTAGCCCGCTATGGGGGCGAGGAGTTTGTCGTTTTATTACCTAACACCGTTCTCAGCGGTGCCATTGAATTAGCAGAGAAAATTAGCCAAGCAATCATGGATGCTACTATTACTGTAGCAAATACTGAGATTAAATTCACCATTAGTGCTGGTGTGTATAGCGCCATCGCTGAAGATATTAATAACCCAGGATTATTCACAGGCTGCGCCGACAAAGCACTTTATCATGCCAAACAAAGTGGTCGTAATCGTATCGTTAGCTTTCCAATTTTAGACTAGGAGCAAATAATGGCCCAATCAGGTCTCGACCTTTTCCCTTATACTCGTATGCGCCGTATGCGCCGCAGTGATTTCTCGCGCCGTTTGATGGCTGAAAACCAGCTCACTGTAAATGACTTAATTTACCCAGTGTTTGTACTTGAAGGCAACAATCGTCGTGAAGCGATTGAATCAATGCCGGGTATCGAGCGCTTATCAATTGATTTATTATTACTTGAAGCGAAAGAGCTGGTCGACTTAGGCATTCCTGCAGTCGCACTTTTTCCAGTAACACCAAGCGACAAAAAGTCATTACTTGCCGAAGAAGCTTATAACAAAGATGGTTTGGTGCAACGAACTGTTCGCGCTCTCAAAGAAGCTTTCCCTGAGTTGGGAGTGATTACTGATGGTGCTCTTGATCCCTTTACTACGCATGGCCAAGACGGCATTATTGACGATGAAGGTTATGTAATAAACGATGTCACTACTGAGATTTTAGTGAAACAAGCGCTATCTCATGCAGAAGCTGGCGCAGACGTTATTGCCCCTTCCGATATGATGGATGGCCGCATTGGTGCAATTCGTGAAGCCCTTGAAGCAGATGGTTTTGTTCATACTCGGATCATGGCTTACTCGGCTAAATACGCCTCTAGTTACTATGGCCCATTTCGAGATGCAATTGGTTCGGCTGGCAACTTAAAAGGCGCTGATAAAAAAACCTACCAAATGGATCCAGCAAACTCTGATGAAGCATTACGTGAAGTAGCCTTAGACTTACAAGAAGGTGCAGACATGGTAATGGTAAAGCCAGGCATGCCCTATTTAGATATCGTTCGTCGAGTTAAAGACGAATTTGGCGTACCGACCTTCGCTTATCAAGTCAGCGGTGAGTATGCAATGCATAAAGCGGCGATTGATAATGGCTGGCTCGCAGAAGAAGCAACCATTATGGAGTCACTTCTGGCATTTAAACGCGCCGGCGCAGATGGCATTTTAACTTACTTCGCTAAACAAGCGGCTCAGTTGCTTAAAAAGCAATAGTTTTATTGTAATAGACAAAGAGCGCTGATGCGCTCTTTATATTTTCATTTTATTAACTTAATGTATTTTATTTGTAATAAATTTTCCTTACACTGACTGTCCCATTCGGGACACAATACACGGGAAAAAATAAAAATGTTTAATACAAAAATAACGCCATTGGCGCTTGTTATTGCAAGCCTCAGTGCACCAGCCTCCGCTAATTTAATTATTTCAGAATATGTTGAAGGCGGCGGTTACAATAAAGCGATTGAAATCTATAACACCTCATCAGCAGCTGTATCTCTAGACGGTTATACCATCAATTTATATTCAAATGGCAGTGAGACTGTTTCAACAAGCGAAGAATTATCAGGCTCCGTTGCTGCTGAGAGTACGTTTGTCATTGTGACTTCTGACACACGCGCTGTTGATGATCTCAAGGCTAAAGCTGACATATTCAGCGGTGCCGTTAATTTTAATGGTGATGATGCCCTTACACTTACGCTAGATGATACTGTCGTGGATAGCTTTGGCCAAGTAGGCACACGTCCTGATAATGGTCAGTGGTCAGCTGGTGGTGTTGCAACTAAAGATAAAACCCTACGCCGTAAAGCAGTTATCACCTCTGGTCGCACTGATGCAACTAGCGCGTTTGATCCCAGTGAGCAATGGCTACAATTCGATAAAGATGATTTCAGTGGTCTTGGTTTTCATGGTGAAAACAATCAACCTGATCCAGATCCTGAGCCAGAGCCAGTTACGCCACTGGAATGTGGCGCAGCTAAAACGCTTATCAACGCAATTCAAGGTGAAGGGGGTGATAGCCCATTATTGAATACTGAAGTTGAGCTGGAAGGCGTTGTAACTGCTGATTTTCAAGGTGCAGAGCAATTAAGTGGCTTCTTTATTACATCACTTGATGCTGATATTGATACAAACCCTTTAACTTCTGAAGGAGTCTTTGTTTACTTTGCAGATACCAATGTCAATGTCGGTGACCACGTGCGCGTGAAAGGCAGTGTTGCTGAGTACTATAGCGCAACCCAAATTGGCGATGTCAGCCAAGTGGAAATATGCGCAACAGGTCTGGCAACCACAGCAACTAAAATATCATTGCCTGTTACCGAAGTTGCCGATTTAGAAGCCTATGAAGGCATGCTAGTTACTTTAGAGCAACCTCTTGTTGTGACCAATAACTATGGTTTAGGTCGTTACGGTGAAGTTGACTTAGCAACAGAGCGTTTATATCAAGGAACGCAAGTTGCGCTTCCAGGTGATGCCGCTAATGCCACTGAAGTCGAAAACAGCAAAAAACAAATCTTACTCGATGATGGCTCGACCAAACAAAACCTTGATCCAATCGCCTACCCTGGCACAGGCTTAGATGCATACAATACTCTGCGTCTAGGTGATACCGTAAATACTGTTACTGGTGTTCTCGGTTACAGCTTTGATCGCTATCGTATTCACCCCACAGTACAACCGACTTTTATTGCTACAAATCCGCGTACCGAGGCTCCAGAGCTGCATGCCGATGCTGACTTACGTGTCGCAAGCTTTAACGTTCTAAACTACTTTAATGGTGACGGTCAAGGTGCAGGCTTCCCAACTAGCCGTGGTGCAGATAGTGAAGCTGAGTTTATTCGCCAACAAGCAAAAATTGTCAGTGCAATTGTTGCATTAGAAGCAGATGTTATCGGTTTAATGGAAATCGAAAATGATGGCTTTGACGAATTTAGCGCGATTGCAAGTTTGGTAAATGCGCTTAATGACGAAGATTCTGTAAATGACTACGCATTTGTTGATTTTAACGTAAATCAAATAGGTACTGATCAAATCACCACGGCATTAATCTACCGTGCGAATAAAGTCGTCGAAGTAGGTAACGCTGCGATTACTACACAAGCACCGTTTGATTACAGTAACCGCGCACCTATTGCGCAAAGCTTTAAGTCATTAACAACTGATGAAGTGTTTACTGTTGCAGTTGCGCACTTAAAATCAAAAGGTAGCTGCGGCAGCGCCGATGGCAACAATGCTGATTTAGGCGATGGCCAAGCATGTTGGAATGAAATTCGAGTGGCTGGTGCCAATGCTTACGCTGACTGGCTAAACAGTGCTCCGACTGGTGTCGATGATGAAGATATCATCTTAGTCGGCGATATGAACGCCTACGCAATGGAAGATC
Organism: Pseudoalteromonas sp.; assembly: GCF_036960685.1. Lineage (GTDB taxonomy): Bacteria > Pseudomonadota > Gammaproteobacteria > Enterobacterales > Alteromonadaceae > Pseudoalteromonas. The sequence continues at coordinate 71,860 of NZ_JBALXK010000005.1, read as the reverse complement.
CAATCCGCGCGTTTGCTGATAAAGGGTTCAAGAATGTTGTTGCAGAGTTAGACGGCAATACCCTTGGTTATTCATATAGCTTCTCAGGCCGACTGGGTAGCCTAGATCACGCTGTAGCTAGCCCAAGCTTACTAACCAAAGTAGTGGCTGCAACAGACTGGCATATCAATGCTGATGAGCCAATCAGCTTAGACTATAATGTTGAGTTTAAATCGGATGCACAACAAGCAAGTTTATATGCAAGCGATGCATATAGAGCCTCGGATCATGATCCTGTTATTGTTGATATAAAATCTGCAACTGCTGAGCAACCTATTCCAGAACCACAAGCGCCTGTACTAACGCCAGAGCAAAGCTTCAGCGTATTAGAGAACAGCGCTATCGGTACTGTTATTGGTCAATTGGAATTCACGGATGCCGACGCTGAGTACACACCTGTTGTTGAATTTATAGTCCAAGGACATAATGCCATCACTATTAACCAACAAGGACAGTTAATTGTGGCGGGCGATTTGGATTTCGAATTTGAAAGAAAAATCACATTGATGGTACAAGCTAAAGACAGTGCTGGTAACTTATCAAATGCACAACTAGTCTATATTAATATCAATAATGATAAATCAGATGACGAAGATGATGATGATTCTGGCTCACTGTTTTGGCTAACATTACTAGCATTACCGCTAGCACTCCTGCGCCGTAGAAAAGCGTAATATAACTAAACTCTGATTGTAATAGGTTTATTATTCAGAGTTCAGGTTAATAAAAAAGGCCGCTAAACAGCGGCCTTCTTTTTATGCATTACATGGTGTTTGTTGTAACTTATTACAACTTGTTTTCTTTTTTCTATACCAACACTTAATTGACTGCTGCGCTTGAGCATCAAACTGCCAGTTATAAAAGCGAACTACCTTTTGATCTTCTAACGTTACTACAAGCACGGTCAATAACTTTAATGAATGAAAGTGAATATCAACTATTTCGTCTGTGTTGATATATTGCTTTCCGAGACCTTGAGAATAATAAATCCCCGCTTTGTAACAGTGCAAAAACCGCAGATTAATTATATTCACAATGGAGATCATAAATACAATCACAGCGATAGTTAAAGCTAAAACAGTTTGATCAACAGTAAAGATAAGTGTTGATGATAAAGCCACCATAGTAACAATAAGTATTATTACTAGCTGTAACAACCAATTTGGGCTCAATTTAATTGCGTTCATATAAACGTCCTAAACAGTACATGTATATGTCTCTTTCTTAGAGAGACTTCCGTTTCTCCTCTATGACCATACAGATGGCCATAGGCTGCTATCTTACCCGTTTTAGCTACCCTCATTCAAGTATTTGCACTACTTTTTCCCTAGTAACAAACAATTAGTTTTTATTTTCTGAATAATTACTTTTTAAGCTAATACCTATTAACTACTGTAATTTTAGAAGAAGATAATAAATGATTAGCCGCTCGTTAGTCAGGCTATATAAGGTGTACAGTGGAGAATCAAGGACGCTGTCGCGAAGTTGAAAATCATCATAAGAAAGGGATGAAACGTAGCTATTGGCCTGCTGTTTGTTCAAATTATGGCAACAAAAAACCCGCAACAAGTGCGGGTTTTTTAAGAGGTAAAGAGCTAATTACTTAGCCGCTTTTTTCTCTTTTTCTGCTGCGATTACAGTTTCAGCTACGTTTTGTGGACATGGTGCGTAGTGTGAGAACTCCATAGAGAACTGACCACGACCTGATGTCATTGTACGTAATGAACCGATGTAACCGAACATTTCTGATAACGGAACGTCAGCTTTAATACGAACGCCTGTTAAACCAGCTTCTTGGTCTTTCATCATACCACGACGACGGTTAAGGTCACCGATTACGTCACCAACGTGATCTTCTGGAGTGAACACGTCAACTTTCATGATTGGCTCAAGAAGTTGTGCGCCCGCTTTAGGGATCGATTGACGGAAAGCGCCTTTAGCAGCGATTTCGAATGCGATTGCAGATGAATCCACGGCATGGAAGCCACCGTCGAAAAGTTCAACTTCAACGTCAAGCACAGGGAAGCCAGCTAGCACACCTTCGCTCATCATTGACTTGAAGCCTTTCTCAACTGCAGGCCAGAATTCTTTAGGTACGTTACCACCAACAACTGATGATTTAAACGTGAAGCCTGAAGCAACTTCGCCTGGCTTGATGCGGTAGTCGATTTTACCAAACTGACCAGAACCACCAGATTGTTTCTTATGCGTGTAGCTATCTTCGATTTCACGAGTGATAGTTTCACGGTAAGCAACCTGTGGTTGACCAACGATAAGGTCTACACCGTAAGTACGCTTAAGGATATCTACTTTGATATCTAAGTGAAGCTCACCCATACCTTTAAGGATAGTCTCGCCTGAATCTTCATCAGTCTCAACTTGGAAAGATGGATCTTCTGCAACCATTTTACCGATAGCAACACCCATTTTCTCATTACCGCCTTTATCTTTAGGCTGTACAGCAATCGAGATTACTGGAGTTGGGAATACCATTGGCTCAAGTGTTACTGGGTGCTTAGGATCACAAAGAGTGTGACCAGTTTGCACGTTTTTCATACCTACGATTGCAATGATGTCACCAGCTTGTGCGCTAGTTAATTCGTTACGGTCGTCTGCTTGCATCTCAACCATACGGCCAACACGCTCAGTTTTACCAGTAAACGCGTTAAGGATAGTGTCACCCTTGTTAAGTTTACCTGAGTAGATACGTACGAATGTTAATGCACCAAAACGGTCATCCATGATTTTGAATGCTAACGCTTTGAATGGTTCATCTGTAGATACGATTGCGAATTGACCGTTTTCGTTACCTTCTTCATCCATAAGAGGTTGAGGATCAACTTCTGTAGGAGACGGTAAGTAATCAACAACAGCGTCAAGTACTAACTGCATACCTTTGTTCTTGAAAGCAGAACCACAGTATGTAGGGAAGAAAGCAAGGTCACGAGTACCTTTACGGATACAACGCTTGATATCTTCTAAAGAAGGCGCTTCACCTTCCATGTATGCTTCAAGAAGTTCGTCGTCTTGCTCTAGAGCAGTTTCAACAAGCATTTCATAGTATTCGTCAGTTTTTTCTACCATGTCTGCAGGAACGTCTGTGATTTCATAGTTTTCTGGAAGACCAGAATCATCCCATACGTATGCTTTTTTAGTTAAAACATCAACAACACCAATAAACTCATCTTCAATACCGATTGGAAGAGTCATGATTAGTGGGTTTGCGCCAAGTACTTTACGTACTTGCTCAGTTACACGGTAAAAATCAGCACCCATACGGTCTAATTTATTTACGAAAATAACACGTGCAACTTCTGATTCGTTAGCATAACGCCAGTTAGTTTCTGATTGTGGCTCAACACCACCAGAACCACAGAATACACCGATGCCGCCATCTAGTACTTTAAGTGAACGGTATACTTCAACAGTGAAGTCAACGTGTCCAGGAGTATCGATAACGTTAAAACGGTGATCTTTCCAGAAACAGCTTACAGCCGCAGACTGGATAGTAATACCGCGCTCAGCTTCTTGTTCCATGAAGTCAGTTGTAGATTCACCATCATGAACCTCACCAGTTTTATGGATTTGACCAGTAAGCTTTAGGATACGCTCAGTAGTCGTGGTCTTACCCGCATCAACGTGCGCGAAAATACCAATGTTTCTGTACTTCGATAAATCTGCCATTATTTTACTCTTAATAAAGTCGAAAAATTATTCGGCGGGAGTATAGCATTACTTAATGCGAACATCACCATAGAAGTCGCTTAAAATGCAATCAATTTTATAATATTTTACTTTCCATGGTTTTTAATGCTGATGACTGAACACTTTAACCATTATCAGCGCTTCTCAAAAAGCATCTTTGTCCTTTTACATAGGTTGCCTGAATAGTAAAATTACTATCTAGAATAGCAAAGTTTGCTTGTTTCGCAGCTGCTAAAGAGCCCACTTGATCTGCAATATTTAAAAATTTAGCAGGAACAATACTGGCCATGTTTATAGCCTCTAACAGACTTACGCAGCCTAGTTGATGCATGTTTTTTACGGCCAATTCAAGAGTTAATGTACTACCAGCTAAAGAGCCTGATGCGGTTCTCGCAACTCCATTTTCAACAAACACATCCATTTGTCCCAGTTTATATTGACCATCATTTAGGCCACCAGCATTAATACAATCACTGATCAAAGCAATTTTTTGCGGGCCTTTTAGCTTATAAATTAACTGTAAAATAGTAGGATGAAGATGTATGCCATCGGCGATAACTTCAACTAAAGCAGTATCATTCATCAATACCGCCCCCGCACAACCGGGATCTCGGTGATGAATACCACGCATGCCGTTAAATACATGCACTCCACCGCATGCGCCATGCTCAAGCGCGCTTTGAGTTTGTTCATAACTTGCGTCACAATGCCCCAACATCACTTTAATACCTTGCTCTGTTAGGAACTTGATTAACGAATTAGCGCCAGGTTTTTCTGGCGCTAAGGCAACAACTTTTAAGCTACCAGCTGCCGCACTGATCATAGCCTCTAAATGCGACTGCGATAACTCTAAAAAATAATCTTGATTATGCGCTCCTTTATGAACCTCACTAAAAAACAACCCTTCACTATAACCACCAAGCACTTGCGCACCACTAGGTTGTTGTATGTATGCCTGACCAATGATAGCCATTGCCTCTAAGGTTTGCTGCCAATCAGTTGTTACTGTCGTTGCTAAAAACCCCGTAACGCCATGCTGCACTAATGAATTTGAGATTGTTTCAATACTGCTCATTTTACTATCAATCACATCACAACCTTCGCGGCCATGAATATGTAAATCAATTAATCCTGGAATAATCGCAGCATCACCATAGTCATGTATAGGAAATGCCAATTGCGGTGTTTGGGTAAAAGCGCTGACACGGTCATTTTCTACCAGCATATAATGATCCTTAAGCACACGATCTTGGCAATAAATAGCTGCAGCTTTGACATAATATGCTGATTCACTCATGACAACGCCCCAATTTGTTCTTTTGCTAAAATGGCAGCACCGCGGGCACCGCTCGCATCGCCAAATTCAGCAAGTACAATTTTTGGCACCCGAATACCTGTAAAAACGTACGGTGTTATTGCTTGCTCAAGCTTATCCATTAGCTCGCTTACTAACGACATACCACCGCCAATCACGATCACTTCAGGATCGTAGGCCATAATGATTGCTGCAAACGTACTGCCGATCAAATCAACATAACAGGCGAAGCTTTGTTGGCATAACACATCACCTTTTCTAAGCCCTTCAACGATTTCAAACGTAGTCAGTACTTCGCCAGAAAAATGCTGATAAATTTTTGCTAAACCAGGACCTGCAATATAACTTTCAACACAACCCGTTAAGCCACAGCCGCACTTTAAAATAGGCAGTTGATACTTTTGCTGTAACACGGCAGACAGTGCGTAGTGTCCATACTCACCTGCAATACCTTGAGCACTTTTATAGAGCTTACCTTCAATACATAATCCACCACCAGCGCCAGTGCCTATAATTGCACCAAACACTCGTGTATGCTTTATACCTACGTTACTTTGTGCTTCTGATAATGCAAAGCAACGGCAATCATTTTCAATAGCTACAGGGCGATTAATAAGCTCAGCTAAATCTTGCGCGGCATTATGTCCGGTTGCATGGGGTACATTCGCCGATAACACTTGCTGGTTTGCGTTAATAATTCCTGGCATACCAATGCCTACCGCACCTTGGCATTGATACTTGTGATCAGCGCTTAAAATCATATTCACTAATGCATTTAAGAAATCTTGATAGCTAGTTTGTGGAGTCGCAATTCGTGATGATTCAAGCTGCTTTAAGGTAGCGTCAAACACGGCAAGTTCAATTTTACTACCGCCAATATCAATGCCATAAATGTACTGCTCAGTCATTAATATCACCTTGTGTGAACGGGTAAATAGTCACACCTTGTACTACGCGATTGACCTCTCCTGTTGGGCACGGATTATCAACTGTAATACCCAATTGCCATGCTTTATAAAAAGAGATTACTTGCGCGCATACCATATAATACAAACCATAAAAAACATCATCTAACTGCTGTGTCTGCACTTCCTGCGGCACAACTAATGCTTTTACAGCAAGCGCTTGGTTATCACCGTTTAACTCATTCAATAAGTCTTTATCGTATTGTTTGGTATAGCTATTATTTGAGCCAAACAAAACAATTAAGGTTTTTTCATCAACCAGTGACTTTGGTCCATGGCGAAAACCCAACGGCGACTCAAAGTAACCCATCACTTGGCCTGAACTTAGTTCTAACAGCTTTAAAGCGGCTTCTTGCGCATAACCTTTTAGTGACCCTGCACCTAAATACACTAAGCGCTGCATAGGTAATTCAGCTAATGCTTTTAACTGAGCGAGCTGTTGCGGGATATCTTTCTCAACACAGTCAGCCATTATAGATACTGCATTATCTGCTTCACTAAACACCGCAATACTTGCTATCAGCATCGAAGTAAAACTGCTGGTCATTGCAAAGCTTTGATCGAGCGCTTGTGATGGCATAAGTAACGAAAAACAATTTTTGTGTTCTGGCGCTTGCTGATTCAGCGCGCCTTCGGGATTACAGGTAATGAAAAGGTGCGCACATTGCTTTACATAATTATTTACCACATCAACAGCTGCAACACTTTCGGGGCTATTACCTGAGCGCGCAAACGACACGAGTAAAGTGGCCCTATTTTGTTGTAAATACTGCTGTGGACAGGCAACTAGCTCAGTACTGCTTACGCTGCGGCAACTGATATCTAGCTGCTGATTTAAATAGCCAACCACCGCCTCACCAACATAAGCAGACGTACCTGCGCCTGTAAAAATTATTTGCGCATTTGCTTGATCTAATATCGTTGCTAACCAGGTATCTAGCTGCAAACGCGCCGCATTGACTATCTTGAGCGTTTCTCGCCAGCAAGCTGGCTGTTGCAAAATTTCTTTTGCGGTCCATAAACTATTTCTAGCTTCTAAAAGAGAATCATCAATTGCTAAATAATTCGACATAACTACCTCACCTACGTCTATTGTTGTTTAAAGCACGCATCTGCGTAGCGGCTGGTTACTTGCATTATGTGATGAAGTACCAAAGATTTAGGACTGTTTTGTACTGATTGATTCCGTACAGCCAGATACTGCAATGGCATGTATTGGCTTAATAGCGGTAACGGGATCGGCTGTTTTTGCAGATTGCTGAATAACGTTTCAACCGCATTTTGATTTCCTTGCTGTCCCCAGTAATAACGAATTCGATCGCTAAAACTAAAGCGTCGATATAGCTTCTGCAATGAACTATCAACTTGATAAAAACGTTGCCAATTCTTTGGAAATTGCTGCATATCAGCATCAATAACTGTACGTAAATGTGAGCATTGCTCAGTATCAACCAACGCATCTTCAATATGACTTAATGCAAATAACGCCTCACGCAAAGCAAAGGTGAGCTCAGGGCCTACTTTGAGAATCGCAAAATGGTCATTCACTAATTGTTTATAGGCAATTGGGGTTTGGTAATCAGTTGAATGTGCTTCAAAAGCAATTCTATCCACTGTTTGTATATAGTGTTTTAACTGCTGAGCTTTACTACTGTCATAATCAAATACTTGGGTATTATCAAATTCAACACCCGGCTGAACAACTAAGCCAATTACACGTTGCCAAGCAGCTGATAAGCCAAGCTGTAAAAATGCATCATGATGCAGCGCCAATGTACTCGCTACATGGTTAGTTTCTGTCACCGCGAGCGTATCAATGTGTTCATCGGCTCCACCTGGTGGTGGCACTTCAGTACCAATTACATAAACTAAATCGCTGTGGCCAAAAGCATCCAGCGCAGTTTTTTCAGCTACTGCACACAGCTGTGCGGCTCTCGTTGCTACCGTCTCATCAGCTAATATCAACTCATCATCAGCACAACGCATACTGGTATCTAAATGAATTTTTTTGAATCCTGCCGCTACATAACTGGCGATTAGTTGTTCTGCCTTTTGCATTGCCACTACTGCGTTTTCATCGCACCAACACACTGGGCCTAAGTGGTCACCTCCGAGGATCAGCTTATCAGTAGCAAATGCTTGCTCTGTTGCAAGCCTTTGGACAAATGCCATAAAGTCTGCTGGTAGCATTGTGGTATAACCACCAAACTGATTGACCTGATTCGCAGTCGCTTCAATTAACAAGTAACTATTGTCTTGCTTGGCTTGCAATATGGCGGCTTCGAGCACCAATGGGTGCGCCGAACAAACGGCATAAATCCCCTGTTTATCACCTCGTTTATTCGCTGCGATTAATTGCTGTAATATTGTCATTGCAAGCCTCTATATTGATTAGTCTTTGTATAATTACTATGGAAAATTAAAGGTCGATTATGTGTAGCTGGACACCCGCACTTTCGAGAGCGGTTTTAATATCGGCTGGAATACCGCTGTCTGTCACAACTGTATTTACTTCACTGGCAGAAATTATTTTATGCACCCCTTTTCGATTGAATTTACTCGAGTCGGTGACAACTATGATCTCTCGTGATACTTCGCACATCACTCGATTTAACAAGGCCTCAAGTTCAAAATGCGTGGTAATACCGATATCTTTTTCAAAACCATCCACACCTAAAATCAACTTATCAAAGTGATATTGCTGCAAGTGCTGCTCGGCTTGGCGACCATAAAAAGACAGTGATTTTTTACGTAAAGTGCCTCCTGTCATTAGCACTTCCACAGAAGGCGCGTTGAGCAAAGAATGTGCGACGTTCAAGCCATTCGTCATCACTACAACACCATGATGGTTGGTTAAATTTTTAGCGACTTCTTCGGTCGTGGTCCCTGAATCTAGAATAATCGATTCACCATCCTTAATTAGGCTTGCGGCAAACTTTCCTAATCGTTCCTTAATGCCACGATTAGCATCATGTTTTTCTTTTAATGACAACTCTTGAGTTAGCCGATTACTCGCCACAGCTCCGCCACGGGAGCGGACTAACAAGCCTTTTTCATCGAGCTCATTAAGATCATTGCGAATAGTTACAGTTGATACACCAAACAGCTGAGCAAGCTCAGGAACCTGAACACGTTCTTGCTTGAAAACCAATTGCACAATTTCATGTCGTCTTTCGATAGTGTTAAGCATGCCCGCTCTCTTTCATAATTAACTTTCATTCATTGTACGCAGCTTTCGTTTACTTTCAATTCAATTTTTTTACATTTCATATCAAACCGTCAATAAACACAATAAACATATGAAATAAATGAAATTAAAATATAAAAATAATTAAGCACAGAAACAAACGAAAGCAAACGAAAGATTTTTATCTTGCATTGCCATTTTCTTACGTGTACAAATAAAAGCCTGTGAAAACAAATTTACAAATAATCAACACATAAGGGCACTATCATGGGCGATCTAAACCGCAGACGATTTCTTCAATCAATGGCCGCAATTGCAGCAACTAGCGCAGCGTTAGGTTGTGCCTCCACAACCAATGCCAACTCAATGCTAAAAACAGCGACACAAGGACGTTCAACACTAGGTTTAACTGTACCTAAAATGGATGTGGTTAGAGTCGGATTTATTGGTGTGGGTGAACGAGGTGTTGGTGCAGTTAAACATTTTTGTCATTTAGACGGCGTTGAAATCAAAGCAATTTGCGACACCCATCAAGCCGTTGTAGAGCGAGCAGTAAAAATAGTGGTTGATAAAGGCTTTAAAAAGCCAGATACCTATGGCAAAAACGATCACGATTACCGCCGTATGCTAGAGAGACAAGATATTGATATTGTTATTATTTCAACACCATGGCAGTGGCATACGCCGATGGCTGTCGATACCATGGAAAGCGGCAAGCATGCTTTTGTTGAAGTACCAGCAGCAGTGACCGTTGAAGAAGCATGGCAACTAGTAAACACCTCTGAGCGAACTCAGAAAAACTGCATGATGTTGGAAAATGTTTGCTACGGACGCGACGAATTAATGGTTCTTAATATGGTTCGCCAAGGCGTTTTTGGTGAATTACTCCATGGTGAAGCAGCATATATCCATGAGCTACGCTGGCAAATGAAAGAAATTGACCATAAAACAGGTTCTTGGCGTACACCATGGCATGCAGCGGTTAATGGTAATTTATACCCAACTCATGGCTTAGGCCCTGTTTCACAATATATGAATATCAATCGTGGCGATCGTTTTGACTATATAAGCTCGATGAGCTCGCCATCATTAGGCCGTGCAGCCTACGCTAAAAAAGAATTCCCCGCAGATCATAGCCGCAACAAACTTAACTATATTGCGGGTGATATGAATACCAGCATTATTAAAACGGTTAAAGGTCGCAGCATTATGGTGCAACACGATACCACCACCCCACGTCCTTATTCTCGTCATAACTTAATTCAAGGCACTAACGGTGTGTTTGCTGGCTTTCCAAATAGGATCGCACTTGAGCAAGGTGGCAGTAAAAGCTATCACGAGTGGGATTACGACATGGCTGATTGGTATAACAAATACGATCATCCGCTCTGGCAAAAAATGGGCGCTGAGGCTGAACGCAACGGCGGCCATGGTGGCATGGACTTCTTGATGTTTTGGCGGATTATTTTTTGCCTACGCAATGGCGAACCACTTGATCAAGATGTGTATGACGCAGCCGCATGGTCAGCTGTTTTCCCGCTATCTGTTGATTCTGTAGCCGATAGAAGTAACAGCAAAGACTTCCCAGATTTCACCCGTGGTCTTTGGCAGCAAGCAAAACCACTTGGCATTATTTCGTAATTAACCTCACGCGTGTTGGAGAAAAATACACTCAACACGCGTGGCAATAACTCAATAAAAAAACAACCATCAACAAGTAAAATACAGGTAACTATTATGAAAGCACAACTAAAACTGTCCACACTGTTTTTGTCTATGAGCGCCATCTTCAGTGGCACCTCGCTGGCAGCTGATGAAGACAAAAAAAAAGAAAAAGAAGCCGAAGCAGGGCAAGTCGAAGTAATTGAAGTTAGAGGTGTTCGCTCGAGTATTAAAGAATCCCTGTATTTAAAACAACAAGCTGTGGGGGTTATGGATGCTATCGTTGCTGAAGATATCGGTAAGTTTCCCGACCAAAACATTGCCGAGGCATTGCAACGGATGACGGGGATTGCAATTACCCGTAACGGCGGCGAGGGCCAAAATGTTACCGTGCGAGGTTTAGGTGGTGACTACAACGTTACCACCGTTAATGGCCGACGCATGGCATCAGAGCATTCTAGCCGTAACTTTAATTTTGATTTAATCGCCCCCGAAATAGTGCAGTCCCTTGAAGTATATAAATCTCCACAAAGTAAAACCCAAGAAGGTGGCATTGGTTCGGTTATCAATATTAAAACTCGTAAGCCTCTTGATTTAGATGGTTTTACCTTATCAGGCAGTGCCAAAGGAATTTACGAAGAACGCACTGGCGACACTAACCCGCAAGCTTCATTTTTAATTAGCGACACCTTTTTTGATGATACTTTTGGTGCGCTCTTCACTGCCGTTTATTCTGAACGAACACAACGTGCCGATTCATACGAAGGTGAAGGTTTTTATGATCCTGACGAGAATGTGGATGTACGTATTCCCATTGATAGTAATGGTAACGGTACTTTGGAAGATAACGAGCAATCATATCCGTCGGTTATTCCAGGCTACGTACGCTATTCAAACTGGCAAGATACTCGTGAACGACTTGGTGCAAGCTTGGCATTGCAATGGCGACCTTCAGATAGTGTAGATGTAAACTTTGACAGCATGTATTCACAGTACGAGACCAATGGTGAGCAATATCAAATTTCATTTGTTACTTTTGATGAATCGCATACCCCCGGGATCCCAGCGATTGGCGAAGTGAAGTTCAATGACGATGGCAATGTAAATTATGTAGAGCTAGTTGATGGTGCCATGGCAGAACTACTTAATGTATCTGTGCCACGTAATACGGATACTTGGCAATGGGGCTTTAATACCGTTTGGTATGCCACAGAAACTCTCACATTTGATTTAGATATTTCACAGTCACAAGCTAAAAATGTGAGCAATGGTAATAATCGCTTCATTGTAGCGCGCGGTTTTGTTGATGGTATTACAATCGACCAAACAGGTAGTAATATGCTGCCCGATGTAACCATGACTCCAGCTCTTAGTGCCGAGCAGCCTTTTGGTGCGCACTATAGCTACAACTACGGCACCGATGTTAAAGACAAAATCGAAGAAATACGCCTAGCAGCAACTTACATCCCTACTTTTGAGTTGGTGAAAGATGTGCAATTTGGTCTGCACTACGGTAAACAAACCAAAGAGCGTAGCGTATTTAAATCTAAAAATGCTTCAATGTTCAGTAATGGCGGAGCGTATTTTAAAAACTCAGAATACCCTAGTTTTGATGACTCCAGTGTTGAAGAACTTGGCGGCTTAAATTTATTTCGCTTACCTGCAGATGTATTAGTGCCAGCAAACTTTGATAACTTCTTAGACGGTGAGCCAGGTAAACACCCTGACCCATGGGCAAGTTTTGATTACGACAAATTATATGCTTTTTATGAGTCAATTAACCCACAAGCTGCACAAGATAAGATCACCGCTAAGAGTAGCCCAAATGATTCGTTTGCCTTAACAGAGCAAACCTTAGCCGCTTTTATTGAAACGAATTTACAAGGAGACTTAGGTAAGCTGCCTTTCGCACTTAACATGGGCGTAAGGGTGATCCAAACCGATGTTTCTTCTGATGGCTATACGTTTGATGTTGATAATGTTCGCTACAATGTAACCGAAAAAGATGGTGCGTTGAGCTACCGTGTTGATGGTGAAATTGAAGACTACTACACCCGTGCAACCACAGAAGAAAGTTACACAGACGTTTTGCCAAGTTTAAATTTTAAGCTGAATTTACGTGATGATTTACTTTATCGCTTTAGTGCCGCCAAAGTGATCACTCGGCCCAATTTAGATTACCTCTCTCCATACAGTTATCTAGATTTCAATAGCTCTGAATACCATGCATCTAACCCTGGTATTAAGCCATTAAGAGCCAACCAGTTTGATACAACGATTGAATGGTATTTTTCTGATTATGGTGCACTGACCTTCGCCGCTTACTATAAAGATATTGAGTCTGTGATTGCTCGTGGCCGTGTTGGTACTACGCAAGTAGGTAACTATTTTAAAGATGGTGTTGAAATTGAAGGTCCTACATTCACAAAGATTTCACCAACTTCAGAAAGTGGCGCAGAAATTTTAGGCTTTGAAACTGCCTATCAACAATCATTTGACGATATTTTACCTGCGCCATTTGATGGTTTAGGCGTGCAAATAAATTACACCTTCACAGACAGTAGCTATGACGATGATGAACTAAATGATCTCCCGTTTGTTGGTATGTCTGAACACTCATATAACGCCGTTATTTACTATGAAAAAGAAGCATTTCAAACGCGTATAGCTTATAACTGGCGCGATGATTATTTAGTTTATCCTGATGCTTGGGGTGGTCCTGAATGGGCAGCTGATTATGGTCAGTATGATTTTAGTGCCAGCTACAATATTAGCGAAAAAATACGTTTAGACTTAAGCGTCACTAATTTAACTAATGAAAGACAGTGGTCATATGTGAAAAACGAAGAACAGATCCGTCGTTTAGCTCGCTATGGTCGCTCGTTAAGCCTTGGTTTTTCAGCTTCATTTTAACTATCCCCCTCCTGCTTGCGCCGTTTAACGGCGCTTTTTTATTAGAGTGAATAATGAAATTATTACTAATCATCAACCTCTTTATTTGGCTACTTTTCGCCCCATTAACTAGTGCCAATACTCATACTGAGTATTTCATTGCCAGCTACGGCAATAGCGCAACACAAAGTAGCATTGAAGAAAATAAAACCCTTATAACCGACTCAGGCATTCAAAACTGGCACAGTGCAAGCACACCAATTAGCCACTATTTTTACTTACCTAGCAACAGCTCATTTAATTTAAAGCTACGTGCTAAAGTAGCAACCGGCATTAGTAAAATTAGAGTTGATTACCACCAGCAAAGCCAAATAATCACGCTTAAAAACCAGCAGTTTCAAGATATTGATCTTGGCATATTTAAGCCTAGTAAAGCAGGCTACCAACAATTAAAGCTAACCGGCATAACTAAAACTGCCACTACTTTTGCTAATATCCAAGGAATAGTTGTAACTATCGATAAACAGTCTGCGGCTCCTTTATACGTAAAAGACGACATTTATTGGGGCCGACGCGGACCGTCTGTACATTTAAACTATCCTATCAGCGACACTTCAAAAAACTATCAGTGGTTTTACTCAGAACTCAGGGTGCCAAAAGAATATGATCATCAGGGTTCATATTTTATGGCCAATGGATTCGCTGAAGGCTACTTTGGTATGCAAGTTAATTCAGTCACTGAACGCCGTATTTTATTTTCAGTTTGGAGTCCGTTTCAAACCGATGATCCTGCTGCTATTCCTGTGGAAATGCGTATTCAACAACTTGCTAAAGGCAAAGATGTTTACACCGGTAAATTTGGTAATGAAGGCTCTGGTGGTCAAAGCTACTTAGTCTTCCCATGGCAAGCAGAGCAACGCTATCGCTTTTTGCTTAAGGTAAATCCCGCTGATCAAGTCGCTAATCATACCGATTACAGTGCTTATTTTTATGATCCTATCGCCGCAAAGTGGTTGTTCATTGCCTCATTTAGACGCCCAACCACCAGTACCTATGTAGCAAGGCCGCATAGTTTTTTAGAGAACTTTATCCCTGATGCAGGTCAATATGAACGCAAGGCGTTATACAGTAATCAGTGGCTCAGAGACACTCAAGGGCAATGGCATGCACTTAATAAAGCCATATTCAGCTATGATGCAACAGCAACTAAGCAGGCGAGAATGGATTATCAAGGGGGCACTGAAGATAGCGGGTTTTACTTACGTAACACCGGCTTCTTTACTGGTCCAACAAAGCTACATAGTGAGTTTGAACGTCCAATAAGCAAACCGCCGGTAATAGACCTAAGCGCTCTTCCAAATAACTAGCTCATTTTATAACAACGTTCTGGCCGACCTATGCTGCCATAGCTTTGGTCGGCACTGACCTGCTCAGCCTCTAGTAAATACTCAAGGTAGCGCCGTGCAGTCGAGCGGCTTACCCCAACTAAATCGCCCATTTGTTGGGCTGTGAATGGTGTTTTTTTATGCTCTTTAAAGGCATCAATGATTTTCCTCAAGGTGAGTTGATCAACGCCTTTAGGTAATCTGACGGGGGCTTTTGTTTGTTCACTTGAGCCAAATAACGTATCAACCATAGATTGTGTCACTTCATTGGCATCCGATAAACACTGCTGACGAGACTCAAAACGAGCTAATGCCTGGTCAAGACGATTTAGCATTAACGGCTTTACTAAAAAGTCGCAAGCGCCTAACTGCATGGCTTTTTCGAGAGTTTCGACTTCTTTGGCAGCAGTCAAAAGCATCACTTCACTCTTAATCGAGCGGCGACGTAAATCAGTCAATAAATCCAGACCGTTACCATCAGGTAGGTGAATATCAAGCAAGATCAAATCAGGCTCTATCGCCTGTAACAACCCGGTAGCAGTGCTGAGATTTGCAGCAATACCAACTACTTGGTACTGACCTTGTCGCAAGCTTTGCCGCGCAGTTTGGTTCCCCGCAACGCCATTAGGTAAAAGCAGGTATTGAGCAAGAAGTTGTGCAACTTCGAGCTCATCTTCGATAATAACTACTGAATATGTCATTTTCTATTACTCATGTTAGCCTTGTAATGGTAGCGTATTTATAGTTTTATTATTGTTGCTTCATTACTGCTTATTGCCCTAATTGCAGGGTGTTATTTTGGGATATAGACGCTTAATCGCGCCCCTTTTAAATCTGACTCACCTATCTCCAAACTGCCGCCACAGGAGTCCAGATTGGTTTTCACTAAATATAAACCAATACCGTGTTCTGCACCGCTTTTAGAGCTATATTGTGGAGTAAAAATCACTTCGTGATCACTCCCTAAACCAAAACCACTGTCTTCCACATCAAACAATAAAGTTTGACTGGTTTCATCCACCGTTACTCGCACATAAGGCTCTCGCTCTTTACTGGCTCTGATCGCTGCATCTATCGCGTTATCAATTAAGTTACCCAGTATTGATACCACTCGCTCTAACATGTCGGTACGCGCAATGGCGCCCAGTAAGCTATCTGGGTTTAGTTCAAGCACCACGTTTAATTCGCGCGCTTTATGGTATTTACCTACTAATAAACCGGCTAAAACAGGATCTTGGATACGCTCTAACAAGTGATGTATTTGTGCTTGCGAACCTTGGCTTTCTTGGCCGATCAATTCGATTGCCTGCTCATTTTTACCCATTTGAATAAGCGCGCCAATTAAGTTTAGCTTATTTGAATAGTCATGTGTTTGCACTCTTAACAGCTCTGCAAATGCTTGCACTTTGGCCAGCTGCTGGCTCATATATTCAAGCTCATCGGCTGGGCGAAGGGTAAGTAAAATACCATCGGCCTGCCCTTGTACTTGCAATGAAAAGCGCGAAAGTACTAAGCGTTTATCTGCTGCAAACAATTCAAAACCAACCATTTTACGGCGCTGGTTACGCAATAAAAACTCAGCATGCTCTGGTAGTAAATCTTTAAGTGTGAGTGACTGATTAATACAAGCGGCTGGTTTATCTAAAATTTCACAGGCACGCTGAGTTAGCTTACGCACTCGCCCGTCTGGGTCAAGGGCAATAACGCCACTGCGCATAGTGTTTAAAATAGCGTCCTGCTCTGAAAACAACCGCGCAATTTCATCTGGCTGCAAGCCAAAAATAGCATTCCTTACTCGCTGACCAATAAAAATAGCCGCTATAATACTCAAAGTAACTAACAGCAGACCCCAGATCATAATTTCTACAATACGCGCTCTGATCAAGGGCTCAACCGATTGCACTAAAAAGCCAACCGAGACTAAACCTATAATATTTTGTTGTTCATCATAAACCGGCACTTTACCGCGAATAGATTCGCCTAAACTACCTTGTGCTACGGAGATATAACGCTCACCACGAAGCGCTGCTTGGCTATCACCACCAACCATTCGTTTACCCAATTTATTACGATCTGGGTGGGCAATTCGATGCGCATTTTTATCGCCAATAACAATAAAATCTGCGTCAGTAAGCTGGCGCAGATTTTCTATTTCTTGGTTAATTGCTACCAAGTCACTGGGGTTTTTTAATGCTTTAACAACCTCATCGCTTGATGCAATACTGGTTGCCACTGCGAGTGCTTTATCACCAATGTGGTTATGCAAACTTTGCGCGGTAATTTGATACACCAAGCCGCCAAATAACACTGCTTGTAATACACATAGCCCCGTTACCCAAATTATTAACCGCGTTTCTAAACGCTTGGGTTTTTTAACTATGTTTTGCAACGGATTTTGCTTCTTGGTGTCAATCATTAGTTACCTCAGCATTAAGCTCAATTACGCATGCTCTTGCTTCGCTTTAAGTGCGGCTTTATCAGCGCGGCGCTGAGTTATAAAGTCTTTTAATGGAAATAACAACACTAATAATGAGATAACGAAAATACTCAGTGTCAGAGGTCGTTCCCACAGGAAGCTTAATGAACCATCAGAAATCATCATTGAGCGACGGAAATTACGTTCAATCATGTCACCTAAAATAAAGCCTAGTAGTAAAGGCGCCATTGGGAAAGCCAACAATCGCAATACCAAAGCGACCAGTGCAAAACCAACCATCATAAATAAATCAAAGGTATTAAAAGAAACTAAATACACGCCAATTAAGCTGAAGAACAAAATCATAATGGTTAACACAGATTTTGGCATCGCTAATACTTTTGCAAAATACGGTATCAAGGGTAGATTTAAAATAAGTAATACGATGTTACCAAAATACATACTTACAATAACAGACCAAAATACACTCGGGTTTTCTTGCATTAACATTGGACCTGGCTGAATGCCATAGGCAATTAGCGCACCCAACATAATGGCAGTAGTGCCTGAACCTGGAATACCCAAAGTTAACAGTGGTACAAATGAGCCGGTACAGGCAGCGTTATTAGCTGACTCTGGCGCTGCTAAACCACGTAATGATCCTTTACCAAATTTATCTTTTAACGCTTTAGGCGCTAAGTTGCGCTCAGTTGCATACGCCATAAAGCTGGCAATAGTTGCACCGGCACCAGGTAATACGCCAATGATAAAACCAAGAATAGATGAACGGCCTACTGTTGGTGCCATCTCTTTTATTTCTGCTTTGGTCAATTTTGTTGAGCCAATTTGCGGTGTATCTGAATCATTAATGCTTTTGACTTCTTTTTTCTCCGGACGCACAACATTGATTAGCGCCTCAGCTAATGCAAAGGTTGCCATTGCCACTAATAAGAAGCTAATACCATCAAGTAAATCTGCTTGGCCAAAGGTAAAACGCTCTGTGCCTGATGATGGATCAATACCAACAGTGGCTAGCATTAAACCGAACACTGTCATCATCATGGCTTTTAAAAATTGCCCTTTATTAGAAAACGCCGCGATCGCTGTTAGGCCTAAAAACATCAACACTACATAGTCAGGAGATTGAAAACTCAGTGACACTTTTGCCAATAAAGGCGCTGCAACCATCAATAAAATAGCGCCAACCGTTCCGCCTATAAAGGAGGAGTAAGCAGCAATCGCCAATGCTTTACCAGCATGACCTTGTTTTGCCAACGGGTAGCCGTCAAAGGAAGAGGCTACCGTGCCAGCAACCCCAGGGGCATTGATCAATATAGATGATGTTGAACCGCCAAAAATAGCCCCATAATAAACCCCAGCCATTAAGATCATGCCTGAATCGGCACCGATACTATAAGTAATTGGGATCATTAACGCGATTGCGGTAATAGGGCCAAGGCCCGGTAGCATGCCGATAAACGTACCAACAAAACAACCCACAATTACATAGAGCAAATTATTCCAGTCGAGTACGGTCGACAAACCCAGCATAATTCCATCAAACATAACTTAACTCCACAGGTTGCCAGGAACCAAATAAATACCGAGTACTTGGGTCATTAAAAACCAAAACACCACAGCAACAGGAATAGAGGCCAATAATAAAATTGCTTTGCGGCGCTCACCCATAACAAAAAAGCCAACTAATAAAAACACACTGGTTGAGATTAAAAAGCCAATTGGCTCAAGCGCTGCGCTATATATCACCATTAATATCAGCAGCCCAAATGTTCTTATTACATTTGATTTTTCAAGTACATCATCGCTATCTGTTTGTTCGGTTGGTTTAAGTAAAGTAGCCCCTATTGAAAGTAAACAAACAATGATACCAAATGCGGCATAGACCTTAGGTAAAGTAGCAGAGGTGACTGTTTCATACTCTTCAAATGGGAGTAATGGAATTTGCCATGCAACAATGGCGTATAGGGTAAATAGCGCCAAGAATAAACTTGGCCCTAGTAATTCGCGATTCAACATCAGAGCCTCGATTAACGTAACGTACGAATAAAGCCGAGTTCTTCCATAACAACTTTAAGCTGGGCTTCTTGCTGCTCAAGTGACTTTATAAATTGATCTTTTTCTTGAAATAAATTTAACCAACCATTACGTGCACGCACGACTTCCCACTCTGGAGTCGTTTGTAGTTTACGTAATTTTTCAGTGTATTCTGCGAGCTTGTCGGCTGGTAAGTTAGGTGCTGCAAAAAAACCACGCCAGTTAATAAACTCCATGTCATAACCTAATGATTTTAGCGTTGGAATTTCTGGGTAATCTGGTAATGCATCACCTGAGGTCACGGCTAAAATCCGTGCTTGACCACCGTTGGCAACTTCTAGCGCTTCGCTTAAACCGGTTGAAAGTAAATTAACTTCGCCTGATAGTAAGCCAGCTTTTGCTTTACCGCCGGCATCATAAGGAATATAGCGAAGACGACGCCCATCAATCCCCGCAGCTTTAACGGCTTGTGCTGCCACTAAGTGATCCATGCTGCCACGTGCTGAGCCACCAGCGACTTTTACAGAGCTAGGATCTTCTTTCATTGCGGCAACTACATCTTGCCAGGTTTTAAACGGCGAATCGTTACGTACCACAAATGCGCCATAATCGGCGATCATGCTAGCAACAGGTGTTAGATCACGGTAGCTGTAGGGAATTTTACCGGTTAATGCACGCAACACGATAGGTGTTGAGTTAACCATTAAAATGTCACCTTTCTTAGTGCCTGACTCGATTAAATAAGCTATTGCACGGCCACCGCCGCCACCTGACATATTTTGAAATGACGCATTATCTTCAATGCCCGACTTCACTAAGCCCTCACCAACACCACGTGCCGTAGTATCCCAGCCGCCACCTGGGCCACCAGGTACTAAAAAGTGAATGTCGGCCATTGCAAATGGGCTGCTTAATACTAGCGATGCCGCTAGTACCGTAGTTTTAAATGATTTAAATGATTTTTTAAGTAAATTCATAGCGATTTAATCCTAAAATAAGTACTGAATACGCGCAGCTAAGCCAAGACCATCGTCTTCATCACCCACAAGATCATTGGCACCTGGGCCATCAACTTCTGAGTAAATAACATTGGCCATAAATTTAATGTTTGACGAGTAGTAGTAGTTTGCACCAGCGGTATAAGTTGTCACTTCGGTACCTTGGAAATCACTGGTTGCATCAGCAGCACTTAAACGCGCAATTAATTCCCACGCATTTTTAATGCCTTTAGGTTGAGAGAATACGGCACTGCCTTTTGAGTAACTTCTTTGCGAACCATCTAGGAAGTAACTTGTCGTTAATGAGTAGGCATCAAAACGTTCGCCATCGAGTACCGAAGTGCTGTCGAGAGTATCTAGTTCACGTGTTGCATATTCAGCTTCAACACTAAAACCTTTATTTTGGTATGCAGCTTCAAGACCCATCTGCTCAAAACTGTTTAAACGAACGAGCTCACCACCAGCTGCATAGTTAAGTAAACGTGTATTAGTGCTACGCACTTCACCACGAGCAAGTGCGCCAGTTAATACTCGTCCGCCCATATCACGCTTTGAGTACCAGCTACCTAAGTGCAGCACACCGTTATCAAGATCTTTTTGCCACGTTAAGCGACCGGTAAGCGATAGAGCTAGTGAGCCATCATCATTATTATTACCGTTAGCGCCAAACGCTTCATTTTTATAAACACCGACCGCATAACGTAAACCGGTGTCTTTAAAATATTGGTATACCGACGTACCCCATTGGAAATAAGGCGATACGTTATCGGCCAATGAACTACGTTCAATGGTGGTAATGTGCTTAGAGCTGGTTAATGCGTTTAACGAGATATCTTCACGTAACTTACCTACTTGCACTTTTAAGCCATTACCAAAACCGCTGTAACGTAGGCGCGCCATCACAATTTCACCGCTGTTATCAGCAAAATCTAATAGTAATTTGTTATCCCAATCACCATGCTCACTTTCAACGTATAAACGAGCACGACGTACAAAAAAGTCACTGGCATCTTCACCTGAGCGGTTAGGGCCCGCGTTGTAAGCGCCGTCAAAGTGGTTATAGTCCACCTGTAAACGGCCACCAAATTCAAGATTAAAGGCTTTATTGCCTTTCATTGAGTCAACTTCTTTTTGTAGCTCATCCAATTGCTGTTGTAATTTTTCAGTATCAGTGGCAGCTAATGCTGAGGTAGTTGCTAGAGCTGCTGCAATGGCCAAAGCCAATTGTGTGTTACTTGCTTTCATTATTTTCTCCACACCTGTGTATGATTTTGTTGTCGTTAGATGAGCTACTGCAATCTGCTATCTATCATCGAGCATAGTGTTAACGCTTGATTAACGAAATGTTTAGAAGTTAAGTTTCATTGATGTTCGTTTCGCTCTTTTTATCCATAAAAATCATGGCCAAAATGAACAAAACAAAAGATTGATATAAATAGCGTTTTTCGATTACAGAGGAGATTTTCTTTACAACAATGATGTAAGAAAGCTAGCTAAGCTTAATTGAACTGCATTCTGAGGCTGGGTAATTGTTATTACGAATAAATAAGTATCTCAGCTGACCCTTTCTATGCAGGTAGCTGTTCCCTTCAAATTGGTGTAGTAAGTGGTAAGTGCTGCGCACGCACAGCACTTGCCAAAGAAGCAAAAACTTTACGTGCCTAAAATAAATACTGTATACGTGCGGCTATTCCAAGACCATCGTCTTCTTCACCAACTAACTCACTAGCACCGGGGCCTTCGACTTCAGAGTAAATAACATTGGCCATAAACTTAACATTTACCGAATAGTAATAGTTAGCACCCGCGGTATACGTTAAAACTTCAGTACCTTGAAAATCGCTTGTAGCATCAGTATCGCTTATACGAGCAACAAGTTCCCAGTCATTCTTAACGCCTTTAGGTTGAGAAAATACAGCATTACTTTTTGAGTAGCTTCTTTGCGATCCCCCTAAAAAATAACTTGCTAAAACAGAGTAGCCATCAAAGCGCTCACCATCCAAAGCTGAGCTGCTATTAAGTGCATCTAGTTCGCGCGTGGCATATTCAACTTCAACATTGAACCCTTTATTTTGATATGCAGCTTCAAGACCGGCCTGTTGAAAGCTATTTAAACGGACTAACTCACCACCTGCGGCATAATTAAGTAACCGAGTATTAGTACTACGTACTTCACCACGCGCTAACGCCCCAGTTAATACGCGCCCGCCCATATCTCGTTTTGAGTACCAGCCACCCAAGTGTAAAATTCCATTATCGAGATCTTTCTGCCACGTTAAACGGCCAGTCAGTGATAATGCAAGTGACCCATCGTCATTGTTGTTACCATTAGCACCAAACGCTTCATTTTTATAAACACCGACCGCATAACGCAAACCTGTATCTTTAAAATATTGGTATACCGACGTACCCCATTGGAAATAAGGCGATACGTTATCTGCTAAAGAGCTACGTTCGACTGTATTAACATGTTTAGAGCTCGTTATTGCATTTAAAGAAATATCCTCACGTAACTTACCTACCTGCACCTTTAAGCCATTCCCAAATCCATTGTAACGCAAGCGTGCCAAAACAATTTTCCCACTGTCATCAGCAAAGTCTAGCAGCAATTTACTATCCCAATCACTGTGCTCACTTTCAACATATAAACGAGCGCGACGCACAAAAAAGTCACTGGCATCTTCACCAGAACGATTAGGCCCAGCATTATAAGCTCCATCAAAATGATTATAATCAAGCTGTAAACGTCCTCCAAATTCAAGATTAAACGCTTTACTGCTCTTCATTGAATCAACTTCTTTTTGCAGCTCATCCAATTGCTGTTGTAATTTTTCAGTATCATTATCGGCCCATACTGTAGTACTTATGAGCGCAGAAATTAATGCTATTGCTTGTTGATAATTACTTGTTTTCATGGGGCTCTCCACATCGGTCTATGTAGTGTTGTCATTTAATTAGCGGCTGCTCTTCTGAATAAGAAACTTGTAGGTTTGGTTCTAATAACCGTACAGGCCTGCCTGTTGCTAAATATAGCTCGGCGTAGAACTTTGAAGTTAAGCTTAGCTCTGAGGTTGTTAATGAGTAGTTTTTGAATATGAGCTATGTGGTGCAGCGTATAAAAAGCAAAACGATTTTGTGCATCGATATATTGCCTTTCTATCATATAACTTCCCCATTTCTAGCTCATTAGGTTTTTTTTAAACAAGAGTAATCGTTTGCACTATGGTCTTAGCTGTCTAATTAGCGACCAATGATTTTTATTTCAGTGCCGAACTCGTCTATTTAAAAAGTAGCCTGCTAAGGCTGTTTTTCCAAGTAAATAACTAAAACAGCCATACCCTCCATCCAAGCTAAGGAGCTTTTAGTATTGGTTTTTAATCGCTTTTATTTTCCCGATTCTGCTTAACTCTCCCATTTACGGGAAACGCCACCGTTCACTTATATAAAAACAACCTTAATATCAAAACCTTAAGTTTTGGCATACTCCTCGCTTTAATATTGGTTAATCAATAAAATAACGAAACTCAACACATGGACTTAGACAGCACCTTAAAACGCAACAATAAATCAAGCCATCGTAAAAAGCTGATCATCGGCGTATTAATTTTAAGCACTATATTGATTATTTGGGTCACGCTCTTATGGCAAGCACCGACGAACTTACCCGCCAGTCAACTGCAAATTGCTACCGTTAACCAAGCTGATTTTGTAGTCAAAATTCGCGGCTTTGGCCGCTTAAAATCAAAGTATCAGCGCTACTTAACCAATACCGATAGCGCCATGGTTGAAGCAATTCATGTTTACCCTGGCACTCGAGTTAATAAAGACACTGTTATTTTAAGTCTCGTAAATCCACTGCAAGCGCAACGTTTATCAGTCGCACGATTAGAATTAGCAAGGCAAAAAGCCAGCGCTAACGAACAAATAATCAATCAAAAAAGTCAGTTATTAGAGCGCCAAGCAAGCCTGACTATTCTAAAAAGCGATCTTGAAAGTGCCCAACTGCGTGCCCAGGCCGAAAGTAAATTAATCGAGCAAGGCATTGTCTCGAGTTTAGATTACAAACGCAGCTTACTCACAGTAAAACAGCTAGAGCAACGTGTTGATATTGAAAAGCAACGCTTAGTCCAATTAGCCGATATGCACCATGAGCGCAGTAAAATTCAACAAGAGCTACTAAGCCAATTTGAATTGAACTATCAAGTACAACAGCAAGCCTTTGATGACTTACAAGTCACCGCCGGCATTGATGGCATGCTGCAAGCGCTTAATGTTGAGCTCGGCCAAAACCTCCCCTCAGGCACTCGTCTTGCGGTAGTGGGCTCCGATACCTCGCTCAAAGCAGAGCTAAGCATTAAACAAAGCGATGCTGAAAAAATAGCGTTAAATATGCCCGCTAAAGTAAATACATTTAGCGCAGGTGAAAGTAGCGAAGTGTTGGCTAAAGTCACCCGTATTGACCCTATCGTCAGTGACGGCCGTGTAATGATTGAGCTTGATTTAACAGGTACGCTGCCAGCTAACGCTCGCCCCGACTTAAGTATTGAAGGCTATGTAATAAGTCACATCATACCGAACGCTCTGACCATTAATTTACCCATAAAAGCACAAGCAAATAGCAATGCCATGCTTTTTAAGCTCAACCCGACCACTCATTTAGCCCACCCAACTAAAATTGAATTTGGTACACTCAGTGATAACAAAATTCAACTTTTAAGCGGCGCAAAAGTGGGTGAACAGCTGATCATTTCAGATCTCTCTAAATGGCAGCATTTGGCAACTATAAAAATAGAACAGGAAAGTTTATGAACGCAAATACACTTATCTCATTAAAAAATATCGCCAAGGTTTACCGCAGCCAAAGTGTTGAAACCTACGCTTTAAAGAATATTGACCTTGCTATAACGCAAGGCGATTACATCTGCATTAGTGGTCCATCAGGGTGTGGTAAATCAACGCTACTGTCTTTACTTGGCTTACTCGACAGCCCTACCGAAGGGCAATATTTAATTAAAAGCGTCGATACTAAAACCCTTGATATGGACCAACAAGCAGAGCTGCGCAATTTACACATTGGCTTTATTTTTCAGTCTTTTAATTTAATAGATGAACTCTCGGTGTTTGATAACGTGGCGCTTCCGCTTACTTATCGAGAACCAGCTATGAGCCAAGCCGATATTCAAAGTGCGGTAAAACTCGCGCTTGATGAAGTTGAAATGGGGCACCGCGCGCAACATAAACCAAATCAACTCTCTGGTGGTCAACAACAACGTATTGCCATTGCCCGCGCCCTTGCCGGTAAACCCAGTATTTTATTAGTGGATGAACCAACCGGTAACCTCGACTCTAAAAACGGCGATGCAGTAATGGACTTACTTGATGCGCTGAACCAAAAAGGCACCACCATTTGTATGGTAACCCATGATTTACGTTACGCAGGACGCGCAAAAACTCAGCTAAAACTACTCGATGGCGAAATCATCTCGTATTCGCAAGCACGCCAAGATGCACAAACTGAAAAAACCAGCGCTGTACCCGCTGATACTGCCGAGGTAATTTAGCATGAGTCGTTTAACTAAAACACGCAGCCAATTACGCTTAGCGTGGGCATCACTGATGAACGCACCGGGGTTTGTTACAGCCGTAGTAGCCACTTTAGCACTTACACTCGCCACTCTTTTTGTGGTACTGAGTTTAGTCAATAGCTACTTCTTAAAGCCTCTTGATGTATTTGACGAAACCCGCATGGTGGTGGTTGAGCAAAGCCTAACCTATGACGATTACGATGCGGTTGGCTTTCAAAGTTATCAATCGATGGTGCACTGGCTTAAAAACAATCAAAGCTTTGAGCGCACCTTTATGATAAATGCCGCTGAACATGTTTTTTCAAACTTAGACGGACAACCTAAAGAGGATGTGCTGTATGTAGGCGGTGAATATTTTGAACTCCTACACACTCCCTTTGTACTCGGACATGGCTTTAAAAAGGGTGGAACTTTAGAGGAAGCTGATAATAGCGTAGTCATTTCAGAGAAGTTCTGGAAAGAACACTTTAATAATGACCCTGATATAATTGGTAAATCCTTAAAAACAGCCAGCGAAGATGAAGGTAATGGGCATATAATAATAGGTGTTGTAGCGGCTAATTTCAGCCCCCCATATATGATTAAAGCAGGCTCTGTTGAAGTTTGGTATCCAACCAGTTCTGATCGTCGGTTTTTCCATAATGATAACTGGCAAAGCCCGTGGAACAACACGTTTAGAAACCTAAAACTAATTGCAGTATTAAAACCTGGCGTCACTAACGAGCAAGTAAAAACCGATTTAAAAGCCCAAATTGATACGATTAAATCCCAGTGGCTTAATAATGGCGGTATAACTGATGTAAAGCCTGTTGTTACACCCTATCGCGAAGTTGAACTTGGTAATAATGATCAACTTAGTTTAATGATGCTTGCAGGCGCGGTGGGGCTATTGATCATCGCAGTACTAAACGTCAGCACCTTGTTCTTCTCGCGCGCGTTAGCACAACATAAAACCTTAGCATTACAAGCTGTACTGGGTGCAAAACGTAAAACTTTATTTAGCAGCATTTTACTGCAATCACTCATTTTAATGAGCATATCGGTCGGTATTGCACTGTTTTTATCTGTTTGGGGTATTCGGTTATTCAAAGTACTTGCAGAAGGACGCTTGCCACTCGTGAACAGCTTGGCTGTTGATTCTAATTTGGTGCTGATTGCGGTAGTTATGTGTATTGCTTTAGCATATATATTTTCACTGATCACCGCGCGTTTAGTTAACTACAAAACCTTAAATAGCCAAATGCAAAACAGTGGCAAAGGCGGCGTGTCGCAAGTGTCTGGGCGTACTGTGCGTATATTGATTGGCACACAAATGTTTGTGGCAGCCTTATTAGTTAGCTTTTCAATTATGATTGTTAGCAAAGCGCTCGATACCATTAATCGCCCACTGGGTAGCGACACTGAAAACCTGTACTTTGCACAGTTATTTCAAACTAATAATGATGCAACAATAGCTGAGCGCTATGAACAAGTTAAGCATTATCAAAAAGTATTACAAAATAGCGAAGGCATTAAAGATGTTGCACTTGGCCATAGCCCTGTGACACCAAGGCAAAATGCCACTAGCTTGATCGATGTTGAAGGTAAAAGCTCCATCTTCTTCCCAAGCCAGTGGGTCGGGCCTGATTACTTTGCTTTAGTCGGCACAAAAATACTCGCAGGTCGTACTTTTAGTGAACAAGCTATACGTGGTGAAACTAACGAGTTATTGGTCTCTGTCAGTGTCGCTAAATGGCTATTACCCGATCAGGAATACACTAATATTATCGGTAAAAGCTACAGAGGCCTTGAAGATAAAATGTTTGAAATTGTCGGCATAACGGAGGATTTTAACCACCCTAAATACTACGACGAATCATTTGGGCGGCACATTTGGTGGCCTGCACAACCTCGCAGCTATATGTTTGTTATTAAAACAGAGCAAGGTGTTGAGCTTACCAGCAAGCACGTTTTAAGTTTATTAAGAAAAGCCAATAGTCACCTAACCTTATGGCAATTTAGAGACTTACAACAAGAGTACGATGATTTATTGTATATGAGCCACCTAACTGTTGCACTGTGTAGTACCTTGGCATTATTTACTCTATTATTAGCAGCAATAGGCATATTTGGGGTGTTGAGCTACAACTTAGGCTTGCGCCGTTATGAGTTTGGTATTCGCATGGCTCTGGGCGCTAAAAAAGTACGCTTATTTAAACTCATGAGTAAAGAAGCCGTTATTCCTGTACTCAGTGGCTTTATTCTGGCAATTGCAACCGTGTTAGCTGGTTACTTTATGCTACAAGAACAGCTAATATCGTGGTTAATTATGGACGTGCGACTACAGTTAATAGCATGGACAATTACCTTGATTATTGCCATGTTTGCCTGCTTTAGACCACTATTGCTGTTAATTAAAGCCAAACCTATGGCCGCGCTTCGTAACGACTAAGCGAATATTGTTTACCCACCAAGCAAAAGCAAAGCAATTTGCTTTTGCTTGAAACAAGAAGAACAAAATGGACACAATTTTAGTTATCGACGACCAAGCCGATGTACGCATGGCGGCCATCGTGGCGTTAAATCAAATTGGCTATCAATGCATTGAAGCACAAGGCCCAGAGCAAGCCTTAGAGCTTATCAACAGCACGACTATTAGCCTGATATTACTTGATATGAACTTTAGGCTCGATACCACTTCCGGTGAAGAAGGGCTGCGATTTCTAAAGCAACTGCAATCGCTTAGCTCAACAATACCCGTGGTGGTAATGACCGCATGGGCCAGTGTGGATGTTGCCGTAAAAGCGATGCAATTAGGTGCGCTTGATTTTGTTGAAAAACCATGGAATAACCTGCGCTTAACAGCGGTCGTACAGCAGCAGCTTAAACTAAGCAAAAGCAACCACGACAATGCCTGTTTAAAAGCCTTAAACACCACTCAAAATGCCGATTATATTGCCAACTCCCCCACTATGCAGCAACTACTTGTACGCGCTAAACGCGCAGCAAAAACCGATGCCAGCATTTTAATTACCGGCGAAAATGGCACCGGCAAAAGCTTATTAGCGCAATATATTCATCAGCATTCTAACCGTTGTGAGCAACGTTATGTAAGCGTAAATATCGGCGCTATTGCGCCATCTTTATTTGAGAGTGAATTATTCGGTCACAAAAAAGGCGCCTTTACCGATGCCAAAGAAGACCGTCTTGGCCGTTTTGAAATAGCTAATGGCGGTACCTTATTTTTAGATGAAATAGCCACCCTGCCGCTAGAGTTACAAAGTAAAATGCTGCGCGTGTTAGAAAGCCAAGAGTTTGAAGTATTAGGCTCTAGTCAAACCCAAATTGCCGATGTGCGGATCATTGCTGCAACCAATGCCGAACTTGCTAAAGCAATTGAAGAGGGAGAATTTCGCCGCGACTTACTGTTTCGTCTCAACACCATTGAATTACACATTCCACCACTGCGAGAACGACTAGAAGACATCATCGAATTGGCTAATCACTTACTAGTCAGCCACGGTCAAAAATACCAACGGACTATGTCGCTGACAGAGCAAGCGATACAGGCACTGACACAATATAGCTGGCCGGGTAATGTGCGCGAGCTGAGCCATTGTATTGAACGTGCCGTGATCATGAGCGATAACGACCATATCAAAGCCAGTGATTTGATTCTTGAACAACCCAGCAGTGAAGCCAGCAACAGCGCAACAGATAAGCAATCGTTACCGCTGCTACCGTTGGAAGAGCTTGAAAAACAAATGATCCAAAAAGCCCTCACACAGTTTAATGGTAATGTAATCGCCGCAGGTGAATTTTTAGGACTAAGCAAATCAGCAATTTACAGACGTATTGATAAACATCAGCTCGATTTAAAAGAAGCAGACAGTTAATGCCAAAAGCCAAGTCATTAGAACAATACCTAAAGCGTTATCTTTATTTAGTGACCTTTATATTGCTGGCAATATGTATCTTACTCGCAATAAGCTGGGATTTAGATTGGTTTGCCAGTGCTAGTTTAATACTGCCAATATTTGCAGTTAGCACTTTTGCTTTAATAAAGTGCTATCGGCTCATTACAGATGTGTTAGAGCGTTTTGGTTTACAGCTTGATGCTCTCGCTAACGACGAGAATAACAGCTGGCATCTTGCAAAATACCAAAGTGGCCGTATTGCCGGGCTTAAAAGTGATTTTAATAAACTGAGCAGTAAGATTGCCAAAAATAAACGTCATTACATACAAACCGAAGAGTTTGTTTTTGAGTTTGTTGGCATGCTTGATTTGCCCATTGTTATTTTAGACCCACACAAACTAATCTATTTTACTAACCAAGCATTTTTGAACAGTTTAAAAAACGCTCATGTTGATGGGTTGACTGCAGAGGATCTTGGCCTTTCATACAACCAAGGTAGCTGGCAACAAAATGATGAATCATACTTTGAGCAGCGTTTTCATATTTCATCACAAACTTTTTGGCGCGCCGGGCGAAGTTACGAATTACTGACTTTATTCTCAATTGAGCAGCAATTACGAAGCAATGAAAAACAGGTATGGCAACGCCTAATACGCGTTTTAAATCACGAAGTCAGAAACTCCCTCACTCCAATTTATTCAATGAGTCAGTCTCTGCAAACCATGAAACAACAGGGCCACATAACTTCTCAACCTGACCTTGCTCAAGATATGCTACAAGTGATTGAAAAACGCGCCCAACACTTACTCGATTTTGTCGCCAGCTACAGTGCTTTTTCACAGCTACCCGCCGCTAATAAGCAAATTGTGACAACTGAACAAATTAATCTAAGATTATACGCGTTATTTCCGCAGCTCATTATTCAAAAAACCAATCTTAAACAACTCAGCGTCGATTTAGGTCAGCTAGAGCAAGCACTAATCAACCTCATAAAAAATGCCTTTGAAGCTGGCGGCAACTCACCTCCTATACTCAATTGGCAGCAAAAAGATAACAAAGTAATTATTGAACTACTTGATAACGGCAGCGGTATTGCAAACCCTGATAACTTATTTGTGCCTTTTTATTCAACCAAGGCGCAAGGTGCAGGTATAGGTTTAGTGATCAGCCGCGAACTCATTCATAACCAAGGTGGTCAGCTACAGTTATTAGCCAACCCACACGGTCAAGGCACGCAAGTCATAATTAGTTTGCCAATATAAAGTAAACTAACGCACAAACGTGGCTTTAACACGCTCAGAAATTAGCATATAAGGCACCCAAATAATCACCGCAATTACCCCTCTGATAATCTCAGTTTTTGTATCACCATCAAAAAGAGGCGCATCAGGCAGTATTAATCTAATTGCAAAGGCATCTGCCATAATAAAAATTAAACTCGATACGGCAATGCCAATATACCATTTCGGAAACTGGGCCTTTTTCTTGAAAAACAACACAATTAAATATAAAGATGCGAGGGTGATCAGAGTATTAAATAGCATTTCACTGAGCAATAATGGCTCCCAGTAGGGGTGATAATAATCCCCAAACTGCGAGGTTAGTGATTGCCACGTACCGGTTGTAAATAACTCCGGGTAAGTACTTAGCATAAATGCAATTAATCGAAATGGTGCTATAACCACACCGATGGCAACCAATATAAGCCAGCCTTTAATGCCAACCATGTCATCTGCGAGTCCACTTTCAAGCGCTGGTGTCACTTTCGTTTCTTCCATGATTTTCTCCTGTTTTTTCTTTAACATCGCAGATTTACGTATTATTTACTAGTTTTTAATTTAGCAATAAACCTTATACCTAATTGGCTTATAGCTCTTTGCTTGGTAATCTAATAACAAGAAGGATATCCAGACTTTACCAACAAGAAGAACAATAATGAAATGGACTCAATTAGCAACTCGCACGTTTTGTGCTTTTTTACTCACGATCAGTTTTTTAAGTAGCAGCCAAGAATATCAAATACAGCCAGCAGATGACTGGGTAAAACAGCAGCAATTGATTGCAACTGAAATTCCAACAAACAAAATTTTAGATGGCACATATTATCTACTACTCGATACTCAAATAAAGGTTTCAGCCCAGCAACCTTCACAGCGCTACACTCGCACCGTTATGCAAGCGGTAAATCAAACCGGTATCGACTACATAAGCCAGTTAAATTTAGATTTCGATCCTAGCTATCAAACCCTTACACTAAACGGCTTAGGCGTTATTCGTGACGGGCAATACATAGATAAGTTAGCCAGTGCGCAGTTTAAAGTATTACAGCGTGAAACCGAGTTAGCTAATCGCATTTACAACGGCAGTTTAAGTTTAAATATTATTGTTGATGATATGCGCATTAACGATCAACTCGACTACAGCTACACTATTACTGGCCGTAATCCTATTTATCAACATTTTGCTGCATCGCGCACTTTGAATTGGTCGGTACCCGTTGCACAACAATTTATGCGCGTGTTATGGCAAAAGGATACGCCTTTATACATCAATACCGTCAATGGCGAAGTTGAAATAACCGACATCCCTCTGGAGCTTGGGCATGACTATCAAATTAGTTTGCAAAACCAACCCACTGTTGCATCCTCAAGCCAAGTACCCCAGTGGTATAGCCCTTATAAACAAGTGTTTTTCTCTGAGTTAAAATCATGGCAGGAAGTAGCAAACTGGGCGGCGCCGTTATACCAATCAGCAATAGAAGTAACACCATCCGTCACCCAGATTGCCGATGAAATTGCACTAAGCAATCCAAAAGTTTCCGATCGCATTGCTGCTGCATTAAAGTTTAGCCAAGACGAAGTGCGCTACTTAGGTCTTGAAATGGGCACCAACTCCCATCAGCCCACCTCAGCATCGGAAACGTTGGCGCTTCGTTATGGTGATTGCAAAGACAAAACTGTACTGCTAATTTCATTACTTAAAGCAATGGGTATTTCAGCTTACCCTGCATTAGTAAACACAGATGAAGGTAAGCGATTGATTGAACTTCCCGCCTCTGCACAGCTGTTTGATCATGTGATCGTCACACTTGAGCATGCAGGGCAACGTTATTGGTTAGACCCAACCATAAACTATCAAACTGGAACTCTCGCGCATTTAGCACAACCCAGTTATGGTTATGCGCTCATTGTTAAACCTTTTCAACAAAGCCTTACCGCAATGACTCCCGCAGTCGATTCTATTGCCATTAAAACTCAAGATAACTACAGCATTGCGCTTAAACCTGAGCAACCTGCAACATTTCAAACTCGCTACATTTATAGCCAGTTTGAAGCTATAAATAGACGCAGTTCATTAGCCCGTAATGGGCTCGATCAAATAGCCAAAGATTACCACGAATATTATCAAGGCTATTTTCAAGGTATTACCATCGATAAGCCGATGACGGTGACTGAAAATAAAAATAACGGTGAATTCACAAGCGATGAGTTTTACCTTATTAATGACTTTTGGCAACCCGACGATGAAGGGTTAAGAGCTGACTTTTATGCCTCAGATATACAAAATAGCGTTTACGAACCCGATCAAATTAATCGCACTGCGCCGCTGTATTTTAAGTACCCTAACAATATTAAAACAACCATTAAGGTCAAATTTGAAGAGCCAAATTGGCACTTTGATGATGAGCAAAATGAAATTGATAATGCGTTCTTTAATTTCAAAAAAAATATCCACTTTGTAGACAGCACTTTAACACTCGATTTTTCATTTAGCGCCAAACAAGATCATATTCCAGCGGATCAGATTAAACTGTACCTGAGCGAACGGGCAAAATTAATCGACAATTCACAGTTTGGCATTGTTAAATATGTAAGTGCGGATACCACAGACGGCTTTGCGCTAGAAGATGATTGGATCATTTTAGTGTTACTTGTTTATCTACTTGCGATGCTCTTTTTTATTGTCGCATGGCGTATTGAATCAGCAAAACGCCCGACATTTAGTGATGCGCAGTTTTACCCGGTTACGAATGCTAAGTTTATTCTTTATAGTATTTTTACCTTAGGGTTATTTATTAACTACTGGAGTTATCGCAACTGGAAAGCAATTAAAATACAGCAAAATAGTCATATCATGCCGATTGCTCGCGGGATTTTTTCGCTGTTCTTTTTCTATCCTTTATTTTTGGAGCTCCTTGCACACAGTCAAGAGCACCATAAAAAGAACAAAATAATGCCTAATGCGCTAGCAATTGTGGCATGGCTACTCCTTTTAGTACTTACAGTAACAACACGGTTTGACGATTACTCAACTTTTGCCCTGTGTATTATTCCTTTTATTTGGCTGCCATTAGTTAACTACATTCAACACCTGAACCAATCATCTGACGCACTTGCATACAATTCTAAATGGCGAGTAAGAAATATTGTTATCGCCATAATTTGGGCTCCCATTTTATTTTTAAGCTTGCTCGAAGAGGTTTACTTGTTACCGAGTACCGCGATCGTTAAAGGCGATAAATTATGGTCATTTCAAATGCAATTTTTGAAGCGTCATCAATTAGTGCCTATTGATGAAGATGTGCTATTTTTTTACAG
Organism: Pseudoalteromonas sp.; assembly: GCF_036960685.1. Classification (GTDB taxonomy): domain Bacteria; phylum Pseudomonadota; class Gammaproteobacteria; order Enterobacterales; family Alteromonadaceae; genus Pseudoalteromonas. Next base: position 37,162 of record NZ_JBALXK010000005.1, on the reverse strand, counting down.
CGATGCATGGGTAGATTTTCGTAACGACGGCAATGGTATAAGCGACAACTATATTTTTAGTTATTGGAAAAATGAACAAGACCAACTTGAATCAAACTTAAAACACTTTAAAGATATAGCTAGCGTTGAAGTAACTTATGGTAAAACACAACTTGAAAATACGGTTATCAAAGTGATTGATAAGCAAGGCGATCACTTTTTACTTATCGTCGATAGCGAAGGAAGCAAAGATAAAGAGTTAATGGCACAAATAAATCGCAGAGTGAATAACCAGAAAACACCATGATTATAAAGCCCAACACTAGTTCAAATGCCAATGCATTGCTTTTATTGAGCTTTTTACAAAGCCACAAATAAATGAGAATTATTTTCAATTGAGTGTTGACAGTTTAACAAATCTAACTGATAATCAATATCAACAAGACGGTAAAGCATCACCACTTGTACAGAATAAACAGTTTGTTTCTCGACCCTGAAACACGTGTGGCGCACGTAAACCGCTAAGGTTTCCTGTTACTAACCGCAACGCCCCTTGATGTTGATAACAGGTAACCGCCCTACATTTTACTTGCTACATTGCTCATATCGGTGACGGTAGATATGACACTAAAAAGCCCTTACGGGCTTTTTTTATGCCTAAAATTCCAGCTAAAAAAACCTGCTTAGAATTATTTTTAGCTAACAATATGTATTTTATATATAAATAAAAAACCCTGCGCTGTAATGATAATTATTTTCAAATAGGTGTTGACACACCTTTAGATCTAACTGATAATCAATATCAACAAGACGGTAATGCACAACGGCTTGTACGGAATAAACTGAATTTGTTTCTCGACCCTGAAACACGTGTAGCCCACGTTAAAGCTATGGTTACCTGTTATTAATCGCAACGCCCCTTGATGTTGATAACGGGTAACCGCCCTACTATTTTACTTGCTACATTGCTCATATCGGTGACGGTAGATATGAAACTAAAAAAGCCCTTACGGGCTTTTTTTATGTCTGTAATTTAATTACTGAAGTAAATATTAACGGCGATTTTTACGGGCACGCGCTCTACGTTGTTTTTTCTCTTCTTCTTTCGCCGCTTTTTTGGCTTCCGCCGCCGCACGAAGTTCAGCAACCATCACTTCTTCTTCTTCACGCATAGCTGGAGTTTCCATAGTGATACGACCAATTATGCCATCGCGTAATTCATTTATTAGAATTTCTGACATTTTATAGGTATCAATTTGGTTGCCACCACGAATACAACCACGCTTTTTACCCGCCATTTCAACAAATTCCCAATCATTTTCTGGTAATTCATCAATTTTATAACGCGCTTTTAAAAGCTCAGGATAGGCACGCAATAAATATTCAGCGGTATAACTTGCCACTTCTTCATATTCCAGTGCCGTATCACGTATCGCACCTGTAGCACCTAAACGGTAGCCTGAGTTTTCGTTTTCAACTTTTGGCCACAACATACCTGGCGTGTCATAAAGCATAATGCCGTCTTCAAGCTTGATACGTTGCTGCGCTTTAGTTACCGCCGGTTCGTTCCCGGTTTTAGCCACTATACGGCCAGCTAACACATTAATTAACGTCGATTTACCGACGTTTGGAATACCCATGATCATGGCTTTAATTTGCTTATCAGCACCCACTTTGTGTGGCACCAGCTTTTTACACAGCTCATTAATACGATGAACCTCAGCCGCTTTATCATTACCAAACGCAATGGCTTTTACACCATTTTCTTGCTCAAAGTAATCCTTCCACGCTTGGGTCATTTTAGGATCGGCTAAATCGGCCTTATTCAAAATTTTGATGACCGGCTTACCTTCACGCAAAGTAGTCACCATCGGGTTTTCACTACTGTAAGGAATGCGCGCATCAAGCACTTCAATGATCACATCCATTTGTGGCATTATTTCTTTAATTTCATTACGGGCTTTATTCATATGCCCAGGGAACCACTGGATAGCCATTTTTAAACTCCTACAGATAATTTCACGCTATTTTAACTGGCTAAGCTGTTAATTGCGCTATACTGGCGCAAATTTTTTCAAATAAACTGTTATGGCCCTTAAATCGACGATTATTAAAGCGCAGTTATCGCTAAGCGATATGGACCGCCACGTATACCAAGACTTTAATTTAACCTTGGCACAACACCCTTCTGAAACCGAGCAGCGCTTGATGATCCGCTTGCTTGCCTATGCACTCAATGCGTGTGATGGTTTAGAATTCACTAAAGGTTTATCGGCTGATGATGAGCCTGAGCTGTGGCATAAAAACTACAGTGAAGAGATTGAGCTGTGGGTTGAACTTGGCTTACCAGACGAGAAGCGCATTAAAAAAGCCTGTAATAAATCTAAAAAAGTGGTGCTATACACTTATGGTGAGAACAACCAAGCTATTTGGTGGCAAAAACATCAACCTAAATTGTATGAATTTAAAAATTTAAGCATTTTTAGTTTAGACTTTGCTGCAACTCAAGCACTGGCCGCATTGGTTGATCGCAATATATCACTGACGATTACTATTCAAGATGGTGATGTATGGGTGAGCTCTGATTCAGTGAACATTGAAATAAAACCAGTACAATTAATGTAAATTGTATTTAGTAAAAGAGGGTGTATGGCTGTTAAACAAGTTGTGGTGTTGCATGGTTTGTATATGTCTGGCTTTGTGATGCGCCCTTTATGCTCGCAGCTGGAAAAGTCTGGGTTGAACATACTCAACCTTTCTTACAATACATTGTCTCCCGATCGCGCCGCTATTTTTGCACAGATTGATGCCTTTATTGATGATAAATGCACGGCCCTTGTGTGTCATTCAATGGGTGGGCTGGTGGCGCGAGCCTACTTGGCTGCTAATTCGATACAAAGCCAAAATGTTGAAAAAGTCATTACCTTAGGGACTCCACACAAGGGCAGTCATATCGCGCGCAGGATGCAACAAAAAGGCTTTGATGTATTTTTAAAAAACAGTGTAGAATTTTTACTCACCGAAAATGGCGATTGGCCGTTTAACGCTAAACTTTATAGTATTGCTGGTGATTTACCCATTGGCCTGATGCCGCTAATTGCTAAAGGCAGCCAATCCGATGGTACTGTACTACTTGACGAAACCAAGCTTAATGGCATGGCAGAACACAAGGTGTTTCATCTAAGCCACACCAGTATGATCTACTCACGCCAAGTGATGAATTATATTGTTGAGTTGCTGGTTTAATCTTCTGCACTCGCAGCCACTTTATAAGCAACAAATGCGATGATTGCTAATATCAGTGGTGTTGGCGCTGCGATATAACCAAATGTAGCAAAGTTGGCAAAGCTTGCCCCAGCTAAGTGACCAACCAGCCCGACAACAAATGCTAACAGTGCAATACCTATAACGATCAACTCAAATTTATTTTCTTTGTTAGTTTTAGCCTGCATGTTCTCTCTCCATGTAATTTATCTGAGTTGATTATGCGCCGACTAAAAACTCATATTTTGACCTAAATCAAATCCTCAAGTGCGGTAAAAAAATGTAATCACAAAGCTTGTTCTAGATCATAGGTTTGTTCTATTTTTAAGCAAAAGACAGTTATTTTGATTTTTGGAGTGGTTTTTTAAAGATTTAAGCCCATCTCTATTAAAGTAACGAGTTTTATTCGAATGGTTTATTTTTGATAGGCTAAAACTATCAATGTCATCGATTTTAACCATTTTACAGTTCATTAATTATGTCTGATACTTGCTATCAGTCATTCGAAGATAGCTTATCAGTTTATTTAAGGAGAGTAATATGTCACAGGTAAACGCAATCGGCCTTAACAGCGCGAAAAGTGAAGACATCGTAAAGTCACTAAATACCCTGTTAAGTAGTTATCAAATTCAATATATGAATGCCCGTGGTTTTCACTGGAACATCAAAGGGCGTAACTTTTTTGAGCTACACGTAAAATTTGAAGAGATTTATAACCTACTGTTACTAAAAGTAGATGAGGTAGCAGAGCGTATTTTAACCCTTGATGGCGCACCGTTGCATGCTTTCTCTGACTATTTAGAGATCAGTAAAATTAAAGAAGCTAAAAACATTAGTGATGGTGAAGCGGCCGTAGAAAATTTACTGGCAGGTTATAGCATATTAATTAAAATGCAGCGCGATATTCTTGAGCAAGCAAGTGATGCACAAGATGAAGGTACAGCATCATTAATGAGCGATTATATCACTGAGCAAGAAAAGCTAGTTTGGATGCTAAAAGCTTATCTAAACTAAGTAATCATTACATCAGGTTAAGCAATTTGCACCAAGCCCTACTTCGGGGCTTGGTTAATTATTGCTTACAGCCAATTTTTTACGTGTTGATGCTCAGGATTTTGCTCAAGGTAGCTCTGGGCATTTACACAAAATTGCACATCCATATCGCTACCACGCCAGATGCTTTCAAGCATGCTTTGCGCGACAAAGTTTGGCTTGATATAGGTAACGCGTTTATAACCACGCGCTTTAACGCCATGAAAACACTCAGTTGCAACCGCTAAACTATCTGCGGTGGTTAATTCGAATTCAGCTAAATTAATCACCGCATATTCAATTGAGTTCGGTGGCAATATTGATAAGTCTGCCTGTACATCTTTAGCAAAAGCAATAACGCCTTCTCGATTAAAGCAGCCTATAACTTTAATATAAATGATTGGCGGCTCAATTGAGTACTGCCAGCGACCATGTACTTCAAACATATCGATACCTCTAAGCTCAATTACAGATAAAAACTGCTTTATTTAGCTAAGCTAATAAAAAAGGCCATTTCAAGGGCTTTTTCCTCTAAGCTTTTAAAACGCCCTGATGCGCCGCCGTGACCTGCATCCATATCGGTTTTAAACACTAAAATATTATCGTCAGTTTTATACTCACGCATTTTAGCCACCCATTTCATCGGCTCCCAATATTGCACTTGCGAGTCATGCAGCCCCGTAGTCACTAATATATTTGGATACGCCTGCGCGCTAATATTGTCATACGGTGAATACTTTGCAATCACATCATAATAGCCAACATCATTTGGATTACCCCACTCATCATATTCATTGGTGGTGAGCGGAATTGACTCATCTAGCATAGTCGTTAGCACATCTAAAAATGGCACATGGCAGCCCACCCCTAAATAAAGCTCAGGAGCTTGATTGACAACAGCGCCCATCAACAAACCACCCGCACTGCCACCAGAGGCAAACACTTTATCTTGCGCGCCATAGCCTTGTGCAACGAGGGCTTTGGTCACATCAATGAAATCGTTAAAGCTATTTTGCTTGTACTGCTTCTTACCTTGTTCATACCACTGGCGCCCCAGCATTTCACTGCCACGAACATGCGCAATAGCGTACACAAAACCGCGATCGAGCAAGCTTAAAGACGTACTCGAAAAGCTCGGATCGATGGTAATACCATAAGCCCCATAACCGTATTGAAATAACGGGTTTGTGCCGTCTTTTTTGAATAGCTCTTTGCGATATACCAGTGACACAGGTATTTTCACGCCATCTTGGGCGGTGATCATCAATCGCTCCGAGCCGTAATTGTCAGCATCAAAGTCGCCAAGCACTTGTTGTTGTTTAAGCAGTGTTTTTTCACCTGAGCTTAAGTTAACCTCATAAAGCGAACCCGGTGTGGTCAAGCTTGAATAATAAATACGTGCCGATTGCGAGTTTGGTTCAGGATTCATGGCTACAGATGCATAAAAACAAGGATCATCGAATGCTAAAGTCATACGTTGCTGTTGCTGATTAACCACCACAAAACGGGTTTGCCCTTGCTCTCGCTCAGTTAAAACTAAGAAGTCGTTAAATAACTCAATCCCTTCAAACAATACTTCCTCACGGTGAGGCGTATGCTCAAGCCACTTATTTTTATCTGCAATAGTTGCTTCGGTTGCAGTCATTAAACGAAAGTTTTTAGCTTGCCAATTGGTTACGATATAAAACGTGTCGCCGAGTTTATCAACATCAAACTCATGACCTTCCTCACGTGGCATTAATTGGATAAATTCACCGAGTGGCTGATTGGCATCTAATACCCAAGTATCATTGGTTTCTGTGGTGGCTAAATCAATAATAATGAGGCTTTCATCACGACTTTTTCCTAAGCCCATAAAAAAGCTACGATCTTGCTCTTCATAAACCAGCACATCTTGCGCTTGGCTAGTACCTACAACATGGCGGTAAACTTGATAACCGAGCAAGGTTTTCAGATCTTTCTTAACATAAAACACAGTTTTGTTGTCGTTTGCCCAAACAATTTGGCCTTCGGTGTTTTCTAACACATCGTCAAGTAAACCGTCACTATCAATAACCTTAAACTTTACGGTATAGATACGACGCCCATCGGTATCTTCTGAGTAAGCGAGTAATTGCTCATTTGGGCTAATGGCCACTTCGCCTAATTCATAAAATTCATAGCCTGTAGCCAGCCTATTTACATCTAACAAAAGCTGCTTATCTGTCGCGGACATTTCACGACTACGGTAGTGACGTGAATACTCATCATCACCTCGTACCTCAGAGTGATACCAGTATTGGCCATCTTTGACAGGGAAAGTATTGTCATCTTTAACTATGCGATTTTTTAATTCGTCAAATAATGCTGTTTGCAGTGGTTTTATTGGCGCTAATTGCTGCTCACAATAGTCATTTTCGGCGGCTAAATGTGACAGTATAGTTGGCTCTGTGCGTTCGTCATCACGCATCCAATAATAATCATCAATACGTGTTTTTTGGTGTGTTGTTAAAGTGTGCGGCTGTTTACGTGCAACAGGAGCAGTTAAAAGTGAAGACAACGATAAGTTTGATAGAGCCACAGAAAAACCAATAAAAAATTACAATGGCTGGAGTTTACCATAATTTTTAAAAGTACATAAAAAAGCCCACTCAATGAGTGGGCCGAAAAATGCTAACTAGCATTAAGGGGAAACTTGCTGCCAAGCCAGGTGCCAACTTTCGCCTACACCAGGCTCGTAAAGTGGGTTGTTTTCTTCCTTTACGTTGCAAAATTGGCTAAAAGGCCACGGTTTGCATTTATATATTAAGCCAGTTTTTGGCTGTAATACTTTTACTCCTGCATTATAAACACTACACTTTTCAGGGTAGACATAATCATATGCAGGTTTAACAGATTGAAAATCATCACATTTCGCTATGCATTGAAACGTTAATTCAGCTCGGTTAATACCACAGCCTTCAAGCGCGTAAATCTGATTAGAACGATAAGCAACAACTAAACCTTGCTCTGTCATTCTACCTGCTTCAACTAACGGTATGTGAGTATTAATATACTCAGCAACATAGCGCGGCCAATTATGTGGCTCACCTTGTTCTTCAGTGATAATTTCATATTTAAATGATAAATCGACTAGCTCTCCTTGCGTATCATAAAAAGTCACCGTCACCATATCACCCACAAATAATTGGGTATGATGATTTAGACAACCTATTGGCATCCAATTTCCACAGGCCAATGACGTATGCATAAACAAAGCAACACCTTAAGAACATCTAATAGGTACTATCCAGCATTTATTGGATAAAAGAAATACTTTTTTACTACTTTGTAGGGCTAATGACACACAGTGAAGCTAAGTTACTTTGTGCGACGGCCCCGCTATCCTAGTTTTAGCACGCTAAAACCTTAGACCGGAAACTTTGCGTCCTAACCTTTCGATTAGTTTGCCAAAACAGCGTGAGTATAATGTGACATAGCTCAAAGATCAAACTAAAGAATGTAACCGCCAATAAAAACCAATACTTAGGTCTATAAAAACAAAAAGCCAATACATAAAGTATTGGCTTTTAAAATTACATAACTTTATAACTATCGATCAAACTGCGGTGCTTGTCTGCGTTTAAATAGGCGAACCAGTTTAGCAAAAATTGCTTTAAACACTTTGCCAACATCGCTCATAATAATGTACAAACAGGGTACCAAAATTAAAGTGATCAGCGTTGCAAACATGACCGCAAAGCCAAGTGCGACAGCCATCGGAATTACGAATCTAGCTTGTAAACTGGTTTCAAACATGATCGGTAATACCCCGGCAAAGGTCGTGATCGAGGTCAGTAGTATTGGCCTAAAACGCGCACATCCGGCTTCTATTACTGCGTCTTTAATCGCTATACCTTCTCGGCGCGCTTGGTTAACAAAGTCGGTCATCACCAGCGAGTCATTTATAACTACACCCGCAGCGGCAATGATGCCAAAGCCAGACATTAAGGTTAGATCTAAACCAAACCAATAATGCCCCCAAATTGCGCCCGTTAAACTAAATGGAATAACCGACATCACGATCAGCGGTTGTGCGTAACTCTTTAGTGGTACGGCTAATAAGATATAAACTAGGATCATGCCACCGACAAAGAACATTTTTTGCTGGTTGGCTTGTGCTTGTTGCTCTTCAATTGCACCACCAAGTTCAGACTTCACACTTGGAAACTCTTCTTTAAGCTGCGGTAACAGTTTGTCTTTTACTTGGTTTATTACTTCGTTTGGTTCAATGAGTTCTTCGTCAATATTGCCATAAACATAAACCGTACGGTAACCACCTTCGCGGCGAATATAGCTAATACCCGGTTTTTCAGTCAGTTCAACCACATCACCTAGTAAGACTTCTTTACCTTGCGGTGTGGTAACAACTGCATGCTTGAGCGATGAAAACGCTTCACGGGTTAGTTTCGGGTAACGCACCATTACGCGTACTTCCTCACCGCGACGAATTACGCGCTGCGCTTCACCACCGTAAAAACTGGCGCCAACTTGATTAGCAATTGAGGCTAAGTCTAAACCTAAGTCATAAGCGACTGGTTTTAAGCTCATTTGCACTTCTTTGCTCGCCGGATCAATGGTAGAGCTAATATCAAATAAGCCTTCTTGCTGCTGCAGTAATTGAATAAAACGGCGTCCAGCATCATTTAACGTGTCGATGTCCGAGCCATAGAGCAAGTAGCCAAACTCACCATCACCGCCGCCTTGACTATTTACATCATCTATAATTGTTAATGATTTAACACCGGCAATAACTGGCATCTTCTCACGCCAACGACGAGAAAGCTCAAACGCATTATAAGGGCGTAAATCTTCTTCAACTAACGGCGCCAGTAGTTGAGCTTCTGTACGACCTTGGTTAAACACGAGCACATCTCGAACCAACTTTTGGCCATACTCGCGCTCAGTATCCTTATCCACAGCGACAACCATGGCTTCAATTTCACGGATTGCCTCTATTGTTTGCATATCAGAGACATTGTCATTCATCTCTAAATTAATTTGCGGGTAATCATGTGGGATTTTAGGCATAAACCCTGTACGTACTTGATTTGATGAAATTAACGCAAAGGTAATAATTAGCAGCGCAACAAAAGAGAAGAATACCGCCCAACGCCATTCAACACACCGTACAACAAAGCGTCGATATGGGCCATTTACAAAACCAAAAAAGCGCTTGTTAAAGCGAGCTCGCCAGCTATCCGGTTTAATTGGCGGGAAATTAGTATGGGCAATATGTGCTGGAAGAATAAGTTTTGATTCGATTAGGCTGAATACTAAACACAACATCACGACAACTGCGATACCGTAAAAAAATGCACTCTCAGGACCAGAAGATAAGGTAAATGGTGCAAATACCGCCACAGTTGTTAATACACCAAAGGTAGCAGGAGTTGCGACTTTTTTAGCGCCGTTAACAACATTCACTACACCACCGCCTTTTTTCTCTATTTCAGTGTAGGCGCTTTCCCCGATGACAATAGCATCATCCACCACAATCCCTAGCACCATGATAAAGGCAAATAATGACAAGATATTGATGGTGACACCAAATAACGGCATCATCATCATGGCACCTAAAAAACACAACGGCAAACCAACCATTACCCATAGCGCTAACTTAAAGCGTAAGAATAATGACAACATAATCGCGACTAAAATAGCACCTTGGATCAGGTTATTTACCATCATATCTAAACGCGCATTCAGGTAATAAGTCATATCCATTAATGGCTCAAGACGCACACCCGGTGGGAGCTCTTTATTTTTTTGATCGATAAACGCTTTTACTGAATCTGCAACCGGAATAATGCTTTGCTCTTCCGTTGCTTTGACTGATAAATAAACGGCATTTTCACCATTAAACTTAAAGTAACGCTCACCTTCAGTGAACTGATCTTTTATCACTGCAATATCTTGCAGTAAAACTTTAGCGCCATTAGCACCTATTTTTACCGGTATTTGGCGAAATTCCTCACCTGAATACAGTTGATTTTCAACCCGAACCGATATAACGCCGGCATCGGTTTTTAATTGCCCGGCTGAGAAGTTAGCTGAGTATTTACGCACAGCAGCAGCCACGTCGGTCAAAGTTAGGTTATAACGGCGCAGTGTATCGGGTTCGATCTCAATGGCAATTTCATCAAGAGGTACATCATTGACCACTAAGGATACATTTGAAAGCTGTAACAACTCATCTTCAATACGATTAGCAATGGGTTTGAGCTCATTAAGTGGTAAGTCAGCAACTAATGTCATGCCTATTACATCTTGGCGAAACTCAATTTGGCTTATGGTGACCGGTTCCATGCCTGCCGGAAAGGTCGCAATGCCATCAACCCGCAATTTAATTTTATCCAGCACATCGGTAAGTTCAGCATCAGTATTAATTTCTAACTGAGCGCTGCCACCATTACGAAATGCGCGATAGGTGCCTTTTTTAATTTCAGTAATATCTTTTAAAGATTCCTCTATCTTAATTAAGATACTTTCTTCCATTTCTTGTGGTGATGCCCCAGGGTAATTGGCATTGATCGTAATATAGTTAATTTCAATGTTCGGAAACATCTGTCGTTGAATGGTAAAAAAACTAATGATCCCCATTACAATAATGAACACCATCATTAAATTTGCCGCGACCGAGTTATTGGCAAAATAAGCGATTAAGCCGGTTTGTTTTTCACTCTTTGGCAGTTCAGTGTTAGTCATAACGCAGTCTACCTTTTATAGTTTTTCAGTGGTGGCACTATCAAGTGCATCAACTTTTTTACATCCTGAACACCGGCAATTTTCACTGCCATACCCTTTTGTGGATACTCAGGTAAAGTAAGCACGAGTTGATCATCCGCCTCTAAACCGTCACTAATGTAAAAGTACTCGCCTTCTTCACGGATCACTTTTACTTTACGTGGTTCAAGCTGCTGCTCGTCATTTACTATCCATACCATTTGGTTATTGACTAGCTCTTGCGGTAAACGGTAAATATTTTGCAGCATTGTGCCAGCAAAGCTTACTTGTACATAACTGCCGTACTTAATCGCATGCTGTTTATTAACCAAACCGTAAGGATCATCAATACGCACGACCAAGCTACTCATACGTGTGGCGTTATCAACCACTCCTAAGTCACGGTCAATTACCGCCTCACGGGTAAAACCGTGCAAACCGGTTTTTATCACGGTGGCAGTAATACCCTTTACCCGCTCAGGTAAAAACACACTGTCAAAACCAGCAATAGGAATGACCACTTCTGCGGTTTCTATATTATTTAGTTCCGCAACTTGAGTACCCATATTAATATATTGGCCAACACCAATTTCACGGCTCACAACTAACGCATCATAAGGTGCAGTGACTTCGCAATTATCTAAATCACGTTGCGCACGCTTTAATCGTGCTTGTGCTGATTTAACCGATGCTTGTGCACTCAGGACTTGCGGTTCGCGTAAAAACAAGGCTGTGCGCTCTTTGCCTGGGAAGCGTTTTACTTCATCTGCTGCAACTTGCGCTTGCGCTTGCTCTTCGATGAGTTGCGCTTGAGCTTGTGCAAGTTCAGCTTCAGCTTGTAATAAAGCGGCTTGATAGTTATCTTTTTCAATACTGAATAATGTTTCGCCGCGAGCAACAATACCACCCGCTACAAAGTTTGGATGCCAACTAACCACTTCACCCGACACTTGTGCTGATAAATACGTGCTCTCTAATGGCCTAACCTCACCGTAACTATTGATCACAACTTGATGATCATTTGCTGCGACAGGCTCAACTTTAACTACCGGTCGCGTATCTACGATGTCTTTTTTTTCTGGTTCTTGAGCAATTGCATTTATCCCAACAAAGCCTGCGATCCCTAGGCCCAGCACGACAAAAGGCAGTGTCCATTTCAAAATACTTGTTCGCATAAATCATCCCCTTAAATTTCTACTAGGGCCATAATAACAGAGCGGGATGAAACATTAACGTGACATTTGTAAGCAACTGTTACAAAGCCTACATATTTTTTACAGCTTTAATGCAGAGTTTAGACAAACATTTAAAGTTAATATGCCACCTTTGCTGTGCAATGACTTTACACAATGAGGAACCAAAGTACGGCTACGCTTATTTTCAATAACGAAAGTCACTATTAAACTTGCGCAAAGTGGTTTGTAATAAAGCAAAACTTACAAATAAATAGTGCCTTTCATATACCGCACAGCATGACCTGTTAAGGTTACCGTGTATTCTGCAACCTCACAGTGTATATGCCCGCCGCGGCTTGAAGCTTGATAAGCTGTTAAAGATTGCTTACCTAGCTGATCTGCCCAATAAGGGGATAAGCCTGTGTGAATTGACCCCGTGACAAAGTCTTCATCACCGCCATTGGCAGGCCAAAAATAACGCGAGATAAAATCATATTCTGCGCTTGGCGCAGTTGCTACAACATCGAGTGGAAACAAGGTTTTAAGTATTGCGGAGTCTGTTTTAAGGTTTAGAACATCTTGCTCATTATTGTAAATAGCAAAGTATGCTTGCCTGTTTTTCAACACCTTAACTGGTTGTATAGACAAGCCGGACAATAGTTCACTGGGTACTTCTTGGCAAGTCTCAGGGGCTTGCTTTGGAAAAGTCATAGCAAAACTGCCATCACAATTCTTATTTATAACTAACTCTCCAACCGCAGCGGCCTGAAAGCGAATATGTGATAAATTATGCTGTTCACACAATACAAAAGCAGCTGCCAGCGTAGCATGCCCACAAAAATCGATTTCCATTAACGGCGAAAACCAACGGATAGCAAAACTACCATCAGCTTGACGACAAGTAAACGCGGTTTCGGAGACGTTATTTTCTGCGCCAATTTTTAGCATCAGCTCATCATCAAGCCAAGTGTCTAAGTCGATTACCGCTGCATAGTTACCTTTAAATAACTCATTAGTGAAGGCGTCTATTTGATGGATGGCTAATTGCATGACTTTCCTTAATTTTCAATTGGTAACACTGCAAACTTTAAAAAGATCGATTTATACATGATGACGGTAAAAGATCTTTTGGTACGTTGGTTTTATTATCACCCACCGCTTGCATACCTTTTACTGGCTGATCATACCCGCACAACCAAGTAATGGGACTAGTTGGGCTATCAATAACCACCGCGGGCCGAAAAGTCAGTATGGTGTTTTGTAATGGGGCCGATGCTTTATTGCCTAAACTAATATGAATTGCACCATTTTCAACTTCGATTCCCGTTACACGGTTAGCAATTAAAAACTGCTGCTGCGGCACACTTGCTTGTTCATTATCTTTAGGAAAGCGCCCTTGCTCTACATAAAAAGCGGTGACATCTTCACGTATCGTTGCAGCCATGGCTAGTGGCTCTACAAGCTCACTACGTTGTATATATTTACTATATTGCGGCAGTGCTACAGAGGCTAAAATGCCTATCATAGCGATAACAACCATCAGCTCTATGAGGGTAAATCCTTTGTGTCTCATAATATTTCTCCAAGTGCAAAAATTGGTTGGTAAGCGTCTTTTAAAAATAGTGCAATAACAATAACCATCGCGATAGTAAAAATACTAATTAGTTTATTAAGGTGTGCTTTGGCATCTTGCTTTAATTCTAAAGCTTTTTGCTTTGCTAAAAAGGCAAACTCTTTACTTATATCTAAACCGTGTAGCTGGCAATGTTGTAAGTGATCAAGTTCGGAAATACCTGAATTTTCTTTCGAACCTTTAATTGGAAACTCAAGTATGGCAATGAGGGTAAGGTACTGCTGTTTAATTTTTTGAGGAATAATAAAATCAAACAGACTGGGTGAACTATCAGCTTTTAGCACATTGCTTATTTGATTTAACCGTATGCCACTAAGCCAAGTTATTGTAAAAAGGCACCCTAGTAACAATACAAATACGTACCAAAACTGCGTTATGTAACTAAACGAGCTATTCAGCTGCACGTGATAGTCACTAAATACAGCTGAAAAGGTCGGCATGACGTACAGCTGATAAATAACATTAATCACAATAAAAATGGCAAAAACAGCCGCTAAGTAACTTAATTTACCTTTGTATGTAAAGCCACCAGAGCAAATTACACTGGGTAATTGCTCGTAGCATAACGCCAGCCTTTGCTGCTCATACTCTGAATTGCTGTCTATAAGCTGTGCCGATAATTGTGTAGCAAGTGAGCTGTCGGGCTGCCCACACTTATAAATACGTAAATGCCTAGCACTACTTAATTGGGTTTTCTGCGCTGATGTAAGATTACTTGATGGCAAAAATAATCGGCATAAATAGCCGAGTTGATTCCAGTTCATACTCTATCCCTTTTATTCTGATAGAGTAATTTGCCATAAAACCAATAACTTTTAAATTGATTGTTTTTTATTCGGGTAAATTAAACCATCGCTGGGCGTATTTTATAATACTGTATGCAACCAAGTTGCGCTGCATTAGTCAGTAAGATCATCACAAACGTTAGAATGTGCGATGTACTAGGTACAGCCATAGCAAGCTCTGCTAATAATCCACACACACCGGCAATAAACTGCAAGCTAAAATACCGGGCACTCAGGTTACTAATGTCACCACTGCGTATTGTTTTATAGGTTTGTGGCATCACACGCACAGAACTCATGATCAGACCCACAAAAGTAAACCAAGTGAGGACCTGTGCGGTTTCTAATTGAGGGTTCAGCAATAGTAAAAAAGGTAGCAACGAAAAACCTAACATGGCAGCTAACTGAATTCGCTCTCTTTTTTTCGCATTATATCGAGCAAAATAATATAAAATTAAGCCACTTAAACACCCGGTTACCACAAAGGGCAACACCATATAAAAGCGCTCAAAGTACAAATTAAAGGTAATAAAGTAGACACTTTGCGCCACACCAAAGCTCATCATCAGTAATGACAAACCCGATACACTGCGGTTTTTTCTAATTTTATTGAGTAGCGGTAAAAAACTAAACACCAAAATAAATGACGATAAAATAGGCAGGTAATGCGCCAAAGTAAACCTCGCTCGTTAGTAAATCATTAATAAGTTAGCAACTTATAAGCAAAACAAAAACCCAATGTAAACCACTGTTTTTATATGCTTTATGTAAGGCGCGGCATTGTAAAGATCTAACTCAAACAAGCAACCAATAGCATAAAATTAACTCACCTTCACAGCGGCAAGTTAAGCTTACAGTTGCCATACATTGTAGTGAATTGACTGCGAAATCATCGCTCAAAATTAAACCGAAGGAAGTGGAATATTTGACTCTGATTTAAAACGGCCAACAAAGACATACAAATACCGAATTAAATGCTTGATTAAATAATCACCCCAACGTACTTTAATTACAACAATGAGGTGACTATGAAACTTTATTTTTCTTTATTATTAATACTTTTATTAACGGCTTGCAAAAGTACAGAGCCGTCAGAACCTAAAACAGTCTCGCTCACGAGTTTGCTCAATCATCCACTTTTTGAGCTGCAACCGGTTCCAACTGAACAAGCAGTTTTTAAACTGTCTCACAGCGAAACCGATGCTTTTTTAGCTTATGTAAATGCTCAGCGACAACATGATGTAACCGACGATATTATTGTTTATAACTACATTGAACGCAGCTTGAGAAATTTTAGTTACCACGGCGATACCCTCACAGCGCAGCAAACTATTGAGCTAGCTCATGGTAATTGCATTAGCCTAGCCATACTAACTCAAGCTTATGCGAACTTAATTGACCTTGAAACTGGCTTTCAAGAAATGACTAGCGAGCCTGTTTACGCTAAAGAAGGTAACCTGGTATTTATTGCTAATCATTTTCGCACTAAGTTATACCGCCCGTTTATTGAAGAAGCAGGTCAAATTACTTCGATCAAACCAGGTGTACTGATTGACTACTTTCCTTCACGAGGCAGTTTTTATGTAGGTAGTGCCACTTATGATGATCTAATGGCTAAATATTATAGTAATTTAGCCGCAGATGCTTTACTCGAAAATGATTATAATCAAGTATATAGCTTATTAATAAAAGCTAACCAATATACTCCCAACGATGCTGAACTGTTTAATCTCGCAGCAATATTGCATCGCCGTGTCAATGATCAAATAACCAGTCAACGGATTTATCAAACAGCACTTGATCAACAACTGCAAAGTTTAAACTTATTAAGTAATTACAAAGTACTTGCTGAAGATGTTGGTAACGAAATGCTAGTCGAGCAGCTCAGCTCATTATTAACGGCACAGGAAAAAGATCCTTATGAACTAATAGCTTTAGGTGAAAGCGAAGCACTCAAAGGTCGTTTAATGAATGCAAAAAGACATATCAACGAAGCTATGGAAAAAGCTCCTTATTTAGCCGAACCTTATGTCGCACTTGCTAAAATTCGTTATCAACAAGGTAATTTAAATGATGCTCAGAAACTCCTAAACCAAGCGATGAAGCTTGAAAGAGACCAGCAGCAACGTAATATTTATGCTGCAAAACTGGCTTCTATTGAAAGTAAATAACCGCCTTGAACGAAAGCACTCAAGGCGGTAGAGCTTACAGCGAATAATAAAATCCGAGCCAACCTCTTAGTTCATCATCAAAGCTATCGCCCTCGACTCTGACTAAGCCAAAATCAAGCTTCAAATCATTTAATCCCGCCGGGCCTAAACCAAAGCTAAATGCTCCTTGCCACTTAATACCATAGCTTTGCCCATAAACGTGTTGGTCAATTTGGTGCTGTTGGTAATAAAACCATGGCATACCTTCTTCCCAGCTAATACCGCCACCGTAACCTTGGTAACGCTTGCCAACGGCACTATAAAACGGTAACTCAGGAGCAAATACATAATCACTACGAACATTCTTTGATAATAACGAAGAGCTAAAACCACCTAATATCAAGTCGATATCATCTCGATATTGCTGACTATAATTTGCATACATAGGTATCGCCCACGCTTTACCAAATAATTGGGCAGCAACGTCATATCCTTGCCAGTTTTGTTCATTACTATCGCCATTATACCAGCGCAGATCAACAGCTTGACCTATTGCATAGTCTTGTCTGTCGTAATTCCACAACTGCTTTAAGCCAACTCTTAGCCACTGTGAGCTATCCCCCTGATTACTAATTATATTATCGATATCTGAGTAGTTATAGGCCAGCTCTGGTTGAATTCTAAACTCCCCAAAGCGTAGTGGTAAACTTGCAGCAAGGTAGCCACCTTGTACTGACTGTTCATTTAACAAGCTACGCTGATATTGCTTACTCGCATCTAAATCATAAGAGAACAACTGACTGTCAAATTTAACGGCCAGTGCGCTATAGTGCGCTTGGGCATAAATGCCTTTTAACGCGGTGTCATGTAAATCAATGCTGTAACCTAACTGCCAATCAAGCTGTTTAAGTAAATCACTGCCTTTGATGCTCGCGCTCAGCAAAGCAGCTGAAGCTGAGTAATACTGTTCACCTAGTGCAAACGTGGCTTTTTGTTGCCATATATCATAGCTCGTTTGCTCCCCTATAGGCTGTTGATACACTTTTGCTTGCGGTAAAGTGTACTGATTAACTAGCAATAATGGCGCAATGCTCGTAGTCGCAAACTCTGTCACTTCTTCATTGTCATTCATTTGCAATTTCATAATATCAGGGCCATCACTACTGATTGAAAAATACAGTAATTCGCCTGTTTTGAATGGCAAAGGGTTCGCTACCGCTTGCTGACCTTGAGTTAGCTTATAAAGACGTTGCGTCGTTAAATCATAACGATAGATGTCAGTTGCCCCCGTAAGGCCGGCAACAAAATAAAGCTGCTTGCCATCCACACTCCAACTTGGCTGTGACAAATACTGGTATCCCTTAGGCATTGGGACGGCTATTGATTTTTGGCCATTTAGATCTTGTATATACAACTGCCAGTTCTGATTAAATTCAGTTTTAAGAAACGCAAGTTGCTGCTGATCAGGGCTAATAATTGGGTAGTCATAAACTGTAGCTAAGTTTTTCTCAAATAATGGCTGGCTTTGCCCTGTTTGCAAGTCAACGCGTACCAATTCAGAGTAGCCCCCTTTCACTTGCTCAGCATATAGTGTTTGCCCGTTATCAGTGATCGTAAAGCGTCTTAGTCCAGCTGATTCTGTAAGTTGGGTAACTTCACCGGTTTTCGTATGCCAGCTAAATATGTCAGACATGCGCTGAGTATCGATGTGGTCAACTCTACTATAAGCTGAAAAATACAGCACATCATCATTGAGCCATTGTGGGTTTTGGATACCCGCATTGTTAATCTGGTTTAGTAACGTTTTTTGCTTACGTTTAAATACTTCTGGTGGCTTATCAGCAATATCTTTAGGATCATCGGCTAGTAGCTCTTGCTGTGTTTTTTGAAACTCTTCAGCTGCATTGAGGTTATCTTCAGTGCTATACAAAGATAGCTGCGTTTTGCCGTCTTTATCCCGTTCTACCACGGCTAGTTGTTCGTTATTTGGTGATAAAACAGGGTTACTCGCATATAAATTTAACGCCAACCAAAGCTCACTAGTCAGTGACTGCTCACCTTGCTCTTTGCTCATAGCTTGATAGGTGTACTCAGCAATAAAGCGTCTGTAGAGCTTACTTGCAGGATCACCAAACACGCCAGCAAAAGCTTCATCAAAATCGCGTTGCTTAACCCCTTGCATGCGCGTCCAAACTGCATCAAGGGTTTGCTCTGAATAGTTTTTTTCTAACCAAGCTAAAAACCGAGCACCCATTAAATACGCCATAGACCCGGCCAAATAACCACCATCGCTGCTGTTTAATTGGCCATAGCTGGGTAATGCCCCTTGTTGAGCAAACTCAGTTAGAATTGCTTCGCTGTAATTATCAAATAATCGCCCGCGACCAGTCATTTTTGATTCGAGTAGTGTCGCGTAGCCTTCAGCCGCCCAACGAGGCATCTCGCTGTGTGTTATATCGTATAAATCCCAAATACTTCTGAGCTCTTGACGCCATTTGCTGCGAGTTGGCTGCGCCAAATGCACTAGATGAATATATTCATGCAGGACAAGTAGTTGCTGCCAACCGCTATTATTAGATACCACCGTATCTGACTGTGGGGGCGTAGTAAAAAGCGCCATTAGCGGCTTATTAGAGACAGGTAAAGCAAAACCATTGGCTGCATTAAGTGGGTCAAACACCACCACATCCACCGTTTCATCTAAAGCACTATTTTGTTGTTCAAGCACTCTACTGCGTACTATTTCTAGTTCATTGGCAGCAGATCGCGCCCAATCAGCGTTTTCTTGGCTGTAATGCACATTAAAATGCTCAGTATGTATGGTTTGCCACTGAACCGTGGCTTTTGCATGTGCGGATAATAACAGCGCTGTAGCGAGTAAGGTCTTTTTCATCATGATCCCTGATTTTATTATTAATACTCATATCACTATTATTGCCATAACTTAGCTGAAAAAGAGAGTGCAAAAATGTAAGAAAACGTGAGTGCTCAAGCTGGCATCAGCAAAACAATGCCAGCTTTAGGTTATTAATGAGAAGAATTACATCCAGCTGCGTTGATCGAATTCAGCTTGGTACAAAGTAAAGTCGATAACCTCATCGGCTTGCTCTGCTTTAAGATAAGGAAGATAAACCGTGCCCGAAGCAAGTTGTATAGACAAGCTCTTCAAGCCACCTTTACGCATAAAGTAAGTACTAATACTGCGAGTGCTTTGAGCTTTATAGAGTTCAAATACACGATATTGCACGCTAACCATGCCACTGCGAAAAACACCGTAAAAACGGCCTTCATGCTGGTAAAAGTAAAAACCATAGCGACTATACGATAAATACACTAAGCCACTTAATAACAGTAAACTCAGTAGCGCATACAGGGGGGTTAACTTATTGCCAACCACGCACAGTACTGCAAAAACTAAGCTTGGTAACAAGGCATAAAAAAGCCAATTTTTAATTAGCAATGCTTTTTCAACCCCTTTAAAGTTCAGAGTTTTCAGGTCAAGCCAAGGATATAGCCATTGGCACACTTGATTAACCTGCTCAGTATCCAATACGGGCATAACTAAACTTTGCTTGCTTTTCGCACCAACAAAGCCGCCACTTGAGGCCTGAAAACACTGCACTGTGTAACGCTTTAATAAACGTGCAATTAAATTTTGTTTAATGGTTATCGATTGCACTTTATCTAAACTCACTGACAACTGATGGCGCTCTAACAGCCCTGCAATGCGTTTAAATTTTCCAGCCTGAAAATAAAGCTGATAATTATAAAAACGAATTAACGACATCAATACCGATAAAAAAACCGCAATCAACACAACGAGCACAAATATTGAGAAAATAGCGAGTGCCGCCGCATCAACCAACATGCCGACTTCTTGCTGATAGAAAGACTCTAAACGATTGACCACTGCTTTTTCTAGAAAATCAAACATCACGTTCATAAAAGGCACAAGCGCGGCCAATGCCAAAATAGCCATATTCGACATCAAGCCAAACTTTGCCACCTCTTTATTACTCAGCGTTAAACACTGTTGCGGCTCAGTCGTTGCTAAATCATCAATCTGTTGGTTTGTATGAACTTGTTGTTGCTGAGTTGCTTTATAGGCTAATACCTGTTCGCGAAGCTGCTCTGCATACTGTGTTGTTACGCCTGGTAATACTGCTTCTTGGCTGGTGCTGCCCGCCGCATCAAAAATACAATTAACTAAGCTTAACGGTTTAAAATAAAATGGTTCAGCAATATTAACGTTCTGCACTCTTAAAAAGTTAAGCGTTAAACGCTCCTTTTTAAACACCCCTTTATTGAGCAAAATGTCATGTTCATCAGTAATGCAAAAACGAAAGTTCAGGTAATAAGCAAACGAATAAATTAATAGCGCAACAGCCGCGACAGCCACCGCTATTTGCCCCCAGAACAACTTATTTTCAACCTGAGTGACAAACACAATCATAATCGGTAGCAGGTTAAATACGCCGTCTTTCACAAAGCGAAAAGCAAAATGCACAATAAAATAAACTAACGCCCACGGCGAGACTCGTTGCCAGTTTAGCTTATCCATTTAACGGCTCATCGCTATCTAATTGCTGCCCATCGGTTTGAGTGCTTGCATTATTTACGGCTTGTGCTCGTTCAGTGTATTTTTGAATAAACTGACGAATATCTTTACAATCATCATGGCTTAAGCCACCAATATTAAGATCGGCACTCATGCCACCGGCACTATACAAACGCAAACTTGCTAAGCCCATTTTTCGCTCTAAAGGACCCCGATGTATTTCAGTATGCTGTACCCGTGAAAACGGTAAGATTGTGACTTGTTGCCAAATGACCCCTTTACGATAAGCAATATCATGCTCTCGCATCGCAACCCCTTTGAGTCGAATGCTGACAATATTATAGAGTAAGGAGATAACTAAAATAATTGGTAGAGCAATCAATAAAGGTGTTTGCGCAAAATCTGCAAAGCCTTTATTAAAAAAGCAAATTGCCGCGAGCACCGCCATCAATGGAATATAAAATAACAGCCAATTAAGCTGTGCGTGCAGTAAAGCCTTTGCAGCAAGCGGTTTAAAAATGATTTGTTGGTGTTGGGGTAAAACGTCTAGTTGCTGGTTTTCGAACACTTTGATTCCTTAAAAGCCAAGGTATTGATACGTTGGCTTAGATTTGTAATGCCGCTATAACCGATTTATTAAACCCAACGAATGGTGGTTGTTAAGGTGTGGCTTTCACCTGGCGCTACAACGGCACTGTCATCCATCACATTCGCCGCTTCCAAGCACAGCATTGTATGATATTCGTCATCTGCAAAATTAGATAAGCGTTTTGACTTATCAATCCATGGATTCCAAAGCACACACGAGCTTGAGTTTTCACGACCCACCTCAATAATGCCATCTGGTGTAATTATACGCTGCGTATCTGCGGCTTGGGTATAAACCATATCCGTTTCACGAGCAAAGCCAACTAACTCATTTTGATCAAAGGGTCCTTCACCAAATTCAATATATTTTGACCCTTGTAGGCCATCAACTTGAGTTTCTGCAATTGCAGGGGTTGGAAAATAGGTATGTAGTGCTTGCGTAAACGTTATAGTTTGATTACTTAAATTTGTTGTTGTTAAACGCACTTCCAGTTTAGTTGTGAGCACAAACTCTACTTTTAGTTTTGATTTATGCGGCCAATAAGTTTCATCCACTTGAGCCATCGGCAAAGTTAAACTAACTTTTACCTGATCATCTTGCTCTGACACTTCATCAGCACGCCACAAGCTAGTGCGCGCAACACCATGAATAGGCCAATCTGGATTTGCATTAACTCCAAACCAAGGCCAACAAATTGGTATACCGCCACGCACGCTTTTACCTTCTTGGTAATCTTCCTCGCTTGATACCCAAATTAAAGGTTTTTTACCGATAGGCGTAAATTCAGTGAGTTGCGCGCCCTGCAGGAAAATTTTAGCGCTGCAAAACTCGCTTGCAACATTAATATATTCTAAGCCTGTGTCTGTTTGTTCGATGCTTACAGATGGAGATAACTTCATAATAAGTCCCATAATAATGAAAAGCCTAGCCCACCTTACCCAATACCTCGCCTGTTAGTAAATATTATTTAGTGAGTTTTTATAGCAAATTTATAATTTTTCACTATGTCACCACCTGTAAGTAAAATAAATGGCAACAACTTTTAATTAAATAGTAATGATTTAAGAAAGATTAATTTCAACTCAAATAAATAAAAAACAACCAAACAACACTGTAAAGGCAATAATACGTAGCTAATTACATTCATCTGTTTGAACTCTACTTATTAGATGTGTAATATTTATAGATTGTGATCACGCTTTGACTGTAGTCTGCAGCTAATGAGATAAAAATGAAAAAATATGACGAGTTATTAGTTTCTCTACGTAAAGTGATCCGCGCGATCGACCTGCATTCAAAGCAATTAAATAAAACTTCCGGCCTCACCGGCCCACAGCTACTAATTATGACCGAAGTTGCCCAAACTGACGGCATTACCGCAAGTCGTATCGCACAAAATGTAAACTTAAGCCCTGCAACCGTCACCAATATTTTAGATCGGCTAGAAAACCGTAACTTAGTTACCCGTGTGCGTAGCCAACTAGATAAACGCCGGGTGAGTTTGTACCTCACAGATAGCGGCAAAGAGATATTGCAACATGCCCCGCAACCACTGCAGGAGCACTTTATTGAGCAGTTCACAGCGCTGGAAGAGTGGGAGCAAAGCCAACTACTATCATCAATGCAGCGTATTGCGACTATGATGGACGCACAAAGTATCGACGCCGCTCCCTTGCTCGAAGTTGGCCTACTCACTCGGGCTGCTGAAGGAAAAGTCGCAGAGTAGCCTGCCATAAATATTATATTAAACAAATTATTACCCTATAACACAGGTCTGGTTAACTTGGGTTAAAGGTACAATTAGTCTATCCTATAGATACTCATACTTAGAATAGCGATTTATCATGCTTAAACTATCAAAGTTAGCTTTCGCGACTATGCTAGGCGCAACTACCAGCGCCTCATATGCATCAGACATTGATGTTATGCAAGCTCAACTTAACCAACTCCAACAACAAATGCAGCAGTTGCAACAGCAACTTGCAGCCGAAAAAGCCAAACAAGCAAAAGTTAACCAACAGCTTGAAGAGCAAAATAAAACCATTGCAAAGCAAGCGCAAGATAATACAGAAACAGCCCTATCAGGGGTAAAGTTTGGTGGCGCAATTCGTACCAACTACAGCCATACCTCCTATGATGACGGCAATAAAAACCGCGGTGGTGACTTTGACTTTGATATCTTCCGTTTAAATGTTTCAGGCGACATTGGCGGTGTATTAATTGGTGGCGAAATCCGTATTTTTGATTACATGACCGCGATAAAATCGGCATGGGCTGGCTATCAATTTGCTGAAGACTGGCAAGTGCAAGTTGGTATCACAAAAGTCCCGTTTGGTAATGACCCTTATAACTCACATAACTACTTTTTTAGCACTAACTATTACATCGGCCTAGAAGACGATCATGACTTAGGTGTAATGTTTAAGCGCAAAGTCGCTGATAATTGGCAGCTTGACTTAGGCTTTTTCAAAAATGATGAACTCGGTGGCGTTGATGGTTATGTAGAAGATCGCAGCCACCGTTATTCATACGATATTGTTGGTAGTCGCACCGCAGACGAAGGTATTTATGCTGAGCCAACCAGAGAACTTGGTGAGTATAATACCTTTACAGGTCGCTACGCTTATTACTTTGAACACGGCGAAGGCATGACCACTGAAGTGGGTTTATCTGGCCTAGCGGGTGGCTTACATGACGGTCAAGACCACGCTGGCAGTTACAACGCATGGGCATTGCATGTAAACAGTAATATCAATAACTGGAATATTCAGCTACAACACGGCGAATATGACTACAACATTGATGACACCAACCGTATCGCAGTTGGCGCATACGCGTTTTATGACTCCGTTGCAGCCGATGCAACAACCAGTAGCTTTAACGTTGCATATAGCTTACCGGTTGAATGGGGTCCAGTAAGTAACCTACAGTTTTACAATGATTACAGCACTATTTATAACAAATCTGATGACACAGCAGATACTTGGATGAATGTGACTGGTGTATCGGTTGCTGCAGGCGGTTTGTTTACTTACTTTGATTTAGTACATGCGCGTAACCAAGCCTTTGTTGGTGGCTCTGTTGCAGGCGATAGCAATGAAACAGAGCGTCGCTTCAACATCAACGTTGGATATTACTATTAAAGACTCTATCACCCAGCCTCGCGGCTGGGTGATATTTTGACCTACCTTACACAAGACAGCAAAGACAAAGTGCTAATAACTCACCCTGTAAACGATAATAATTGTCATTACTAAAATAAACTGTTAGCATCCGACTCCTTTTTAGAAACATATGGGTGCGCATTGGAACGATATTACGCTGAGGTTTTAAGCTTTATTTCTCGCTCTGTGGGCTGTCGTAATAAAGCAGAGAACATAGTTCAAGAAGCTTATACTCGCTTACTCAGTGGGCATATTAGCCGAGCAAGCTTTGATGAAAATCATCAGCGGGCGCTATTTTTTACCACGGCAAAAAACATTGTGATTGACCATTATCGTCGCAACCAAAAATTCGCAGACCCCGTTGAAAGCGAACTTGTTGCGCCGTGCGATTATGAGCCTGAAGCAAAATTAGCTAGTCAACAACAGCTCGATTTACTTTATACTTGCATTGATCAACTACCCCTGAAAACCAAACAAGCCTTTGTGCTGTATAAATTTAAAAACCTAAGCTACCAGCAAGTAGCTGAACAAATGGGTATTTCAGTGAGTATGGTTGAAAAACATTTAGCGACGGCCATGCTTGCATGTCGTGATGCATTAAAAAAATAACTGCGAGAATAATAACAATGACCCGTCATCAAACAGCAGAGCAAATTCAACAGCAAGCAAACCAATGGCTAGAGCTACAACGAACTGGCTTGAATGAACAACAACAGCAAGCATTTCTCCACTGGTTAAACGAAAGCCCTGAACACCACGCTGTTTATCAACAAAGTCAGCAAGTTGATCAACTGCTGGCACAATTTGACGACGCACAAACAGCAGCAATTAGCAGTCCCAGCAATCACTTTCATTTTCGTAAAGTCTGGGCTATCGCCGCCTGTGTTGCGATATTGATGATCAGCCTCACCAGTTATCAATTTTGGCCAAGCACCAGCAACGCAAACTTTAATGCCCAATATCAATCAGCCCGTGCAGAGCAACTTGATTTTGTCCTACCTGATGGCAGCAAGCTCAGTTTAGATGCACAAACACAACTGATATTGCAATTTGATGCTAAGCAAAGAGTTAGTCATTTAAAGCAAGGCCGTGCTTTATTTGATGTTGCCAAAAACCCGCAGCGACCCTTTATAGTCAATACTCACAGAGCCAATATTACCGTGCTGGGTACTCGTTTTAGCGTTGATAGCAAAAGTAATAGTACCCGGATCAGTGTGGAGCATGGCCGCGTGAAAGTACAAAGTACTCGTCATGCACAACACCTTATTGAACTTGTACAAGGCCAACAAGCGGTGCTCAATGATCAAGGGGTCGATGTGCAAAGTATGAACCCGCAACTGGTGGATGCCTGGCGTAATGGCCGTTTAGTATTTAATAATGTCCCTCTCAACGAAGTATGTGCTGAGTTTAATCGATATCATGATGCTGATTTTGAATTTACCGATCAAAGTGTTAGCAACCTTATGCTGTCGGGTACTTTTTCTGCGTCAGAACTCGATAACTTTTTAGATTTGTTACCTCATGTGTTACCCATAAAAATTAAAAACAATAATAATCATATAGTTATAAGTAAAAGTTAATAAAGGGCAAAAAAACTTAAAAATTTATTGAGGGATTCTCATTTTCATTCGTTTTCATATAAACCAATTTGCTTTATATGGAACAATTGCAATGCTCATCTCTTCGCGACACAGCTCAAAGCTAACCACTGTTACTCTCGCTTTAGGCTTGGTACTCAGTCAGCCTTTAGCGGCTCAAACACCAGCCACTATAGTCACTTTTAATATTGCTCAGCAACCACTTAGTCAAGCACTTAACCAACTAGCAGAACAAGCGAATATGAGTTTAATTGCTGATGCCAGCTTACTTGAGAACTTACAAGCACCTGCTTTGTATGGACAAAAGACAGTCCATGATGCATTAATGCAAACTTTGCAAGGCACAGCGATAACAGCTGAAATCGTGGGCAATACAATTATCCTCAAAGCAGCTAAGAGTAAAGTTGCAGCAGTGAGCCCAGCAGCGAAGTCAGAACCTCGCTCTACAAACCGTGACAAGCAACAAGATATCGAAGTCATTGTGGTCAAAGGCGATCAAATAAACCTCAACCGCGAACAATTAGAGCGCAGTAAAGGCAGTTCTAATTCTGATATTTTTTCAACCCATACCAGTATTGAAGCTAATAACCTACGCAATGAAGCCGGAGCCCTTGATATCGGCATCCGAGGAGTGCAAGGCGAAGGTCGTGTGCCGGTATTTATTGATGGAAGCTTACAATCAACCCATACCAACCGTGGTTACATGGGTACATCAGATCGTACTTATATCGACTCAGATCTAATAAGCACAGTCGCAGTCGAAAAGGGTTCATCAGTAAAGGGCAGCTTATTCAATGCTGGCGCTATCGGTGGTACGGTAAACATCACCACTTTAAACACTAATGACATTCTCAAAGCAGGTGAAAATGCAGGGGCATTAATAAAACTAAAAACTTATAACAATAATCATATGCCAACTGTCAGCGATGATGCAAACCAACAACAGTATTATCAAGTGCGAAACCATAATAGCAGTAGTGATTTCGATAATGGCGGCATCATGCTCGCTGGTGCATACCAAACCGACAACCTCAAAACAGTGATTGCTTTTAGCAAGAAAAAAATTGGTAACTATTTTGCGGGCAGCAATGGTTATGAAAACTTTGTTGAAGAATATGAATGGGGCGGAGTAGGTTTACCACCAGTAAATCAAGGTGGCGAAGTAGTTAATACTAGCTTCGAAAGTGAGTCTTATCTCGCAAAAGTGCGCTATAACTTTGATGATGAAAATGAAATAGAACTAAACACTCGCCACCATCAGCAACAAGCTGGGGAAATGCTAGCCTCATATTGGCACAAACAAAGAGAAGGTGACTTCTGGATGCAGCCAGATGGCGAGTATGGTTATGTTCCCGCTGGAATTGAAACCATGCCACAATGGCAACCAGGCTCTGCACTGGTAAACAGTGCCAGTGCCCTATATCGTTATTTACCAACCAATAACACATTAGTTGATTTAAAAATTAATGCCTGGGCAACCAATGCAAAATTAGAGCAATACAATGCATTAGGTAGTAATTTTGGCCCTAATGCCCTGCAATATTTCCACGAATTCAGCAACCAGCGCCAAGGTCTAGGTGTATACAATACCTCGTCTTTCAGCGTAGCGGCTGTTCCAACAACCTTAATGTACGGTGCGTCTTGGCAAGACGAAGTTTTAAAGCCAAAGCCAGGATCGGTAGAGAACTTTTACGGAGATCTAACGACTTCTCGCGATGGTAAACAAACAGTGCGTAGTATATTCGTCAATACACATCTTGATCTAGACCCAGTCGAGCTATCACTGAATCTTAACCACCATGATTCAAAAAACACAGATAACCAAACCGGCTTAACCCAAGACTTTGCTGCCAAAACTGATATAACGGCACAGCTTTATTACCAAGTGCTCAGCAACACCACCCTAAAAGCCAAATTTAGCCGCGCTTACAGAATGCCAAATTTATATGAATCAACCGTATCAAACGAAGTTTTTTCATATTCACCGTATTATCCTGTGTCACCAGAAAAAACTCACTCATTTGAGACTGGTATCACCAGTAACTTTGATAACCTATTAATTAGTGGCGATAAATTAACACTATCAGCAACTTACTTTAACACCCAAATTGACGACATGCTGGCAACGGCTAGCCTGCCAAATAAAGATCCAAATGCACAACCTTGGGAAATTTCAAAATACACTTTTACAAACTACGATAGTTTTAAACTACCGGGGGTTGAGCTGGCATTAGATTATCAGGGTGATTTATTTTATAGCTCTGTTTCTTATACCAATTATACCAATATTGAAATGTGCTCTAGTGAGTTTGCTGATATTGAAGGCGTTGAGCAGTGCAATAACCAAGGCTTTTCTGGCAGCCTTACGCCGCTGCGAATTCCGCCAAAACGTAATCTAGTTGTCGCACTAGGCACTACATTTCTCAACGACACATTAGATACCGGTTTAATTTATAAAGGCCATTCTGAAAAATATCACCCTGCTGGCTTTTTGAGTGGCACAGGCACCAAAGCGATTACTTGGATCCCAGCCAGTTACCAGCTTGATTTTTATATCGACTATCAATTTAACGACAGCATCAGTGGCTATAGCACGATCACTAACCTAACCGATCGCTACATAGTGTCGTCTGGCTCAGTGGTCGCCATGCCAGAGCCTGGGCGCACCATTACGCTTGGTCTTGAGATCAAATTATAACGAATGTAGGCGGCAGATTCGCCGCCTAATTGCACTTCTATGTAACGAATAAACACCTTTAATACCGTCAAATACCGTTAAGGAAAAAACATGACAGCAGCAGTAAGCGCCCCGTCTCGGGCATTAAAACTTCGTCAAGGCACTGCCGATTTACACGACAATATCGACAAAAGCATTATGGCAAAAGACCCATTTGCTAACGTAGATAACTATGTACAATTTTTATCACTGCAATATTATTTCCTAAAAGACGTTGCTGCATTGTATGAACACAGTGAATTGAGCAAACATATTGATGACTTAGTGTCACGTCGTCGCCTAGGTTTATTAGAGCAAGATTTTGCTGATTTAGAGCAACCGCTGCCAAGTAGCTCTCTTACTCCACTGATTGACAATAATACTGACTTAGCCACCGCACTGGGCTGGCTATATGTTGTTGAAGGCTCAAAAGTAGGAGCCGCTATGTTAGGAAAACAAGTGCAAGCTCGTCTACACTATACTGGTGAGTTTGCTGCGCGCTATTTAGCAGGCCCAGGTGCTGGACGTGGCAGTGCATGGCGTCATTTAGTACAATTGATTGACACCATTGAACTTACACAAGCTCAAGAGCAAGCATTGATCGATGGTGCTCGCCAAGCATTTAGCCGTTTTCAACTTTATCAGGCACAAGTCTATTCATGAATTTAAAGGTAACTTTAGTCACGTATAAAAATGTTGGGTACCAACTGTTAGGATTAGCCTTGGTTGGACTGGGTATTATTGGCATTGTGTTACCGGTAATGCCCACCACTATTTTTTTCATTTTGGCATTAGCGTGCTTTACTCGCTCGTCGCCAAAGCTCACGGCTTGGTTACTTAATCACCCTCGCTATGGCGCAACTTTGCGCCATTGGCAGGAACATAAAGTAGTGCCAGTAAAAGCCAAATGGTTTGCAGGTACGGGAATGTTATTTGGCTTTATTTTGTTATCACTGTCTTCACCGCCTTGGTGGATTTTAGTAATGGTTGCGAGTATAGAAATAGCGGTAATGGTTTATTTACTTTCTCGCCCTTCAAAGCATATAGAAGTGTAAAGTTCGTAAATAAAGTTGTTATAGCTAATGCAAATGATTACCATGTAGTAATTATTGTAAACAACCAATTATTTATGCCGTTAATAAATAAACGAACTTTATATAGCACCAGCCGTGCGTTACATATTTACCTATCAACAGCCTTGCTGTTTTTACTGATCCTATTTTGTGTTAGTGGCATTGTTCTTAACCATGTAGATTGGCTTGAGGGCGATAAAAATGATGGCCAGATAACTGCGTTGTTACCTACAAAGCTAATAGCGCAAGCTACAGAAAACCTAGATACGCTCCCCTCTTTATACCCGCAAATAGAAGCCTACCTAGCAAATGAATACGGCTTAAACAAAGTCAAAAGTATTGATTGGGAGAAAGAAGACGCGCTAGTTATGCTCGACTACCCACTGCCTGCCGGCTTTGCTTTTGCTGAGCTTGATTTTATCAGCGGTGAATTAAACCTCGAATACCAAACCGGCGGGCTGCTCAGCCTAATTGGTGATCTACATAAAGGTCGCCATACTGGTGAAGCATGGAGCTGGGTGATTGATATTTCAGCAGTTTTAATGATTTTGTTTGCAATCACTGGAATGATTATTTTATTTCAAAATAGAAAAAAACGCTTAGTAGGAATATGGCTAACAGTGCTTGGGGTCGCGACACCGGCAGTCATTTATTTATGCTGGGTACCGCAACTTAAAGGAGTATCTTAATGCTAAAAATGAACATTTTAATTAGTGCTGTTGTTTTATTTACAGTGGCTTTATTTCAAACTCACGCACATGCTGCAGAGCTTGAAATTGAACTTACTCTACCTGATTTAGACGTACAGCCTTATCACCGCCCGTATGTCGCTGTGTGGCTAGAAACCCCTGAGCGTAAACACGTCACCACCGTTGCATTGTGGGTTGAAAAAGCTGAATGGTTTAAAGATTTGCGCCAATGGTGGCGTAAAGCTGGTAAAAGCGATGCTAATTTTGATGGTGTAACAGGTGCCACCAAGCGCCCAGGCAATTATACAATTAACTGGGACGGTAAAGACTTAGAAGGTAACGCCGTTACAGCGGGTAAATACCTACTGAATTTAGAAGTCGTACGTGAAGAAGGTGGCCGTGATTATACCCGCGTAGAACTTGATTTAAGCAAAGACGGTAAAATTACCATCGAAGGTACAAAAGAGTTTTCACAAAGCTTCGTCACTATCAAGGCTAAATAACAGCATTAAATAACTAGCAAGTAAAAATGCTTATACATTATTTAAATAAGGAAAGATTATGAAAATCAATTTACTTAAAGGCGCATTAGTTGGCGCGCTTACCTTCTCTGCACTTGCATCAAGTTACGCAAACGCACATGCACAATGGTTAGTACCATCACATACTTCGTTATCTGGTGATAAAGCACATTATGTGATGATCGACGCCAGTATTTCTAACGAAATTTTTGCCCCAGATAAAGCTTATCGCCCAAAAGAAAAAGGCGCTGAGTATGATGATAACCTGATCATGGCAATCGGCCCAGACGGCAAACCAGTTAGCGACCAAATCCGTGCCTACTTTTTACAACGTAAAAATTCAGCGGCAGTAAAATTAGCAAGTGAAGGTACTTACCACATAGC
The DNA here is from genome assembly GCF_036960685.1 of Pseudoalteromonas sp. Classification (GTDB taxonomy): domain Bacteria; phylum Pseudomonadota; class Gammaproteobacteria; order Enterobacterales; family Alteromonadaceae; genus Pseudoalteromonas. Next base: position 5,108 of record NZ_JBALXK010000005.1, on the reverse strand, counting down.
AATGAAGCGCGAGCCACGCATCATGACTTTTTATAAAGATGCCAAAGGCGAACGTGGCCGCGTATTTGGCCCTAAAGACAGCAAAGATATCCCTGTTGGCGCAACTGATATTAAAACCACAAAATCATTCTCTACAGTTGATACATTCGTAAGTCGTAATGGTACGTCTAAGCCTGCACTTCTTGGTCAAGGCTTAGAGATCAGTGGCCCAACTCACCCTAATGATTTATTTGTTGGTGAAGAGGCGCGTTTTCAATTATTAAAAGATGGCAAACCTGCAGCAAACGTAGAACTTGCTATTTTAAAAGGTGACACTCGTTATCGCAACGAACGTAATGAAGTAAAAGTTACCACAGATAAAGACGGCTTTTTCACTAATACATGGCAACACCCAGGTTTATACCTGATTGAAGCAAGCGTGAGCGAAGATTCATCTGAAAAAGGTATCGATAGCGTACGTTATTCGTTATTTACTACCTTAGATGTAGCGCCAGAGTAATTAACTTATAACCGAGTGGTTAGCGCTTGCTAACCACTTTCATTTTCACTACTCGTTAGCGCGATACACTACTTTATAGTCAGTAAATTTTATCAACACAATAAAACTAAATATAAAACAAACACTTAAATTTTGGCTTCGTTTTTGCTATTACTAGCGTATATGGAATGTCTAACTAAAAACGAGTGCGCTAAAATGACAAATAAATCTCTGTCTTTACTAACTAAATCACTGCCTATTGCCACCAGCTTACTACTACTCAGTGGCTGTATTGTGCATGTCTCAACCTCATCAGCCAATATGCAGCAACAGCAGCAACGCTCAATATCAGCCGCACAATTACAACAACTCGATATTGAGGCTGAAGCCGGCTCGCTTAAAGTCATTGGCTCAAACACTGCGACTGAAATCACTGTAGATGCAACGATTTATTCAGCAAAAAATGATGACCCTTATACGCTAACTCTTGAACAAAAAGGCGATAAAGCAATATTAGTCGCCAAAAACTATAACCCATCAGGTATGGTGGTGTACCAAGGCAATTCACCTAGTATTGATTTAATTATTACTGTGCCAAGTTCATTTAATTTAGATATTGATGATGATTCCGGTGATATCAATATTGCTGGTGTGCAAGGTAATATTAATATCGATGATGACTCAGGCAGCATTCGTATTGATCAAGGTCATCACGTCACGATTGATGACGATTCAGGCGATATAGACCTGCAAAATATTACTGGCAATGTCGAGATCAGTGATGACTCTGGCAGTATTACTGCACGTAACGTTGCTGGCAATATGACTATTGAAGATGACTCCGGTGATATAACCCTTACCAATATCACTGGCAGCGTAGATATTGACGATAACTCGGGCAGTATCTCTGCTGAACAGTTAGGCAGTTACATCAACATTGAAGATGAATCAGGTGATATTTATGTTGAACATGTAAATGGCCTAGTCACTATTGAGGATGGCTCTGGCAGTATTCGGGTTAATCACGCAAAAGGCTTAACCATTATTGACGATGGCTCAGGTGATTTGAGCATCGACAATATCAATGGCCCGGTAAAGCTAGACTAATTACTGATTCTTTTGTGGCCGCGCTTTGCTGTAATCTATAGTGTGGTCACAACTGCCATCATTCTCACAATCGTTTACCCCATCACCATCACTATCCCAGCTTGGGTGCATGGTTTTTACGGGTAAATTGTCATCCACATGTTTCATAATGGTCAGCTTGTAGCTACTTGTTTCATTGCGCCGAGCCGCATTACGCATTAAATACACTCGCACAATGTAATCACCATCTTTGGCAAGTTGATGCTTTACATAATGTCCTTCAATTGAGCCAATAAACACGGCTTCGTTACTACCTGCGGGTAAAATATTAAAATTATTGCTTAAGTTTGAAGGTGTAAGAGTTACATTGAGAATATCCCCTGCATTACCGCTCACTAAGTAATCGTTAAATTCATTCCCTGTGATCTGCTGCTCAAACTCCACGCGCTGAGTACTCGACTGCGGATCAAACACCACTTGATGTTGCTCAGCTTTAACCGGTTGCGCCATTACAGCCAGAGTAAATACCGTGATCTGTATGATTTTATAAAACAACTTATTGTTCATTTTAGTCCCTTACAAAGTACATTCTATTAAATGGAATGATATACAATAAAATAACTAATATTCATCCTTTTAAAATGAACTTAAACTTAACTCATCGCAGCAACACTGCATAGTTAATCAACAATAGGAATTTATAGTATGAATATTTTAACGCTTATTTCAAATAACCCAGCACTCACTAATGTTAGCAGCTTATTAGCGCGTGTGGGCTTGGCAGCCTTATTTATCTTAACGAGTTTTAGTAAAATACAGTATTTTGATGCCACTGCCCAGTACATGGCATCCGCAGGCCTACCTGAATTTTTACTGCCACTGGTTATCGCGTTTGAGCTAATTGGTGGTTTATTAATAGTACTAGGGTTATTAACGCAGCTAACCGCTATTGCCTTTGCTGCTTTTAGTATTGTTAGTGCCTTGTTATTTCACTTTCAACTTGATGATCAAATGCAGTTTTTAATGTTTTATAAAAATATAGCTATGGCCGGTGGTTTTTTAGCGCTAGCAAGCCTTGGGGCAGGCAAGTTCAGCATTGATCACCTATTGTTAAACCGTAAGCAATAACCTATAGCACCTTAAGAGCACAGTAAAAACGCTGGGCTCACATTTTTGCTCAACATAAGGGATAAAATAATGGCTAAAGTTCTCAAACCGACCACCCATGATATTGGCGGCTTAGCTGTAAAGCGCGTACTGCCACACTTTGATAAAAAGATGGTTGGCCCATTTATATTTTTTGATCATATGGGGCCAAATGATTTTCCGATTGGTCAAGGGATCAATGTTCGCCCTCATCCGCACATAGGTTTATCGACACTCACCTATTTGTTTAGCGGCAGTATCTTACATCGTGACTCACTGGGTAATAATTTAGAAATTCACCCAGGTGATGTGAATTGGATGACGGCTGGAAAAGGGATTGTCCATTCAGAGCGTGAAAGCTTTGAAGTAAGGGCGAATCCACACCATATAGATGGCTTACAATGTTGGGTTGCGCTACCTGAGGGTATGGCCGAGATTGAGCCTTCATTTAGTCATGTAAAAAAACAGCAACTACCTCATATAATTCATGAAGGTATCATGATGCGCTTAATCGTTGGTGAAGCTTACGGATTAAGCTCCCCAGTTAAAACCTATTCACCGATGTTTTATATTGATGTAGTTGGCAGCGCCAATAGCCGAATAAAATCGCCTAACCCACAACAAGAAACCGCATTATATATTATTTACGGCAGCGTTACCGTGGGCCAACACGCTTACCAAGCGGGTGACTTTATTTTATTTGATAGCCAAGATACAGATATTCACTTTGCCACAGACGCACGGTTTATTTTGCTCGGCGGTGACAAGTTCACTAAAGTTCCTTACTTACATTGGAACTTTGTTGCCTACACCAAAGAGCGCTTAGAACAAGCAAAACAAGACTGGCAAGCACAACGCTTCCCAAGAATTCCTGGTGACGACAAAGAATTTATTCCGCTATAGTAAACTGTATTTTAAGGCATAATAAGTTAGCCAATATTAGCAAAGGACCAGCATGTTAGAGATCGCATTAATTTATTTAGCCGCAGCAATTGTTGCAGTACCTATAGCAAAGCGCCTTGGCTTAGGCTCTGTACTTGGCTATTTATTAGCAGGAATACTAATCGGCCCATTTATACTTGGTTTAGTGGGCGATCAAACCTCAGTAATGCACTTTGCGGAATTTGGTGTAGTGATGATGCTGTTTTTAGTGGGTTTAGAATTACAACCGGCTCGCTTATGGAAGTTACGTCACTCGATTTTAGGACTTGGCGGCCTACAAGTAACCCTTACCGCAACGGTGATCTTTGCTGTTTGTTATTGGCTACTGGCTATGCACTGGCAAAGCGCCTTAGCAATTGGCTTAATGCTGGCACTGTCTTCAACCGCCATTGTATTGCAAAGCCTTGAAGAAAAAGGTTGGCTGAAGAATGAAGCAGGACAAAACGCATTCTCGGTATTGTTATTTCAAGATATTGCGGTTATTCCTATTTTAGCTTTACTGCCATTACTTGCATTTGAGCCTCAATTAAACGTCACCAGTATGAATCACTCAGTCACAGCAGATTGGCCTGTGTGGGCTCAAGTGACCGCATCAGTGACGGTGATCGCAGCCATCATACTTGCTGGTAAATACATTTCTGCGCCGTTATTTAGATACATTGCTGAAACGCGCATGCGCGAAATATTCACTGTGTTTGCGTTATTTTTAGTGGTTGCGATTGCGCTGATCATGCAAAGCGTTGGCCTATCACCTGCACTAGGGACTTTTTTAGCTGGCGTGGTACTGGCAGAAAGTGAATTTCGTCATGAACTTGAAGCCGATATAGAGCCATTTAAAGGATTGTTGCTTGGCTTGTTTTTTGTGGCAGTGGGCGCATCGATTGATTTTGCCTTGTTATTTAACCAATTTGCTATCGTCGCGCTACTTGTTGTTGCGCTGATTTTAGTAAAAGCAGCCGTGCTATATGCTCTGGCACGTATTTTTAAAATCCATCACAGTCACCAGCTACTGTTTACCTTAGCACTTGCACAAGGTGGTGAGTTTGCATTTGTATTACTAAGCATGACTAATACATTGCAAATTTTAACCCCTGAACAAAGCAGTTTAACCACTTTGGTGGTGGCTATTTCCATGTTGATCGCGCCATTACTATTAATGTTTTACGACATCCTACAAAAACGTAGCAACACAACAACCAAACCAGATTTTGATAAACCTGAGCAAATCAGCCCTGCAAAACATGTGATCATCGCAGGCTACGGTCGCTTTGGGCAAATTATAGGGCGCTTATTAAGTACCCAAGGTTATGATATCAGTGTGCTTGATCACAGTCCGAGTCAAATTGATTTACTGCGCCGCTTTGGTAACACAGTGCATTATGGTGATGCCGCCCGTAAAGAGCTACTCGAAGCAGCAGGTGCAGAAACTGCGCAACTATTAGTAATTGCGATTGAT
>NZ_JBALXK010000059.1:0-1399 GCF_036960685.1 Pseudoalteromonas sp. | reverse complement strand
AGTTTTGGATAAGCATCTATCGCAATACGCCAGCCTTGGTCGTCGGTTAAATGCCATTGAAAAACATTAAATTTATGGGGTCAAAGGTTGTTTGCTACCTCACCGCAACTTATCGCAAGCTACTACGTCTTTCATCGCCTCCAGATGCCAAGGCATCCACCGTGCACGCTTAGTCACTTGACCATATAACCCAAAACCACCTCGACAGTCACAAGAGACTGTGGAAGTATTAACGCTAAGGGTGATATTATTTGATCAACTAACTGAGTTTGCTTATCACTTTAATATTTTTTTCTTTTACACAGAATTAGCATTCGATCCGAAGATTGAAGGCTAATAAGTATAAATAGAGAATTAGCACTGAGATAAATAATCAATCTGCAATTTCAGCATCAAGCTTAGGTAAACCTAAGTCCAATCTGTCGTCACAAGTTAATCAATAACTCATATCATGTATCCTAATTTTTAAAGAACGTCTGGCATAAAAAAACCAGAGTTAAAAAATCTTAAAAAGATATTTTAAGTCTGATTTCTGTTTCTGAAAATGGTGGAGCCTAACGGGATCGAACCGTTGACCTCCTGCGTGCAAGGCAGGCGCTCTCCCAGCTGAGCTAAGGCCCCATTTCACAGAGATGCATTCGTTAACATGTGACATAAATTGGTAGGTCTGGGCAGATTTGAACTGCCGACCTCACCCTTATCAGGGGTGCGCTCTAACCAACTGAGCTACAGACCTATTTAGGTCACAAATATTTAGATAATTCGTGTGAGCACTTAGCCAAGATTGGCTGAGAATATCGTTTAAGGAGGTGATCCAGCCCCAGGTTCCCCTAGGGCTACCTTGTTACGACTTCACCCCAGTCATGAATCACTCCGTGGTAAACGCCCTCCTAGCAAGCTAGGTTAAGCTATCTACTTCTGGAGCAACCCACTCCCATGGTGTGACGGGCGGTGTGTACAAGGCCCGGGAACGTATTCACCGTAGCATTCTGATTTACGATTACTAGCGATTCCGACTTCATGGAGTCGAGTTGCAGACTCCAATCCGGACTACGACATGCTTTATGGGATTAGCTCCACCTCGCGGCTTGGCAACCCTTTGTACATGCCATTGTAGCACGTGTGTAGCCCTACTCGTAAGGGCCATGATGACTTGACGTCGTCCCCGCCTTCCTCCGGTTTGTCACCGGCAGTCTCCTTAGAGTCCCCAACTGAATGATGGTAACTAAGGACAAGGGTTGCGCTCGTTACGGGACTTAACCCAACATTTCACAACACGAGCTGACGACAGCCATGCAGCACCTGTCTCAGTGTTCCCGAAGGCACCATATCAGGGTAAGGTTCTACCATTGCTGCAATGGCAGAATCATAATCTTCTGCTTCAATTGCCTGAAAACCG
>NZ_JBALXK010000058.1:0-1634 GCF_036960685.1 Pseudoalteromonas sp. | reverse complement strand
CGAATTAATCCTATCGCCTAGTCACTTTCCTAAAACCTAGACCTTTTCGTAATTTCCTCTAAAGCGCAGCGCCTCTTAACCTCTGTGGTGAATAAATCACTTAAAGGCATTTTCACAAAGAGCAGGCAATGAGGGTAAATGAGAAGAAAAAAGTTGTGGGCTTCGAACAATCCTAGCCCCTAGTCACTTCGCTAGCTTCTAGTACCTTTACACACCTAGCCACTTCCCTAGAACCTAGCACCTGTTACTCCTATAACCTAGCGCCTTTTTATTCTATATCTGGTATAACACTTTCTAAGCGTTTTATATCTATATCGCTGATATCAGCAAAGCGCTTAAAGTGGCTCGGCCATTGCTGCGTGTAGTCTTTGAACTGGCTGATTATTTTTGTCGCTTTTGCCTTCGTTAAACCAAAGCGTTTAGCTTGTGATAATAAATTGTCGATACTGGCATATCGGCCATCATCGCCAAGGCCTATACCATGTTGTTTTGAGTTATTGATTGGGGTGATGTCGTAAGCTGGGCTCAAGCGCCATGTTTTATCAGTAAGGTGATATAAAAAAGCATGGTTGCGGCTGTGATCGTCAGTGTTACCAATCAACGCATTAAACACCATGCGCTTGTAAAGCTCTGTTGCATCATCAGCATACTCACCAGTATGATGGCGAATAAACTCAGCCAATTCACCGTAACTGTAGTAAGTTGCTAAATCACTCATCGCCACTTTAGGCTTTTGTAGTAAGCTGTTAGCACTTAAAAAGTGATGAGTCGGTAAACCATTACTCACATCAAATCGTTCGACTAATAGCACATCCCCGTTTTCCGTTTCATTAACTTGGGTATTTGCACAGCGAATACCTAACTCTTTCGCCATACACATGGCTGCGTGTTCAGCTCGTACTAAATTGAATAAATCATCTTGACGATTAAACTTAGCCAAATAAAGCTTAGTGCCAATTTGCACAGAGGTTTTAGGCCTTGCGCCGCCCATGCTTTGACCAAATTCAAATGCCTTTTTAGCCTCATTTGAAATAGCTTTATTAGCTAAAAGATCATCTTTTGCTTGATCCAGCAATGCTAAATCAGCCAAAGTATTTTTATTGGTTTTATGTTTAGAGGCACTGCGCGATAAGCTAAATACCAGTGCGCCCACGCCATAGCCTGAGCCTGCAAGTAAAAATTCCAGCTCATTTTGTGGTTTGGTTGTATGCAAAGATAAAATCAGCTTACGCCCCCACGAATCAGCGCCCGCATCACTTAAAACACCAAATACACCGTTATTAGCGGTATAACTGACAATGCCTGGCTGTAAAGGCAGATGAATTGGGTCGAGTGCAAAGGCATCATCGCGGGATAGATAACTTTTACCATAGTTAAATTCACCTCGGCCGGTTTGTGTATTTAACTTAAAAAAGCCACAAATAATGGGTTTGTCTTCTAGCCCATCAATAAACACATAACACTCAGAAGTCATCGTTAATCACCTGGGTTTTATTGGTTTTACGTTGCCGTGCATTGTAGCCGCCTACATCAGCTGCTAATTCGTTAATTTCATCGAGCAGTGATCCTTGTAATTGCAACACCACCAGTGCTTCAAATAAAACATCACTTTTAACCACTTCCCCTTGCTCCAG
>NZ_JBALXK010000057.1:0-2293 GCF_036960685.1 Pseudoalteromonas sp. | reverse complement strand
CCAATAATAGCCTCGCTCTTCTGGGTGAGCTTCGTATGGGTGGTCAAAGTACAAGTGTGTACCGTGCGAGAGTATCACTTGGTAACCCGCATTCGCTAAACGATAGGCTCTGTCTGCAACACCCCACTCCCAAATATTATCCCAGACGTTTGCGGTAAAGGTTTTATTTGGAAATTCATCACGCTTAAATGGGTTGGTACGGTCATACATTAAACCATCTTCCCAGGCGCCAGGTGAAATACCACGTTTTTCAAGTAGCTTTGCAACGCGCTGAGTAAAATATGGTTTTAAATCTGCCGCCCCGGCGACACCATTATTTGGGTCAGCAAACATTGCTTGGCAGATTGGTGAATCAACCCATGAACCTGCGCCGACTTCATCACCACCAAAATGTAAATTAGTTAACTGTACACCAGCCTCACGATACATTTGCTGTAGCTCATAGGTTACCTTATCTAAAAAGGCATACGTTGAGTCCATACATACGTTCATTGAGTTATCTTTATAGTTTTGCACTGTCATATACACTGACGTGTCTTTAGGGTCGCTCAATAAATATTGTGTTGCAGCACTTAGATCTACATGTTGTATTTCTTTTCCTGTATTGTTTTTATTAACTAAGTTGTTTTTAGCGCTTTGCTGCGCGGCATCTGCAAGTTTATGATAGCGCGCTTCCATCGCTTTGATTGAAGCACGTGCGTGGCCAGGGCCTTCGATTTCAGGAATGATTTGCACATGACGGTCTTTTGCAAACGTTAATAGCTCAACAAACTCTGCTCGGCTTAAATAACCATTACCCGAGCCAGACTTGAATGGACCAGTACCTAGTTGTGTTAATAGACACTCTTTTTCTTCAAGATCAAAGCAGCGGTAGCCGCCAATATCTGTCAGTTCAGGTAATCCAGGAATTTCCAAACGCCAGCCTTCATCTTCCGAAAAGTGCCAGTGCAGTTTATTCATTTTATAACGCGCCATTTGTTCAACAAGTTTGAACATGGCGTCTTTTCCGTGATAGTTACGGCCGTTATCGTAGTGCATTCCACGCCAACCATAACGCGGGCTATCTTCAAGCTCTAGTTGCGGGATTTCGACTGCGCCTTGGCTATTTGCCGGTAGTAAATTAAGCAAACTTTGCATCGCGTAGAATACACCTGCGTTATCGCTACCTACAATTTCAATCCGTTCGTCATCAATCTCTAAGGTGTAACTCTCAGACTTCCCTGCGGCTAATTGCGGGTTTACTTTTAAGCTGATCAGCTTTTCTTTGTTGGCTTTAATATGATCTGGCTGTGCTTTTAATGTTAGCCCATAGTCATCTTGTAAGTCTTGCATAAAGACCATGACTTCATTTTTTAACTGACCCTGAAAACTGATCTGCCAGCTATTATCAAGTTTTGCAGTTCCACGATTAAACTCAACTTTTTGTGGTTGTGGGATGATCCGCTTAAGTGCATCTTCTTTTGAAACTTTGCTGGTAGCGGCTTGATTACGTTCAAAACGAATCTCAGGGGTGATCAACACGGTACGATCTTGTGGTTGATTATAGCGGCGCAACTGGTTTTCGCGCTCAAATGGCGCTACAAACTGACTCATATCTTCGCTATCGGTGTTGGCAAAAATAGCTGGTTTATTATCACCTGAAACAAAGAATGCACGTGGCATAAAATCAGTGTAAGCAACAATAAATGCTTGGGCATCAAACTCAAGCTCTAGCTTTTTACCTGCTGCGAGCCCTTTAAAGTTTTTTGTTGGGGTAATGCGGTGTAAATCACCATTTACGTGTTCAATATTTAAACCTGCAACTAGCTCAGTGCTAATTTTACGCACTGAATGAATATACAACTGCCAATCGCTTTCACCGGCAGGAAGTGCAACATCTGATTGATTGCTCAGTGTAATTTTTCCTAAAAAACCGGCGTCTTTATTATGAAAGTTATCAACTACGGCAAATGTCAGGGTGGTTTCTTTGGCAAAGTTATTCACTTCAGTTTGCGAAAACTGCGCTTGTGCCAATAACGGCATCATCGCGATCAAACTAGCTAAAGTTCGCTTTTTAAAATCCATTACTCTCTCCTCGTTGTATACCCTAAGACTACGCATTTCCCCCCGCGCAATCCTTATTTATTGTTATTTATTCACCTCCATCATATAAAAGATAAAATGACAGCGCTATCATTATTTAAAAAATAAGCGGTAAGCGGTAAGCGGTAAGCGGTAAGCGGTAAGCGGTAAGCGGTAAGCGGTAAGCGGTAAGCGGTAAGCGGTAAGCGGTAAGCGGTAAGCGGTAAGCGGT
>NZ_JBALXK010000056.1:0-3115 GCF_036960685.1 Pseudoalteromonas sp. | reverse complement strand
CAAAAAGCATTTAATTATATGCCAGATGATGTATATGCAAACGCTGATTACACCCGTACTCGCGAGCCTATCGATAATCTTGAAGCCTTAGTTGGCCGCCCATTACCGAAGCTTGAAAAACCTGAAAACATTCTCGGTATGCAAGGACAGGTTTGGTCAGAAACGATCCGTACAGAAGAGCAAGTTTTAGCAATGATCTTCCCGCGTATTTTATCGGTTGCAGAGCGAGCATGGTACAAAGCGTCATGGGAAGGCGAGCAAGTTGATAGTAATAGCCGTACAAAAGATTGGGCGCAATTCTCAGCAGCAGTTGGCTTAAAAGAGCTAACTAAACTGGCAAACGCAGGGGTGAACTTGCATTTACCTGTGCCTGGAGGGGTTATCAACAATGGTAAGCTTGAAGTAAATACACCGTTTGCTTATTTAAATACTGAGTATAGTTTAGATAATGGTGCGACTTGGCAGCAATACACAGCTCCGATCAGTGTTTCTAAACAGCAGTCTGTGGCATTACGCAGCAGTTTAAATAGCCAGCTGAAAAGCAGAATTACTTATATAAATTAATATATTAGTAATAAAGTTTGTTTTGAAAGGGCCGTATAGGTCCTTTTTTGTACCGTTGTAAAATAAATAGTTACTAGTAATATGGCGACAATTAACGTAAAGTTTTATGGCAGCGCTGTCATTTTTGTTGCGAGATTGTTATTGATTTCTCGCCAAGGTGTAACATAATGCAGCAACGCTAATCGTCGCTTTAAGTCTGAAGAACTTAACTGAAATAAATAATTATAACGATAGCTCGCAACAAGAAGAAGTTTTATGGAAGCCACTGTGTCAAAAACAAATAAACAAAGTAATTTTATACCCATGGCCATAGTCGCCACGTTATTCTTCATTTTAGGTTTTGCAACCTGGTTGAATGGCTCACTCATGCCTTACTTAAAGCAAGTATTGCAGTTGACCCCATTTCAAGCATCGCTGATCTTATTCTCGTTTTACATTGCAGTAACGTTTACAGCTGTACCATCGGCGATGATCATCCGTAAAGTCGGTTACAAAAATGGTATGGCTATTGGTATGGCAACTATGATGGTTGCAGGCTTACTGTTTATTCCTGCTGCTAAAACCCAAGTATTTGCACTGTTTTTATTTGCACAGTTAGTAATGGGCGCAGGGCAAACATTGCTACAAACTGCTGTTAATCCGTATGTTGTGCGCATTGGGCCTGAAGAGTCAGCTGCAGCACGCGTTAGTATCATGGGCATATTGAATAAAGGCGCTGGTGTTATTGCACCCATCGTATTCACCGCTTTAATTTTAAGTGAGTTTACCGGTCTTGTTGGTAAAGAGTTATCGCAAACAGAAATTGACTCAATGGCAAACAGTCTTATCTATCCTTATTTAGGCATGGCTTTATTTATTGGTGCACTTGGTTTTGCAGTAACTAAGATGCCACTTCCAGAGTTAATTGATGACGAAGAGCAAGGCGCTAAAGGGCAAGTTAAAGCTGCACTTGCACACCCAAGCTTAGCGCTAGGTGTAGCTGCATTGTTTGTATATGTAGCGGTAGAGGTTATTGCTGGTGATACAATTGGCACATTTGCGTTATCACTTGGCGTTGAAAAATACAGTGTCATGACATCGTATACAATGGGCTGTATGGTACTGGGTTATATTTTAGGTATTTTACTTATCCCACGCATTATTTCACAGCAAACTGCATTAAGTGCATCAGCAATATTAGGTTGCGTATTAACACTTGCCGTGGTGTTTAGTGATACAAGTTCAGTGTTTGTCGCAACAGCATTGGGTTTAGAAGTGCAATTACCTGATACACTATTGATGATAGCTGTGCTAGGATTTGCCAATGCGATTGTATGGCCTGCTGTATGGCCGTTGGCGTTATCTGGTTTAGGTAAGTTAACCAGTGTTGGCTCGGGCTTATTAGTCATGGGTATTGCCGGTGGTGCATTTGGACCATTATTCTGGGGCCTAGCAAGTGGCGGCGTTGATTCAGCTGAAGCGCAACAAGGTGCTTATATCGTCATGTTACCTTGTTATTTATTCATTCTTTTCTATGCTGTTAAAGGGCATAAGATGAAGAGCTGGAAATAAATGACTTTCTAGGAACTAGGAAAATAAAGGTATTAGGAATAAACTTGACACTGAAGCTCAGCGTTTTAAGTATTGAAGAACCTAGAACCTAGAACCTAGAACCTAGAACCTAGAACCTAGAACCTAGAACCTAATTTTTGAAAAGAATTTCTATAATGTAGAAATAATCCCGTGTGTAATGCCACCGAAAGGTGGCATTTTTTTGTCTGCAAGAAAGCAGCTTGCGAGCTGACGAGAGTAAAGCTAGCGAGGGTAAGCTAATCGGCGCTAAAGCGCTCCCCTGCGGTAGTAGATGTACGTTATCTGTAGGAACAGGCTTTAGCCGTGATGCTGTTATGGATCTAGCTCTATATTAAAGCTAATCGGTGCTAAAGCGCTCTCCTACGGTGGTCGGTGTATATTGCCTTGTAGGAGCCGGCTTTAGCCGTGATGGTGTTGTGGATCTGACTCTATGTTAAAGCTAATCGGCGCTAAAGCGCTCTCCTACGGTGGTAGGTGTTATAAGGTTTGAAATCTATGTTAAAGCATTCAGCGCTAATGGCTTAGAAAAACAGATAAGATATAAATTAGGTATAGGGAATTTTAAAATTTGTAGAGGTGTTCTAAGATATTTGAATTACTAAGAAGGGAAAAAATGGGGCGATTGACGGGGCTTGAACCCGCGACAACCGGAATCACAATCCGGGGCTCTACCAACTGAGCTACAACCGCCACAACACACCTTGTTTGGTGTGGCGCGGATAATACATAAAATAATAAATGTTGTGAAGGGTTAAGAGCAAAAAAAATGAAAAAAGTTTATTTTTTTTCATTTTTGTTTATAAAATGGTCATAAAGAGTGTTTTTAAATCATTTTTTTATCTGGTAAGGTAGAACGAAAAGTAATACTAAAAGCTTTGTTTAACATTTAAATACATAAATTAATGAAATAATAAATTGAAATCAGATATAATTTAGCCAGCAAACTGCTTAATACTGAATATCAGGAGTGATAATGGAT
>NZ_JBALXK010000055.1:0-4256 GCF_036960685.1 Pseudoalteromonas sp. | reverse complement strand
GTAGGTAATAGATGCTTCAGGTAAAGGGACCGAAATATCTAAGGTGTGATCTCCGCCAAAATTCCAATCATCATTTGATAATGACATATAACCGGTTGATGAAAATTCGGTATGTGCATAGCGAACACCGGTAATAACACTTACCTGCTCTGATAGCTGCAGCTCAGCCATAATATAGGCTGCGTAGGTATCTTCGTATAAGGTATAGTCTTCTTTAGTGCTGTCGATTGATACTTCGCCACCGGTGGCACTGTCGCGTGTAATTTTTGTTGAGTCAACCATGTACTCAAGGTCTTCGTTGCTAACAAAAGGATAGGTAAATAAGCCACCCTCAGGCACCGCGAAGTTATAATCTGTAACATTTGAGTTGGCGACGGTAATACAGGTTTCATCTGTGCCACAGTCCAGTGGATTTATTGCATAGCTCCAGCGATCTTTATCACGGAAGTGTTCGCGTTCGTTATAAGTGCCACCAATTTTAATGAAATTCAGGTACTCAAAATCAAAGTCTTTTTGTAAGTTTAGCTTGATACTGGTGACTTCGTCTGTTCGGACACTGTCTTCCATAAATAAGTTGTCGTATTCCATATTTGATAAATCGCTGATATCACCATCGGCTTCACCGGCAAAAACATCATTATCTGGATCTAACGCAAAACCACCTAAGGCAGCTGCTTCTTCAGGAGTAAGCACTTTCGCAACAATATTATTTTTACTACCTTGACCGTAGACAATATTTTCGCGCTCACGAAATTGCACGCGGCGATCACCCACTGATTTATCATCTGTTTTAGAATACGCGTATTCATAATCTACACGTAAAGTATCGGTAATATAGTTTTCACCACCGATGCTGTAATTGGTTGTAGTCGTTTCACCTTCTTGAATGAAAAATTGGTTGTAAATATCGATATCAGACAGTGCAAACTCTTTTGTATCAGCATTTACATAGATAATTTCATCTGCTTGGTCGCCATTATAAAAGTTATAAAACTCTCTTTGTGCGACGTCATTATCGGTGTAATTTGAGTAGTTACCACGAATGTAATAAAAACTGTCTGCGGTTGGTTTAAATTCAACATTAAGTGTTGCAGTGGTACGTTCTCTGTCGGCTATTTCACGGCGGTTTTCGAGTTGCGCGGGGATCAAAATTTCTGGGGCGACACTGAGTTCTTCCTCGCTTAGACCAATTCCCCCTTGTAAAAAGTTTAATTCGCGGGTGCTATGATGGCGTACTTCATCTACTTGGGTTTTTCTGTCTTCATAGGATAGAGCAAAACCAACCCCTATTTTCTCGTCTAAAAATAGTTGTGTACCATCAATGCTAAATTTAGGCGATTGCTCTTCGCGTAATTCACTGTATGAATTTTGTAGCTTCATTTTTAATGTGTTTTTGCCACGATCATAGGCAGAGATAGCTTTTACGTTGACTGCACCACCAATTGAATTGAGGTTCATATCTGGGGTAAGGGTTTTAAATACTTCAATGGCACCGAGTGAATCACTGGTGATGCCATCAAGGCCAATTTTACGGTCATCACCCGCACCAGACAGTTCTGCACCATTCATGCTCACTGATACGAATTTAGGGCCTAAACCACGCACGGCAATGTATTTTCCTTCACCTTCACTGCGTTCAAGTGTCACACCTGGAATTCGACGCAGTGATTCTGCAACATTTTGGTCAACAAAGTTTCCCATGTCATCCGTGGCAATCACTGAGCTAAATGCTTTTGCATCACGCTCCATAGCACGTGCTTTTAAATCTGCTTGATAAACGCCTGTTACAGCAATGATTTCAATATCATCTTCAGCTTCTACGTTTTTTTTATCTGCTGTTATTTCGGCGTTTGTTGTTGGTTTGTCACTTTCTACCTTTGGCTGTACAGGATCAGCTGTTTGCGCATAAAGTGGCATAGCTACCATTAATGCTGCTGCGATCGTGCTTAATCTCATGCTCTTCATCTTTGTTCCTTTTCCAGGCTTTTAATTGTGTGTGCAAGATATGCGATTCCCGTTGATTCAAATCCCAACTTGCCACCGGTGGCAAAATGGAATAACATGAAGTTAACACTGTATTAATGAAACTGTCAATTTACATATTGACAATTTTTTATTTTAACCAGCATTAAAAACGAAATAGCCAAGGAACATTATGCAAGTTCTGAAGAATAATAATTTAAACTATCTCAATATCGTATTACTAAGCATCATTATTGTGTTGACGGTTTTTGTTTCGACTAATTTATACGCTGCACAAGTTAACACACCATTGGCTTTTCCAACGGCAAAAGGATTTGGTAAGTACGCAACTGGTGGCATTAATGGCACGCTATATAGAGTGACTACATTAGAAGATAATTTAGATAAACCGCAACCAGGCAGCCTTCGCTATGCAATTAAGCAAAAGCATCCTCGCACTGTCGTATTTGCGGTATCGGGTGTGATCAAATTGGCAGGGGAACTTAAAATCTCACATGGCAATATAACCATCGCAGGGCAAACTTCGCCAGGTGGGATTGCCATTGTTGGTGCACCTGTGACGGTTTCATCCGCAGATAATGTGATTATTCGCTACTTACGCTTTCGCTTAGGTACATTTGGTTATGCTGATGATTCATTAACGGTGCGTAACAGTGAGAATGTCATTATTGATCATTGTTCATTGAGTTGGTCAGTGGATGAAACTGCGAGCTTTTATAATAACCGTAACTTTACGTTACAAGATTCAATTATTTCACATAGTTTAAGCCATTCAATTCACCCTAAAGGCGATCATGGTTATGGTGGTATTTGGGGCGGCGCAAATGCGAGCTTTATTAATAATATAATTGCCAATCATGCCAGTAGAACACCAAGGATCAATGGTCATCGGCTTAAATCACCGTACCCACAAAATGAAGAGTTTGTTGAGCTTATCAATAATATTATTTTTAACTGGGGGCATAATAATGTGTATGGATCTGAAAATGGTCGTTTTAACCTGATCAATAATTACTATAAGCCAGGTAAAGCAAGTAAGATCATGCAGTTTGCTGATATTTGGTACTCACCACAGATCAAAGAAAATCAAGCATATATTATGGGGAATGTACTTGAGAACAATCCACAACTTACTGAGCATAATTATTTAGGTGTAAATTATCGTAAAGCGGTTAAAGCAAAACGCACCATCAGTAATGAGAATAGTCAGTGGTTAAGTGATAAAGCAATCATTACGTCACCTATGCAAACAACGCTGGTTTATGTTAGTGCTGAGCAGGCATTTAGTGATGCCATTAAAGGGCAACATATAGGTGCAAGTCGTAATGCACATGGCTATTTCCATGACAGTATTGATACGCTTGTTTATCAACAGCTCACTGATAGTGTCGCGATAAAGAAAAATGGTTTGATTGATCATGAGTTTGAGCTAATTGGTAATTGGGATGCATATAAACAGGAATTTACAGGTGCTCCCGCAATCGTTGATGCTAATGAAGATGGTGTTGCGGATGATTGGTTCAAACAGCATCAGCCGCAATTAAAAAATGCAACTGCAGCGCAGGTTTTGCAGCAGTACTTAAATTCGCTTAGCGACTAACAAAGAAAGCCTTGATGACTTAAAATAACCATTAACTCATCAAGGCTTTAATTTTAACAACAATAATGATCAACGAGTTTTAGCAAATTGTGCTGTTAAAAAGTCATCAATAACACTGGTCGTAGGCGTTAACCACGGCTGGAATAACCAAAATGAATGCGGCGCATCATCGAACTGGTAAATATCACTGGGTATATGCAACGCTTGTAACTTTTGTATTGCGCTGTCTCGACCTGCACGAAAGCGTGGCACTGAGCTATTAATGAAAAGTGTCGCAGGCGCGTTTTTATCAATATAGAAAATAGGCGATGCGTCGCGCCAACGCTGTGGGATAGTTTCATACCTACCTCCCAACCATTTGCTGGCTGATGTGACGGCCTTGGCTGGGTTGTTTTCAAAAGGCAGTGCTTCAGGGGACGTGAAGTCACTTAAGCCATCTATATTGATCAGCGCTTGAACATTAAATCGCTCGGAGTTTGTGTCGCTGCTATCAACAATTCCGCCGCTGTAGGCTAACAGCGCGGCTAATTGGCCACCTGCAGAGCCGCCCGATAAAGCAATCTTAGTGCTGTCTATATTATACTGAGCAGCATTATTTTTAAGCCAATAAAACGCATCAACTAAATCCTCAATTGCTGCAGGATAAGGCGCTTCCTCGCTGAGGCGGTAACTG
>NZ_JBALXK010000054.1:0-4662 GCF_036960685.1 Pseudoalteromonas sp. | reverse complement strand
CCTCGCGCAGTTCTTGGCATTAAACCAATCTTAAAATCATAATGTAGGAAATGGCTTTAGCCATGAATGGTATAAACAGCGCGGCATAAAGCAGCGCCTACGCAAACATAAACACCAATGCCAACCCGTAGGCGCGAGTTTACCTCGCGCAGTTCTTGGCATTAAACCAATCTTAAAATCATAATGTAGGAAATGGCTTTAGCCATGAATGGTATAAACTTGCGCGGCATAAAGCCGCGCCTACGCTGAAACCAAATACCTTACTTGGCTTCATCTCGACCTTTAACCTTTCACCTACTTTTATACAGACATAAAAAAACCGCTTAATAAGCGGTTTTTATCAAACAATTACATATTACTTAATAACACGTAAGTGTGAGCCTTTTTTCTTTTCAGGCTTAGTTGGCGCTGGTTCGTCAGGTAATAATTCATCTGCGATATCAACACTTTCTAACTCAGCTGCAAACTCGTCTTCGTCCTCTAAAAACTCATCTGCGGTAAACACTGTGCCTTCACCGTTTTCGCGGGCATATATAGCAAGCACGGCACCAATTGGTACGTATACTTGCATTGGCTGACCACCAAAGCGAGCACTAAAGCTTAGTTGCTGATTATCCATTGAGAATTGTGTGACAGCTGACGGGCTAATATTCAATACAATTTGTCCATCTTGAACAAACTGCGTTGGTATTTGCACGGCAGGGAAATCAGCGTTCACCACTAAATGTGGCGTGCACTGGTTATCAACAATCCAATCAAAGAAAGCACGAAGTAAATAAGGACGATTAGGCGTCATTACAAACGGATCTCGCGCTCAGTTTCAGTAAGAGAAGCTTGGAATGATTCACGCTCAAATAAACGGATCATGTATTCTTTCATCTCTTTAGAACCTGCACCTGTCAGCTCAATACCAAGCTCTGGTAAACGCCATAACAGTGGTGCTAAGTAACAATCAACTAAACTGAATTCTTCGCTCATAAAATATGGCGCTTCAGTGAAGATGGCTGAAACAGCAAGTAACGCTTCTGTTAGTTCTTTACGCGCTTGTGCAGACTCTGCACCATTTGCGTAAATTTTTGCAGCAAGGCTGTACCAATCCGTGTCGATGCGATGCATCATTAAACGGCTACGGCCACGCATTACCGGATAAACAGGCATTAGTGGAGGGTGAGGAAAACGTTCATCAAGGTATTCCATGATGATGTTTGCCTGATATAAACCAAGCTCACGGTCGATCAGTGTTGGCACTGTTCCGTAAGGGTTAATTTCATGAAGTGCTTCTGGCAGGTTGTCCTTTTCAGCCAGATGAATATCTACACTTACGCCTTTTTCAGCAAGTACAATGCGTACTTGGTGGCTATACATACAGTTAGCACCAGAAAAAAGGGTCATTACAGGGCGCTTATTGGCAGCTACGGCCATGCCTACCTCCATTAAATAACAAAAACAGCAAAAGGGGCTTAAGCCCCTATTGCAAAATTACCTTTAAATATGTTCAAAATTAATGAACATCTCTCCAGTATTCTTTCTTCAGCATAAATGACAAGATAAACAGGATTATTAAGAATCCGATTACCTTAAGACCTAGCGCTTCCGATTCAAGACGCGTAGGTTCACCTACGTACTCTAGGAAGTTCGTTAAATCACGAACTGCTTGGTCATATTCATCTACACTTAATTCACCGGTGCCATCTGTTTTAGTGCCAACAACTTTAGTCACAGTGTGACCATGTTCTTGTACTTCTTCAGTAATAGGCATAGGTAAACCTTGCAGCTCTTGCAGAACATGCGGCATACCTACCGATGGAAATATTGTATTATTCACACCGAACGGGCGAGATTCATCTTTGTAAAACGATTTTAAATAGGTGTAAATCCAATCACTGCCACGCACACGCGCAACATTTGTTAGATCCGGCGGAGCCGCACCAAACCATTTTGCAGCATCATCTTTTTCAATCGAGTTGGTGATGTGACTACCGACTTTTGAACCGTCAAAAATTAACTGTTCAAGACCTACATCAGTAGGAATACCGATATCACGGAAAGTACGTTCATAACGTTGATACTGCATTTGGTGACAACCAAGACAGTAGTTCATGAACAACTTTGCACCACGTTGCAATGATGGCTGATCAGTTAGGTCATTACCCGCTTCCATTAATGGAACCGAAGGACCCGCAGCCATTGCCGGCAATACGTTTATTGATAAAGCAAATAAACCGATAATTAGCTTTTTCATCATTTCGTTAACCTCTCTGGCAATGGCTTAGTTTTTTCATTCTTACTGTATACAAATAACAGTACGAAGAACATAAAGTAAGTCACAGTACAGACTTGCGAGATAATCGTCTTCAAATCAGTTTGTGGAGTTGCACCCACCCAACCAAGTAAAACGAAAGTAACCACAAAACCTGCAATGTTCCATTTATGGAAGCCACAACGGTAACGAACCGATTTCACTGTACCACGGTCAATCCAAGGTAATAGTGCCAGTACCACAATCGATGCACCCATTGCTGCAACACCAATTAACTTATCAGGGATTGCACGTAAGATTGCATAGAATGGCGTAAAGTACCAAACTGGGAAAATATGTTCAGGCGTCTTAAGCGGGTTTGCCGGCTCAAAGTTCGGCGCTTCTAAAAAGAATCCACCCATCGCTGGCATAAAGAACACAACCCAACAGAATAAGATTAAGAAACCAACCACGCCCATAATATCTTTTACTGTGTAATATGGGTGGAACGGTATCGCATCAACAATGTCTTTTTTGTCAGTGTAATACTCATGGAATTTAAATTTAGGCTTATCTTCTTCAGCCACAGAACCTTTCTTACGCTTGATTTCAACACCATCAGGATTATTTGAACCCACTTCGTGAAGTGCAACAATGTGTAAGAATACAAGAATAACAATAACCAATGGTAAGGCAATAACGTGTAATGCAAAGAAGCGGTTAAGCGTTGCACCTGAAATTACATAGTCACCACGGATCCAAAGTGTTAAGTCATCACCAATTACCGGTATCGCACCGAATAATGAAATGATTACCTGTGCACCCCAGAATGACATTTGACCCCATGGTAATAAGTAACCCATGAAAGCTTCAGCCATTAGCGCTAGGAAGATAAACATACCAAACAACCACAGTAATTCACGTGGTTTTTGATAAGAACCGTAGATCATGCCACGGAACATATGTAGGTATACAACGATGAAGAACGCTGATGCACCCGTTGAGTGCAAATAACGTAACAACCAGCCGTATTCAACATCACGCATGATGTATTCAACAGATGCAAACGCACCTTCCGCTGAAGGTACAAAGTTCATCGTTAACCAAATACCGGTTAGGATTTGGTTAACTAGCACTAACATGGCTAATGAGCCAAAGAAGTACCAGAAGTTAAAGTTTTTTGGTGCTGGATACTGTGCAATATGCATGTTCCAAACACGTGTCATTGGGATACGGTCGTCGATCCAACCAATAATCTTACCAAACATTAGGCAGCCCCTTCTTCTTCGCCCACTAAAATAGTGGTGTCATCGATAAAGGTGTAAGGCGGAATTTCTAAGTTCAATGGCGCCGGAACCGCTTGGAATACGCGACCAGCCATATCAAATTTAGAACCGTGACATGGGCAGTAGAAACCATCATCGGTCCCTTCTACTTTTTCACTAAAGTTGCCTTCAAAAAAGCCAGGTGAACAACCTAAGTGTGTACAAATACCAACAGCAACGAAAATTTCCGGACGTTTTGAACGGTATTCGTTTACAGCTGATTCAGGTTGTTGTGGCTCTTCAGATGCAGGATCACGAAGTTGACCTTCGTGTGCTTTCATCTGTTCAAGCATTTTTGGGGTACGTGATACAACCCATACAGGTTTACCACGCCACTCGACACGTATTAATTGTCCTGACTCAAGCTTGCTGATATCTACTTCTACAGGCGCACCCGCAGATTTAGCTCGCTCACTTGGATTCCAAGACGCAATAAAAGGAACAGCAGCCCCAGCCGCACCAACACCACCTACAACAGAGGTAGCTATGGTTAAAAAGCGACGTCGGCCATTGTCTACAGGCGCATTGCTCATCCACTTATCTCCACTATGATTCCCAACACTTGCTATATTGAGAACATCAGTTACAGCAGGTTAATTTTTAGAAATTTTAAAATAGACGCGATCATAATTAAAACCCTTGATTAAAACAAGGTTATTCACAGTTCCATGCTCGAATAAACCCGATTTAATTAAATTATTAATAGGGTCGGCTCGAGTATGAAGCCGTTTGCTATGATAACGACTTTAAAAAACAATATACTGACCAAGATCAACCTCACTAAGAGGAAACAGATAAACTGCACATGGTGCTGTTGAACTCACTCACATTACTTGCCAGACAATTGTAGCAAAAAAATTCACCAATTAACTGACGGATTTACACTTATTACGATAATTATTGAACTTTTTTTAGAGTTATACGCTGCAAAGACAGTCGCAGGTTAATTATTGGACGTATATTTATACGAGTTTGCTGGTTACTTATAGAAAGTGCGAGTTTGCTTATACCTGATAAAAAGTGCGAGTTTGCGAGTTTGCGAGTTTGCGAGTTTGCGAGTTTGCGAGTTTGCGAGTTTGCGAGTTTGCGAGTTTGCGA
>NZ_JBALXK010000053.1:0-4871 GCF_036960685.1 Pseudoalteromonas sp. | reverse complement strand
CTATGGATGTCTGTCTTTGGTGGTGTCGCTATTGACCAAGTTGTCAATGAAGTTGGCATATTAGGCAGTGAAGGGTTAACGGACGTTCCGCTTGCGATGTTCCAGATGTTTGATGCGCTGCCATTAGGTAATATTTTATCAATGATAGCTGTGCTACTGGTACTGGTTTTCTTTATTACCTCTTCCGATTCCGGGTCGTTGGTCATAGACAGTATTACTGCCGGTGGTAAAATTGATGCGCCGGTTCCACAACGTATTTTTTGGGCAACAATCGAGGGAGCTATTGCAGCAGTGTTACTCTGGGTTGGTGGTACTGAGGCGATTGAGGCGTTGCAAGCGGGTGCTATTTCGACAGCGCTACCCTTTACCATTATTTTATTGGTAATGTGTGTCAGTTTGTTGATGGGTATGCGTACCGAAAAGCATAATAAAAGCTAGTTTCTACTTGCTACAAAAAAGCCGATGATTGAATCATCGGCTTTTTTTGTCTAGTATTGTGCTCTCATCACAGAGACGTTATAACCACAATTTTTTAATCGCAGTGTCGGGACTAAAATGATATTTAATTTGAGCCTGCATTAATTCCGCGGTGGCAATTGCATCGGTTAAGGCATCGTGAGGCGGGTAAGCGGGTAAGTTGTAACGCGCACGGCTATCAGCAAGACGAATGGACTCTGGGCGTTTTCTTTTAAAGAAATTAAGCAAGCCCGACGAATTAACCCGTTGCAAATTAGCCTCAATCTGCATGGTATCGATAACCGGAAAGATAATACCTTCATTAATCAACAAGCGTAAAGTGTGATCAAGAAAATCACGCTCAATATGCCGATAATGTACCACCACCACTTTTCCTGCCAGTTCAGCTAAAAGCTGCTCTAAAATACGCAACAGATCCGGTGCATCTTGTAAATCCGAGTGGGTGATACCATGAATAATAATTGAGTTTTCTTGTAATTTATCCTGTGGATTGAGATACCATTCTTTTGCTTTGCGGCAAAAAATGCGCTGTAAATTAAAGGGTACCAAACCAATACTAATGATGCTGTTTTGCTGTGAATCTAAGCCTGTCGTTTCAAAATCAAGCGCGACAAAATCAATATCATTTAATAGCGTTTCATTACTATAGGTTCCGGTATTATAAAAATCAACCAAGCGTGGATCTTTACTGTTTTTGGCTTTTAATTTTAGCAAGGCCGCCCAGTTTAAAATCTCCTGATTACTGAAATTGTTCATGAGTTAACCTTTAAAGTTTGTTTGAAGTATAGCGATATTTTAAAAAGTTTTGTGCATTGCTTAATACTAAAAAAGCATCTTTAAGATTGCGTCTTTCAAAATCAGACATACTTTCCGGTTCAATATTATTATCAGGATCAATCCCAGACTCTATATCGGATGACTGATGACGCAAACGTACTAGAGAGATAAGCTCCATTGCATGTTGTAAATCTTCGCCCTTTGATTTAGGCAAAATACCTGCTTCGATAATATCATCCAAGCGTTGAAATGAGTTTTGCGATTGTGAGCCGATCGCCAAGGCATGCACTCGGATCAGATCCGCCAATGGTGCAGTACCACGACGTTTTAAATTAATAGCGTTATTATGACGGCCATCTTTTTCCATCACAAAATCTTTAAAAAATCCCAGTGGGGGCTTACGATTAAGGGCATTGTGCGCCAAACAGGCTAAAAAACGGTTGTTTTTCTTGGTTTTGCGCAGGATAAATGCATTTAATTGCTCAGCCCATTTTACCCGGCCATAGACACCCGTAAGATCGAAGAAAATAGAGCAGTTTAATAAAGCTTGAGGGTTTGGATTATCTATCCAATCACCGAAACAATCTTCCCACTGAGATCGTGTTTTGCGAAACTCAGGGTTGCTTGCCATAATATCACCAGTGCAGTAACTGTAACCGCAGGCAGCTAAACCATCGCAAACAAAATTGGCTAACTTTTCAAAATACGCACCATGCAACGCGACTTGATAGCTATTATCAAGGATTATGGCATTATCTTGATCGGTTACCATCAGTTGCTCATCTCGAGCCATCGAGCCCAGTGCTAAAAAGCAGTAGGGAACAGGCGGGGGACCGAACATCTCTTCGGCAAGTTCTAATAAACGCTGTTTAAAGTTGCGACCGATTTCAGACATTGCCCGCCCGACCATATGTGAATTAGCATCTTCGTTAACCATGCGCACAAAACAGTTTTTTAACTGTGCAGAAAGCAGCACTAAATCCTCGCTACTTTTCTGCTGAAAGATACTGCTTACAAATAACAAACTATTTTGCGATTCGTAACGGATAATATCTGCAACTTCAATTAGGCCAATGGGCTTTTTATTTTTTAGAATAGGTAGATGATGAATGTTATAACGCAGCATGAGCAGCATTGCTTCAAAAATATAAGCGTTATGATCCAGTGAAATCAAATTGGTCGACATGACTTGTGAAATCGGATTATCAACATTTACCCCAGCTGCAATGACGTTAGCGCAGAGATCATGTTCGGTAATAATACCAACAAAACTGCTATCCTGCGGGTCCTCTATATCAGGATCATTTATTAATACAGCAGAAACATTTTCTTCGGCCATTATCTGAGCTACCGCTTGAATAGTGCTATTACAGGAAATAACGACTGCTTCTCTCGTCAATAATGTTTTCACTTTGGAAGTGGTCAGTGCATTAGCATCATCGGTTTTACCTTTTACCGCCTGTTTTAAACGGGTAGTATCTTCCACTTCAACAAAATCAGCGAAATCGTCATAAAGCTCGCATAAGTTAGTGAATACCAATTCTGGAATACAGTATACCAAGGTATCTTTTACCGCTTTGGCTGGGAAACGTACTTTATTATTGGTGAGTAAGCCCATTTGGCCAAATAACTGTCCCTGATCTAGACGATTGTACAGTTCACCTTTACGGCGATATAACTCAACGACGCCACTGCGGATCATATACAGTTCGGTAATATTGTCGTTAAAGTTAACAATCATGCTATCGGTACGGTAATAAGAAATCTCAACACTTTGCGCAATGTCGATTATGACTTGTTCTGGAAGCTGATCAAAAGGGGCGTACTGAGCGATAAAGCTTTTAATTTCGTGTAGTTCGGCTGACATTAATAGGCCTGCTAGTTGGTGATGACTGGAGCTTTTGTTTATATCGATTTAGATATTATACGAGTAAAGCTAAAATATGAGCAGCCATAATTTTTGCTGAATATTTAACTGTTGGTCTCGTCTTTAGTTACCTTGATTTGCTTGTAAGTAACAAATAATCGTTAGACCAAGATAAACGATAGTCAGTTTAAATGACACACAATACTATCACTGTGTTGGCGTATTGTACTTAAGCATTTCTGGGGAGCCTGATAATATGACAGGAGAATTACACCTATATATTAACTATGAACATCGCCAAAAATGGATAAATTTTTTACTGGCAACCATCTTGGTGAATGAACGCTATGTTTATGCGGTGATAAGTAAATTGTTCATATATGACATGATAATCTTGATAGATCTCCCATTTATGTAAACTAACGTATTGTGATGATAACCCGATAATGCCGAGGTATTGGAGAACCGTAAACACGATTTTTCACAAAAATATACCTAAACGTTAATCTACAAGTTAATTGAGACAAATAATATCAGTGTATTGGTACGGTATCAGAAACTGAACAGCAGGGTTTTAAGATGGAGTTCTACCGTAAAAGGATAGCGAACAAGTGCTGCAACGGATTTAGTGCACAGTAGTGGTCTTTGAAAAAAACGCAAAATGTGCACCAGCAAACTTCACTGCTGAGAAAGACGTTAATTCAAAGAAACAAGCTAACAGCAATCGATTCCAAAGAATTAACAAAAATATTGTCTATAATTAAGTGACTCGATTGTCTTATTTTTAATAAGACAATTTATTAATGATGAACTTATTGGGAGATAAATAATGAGCAGTTGGATTTTAGTCGCCGATAGCGCTCATGCACGTCTATTTAACGCCGAAACAGCAAAATCCGCATTAAATGAGATTAAGAGCATGATCCACCCCGAATCAAGACAACATGAACAGAAGCTAACCTCTGATCTACCAGGACGTCAGGCTGGTGGTGCAACGTTTAGTCACCATGCTGTGGGAGGTAAAACAGAGCCCAAAGAGTATGAGGCGGTAGAATTTGCTAGAGATATATGTAGATATCTTGAGGCTGAATATAATGCGCAAAAATTTAGCCAATTGATCGTGGTTGCTGAACCTCAGTTCCTTGGCAACTTACGCAAGGTAATGAGCGACAACGTCGCTAAGCTTATTACCCTAGAAATAGACAAAGACATAGTTAAGCAGGACATTGCCACGATTCGAGGTCACCTGCCCACTATTCTTCCACTTTTAACCTCATAATGCGGCCAAAGCATTTTTTATTAACCCATATACAGTGGAGGCAACAAAATTTAACAAGACCCAGTAGACTATTCGAGGGTAATGCTTGCCGTCCTTTGTCGCGTTTGTTGTTGGTATCGGTTTCTCAGTAGAGCTGCCTGCACTCAATCGAACTACGACAAAAAAAGCTTTAGTTGCAGCTAAAGCCTGGGTCTCATATTACCGAAACGGGAATTATTTGTTATTAGATGGGGGGGTATCCATACCAGTTGCTATAGTAGACATAAAAAAAAATGCAGATAAGCAATGCATGATACCTAAAATGGACGCTTCAAGCATGGAGGACATCTACCAAATAAGTCCACAAAAACAATATAAAGCCTTTGTTCCTCTCGTTGATAAAAAGCAGCGATCATCAACCAGTCTATTCATGACGCATGGTTTCTATCGGGTCTAGTTGCGCGGCCTTAAGGGCAGGGAAGTAACCAAAGA
>NZ_JBALXK010000052.1:0-6580 GCF_036960685.1 Pseudoalteromonas sp. | reverse complement strand
CATGTAGTGCCGAGGATGTAGGCTTTCTGGACGCGGGTTCAAGTCCCGCCGCCTCCACCAATTTATAGAAGGGCTTAGCAGCAATGCTAAGCCCTTTTTGTTTGTCTATTTTTGGGTGGCAACATTTTATACTTCGATTAACTGGTCGTAATCATTCAATTTAAAAAATAACATCAACGTCGTGGCGCTTCGCCCACACCAGACCAAGAGGAAATCAACGGCTATTCCCTCTTGGAACTCCCAGCCGCCCCGCAACATTTTCAAACAGCGAAAAGGTCGCCATGGGGTCAGATCCAGCTTTTTACCTCATTTGTAATCGTCTTCGGACTTATTCGAAAATGCTAACGCTTCCGATAGGCCATCCTTGGCCAGCGAAAGCTAGCCTGACGTCCTGTCAGGCTCACGCGATTTTCTTCAACGTCCTCAAGTTCAGAGTTGAGTCACACCAATTGCAAGCAAGGTATGCAAATCATTTATGCCCCAAAGTTGCTTACCAGCGTCTCAAGCTTGACCTACATTTTGTAATGGGTGAAAGTAGCTACATAAATCGGATCGATTCAGAGTTTGGATGTCAGCATGAATGAAGACGCATGCAAATATACAAAGACCATGGTGCAGAGAACCTATCTTGCCTACGTCATACGAGCTTGAATATGCTTCGAGCAGAGCGAACCAAGTTAAGCATTGTAGGAAAAAAAGCGATGTATGATGAACACATCAATGCTACAGGCGGTATTAAGTGCTGGTTTTAGTCAGATGGTGAAAAATTAGGCATTCATGCGGTCGCCATGCGGTGGCATGGTCAATGATGTTCCCTACATCATTGTGACATTTCCCATATCCATATAGGTCAGATGTGCGAGAAAGGCCATGGTCAGCTCACATCATTTTCTTCAACGGCCTCAAGTTCAGAGTTGAATTTATCCATTTACAGGCACTAACTCATTTTTGAACATAAACATTTTAGAGAAGCCAGTGTTTCAGTTTACTTTTATAAAAGTTTACTCTTACCCGATTGAGTTTCAGGAGCCTTCGACATAATAAGCTGAAAAAATTTGCCTCAGAAATCGAACAATCGTCGATTCGTGGAAACATAAAAAAGGTTCACCCTAATTAGAGGTGAACCTTTTTCTTACTTAGCTTACTTAGCGATAGTGCCTGGTAGTAACTCAAATGCCATAGTGAAGTTAACTAATGAAGCCATTAACTCATCTATTGCCTTGCGGTCACCATCAATTTTAACTTTACCAGCTTTAATTTTCTCATCAAAACTTTTTGCGCCCATCATAACATCGTTTAATTCAGCACGATCAATAGTAAGGGTCAAGTCAGCTTTGTCAGAATTAACACCCTGGATATTAGTTAGTGCAGAATGACTTAACTCGACAAGGTATTTCTCGCCATTATCAGGGGTAACCAAATTAATAATAAAGTGTTTACCTGCTGATTTTTCAGTATCAAGACGCACACCAAGGAAATCAAGCCATAATCCAGTAGACATACCTCTGATCATATCAGGACCTGAAGACTTTGGAGAGCTACCTGTAGGCATGCCATTACGAAGCTCATAGGCTGCAGCAAGAAAGCTGTTTCGAACACTCGGACTTTCTTTTTGATAACCAATTTGTTCAAACACATCGGCTAGTAAATCTTTCGCCTGTTGGTTCTTAGGTTCTGCATAGACTAACTTGTTAAGGATTTCAGTTGCATGAAAATACTTACCTTGGTCAAACAACTGCTTTCCTTTAGTGATAATCTTAGCGCTACCGCCCATCATCTCAACATATAAAGGTGCAGAGTCTTCAGGTGACAAAGGCATTAAGGTCGCAGGGTTTGCATCCCAATAACCTAAATAGCGATTCAATACTGCGCGGCTATTGTGCTCTTCAGAACCATGATAGCTGTGTGCAGACCATTGTTGACGTAGGCTTTCAGGAAGCTTATAAACATTATGAATTTGATTAACTGTCACACCTTGGTTGGCCAAATGTAGCACCTGGTTATTTAGGTGGGCATAGGTATCACGTTGGGTACGCATTATTTCTTGAATACGTTCGTTACCCCAACGAGGCCAAGAGTGTGAAGCAAACATGACTTCGGCATCTTGTCCAAATTTATACAAAGAGACGTTAATTTGCTTAGACCATTCCAATGCATCACGTACTAATGCGCCACGTAAAGTATAAATATTGTGGATAGTACCAGTAATATTTTCTGCAGCCCAAAATGCTTTCATATCTGGGAACCAAGTGTTCATTTCTGCAGGGGCTTCTGTCCCTGGCGTGCTTTGGAACACCATCTTAACGCCATCAATTGTCATATCAGTGAAATCTTGCTTAATAGTCACGTTAGGCTCAATTAAGCCTAAATTACCCGCTGCAGTATTTTTACCGATAGACTGATCGACGTGTCCATACGGACTGCGCGGTAACAATACACCATATTGGAAGAACATACGGCGAGTCATAGCATTACCCGCCATCACATTCTCAGCAATTGCATGGTGCATGAAACCCTCAGGGGCAATAATTTTAACCTTACCACTCTTAACATCTTCTTCATTCACAACACCACGAACACCACCAAAATGGTCTGCATGAGAATGCGAATATACAACGGCAACAACTGGGCGTTCACCCAATTGCTCATTAATAAACTTTAGCGCTGCAGCAGCGGTTTCTTTAGCTGTTAACGGGTCAAATACAATCCAGCCTGTATCGCCTTTAATAAAACTAATGTTCGCTAAGTCATAACCACGGACTTGGTATATTTTGCCTGGAAGCACTTCATATAAACCATAAGCCATGTTCAATACAGCTTGACGTTGTAACGATGGATTGATTGTATCGAAGGTTTTACCTTCATCAAGTAACCAGTCGTAGCTGCCCATATCCCAAGCAACGTTGCCTGCTTCAGCCATGATTTGCTTATAATCAGGTGCAGCTATAAAGCCTTTTTGAGCTTCATCAAAATCACGCTTATCTTCAAACGGAAGTGTTTTACGTAATCCATTTTGCAATTCTATGGTGAACTTCGAAGGCGCTTTTCCTTTTTCATCAAAATGCTTAGTAGGATCACTTTTTATAACGGCCCCGCCACCTGCAGCCATAACAGAAGATACGGATAAGCCCATAACCGCTGATACAACTATTACATTAATTAGTTTTCTATTCATAAAAACACTTCCTCAAATGTTAAATATATCTTGAATTAGTTGAATTAGTTGAATCAGTTGGAGAGGTAGAGATAGAGATAAATTACTCTAACTATTGAGCTAAATTTTTTATAAAACTTATGACCAACAATTAACTAACATATTTATAGTATAAAAATTGAGATTTATAAAGGGGTGGGTAAAATCAGGGAAACCGCATTAGTGTTTAATTTTTACACATCTCGCTAAATCCCGCTTTTAAAACAGCCTCTAAGAAGGTTGGTTTCATCCATGCTCGTTTGCGTTTTGCACTGATTGATCCACAGGACGATAGTAACTACCAAGAAATATTTGTGGAGATAGCTGAGCGTGAGAAAGGTAATACATATGATTTTAATGTTGAGCCAAGGTTTAAGTATACGAAATCAACAAATATAAATTGGTTTATAAAACACGCCACGGTTTATAACCAGGGCTAGTTCGCAAATGATTTTTTAAGCATAAGCAGTTTATTAAACGTTCTAGATTTAAAGTAAATCAACTGAAAGTAACATGTCTTTAAGCGATAAAAATTCATCGCTGAAGCATGCTGTTCAAAAAATAGGGCACTCATGCGGTTGCCCTGACCTCGTAGCACTCGCGTTTTGAAAATTATAAAAGGTGATCGAAACTCAAATAGAAGGGGGTTATGTTGTTACTTCAAAAAATGGCTATGTATTGTTTTATTAAGGGGGGGTGGGCTAGTGCGTCAGCCTCAGCCTTACTCTGGCTTTCAAAATCGTCGCAACCTACTATGATCACAATGCATATCAGAACCAGAAAAGTTCTGGGCAACATATTATTAGATGGACGGTTTATCATTTGAAATACCACCTTTTATGGGGCATTGAGGGTTTCTGATTTCTCGACCCTTAATTGCCATATCGCTTCTCCCGGATATAGACCATAAACCAGTTTTCGTGTTCCGCCGGTTGGATTTTGATTGGTGTCACCTTCGTTATATATGGGAAAAGTTCTTAAAAGCTTTTGTTCTTCCATCTTGAAGGTATCGTGTCCCATATATCCTTTAAAATTCTCATCCCTTTCTAGTATTTCAGGGAAATTGATCATTGACAGGCTTTTGTCTTTATTTGAGGCAAATCCCAATACTGTTCCATAACTTCCGGAACCCGACGAAATTGTGATGATGTAGATTTCATCAAAACCGTTACCGTCAAGGTCGGCTACAAATACTTCTGAAATAGGATCCCTGTCTTGGTATATTGCCGGATAATTGTGCTCAAAGTCCTTGGTACTGATTTCGATAGTGCTAAGGCTCTGACCGGCCGGGTGGGTTTCCGATATGATGATCGCTTTACCCGTCTTTGTCTTATACGTTTTGGGGGCATCGGATGAGTCAGACTTGTTATCGGAGCAGGATATCAAACCGATTGTTGAAACAAACATTGCGATAACAAATAATATGCTTAGAGACAGATCTTCCTTTTTTCGTCCCGTGATGCTCATTTTATTCCCCGCTCCGCATTGAAATAATCTACTTAAGAATATAGGAAGAAAAAAGCCTTTTGCCAAAAAACTGTTGATTTGAGGCTCTGTTCCATTTCAGTGTTGGCTTTACGTAATTGCTTCATAAGACGAGCTTTATTTTTGTAAGATTCTTTGTTTTCCATGGATATAAACCATTAGAACTTCTCCCTCAACTAGGGAGAAGTTCAGCCATGAATTCAGCAATTTTTAGCTCTGGAATTTATTTTCTTAGTTAAAAAAGCTGAATAAAAAATAACTCATGGCGGATTTCGAACCTGTTTTCATTCGAGCCCTTCAGGACAAACCACAAAAACTAGCGTTTATGATCGATCCAGTTTCAAAGTCTTGATTACGTTACAATATCAAGTTGCACTATGACAAATAATTGTGCGTTTATATTAAAGTTTGATCTTGTAGTGGTTCAGTAGTTTTGACCAGGCATTTGTAGGTAATTGGGATACTAGAAGTTATCTGAAAACCAAACTTTGTCCGATCTTTGTAACACGGAAATGTCCGTGCGACCTGAAGTCGTATGAAGCGCTGTTCACCGCGAAGAGTGAACCATCTGTATCACCAGATGACCCTAGGATCCTGAATAAAGCAGCGGATCCGACAATGTAACGAAGTCCAGTAAATCACTGGACGGGAACTGAATCGTGAGAGGACGTTCCTCCTGATAACCACAATCGGGTAAGTGCTAGGGTGTCAGTATGATGAACGTAAGTGAATCCATTTAAGGTGCGTTATACGTGAAGCAGCGGAAGTGGTTTATACGCTGTGGCCAAAAGGCAACGAGAGTTGGAAAGAAATTGGACAGTATTCTTTCGTGATCAACATTACTCTCCGCACTATAGTGGGCATCTAACCTGACATTGCGCGACATACGGAACAGGGTAAGCCTGTATCGCTCCCATTGGGAAAGTTATCTGTGAAGATAGCCGATAGTGGTGCAGGTAAAGGAGGCTGGAGAAAGCCAATACTGCATTGTAATGATGCAGATACAGACCTTGTGTCTGGCACGAAAGTGAGCCCACTTCCAGCAGGTCTCCCGTTGCAAGAAAGTTAGAAGAACTTTGTTAATGGAGAAACGCAAATGATGACTTCGATTGAAGTTAGTGCCTCTCCTTGCTTTGCTCAATGATAATCCATCGACTGGAAAGTCATAGAACAGAAAGTATCAAAGCTTCAAGTGAGTATTGCAAAGGTAACTCCTGTGGTTACCGGGTAACATAGTACGCCTTAGTGGAGGCTTGAGCCGTATGCAGTGAAAGTTGCACGTACGGTTCTTAGGAGAGCGGCACCTGATAACAGGTGCCGCTTATCCGACAAAAACGAGCTAGTCTCTGTTTGAAAATGTCTAAATTCAGCTTTGAACTTGAGGCCGTTGAAGAAAATAGCGTGAGCTGGCCATGGATGGCCCGCTAGCTTTCGCGGTACAGGATGTACCATCGGAAGCGTTAGCATTTTCGAATAAGGCTGAGGCCGAAGTCAAGTGCGGTCAAAAGCTAGATCAATCCCCATGGCGACCTTTTCGCAGCTGTTGTTTAATCCATTTGAAAAATGTTGCGGGACGGCTGGGCCAATTCTTGAGCAAAGAGTCAAGAGGGAATAGCCGTTGATTTCCTCTTGGTCTGGTGTGGGCGAAGCGTCACGACGTTGATGTTATTTTTTAACTTGAGATAAGAGTAAAATCGAACCCACAAATTACCCGGTCAATACCTTTGAAATAATTAAAAGCACATTAACCATGTGGCGGCGGGACTTGAACCGGTGTCCATAAAAAATCCCTGCTGGCATTGCTGCCTGCGGGGATTTTTTGTTAATCAGCCTAAAGCTGATTAATGGTCACTTTCATGTGATTTACTATGTTCTGCTCAATCGTTATTAGCTTTGTTTTTT
>NZ_JBALXK010000051.1:0-6734 GCF_036960685.1 Pseudoalteromonas sp. | reverse complement strand
CCAAAACATCCCTATTTTAGATTCTCGCTGACTCATCTACACCTGTAATTTAACTCTCTTCGATTTAGCTGCATAGTTGTCTATAGATGAAAGCTAAATAGGAAAAGCTCAAATCTAATTAGCTGACTTACTTTTGGACAGAGACGAGTTAGTAACGAACACTGTAAAAGGCGGAAAATAGTTGGCTAAAACTTGCAAGGAACGAGCACGAGTCAACTACTTTGCTTAATAGCCTTTATTAAATTTTTTGGATCGTTTGTACCCAGACAAACCGTTGTGCCATCTTTAAGTTTTAATTCAACAGCCGTTAGACCAGAAACGTTATATAACCATCCAGTTGAGATTAACCGAATTCCAAGCCCATAGTACCATTTTGTTCTTATCTCTTGTGCCGACTCAATTTCAGATATTTTTATTGATTTATTCCAAAATTTTGGACCAAAAAACCATTTTACCTTTCCATCTTCAACTTTGATTGTTAATGCTGAAAAAAGAATTGAAACCACACCTACAATTAAATAAGCAAATCCGATAGGTTCGGTAGGTTGAGTTACCGAAGCAGAGATAAGCACTAATGTTACAATTCCCATAACTGAAAGCATCGCGATTCCAAGCTGAGTGTTTTTATACTGCATGAAGAGCTCCTTTTACAGTTAACGTTTTAGTATTTATGCGTTGCGCTGTTTGCGACGCATAAATCGCTTGTTGGACTTGGCCGATGCCTAGTTCAGGTTAATTGGTGCGCTTTATGCTACAGGAATTTGCTTTTTTTGATGCTGGCTATGGGCTACAGAGCAGTTTAGAGTCAATTGATATCGAGTAGTAGATAAGTTTTTCATTGAAATTCCTTTTCATCGTATTTTCATATCATACATATTTAAGCTTGGCTGGTTCAATGAGGGTTATACACTCAATTGAAGCCTCCGTTGGCTCCGCGCAGCGGCTTAGTTCAACGCCTCGTTATGTTTTTTGTAACTTCTTAGCCACGACAAAATAGCTAGATGCGTCTTTGTATATCTCTTCAGATTCAAACGTTTGAAACCCGCCCGCCTCTAATAAGCTTTCTACCTCAGAGCTTGTGACTCTTCTTATAGGAATGGGAATTAGTCCAAGTTTACACAAGACCCGCACCAGCTGGATTTGAAGATTAACTAAAAATGACATCTTTTGACGTAAGCAAGGTGTTACAGAAATGAACAATCCTTCTGGCTTTAGCAATTCATTTATTCGCAGTACCACATCCTGTGGGCTAGGGACTGTATGTAACATGTTAAAAGCTAGAATGACATCATATGATTCTTTAGCAAATTCGCTACCAAAAATATCTGTTTGCTCGAAGATTACGTTCTCTACTTTCGCAACCGCTGCTTTCTCCCTTGCTATTTCAATCATTTTCGATGATATATCAATAGCGTGAACCTCTTTAACCTGACAGGAAAATTGGCACGTTGCGGTTCCTGTCCCACACCCATAATCGAGAACTGTATCGCTACCTTTGAGGAATTTTTTGGTATTTTCTCTAGATTTACTATGAATGTACTCAAATCGCTCTTCGGTCTTGTCGTAGTTTTTAGATGCTCCATCCCAAAACTCTTCCAGTTTACTCATTCTCTATACCTTTGTGGGAGAAACATAACGTTTTAGTATTTGTGCGTTGCGCCGTTTGCATGGCATAAATCGCTTGTTGGACTTGGCCGATGCCTAGTCAAAGTTAATTGGCATGCTTCATGCTATATGAATTTGCTTTTTTTGATGCTGGCTCTGGGCTACAGAGCAGTTTTAAGTCAATTGATATCGAGTAGTAGGTAAGTTTTTCATTGAAATTCCTTTTCATCGTATTTTCCTATCATACATCTTTAAGCTTGGCTGATTCAATGAGGATTATGCACTCAATTGAAGCCTCTGTTGGCTCCGCGCAGCGGCTTAATTCAACGCTCTGTTAAGCGGAAAATTACAGTTTGGCTATAATGCGCGAAGCGCGATCCAACTGTAAATTTTCCGTTTGAACAGCTTGTTAGATGTTTGCTGACACCAAACATTTTTCACCATCGCTCGATGATTTACCTGAAACCTGATACGTATTTCCAGCTTTCACGTCGATATCAAGGGTACCAGGTAATAACTTTGTACCCCAAGAAAAGGTAAATTCACACATTATTGAAACTGAATGCTGCCCCGTTTGAATTGAAGCGGTCGTACCTAGCTTATAACCACCTGACCATAAGATTTCACCTTCATCAATTTTTCTAATCATTACTTTTACATTCGATGAATCTTCTCCTATTAGTAAACCTTCATCGGGTGAAGCTTGTTGTGGAGTCGATTTACAGCCTAGGAATAAAGCTAGAACGGATAATATTAAAAACTTAGATTTCATTGAACACTCTCCATGTAAACACCTAACGTTTTAGTATTCATGCGTTGCGCCGTTTGCGACGCATAAATCGCTTGTTGGACTTGGCCGAGGCCTAGTTCAGGTTAATTGGTCCGTTTTATGCTAAAGGAATTTGCTTTTTTTGATGCTGGCTCTGGGCTGTAGAGCAGTTTTGAACTGCTTAAATTGCGTGATTTGTATGTATTTCATTGAAATTCCCTTGTCATTGTTGTGTTCCATCACATCTTTTTTAAGTCTAGCTGATTCAATATGAGTAATACCGACAATTGAAGCTTGATTTGGCTCCGCGCAGCGGCTTAGTTCAACGCCTAGCACAACGGTGGAATAATTTGGCGGGGCTTTTTGCGTTTCTTTGCAAAAACCGCGACAGATTATGGAATCCGTTGGTGCTACTTGTTATGTGTAATTTATGCATGATGTTCGGCTATTTGTGTTTGTAACTCTTGGGGCACATTTACCCATTTTGTTTGAACAGAAAGTTTAAGTAAACAACCTTGCAATGATGCACCTTTGATTATTTGTTTATACCAATCTAGGTAACTCCATTTTCTCGGAGTACCGCCATATAAGGCCATGGTATTTTGATTCCAATTTACCTCGATTGCCTCTCGATACATCATTGAGAACTTTGCAGATAAAGGCTTTATATATAGCCTTTGTTCTTCATCAATTCCGATTTCTTTGATTACATCTTCCATGTTCATTTTTTACACATAACGTTTTAGTATTTATGCGTTGTGCTGTTTGCGACGCATAAATCGCTTGTTGGACTTGGCCGATGCCTAGTCAAAGATAATTGGCATGCTTCATGCTATAGGAATTTGCTTTTTTTGATGCTAGCTCTGGGCTGTAGAGCAGTTTTGAACTGCTTATATTGCGTGATTTGTATGTGTTCCATTGAAATTCCTTTGTCGTTGTGGTGTTCCATCACATCTTTTTTAAGTCTAGCTGATTCAATATGAGTAATACAGTCAATTGAAGCTTGATTTGGCTCCGCGCAGCGGCTTAGTTCAACACTTGGGATAAGGACGCGGCTTCGCGCGGCCTATCCTTATTAGTTATATTTTAAAAACTCTGATGCTTTGCTATTTGAACAAGCAATTCTTTATAGTTAACTTGATCTGTTACGTTAACTACAGTTCCATTAACCATTGTTATATTTAGCTCATTTCTATCTATGTAATTTATCGGTTCGAAATCATTGTCAAAGTCAGCTTTCCACAACCAATTTACATCCACCCAATGTTCTATTGATTCCATATCCGAGAAATCATGCCCTTGGTATGGAGTTACGACGGAGCCAACCGCAATAATACGATTTTGGTTATGATAAAGGCATACGAGATCACCTTTTTTAATTTTATCAATTTCAGGTGCTCTATCATAAAATGCAGCGGCTTTGTTCTGTCTAAGCATATATTTAAATGCATTAGGGTTCCCATTCTCACCTTTTGTATTCGTGTTAACTAACCAAGTTTTCATAATATATCCATTTAGATGTAGGAACGATGCTGGGATTAAAATATAACGTTTTAGTATTTATGCGTTGCGCTGTTTGCGACGCATAAATCGCTTGTTGGACTTGGCCGATGCCACATCCAACGTTAATCGGTATGCTTTATGCTATAGGAATTTGCTTTTTTACGGTAGTTGTTTTTTGTACAGCACTTCGGCTAATCGTTTGTTCTGATTACACCTTTTAAGGTAGGTTTTGAACTGTTTCATCTTTTTCTATCGTCCTGTTACTGTATTGCATAGCGATTTTCCTGCGTGATGATGTGTGCTGTCGTCCCAGCTAATTCTGTATTAACTAAGCACGCTGTTTCATGGTCCACATCACTCATTTTTGTGCATTTAGCCCGACAGCCTCAGTGCGGCTTCGCGCTCGACTATTTTTAATAGCGAGATGAGACCCATAAACTGTAACCGCCCCGTTTCACATTACGGGCAACACCAATGCCCTAACGGCTCTGTCACCTTTTCTTTCTTGGGGGCTTTCGTTGCCAGTTGTGAGCGGATTTGGCTTAACTTTTTACGTCGACAACTGTTGGCTAGAAAACCAAAAAGCCTTATCCGCATCACGCCTTTTGGCAGTACATGTAATAGGTAACGCCGGATGAACTCTTCGGGAACCAGTTGCATGATTTTGCGTTGATTATCCCGATAATCGGTGTAACGCATATCGATTGAACTGGAGGGATCTAGCAAATGATCAATAGCATAAGTAATGGCTGGTGAGCATCCCACCAAATAGTAGTGTTATTGTTCTAAATGATAATGGTCGGATAGGCGGCACTTGTTACCAAGTACCGCCCTCCTAAGAACCGTACATGCAACTTTCACTGCATACGGCTCAAGCCTCCGCTAAGGCGTGTTCTGTTACCCAGCACCCTACATAGCAGCTAAGACAGGATCGAACCAAGAGTTTCGACCTTCCTTTGCCCGTTTCCGCTTACTTAAGTAAGCTTCGTACTCGGGGTCGTAAGGTATGGCTGCGCTCCTGATTTTCACATGTCTCTTTATCAGCGTTTGAGCTATCTGAACCAGATTAAAATGGCAGTCCATGTTGGCGATTTTCTGCCAGCCGTGGAATTGCCATCCTCCTATGCGATTCATATAGTATTTACGCCTCACCCAGTCCTTACTTTTAGTTGGATGACGCCTAACGGCCCAACGCCATAACAGCCAGAAAAGTTGATGCCCTACATAACCGAAAACTTGCTTTGCAACACTGTGGCGATAATAGTTCGCCCATCCTCTCAGTTTCGGATTCAATATTTTGATTAAATCGTTAACGGGGATTGTTGGATGTTTTCTAATGAATTCACGTAGATTACTCAAAAATGATAGAACGTTGCTCTTGCTCGGTTTAATGAGCAGTTTGCCTTTGTACTTTCTAAGATTGAATCCCAGAAAGTCAAAACCATCATCGATATGAGTAATGTGCGTTTTCTCATCAGAGAGTGTTAAGCCTCTTTCCTGTAGAAAACCAATTAGTTGCGGCTTGATTTCATTAACGAGCACTTCCTTCGAAGAACCTGTGATAACAAAATCGTCTGCATATCCGATAAAGTTGACTCTATTCCCTGTTTTACAGGCAATAGACTTAACCAACTGCTCTAACCCAGCCAGCGTGAGCAACATCAGCGTTGGGGAGATTATCCCGCCTTGTGGTGTTCCTTCTGCTGTTTTGTAGAACAATCCTTTATCAACATAACCACATCCAAGCCATTGTTTCAGCATTCGCTTATCTAAATGAATGTTGTCGATGAGCCATTGATGACCTATCTTATCGAAACAAGCTTTGATGTCACCCTCAAGAACCCATTGGCTAGAGCGCTTCAGACATAAACATTTGAAGCACTGTGCAATTGCATCTGCTGCGCTTCGGTTAGGTCGAAAGCCATAGCTATTGAGGTCGGCCACCGTTTCCGAAATAGGCTCCAAGGCGAGAAGATGAAGCGCTTGCTGCGCTCTATCTATCATGCAAGGAATGCCTAAAGGTCTGAGTTTGCCGTTTTTCTTGGGGATGTAGATACGCCTGAGCGGTTGGGCATGGTAGCCCTTTCTACTCAGTTGATTGACCGCACCTATACAACGAGCATCACTGTTCCAAACGATCCCGTCTATTCCAGATGTTTTGCTGCCTTTATTTTGAGAAACTCTTTTAACAGCAAGCAATTTTGCTGATTTAGAGTGAGTTAATATCCACTGCAACGCTTTCGCCTTGCCGTGTTTACCTTCTCGGGTTGCTTTTGCAATGCGCATTTGAAGCTTTAATACGTGTTGCTTAACCACTTTCCAGTTAATGGACTGCCATTGAGCATTGTCAGGGGATGCACTAACTTCGATTGAAGTCATCATTTGCGTTTCTCCTTAAATAAAGTTCTTCAAATCATCTTGCAACGGGAGACCAGCTAGAAGTCAGCTCGCTTTCGCGCCAGATAAAATCAGTATCCGCATCATTACAATGCGGCATTCGCTTTTTCTAGCCTCCTTTACCTGCATGACTATCGGCAGTCTTCGCAGACCGCTTTCCCAATGGGAGCGATTCAGGCTTACCGTGTTCCGTATGAAGCGTAATGTCAGTTTAGATGCCCACTCTAGTGCGAAGAGCTATATGATCACGAAAGAGCATTGCCCAATCTCTTTCCAGCTCTCGTTGCCTTTTTGGCCACAGCGTATAAACCACTTCCGCTGCTTCTCGTATAACGCACCTTTCGTGGATTCACATATGTTCATCATACTGACTCCCTAGCACTCACCCGATTGTGGTTATCAGGAAGAACGTCCTCTCACGATTCTGTTCCCGTCCAATGGACTTCGTTACATTGTCTGG
>NZ_JBALXK010000050.1:0-7669 GCF_036960685.1 Pseudoalteromonas sp. | reverse complement strand
ATGTAGGCGAGTGGCTTGCCACCGCGTTTTAAATGCGGCTCGGTGTTGGTGCGTCAACAAGCTTAACGCCTACGGGTTGGCATTGATGTTTGGATTTACTTAGGCGGGCTTTATGCCGCGCACGTTGTGTTGAGGCGTTAGATTTCAGATAGAGCTAGCCTCTGCCTTTCATCTTTAACCTAGCTCCTAACACCTAGCGTTAGTATCTTTCATTTCTCGGGTAGCTTTAACTTCCGCATTCAACTAAAATCGGATCTCTGATGTAATTTGGTGTTTTCTCATGGCTAAAGATAGGTTCGCGCCAAAACCGTTAAACGATATTATGGCTGGTCTCAGTGGTCGCTTGTCGTCGTATGCAGGTAAGAGCCAAGCGCTGGATAAGCAACAAACTTTATTGAGTGAATTTTTAGGTGCTAATTTAAGCGGTAAATGCCGTGTCAGTAATTATCGAGATGGCACCTTAATGATTGAGGCTGTTTCTGCACCTATTGCGCTGCGTTTAAATTACTTAAAAATGGATATGCTGTCGCACTTTCGTGGTGCGGGTATGGCAGAGCTTGGGCAAATAAAAATTACTGCTAATCCTCAAGCTAGCCAACGATTAAGCCCAAATAATGCAAGTAAAACAGCCAATACCACGCCTGCCAAAAAACTCCCTATGAGCGAACAAACCGCTGACTACCTAAATGCCATCGCCGCAGATGCACCACCATCATTAAAAGCAAAATTAGAAAAATTAGCTAGGCATGGCAAAAAAGCAAAGCTTTAAGCTGTAAGTCATAAGTTTTAAGTTGAAAAGCTGCAGTGCTAAAAAAATATCGAGCGGCTTTAACTTTTCAAAAGAAGTTTTACAATAGGTTTCATCTTTTTAAATTCAGTTATTGCTAGTTTGTTTTCACCTC
Source organism: Pseudoalteromonas sp. (assembly GCF_036960685.1). Lineage (GTDB taxonomy): Bacteria > Pseudomonadota > Gammaproteobacteria > Enterobacterales > Alteromonadaceae > Pseudoalteromonas. Next base: position 6,767 of record NZ_JBALXK010000050.1, on the reverse strand, counting down.
TTGATTTTTTATCATCCACCACCATATCTTCAGAGTTAATGACGTTTCACAGCCTTAATTAAAGTAATGTTTACGGCTTGTTGTAAATTTTCTTGCAGAAAACGCATATCTTAACTACGTGATGGTTTGATGTTTCGCATAGTCTGGTATAGTAGCGCACGTATTGAACGCTGCTTTTGCAACGTTCATCGAAATTGCTAATTAATATGTGCTCAAAGAGTAATCTATTAATTAGTAATTATAAAAATGGGTTAGCTGATACTCGGCTAGCAAAGAACACATTGTAACGGTTTTATCATGATATCTAATTTATTTACCAAGATTTTTGGTAGTCGCAATGACCGCACTATTAAAAATTTAAGAAAGACGGTCGCGCTGATCAACGCGCTTGAAACGCAACTTGAGGCGCTTTCAGACGAAGATTTAAAAGCCAAAACAGCAGATTTTAGAGAGCGTTACGATAACGGACAAAGTCTTGATGACATTTTACCAGAGGCGTTTGCCGTGGTACGTGAAGCATCAAAGCGTGTAAATGGCATGCGTCACTTTGACGTGCAGTTACTAGGCGGCATGGTGTTGCACCAAGGCCGTATCGCAGAAATGCGTACCGGTGAGGGTAAAACCCTTACTGCAAGTTTACCGGCATACTTACGCGGTATTACAGGAAAAGGGGTTCACGTTATTACCGTGAATGACTACCTTGCCAAGCGTGATGCTGAGACTAACCGCCCATTGTTTGAATTTTTAGGTTTAACTGTTGGCTGTAACGTACCGGGTATGATGCCGCAACAGAAAAAAGAAGCCTACGCTGCCGATATTACCTACGGTACTAATAACGAATTTGGTTTTGATTACCTACGTGACAACATGGCGTTTAGCATTAATGAGCGCGTACAACGTCCGCTTTACTATGCAGTAGTCGATGAAGTTGACTCAATTTTAATTGATGAAGCGCGTACACCACTAATCATCTCAGGCCCTGCTGAAGATAGCTCGCAGCTATATGCTGAAATTAATACCATTGTTCCACTTCTTGAATTACAAGAGAAAGAAGATGAAGAAGGTATTGAAGGCGATGGCGATTTCACCATTGATGAAAAAGCCAAGCAAGTTCATTTAACTGAACGCGGCCAAATTAAAGTTGAAGAACTGCTAATTGAGCGTGGCTTAATTGAAGAAGGCGATTCGCTTTATTCAGCGGCAAGTATTACGCTGCTTAGCCATATTTATGCAGCATTACGTGCTCATAAACTGTATCAAAAAGACATTGATTACGTTGTAAAAGAAAACGAAGTTATCATTGTTGATGAGCACACTGGCCGTACAATGGAAGGCCGTCGTTGGTCTGAAGGTTTACACCAAGCTGTTGAAGCAAAAGAAAATGTAAAAATTCAAAACGAAAACCAAACATTAGCGTCAATCACATTCCAAAACTACTTCCGTATTTACGATACCCTTGCAGGTATGACCGGTACTGCTGACACTGAAGCATTTGAGTTTCAGTCAATCTACGGCCTAGATACCGTTGTTATGCCAACTAATAAGCCGATGATCCGTGAAGATCGCGCTGATTTAGTGTACTTAACCCAAGAAGAAAAATACGAAGCTATTTTGGTCGATATTAAAGATTGCCAAGAGCGCGGCCAGCCAGTATTGGTGGGTACGATTTCAATCGAAAGCTCTGAGTATTTATCGCAATTTTTACGTAAAGAAAAAATTAAGCACAACGTACTTAATGCTAAATTCCATGCCCAAGAAGCCGACATCGTTGCTGATGCGGGTTTACCAGGCACAGTAACTATCGCTACTAACATGGCTGGTCGTGGTACTGATATCGTACTTGGTGGTAACTGGAATAGCGAAGTCGAAAAGCTTGAAAACCCAACTGATGAGCAAATTAAAACGATTAAAGAAGCGTGGCAAATTCGCCATGATGCAGTAATTGCAGCGGGTGGTTTGCATATTATTGGTACTGAGCGTCATGAATCGCGCCGTATCGATAACCAGCTACGTGGTCGTTCGGGTCGTCAAGGTGATGCGGGTTCAAGCCGTTTTTACTTATCAATGGATGACGCGTTAATGCGTATATTCGCTGGTGAGCGCATGACTAACATGATGCGTAAACTGGGTATGCAACGCGGTGAAGCGATTGAGCACCCGTGGGTTAACCGTGCCATTGAAAACGCGCAACGTAAAGTTGAAGCACGTAACTTTGATGTTCGTAAACAGCTACTTGAATATGATGATGTTGCAAACGACCAACGTCGCGTTGTTTACTCACAACGTAATGAATTGCTGGAAGAAGGCGATATTTCAGAGACGATCACGGTTATTCGTGGTGACGTATTGGGCAACACGATTGACCAATATATTGCACCACAAAGCCTCGCTGAAATGTGGGACATTCCTGGCCTTGAAGAGCGTTTAAAACAAGACTTCTTAATTGAGTTACCAATCACGCAGTGGTTAGCTGACGATAACAAGCTTTACGAAGAAAAATTACGTGAGCGTATTGAAGAGTCAGTTGAGCAAGCTTATAAAGATAAAGAGCAGCAAGTTGGTGAGTCAGTACTTCGTCAATTTGAAAAAGCGATTATGCTTCAAAGCTTGGATCAACATTGGAAAGATCACCTTGCAGCAATGGATCATTTACGCCAAGGTATTCATTTACGTGGTTACGCGCAAAAGAATCCTAAGCAAGAATACAAACGTGAGTCGTTTGAGCTGTTCTCAGAAATGCTTGAAAATCTTAAAATTGATGTAGTAAGCATTTTAAGTAAAGTACAAGTACGCGCTGAAGAAGATGTTGAAAAAGTAGAAGAGCAACACCGTAAGAGTGAAAATGCACCGCGCGAATATCAACATGAAGAAGTTGAACACGTAGGCGGCGAAACACCACAAGGTGCTGTTGTATCTGCACGCGTTGAGCCAAAAGTTGGCCGTAATGAACCTTGCCCATGCGGCTCTGGTCAAAAGTTTAAACAGTGTTGTGGTAAGTTAAAATAAACTGTTTAAATACTGAAAAAAGCGACGCCTGCGTCGCTTTTTTGCTTTTCGGAATATGGTTAAAGGTTAAAGGTTAAAGGTTCTAGGAAGACAAAGGTGCTAGGCGATAGGTTAAAGTTTGTCTCGGGGTTTGAATTTGCGTAGGCGCGGTTTAAAATTCATGGCTACTCCCTCGTAGGAGCCGGCTTTAGCCGCGAAGGGTTTTTAGTGATTTATTCACAAAGAGGTTAAGAGAGCGCTGCGCTTAAGAGGTAAATAAAGGGGTTAGGACCTAGGACCTAGCGCCTCGAACCTACGTATTAGCGGCTTTATGCCGCGCGGTTTAAAATTCATGGCTAAAGCCATTTCCTACAGGCTACTCCCGCGTAGGAGCCGGCTTTAGCCGCGAAAGGTTTTTAGTGATTTATTCACAAAGAGGTTAAGAGAGCGCTGCGCTTAAGAGGTAAATAAAGGGGTTAGGACCTAGGACCTAGCGCCTCGAACCTACGTATTAGCGGGTTTACCCCGCGCGTTTTTAAGAAAGGTAAAAAGATGACAAAAAAAATTGTACATGTAGCGGTTGGAGTTATCAAAACGGATAACAGTTTATTTATCTGTAAACGTCCTGACGATAAACACCAAGGTGGTTTGTGGGAATTCCCAGGTGGTAAAGTAGAAAGCGGTGAAACCGTATTTGCAGCACTTAAACGAGAGCTTCAAGAAGAAGTCGGTTTAACAATTAACAACTCAAGCGAGTTGATGACGATTGAGCATGATTATGGCGATAAATGCGTAAAACTCGACGTACATTTAGTGACTGACTTTAGCGGCCAAGCCCATGGCGCCGAAGGCCAACAAAGTGCGTGGGTTGCAATTGACCGCTTAGATGAATATAACTTCCCAGCAGCAAACGTAGAAATTATCGAAAAAATAAAAACGCAGTGTTGATCGTGCTTAGATTTACGTAGACGCGGCTTTATGCCGCGCAAGTTGTATTTAGACGTTAGATTATAGATGTTAGATGAAGCTAGTCTCTGCCTTTAAGCGAGTATCTTTCATTTCTCGGTGTAGCGCGAAGCGCCTCTGTGGTGAACATAATATTGCGCGAGGTAAACTCGCGCCTACGGGTTGGCATGGGTGTTTGGATTTGCGTAGGCGCGGCTTTATGCCGCGCGGTTGATAAAATTCATGGCTAAAGCCATTTCCTACAGGGTTTAAATTTATCGTAGGAGCCGACTTTATGCCGCGTGGTTTTGATGTTTTCTCGGTGCTGTACATAAACCTGTGTAAGGCAAATTTCTAGCTACAAACTTTGTTACATATTAAAAATGGCTGTTTGGGCTTATCGGTTTATTGTTGCATGGAACAGGTTTAAGATGGGAGCAACGAATATTCTATTTAAGAGCCTTATTTGAGTGGCTGAGTATTCAAACCATAACTAACAAACGAGACAATCATGAAAAAAGTAACGCTTACTGCGGCAAGTATTGCACTTGCTTTGGGATTAGTCGGTTGCGGCGAACAACAAGAACAAGCTAAAGCACCAGAAACGGTAGCTGCAAGCGCACCGGTAGAACAGCTCAATTCTGGTATTGAACTAGCTAATATGGACAAGTCTGTCCGTGCTCAAGATGATTTTTATTATCACGTAAATGGCCAATGGTTGGCGACGACTGAAATCCCGGGTGATAAATCAAACTATGGCTCGTTCTCACAGTTATATGATGATTCGCAAGAAGCGATGAAAATAGTACTAGAAAAAGCGGCTGCGAATACGGCGGTTAAAGAGGGTACTGATGAATATAAGTTGGGTGCGTTTTTCAAAAGCTACATGAATGAAGCCAAGCGTGATGAATTAGGTATAACACCGCTAAATGGCCCGTTGACTGCTATTGATGGTGTTAAAAATAAGTCTGATTTAGTGACATTGATGGCAAAAATTCGCATACAAGGCGGCGCAGTGCCATTTGGTTGGTATGTTAATAACGATGCTAAAAACTCTAGCGAGAATGCATTGTACGCGTACCAATCAGGCCTTGGTTTACCTGATCGTGATTACTATTTAAAAGACGATGAAAAATTCACTAAAATTCGCGCGCAGTATCAAGTCTATGTAGCCGATATTTTAAAACATGCTGGTGTTGAAAAGGCAGATGAAGCTGCAAAAGCGATTATTGCACTTGAGACCAGTATTGCCGATGCACAGTGGACACGTGTTGAAAGCCGCGATGCTACCAAGTCTTATAATAAAATGAGTGTAGCGGATGCGAGTAAGTTAACTGGTGAGTTTGACCTCGCTGAATACTTTAAAGCGTCTGGTGTGAATGTAGAAGATATTATCGTTAGCCAGCCTAGCTACTTTGAAAAATTTGCCGATATTTATAAAACGACAGACCTTGAAACGTGGCAACAATACCTTAAATTTCATTTAGTAAGTAACTACGCGGGTATATTAGATAAAGATCTGGTTGATTTAAACTTTAACTTTTATAGCACCACATTACGCGGCGTTGAAGAGCAAACACCTCTTTGGAAGCAGGCTGTAGATGCATCAAACGAAGTGTTAGGTGAAATCTTGGGTAAAGTTTACGTTAAAGAAAACTTCCCGCCAGAAGCTAAAGCGCGCATGGAAGAGTTAGTTGATAACGTGATAAAAGGCTATGGTGTTGCAATTGAAAACCTAGAGTGGATGAGCCCAGAAACCAAGCTTGCTGCAAAAGAAAAACTCGACAAATTTACACCAAAAATCGGTTACCCTGATAACTGGAAAGACTACTCACAGTTAAGCATTAATGCGGATGATTTAGTTGGTAACTATATTCGTCATAGTGAATGGGCTTATGCGGATATGATTGATAAGCTAGGTAAGCCTGTTGATCGCTCTGAGTGGCACATGACACCACAAACAGTGAATGCTTACTATAACCCGGTGAATAACGAAATTGTGTTCCCAGCGGCAATCTTACAACCCCCATTTTTTAACTTAGAAGCTGATGATGCGGTTAACTACGGTGCAATTGGTGCGGTAATTGGTCACGAGTTAGGCCATGGTTTTGATGACCAAGGTGCTAAGTATGATGGTGATGGTAATTTACGTGATTGGTGGAGCGAGTCAGACCTTAAACAGTTTGAAGCACGTACCGGCCAGTTAGTTGCGCAGTATAACGAGTACCAACCATTTGCAGATGCCAGCGTCAATGGACAATTAACTTTAGGTGAGAATATTGGCGATTTAGGTGGCCTAACGGTTGCTTTCACTGCTTATCAGTTATCGCTAGGTGGCGATAAAGCGCCAGTGATTGATGGTTATACGGGTGATCAGCGCTTCTTTATGGGTTGGTCGCAAATTTGGCGTCGTAAATACCGCGATGAAGAATTACGTAACCGCCTTATGACAGACCCTCATTCACCAAGCCATTACCGAGTAATTGGTATCTTGTCGAATATGCCTGAGTTTTACCAAGCGTTTGACGTAAAAGAAGGCGATAAAATGTATATCAAACCAGCTGAGCGGGTAAAAATTTGGTAATCAACTTTTAATAGTTTGCTGATAAAACGGTGGCTTAGGCCGCCGTTTTTGTTTTGAGAGAAGTAAAGGTTAGAGGTTAAAGGTTATAGGTTAAAGGTTAGAGGTTAGAGGTTAGAGGTGCTAGGGAAGTGACTAGGTGCTAGAACCTCAAACATAGGTTAAAACGTAGGCGCTGTTTTATGAAATTCATGGCTAAAGCCATTTCCTACGTCATCGGCTGATGATTGCTTTAACGCTAAGACCTGCGCGAGGT
>NZ_JBALXK010000004.1:0-268387 GCF_036960685.1 Pseudoalteromonas sp. | reverse complement strand
ATGCTTTTTGTCTTCTCATTTACCCTCATTCACTTCTCTTTGTGCAAATAGGTTTTATTAATGTTTTCTCGGTGTAGCGCAGCGCCTTGGTGGCCTCTGTGGTAGAATATTTTTTTAAAGCAATCACAGCTAAAGCTTGTTCCTGCTGAGCTTTTCAACTGGTTAATTTACTTGCTCCTTGAATCAGCACCTATCACCTTGTATCTATCACTTTGCTAACTTCAACTCACTAACTCAACCGTTTCACCTTGCAAGCTGGGCGTTTGCGCAATTTTTGTTTGTAGTAAACTAATTAATTGTTCTGCTGCGGGGCTGGGTTTTGCAGAATGTGGCCACAGAGCGTATATAGGCCTTGCTGGGAAGTTTTTTGGTAGTTCAACATAACTAAACGCATGTTTTTCAATTATTGTGTCAATTTCACTCATCGGCAGTAATCCTACGCCATAGCCTGACTCGACCATATTTTTAGCAATGGTTATATCAAAACAAAAACTAATTTGCGGGTACGTTTGTTTAAATTGTTTTAATAGTCCTGCCGGGAGTTGTGACTCTGTGTAGGGTAAAATCAGCCTCGTTGTGGGGGCATTGTTTTTAACAATGAGCTTAATAGCAATCGAGCCTAAGCGCTTTTGGTAATAGCTCGAATCTTGTTGTTCGCCAATGCGAATGGCCAAGTCAAAACGTTTTTGGCTGAGCTGGCTATTGGCATTGCTTGGGTAAATGTGGAGATTGAGCACCGAATTGGTGGCTGCAAATTCGTTGATTGCCGGCATCAGTGGTCCGGCGATGATATTTTGTGGGCACAGCAGGTAGAAGTCACTCAGGCCGTGCTCACTGCTGTTGAGTTGATTAAGCTGGTTATTGAGCGCCATGACTTGATCGGCAAGTTCGCTATAAAGCTGTTCGCCCTTTGTAGTAAGCACAATCCCTCTGGCTGTGCGTTGCAATAATGGCTCTGCGAGCTTGTCCTCTAACCCTTGAATACGCCTTGACAGGGTCGATAAATTTAGCCCTAGATCCTTCGCTGCTTGGCTCATGCTATTACGCCGCGCTATTTCAATAAATAAATGAAGATCATCAAGCATATCAATTTCTCAATCTTAGTTTGCGTTTTCGTGACTGTTTGCCCGTCACAGCTTTGCATATAGTAACGCTAAGGAGGAGATATGAAAATTCATTTAATATTTACTGCGGCGTTCTCATTTTTGATGTCGTTTTTATTATCCGCTTGGGTGACTTACCTTAATTTAGGGTTAAGTGACACGTTTATTCAAAGTTGGCTAACGGCCTTTATCAATGCTTGGCCTGCTGCTTTTGTGGTGGCATTTAGTGTTGCACCACCGATCCGTTTACTTGTAATGCGTTTGTTTAGTAAGGAGCAAAAATGATTAATATTGTGGCAAAAATAACCCCAAAGCCTGAGCTGTTTGATGACTGTAAAGGGCGTTTACAGTCAATATTGACGGCTACTCGAGCAGAGTCGGGCTGTATTCGGTTTGAGTTATATAGCAATGCTGAGCAGCACTGTTTGTTTTTAGTTGAGCAATTTGCATCGCAAGAGGCACTTGATAGCCACTATCAACAGCCTTATGTTACAGCAGTGTTTGCATTTTATGAGTCGGCACTAGCTGTACCCGTTGAAGTGAATTATCTGCAAGCAGTCACTTAAGTTATCTTACACTCGCCGAGATTTGAGCGGAGCATCAATGACACCTTAATAACCCTACTGGGCTACTGGAAAGTACTGGTTTTCGTAGCCCAATTTGTTCGGTTGACACTATAATTAGTAAAGTGACTACAACATATTTAAAGTAATGCGATAAGTCGCAGCTTTGCAGTTTAATAACTAACTGGTATCTTTAATTGGGTGAGTAAACATCAACCCATAGTGGTGGACTGGAATAGGGAAAATAACAGTGGCAAGAAATCTGAACGTAGCGGCTTTAATATTACTCAGTGGTGCTATGGGTCTTGCCCATGCTGACGTAACACGGATGAAGTCGAGTGTTAACCGCGAAGAAACTCCCAATAAAATTCAAGAAAACCTTATTTTACCGTACTTTTTTAGCACCGATACAATGGGCTTTAATTTAGGCGTTGGTGGTATGCTAAAAGGTTGGCATCAAGATCAAATGAGCATTGGCGCCACTGCATTTAAAGGTGATGTAAGTCATGGCTTTTGGGCTGGGGTGTTCAATTATCGTATTAATGATAGTGAACGTTGGTATTTAAGTGCCAATGGTTTGTTTGCTTATTTTCCTGATCAACGTGCTTATACCGGTGCTCGCCAACCGGTCGCTCCCGGAAACGTTACTCCAGGTAGTAATGAATCAAACAATGAGCAGTATTTAGAAGCGGATGGTGATTCTAATTGGGTTGATATAAAGCTTGAATATGCTCTGCCGTTTGGTGCGACCAAAGACAGTGGTATGGTGGATTACACATTAAAAAATGGTATTTTGGTGTCTGCTCCCTCAGGTGGTAAAGAGTGGAACCCACTGACATCGGGCGCTATGGTTGCCACTATGCGTTATTTTAGCCGTTTTCAAAGTTTTGAATTTGAATCACAACAACTCAGCGGTGATATGTCTGCGGTTGAATTTGGCCTGCTATATGACAATACGGACTTTGGCACAAACCCTAGTTTTGGTAGCCGTCAGTATGTGTCTTACACTACTTCGTCGCCATGGGGCGATAAAGAGTATGATTGGAATTTGTGGCAATTTAGTGCTAGTAAGTTTTTATCGTTTGGTGCGTCAGAGTACGCTCATCAACGGGTATTAGCGCTTAATTTTTGGACCGCGTATTCGCCTAGTTGGGATCTGTTCGAAACGGCTGATGGCTCAACGGTCATAACCGATGCCGCCCCGTATAATGAGGGGGCAACCCTCGGTGGCTTCAAAAGAATGAAAGGCTACGACTTTTATCGCTTTCATGACAAAGCGGCTATTTATGCCACCGCAGAGTACCGTCATACCCTTAAATATAATCCTATAGAAGATGTGCAATGGCTGAAATTTTTAAAGCTTGATTGGTTTCAATTAGTGGCGTTTGCAGAAGCTGGCCGAGTCGCTCCAGAATATGACTTTGGCACGCTTACCGACGACATCAAATTTGACTACGGGGTTGGCTTGCGCGCTATGATGGCAGGTTTAGTGGTGCGTACTGACCTTGCAATCTCCGATGAAGGCACAAATATGTGGGTGATGGTTGATCATCCTTTTTAAGCTCGTAGATACGCTGTTTAAGTGCTGCTTAGCGGCACGATTTTCTTCAATTGTTTATCTAGGGTATTTAAGCAAAACGGCTTGATAATAAAGCCGCTAACTTTAGCGGCAATAATTTCTTTGATTGCGGCAGAGTTATCTTCGCAGGTAACCATAAGCACGGGGATATTTTGTAATTTTTGATCGTCGCGGATGCGGTTGAGTAAGGTTTTACCATCCATTTTTGGCATGTGTAAATCAGTTATCACCAGATCAAAGTGTTGGTTTTTTAAAAAGGCGAGTGCTTGTAGGCCGTCAGTGGCCTCGACTAGATCTGGAAAGTTAAGTGCTCTGAGCATGTTAATTAGTACATGGCGCATCAACGGCATATCGTCAACGACGAGTATTTTCATAGAGTTAGATTATCTGTGGCTTTTTTGTTCCTTTAAGATTAGCTAACAAAGTGATACTGCGCTAGGGTCTGTTGACCTTTCAAGGTTGAATTTGCAGCAGTCTGTTTGGTATTTAGGCAAGGCAGAGCCTATGTGGTGTGGTTATTCCCCATAAATAGGCGATAACGCAGCATCAATGCCAAACAGGCGCTGCCCGAAGGGTTCTGCCTAGGGGCACTTAACTCTTTGTTGCTCGATTTTTACTTAGCCCACTAGGTTACAAACCTCGCGCCGCGATTAAATTGCCCCTAGTTTGAACAAATATTAATCCGCAAAGGTCAACAGACCCTAGATAATTAAAAACACTCGGCCACTAATTGGCTGAGACGGGCAATTTTTATATTACTTAGCTGGCGGTAATCAAAATATGGGCAAACAATTAATTTGTTAGTTTTATCTATCGCAAACTCATCATCGAGCCAATCTAACTGCGCCGTTAACAGCCCTTGGTTTATCAATGCTTTGGCATACGTTCGCCCAGCAATAATGTGTAAGCTAGAGTTGTTTGTAAGCGCCACAGGGCTAAACAATAAAGCCGTTTGACTATCGCTTTGCAATAATTGACTATCGCGATATTGCTGCCAGGTTGGGGCGAGCTTAGCAAACTGATAATGCTCACTTGGCAGCGCAAACAGCACTTTTGCATACACGTTAAACACTTTACGCCAGCCATTACCGCACGCTTGATTAATGGTATCTATTTGCCCATTACTCAGCGCACTCACATCGCTTAAATGGTTATATTGGGGCATTGGCGGTACATTTTCGATGTAGACCGCAACAGTGAAGCTTGTATCACCAAAGCCGATATTGTGTGCGCTGTGACTCATTTGTTTTTAGCTAAAATGCGGTCAAGATTATTGGCGAAGTTTTGACGGTCGCTTTGACTCAGTGGTGGTGGCCCACCATTCATTTCTACGCCGCTGGAGCGCATAGTGTCCATAAAGTCACGTACATTAAGTAGTGAACGAATATTTTCGCTGGTATACAGTTCACCACGTGGATTGAGCGCTTGGCCACCGTTATCAATCACTTCCGAGGCCAGTGGAATATCGCCTGTGATCACTAAATCATTGGCTGCAATACGTTTCACTATTTCATCATCGGCGACATCAAATCCTGATGATACTTGTAAACGGCTAATATATTTAGATGGCGGGATACGCATTGCATGGTTAGCGACTAAAATGGTCTCAGTTTGCGTACGCTCTGCTGCGCGAAATAAAATTTCTTTGATCACCACCGGACAGGCGTCGGCATCAACCCATATCTTCATTATTAGCTCACCTAGTTAGTTAAACAATGATCCTAACCTAAGCTTTTTATAACCACTAGTATTAAGTGAACTTTTTTATAGTTTACTGCGTAGAATTGATAAATCATATAAGGATCAATTATGAAAAACCAACTCGCTATTGTATGTACTTTGTTTGTTAGCTGCTTATTAATTGGTTGCACAGCGATGCCTGATAAAGTAACCCCCGTCAGTCCTTTTTCAATCGAGCAATATCAAGGTAAGTGGTACGAAATTGCCCGTTTAGACCATTCATTTGAGCGTGACTTAGAAAACGTCACTGCGGATTATTCGATTAATGATGATGGCAGTGTCACTGTGTTAAACCGTGGCTTTAATGCACAAGATAATGAATGGAGCGAAGCGCAAGGTAAGGCGAAATTTGTTGATAGTGATAATGTAGGGCATTTAAAAGTGTCATTTTTTGGGCCGTTTTACAGCTCATACGTGGTGTTTGGTTTAGATCAGCAGAATTATCAGTATGCGTATGTCTCTGGATACAACAATGATTACTTGTGGTTATTAGCACGTACGCCAACGGTCAGTGAACAACGCATAGCTGATTTTAAAGCCAGCGCAAAACAACGTGGTTTTAATACTGATAAGCTGATTATGGTGAAGCAAGACCCGACGCAGTGATCGTCAGTCCGTTGGCAGTTACTGCGTTTTTAAATTTTGGCTGGAAATAAAATTCCATAGTAATAAATATGACACATGAAGTGAGTATTATACCTACATAGCTTGAGTAGCAATTGCCCTAAGCTATTTGTAGACATGTGTATCCCCCTACTTTTTATAACCAAATTATTTGGCTATATAGGCAAACTAACTTAGTTTGCCTTTTTTTATGTCATATCAATGGTGTTAAGTTATTGGTATCAGATCATAATTTTACTAACTAAGCTTAAAAAACACTTAAAAATAACCCACTGAGCATTACTACGGTGATATTTAGCATACTCATAATTTTTACCCACGATGCTTTAAAACTATAAAAAATCATTAAAATTAATATACTTACAGCAATGTAGCCGCAAAAAAGCAGGGCGCCGTAACCATTATGTTGCAGCACACTAAGCACTAAACTTAGTAAAATACTGATCCAAGCTACAAGTAAAAATTGTTTACTCTGTTTTTCATTTGGACGAGTTTTAAATACCTCTCGATAATGATTGAATTTTGCTAAAGCAAAACAATTAAAAGCCAATAAGCACAGGCTAAACTGCAGTAACTCATGCATTATGATTGCTCCTGTAAATTGGCTTTAGCAGCGCGTCTCGAACCTTGCGGCTGTGCTTTAGATTGCGCTCGAGTACGTATTTTTTTGGCTTGAATAACGAACAGCCCAGCAAAAATCACACATAAAAAGTCAACACTAAACAGCGCCCATTGGCCATTTTTTAAGTAGCTAATTATATTACCGTCGGTTGTGAGTGCATTGATAAGTACCACCGCAATACACCCGCCAGCATTGAGCCAAGCAATTTGCTGCCACTGCACTGTGGCGCGTTTAAATAAGGCAAATAATGCAACTGCAAGCCAAGTTAAAAAGAACGCTAAAACTTCTTTATCAGCTCGCTCAACAACACTTATAGGCAGCAGCCGATTGGCAATAAAGAATGCGCAAGTAGCCAGTGGTAAGCCCATTAGGGTAGCAAGGTTTAAACCTTCCACGAGTTTTAAACCAAACGACGCCGTTTGTTGTTTTTTCATCCGTTCGCGAATACGTTTAGCCCACATTATGCAGCCGCTAGCTATCATTACGCAGCCGGCAATGCCGCATACAAAATATAACCAACGCAGTAGCGGGTTGGCTAAGCGGCCGGTATGTAGTGCGGTCATTGAATCGTAAAACACTTCTGTATTAGTCAGCTCTGTGGCACTTTTAGCTATTAAGCTACCATCAACCCCGTTGAATAATAGCGTGGGCGTTTGATCGCGCAGTTGTGTTCCTGTAGAGGCGCGAACTGTGACTGTGGCTGAGGCTTTGTTTGGATCGCGAATTGATACTTGCGTTAAATCAGCATCAGGCCAGTTAGTATAAACTTGATCTAAAATGCCTTCGATATTAGCTAATGGGGCACTTTCAGGGCTGCTTTTGCTACGTACATTGGTTGGCAGTACATCATTAAATAAGCCGCGTACACCGTCCTCATAGGCGGTCATTGCCGGATAAGGAAATAACATAAAAATCAGTGTTATTAAGCCGGTATAGGTGATCATAAGATGAAAAGGTAGGGCTAAAACTGACGATACATTATGACCATCTAACCAACTGCGGCTGCCTTTATTAGCGCGAAAACTAAACATGTCTTTAAAAATACGTTTGTGGATCACAATCCCAGAAATGAGCGCAACAAGCATAAATAAGCTGGCTAAGCAGACTATCCAACGCGCAGTGAGTACATCGATATAATGTAAATCAAAATGGAGGCGGTAAAAGAAGTTTCCGCCTTTTGTTTCGCGTGTTTGCGCAACGACTTGGCCGCTGCTTGGGTCGATATTATGTTCTTGCCAGCCGCCAAATCGCTTGCCTTCGGGACGAGGCTTTTCATAGGCGTAATTAAGCTGTGGTTCGCGCTGCGTAGGTAAGTAAATTCCCCAGCGCGACGAATCTGCGGCATTGCTTTGTAGGTATTCGACGCCCGCAATGATCTGTGATTTTTGTTGCGCGATACGCGTCTCACTTGCTTGTACATTGTGTAAAGCAGGCTGATTCCACAGTGTTATTTCATCACGGAAAAAACTTAATGTTCCGGCATAAAAAATTAAATACAGTAACCAGCATACCAGCAAGCCAACCCAGGTATGCATCCAGGTCATAGAGCGAAAAAAGTTCTCTTTCATAACCAGCCCTTTAGTAACGATAAGATCAACGCAGATCCTGCTGTAGTTAGTAAAATAGTGATCCAGACTTTGGTGAGTGACTTAACAGCAAACACCCAAATAAACACACAGCTATAAATAAAAATAGTCAGGCTGATACTAAGCAAAACGGCGTCTGATTTTTTCAGCGGTAAAGTAATGCTCAGTAATGCGCTAAATACAGCAGTAAAGACGTAACCACCTACGATGGCAGCTAAAAATCGTGAGAACACCGCAATGCGATAGCTATGAACTTGATAAGCATGACTTAATTTAGAAGCTATCGAGAATGATTGACTGTTTTTGACCGATTGAGCGTGCATAATGATCCCTCAAAGCCCCAAAAGTGGGGAGCGAATAAAGAGGGTATTATATATTCTCGATACAGAAAAGATAGTGATTCGTATTACCTTTGTTTTTATTATCAAGATAACTCTTCAATAGTCATTATTTTTTACTTAGTAAAATCGTGATCTATAGTTGGGTGTCCTTTGTTTTAATTGAAAAGTTCGCAAATTTTTCAGGTGCTTGTATGCTTAGTGGTGTTTAGGCTATTTAGCATTGGGATTGTTATTTTCTATAGGATTTATGATGAGTGCACATGAAAAGTTAAATTATGTTGAATTTGCAGCTTCCGACTTAACGGCAACGAAGGCGTTTTTTACTGCTGTATTTGGCTGGCAGTTTGTTGATTATGGGCCAGAATACACGGCGTTCGATCAAAAATCTGCAGGCCTTGATGGCGGATTTTATCAAGCAAATGCAAGCTCATTAACGCAACATGGCGGTGCGTTATTGGTATTCTACAGTGAAAATATCAAGCAAACACTCAGTCAGGTTGAGCGACATGGAGGAGTCATTATTAAGCCTATATTTGAATTCCCTGGCGGTTGTCGTTTTCATTTTACTGAGCCCAGCGGTAATGAATTTGCGGTGTGGTCAGAGCATGCTTAGTTTAAGCATTGCAGATCATAATTTTACTAACTAAGGATAGCCGTTAAGTGACCAATTTAAGTTGTGAAGAGATCAAAGCATTTGTACCCGCTAAAGATTACGCGCTGAGCTGCGAGTTTTATCAGCAGATGGGTTTTGAGCTTGCATGGCAGAGCCCTGAAATGGCCTATTTTTATCATGGTGATTGCAGTTTTTTACTGCAAAATTTTTATAACAAGCCACATGCTGATAACTTTATGATGCATCTTTTAGTTGAGGATGTTGCAGCTTGGCACCAGCATTTAACTGCGCAGGGGATCACAGAAAAATACCACGTGCAAATGAGTGAGCCTTGCGTACAGCCTTGGAATATGACTGATTTCGTAATATACGACCCGTCAGGCGTGTTATGGCGAATAGGGCAAAATAGTGACGCAGAATAACTTATTAACGCAAGTTAGTAATTGCGTGATCTGTGAACCACAGCTGCCGCTTGGCGCACGCCCGGTGGTGCAATTTAACCCTAGTGCACGAATTTTAATTGCCGGACAAGCGCCTGGGCTTAAGGTGCACAAAACGGGGATCCCCTTTGATGATGCCAGTGGCCAGCGCTTACGCCAGTGGTTAGGGCTGGATAAAGATGATTTTTATGATGCGACTAAAATTGCTATTTTGCCGATGGGGTTTTGTTACCCCGGCAAAGGTAAGTCTGGCGACTTACCGCC
The DNA here is from genome assembly GCF_036960685.1 of Pseudoalteromonas sp. Classification (GTDB taxonomy): domain Bacteria; phylum Pseudomonadota; class Gammaproteobacteria; order Enterobacterales; family Alteromonadaceae; genus Pseudoalteromonas. Next base: position 258,912 of record NZ_JBALXK010000004.1, on the reverse strand, counting down.
ACGTAAAGAGTGCGCGCCTACATGGCGTGCAGAGCTGTTAGCGGCATTGCCAAATATTAAGCTGACCATAGTGCTGGGTAAATACGCGCAAGCGTATCATCTGCCACACACTAAACATTTACCCCTTACTGAGTTAGTAAAATCGTGGCGTGAGTATTGGCCAGCTATTTTGCCATTACCCCATCCCAGTCCACGCAATAATATTTGGCTCGCTAAAAACCCTTGGTTTGAACGAGATGTAGTGCCAAAGCTTTGCGATGCCGTGCAGTCAATTTTAAATCGTGAGGATGGTTAGCTAAATGATCAACACGCAATTCGAACAGCATGGTTTTTTTCATGCTAAAGGTTTTTACAATGAAACTGAGCTTTCGCAAGTACGCGAGGTGGTTAATTGTTTTCATCATCACTGGATTGCTGATAACCAACAGTTTTATCAAACCAAGGCGGTTAATAGCGCTTATTTAACCGCTAATACCTATTTAGACGAAGCGCAGCGTTTAGTGTTGTTTAAGTTTATAGCAAGTCATAAGTTAATGGCGCAAGTAGACTCAATTTTAGATTCTGCGGCATTTATGAATACACAGCTCTTTTTTAATCCCGTAAATCCTGAGCAAGAAAACTATTGGCATCGTGATATGCAATACCATTTAAGCATCGCAGAGCAACAAGTTGCGTTATCAGGCCCTGAGGTTATTCATTGTCGGGTGGCACTTGAGGACGAGCCGGGTATTGAGCTGGTGCCGGGCTCACATCGTCGTTGGGATACGAAAGCTGAATTAGCGACCCGGTTATCTGAAGGCGAATACAGTTCAAGTGATGATTTAGCCAGCGGGCATGTTATTGAAATGCAAGCAGGGGACTTACTGATTTTTTCAGCGAATATGATCCACCGTGGTTTGTATGGTAAAGATCGTTTAGCGCTGGATATTTTGTTTTGCGAGCCTGAACCGCATGTGCTGCACTTTGTGCAAGATATCTGCCTGCCTAGTGCCAAAATGCTGAGCAAGTTAGAAGACGACAGTGCGTTTGCGGTTACCTTGGCGCATCAAGAGTAACCGTCAAATTACAGTGTGTGTTATCTAATCAGCACCTTGCTCAGTTAATAACGCTAGTAATTGATCTTTAGACATTTGCCCAGCATCACCACTGCCCGCTAATACTTTGTCTGCTAATGCTTGTTTATGTTCATGTAATTGCAAAATTTTCTCTTCAATGGTGTTTTGTGCAATTAATCTGTACACAGTGACTGGGCGAGTTTGCCCTAAGCGGTGAGCGCGATCAGAGGCTTGTTGTTCAACGGCTGGGTTCCACCATGGGTCGAGGTGCAACACATAATCTGCTGCAGTTAAATTAAGGCCTGTGCCACCGGCTTTGAGGCTGATTAAAAACAGTGGCGCAGTGCCTGCTTGAAACTTATCGACTTGTTGCTTGCGTTTATTGGCGCTCATGCTGCCATCGAGGTAACAGTAATCGATCCCGCGTTTTTGCAATCGTTGTTCAAGTAGTTTTAACACATCAACAAACTGACTGAAGATCAGCGCTTGGTGATTGTTTTCCAGTAACTCTTCAATAATGGCCTCGGCGGTGTCGAGTTTACTCGATGGCAATTTACTGTTCGCGAGTAATAACTGTGGGGCGATACAGGCGCGACGTAATTTAGTGAGTGAAGCTAAGATAGTGATGTATTGACTGTCTTCTTGGTTTGCCTGCTCAAGTGCATTTAAACGTGTTGCTTCATAGAGTGCTTGCTCTTTGTCACTGAGTGCAAAGGTTAGGTTTATTTCGGTTTTTTCTGGTAATTCGGTTAAAACTGTTTGCTTTGTACGGCGCAGGATAAACGGGGCGATCAATGTTTTTAGGGTGTCTGCTTGTTGTTGGTTTTTATCGGCATTACCAAAACGTTTTTTAAATACCGGCAGGGTGTGTAAAAAGCCTGGCATTAAAAAGTTAAATAAACTCCATAGTTCACCTAAGTGGTTTTCAATCGGTGTGCCAGACAGCGCCACTTTAAATTGGCCATTGAGCGCAAACGCGGCTTTGGCTCGTAAACTTAAGGGGTTTTTAATCGCTTGTGCTTCGTCAAATACGATACTAGCAAAAGAAAATTCCGCCAGTTGATCGCCAATCAGTGGTAATAAGCCATAGCTGACAATCACTAAATCATGCGCGCTTGCGCTTAGTAGTGTCTCGCTACATGCGGCGGCGTTTTCAATGATTTTTACATTTAAGGTAGGAGCAAAGCGCTCGGTTTCCACTTGCCAGTTATGACAGACCGATTTAGGGGCTACCACTAAACTGGCGCCTAAACTACTGCGTATTTGTAGCACCGTTAAGGTTTGCAAAGTTTTACCCAGTCCCATGTCATCGGCTAAACAGGCATTGAGTCCCCAATTAGCCAATTGCATTAACCAGTTAACGCCAACGACTTGGTAATCACGCAGTACATCAACTAAATGCGCTGGTAGAGTAGGCTCGATTGTTTGCTCAAATTTAGCTAAGCGGGTTTGCCAGCTTTCACCAAATGTGACATCCCCTAAGTCAGCAATGGTTTTGTGCAGCGGCAGGGCACGGGCGTTGGCAATTCTTAGTTCATCAGTGGGGCTGTGTTTATCAAGGTGCTGCATGCCTTCTAAACGATTTAACAAGTTAGTTAAACGTTGATCCAACAACAGTGAATTACCCTCTGATAGTTCTAAAATACTGCCACGGCGAGGGGCTTTGAGGAGCGTTTGTAATTCGTATACTTGGCCACTGGGCAAAGAAATGTTACCACTGACACTTAACCAGTCATTATCGTCATTTAAGTTAAGCGACAGGTGTTTGCTATTAGCGACCTTCATGCCTTGACTGTTTTCATCCCAACTTAATACTAAGGATTGCTGTTGTTGTGCTGTTTCGAGTAATTCTATCGCTTGGCTGATATCTTCTGGTAAGTAAAACTGTTGCAGTGACTTGTTGTAATGCCCCGCTTGTTTATCAGCAAAAACCCCAGCCATATTTTTTAGAAGTTTGCGCAGGGCTTGTTGCTCTGCTTTTAAATCGCGCCTTATAACAATACTGTCGGTTTGCTCATCCTCACTGTGCGCTAGCGTTAAAGCACCAATACCCGGCTCAAGCCACGGGCCATCTACGCCAATTGGCATGCTGTAAAAGTTAACATTAATACCTAACTGAGTCAGTGCAATCACTGCGGCAATGTCGCAGAGCCCTTGGCGTACGTTATTAATATGGGCAAACTCACTACGTTGGCTGCTTATATGATGCTCGTTGGCCAGTACTTGTAAAGCAGCATTGAGCTGTGGCAGCCTCTCTTCTGTTAAGTTATTCGGTTGCTGTTCAAGTAATTGTAATAATTTTAGCTGCTTATCATCAATTCTGAAAACTTGGTAACAGTGTGCATGGCTGTGGACAAGTAAAAAATCACAATCAACATCGCTGATACCCGGCTGCATCACAAGGCGGTAGCAATCATTGATGTCTTGTGCAATCTCAATCACAAACTCACCTTTAATTAGGCTAAGTGGCTGTCCTTTGTGATCTTCAAGCCCTTTAAATCCGATCAACGCTTGTAATACTGCGCCGGTTGCCTGTATCTCATTATAGCCAAACCCCGCATGGTTATTGAGCACTTGAATAAAGTGGCGGTCGGCGCTTGTTAATGCGTCTTCATATTGGCTGTATTCAAGTTCATGGGCGTTTACTTTACGGCCTTTGGTCCACTCGCCTTTAGCGTTGAGTTGCTGTACTTTAGCTTGAATAATCGGTAAATCTAGATGAGTAACATCGAGTTGCCAAATCACGCGTTGCTGGGATGTCGGGGTATTGATTTGGCTTATATCATCAAGCCAACGTTGCCATTGTGGCACGCGAGTAAAGTGCTGCAGCAGGCCTGTGTTAGGTAATGGGGTATCATCCCTGAGCCAATTAACAAGGTGTACGCATTGCGCTGCTAACCAATGTTGCTGTTGGCTAACGGCTGTTTTAAGTTGTGTTAATAGCTCAGTGTCACCTCTTAGATGGTTAACTTGTTCATCAGTGGCGTTTTTAATAATCGCTAATAATAAGCAAAACAACGGTGCCAATGCATTTGGGTTATTAAGTAAATAACCTAGGTTACTGGTTAGGCGATGATGTTGATAACTTGCTAAATCTTCTTCAAGTAGGTAATCAATGGCTTGGCTGGCATGGCTTAACTCGCCGAGGTTTTTTTTGTACCATTTACTGCAGGTGTTGAGCTGTTTTATATCAGCGGCAGTGCCGCTGATAAATAAGCAGAGGGTATAAAGTAAGCCGGTGAGTTCACTCGGGTAAATGCCTTTCCCAAATGTTTTTCTGTATGCAGTTAACGCGCTTTTATACTGCAGTAAAGCAACATCAATAACCCCACCCTTTGTGGCATTGCTATTAGCCTCAAAAAAGGTGGATAAAACACGATCACGTTTGTCATCAAGCAATTGCGCAAAGGTATTATCTTGCAATAATACGGCTAGATTTTCATTAAGATAAATGCGTGTGTTCGTTGGCAGTGCAGGGCTTGCCTGGCTAACTAACGTGGGCCAAGCTGGCGCTTCGGTGAGGTTAAAAAATTGCCCGCGAATAAAGTTTTCTAAACACAGCTGTTGCCATGTTTGCGGTAAACAGTGCCATATTTGGCTGCTATATTTTGACTGTGCGAGTAAATTAATAAACTGAAAATCAATCGCTTGTGATAAGTCCCCTGGTAATTGAGGTTTATCAGTTTGGTCACGGTGAATATAATTAAATAGCACCTGTAAAAAATCACAATGGCTATCGTAGTAATAACAGCTTTGTGCTGCTTCGGTAGTAAATGCCTGTAGCAGAATAGGCTGCTTACAGACGTGAACAACGACAAAGGCAATGGCGCTTATTGATATACGAAAGTTATTACCGTACGGTAACTTCCAAATGAGATCGTCGGCTTCGAGTTGCTTAGTGTATTTGCCTACTTCTGCTTGAGAAAATGAGTAACCTTTCTTAATTTGGTTGTAGAGGCGTTTGGTTATTTGCTGCGTTGAATTATTATAGCCATTTGATGCATTACTGATTATTAGCGCTAGTAACACGCACAGTTGTTTTTGTTGTTCGTCAGTTGTGGCGGGTGGCAAAGTGCTAAGTGGCATAAAATCAATAATTAAAGTTGCTAATAATTGCAGCCAGTATAAATTTCAGTGATGTGAGTTACAACCAATAAAAAAGCGACCCGCAGGTCGCTTTCTAAACGTTTATGAAAAGATTTATTGCACCATAGCAAAGAGTTTTTGCAGTTGTGGCATGTATTCTTTTACTAGGTTTAAGTTGTTTTCGCTAACTACTGGCGCATCTGCACTGGCTGCATTTGCTGAATTAGCGACTGAACCTAGCATTGAGCTGGCGCCTTTATCTTTAGAGCCGCTCATACTTTGTAAACCACCCATTAGTTGATTTACTTTTTCTTTATTTTCTGGTGATAAATTACCTTTGATGTTTTCAAGGTAAGCCATTGATACTTCAGAGCCTACAGAAATAAGTTGCTCAGGAGTAAAACCATATTTATTAGTTAGGGTAGCAAATTCTTTGTATAAATCGTTATCTTTGATCATACCCAGCGCACCTAATGCCATGGCACTAGTGCCACCTTCAGAGCCACCTAACATGCTGCCTAAATCCATGCTTTTTAATGCATCTTGGTTTTGCGACCAGTCAACTACTGCTGGCAGTGCTTTCATATAACCTTGTAGTTCATTTTCGGTAATATCTGCGGCTAAGCTTGAAAAGCTCATTGCTAATAAGCTGATTGATAGTAATAATTTTTTCATAGTTAGATCCTTTGTTTATTTCCATAATTGCATTAAAAACTAAATATAGCTTAAAAGATTAATTATGCTTAGTTGTTATTTTCGACTCTAAGCTGCAAATGCTATAATGCATTTTTGCCAAATGTAACTGAACCTAATGTTAACTATTTCAAATGCTGTAACTATTGATGAGTGGGAAGTTGAGCTAACGGCTATTCGTGCACAAGGGGCTGGTGGGCAAAACGTTAATAAAGTAGCCAGTGCTATTCACCTGCGCTTTGATATTAATCGCTCAAAGCTGCCTGAATTCTATAAAGAACGTTTACTCGCGCTTAATGACAGCCGTATTAATAAAGAGGGGGTGATTGTACTTAAAGCGCAAAGTCACCGTACGCAAGAGTTAAACAGAGAAGATGCGCTGACGCGTTTAAAAGAGCTGATTGTCTCTGCCACTAAAGTGCAAAGAGCACGTCGTGCGACTAAACCGAGCCGTAGTTCGCAGCGCAAGCGTATGGATAAAAAAACTAAACACGGTAACACCAAAGCATTGCGCGGAAATATTAAATTTTAAGTAGGCACAAAAATGCGCTCAGGGATTTTAAAGCATAGGTTTAAGCACATCAATTAGCGCGTTGATATGATCGTCACGATCATTAAGGGCTGCAATATAACGGTATTTTTCGCCGCCTGCATGCTCAAAAATTTCACGGTTTTCAGTTTCTAATTCTTCCAGTGTTTCTAGGCAATCAGCGCTAAATGCTGGGCTGATAATGGCAATATCTTTAATGCCTTCGCTTGGTAATGATTCTAACGTGGCGTCAGTATAAGGCTTTAACCATTCTGCTTTACCAAAGCGGCTTTGAAAGGTACTGACCACTAAGTCTTTATCAAGGCCTAGTTTTTCGACCACTAAGCGAGTAGTTTGCAAACATAAACAATAGTAAGGATCACCGCGCTCTAAAAACAGCTTTGGCATTCCATGATACGAGAACACGAGTTTTTGCGGTATGCCATTCGTTTGTAAGTCTTCACTTATGCTATTGGCTAGGGATTCTATGTAGGTGGTGTTTTTATGATAGCCATTTATAAAGTGTAGCTCTGGCACCCAGCGCCATTTTCTGAGCACTTTTGCTACGGCATCAAAGGTTGAACCAGTCGTCGGGCTTGAGTACTGTGGATATAACGGCAGCACCACAATGCGAGTAAAACCTTTGTCGCGTAACTCTTCTAAGCCTGCTTCAATAGATGGGTTACCGTAGCGCATCGCCATTACCACTTCGGTATTTTCATAACCTTGGCTTTTTAGTTGGGCTGCAAGTTTATCGCGTTGTAGGCGGGTTATATGGGTTAATGGCGAGCCATTTTTGGTCCAAATACTTTGGTATAGTTTTGCCGAACGCTTAGGACGAACACGTAAAATAATGCCATGTAAAATGATCATCCAAACTAAACGTGGGATCTCAACAATGCGCGGGTCGGATAAAAATTCCCTTAAATAAATACGTAGTGCTTTTGCCGTGGGGGCATCTGGACTACCTAAGTTGGTCAGTAAAACGCCTGTTTTTTGATGAAAACGCTGATCATGAGGGTTATCAGTAACGGCTGAAAATCGCGACACACACTACTCCTAAAGAAAAATAGCCAGTTATGGAAAATATTCCATGTATATTATTAGGCTATTGTAACGAATGAAAGGCTAAATAGGATCACTGATTTATGATGATTTGATCATGATCCGAAATGGAGACGGTTTTTTAGCTTCAAGCTGTTGCAGTTTCTCTATCGATTTAACACTAAAAAGATGCCCTTTTGGCAGCAACATTATACCGTTATGGCTATGTAAAGCATGGCCTAACACCATGTTCACTGCCAGCTGTTGTGCCGAGATGATTTGCATTGAGCCGACTTTGGATTGTTGCTTTATACATTTGATCTTACATTGCGTTAAAGCACGAACTAATTTTGGATGGTAATAAGCACCACTGAATTGCGTGACCGTGTCTAAAGCATGTTGGTGTTTTTCAGCATCTGTTTGCTGACATTGCTCATAGGCATCCCAATAATCACGCGATAAGGCAAGGATCATGGCGCTAAGTGGAATATCATTGCCTTTGAGTCCTTTAGGCAAGCCATTACCATTATAATGCTCGTATTGATGATAAATGGCGTCCGACACATCGTGTAAATGAGTTGCGGGCATCAGCATTAATTGCGCTGTACTTGGATGAGTGTAATAGCGTTTGCGTTGTTGCTCGCTCAGGTCATGGAAAGGATGCTCATATAGTTGCGGGTCCATTGCTAGTAAACCAATTTGCGCGAGATAGCCCGCCATCGCGGCCATATCGATATTTTTTTGCGGTAGCTGTAACTGTTTAGCTATTTGTGTGCATGTATTGGCGATATTTTCTGCTTTGGTGCCGTCTAAATAAGGATTGGCATTAATAAAGTTATACAGTAATTCAACAGTTGAACGGTGTTCATTTTTTTCACTGGCATTGGCGATTTCGAGTTGTTTAAGTACTTGTTTAATTTGCTTTGTGCGTTTTTCGACGCGCAGCTCTAGTGAATTATTAAGCTCTTTTAAAGCGATGTTTTGCGCATTGATCTGTTGTTGCAACGCTTGATTGTGTTTTTTCAATTGGTATTTTTCAATACTGTCAGTAACGGTGCTTAATAGTAAGTTGTTTTGCCAAGGTTTTTGGATAAAGCCATGGATCTGCCCTTTATTGATAGCGCTTAGGGTGGTGTCTATGTCAGAAAAACCGGTGACTAAAATTCGTTGTGAGTCTGGTGCCAATTTTTTAGCTTGATTAAAAAACTCTGCGCCATCCATTTTCGGCATTCGCATATCACTGATGATCACCGCAAACTCGTGTTGTTTGACCTGCTCTAATGCCGTGAGAGGATCTACGAATGTTGCGACATGGTATTGTTGCCCTTTGAGTAGTCGCGATAATGAGCGAAGGACTATTTCGTCATCGTCAACACAGAGAATATGCACCGCTGATTTATCCACAAAAACAACTCCTTTATTTATATACACTTTAAACATAGCGTGTGTTTATGCTAATGAAAACGTGTGAAAAAAATAAATTGTGCTAGTTTTATAAAAAGTACTGTTTTTACAAAATAGATACAAGGCATGTTGCGTAAAGCGAAAGTTGACCCTTGATGCAGCAAAATAATGATTATTGCTGCAGCGTCTCTTATGGACTTATTTAGAGCTTGTTCAGTGAGCCATCCAGTATTATTACAATTTCGTATAATAAAAAGAGCTACAAAATAGATGAAGGGTAGTATTTTTCAGGCGTTAGAGAGCTTGGTTTTACAGCACAGAGACATGGGATATTGGAATGCCTTGCTGGCTAAAAATACGCCTGAGGGGCGCTGTTATCTGTCTGTTAATAATTACCCTGATGCAGAGCTAAATGCATTAGTTGCAGATATTTGTGAGGAGTTGCAACTTGAACCAGCCGTTGTATTGAGTGTCTTTGGTCGTCATTTGTTTTCTCATTTAATGCAGCATTATCATGTTGTTGTTAGTCGACTTCAGCATTTTGAAGCGTTAATTTTAAATATAAATAATGTGATCCACAAAGAGGTAAATAAGCTACATCAAGGCGCTAACTTACCTATTATGCGTTGTATGATGATTAGTGCAGGTCATATAGAAATGCACTATAGCTCACCTCGGCGGCTATGTATTTTGGCTGAGGGACTTATTTACGGAGCGGCAGAGTATTTTAATATGAGCGTTAAAATTGAGCACCCGAAATGCCAACATCGCGGTGATGAGGCCTGTGTATTAGATATTTACTATAAACCGTTGCTTAAAAATGCCCAGCAATAACGATGTTTATAAACAAGCGTATCTTCGTGAGCGTGCTGCGCGGATCCAAGCGGAGCAGTTAATTGAGGATAAAAGCCGGGTTTTATATGCTTTAAATGAGGAGTTGGTAAAAAAAGCCGCAGATTTTGAGCATCAGCAACAGTTGTTTATTCAAGCTGAAAAAATGGCCACGTTAGGTACTTTGTCGGCAGGTATTGCCCATGAAATCAATAACCCGCTAGCGTATGCAATGAGTAACATTGAATGCTTACAAAGTACACGATTAACGGTCGACAAGTTGCTATTTTTAAATGAGCAGTTTGCATCGGATAAGCTCAGCGCAGCGCAGCTAAAAGACACATTACAGCAATTACAAAAAACACAGTCGTTTACTGCGATGAGCAACGAAATTCAAGAACTCGTTGAAGATAGTAGTGAGGGATTAAGACGGATAAATGTCATTGTTCGCAACCTACTCAATTTTGCTCGACCAAAAGATAATGAAAAGCAACTGGCAGATATGACGGATGCAGTAAAAAATGCTGTTAAATTACTTTCAAATCAATTGAGTAAATGTGAGGTTGTTTGTCATTATCAACCCATTCCAATGGCATGGTGTAACTTAGCAGCAATTAATCAAGTGATGGTGAATTTACTAATTAATGCCAAGCATGCCTGCGATGGGTTAAGTGATGATATTCAAGCAAAAATTACTGTGACAGTGGCTTTTATTGAGCAGCAAATATGTATTACCGTCAGTGACAATGGTTGCGGTATGAGTGAGCATGTAAAAGCACATATTTTTGATCCATTTTTTACTACTAAGCCAGTTGGCACAGGCACTGGAATGGGGATGACTTTAGTGTATGGCATGGTTCATGATCACCAAGGGGTAATTAAAATTGATAGCTTGCAAGGGCAAGGCACACAGATACATTGTTTTTTCCCAATTTTAAGACACGAATAATTTGCTTTTAAAATAAGCAATTGTTAGATAATGTAGCAATAAATGAATAACAACGACCTGAGGGTGAATAATGCTTAATGAAAAAAGTACATTGGTTCTTAGTGATTATTTAAGTCAGCACCCTGAATTAAAAGTGGTAAGCACTGACAGCGTAATTGGCTTTATTAGCGGTTTATTAGCGTGCTCGGAGTTTTATGGCGAGTCAGAAATTGCAAATTACATTGCTGATAAAAATGATCCTATTTATACCTGTTTAATGACCGGCTCTGCTGAACACGAGGCAATGATCACCTTATTGGATAATGTCACCGAAGCGCAGGTAGCACAGCAGCACTTACTGAGTACTATTTATCCTCATGCAGATGATGCTAAAGCGCCAAGTGAGCAACTACAACAGTGGTGTGTGGGTTATTTAGCCGCATATATGGTTAACCAAGAAGTGTGGCAAAGTGATTTTGGCTTTTTATTAAGTGCAGACAAACAACAAGTTGCAAATCAAGCTGATGGGCAACTGTTTATCGATAACTTTGAAGCGACCTTAAATTTACTGGCGACCTTTGCGATGTGGCCAGATACAATTAAAGAACACCCAGAACCTGAGCAGCTGCGCACTGGCTTCCCATTACTTTATAAGGGATTGGATGAAAGCTTAACCAGTATTGCATCAATGGCATTAATGCTTGAAGATGAAAAGTTAGCGCTGTGGGAAGAAGAAGGCTGATCTTGAACGCTAATTAACAAATTACAATATTTTAATAATGAGCATGATTTGAATAATCATGCTTTTTTTTGTTTAAATTTCAATCAAAGGTGTTTTTTGGGATGGAAATTAGCTAATTTTTGCATATTTCTACCGTTTTCGTAGTTAAATATGTTTCTTTTTGTATACGTATGTTGCTAGGATGTTTGCCATGACGTTATTTTTGTGAATAACGCTCAGACATTTATAATTTTTAAGTATTCTTTGCTTGCTACAGCAAGTAAAGAGTCAACAGGGTCGAACACACATGACAACACTTCGTTTAAATACATTGGCTATTGCCGTCGGGCTTGCATTTAGTAGCTCAGCTGTTTTTGCTGAGCAAGCACAGGTTCAAGCAGAAAAAAATATAGAACAAATTTCCGTGTTAGGCTCGCGGGTCTCTAACCGTACAGCCACAGAATCATCATCGCCGATTGATTTAATTGATGCAGATACCCTAAATAAAGGCGGCTTTACTGAGCTTGGCCAAAGTCTGCAAGCAACAGCACCGTCGTTTAACTTTTCTCGTACACAAGTATCTGATGGCTCAGATTTATTTCGCCCAGCAACGTTACGCGGCTTACAACCGGATCAAACCTTAGTGTTGGTTAATGGCAAACGTCGTCATAATCAGTCTATTTTTGGCTTAGTGGGTACTGTGGGCGCAGGGGCTGCGGGTACTGATATGAATGCCATTCCATTATCTGCACTTAAAGGCGTGGAAGTATTGCGCGATGGCGCTGCGGCGCAATATGGCTCAGATGCCATTGCTGGGGTAATTAACTTATCGTTAAATGATTCAACCGGAGTAACAACGGGTTATGTGCAAGCCGGCAGTACAGGTGAGGGCGACGGTGACACGGTATCGATGGGTTTAAACCGTGGTTTTGATTTAGGTGATGAAGGCGGCTTTATTAATTTTTCTGCGGAATATCGTGATGCTGATGGCACTAACCGTGCTGAGCGTGATATTGGCGGCTCGGTTGATGTACCGTATGGCACTTTGTCTGACGATGTGCGTTGGGGACAGGGGAATTCTGAAAGTGAATTTACCTCATTGTTTTACAATATGTCATTACCAATGGGCGCGACTGAACTTTATTCATTTGGTGGCTATTCTGAACGCACCGCATTGGGTAACGGTTTTTATCGTAACTTTGATCAAGCCAGCAAGAATGTAACGCAAGTATATGGTGATGGCTTTTTACCACGTATTTATAACGAAGCGCAGGATATTTCGCTCGCATTAGGTGTTAAGGGTGAGATAAACACTGACTGGGGCTACGATGTATCCGCGGTATACGGTGAAAACCAATATGATTTTACTTCACGTAATACCATTAATGCTTCTTATGCAGCAGAGTATGTAGCGAATAACCCTAGTGCAAGTGATGCTGATATTGTCGCAAATTCAGGCCCTAATGGCGGTTACTCGGGTGGCTTTAGGTTTGATCAAACCACAGTGAATGCTGATATTAATGGCATTATTGATATAGGCCGCAGTGAACCTATTTATCTGTCATTTGGCGCAGAGTACCGTAAAGAAAATTACCAAATAGTACCCGGCGAAGAAGCCTCTTATGCTTGTGGTTTAGCTAATATGGATACATCTTACCCTGCGGTGAACGATCCAAGCCAGTTTGCTGAATGCGGCTTTCAGGCTTATAACGGTTTAAGACCTGAAGCGTCTAATAAACAGAGTCGTGATAGCTACGCATTTTATGTTGATGCAGAAACCATGCTTACTGATGCGTGGAATATTAGTGCAGCGATGCGTTATGAAGACTTCTCTGATGCGGGGGATGATTTAATTGGTAAGCTTGCTTCTCGTTATGAATTTAATGATGACTTTGCTATTCGTGGTGCAGTATCAACGGGCTTCAGAGCGCCTTCACTCCAACAAAGTGCTTACACAGCTTATACCACTAATTTAGGCGCTGGTGGCGTACTGGAACAATCATTTATAGCCACTTCTGGATCCGCTTTTCCTGTGGCGCTGGGTGTAGAAAGCTTACAGCTGGAAAGCTCTGAAAACCTTAGCTTTGGTTTTGTTTATGATGTAAGTAGCGAGTTATCACTGACTGTTGATTTTTACCATACCGCAATTAAAGATCGCATTACTTTAGGCAGCTTCTTATCAGCAAGTGACGTGGCGTTTAGCCCTGCGGCAGTGGCTGCATTAGCTGAAACAGGCGCTGATCAAGCGGCATACTTCTCAAACTCAGTAGATTCAACAACCAAGGGTGTTGATATTATCGCTTCATATCGTACTGATCTGTATGACGGTAGTTTCTCGGCGACGTTTGCTGGGAATTTAAATAGCACTAAGATTGATAATGTAAATGCACCTGCTGGGATCCCAGAAAATATTGCTTTAGATGATATTCAGCGTAGCTTTTTAACCGATGGTCAGCCAGGAGAGCGCGGCACACTGACATTTGATTACGAACGTGATGCAATGAGCGCCATGCTGCGTTTTAACTACTTTGGTAAAACAGACGTTAAGTACTTTGGTAATGACCACATTGGTTTACCAGATGAGCTTTCACCAACCGGTGAGTTTAAAGATACCAGTGTGGTTGAATCTGCGGTGTTAGTTGACGTTAATTTTGGTTATCAGCTTACAGAGTCACTAACATTAAATGTTGGTGTGGATAACTTATTTGATGTCACGCCTGATGAACTTGGTGAAGACGAAGTGCTAGATTTCATTACAAATCAAGGTTTTAAATATCCAGTTAGAGCCCTGCCATATGGCTTTGATGGCATGGCTTATTACGCTAAAGTTAGCTTTAGTTTTTAAGTTGAGTGATATTTTTAAGCCCGCTCCGATGCGGGCTTTTTTTATTAAAACTACTTGTATTTTTAATTAGCAAGCATACAATCGCGATACTTTTAAAGAGGAAATAAAATGAGCAAACATCGTTCTAAAGTGACTAAATCGACTTCATCGGTAGATACAGGTCGAGGTATTATTCGTGACAATGCATTAGCGGCATTGGTTACATCGAAAATTTTTAAACCACAAGTTGTACAGGCTAAAAAAGGTAAAGGCGCATACAAGCGTAACCAAAAACATTCAGGACAAGAGTCCTATTTAATCGCTGCTTAATCAAGCTGTGATCAAATAGGGCTTTTGAGTTTTTTACAAAAATAGCAAGCTCGTTAGTTTTTACCAAAACCCCGCTTAGATAATTTTTTTCTAAGCGGGGTTTTGCGGTTATATAGCCCATAATTTTTAATTTTTATTCATTTTCACTGCACTTTACGTTCCCGTAAAAGGGCTGCTCGCCGCTTAAATACTCGTCTTTAATGTTTTAACCATAAATTAACCTTGTGTTCATGTTTTATATGCGAAATTACCCATTCTTTACACTAGGCGTTTTTCTTTAATAATAAATAGCTAGTTAATAGTAGTTTTGTAGTTGTTTTTTGCTATTAAAATACCTTTTATTGATACTTAGACTGTTTAAATTAAGTTGACGTGCGTGGAAACTGTGGTACTTTTAAAACTGAATTGTAAAATTAATGTTATATTTAACCCTGGGCGGAGGAGCTGATGAGCTCACAAATGATAATAAAAAATGCGTTTAAGCTAAGTGCATTGTCACTAAGTTTTGTAGGCTTAAGTGCGCATGCGGCTGTTGATTGCAGTGCGTTAACGCAATGGCAAGCAGGCCAAACACACACTGGTGGTAGCCAAGTTCAAGCACAAGACAGCGCGTATGAAGCTAAGTGGTGGACACAGTCAAATCCGGTAGAAAATGCTGGTCAATACCAAGAGTGGAAACTTTTGGGTGCTTGTGACAGCGCTGTCACAGAAAACCAAGTGCCAGTAATCACTTCGTTAACACCTGATAACAATTCTTTATTTAATGATAAAGACAGCGTTGTCATTACTGCGCAAGCAACTGATGCTGATGGCACTGTTGCATCTGTTGAGTTTTTTGTTGATGGAAATTCTGTCGCTGTTGATAGCTCGACACCGTTTACAACGAACTGGCAGGCTGTGGCGGGTTTGCATCAGATCAGTGCAGTTGCAACGGATGATAAAGGCGCTATATCAACACCAGTGGTAAACACCGTCAGCGTGACTGAGGTTGTAGTAGATCCAGTTAATCAAGCACCTGTGCCGTCTATCTCATTTAGCACTTTGCCAGATCAATTGATTGTTGGCTCTCAAGTGGTATTTGCGTTATCAGGTACTGATAGCGATGGTCAAGTAACAGGATTAAGCTTTGCAGCTAATGGCATTGATGTACATCAAGCAAGTACGGCATCTAGTAGCTACGCATGGCAAGCAACCGCACTTGGTCAAGCGACCTTTACGTTAACGGTAACTGATAACGAAGGCGCAACAGCGCAAGTATCGAAAGTGCTTACTGTGGTTGACGAAAACACCGGACCAGTCACTGGCACTGATTGTCGTCCACAAGGTTTATATCAAACACCGGGCGTCAATACACCATATTGTACAGTGTATGACAGCAATGGTCGTGAGATCATGGGGGCTGATCATCCTCGTCGTGTGATTGGTTACTTTACTAGCTGGCGCAATGGCGCAAATGGTCAACCTAGCTACTTAGTAAACGATATTCCATGGGATAAAATTACCCACATCAATTATGCATTTGCCCACGTAGATGCCAATAATAAAGTGTCAATCGGTGATCCTAATGCCGCAGGCAACCCCGCTACCAATATGGAATGGCCAGGTGTCACAGGCGCAGAAATGGACCCAAGCTTCGCTTATAAAGGTCACTTCAATCTATTAAATAAATTTAAAAAACAACATCCTCATGTAAAAACATTAGTTTCTGTTGGTGGTTGGGCGGAAACCGGTGGTTACTTTGATGAAACGGGCCGTGTTGAAAGTGGTGGTTTTTATACTATGACAACCAATGCCGATGGCTCAGTAAACCAAGCTGGCATTGATGCATTTGCAAAAAGCTCTGTTGAATTCATTGAAAAATATGGTTTTGACGGTGTTGATATCGATTATGAATATCCATCGTCAATGAAAGACTCAGGTCATCCTGATGATTTCCCAATTTCAAATGCACGTCGCGCTGGTTTAAACGCGTCTTACCAAGTGTTGATGAAAAAGCTTCGTGAAGAACTAGATCGTGCCGGTGAAGCCGCTGGTAAACATTACCTACTTACGATTGCATCGCCATCTTCAGGCTACCTACTACGTGGAATGGAAACATTCCAAACAGTTAAATACTTAGATTACGTAAACATCATGTCTTACGACTTACATGGTGCATGGAACTCACATGTTGGTCACAATGCTGCCTTGTTTGACACAGGTTTAGACTCTGAGCTGGCACAATGGGGTGTGTATTCGACGGCTGAATTTGAAGGTATTGGCTATTTAAATACCGATTGGGCAGTACGTTACTTCCGTGGTGCAGTATCTGCTGGGCGTATTAATATTGGCCTTCCTTATTATACTCGTGGTTTTAAAGACGTAAGCGGTGGCACGAATGGTTTGTGGGGCCAAGCAGCACTACCAAATCAAGCTGAATGTGCTAAAGGTACTGGCGTTGGCGAAAAGAACAAATGTGGTAATGGTGCACTAGGGATTGATAACCTTTGGCATGATAAGAACGATGCAGGGCAAGAGATGCCAGCAGGTTCAAACCCATTATGGCATGTTAAAAATCTTGAAAATGGCATTGTTGGTTCGTACTTAGGTGTTTATGGTTTAACACCTGATACCGATCCAGATGATCAATTAACGGGTACATATACTCGTCATTACGATGATGTTGCAGTTGCACCGTGGTTATGGAATGCAGAGAAAAAAGTATTCCTATCGATTGAAGATGAACAGTCAATGGCAACAAAACTTGACTATGTGATCAACAATGGTCTTGGTGGCATCATGTTCTGGGAACTTGCTGGTGACTATGATTTTGACGCGGCAAAAGGTGAGTACTTTATGGGCTCTACTTTAACGACGCTCGCATATGACAAGTTTAACCAAAGCGGTGTGGCGTATGACACCCATCCAGGTAACCCAAACTTTGTAGTACCAACGGAAGCTGTTGATGTAACGTTTGCAGCCAAAGACTTCCCAATTGGCGATGATAACTACCCAATTAGTCCGACCTTTGCGTTTACTAATAACTCTAGCCTTGATTTAAGTGGTGCGAAAATCTCATTTGATGTGCCGGTATCGACTTCTGCAATTTTCAAATCTAATTGGAATGCCCAGGAAAAATTAGGCATGGCAGTAGATGCGGATGGCTCTAATGCTGCGGGTAATAATGTGGGTGGTTATGAGAACGAATTCCACCGTTTTTCAATCACACTTAACAATGAGTGGGGCGGCCAGCCAAAAGACTTCAGCGCAGGTAAAACAGTCAATGCACAAGTGATGTATTACATGCCAATTACAGGCCCTAGTAACTTTACTATCGAAAAAGACGGCAAAGTTTACGCATTCAAATTTGAGTATCCACAACTTCCAGACGGTACAACTGGTGGTGGTAACACAACAGATCCCGGCACTGGTAATGGTGGTGGCGATACCTCAGGCACGTGTGAAGGTGTAGCCGTTACTGCAATAGCTGTTTATCCAAACTTCCCACAAACAGATTGGGCTGGCAATCCAAGTCATGCCACAGGTGGTGACTTAATGGTTCATAACAACGCGGTTTATAAAGCGAAGTGGTGGACAAGTTCAGAGCCAGGTACGACGGCTGATTGGACGAAGAGTTGCAGCTTGTAAGTAATTAACAAAATAGGGGTATTGAATTACCCCTAAATTTGCGTTTTTAAGGACAACACAATGACATCAATTAAATTAAAAACACTGTCGCTTTCAGCAGTAGCAAGTAGCGTGTTACTAACGCTAATGCCTACAGATGTAAACGCACACGGTTATATGGACAGTCCCAAAGCCCGCCAAGCATTTTGCCAAGCTGATGGCGGATATTGGTGGCCTGAAGATGGTACGAATATCCCAAACCTTGCATGTCGAGCTGCATTTTTAGAATCTGGCACAGTACAGTTTGTGCAAGATATTGAATTTTCAGTTAATACGCCAGACTATTTAAATCAAGCGGCAGTAGAGGCTAGTGTACCTAATGGCTCTTTATGCGCCGGTGGTGACAATGCGAAACGCGGTATGGATTTACCTTCGCCGCATTGGCAACGTAGTGACGTGGTGCCTAATGCCAATGGTGATATTCAAATTCGCTACCTTGCAGCAACGCCGCATAACCCAAGCTTTTGGAAGTTTTACTTAACCAAACCCAGTTTTAATACGGCAACCGATGTATTGACATGGGCTGATCTAGAGCTGGTTCAAGATCATGACAATATTGAAGTGATTAAAGATACAGATGGAAAACGCTATTACGAAATGAGTGTTGCTATCCCACAAGGGCGCAGCGGCGATGCCATTTTGTATAGCCGCTGGCAACGTAACGATGTGGTGGGTGAAGGCTTTTACAACTGTAGCGATATTACCATTGTGACTGACGCCGGCCCAACTGATCCCAGTGTGTGGACAAGCGTGGGTTATTTTGTCCGCCAAGGACAAGATGCAATTGCCGGTGAGAGCGTTTGGGCACGTTTATTTGATGAAAATGGCCAAGAAGTGATTAATCAGCAGTTAAAAATCACGACTGAAAACCAAGCCAATTGGCAACCAGTACTCGCTGCACAACTGAACTTAGATTACGCCCACTTAGTGCAAATTGGTGTGCAAAATCAAGCCGGTGAAGTGGTATTTAATGGCAGTGATGTACTAACTAATCAAGTTTATAGCAGTAATGCAAACTACACCTACACATTAAGTGTACAAGCAGCGCCGAGTAATACAGCTCCTATCGTACATACACCAGATAATTTAGTGGTGGATGAAAACAGCAGCACCACTTTGCATCTACATGCATTTGATGATGAGCAAACACAATTGACTTACAGCTGGTCAGTGCCTTCGCCACTGAGTTTCACTGGCGGCGATGCCAATATTGTAATTACTGCTCCTGAAGTATCGACTAATACAGATTACACCGTTTCAGTGTCGGTATCGGATGGTCAATTAAGTACTGAAACCAGTTTTACTGTTACCGTAAATGACAGCGTTATCACTGATCCTGTTATTGCGCCTTGGAGTAGCAGTGCGGTTTATCAGGCAGGTGATCAAGCAAGTTTTCAAGGTGTTGTTTACACCGCTAAATGGTGGAGTCAAGGCGAACAACCTGACGTCTCTAATGCGTGGCAAGGAACATCGACTTCAGACGTAAGTAATGACTGGAGTAAAGGCAAAGCGTATCAAGCTGGTGCCGAAGTAACGTATCAAGGACAGCGCTATAGCGCTAAATGGTGGACTCAAGGTGATACACCTGGACAAGCCAATGTATGGACGAAACTTTAATTAGAAGCCTAAGTTTTGTAGTTCAAACTTATTAAATAATTACATTAATAATGGATAAGAGAGAAATATGAATATCAAACAGTTAACCGCAGCCATTGGTGTTGCTTTATTTGCCAGTTCAGTATCTGCTGCACCATCTACTCCAAGCATCAGCTGGGAACCACAACAATATTCATTTGTTGAGGTAGACCTTGAAGGTAATGGTTCTTATAAGCAACTTGTTACACGTGTAGAGCAGGTTAGCATTAACATAAAATGGAGTGCTTGGAGCGGCGACGGCGGTGATAGCTATAAAGTTTACTTTGACGATATGTTAGTAAACGAAGGCCCACTTGCTGCTGGAGCAAAAACAGGCACCATTTCGTTCCCGTATGATAAAGCGGGTCGTCATACTATGTATGTTGAGCTATGTGAAGGCGGCACTACCTGCGCGCGCAGTGAAGGTAAGGCAATTGTTATCGCTGATACAGACGGTGGCCATTTAGCGCCATTGCCGATGGATTATGATCCTAATAACCGTGATATTGGTATTAAGCAAGGGTTAGTCACGGGTGCTTATTTTGTGGAATGGGGTATTTACGGTCGTGATTATGACGTAACGAATATGCCTGCACAAAACTTAAGCCACATTCTATATGGCTTTATTCCAATTTGTGGTGAAAATGCATCATTATCAGGTGGCCCTAAGCGTGCGCTTGAAACAGCCTGTGCAGGCTCTGCTGATTATGAAGTGGTTATTCACGATCCTTGGGCTGCTGTACAAAAAGCATTACCAGGTGTGGACGCGAACGATCCAATCCGTGGTACTTACTCACAGTTAATGGCGCTTAAACAGCGTTACCCTGATCTGAAAATTTTACCGTCAGTGGGCGGCTGGACATTATCAGACCCATTTGGTGGGTTTACTAATAAAGCAAACCGCGATACGTTTGTTGCTTCAATGGAAGAGTTCTTAAGAACGTGGAAATTTTACGATGGTGTTGATATCGATTGGGAATTCCCAGGTGGCGATGGCCCGAACCCAGATATTGGCGACCCAGTGAATGATGGCCCTGCGTATGTTGCTCTAATGCAAGAACTTCGTGCGATGCTTGATAAACTTGAAGCTGAAACAGGCCGTACTTACGAGCTAACATCAGCGATTGGTGCAGGTTACGATAAAATTGAAGATGTTGACTATCAAGCAGCTAGTCAATACATGGATTACATCTTTGCCATGACTTATGACTTCTATGGTGCATGGAGCGGCGTGACGGGTCACCAAACTGCGCTTTATTGTGGTGAGCACATGAGCGCAGGCCAATGTAATGGTACAGGTGTTGATGAAAATGGCGAGCCACGTAAAGGCCCTGCATATACCACTGATAACGCAGTACAATTATTACTAGCGCAAAATGTACCATCGAAGAAAATCGTTGTTGGTGCCGCTATGTATGGCCGTGGTTGGGAAGGCGTTTACCCAACAGGCACAACTATTGACGGTAACCCAATGACTGCAACTGGTTCTGGTCCGTTAACAGGCTCAACTGCGCAAGGTGTGTGGGAAGACGGTGTTATTGATTATAAAGGTATTAAAACGCATATGATTGGTGCATCTGGCACTGGCGTAAATGGTTTTGAAGTAGGTTACGATGACCAAGCACAAGCTGCGTATGTTTGGAATCGTTCAACCGGTAAACTAATCACATATGATAGCCGTGAATCAGTACTTGCTAAAGGTGCTTACGTTAATCAGCATAACCTAGGTGGTTTATTTGCGTGGGAAATCGATGCTGATAATGGCGATATTCTAAATGCGATGCACGATGGTTTAGGTGGTGTTGTTCAACCAATTAACCAAAAGCCAGTGTTAAGCGTACAAAGCTCAGTGACAGTTAATGCTGGTGAATCAGTGTCAGTCAGTGCAACGGCAACAGATGCTGATAACGATGCACTCACATTCTCTTGGACTGCAGCAGCAGAGCTTACCGTATCTGGCGGGGCAACAAACACGCTTGCAATTACAGCACCTGCTGTAACACAAGATAGCCAGTTTACGGCAACAGTTAGCGTTACTGATGGTAAAGCGACTGTAAGCAAAAACGTGGTAGTTAATGTTATTGCTCCTAATTCAGGTGGCGACAACACGGCTCCTGTAGTTGATGCACTTGCTGATATCGCGATTGAAGAAGGTACATCAGCGAGTGTCGCTGTAGTAGCAACTGATGCACAAAATGATGCACTGACTTACACATGGAATGTACCTGCAGGCCTTACATTAACTGGCAGCGGTGCGAATGTAAGCTTAATGGCAGGCGCAGTTGATGCAGATACTAACCTGACTGTTTCTGTTGCGGTTAGTGATGGCGAGTTTACAGCAACGCAAAGCTTTACTGTAACCGTCACAGATGCTGATACTACAACGCCTCCTACCGGCACATGGGATGCGAGCCAAGTATATGTTGGTGGCGATACGGTTGTTTATAACGGTGTAACATACAAAGCTAAGTGGTGGACACAAGGTGATCGTCCTGATTTAGGCGGAGTATGGGAAGCGACAACACAAGCTACAGACGAAACGGGTAGCGTAGTATGGCAATCAGCTGCAGTTTACAATACAGGTGATGAAGTAACGCATCAGGGTGCAACATATCAAGCTAAATGGTGGACTCAAGGAAATGAGCCAGGTACAGCGGATGTATGGAAATTACTTTAATTTAATTGTGCGCCTAAGCCTACTCTTAGGCCTTAAGTTAACGTGACACTCCGATTTTAAAGCAGCTTTCGAGCTGCTTTTTTTGTTTTTTGCAAGGGATGTCCCATACTATAAAAACACCTTTCATTAAGTAATCAGGTTGTATTTATCAAGTATCTATATTTACTACTCGTATTATTAAGCCCAGTCGCGGCTAGTTGTGAAAAAACGCTACGTGTAGGCGTTGTGTTACCTTGGCCACCTTTTGTTTTTGATGGCGATCAGGCTCTGACTGGGATAGATATTGATATTAGCCGATTAGTGTTAACAGAAGCTGGTTTTTGCAGTTATTTTGTACGCTTTCCAACCTCAAAACGTGGCTTAGTTGAGCTAGAAAAAGGGCGCGTTGATGTATTATCTGCTGCCAGCTTTACCCAACAAAGAGCGCAATATAGTCATTTTTCAACGCCTTACAGACGTGAAAGAATGCGGTTGTTTTGGTATGAAGATCCCAGATACTTAACACACAGTTTAGCTGAATTATTAGCAAAAAATAAAACTATAGCGGTTAATAATGGTGGCTATTACGGTAAAGAGTTTGAACAATTAAGCCAAACGAGTGACAACAGAGAGTCAATTGTTCGCGTGCCTCTGCTCTCGCACCGGCTGCATATGTTAAAAGCAAAACGGGTCGATTTTATGATAGACGATGAAATATCAGGCCAGTATCTTATCAGGCAAGAGGAAATCACCGGTATTACACTGCACCCTTATGTTATTCACGATAATCCAATTCATTTTATGCTCAGTAAAAAAACAGTCACGATTGAAAACATGCACGCAATTAACAGCGCGATTATTAATGTGCAAGCTGAGATTGAAAAAATTATAGCCAGCTATACGCTTAAATTATAAATTTTCACGGCCAAAGAGCTGAGCACGTTTAAGTGTCTGTGAAGGGTTTTCGCCAAATAGTTGTTTATAGTCTTTAGCAAACTGCCCAGGGTGCCAAAAACCCCAGTTAGCTGCAACCGTAGCAATAGGCTTATTTATTTGCGGATCACTCAATTCACGGCGAATTTGGTTAAGCCGGGTGATACGTAAAAACCGCAGCGGGTTAATGCCTAAAATCGTTTCAAAACTGTATTGCAAGGTACGTCGACATACATATGTAAATTCACACAATTGAGTAATAGTCACCACATTATCAGGGTGATTAACAATAAATTCTTTAGCTCTATCGACAACCAGTTTACGGTGCTTATAGCTGGGGGTTACTTTTTGCTGCGGCTGCTTTGATTGTAATAGCTGCAGTACCAAGTTCAATAAAATATCATGCTGTAGAGCTGCACTGGCACCGCAGCCGTGAGCATAAATTACCTGTTCAATGCATTGTCGAGCGCGGATCACGGCTTGATGTGATGTGGTTATACGAGGTGAACCTTGGTTAGTTATTCCTAATAGTGACAGTCCTTGTTGCTGGGCAATTTGCTGCAATGCATCTTGGTTGATCACCATGCCATAAATATTAAACTGCTCAGGGGTGATCAGCTCAAAATTACAATCACTTGGCCGGCACATCAGTTGATTTTCAGCGATGCTGAGACCATTTATTTTACTCTGTTGCGAATGTGCAGGAATACCAAGCCATAACGCATTAGGCCACACTTTACACTGTTGTCGTAACGCACGCTGAGTAAACTCTTTAAATACTTGCAAGTCATTAAAAGCGACTTCATCAATACAGCCATAAAAGCAGCCATCACTGACTTGGTCGTACTTTTGCTGCCAATTAGTCAGATTATCCGCCTGCTGATCCACATCTGTCGTTGTTAAAGTGCACTTCGTTGGTGCGTTAGTCGGTAAATTATGTTGCATCGTTGCGCATTGTACCTCTGGTTATTTATTGCGAGTAAAATTTCCCTATTAAATTAACGCTATAACTAATTGATTATTATTGGTTTAGTAAGGTTTGCCAAAACTTGATAGTTGCTTGGTATGCAATACGCTACCTTAAAAGAGCTGTCGCATGGATTTAGTTACTGTTTTATTTGATGCTATTTCATTTGAAGCAATCGCCATGCCTAACCTCTTTAACACACATTTTGTCAGCAAGGTAGTTTATGAGTAAATCGTACCGTTACACGCTAGGAAGTAAAACATATCAATTTGAAAGTCTTGCGCAACTAATGGCTAAAGCAACCCCCCAGCGTTCTGGTGACAGTTTAGCGGGGGTCAGTGCTAGTTGCGCTGAGGAGCGTGCGGTTGCGCAAATGACCTTGGCAGAAGTGCCTTTAAAAACATTTTTAAATGAGGCCTTGATCCCATACGAAGATGATGAAATCACGCGCTTAATTATTGACGAACATGACACCCATGCATTTTCCCCAATCGCGCATTTAACGGTGGGAGATTTTCGTAATTGGTTGTTGAGTGATCATGCCACAAGCGCTGTTCTCACATCGATAAGAGCGGGTGTTACACCAGAGATGGCCGCAGCGGTATGTAAGATAATGCGTAATCAAGATTTGATCTTAGTGGCTAAAAAGTGCCATGTAACAACCGCATTTAGAAACACCATAGGTTTGCCTGGGCATTTATCAACCCGTTTACAACCAAATCATCCTACTGATAACGTCAATGGCATTGCTGCCAGTATTTTAGATGGATTGCTTTATGGCAGTGGCGATGCTGTTATCGGTATCAACCCTGCCACTGACAATGTTGCCCAAGCGATTAAATTGATGCAATTAATGGACGAGGTTATTGAAAAATATCAAATACCAACCCAAAGCTGTGTACTGACTCATGTAACTAATACTATCGAATGTATTAATGCTGGCGCACCGGTTGACTTAGTTTTTCAATCTATTGGTGGCACAGAAGCCACTAACACTAGTTTTGGCTTTAATTTAAATACCCTTGCTGAAGCACAAGCCGCAGCGCTTAGTTTAAAGCGTGGCACTGTAGGCGACAACATCATGTATTTTGAAACAGGGCAAGGCAGTTCCTTGTCTGCTAATGCCCATCATGGCTTAGATCAACAAACCTGCGAAACACGTGCCTATGCTGTCGCACGCAAATTTAAACCACTATTAGTCAATACGGTCGTGGGTTTTATTGGCCCTGAATATTTATTTGATGGTAAAGAAATTACCCGAGCTGGCCTTGAAGATCACTTTTGCGCCAAATTACTAGGTGTGCCTATGGGGTGTGACGTGTGTTACACCAATCATGCTGAAGCAGATCAAAATGACATGGATAATTTACTGACTTTACTTGGCGTTGCCGGATGCTCCTTTGTGATGGGCATTCCAGGTTCCGACGACATAATGCTGAACTATCAAACGACTTCTTTTCATGACGCACTATATGCAAGACGAGTACTTGGTCTGCGTGCTGCGCCAGAGTTTGAGCTATGGTTAGCAAAAATGAACATTATGACTGATACAAAGCAGCATATATTGTCTGACACTTTGCCTTCTCAGTTTGCGCGTTCTTTAAAAACTTTAAGCGGAGGGGCACTATGAAAAACGCAGTGCCTAAAGTAGCGAAACAGCATAAGGACATGGGTAAAGTCGTGCATAACCCTTGGCGGGAATTACGGCGCTTCACCGATGCTCGCATTGGCTTAGGTCGGGCTGGTATCAGTTTACCGACAAACGAGATGTTGGCATTTCAGCTTAGTCATGCTCAAGCGCGTGATGCGGTGAATTTTCCGTTGGATTTCGCAGCATTAAGTGAGCAGTTACAGCCTTTTGGTACATCAGTGCTGCATTTACATAGTCAAGCTTTGGATAGGAGTCATTATTTACAGCGCCCTGATTTAGGCCGAAAGTTGGATATAGCGTCGCGCGATAAGTTAACTGATTTTATGAGTAATGTTAGTGCTGGTGCGCAACATCAACATGATATCGCTATTACCATTGTGGATGGTTTATCGTCTTTAGCGGTGCAAAAAAATGCTACCGCCTTCATTAAGCAGTTACTCGTATTACTTGATGAGCAGCCTCAAGCATGGCGTTTGGCGCCATTTACGTTAGTAGAGCAAGGCCGAGTCGCAATTGGCGATGATATTGGACAGTTGTTAAATGCCAAAGTGGTCGTGGTTTTAATTGGTGAGCGCCCGGGTTTAAGTTCGCCAGATAGCCTAGGGTTGTATTTAACCTGGCAGCCAAAGGCCGGCCTCAATGATGCTTGCCGTAACTGTATTTCTAATATTCGCCCAGCTGGACTGTCTTATCAAGACGCAGCACAACGTACTTTATATCTTTTACAAGAAGCTCGGCGCTTAAACCTCTCAGGGGTTGGATTAAAAGATCGCAGCCAAGATGATGTGATTGAGCACCAAACACAGACTAAAAACTTTTTACTCTCGGAATAAATAACAACGAAAATAGATTAATTACAATAAAAACAGCAGGAGAATAATATGTCAGATAATAAAGAGTACCTTGCAAAAAGACAGTTAAAACGAGGTTCAGCAGGTTGGATTTTACTCGCTGGATTAGGCATATCGTATGTGATATCGGGTGATTTTGCAGGTTGGAATTTTGGTATTGCAGAAGCCGGTTGGGGTGGTTTTGCAGTGGCTACGGTGCTAATGGCTGTGATGTATTTAACCTTGGTTTTATCATTGGCCGAGATGTCTGCGGCGATCCCTGCATCCGGTGGTGGATATAGTTTTGCGCGCCAAGCGATGGGCCCCGCTGGTGGATATTTAACTGGCTTGGCAGTGTTAATCGAATATGCATTAGCACCCGCTGCAATTGTTATTTTTATTGGCTCAGCAGTTGAAGCATTGTTAGGTTTTAATGGCCCATGGGTGTATGCATTGTTTTATATTGTGTTTATTAGTATTCATTTAGCGGGAGTAGGGGAAGCGCTAAAAGTTATGATGGTGATAAGTGGTTTAGCTATTTTTGCGATTATTGCCACCGCTCTAGCACTGATCAGCCATTTTGATGTCACCCGCTTGTT
This sequence comes from Pseudoalteromonas sp., assembly GCF_036960685.1. Lineage (GTDB taxonomy): Bacteria > Pseudomonadota > Gammaproteobacteria > Enterobacterales > Alteromonadaceae > Pseudoalteromonas. The sequence goes on along the minus strand of NZ_JBALXK010000004.1, from coordinate 231,530 downwards.
TGATATAGCTATGACTGATGCGGTGGGGGCTTCTGAATTCTTGCCATTCGGCTGGTATGGCGTGTGGGCTGCCTTACCATTTGCAATGTGGTTATTTTTGGCGGTTGAAGGTGTACCGCTTGCGGCAGAAGAAGCGAAAGATCCTGGTAAAGATGTACCAAAGGGGATCATCGGTGCGATGCTGTTTTTATTATTTACCGCGTTGTTAGTTGTGGTATTGATCCCTGCAGCGGCAGGTGCCAGTGCAATGGGGGCAAGTGCGGTGCCGTTAGTCGATGCGCTAAATGCAACAGATAATCCAAACTTGGCGACCCTAGTCAATATACTTGGTTTAGCGGGATTAGTGGCATCGTTCTTTTCGATTATTTATGGTTATAGTCGCCTTGTATTTGCACTTTCAAGAGCTGGATATTTTCCAAAAAACTTGTCAGTTACCACGTCACGAAAAGTGCCAGCGCGAGCATTGATTGTACCGGGAGTGTTTGGTTTCATAGCATCGTTAAGTGGCGAAGGTGATTTAATGTTAGCAATGGCTGTGGTGGGAGCAACGGTTTCCTATGCGTTAATGGCGTTAAGCCATATTTTGTTGCGCATCAAACAACCTGAACTTGTCCGTCCTTATAAAACTCCCGGTGGTGTGGTCACCTCATCGATAGCACTCGTGTTATCCTTGGTGGCACTAACAGGCGTGTATGCGTTTGACCCTAGAGCGTTTTTATTTACAGTTGTGCTATTTTTGATTGGTGCTATTTATTATTTTGCTTACAGTAGTAAACATCTAGTCGCGCACAGTGCAGATGAAGAGTTTGCAATGCTTGCACAAGCTGAAGCTGATCTTGCAATAAAATAGTCCGCTTATATACCCAAACCACCTCAAGGTGCAAGTTTCAGTTGGAATTAAAAGCGATTTAGGCAAGGCATTGATTGCAAATAATAGTGGTTCTATTGTTAAAATCAATAACGCAGTATAAATCGCTTTTAAACCAACCCATTGGGCGTTTCACAGGCACTTACTCTCATCGTTGTTACTTCTTAAAAGGGACTGCCATTGTTGCAAAGTAACGCCTTGATATTAAGCCCCTGTGAAACGCTGAATTCTGCATCTTGAGGTAGCTTGGGTATAATAGGCCGTTTACACGGCCTATTAATTACCCAAGGCGAGTTACATTAACTTTTATCCGCCCTGCGTTAGCGCCGTAAAAACGCATTAAATCATTGGCAAATGGTGTGAACTCACCTGAATGAGCCATTTTAAAGTCGCCGCCATCAGCAATTTCAAATGCATCATTATCACTATGAGCGATGGCACCAATTAATGCGAACCAGTTGGCATGAGGTAGGCGCCTAAACGGTTCAAGTAAAGCCATGGGGATCTCTTTAACCCCTAGTTGCAGGTTGTCTCGGTGCCAGCCTTGCGGCCCACATTTTACACCATCGTCATACCAAAGTTGCTCGGGATAAGGGCTAAACCTATAAGTTGCGCCTTGCTCAAGCATTAGCCCCGTTGCATTGTATTGCTCTGAGGCATAGACCAATACGTCTTGGCTTTGGCCAATTTGCAGCACCGACATATTTTGGTTCTGCAGCGCAATATGCGCAGATAAACCATTAAAATTTAGCGTGCTTTGATCGGCATACAACAGTTTATAGGTGAGATTCTTTATAGATTCTGGGCGATAACTGGTCAACATATTTATACGATTAGCAACGCTGTGATGAATAGTCGGTAGTAACTCACTTTGCTCATCATCGACTAATACCGTGCATTCGCGATCAATTAATTTAAACAAAGGATTAAACCAAAAGTAATTTTGTTGATGACTTAATGCTAATGGATCTGGGGTGATGGTCATATCATCTTGCGCAATTACGCTGTTGTGACCTGCAGGAAATAGCGATGAATAATCAATTGCTTGGCTTGTTAAAAAAGCAAGAGAGAGGGGCTGTTCCAGTAACCATTCCATTGCAAAACGTAAGCAGATATCGGCTAAGCCATCTCGATAATAACCACCGCCGATATCAGAGTGAGCCCCTGCAAACCACACTTCTTGTGCATTGGTTTGGTGGTTGATAAGTGTAGGTTCAAAGGCCCGACGTTTCTCATCAAGCGCGACACAATGCAAGGCTTGGTCGATATTAGTGGCTAAAGTATGGTTTTCAAAAATAACATGCTCAGCGCCACGAGTGGCTTTGGTAACCTTGGATAAACCAATGGATGCAACGGTATCAAATACACACAAATAGATACTATTGCTTATTAGTGGCTCTAAGCACTTTGCAAAACGCCTCGCAAGTGCTGCTCCGCGGCTAAAACCAGTAAGTAATACCGTATCGCCTACTTGGTAGTGTTGCTTAAAATCGTTGATCGCATGCTTTAAAATACTGGCTACGTCATCATCACGTGGTGCTAAGGTTTGATTAAGTAACCGCTTTAAACGACTTCCTTTAGTACCAATCCCTTGATAATAAAAGCTAAGTTGAGAACTAAACACGGTTGTGGGTGCTAAATTTAAGCTACCGCCAAATAGTAAGTGTAGCTTGAGAATATTAGAGATACTGGCGTCTTCTTTAAAATGTGCAGAACTGAACTGCTCAGCATCACGGGGCTCACTGCCGGTACCATCAAAGTTGAAAATCAGCGTTTTAGCCGTCATAGCATCATTCCTTTCAGTTGGTTTATCCTAATTTACAGAGGAAATATTAAAATTTGAAGACAATATTTAGTTTAAAAGACACCCACTAATATAAACTTGCTTTAAGCTTCAAAAAAGTATAAAAGACATCCATGCTACTCCAGCAAAGCAATAACTGAATTTGCATCATTAGCGCAATGGTCTAGTATTGATAAGGGAACATGGTTTTTGAGGTCTTTATGGCAACTGCACGACATAGGCAGATAAGTTTAGTAGACACCCGTTATTATCATTGCGTATCACGCTGCGTGAGAAGAGCGTATTTGTGTGGCGTTGATAAATATACTGGTCAATCCTACGAGCATAGAAGACAATGGGTTGAAGATAAATTAATGCGTTTAGCTTCCATCTTTTTTATTGATATTTGTGCTTATGCAGTAATGAGTAATCATACACACTTAGTGTTGCATGTTGATAGCAAAAAGGCTGAACGTATAAATGATAGAGCCATTGCTATACGGTGGCATAAAGCGTTTAAAGGTTCTGATCTCACAAGACGTTTTGCTAAGGGAGATACGTTGTCTTCTACCGAGGCAGCGACTGTTTCAGATAATATTAAGCAATATCGTAAAAGGTTGATGGATATCAGCTGGTTTATGCGTTCACTAAACGAATATATTGCGCGTCGGGCAAATAAAGGAGATAACTGTAAAGGGCGGTTTTGGGAGGGGCGATTCAAGTCACAAGCTTTGCTTGATGAATCTGCGTTACTTGCATGCATGGCATATGTAGATTTGAATCCAGTTCGCGCGGGTATTGCTGGTACTCCAGAAGGCTCAGATTTCACAGGTGTTCAAAAACGGATTGCTGCTGCCACTGTAGGTAAGCAACCTCAATATTTATTACGCTTTTCAGGAATGACTACTGAACATATAGCAAAAGGCCTACCTTTTGAGCTGACTTCTTATTTAACTTTGATTGATGCAACTGGGCGTTGTATACGTGCAGATAAAACGGGCCATATATCTAATGATTTAGCCCCTTTACTCGAAAGAGTGAATATATCCACTGAAAATTGGCTAAAACTAACAAGTAAATTTACGACTGTTTTTCATGGTGCAGTTGGAAGGCCTGAGTCACTAAAATTATTTTGCCACCATCAGCATTTTAAACGGCGTGCAAACCTTACTAACTGTGAAAAGCTATTAGCGTGACTTTTAGCCTGATGTACAACTAAACTTGCTTCAATTAATATTGTGATGATTAATGCTGTCAGACAGTCACTATCTCTTTTGTTAATGCTATTTAGGTCGTTATTTCTATTAAATTATAGAGTTCACTTACCTTAAATTCTTTAGTGTGGATTAGTTACTAGCATTTTTATTTTAAATGGGTGTCATTGTAATGCTAGCAATGGGGGTTGTTAACTTAAGTGGGTGTCTAGTAATGGAGTTAGTGGCGGTATATTTATCCGCCACCAATCTTTTTGAGCGTTTAATGCAGTTTCATTTTCGGTCTTACCACCCGTAGCACTTTCTCGCTGATCCACAACGCAAAGGTTTTTGCGCTGCCATGAATAGCGCGTTGGTGCATTCTATACAGTGAAATATACATAAACCGAGCGATCCGTCCTTCGATGAAAAAACTATTGCTGGTGAGGTTACCCATTAAACTGCCTACGGTACTGTAGCGCGATAAGTTAACTAATGAGCCATGGTCGTTATATTCAAATCCGCGCAGTGGCTGTTGGCGTAACGTCGCGATTAGGTTTTTTTCAACACATTGTGCCATTTGGTGAGCTGATTGCGCGCGCGGTGGCACGAGCTTGCCGTCTTGTTGGGTAAAGGCGCAGCAATCACCGAGAACATAAATTCGCTCGTCACAGTTACTTTGTAAGTAATCATTGACCATTATTTGGTTATTACGAGTGAGTTCAAAAATTCCTAGCTCCTTAACAAAGTCGGGGGCTTTAACACCCGCGGCCCAGACCATGATATCGGCATTAATGTGTTCATCATCTTTGGTGATAAAACCTTGTTCAGTGGCTTGTTTAACTTGGGTATTTTCACGCACGGTTACACCTAACTTTAATAGCTCGCGCTTTGCTGAATTAGCAATTCTATCTGGTAGGGCGGGCAGTATTCGTGGGCCTGCTTCAATTAAGTGAATATGTAAGCGTTTAGCCGACATATTGGTAAGGCCGTATAGTTTTAATAGGTCAGAAACATGGTAAAGCTCAGCCGAAAGCTCGACTCCCGTTGCACCACCGCCAACAATGGCAATATTTAATGCATGCTGTGGGTCGTCGTCTTGATGTAGACGAGTAAAGTTATCGAGTAGCGCGTGTTGAAAACGTTCGGCCTGTTGGTTTGAATCAAGGTAAAAGCAATGCTCTTTAATACCAGGAGTGTTGAAGTCGTTACTTACGCTACCAATGGCAATGACTAGGTAGTCATAGTGAACGGTACGTTCTGGCAAAATTTGATGACCAAGCTCGTCATTTAATGCACTTAACGTAATGGTTTTATTAATGTTATCGAGGTTACAAAAAGTACCAAGTTGAAAGTGGTAATGGTGTTTTGCAGCATGGGCTGAGTAAACTACACCGTCTAAATCGGCATCAATAGATCCCGTAGCTACTTCATGAAGTAACGGTTTCCAAATATGTGTGCGGTTTTTATCTATGAGTAGAATATCAGCTTGTTTTTTCTTTCCTAGTTTATGTCCTAATTGCGTTGCTAGCTCCAACCCGCCAGCCCCACCACCGATGATCACGATTTTAGGATGTGTAGTTATCATTACGTTGCCCTCAAAAGAATTATACTTAAATGCTCTTGTGATGGCTAAAAGGCTGAGAACACTTAGGTATTAAGCAGAAAAAAACATTAAAATACCTTTTCAAGCAACGCTTTAATAGTGCGCCTTTTTAATTGATTTGTCAGTAAAATTAATGGGAACAGCCAAGAAACTAAACTAAAAAAAAGTTACCATGGCGAATATTGAATTTTCAAACTATGATTTCCTTTATTAGGGAATTTTAATAAAGGGAATATTATGAGCGCAACGCTACTTTCCTCGCTTGAGCAGCACTTTGGTTTTAAACAATTTCGTCAAGGCCAACAACAGACCATTGAGCAGCTGTTAAATAACCAATCATCACTCGCTATCTTTCCTACTGGCTCTGGTAAGTCGTTATGTTATCAGCTGACTGCCTTACATTTACCTAATTTAACTTTAGTCGTTTCGCCATTATTGGCTTTGATGAAAGATCAAATCAGCTTTTTAAATGACAAAGGGATTTATGCGGCAAGTTTAGATTCAAGTCAAACAGCAGAGCAAAGTCATACAGTGATGGGCGATGTGCGTACTGGTAAAGTGAAAATTCTAATGGTGTCGGTTGAGCGCTTTAAAAACGAACGGTTTCGTGAATTTATTAATCAAATTGCTATTTCTATGTTGGTGATTGATGAAGCGCACTGTATTTCTGAATGGGGTCATAACTTTAGGCCTGATTATTTAAAGCTGCCCCGCTACCGAGAAGAACTTAATATTCCATTAGTGTTGCTGTTAACTGCAACCGCGACTAAAAAAGTTAAACGCGATATGAGCGAACGTTTTGCAATTGCCCCAGAGTGTATTGTGCAAACTGGGTTTTATCGGGCTAACTTAGATTTATCGGTATTGAGTTTAAAAACAACGGATAAGAGCAATACCTTAGCTAATATTGTACGCGAGCAACAAGGGCCTGGTATTGTTTATGTGACCTTACAGCATACAGCTGAGCAAGTTGCTGAAGCTCTTAGCCGCCAAGGCTTACACGCTGTTGCTTATCATGCTGGGCTTGAAGACACCTTGCGTTATGGTATTCAAGATGACTTTATGGCGGGTAAAATTAATGTAGTTGTTGCCACTATTGCGTTTGGAATGGGGATTGATAAATCAGATATTCGCTTTGTTATTCACTATGATTTACCAAAATCGATTGAAAACTACAGCCAAGAAATTGGCCGTGCAGGGCGAGACGGGCAACCTTCACAATGTTTTACCTTAGCTAATTTAGATGGCTTAAACACGGTTGAAAACTTTGTTTACGGCGATACTCCAGAACTTAGCGGTATTGAGCATGTTATAAATGACATTCGCCAACATCAAGATCAGCAGCAGCGCTGGGAGATGCAAGAATACAGTCTCTCGAGCGACAGTAATATCCGCCAATTAGCGCTTAAAACCTTACTCGTACAATTGGAAATGCAAGGTGCAATAACGCCGCTATATGCTTATTACGCTGATTTTAAATATAAATTTTTAGAAGATAAAGCCACGCTGCTAAATCACTTTGATGCTGCTCGCCAAGAGTTTTTAAACTTAATCTTCAGCCATACGCAATTTAAAAAAGTATGGGGTACATTAAATTTTGATAGTCTAACGCAAGGTGCTCAAGTGGATCGCAAACGGGTTGTTGCAGCCCTTGATTATTTAGCTGAGAAAAACCTGATAGCCCTTGAAACCAAACGTATTACTCAAGTTTATCAAGTCCATAGCGATGTAATTAATAATCCTGAATTAGCACCGCAATTACACGATTACTTTGTTGATAAAGAGCAAGCTGAAATTAAGCGTATTGCGGCACTAATTCGCTTTTTCGAGCTTAAAACATGTTTGAGCTATAACCTTGCTCGTTATTTTGATGACAACCAAGCACCGCAGCAATGCGGCCATTGCTCGGTATGTAGAGGCCAAGCCGTAACACTTGAGTATTCGTTGGAGCATCGCTTTGTTGACGATGCTGTAATTTATCAAAAGGTTGATGAGTTACTTACTCACCTAGCCAGTAAAGGCATAAGTAATGTAGGTATTGAAACCCAATGTCGCTTTTTAGCGGGTATGAGCGTACCGTTATTTGCACGTAACAAAGTGCGTCAACTCAGTGGCTTTGGCTTATGTGAGCAGCAGCGTTACAGCGAAATAAAAACGAAATTACTGGCGCGTTAAATTCACTCAGGTATGCTAGAGGCTTATTCTTAAAAGTAAGCCTTTATGCCCCAGATTGTTCACCCCGATGAAACCATCATTGCAATAAAAAATGTTACATCAGCCCCTGAGCCTGTTACTTGCGCTAATTGCCAAGCATGCTGTTGTCAGTTAGAAGTGCGTATTGTGACCGACACTGGTGTGCCATTTCATTATATTGAGTATGATAAATGGGGCAGTGAAGTGATGAAACGCGCAGATGATGGCTGGTGCCAAGCACTCGACCGCAATACCTTAATGTGTTCAATCTACGAAAACCGCCCGTTGGTATGCCGCGAATTTGAAATGGCATCGGATGAGTGCATCACCGAGCGTGACCTTGCAGGGATCTGAGTTGCCATTTAATTGGTAGTTTCACGTTACACAATTATAAGTGGGTGTCTACGTTATTGCTTTCAACAGCATATCACTAAGTTATTGAATCATAATCGCTATTCGGCTATGGTTGGTAACTCAATAAAAACATTAAAAAATCATGCATAAATTAATCACTATTATGTCAGTTACTTTTCTTGGCTTTATTATATGGGTCATATATCAAGCTAATACGGGGCAACATAGTATTTTCTTTGAGCTTGTTAGAAGTATCCCTTATGGCGATAAAGTAGGGCACTTTTGTTTATTTGGTTTGCTTGCTTTAGGTGCTAATTTTGCGTTTAAGCTAAAATCATATTCAGTATTGTCATACAATTTGTATATTGGTTCGAGCGTCGTGTTTCTATTCGTTTTATTGGAAGAACTAAGCCAATACTTCATACCTAGCAGAACGTTAGACATCGCTGATCTACTTGCTGATGCTTTAGGTATCCTCACTTTTAGTTTGATAACCAAGCTGATAAATAAAGCTTCGCGATGACGAGTTTTGTTAGCTTACATTGGTTGATTACTGCAAATGAACAGCTTTTCCCTCCGTAGCAAGCGCTTAAACTATCATGGTTAATTTTTGGCTGTGTGCCGTAAGTTAATAGTGGGTGTCTGTGTAAGTAGTTTCAACATAAATACTCACCTCCAAAGAATAGAAAAGATGAAACAAGCAGCTCAACTTGCTGGACTTTCAAGAGGGGCGCCTTCGGGTACTTAACTACTATGCTGATGTCAGTAGAGATTAGTAAAGCGTTTCTTATGAGTGATATGTTTGCACCTGGGCAACCATATGATTTAAAGCATAATAATGCGATGAAAGGGTCGGCTGAATTTGGAAATTGGTTTTATGGAGCGGCAGCAAATGTATTCGGTTACTCAGAATCCGAGACTCTGAAGGCCGCTGCAATTGTCCAGCAGTATCAAAACTTCGGAGACAGTAATCAGGAACTAGTTGACGTTGGTGAGATGATAGCCAAAATGATGTGGGCAGCAATGACGGGCCAAGGAGATAACCCCGATGATCCAGCGCCGATTAGTGGAGGTCACGCTTATAATGATGTCCGTAAGAATGATCCTGATGCGGCAAAGAAAAATAACTCTTGTGAAGATACCGAACATAGCGATAATAATAAAAGTTCACCAAGCCCTAGTTTTGGTGGTGCTGGTATATCAGGAGATATTGATGGTGGTTGGGGTCAAGGTGGATATCAATATATAGGTCCGGGTACATGTTATGCATGTTTATCTACACATATTGTTGATTTGCCAAGACGTATGAACTAATTAATAAAATAGAGACTATATAATGTTCAGTATATAGTCTTTTTGCATGAGGTTTTTATTTTGATAAAAAAAATTTATCACATAACGTCCATTTTATTATGGATATTTTTTGTTGTATGGATTGGTACATGGCTTATTTTAAAATTTACATCTGATGGATGCAATGAAGACATATATAATAAGAGTGATTCTATGGATGGATCATTAACAGCAGAAATTATAGTTAAAGATTGCGGTGGCGCTACTACAGATTTTTTTAGTTTCGTTCGAGTGCTTGATAATACAAATAATGATGTCATTGATAGAGTTTTTAACCTAAGAGGTAAGATAAGTGAGTCAGATATCGAATTAAAGTGGATAGAAAATAAGAAATTAGAAATTTCTATTAATGACTTAAACTCGATCGCTTCTTATGAACCAAAGAAGCTAAAAAGTAAGGGTTTAGAAGTTCAGCTTACATACTTAAAATCTATGTAGTGTTATAGCTTTCTAATAATTGTTCGTATTTTAATATGAATAAGCAGTTCTTAAGTCACTTTTCTACTTAATTTTATCTAGCTTAGAGGTTTGTATGTCTAGTGGTAAGCGCTAATCATAAATTTGTAAAGATGCTCAGCAATGGAGAAGTAAGTTTCAACTTAAACCCTTTAGATGAAGTTGAATGCCTGATACCACTTAATATCTTGGTTGTCTCAGCTAAGCAAAATACCCGATGCATTTCAAAAAGTTTAGGTACCCTTTATATCTAAATCTTTGAAAGTCGGGTATACAAATTGATCACCATAAATATTTAATTTAAGTTTAAGGTCAATATTTAAACTTGGTTTGTTAATCACGAAAGATCCTCATGCTCATTAATAACCGAAACCATAACCAGATCTAAAAAGCAAACAGCATGTATCGATGCCTTGCTTCGGTTTATAAAGTTCAGGTATCGCCAAGTTGTTTTCTCATCTTTATGTCCCATCCAGCCTATTATTAATGACATAGCACCGAATGGTGACAATCCAACTTTTTCGTCTAAAAGGGACGCAAGGCGAAATGTATCGTAAGTTGCACGTAAATCGTGAGTTCTATGCTGATTAGCCTAAGGGATCCCCAAAAATAATTATTAAATTTCAATTGCATCGCTCACATCCATATTTTTCCAATTGAGTTTCACTACCACCTGTACGAAGTAGGCGAGTCCTTCTAAATAATCTCGTCGCCGCAGTTTAAAGGACTGTTTTTTGAAGTATCTCAGCCCAACAAATGCCCATGACACGACTCGTCTGTTTTTGGTTGAGTTAGCTTGGAAAGCGCCAGTCTTTCCTGCTTTGTCTATCACTGCCCCCAGTATCATTGAGAACCAATGGGCCAGTGTGGCAAGCAGTAAAAGTATGTCTAATCGATTGAGTTTGTTCGTTCTGTGCAGATCTGAGCCTAAGCCGAACCTTACACTTTTTGGTCTCGAAACCCTGCCTCTATCTGCATTTTCATACCATATAGCTTGAGCACTTTGTCGAGAAATTGGTGCCTTTTTGGAAGTGAAAAAACGAGTAGCCAAGGCTCCTTATAACCACGTTCTTTATCTCTTTTTAATAACTTATGCCCCTTGCCAACTAACACTGCATGAGTTTGATATTTTGCACTTTTGGTCAGCTCGGTCACGCCAAGGTGCTGACTTTTAAGGTGATTATTTTTGAATAGCGATTGGCAGGATATGAACGTATTACTTTGCTCTGTTTTCAAGTGTACAGTGCCACGAACCCGGCTGATATAGTGCCAGCCATTGTTCCGCACGGCTTTGAGCCAGGGGACTTTAAAGCCCGCATCCGTCACAATTACGGGGCGGCAATCACTCGGCAAGATCAGTTTGTGCATCTTTAAGAACCGCTTTTAACTTTAGGGCAATGATATTGAAAGCGGAATGTACTTTCCTGATATAAGGTCAAAGAGCGACCTTCACAGGCAATGCTGGCACGCAGAATACAGTATTTGGTTTGTGTATCTGCATGACTCCAATCACCCAAAATGACGGGATGCTTTTCACTGACCACAAAACGGCTTAAGCGAACATAAACCGATGTCGATTCACGCAAAAGCTCGTGGTTACTGAGTAGTCGATCAATACGTTTAATATCATGTTTTCAGTTGTTTTTGAATCCAAATTGCGGCCGATAGAAGTCAAGGTGCATTGCTGACAGCGCAAAAGAGATTTAACGGCAGCAACTAAAGTATTAAATCTGGCTTTATGAATAGAGTTAGGGGTGACGGCGCGGAGCATATTGTGCAAAATAGTAGAAGCATTCATGGTGTTTAGTTCTGTTGTTTTTGGCGATTCATAAGATCACAAAACACCATAAATGTTCCCTCACTACCCACATTTTTTAATACTATTAGTTCATTGATATATAAAGGGTAATTACCCGAGTTTTAGTTAACCAATAGACAGTTTGGTGCTTGGATAGCGAAGTTTTTTGCTTCTTGGACTTGCTAAAAAGTAAGCAATAGTGAGCGGGCCAATGCGGCCTATAAACATTAAAAACATAATAATGAATTCACCTATCGGCGATAACGAACCGGTAAGCCCACGCGATAAACCTACCGTGCCGATTGCCGATACCGCTTCAAACGCAATATCAACAAATGGTGCATCTTCTACCAAGAGTAAAGTAAATATAGCTAACCAAGTGACTCCCGCTGAAATAATAGTTAATGCCAATGCTTTGTAAATGGTTTCTTTATCAATTTCTCTGCGCAGCACTGTCACGCCTTTATCGCGGCGTAAGTAGCTGTAGGTAGCTAAAATTAATACCACAAAGGTTACCACTTTGATACCACTGGCGGTGCTGAGCGAGCCACCACCAATAAACATTAACATCATAGTCAGTGCAGTGCTGGCATTGCGTAGCTCTTCGATTGCGAGGGTATTAAAACCAGCGGTACGGGGGGTTACTGCCTGAAACCATGCCGCTAACCATTTTCCAAGCTCACTTAGCGGTTGTAAGGTATTGGGATTGTTGTATTCAATGGTATAAATAAGCAACAGCGCCACCACGTTAATAACCACGGTGCTGATGATCATTAACTTACTGTAAGTACACAGCCCTGCCCAGCGCTTTGATTTGTATAAATCCATCCACACCGTGAAACCAAGGCCACCGACAATAAATAAGCCAGTAATGGTGAGGTTGACGACTGGATCTGCAACATAGTCCATCAGGCTGTTAGGGCTGAGGGCAAAACCAGCATTATTAAAGGCACTGATAGTATAAAATATCGCATGTAACAAGGCTTTTAACCAGCCCAATTCTTGACCCCAATACAAGGTTAGAATAAGAATACCTAAGGTTTCGACTAATAATGAAAACAGCAATACGGACTTGGCGGTGCTGACTAAGGTTGATGTATCTGTTTGATTAAAAGCGGCTTTAGTCACGGTTCTTTGAATAAACCCAACTTTGTTACCTAACGCAATTAAGGTCACTACAGCAAAGGTCATTAATCCTAGCCCGCCAAGTTGTATAAGTAGGGCAATAATTGCTTGCCCAAATACCGTAAAAGCTGAACCAGTATCAACAACGACGAGTCCAGTTACAGTAACCGCAGAAGTTGCTGTAAATAAGCTTTGCTGCCAACTGATCGGAATATGTGCTGCAAAGGGGAGTTTGAGCAGTATTGCACCGAGTATTATTAAAATAATAAAACCAGCGCTTAAAATAACCGGCGGTGCGGCATTTAGTTTTCTATTGCCCCGTGGTTTTCGCTCAATTGGGGCTGTTAAGGGGTGCCATTGGACCATATTTTATACCAGCCTTGGAGCAATGTATTTTAACTCCGCCCGATTACCAGCTAATAGTAAACTATCGTGCTCCTGCAATCTAAAGTCGTGCTCGAGTTTAATGAATGTTTGTTTACCCCGTTTTACCAGCACCGGATCGATTTCGCCTTTAGTATCTTTTAGTAATTGCCCTAACGTTACATCCTGTAAGTTCGATTTTATATGAACTTCGACTACATATAAGCCATTACCCAGAGCAATATAATCGTTTACCATTGGATAGTTTAGCGCTTGCGCAACACGGACCCCCATTTCTTCCTCTGGATGAATAATGCGGCTAACCCCTAATTTTGAAATAATTGTGTGATGTGCTTTAGTGCCTGCTTTTACCCATATTTGTGCAACGGCTAAGTTCTTTAATGCTAAAGTACACAAAATACTTGATTGCATGTCTTCGCCAATCGCTACCAGTACTGCTTCACTATTTGCTAAATCTAGCTCCTTTAACGCCGCTTCATCCGTTGAGTCACACACCACTGTTTCAGATAAGTGCTCAACATATTTTTCGGCGAGTTTTGGGTTGCTATCAACGCCAGTCACCGTGTGTCCTAAATGGATCAACTCCAAGCTTGCTGCAATGCCAAAACGGCCTAAACCGATAACTGTAAAATGTGCCATAGTATTCCTTCGTTACTTTTTCCAAAAGCTGTGAGTAAAAAGTGCAAAAACAGTAAAATATTCTAACCGACCCACGATCATAGCGACCGAGAGTATCCAAATACCTGTATCTGAAACAGGTTGAAAGTTAGCGCCAACTTCACCAAATCCAGGGCCAAGCACATTGACGCATGCTGCTACCGCAGTAAATGCACTCCAAAAATCAAGGCCAGTTGCCATAAGCATTAATGTAAATAATAAGCTTGAACCAGCGGCAAAGGTCATAAATGCCATAATTGCATGACGTACATCTTCTTTAACGGGCGAGCCTTGATATTTAAGTGTAAATATTGCTCTTGGGTGAAGTAACTGCTTAATATTGTTATTAATCATTTTGCCAACAATAATGTTGCGGATTATTTTATTTCCGCCAGCGGTTGAACCTGCACAACCCCCAAGGTAGCCTGCAATAACCAGTAAAAAACCGGCCTCAGTTGGCCAGTTAGTAAAGCTTGCTGCGCCATAACCTGTGCTGGTAATAAAAGAAATAATATGAAAAGTAGAAAAACTAAATGCTTCAAGCACATTTGAGTAGCTGTCTTTAAGCAGTAGCATAGCGGCTAAAATAACCGCTAAAAGCACCACTATATAAATAAAATAACGTGTTTCTTCATCATGATAATAACTAGCAATGGCTCTTTTATGCGCCACTTTGAAGTGCAAGGCAAAGTTAATAGCTCCTGCAAGCATAAACAAATTAGCTATCCACAACAGTAAATGGCTTTGGTAATACCACATACTGGCATCGTGGGTTGAAAACCCCCCAGTTGAAACCGTGGTAAAGGCATGTGCAATTGCATCGTAAAAACTCATTCCGCCAGCATAATAAGCTAAACTACAAAGTACGGTGATAGCTAAATAAACACCCCATAAGTAATGAGCGGTACTGGCAACACGCGGAGTTAGTTTTTCGTTTTTAATTGGTCCGGGGGTTTCTGCTTTTAATAATTTCATGCCACCAATATTCAACATAGGTAAAATAGCCACTACAAAAATTACAATGCCTAACCCGCCCATCCATTGTAGAAATTGTCTATACAATAAAAAGCTTGGAGGCATGTTGTCTAGCCCCGATAACACAGTTGCGCCAGTCGTCGTTAAAGCGCTGATCGATTCAAATAACGCATCACTAAAGTTAACGCCAGTGACGACTAAAATAGGAATGGCGCCCAGCAAACCTACTATAATCCAGGTTACTGTGGCGTATATGAGTGCATCTCTGAATGTTGCTGTGGTTAAATCCGTTTTTCGTAAATTGATCAGTAGCACTAAAGCAACGCAGATCATTGTTGCAGCAGGAATAAGAAAAGCCCCAATAACCCGATCTTTAAAAATAAACAATGAAAGGGCGGCAAATACCAATTGTACAACCCCCATCCAAATAATTGGAAAGGCGAGTAGTCTTAAGGTGATTTTCCAATTTATCATCAATACGCCTTATCAAATACCTACACTAGGTAAGCAGCAATTACTACTAAAGTGGCGCTAAATATACGGTAGGAAATAGTAAAGTCAGCGTTGCAAAGCAAAGCTTTATAAAGATTTAATATCTAGAGCAAAAAACTTTATAAAAACTTTATAGTCCCTGCCTAGTAATCACAGTAAGCTAAGAGGAAGTCTATGAAGAGCGATAAAATGAAGATAAAACAATACCTCAGTGCAATTGCTGCGAGTGTACTAATGCCAATACTGATTGTGTTGGCTATTTTTCCGGTGCGAGATTGGTTTACCACCACAGATATTGTGATGCTGCAATTATTGTGGGTTACTTTGGTGGCGCTGCGCAGTAATCGTCGTGTAGCGGCAATTACCACTTTAGTCAGTGTGGCCTGCACAGACTGGTTTTTTGTTACCCCGTATTTCACTTTTCATATTGAAAATATTGAGTATATGGTGACCTTTGCGGTCATGCTGATCGTGGGATTGGTGATAAGCCAATTAGCAGGTCAACTTACAAGTAAAATTAGTGATATTAAACGCCATGCCAGTAACACCAGTTGTTTGTATGAGCTTGCCAAAGGTTTAAATGGCCTCGATGAAGTAGACAGTCAGCGCGACTATTTCCAAGCGGTAGTTGAGCAACACTTACAGATAGAACTTGATTGGCAACAAGCTAGAATGACTCAAAATGCACAATCAACACATTACTTTGCGATCGGTGAAGTTGATAGTCGTTGGGGCGGTTTTACTGCATCGCAGCAACTTGATGAGGAACAAAGTGCATTTTTAAACACTGCAATCTCAGTGTTATATCAGGCTCATGAGAACACTCAGCTACGCCAGCAATCGGCTGCTATTTCTGTGCAAGCAGAACTCGAGAGAGCTAAAAACGCTTTATTGCGCAGTTTGTCGCATGATTTACGAACCCCACTTGCAACGATCATGGGCGCATCGAGCATGCTCGCGGATGAAAACATTGTACTCACAGAGGCAATGGCCGCAGAGCAAGCGCGTAATATTTATGAGCAAAGTAAAATTCTTAACGAACATTTTGATAAAGTGATGGAGCTTAGTCGGGTCAATAAAATGGGCGAAGACTTAAAGTGGCAAGCCATTAGCTTGCAAACCTTGATCAGCGAAGCGCAAGCGCGTCGTCAGCAGCTGTTATTTGATTTTCAGCTCGTCACTCAAGTAAGTGAACAAGACAGCTGCGAAGGGGATATCACCTTGCTTGAAATTGCTTTAGCGAATATGTTTGAGAATGCCAGCCGCTATGGTGATGGTCACGCGGATCTCAGCTTTCATTATCGGCAACATGCGCAGCAAGTTGACTATCAACTGTGCATTACTAATCGCTTAGCAAGCTCACTGCAATCAAGCACTGACCAAGGTGTTGGCTTAGGCAGTGTCATTTGTGATGTGGTGGCTAAATTTCACCACGGAAGTTTTACTTTAGATATTAATGAGCAGCAACAAAGTGCTACTGCCTGTTTAGTATGGAGTAAGTTAAATGATTAATATTTTAGCTTTAGAAGATTCACCACCACTGCAGAGCTTTTTAAAAACGTTATTAGCAGCCAGTGGTTATCAAGTGAGTGTGAGTGCTAAAGGGCTTGATGGTTTTGCGCTTTTAAGCGAACAAAGTTTTGATTTAGTGTTACTTGACTTAGGCTTACAAGATATGGACGGGCAAGATTGGCTAGTGGAACTTAGGCAGTGGAGCCAGTTGCCAGTGCTGGTACTCTCAGCACGCGATGGTGAAGTTGAAAAAGTCACCGCCCTTGATAATGGCGCTAATGATTATCTCACCAAGCCTTTTAGTGCTAATGAATTACTGGCGCGAATTCGCGTGTTATTACGCACTAATACGCAAACGAGTTTAGCTTTAACCTGCGGCAATATTACCATTGATCCACATAAACACACTGTTACACTCGCGCAGCAAGAAGTTAAACTTACCAAAAAAGAATATGCAATTTTACTGTTAATGCTGCAAAACAAAGACAAAGTGCTTACTCACAATGCGATATTAAGTCATGTATGGGGGGAGCAGTATATTAACCGCCCTGAATATGTCCGTGTGCATATGGCTCAACTAAGGCAAAAGCTTGAAGCGAATCCCGCAACTCCAAAGCATTTACTTACAGAGCCGGCGGTAGGCTACAGGTTAGTTGATTGAGGAGGTTTGGGTATATAAAGCGTAAAGGGGCTTTACACCCCTTTTAAGCTAGCGCTGGTAAGGGCTTAACCGTATTTTGCTTCTAGCTCATCTGCTGTATGGTACTTTTCATGGCTTTTTAATTGCTCTAAGTAGCGGGCAATTTCAGGGAAGTGGCTAATAGCGCCAGTTTCGGCTACTTTTTCAACCACAAAAGACAGCATAAAGTCGGCGCCAGTTAACTGCTCGCCTACTAGATAGTTTTTGCCAGTTAGTTTTAGGTTGATATAACTTAAAATTTTGCCAATTTCGTGATCAGCGTAGTCGGCAATAAAATTAGTTTTACAGCCATCTTTGGTAATAAATAACTTCAACAAAAATGGCACCATGGCAGAGCTTTCTGCAAAATGTAGCCACTGCTGATAATCAATATAGTCTTTGCTATCACGGCTTGGCGCAAACTTGCCGTTACCATATTGCGTAATTAAATAGTCAGTGATAGCACCTGACTCAGTAATAATTTGGCCATTGTCCTCAATCACTGGGGATTTGCCTAGTGGATGAATCGCTTTGAGCTCATCAGGAGCTAAAAATGTTTCGCTATTGCGTTGATAGGCAACAATTTCGTAGTCAACTTCTAGCTCTTCAAGAAGCCAAATAATACGTTTAGAGCGTGATTTATTTAAATGATGTAATTTGATCATGGTTGTCCTTAAAAGCGCAGCCGTAGCTGCGCAGGGTAAATTTAAAGTGATTTATTTACTTGTACTACCGTTTTGCCAAAGTTTTTGCCGTCAATCATATCGTTAAATGCAGAAACGGTATTTTCAAAGCCTGTTACTAAGTGTTCACGATAATGAATCTTACCTTCACTAAGCCATTTTTGCATATCTGCGGCGAATTCATCATAACGATGGCCGTAATCATCAAAAATTATAAAACCTTGCATTTTTATACGTTTAGAGAGAATCTGTCCCATTAAAGCACCCATGCGATCTGGGCCTTGTGGTTGTTCAGTGGCATTATATTGCGATACTAAGCCACACAATGGCACGCGTGCAGCGGTATTAAGTAAAGGTAATACGGCATCAAACACTTTTCCGCCCACATTTTCATAATAAACATCAATACCTGCATCACAGGCTGCTGCTAGTTGCTCTGCAAAATCATCAGCTCGGTGATCAATACAGGCATCAAAACCAAGCTTTTCAACGGCGTATTGGCACTTTTCACTACCGCCTGCCACACCGACAACTTTACAACCTTTGAGTTTTGCAATTTGCCCAACAGTTGCGCCTACTGGGCCCGTTGCTGCGGCTACCACCACGGTTTCACCTGCTTTTGGTGCGCCGATATCTAGTAGACCCATATAAGCAGTAAAGCCAGGCATACCCATAATACCTAATGCATACGATGGGTTACTTGGCTCTTTACCTAATGGCATTAAGCCTTCACCATTTGAAATCGCATATTTCTGCCAGCCTGTATACGCTAATACCCAATCGCCTTTTGCAAACTTGTCGTTATTTGATTGTTCAATTTGGCACACGGTTGCACCCACCATTACATCGCCAATCTCAACAGGGTCAGCATATGATTTTGCATCACTCATACGGCCACGCATGTAAGGGTCGAGTGATAAATAAATAGTCCGCAGTAATACTTCACCTTGCTGTAGTTCCGGCAGTTGTTCGCTTTTAAGTTCAAAGTTATCAATTGTTGGCGCGCCATGCGGGCGAGATTTAAGAGTAAATTGTTTGTTTGAGATAGCTTGCATAATTGTTTTCCGTATCGAGTTAAGAAAATGCTGCATAACGACTGTAAATCTAAATGCTCAGCCGTCATGGTATTTGCAGCGAGTTAAATGCTTAAGTAATGAACTTAGGGCTGTGCTTAGTAAATTCAACACTTAGCATAGATTAGTTTATCGCTATACGGAGAATCACTTTTGCAGCAATGCAACGCCAAATTTGTTAGCGGCCAAACATTTTTTATTACGAGAATATAAAAAGCAGACACCACAATCAGTGTCTACTCTTGTATTTTAAATCCCTGCAATAAAAAAAGGGGATGCTTAATTACGCGTGCGGTTTAATTAAGTATTTTTCACCTGTGGCTTGTTTTGAATAAGCCTCAATAGAGTGTAACTGTAATACTTCAGCAAGCGACACTTCATGGGTGTAATTACTGGCAAAAGTGGTCGTGATTTCATCTGCTATACGTTTGCGCATTGCTTTTACTGTACTAGGGTTCAGTTTGCCTAGTGCATTAAATAGTAAGAACCCGTTAACACCCCATGCAAAACCAAAGTTGCGATTTAGCGTAATTGGGCCGCGGTTTAAGGCACCATAAATATAAACTTGTTTGAAAGTGTCTGAGCCATAAACACTGTATTCAGTGATATCACGTGTTGCAGCAACTTCCATACAGTTAAGAATATCACTGGTGAGTTGGCCGCCACCAATTGGATCAAACGCAATCGTGGCACCGGTTTCGATAATAGCGGCTGTTAAATCAGCAAGGAACGTATCATTACTTGAGTTAACAACGTATTTTGCACCCATATCATGTAGTAACTTTTCTTGCTCCGGCTTACGTACAATATTGATTAAATCAACACCATCGGCAATACAAATTCGGTTTAAAATTTGACCAAGGTTAGAGGCAGCTGCGGCATGAATAATTGCTTTATGGCCTTCTGCACGCATTGTTTCAACCATAGCTAATGCGGTAAGAGGGTTAACAAAAGAAGAGGCACCTTCTTTTGCTGTTGTTCCTTCTTTTAATTCTAAGCAGCTTTGCACATTTGCGCATATAAATTGACGATACGTACCACCACCAATTACAGCTACGGTCTTACCTATTAATGCTTGTGCAGCGGGCGATGATCCTGCAGCAACAACAGTACCGGCTCCTTCATTACCAACCGGGGTCGCCTTACCAACACGTGTTTTAAGCGATGACATAAATTGCGCCGGAACATCAGCAGTAATAACGGGGTTTTGCTCAGTACCGGTTTGTTTTGCACTGGACATATCAGCGGCACTGAATAACACACCTAAGTCAGATGGATTTAATGGCGCAGCTTCAATTCGAATAACGACTTCATCAGCACCGGGTTGTGGCATATCAATGTTTTTTAAGGCAAGCGTTAGTTTGTTATCTTCACTGATAGTTGAAGTAAGTTGGATATTTTTATCTGTCATAATGTTCGCTCCTGATAATGTGTATTAATTAGTGCAATAGCTAAGTGTTATTTAGCATGTGTTATCTGAATATGAGCTTGCGTAAGCTGGCTCGACTCAACAACACATAAAAATGTAATGTAAACGCATGCGTTTAGGTTAAGTACATTATTACTTGTTTAAATTTGCTTATATATAGGGGAAAATGCGAATAACTTTTGTCTTTAAGACAATAATGTTATTTATTGAAAGGAGAGCTTAGATGGATCAACTACGGGCAATACGCTACTTCATTAAAGTTGTTGAAACGGGTAGCTTTACCAAAGCGGCAAGCACGTTTAATGTGCCGCCGTCCTCTTTGTCTAGACGCGTCGTTGATTTAGAAAAAAGCTTAGGGGCAACACTTTTAAAACGCTCAACCCGTCTTGTGAAACTGACAGAAGTTGGACAAATTTACTATAACGACGTTCAGCAAATAGTAAATCAGCTAGAGCAAAGTCACGAAACTGTGCGTAGTTACCAAACAACTCCAATGGGGCGTTTATCAATAAGTTCGATGGTGAGTTTTGGTGACAAAATATTACTGCCATTATTAGAGGAATTTAACGTCTTATACCCTGAAATTATACTTGATGTTAGTTTAAGTGATGAGCTATCGACACTGGGGCGTGACGATGTTGATATTGCTATTCGTGGCGGTTATGCACCTAATGAGCGTGTGTTAGCTATAAATTTGATGAATAATGAGTTTATTCCCGTAGCATCGCCAGGTTATTTAAAAAAGCACGGTGTGCCTAAAAATGCCATGGAGTTAAAGCATCACAATGGCCTTTATTTTAAAACGCCACTTGGGCCAACACCATGGTTATGTAAAGTAGATGAGCAATGGCATGATGTGTCAGGACCGGCTGTAGTTATTTCGAATAACGGAGCATGGTTGAGTAAAAAAGCCTGTAATGGGGAAGGCATTTTAATGTCAACTCGCTGGGCACTTGCTTCATACCTCGAATCCGGCGAACTGCAAGAACTTAAGTTTGAACATCAGCTGGCAGTAACGCAAAATTCTAATATGGCTATTTATTTACTGTATCAAAAGCAGCGATATTTAGTGCCAAAAGTGAAAGCCGCCGTCGATTTTTTGGTACAAAAAATAAAAGTAAAAGCCGATTGAGCACAAAGTTTTAAAGCAAACTGTAAGTTTCACTAAAGCATCACTGATATCTTTAGTTCTCAAAGCAATTGCAAAATTACATGATTAAACGCATTAGTTGTGTTAAAAACAACCTGTAAATTGATTTTATTGACGAGGGAATGACATGAAAATACAACCATTTATATTAGTAGCCTTGATGAGTAGTGGCTTAAGTTGTTTTGCCACGCAAGCTAATGACGAAGTATTGTCAGTTGACCAGGTTGCGTTGCAAGGAATGCCGTTCAGTTTTGAAAATGATGCCAAAGTAAGGCCGAAAAACAGTGACTTTAGTGTGGTTAACTCGGTACTGATGAGCAGTGAGCAAGGCCGCCGAGTTGCCGTGGTAACAATTCGTAATGACGCGTCAGGTTCACGCATTTTACAGGCTGAGCACATTATGGCGTTATTTGCCGATGGCAGACGGGTTTCACCCTTGGCATTGGCCGATAATATTAAATTAGAAGATGGCGAGCAGCGCTCATTAACGCTGTCATTCGGCGAAGATAATTACCCGATCTTAACTATCTTCACCAGTAATAATTTAAATTAGGAATAATAATAAAATGAAAGCGATGATCTGTGGATTAAGCTGTGCGGCAGTTTTGCTAAGTACCGCCTGTTTAGCAACGAATACAGTAACTAATACAACTGCTAATAGCAGTCGTGACTTTGTTGCTGATAATACCTTTACGCAAGGTGTAGAAGGGCCGGTATTTTATAAGCAGCATTTATATGCGGTTAACTTTGCTGAACAAGGCACGATTGGCAAGGTCGATAGTAATGGTAAAGCTGAGCTATTTATTAAACTGCCAAATGACAGCGTTGGTAATGGTTTGCAATTTGATAGCCAAGGCAATTTATACATAGCTGATTATGTTAATCATAATATTTTAAAAGTGCCTACTAATAGTCAAAGCGTTGAGGTTTTTGCTCATAATAAAACCATGAACCAACCGAACGATATTGCTATAACTAAACGCGGCGCGTTGTTTGCCAGCGACCCAAGTTGGGCAAACAGTACCGGTAAATTGTGGCTTATAAATGCTGATGGTAGCACGCAATTACTTGAAGACAATATGGGCACTACCAATGGCGTGGCGGTCAATAACGATAATAGTAAGCTCTACGTGAACGAGAGTGTGCAGCGGGTTATTTGGCAATACGATCTTGATAGTGATTTAAACATCAGTAATAAACAGCCGTTAATTAAGTTTGCTGATCATGGTATGGACGGCATGCGTGTAGATAACCAAGGCAACTTGTTTGTGGCACGTTATGGCGCAGGTGTAATATTAAAAATTAGTCCCGCAGGTACAATATTGCAAACTTTTATCTTAAAAGGGCAGCACCCAACTAATGTGGCGTTTAATGACGAGCAAACAAAGCTGTTTGTCACTATGCAAAAACGTGGTGCGATAGAGGTGATTGAGCTGTAAAAATGGCAAACATTAAACCCTCTAATATTAAGTGCTTTGTAACCCCAGAGAGCTTTTATAGTTGGCTTGAAGAAAATCACCTTCATTGCAGCGAATTATGGATGCGAATTTATAAAAAAGGTTCAGGCCATCAGTCTATAAACTGGCAAGAGTCGGTAAAGGTAGCGCTTTGTTGGGGCTGGATCGATGGCTTAAAAAAATCGTTAGATGATGACTCATACCTACAGCGTTTTACTCCTCGTAAAGCAAAAAGTGTTTGGTCAAAACGTAATACTGAATATGTAGCGCAGCTGATTGAAAGTGGTTTAATGCAAGAAGCCGGAATGATCCCAGTCCGTTTGGCAAAAGCCGATGGTCGCTGGGATGCAGCTTATGCAATATCAGCAGACATGCAATTCCCTGATGATTTTTTACAGGCATTAGTTGCCAAGCCAGACACACAAGCGTTTTTTGACTCATTAAGCAAATCAAACAAACATATTATCTACCATGCGTTGAGTTCAGCTAAAAAAGCAGATACCCGCGAGCGCAGGCTTGCCAAGTATTTACTGATGCTCGACAACCAGCAAAAACCATCGTAGCAAAAGCAGCTGAGACTGCCTTATTCTTTTCAATACAAACTTAGTTCGTTAAGTCCTGCAACGCTATTGCGCGCCAGTGGTGGAGTAATGCGCTGCTATTGCTAACCGCAGGTGATTGTTTTGCCTATTTTAAATGATTTTATACTTTATTTTTACTTCACGTACGTGCAAAAAAACAGCAGTTTTAGGGAATTATAAATTTCAAAAATAAAGTGTATTTGGAATAATTTATATTGACTTGATATGTTTTTATGACTAAGTTAACACTCTGTAAAGATAAACGATAACTTAGGTCTTAGTTTAACAACTTTAAATCAGTCGTCGCTGTACAAGTAATTTGAAATATAAAAAAGGTTAAATGCTTATACTATGAATAATAAATTCCACACAATTACAACTCAATTCAAAAAATCATTACTCGCCACTTTAGTTATTTCAGCTTCTAGTACGGCTTTTGCTAATGATGCCGAGCAGCTAGATCAAGAGAAATTAACGAAAGAAGATATCGAACGCATTGAAGTAAAAGGCTACGCAGCGTCTGTTGAAAAGAGTCTTAATATGAAACGATTTGCAAACAGTGTTGTTGATGCTGTATCTGCAGAAGATATCGGTAAATTTCCGGATCAAACCGTAGCCGACGCATTGCAGCGCATTCCGGGTGTACAAGTTGAAAAAGATTTAGGCGGAGAGAGTGACCGAGTAAGTATTCGTGGTACAGCGCCTCATTTAAACATTACCTTATTAAATGGCCAAAGTGTTGCTTCAGCGACAGCATCGGCATCTATTACTCGTCCATCACGTGGTTTTAACTATTCACTTTTGCCTGCAGAATTAGTTGATACTTTAGAAGTGTTTAAGTCAGCTGAGGCTGATGTTGATGAAGGTTCTATTGGTGGCACTGTCGTGGTCAGAACACGTAAGCCGTTAGACAGTGAATCTAACTATGCCGCATTGTCAGTGAAAGCATTTCATTTTAAAAATGCCGATGAAACTAAACCCTATATTTCAGGTTTATATTCTTGGAAAAATGAAGCAGAAGACTTTGGTTTTAATGTGGGCTTTGTGCGCAAAGAACTCGCAACCCAAAGAGACAGTAAAGAGGTAAGATTTGGTTACCGTAGTACAGATGCCAATGGTGATGGCAATAATGAGTATTATCCTGGGGCTGTCGGTTATAACCGCTATGCCAGTGATTCGGATTTAAATACCCTTACGGCTACCTTGCAATACGCGCCTTCAGCAAACTTAGATATCGTATTTAATAACTTGTATTCAAAATCTGAGCATGAGTCATACGGTACTTATTCCAGTGGCTTTATATTACAAAATATTGGCAATATTGAGCAAGCCGATATTGTCGATGGTACTGTGGTTGCTGGGACTTTACCTGCCCATAATAATTTAGGCTATTACGGAAATGCCGGATACCAAGGTGAATTTAAAACTCAAGCTCACGATATTAAAGTTACCTATGCAAAAGATAACTACACTCTGACAACACAGTTTGGCTATAGTAAAGCTGAAGGTGCTGTAAGTGATGTATATTCAGAGTACTACGCAAACACTGACGCTTCGTACAGCATCGAAAATGGTATGCCTGAAGTTGTATTATCAGATTCTCTTACGCCTGCCGATTATCGCTTAGACTACAATCATAAAAATGATATAGCGAATGATTCCGATGAGAAATATGTGCAATTTGATTTTGAGTACCAACTCGATAATGATTACTTTACGGCGATAAAAACCGGGGTTAAATACCGTGAACACAGTAAAGCCGCAAACTTAATTAAAGCAAATTATCCTAAAAAGGGAGCTGACGGCAGTACCAATAATTTAGGGCAGTTTGCAACTACCACCGTTAATGATTTTATGGGCGGTGAGAATGCCATTCTATGGCAATTTGATAATGCTGCTTATAGTAATTGGATTGCTTCTACCGAGCCATCAACAGCGCCGTATGAGCACCTAGATTACACCTACGACCTACAAGAAAGCATTACTGCAGGTTACGTTAAAGCATTGTTTTCATTTAGTGATTTTCGCGGTAACTTAGGTGTTCGAGCTGTCAAAACCGATGTTGATTCGCAGTCTATGCAATACACTGGACGTAGTTTTGATCCGCAAAATATCGAAGAAGTTGACTTTTCTACTAGTTATAACGACTTCTTACCGAGTTTAAATATCGCTTATGATTACAGTGATGAAATCATCTTGCGTTTTGCAGCAGCAAAAGTGATGTCACGTCCAGATTATGACTTTTTATCAGCGCGTAAAAGTGGTTACTGTACCGAGGCAACGGGTTGTAAGGGCAATGAAGGAAATCCTGATTTAAAACCATATCGCGCTTCGCAATATGATTTATCAGCGGAATGGTATTTTAATGAATCATCTATTTTATCGTTAGCTTATTTTTATAAAGATATCGATTCATACATTACAAATAGCACCGTTGATAAAGAGTGGCTGTGGACAGATCCAGATACCGGCGTTGAAGAGCTAAGGACTTTCTTAATCACTCAGCCATTAAATGGTTTAGGCGGCGAAAACTCAGGCTTTGAAGTTAATTATACGCAAAAGCTAGGTTATGGTTTTGGCATTCAAACTAATTATACTTACTCTGATGCAGAGCTTGAGCAAACTGCAGAGCAAGTTGCTGCTGGCGAAGAAGCCGTTCTGCCTAATAATTCAGAAGATACCTTCAATGCCACAGTGTATTACGAGAATATGGGCTTTAGTGCAAGGGTTTCATATACTTATCGTTCTGAATACTTTTATACAACTTATTTAGGACTCAACCAGTACATTGATGACTTTGGTCAATATGATTTGAACCTTAGCTACAATGTTACTGATAATCTGAATGTGGTATTTCAAGCCATTAATTTAACCGATGAAGACCAGCGTTCAATGTCAAGTAACAGCACTGGCATGTCAGATAGCAATCGTCCACTTGCTATTCATAATTATGGTCGTAGATTCTTACTCGGCGCCCAGTATAAATTTTAATTCCCTCCATATACGATATAAATAGCCGATAGTTCTCACTATCGGCTATATTTTTTCACTTGTTAGGAAATCAATGATGATCCGAGTAATTTTCTCTGTGCTCATATCTGTTACTTTAATCGCTTGTCAGTCCGCTCCTTTAACACCTACTACTAAACAACAACCTAACCCGCTGCTTGCAACTATTCATACCGAAGATGTTGTTCGTGAATTTCGCGCCGCATGGGTTGCGACTGTTGCGAATATTAACTGGCCGCAGCAACCAGGCTTGCCTGTTGAAGAGCAAAAACGTCAAGCAATAAAAATATTAGATACGCTGCAAACGAATAATTTTAATACAGTTATCTTTCAAGTTCGGCCACAAGCAGATGCACTTTACCAAAGCTCTACTGAGCCATGGTCTTACTACTTAACGGGTAAGCAAGGGCAAGCGCCGGAACCTTTTTATGATCCGTTGCAATTTTGGATTGAACAAGCGCACAAACGGGGTTTAAAGCTGCATGCGTGGTTCAACCCTTATCGCGTTCATCACCCATCGGGTGGAAGTGTCAGTGAGCAGTCAATGAGTGTGCAAATGGCTGAAGATGTCGTACAGCTTAAAAATGGTATGCACTGGTTTATTCCAACTAATCAGTCTGTTATTGATTATAGTATTGCGACGTTATTAGAATTGGTAGAAAACTATGACATTGACGGCCTTCATTATGATGATTATTTTTATCCGTATCCGTCGTACAACGAAGGTGAAGACTTTCCTGATCAAAGCCAATACTTAGATTACCAAAAGCAAGGTGGCAAATTAAGTAAAGGTGATTGGCGCCGAGCAGCGGTAAATCAATTTACTAAAACGCTCTACGAGCAGGTAAAACAACTCAAGGCACATGTACAAGTGGGTATTAGCCCTTTTGGTATCTATCGTCCTAAACAACCGGCCACTATCCGTGGTTTAGATCAGTATGAAAAGCTCTATGCCGATGCCAAGCTGTGGCTAAATGAAGGCTGGCTTGATTATTTTACCCCGCAATTATATTGGTCAATTAATCAATATTCACAGAGCTACCCTGTGTTACTTGCATGGTGGCAATCACAAAATAGTAAAAACCGTCATCTGTGGCCGGGTATTAATACCTTAAAAGCAGATGATGATGCTGGAATAGACGAAGTCGTTAACCAAATTATGATCAATCGGGGCATGCTTAGCCAATCTCCTGGAGTGGTGTTTTGGAATGTAAAATCACTCGATAACGCTGATTTCTCACAGGTGATAGAAAAAGGCGTGTTTCAACACCAAGCATTATTGCCACTATCAAATTGGCTGCCAGCTAAGGAAATTAGTAAACCGACAGTGAGCTATAATCAGTATGCACAGGACACAAAATTGAGTTGGCATCACGCACAACCTAAGCTGGTATTTAAAACACTTGTCTACCTTAAATATGGTGATGATTGGCAATATAAAATTTACCCATCAATGATGCGCTCAATCACAGTGGCAAATAATAACAACGGACATCCACTTAGCCATATCCGAGTTGTTGCAGTAAGCCGTGATGAAGTGCTTAGTGAAGCAATGGAAATACAACTTGAGTAAAGTCGTGTTTAGCAAGCGAAGTGACAGACAGCAATGACAAGTGTAAACCTTGCCCCAGTACAAGCTTAATAAAAATTAAACTAAGAAAAAGCGCACCGGGCAGGGGGCGCTTTAAGGGTTTAATCCTGTGTTGCTATAGGCAATTGGGGATTAACTAAAAACTCGGTGAATAACGTACGGCAACGCCAATGGTACGGCCTATAACGCTGTAATCACTGACGGTATTGAAATGGTTTGCACCAATGTCAGGTGTTGGTGGTGCTTTATCAAACAGGTTATCAATACCAAAATTAACCGCGATGCTGTCGGTTGCTTGCCACGATGCGGCAAAGTCCATGTAATCTTGCGCATCGATTGTTTCTGATCTATCTACAGCATAGTCGACTTCGCCAATTCTGCGCCAGCCTAATTGGAAATTCATGGTATCTAGCTGCCAATCAAAGGTCGCTCGGTGTTTATAGTCAGCTTGTAAAATGCTGGCAAAATCCCCTGAACACGCGCTACCGTATGTACCTTTACAATCAACTTCGGCAACCGTGCTGTTATTTTGGCGAGTTTGTTTGGTTACAAAGTTACCTTGATATGAGAATCGAAAACGACCGCCTAACGCCATTGGTGCATCAAACACATAGTTAGCAGCGACATCAATACCTTCTTGCTCAATTGCAGCAAGGTTAAAGTCGTTTACAATCGCAGTGCTGATAAAGCCCGTGTTTGGATCGCGAAGCACAGCACCACATAATGGGTTGTTTGGATTTGGATCGTCGATATAACAGCTTTGTAATGCCGCAGCAGGTTGAATTTGACTTACCGCATCGGTTACACGAATGCTGTAGTAATCAAGTGATAGGTCAAAGCCCTCAATGTAACTTGGGGTATAAACCACTCCTAAAGTATCTGATTCTGCTTGTTCAGGCTTGATATTTGGGTTACCGCCGTAAGTATATTCGGCTGTTGTTGAGTCATACTCAGTGCCTACTGGCGGCGCGCCAAATGCCGCACATTGCGCTGCGTCCCCCGTACCTAGCAAGCATGGATCGCCATTAAAGCGACCTGCAAAGCGTGGTACAAATTGGTCACTATTTTGGTGAAATAAAGCCAATGATAACCCAGTGATCGGACTGGCGAATTCGCCTAAATTTGGTGCTCTAAATGCAGTGAGCTTATTAGCACGAATACGAATATCGTCATTAATTGCCCAGTTAATGCCAAGCTTATATGTGTCTTCGGCTTCGGTATTTGAGTAATCAGAAATACGATAAGCACCTTCAAAACTGAGCTCTTTGGCAAATGGCATATCAACTAAGATAGGCACTAAAATTTCCGCATAAAACTCGCTACTGTCAAAGCTGGCGTCCATATCAAACGCGCTAACTGACGCAAAGCTAGTGCCGTTTCTAAACGCATCCCCTGGGGTTTGTTTGCCGGTTTCTTTGCGGTATTCATAACCAATCGCAAAGTCTACATAACCTGCTGGTAGTTCAAAAAGGGCACTTGAATCGCCGGATAAGGTAGCCGCAAACACGCTCTGCGTACGCTCGCGTGTGGTATAAAGTAATGGGTCGCTAAATTCGCTTAAATCTAAATTAGGATCAAAAATATCCATGCTATTGGCAATACTGGCAAAGCGACTATTGCCACTGTTATCGATTTTATAGCCATTATTGTAAATTGTAGCGACTTCGTCAGTTTGTCCGTATTGACCATAAAGGTCATAGCGTAAGTAATCGGTAATATCGCCTTTTAAACCTAATTGAAATTGCAGTGAATCACGCACTGCTTCGGTGTTTTGTACACCTAAACCTAAGTTACGCTCAACATTAACCAGTGCATTGCCATCAGCATCAAAACTTAGTTGTTGCCGTAATTGATCAGGAATATATTGATTATCTTCAGTAAGCGTCACTTGTTCGTTAACTAGGATAGGCGTTTGGCCGCTAGCACCCGCGCCATTGACGGTCACTTTTGAATACATAGCGCGGCCATAAATGATGGCGCTATCGCTGGCATCTACATCAAATAATAATCCAGCAGAAAATCTATCCATTGGCTGAGTTAGGTAACGGTCGCCAGTAAAGTCACTGGTTTGACGATCGCTCACGACTTGCCCTGCGTCATTAATTGCTAAACTATTGCCGCTGGCAACATCGGTGTAAAACCCGCCGCTATTGATCATCGTTGCGCCGTTTTCTAAGGCATAATCACGTTCACCAGCAAGTAACTCTTTTCGCTGTGAATAGCCTAGGTAGCCTGTAATATGGCCACGGCCATCGGCAATATCGCCACCAAAAATGGCTTCAAAGTTAAGTTTTTCATTGCCGCCGTCGGCAGTTTCATAACTAGTTGAAAACTCAGCGCCGCTAAAATCATCATCCAGTACAAAATTGACCACTCCGGCAACGGCATCGGCGCCGTACACCGCAGCGGCGCCGCCCGTTAGTACATCAACGCGCTTTATTAGCCCAGCAGGGATAGTATTAACATCGACCGAGTTACGAAAACTAAATGGCACAGCGCGCGTACCGTCAATAAGTACCAGCGTACGGTTTTGACCAAGGCCACGTAAATCAATAGTTGATGAGCCAAATGAATCACCCACTGTCGCACCGGTACTATTTGCACCTGCCGCCGCTTGCGGCAATTTAGCTGTAATATCTTCAACATTTACCGCACGATCTAGGTGTATTTGCGTCTCGTCAACACTCACCACAGGGCTGCTAGAGACTAATTCTGTACGCTGAATACGCGAACCTGTGACTGTGATCACTTCAGGTTTCTTTTGTTCAACAGTTTGTTCCGCGGCTAATAATACAGGGCTGGTTGTGGAGATAATTGCCAATGCAATAGGAGACAGTAAATGCAGTGGCCGGATTGAGTTTTGTTTGCAGTATTTCATTGTCGATTCCCGTGGTTATGTATTTATTGCTATTATGGGTGTTGTTGTCGGTACACTCAGCGTGTTGATTAGTTTTAAAGCATTCTTAATGTGTTTGCAATAATTATTCTTTCAATATTTAATCTTAAGGTATAAAGTATTCCTTGTGGTTTTACTCGATTCTAAAAATAATAGTTTGATTTAAAAGGTAAATATTATGCATCAGCATATATTGAAGCTATATAGTAGTGCAAAAAAACAACAAAGATTGATAATTGGTCTGATGAGTGGCACATCACTTGATGGCCTTGATGTCGCGTTGTGTCAGATTTCAGGCCAAGGTATGGAGACTCAAATTGAAGTTCTGGCTTTTGAAACCGTTGATTATGATGATGACTACAAACAAAAAATAAAAAAGGTGTTTGCTAAGCGTGAATGTGATCTTGAGCTGGTCACTTTATTGCATCCTTGGGTAGGCACATTGCACGCTAAGATGGTGAACCAGTGTTTAGCTAAATGGGATGTAGCAGCGGCTGACATTGATGTAATTGCCAGCCACGGGCAAACTATTTACCACTGTCCTAAAAGCCAACATAGCCAAACTGACTTTAATCACGGTACTTTGCAAATAGGTGATAGCGA
This sequence comes from Pseudoalteromonas sp., assembly GCF_036960685.1. Taxonomy (GTDB): domain Bacteria; phylum Pseudomonadota; class Gammaproteobacteria; order Enterobacterales; family Alteromonadaceae; genus Pseudoalteromonas. Next base: position 199,630 of record NZ_JBALXK010000004.1, on the reverse strand, counting down.
TCATTTGGCGGTAACAACGGGTATAACAACTATTGGCGATTTTCGCCAAAAACACATTGCTGCAGGCGGCGAGGGCGCTCCTTTAGCGGTGTATGGCGATTACTTGTTTTTTACAAGCGGCGATGAAAACCGAATCTTGCTGAATATGGGGGGGATTGCTAATTTAACTTACCTGCCAAAATCTGCCGATGCCAATGCGGTGTTTAGTTCCGATATTGGCCCTGGTAATACCATTATGGACGCGTATATTCAGCGTTACTTTGCGCCACTGCATTATGATAAAGACAGTCAAGTCGCATCTCAAGGCACGGTTAATCAAGCCTTGCTAACTGAGCTTTGCGATAATGAATTTTTTAGTTTGGCGTTTCCAAAAACTACCGGTCCTGAAGTATTTAATTTGCAATATCTAGCGAGTGCGCAAGCAGCAACCAATACTACTGAGCTCACCCATCCAGATATTATGGCTACACTCAATCGCTTTTCAGCTCTGGTAATTGCAAATGCGATTAATGATTGCAGTGCAAAGCTTGATAGTGTTGCGGTTTATGCAAGTGGTGGTGGAATTCATAACCCATTACTTATGCAGCATATTTTATCTTTATGCCCACAGTTACAAACGATCAAAAACACGCACGCATTAGGTATTGATCCCGATGCTAAAGAAGCGGTGTTATTTGCCATTTTAGCAAATGAATGTTTAGCAGGAGGGCAGCAACGTTTTGGTAATCAAGCACAAGGCATTCCCACTATCACAATGGGTAAAATAAGTTTTTCTGATTAAAAAAGTGACAAAAATGAGCTACTAAAGCTGGTCATTAATTGGCGCAGAGGCTGGCTTTTTGCTGCCAATTTAGGGTTGTATTGCTCAATATAGCCTGGGCCAAACGCATTAATAATAACATCAAACTCGGCGCTGTCTTTGAGTGTTGCATGTAAACCATGCAGCATAATTTTTAATACATACTCGTCACTTTCATCACTTTGACCGATGTGGGTGAGTGTGAGTTGCACTGTGCCCGTTTCAATATCCGTCTGTGTGAGTTTATATTGCATAAAATAGCGGGCATCACGCTCCTCGATATGAGAGGCGCTAAGTGAGACAACGTCACCTTCATGGGCATCGTCAGGCAACACACATATTAGTGTGATTTCATGCTGCGCATTGGCACTTAGCTGCAAGGTATCGTACTCCATAGTGTGTGCCATGGCAGCCGAGAGTGGATCTTCAAAAGATTGCAGTGCAAAGCTCAAACGCACTAATGGGGTTGTCATTAAAGTCAGCTATCTTTTCTAAATAAATTAAATTGAATATAAATTATCCATTATTTTAATTGCAGATTTATGACTAAATTGAATAAATACTCATCGATTTTCACATGTTGAGCTAAAACAATGCGGTATCGTTTGTTTATAAGTAAGATCAAACTGCTAATTTTTAGAACTATAAATTTAATAACCATTTTTAGCATGGCATTAATCGTTAAGCGGACTTATGTGCCTGCGGTTAAAAGCACTCGTAATATACGTAAATTTGGGTATAGTCAGTTTAAAATCAATCGTTGAGATCATTATGTTTAAACGAATAGCGTTACTATTATCATTTTGTGTTGTTTCATTTTTGTCAGTTGCAGCAGATAACAAACCGTTTGCAGGCCAGATCAGCGCCGCGGATTTACTCAGCGAATACCCAAAATTTGCTAGCGAATATGAAAACTTCAGCCCAACAACGGCAGATAAAAAAGCGATGCAAGCTCTTGCTGGAAAAGATATTTTAGTATTGTTTGGGGCGTGGTGTCACGATAGTCAGCGTGAAGTGCCACGTTTACTGAAGCTACTCGATAGCAGCAATGTTGCATTAGCAAGTTTGCAACTGGTTGCACTGGGTTATGATAAACAAGACCCTGAAGGCATCGCTGGGCGCTATCAGCTAAAATATACGCCGACAATAATAGTTTCAACAGCGGGGGTTGAACTCGGCCGCTTAGTTGAAAAACCAAATGAGTCGATTGCCAGTGATTTAAGCCAATTTAATTAACTGGCTAGCTAATTAGCAACGTGCTGATTAGAATAGAGCTATTAGTTAAATAACAATAACGAGTCCCCGATGTTGCAACACGTAACCGCATTAATTGATGAGGCAAACAGTCAAGATCCTAATCACGAACTAGTAGATGGTAAAAATTGGCCTAAAGAGCAAATATATGCAGAGCGTATGACCGATATGCTAAAGCGGTTTAAACCTGACGCTGATGAACTAATGCATATTGCTGTTAGAGCGCAGCACATCAAACGCTGGTGTTCACCACGTAGTGATTTTCCGATGAATAAGCAGGGTTATCATCAGTGGCGCAGTGCGTTATATATTTTTCATGCTGATACTGTGGTTGAATTAATGCAACAAGCAGGCTGCTCTGAAGCCCAGCAACAGCGTGTTTATAACGCGGTGGCAAAAAAGCATATTAAACGTAATCCTGATAGCCAATTAGTTGAAGACATCGCAAGTTTAGTGTTTATTGAACATTACATGTTGGCGTTTGCCCAAACCAAACCAGATTACGATGAGCAAAAGTGGATTGGTATTTTACAGCGTACTTGGCAAAAAATGTCACCTCAGGCACATGACTTTGTTTTAGCAGGTAATATAACCCTACCAGCGCCGTTAGTTCCACTAATTGAAAAAGCCTTGTCTGGTGCTTAGGCTTTTGCTTAGTTTGAAAGCGCTAAGTTGCAACTTAGTCTTCACTAAGTTGCTTCGGTAACGTTTGGTTTTTTGCCAGTGTTTGTTTATCGATTATGATAGGTAATGTCATCTCCATTTTCTCAAGCGTGAGTGTAATTTGCTTTTTCAAATGTGCTTGATTTTCTAGCTGAATAACATTTACAGCATGAGCCGTTTGCAGTTTTACTTCGTTATCGATTGTTGCTTGATTTGGGCTTAATAACATCAGTGTTAGCAGTAACGTGTTCATAATCATCTCCTTATTTAAATTACCGCTAAGATAAGGAAGCTTGATGACAAAACTGTGTTTCTAATATTTCTACTAAATTAAAGTTTAATGTTGTTTTGATGAAGGACTAGGCTTGTACTAAGCAAATTAAGGTGCCTTCAATGGCACGCACATAGGCATAGTGCTGTGTTTCACGCCAGCTAGGTGGACAAAGTGGCTCAGCACCTGCGAGGACTGCTTTGTCATAGCTGGCACTGAGGTTATTGCAGATAAAGCGTAACTCAAACCCTAATGCGGGCTGTTTCGGATGAGCACGAATATAGCCTTGCTTAAAGTGGGCTTGTGCGTAGGGGTGATTTGCAAATGCTATTTTTACCGCGCCCGACCTAAGTTCACCATACTCAGCATTATCACTGACTGATGATGTGCTCAAACCAAATGCTTGATAATAAAAGTCTAAGGTTTCTTCAACGTTATCTACGTAGATAACCTGATTCACTAACTCCATTAATTACTCTCTGCCGTTCTTCATTCTATAAATAAAGCACATTTTGAACGCCTTCGCGAGCTAACCCATAAGTAAACTACTTAATTTAGACATAAAAAAGCCTTGTAAAGGACAACTCTACAAGGCTTAATTTTTTACAGCTTACAGCTTACAGCTTACAGCTTACAGCTCGATCATTTATTGCGGTTTTCTTTACTAAATGCGCGGATCTTACGTTTTTGCGAAAGAGTCACTTTATTAGTACGTCCTGCAAATGGGTTATCACCTTCTCTAAATTCGATTTTGATAGGTGTGCCCATAATTTTTAACGCTTTACGGTAGTAGTTCATTAGGTAGCGTTTATAGCTGTCTGGTAAATCGTGAACTTGGTTACCGTGAATTACGATACGTGGTGGGTTATAACCGCCAGCGTGCGCGTATTTAAGCTTAACACGACGACCACGAACCAGCGGTGGCTGGTGATCAGCTTGTGCCATATCCATGATACGGCGTAGCATTGCAGTGCTAATACGTTTAGTTGCTGATTCGTATGCTTCGTCAATCGACTCAAATAAGTGACCAACACCTGTACCATGCAGTGCTGAGATAAAGTGCAGGCGAGCAAAGTCGATAAAGCCTAGGCGGCGATCAAGCTCTGATTTAATACGATCTTTCACGTAGTCATCAAGGCCATCCCATTTATTTACCGCGATAACCAGTGAACGGCCTGAATTCAGCGCAAAACCAAGTAAACTGAGGTCTTGATCTGAAATACCATCACGGGCATCAACAACCAACAGCACTACGTTACAATCTTCGATTGCTTGTAGGGTTTTGATCACTGAGAATTTCTCAACCACGTCACTGACTTTCTTACGTTTACGAACACCTGCGGTGTCGATCAGTACGTATTCTTTCTCGTTACGAGTCATTGGGATATAAATCGAGTCACGCGTTGTGCCTGGCATATCGTAAACAATAACGCGTTCTTCACCTAATATACGATTAGTTAGCGTTGACTTACCTACGTTAGGACGGCCGATAATAGCGAGCTTTACTGGCTTATCCGCAAATGCTTCATGCGCAGTTGAGTCTTCATCATCTTCAGAATATAAATCGATTAACTCGTCGTCATCGCCTTTACCATCATCATTTTGTGCACTCAGCTCTGCTAGCAAAGGCTGTAAAGTGTGCTCAAGTAATAAGGTAATACCACGACCATGAGCGGCTGCAATATGGTGTACTTCGCCTAATGACAATTGATAGAACTCAGCACAGTTCGAATCGGCATCAATACCATCGGTTTTATTGGCAACAACAAAGCTTTTCTTTTCTTGTTTACGTAAATGATTGGCAATAGCTTGATCGGCTACAGTCATACCTACGCGGGCATCAACTAAGAATAATACGATGTCAGCTTCTTCAATCGCCAGTAGCGATTGATCAGCCATTTCGATTTCGATGCCTTCTTCAGAACCATCAATACCGCCCGTGTCTACCACGATAAATTCATAGCCATCGTAATTAGCTTGGCCGTATTTTCGATCTCGAGTTAAGCCAGGGAAATCGGCAACGAGTGCATCACGAGTACGTGTTAAACGGTTAAATAATGTGGATTTGCCCACATTGGGTCGCCCAACTAGAGCGATCACGGGAAGCATAAACTACCTCTTAAAAAAACAACAAAAGGCTTCGCATAGCGAAGCCTTACAAAAAATAAATTAGCTATTAATAAATTATAGCTATTTTAGCAAATTAGTTTGGTATTTTTACCGCGCTAATTTCACCGTCTCGGGTGTATAAAATCAGTTTATCGTCTGCAACAACTGGCTCAATAAAAAAGCCTGAGCTGTCGAAGTCTTCACGCGATACCAGCTCGCCTGATTCTTTATTTAGCCAATGTAAGTTACCTTCTTGATCGCCCATGGCTAAATAATTTCCTGCTACCGCAGGCCCTGTTAAGTACCAACCACGAAGGGCCGGTTGGCTCCAGCGTTCAATGCCAGAGGTTTTATCTAGTGCGTAAACAACGCCGTCACTATCTACAACATAGATAGTCTGTGCGTCCATGGCAATTTCACGGTAACTGCTGTACTCACGTTTCCACACGACGTTACCAGAGCGAATGTCTACCGCTGCTAAGTTACCATTATAGGCAATAGCATAGGCATATGGGCCGCTGATCAAAGGCTGGGTATCAACATCTACTAAACGTTCGAATTCCGACGCGCCTTTGGGTGTTGCAATTTCAGCACTCCATGCAGAGTAACCGCTATCAGAAATGAGTACGCTTAACTTGCCGGTTTCAAGGCCAATTAATACTCCGCCATTAGCGACGATAGGTGAGCTTTGACCACGTAGTGTTAACGGCGGTACTTCTTGCTCATGGCTCCAACGCTCTTCACCGGTATCTGGGTGCAGGGCGAGTAATTTACCAGAACCTAAGTTAACGAATATAAGGCCATCGCCCGCAGCTGGTTTTGCGAGTACTTCACCTGGCACTTTTTTGCGCCAAACAATTTCACCTGTTTCGCGGTCAAGGGCGAGTAAATAACCATGCTCTGAACCGATAAAAATTTTACCATAGGCTTGCAAAATACCGCCTGATAATTTGGCACTGATATCGCTTTCCCAAGGCCAGAAGCTTGAGTTTTCGCGGATGTCGGTTTCCCAAATCGTGTCGCCATTTTCAAGCGACAGGGCTTCTACTTCACCATCACGACTTGCTACAAAAACACGGTCTTTATATACCGCTGGTGTTAAGCGTGAAAAATAGTGCTCAACACCATCGCCAATGCTTTCTTGCCAGACAACGTTGGTTTCAAACTGATTAACGATTTCTGGCAAGACGAGTTCTTCTTCATCGCTTGATGAACAACCTACTAAGGTGGCCATACATAACGCTATACTTGCCGCTGTTAATTTTTTCATGGTAACCCCTTACGCCGCTGGGCTAGTTACTGCTAAGTCATCAAGTTTGATTTGCAATAATGGGTTATTTTCAAGACCACCCGCATCTGCGGCCGCTTGATATGCTGTACGCGCTTGGTTTACATCGCCTTGAGCGGTGTAAATATCACCCTTAAGCTCAGCAACAGTCGCTGTAAATGACTCAGCAAACTCGCCATTTAGCGTCGTTAATGCTTGGTCGTATTGCTGTTGGGCAATTTGCACACGTGCTAAGCGAGTAGTCGCGGTTGCTTTTAAATCAGCGTTGTTTACGTTTTCTACAACCCAGCTAAGTTTTTCACTCGCTACATCAAGTTGGTCTTTTTCTACAGCTTCTTTTGCTGCAACAAAAGCTGCAAGTACGCTGTAATTAGTGTCTTTGTGCTCGGCGATAAACGTATCGGCTGCACCTAACACGGCACCACCTTCAACAAGCTGAGTGTACGCATCAGAGGCGTTTTCAGCAGTTGTGATTTGACTTTGGTTATAAGCTTTCCAGCCATACAGGCCGCCTAAACCAATGGCGACACCCAATGCTAGTGATAAACCATTTTCACGGAAAAAACGTTTGATCGCTTCTGCTTGTTGTTCTTCTGTTGAATAAATATCCATTCTTACCTCGTCTTTTTTAGCTGTTCACAAGCTCAGCTAAAAGCGTTTTAATTTGTTCTAATTCTAAGGTGACTTGTTCTTTACGCTCACGTAAATACTTAACTGTCACTACGCCTTGTTCTAATTCATCTTCGCCGATAATCAGTGCAACTAGCGCATCACTTTTATCTGCGCGTTTAAGTTGTTTCTTAAAGTTGCCACCGCCAGCATGTACCATAATACGCAAGCCAGGTACTTCAGCGCGTAATTTAGCGGCAATAATAGGTGCTTGAATACTGGCTTTATCACCCATCGCAGCCAAATATACATCAGCGCTGCGGCGAATGTCACCCACGCATTCTAATGCTTGTAACATTAACACTAAACGTTCCAGGCCCATAGCAAAGCCAACCGCAGGCGTTGTTTTGCCACCAAGCTGCTCAACTAAACCATCGTAGCGGCCACCGGCACATACAGTACCTTGTGCGCCAAGGCTATCTGTTACCCACTCAAAAACAGTGCGGTTATAGTAATCAAGACCACGGACTAACTTTTCGTTAACCGTGTATATGACGCCCGCTGCGTCTAAACGTTCACATAAATTTTCGAAATGTTCTTTTGATTCAGCATCTAAGTGCTCAGACAGTTTAGGAGCATCAGTTAAAATAGCTTGTACATCAGGGTTTTTGCTATCTAGTACGCGCAGTGGATTGGTATGCATACGACGTTTTGAGTCTTCATCGAGGGCATCAACGTGCTGTTCTAAATAAACAACCAGTGCATCGCGATACTGAGCGCGCGCTTCATTCGAGCCTAAAGAATTCAACTCTAAACGAACGTGCTCGCTGATGCCAAACTGCTTCCATAACTGAGCCGTTAATAAAATAACTTCAGCATCAATATCTGCACTGGCAATACCAAAGGTCTCAAGACCAAATTGGTGGAACTGGCGGTAACGACCTTTTTGTGGACGTTCATGGCGAAACATTGGGCCCATATACCAAAGGCGTTGCTCTTGGTTATACAGTAAACCATTTTGATTACCAGCACGAACGCACACTGCGGTGCCTTCTGGACGCAGTGTTAAACTGTCGCCATTGTGATCAGCAAAGGTGTACATTTCTTTTTCAACGATATCGGTAACTTCACCAATTGAGCGTTTAAAAAGATCGGTTGATTCTACAATTGGAAAACGAATTTCTTGATAACCGAATGAGGCTACAGTCTCGCGTAAGATGTTTTCTACTTTCTGCCAAACTTGAGTATCGCCCGGCAGACAATCGTTCATTCCACGTATTGCCTGAATTTGTTTTGCCACTGCTAAATCCTAAAAACTGTGTTTGTGTAATAAACAAGACTACACAATAAGAATGCTAAAAATTGACCCGCTATTATAGCTGGCATGCGTGCGGCAAACCACCCAGTTTGCCGACTATATTAACTTTATTCGACGATTTTAATGTCGATTGGGGTCTGTTTTTCTTTTTGAGCGATAAAGTCGCGTACATAACCTTCCAGTTGATCAACAATATTGTTGTTATCAATTCGGGCTTTTTGACGTTCACCATTAATATAAAGGCCAGAACGACGGTTTGCACCAGCTAAACCAATATCGCTTACTAACGCTTCGCCTGGACCATTGACCACACAGCCAATCACCGAAACTGACACTGGTTCGATGATATCTTCCAAGCGCTCTTCAAGCTGGTTCATGGTACTGACTACATCAAACTCTTGACGAGAACAACTTGGGCAAGCAATAAAGTTAATCCCACGCGAACGAATGCGTAATGATTTTAAAATATCAAAACCGACTTTGATCTCTTGCACAGGATCTGCTGCTAGTGATACACGTAAAGTATCACCTATCCCTTCAGCTAACAGCATACCTAAACCAACAGCTGATTTTACTGAGCCTGAGCGCATGCCGCCTGCTTCAGTAATACCTAAGTGCAAAGGTTGGTCGATTTCTTTAGCGAGTAGACGATAGGCGCCCACGGCTAAAAATACGTCGGATGCTTTCACTGAAATCTTAAACTGATCAAAGTCTAAACGACGCAGTATATCAACATGGCGCATGGCTGATTCAAGTAAGGCTTCAGGTGTTGGTTCGCCATATTTCTCTTGCAAATCGCGCTCTAATGAGCCGCCATTGACACCAATACGAATTGGAATATTGTGCTCACGAGCTGCATCGACTACCGCACGAATACGTTCTTCGCTACCAATATTACCTGGGTTGATGCGCAAACAATCAACCCCGTATTTTGCTACTTTTAACGCAATACGGTAATCAAAGTGAATGTCTGCAACCAATGGAATAGTCACTTGCTCTTTAATACTTTTAAATGCTTCTGCAGCATCCATAGTTGGTACAGAAACGCGTACTATATCGGCGCCGGCATCTTGGATTGCTTGAATTTGTGCAACGGTGGCATCAACATCCATAGTGTCGGTGTTGGTCATTGATTGCACAGCGATTGGTGCACCATCTCCGATAGGGACATTGCCGACGTTAATACGCGTTGATTTTCTGCGTTTAATTGGAGATTCTGAAAACATAACGACTACTCTGCTAACGGTAAATTAAATTTTGCTAAACGGTTTTTTGGAAAATTTGAAATATCAACTTTTTCACCATTGAGGGTGATATCAACAGCTTGGTGTTTTCCCAGTACGACAGAAAAAGGTAGATGTCCAGTGACAGTCATCTCATAGCCTGCTTTTTTGACACCAAACGCCACTTTATCTCCTTTACCATCATGGATCTCAACCCAGCTTTCTTCATTGAAATGCATAACAATCGTGCCGAGTCCATCCGCTTTCGGCTGGCTCGCTGTTATTGCTGGTTCAGTTGTATCGGCTTGAGTTGCTTGCTGCTCATCTAGCTGCTCATCGAGTTGTTCATCAGCTGGGGTTGCAAAGTCATCAATGGCCTCATCGGGACCCGCTTGCTCAAGTTGTGAAACAAGCACTGTATCAGGCTTCTGCTCGGGCAAAGTGATTGTACTTTCAGGCGTATTATTTATTGACGGTGTCACAACTTGCTTATCAATAGGAGCCGAGTTTTGCCACCACCATACTGCTGAAGAGCCAATAACAATCGCTAAAATAGCGTAACTTACTAGCATTAAGCGATTATCGTGCGCTTCTTTTTCTGTTCGCTTAGAAAAGCTTTGCATATTGGTTTTTTTAAAGGTTTCCTGCGGCTCTGGAAACAAGGCCATGATGACCGCTGTATCTAGATTAAACTCACGACAATAACTTTTAGTATAGCCTTTAATAAAAGTCGCAGGGCCGATTAAGTGGTGTTCGTCATTTTCAAGACGTTGTAATTGCAACACCGATAATTTTAAATTTTTAGCCAGCTCTTCAAGACTGACATCCGCTTGCTCTCGACTACTTTTTAAAGTTTGGCCAAGGGTTAAGCTGGTTGTTTCCGTATTTTCATCATTCATAATGCGTATGATTCAGGGTCCACTAGTAATAGTCTATGCCCAGGTTTAAGTGCAACATCTGGGCTTAATTTATTCCATCGCATTAACTGATCAATTAACAAACGACGCTTGGTGGCAATACTGTATAAGGTATCGCCGGTGTTAATCTCGTAATATATATTTGGATCATTGAGATAAATTTTTGTCCCATTGATCACCCGATCAGATTCTTTCAACGCATTCCATTGCAGTAATTTTTGTAGTTTAACATTGTATCGCACTGAAATGCTAAATAGGTTTTCACCATCTTGTAAAACATGGTAAGGCGTTGTCAATTGCGGGATCTGCGAGTTTAGCAACGGCGCTTGGGTATTTTGTTGTGGATCTTGAAAGCGGACCTCAGGTTGAGAGCTGCTGTTTGAACCAGAAAACACGGCCGCATCTCGTTGTGGCTGATAAAAAACAACTTTTTCACCGTCGCTTAAATCATTGCCAAACTGGGATTGATTTGTTGCTATCGGTTGGCTGTTTTTTGCTATGCTTAGATTGTCGGCAGCCGCACCAAAAGACACTATTTTAACCCCGTCTTGTGACTTATTTACGCGAGTTGACGTCTGCGATGACGGCGTTGTTGCTAAATGCACGGTTGGAACGGCTAATGCTTTTTCAACCTGTTCATCAGATGAGAGTGACGCAATATCTATCATTTGCGCATCGTTTGTGGTCGTTTTAGCAGGTACTTGCACAATTTCCAGCGCAGACATCACCGCTGCCGCGTCATTGCTTTGTACCGTTTGCTTGGTTGTTGTGTCAGCGCTGCTTGGCAGTGCTACAGCGACAGTCGCCGTATTTAAAGCGGCTACGACAGAGCCGGTATCCACAGGGGGTGCAAATGTTTGCATAGCCGTACTTTGCACTGTGCTGTTTTGAACCTCTGCAATCACAGGTGTTACTAAGCTGGCGTTTAACTCAGCACTGTTTGCATTAGCTGTGCTCTGAGTTGTGGCTGTTGTTTGAGCCGCTATTTCTTGCGCCGTCGTACTAGTTGTTGGCGCTTTTTTCTTTTTTATAATGCGTATTTGCGGTGCTGAGTTCACCTCTCCCGCAGGGCTATTTGCTTGTAATTCATCTAATTTCGCTTGGCGATATTGCGAGCGCAGCATTTCAAACTCACTGCGTTTAGTTTGTTGTTCACGAATAAGCCTTGCTTCACTTGAGGTCGGGTAAGTTTGTAATATGGTGGCGGCTGTGGTTTCTGCTTTTTCAATATGGCCCATGCGTTGTTCAACTAAATAGCTGAGTAATAATGAGCGAGAGGATACTTGGCCACTGTTTTCATAACGCAGCAGCACTTCTTTTGCTTTGTGTAAGTCACTTTTTGCGTAATACAAGGCGGCTAAGCTGATCAGTGATGAGGCACGCATTGAGCTGTGGTTAATCGCTGATTTAAAATAGTTTTCTGCATTATCAAAGTCATCAAATTCAATAGCGCACAACGCTAAGTTTTCATAACTTTCAGCAACACGAATATAGCTGGGGATTTCAATGGCTTTTAGCAATTGTTCAGTGGCACGGTCATACTCGCCAATACCGCATAAAAATACCCCATAGTTATTGCGTGTGTTCGGATCGTTGGGATCAATTTTTATCGCTTTTTGATAGGCTTTGTCTGCCAGTACGTTTTCGCCGACTTGTTGATAATAATATGCAAACGAGTAGTGGACTTCAGGAAGATCGGGAGAGAATGCGGCGGCTCGTTCTAGGTTATACTTTGCTTGTGAGCTGTTCCCTGTACTCAAATACTCTAGTGCTAAGGCAATACGGGTGCGAGCTGCGCCGGTATTATTGATTTTATTTTCAACAACGGGTTTGTCATTGCCATCATAACTATTTTCAGTTACACATCCTGTTAAAGCTAATGCACTGATAGTTATAGCAAGTAAAGATCGCATTACTTCGTCTCTTTATTAGTGTCCATGGCGCTATATTACCGAAAAGCCCTTATGTTGCATCCTTTATTTCAAAAATAAATAGGCATAAAGGGCTTTAGACAGTTTTAAAAACTAGGCTTGCTGAATATTTACGGCAATCGCATTATCTGCACGCATTTTCTTTTTCGCTAAACGCTTAGTACGGTCAACAACATCACCCGCTAATTGCCCACAGGCTGCGTCAATATCGTCCCCTCGTGTACGGCGTACAATACAGGTAATGCCAGCAGCTTGTAATACTTTAGAAAAACGGTCGATGCGGCTGTTGCTCGAACGTGTGTACTCATTACCCGGGAACGGGTTAAACGGAATAAGGTTTACTTTAGAAGGAGTACCTTTTAATGTTTTAACAAGTTCATGTGCTTGATCAGTGCTGTCGTTAACACCATTAAGCATCACGTATTCAATGGTCACGTCTTTATTTGCTTTAGAGCCATCAATATAACGACGACACGCCGCTAAAAATTCTTCAATCGGGTATTTTTTATTAATGGGTACTAAAATATCACGTAACGCGTTATCAGGAGCGTGCAAAGAAATCGCCAGTGCTACATCGATTTTTTCTTTCAATAAATCAAGTGCAGGCACCACCCCAGAAGTACTTAAAGTAACGCGGCGTTTCGATAAACCAAAACCCCAATCGTCCATCATCAGTTCCATTGCTGGAACAACGTTTTTAAGGTTAAGCAGCGGCTCGCCCATACCCATCATTACCACGTTGGTGACAGGGCGTTTCTCACTATTGCCGTCAAGGCCAATGTCTTTTGCTACGCGCCATACTTGGCCGATGATTTCAGATACTTTTAAGTTACGGTTAAAGCCTTGTTGTGCGGTCGAGCAAAAAGTACACTCTAATGCACAGCCTACTTGTGAAGATACACATAAGGTTGCACGTTCTTTTTCTGGGATCCATACAGCTTCAACTTCTTGGCCGCCATCAAGTACTAATGCGTACTTGATGGTACCGTCACTTGCTTGCTGACGAACTGAAATTTCCGGTGCTACAATCTCACATTCTGCTTTAAGTTTCTCTTTAAGCTTTTTATTAACGTTGCTCATATCGTCAAAGTTATCAACGCCAAAATGATAAATCCATTTCATCACCTGATCGCCACGAAATGGCTTCTCACCGAACGATACAAATAGTTCGCGCATTGCATCTCGGTTTAAATCTAATAAATTAATCTTTTTTTGCTCAGTGGTCATGAAACAACCTTAATCAGTGACGGTGGTGATAAAAATTTACGGGGATGAATTGTACACAATTCGACCAGCTTAGTCATTAGCTAAACAGTTGTTTAATTGCTTAGCTAATGACTAAAAAAGGGCCCGAAAGCCCTTTTCTTACTTTGCATCACAGGGTTAGCTGTGAAACTCGAATTAACGAGTACGTGGGCAAAGCTCTTCGTCAGCGAAGAAATACGCGATTTCGCGAGCAGCAGATTCAACAGCGTCAGAGCCGTGAACAGCATTTTCGTCGATGCTATCAGCGTAGTCAGCACGTAAAGTGCCAGCTAGTGCTTCTGCAGGGTTAGTCGCACCCATGATTTCGCGGTTTTTAAGAACAGCGTTTTCGCCTTCAAGAACGGTAACCATTACTGGGCCAGACGTCATGAAAGATACTAAAGCACCAAAGAAAGGACGCTCGCTGTGCTCTGCGTAGAAACCTTCAGCTTTCTCTTGTGAAAGGTGAACCATTTTAGCTGCAACGATTTTAAGGCCAGCAGTTTCGAAACGGTTGTAGATAGCGCCAATGTGGTTTTTAGCTACTGCATCAGGTTTTACGATTGAGAAAGTACGCTCTAAAGCCATCTTTATGCTCCAATAATTTTTAAGTAAAAGTGTGAATATTAACGGGCGCGAATTATACGCGTTTTAAACAAAAATGCCTAATTTTATTCATGAGGCGTGTGCTGTATTTTAATGGATGAGGGGAAAAGCGCGCCTCGTTACTTTAATTTAAAACTCAATCAGGCACCAGAATTTGAAAGTAGCCATATATTTTATATAGAGATAGGCATTGATGAGCAGCAAATCTTGCTTGAAACGACGGAACTATTAATCTCTCAACATTAAAGGTGTTGGGATAGAGCAAAATAAGCGGTTATTATTTTTTGGTTTAATTATCAATTACCTAAAACGAGTATCAAAGTGAACAACTTAGACTACACTAACGTATATTTAGGTTGTATGGCGGCTGTTCTGGCTCAAGTGATCAATGTTTATATCAGGAAGTGAGTATGTTTTTTAATAAAACGCTAAAAAGTGAGAATGCTGAATTAAAAAGTAAGCTTTTTAAGCAAGAGCAGGTTAAAAAAAGCTTAGACGAAGAGATGCTGGTTTTAATCATTGATAAAACAGGGCTAGTCACAGCACAAAATAAGAACTTTGCAGACGAGCTAGGTTACTCTGATCAGCAACTTATTGGAAAAAAGCTACTAGATTTTGTGCCAAGTAACGCCAGAGATACTGGGCATTTTAAAAGCTTAAAAAAAGCAATAGAGCAGCGTGAACATTGGGTTGGTGCATTGCAGTTTGTTAATGTCAATGGCGAACAAGAGTGGTTAAGAAGTATTTTGCAACCAGTTGTGGACGAACAAGGCAAGCCTATTGAGTTTACTTTGCATTCAAATGTGTTAACGCGCACGATTGAAACCTCTCGCGAGCATCAAGATTTAATCAAAGCCTTGCATCGGGCCATGGCGGTTATTGAGTTTGATACCAATGGCATTGTATTAACTGCAAACGAAAACTTTTTAGCTGGCATGGGGTATTCACTTAAAGAGATTGTTGGTCAACATCACCGTATTTTTTGTGAGCCTGAAGAGGCAAACTCTGCTGAATATGACGCCTTTTGGAAAAAGCTCAAAAGAGGCGAGTACGTTTCAAGCCGTTTTAAACGCATAGATAGTTATGGGAGAACGGTTTGGCTTGAAGCTTCTTATAACCCGATTTTCAATGAGCAAAACGAACTGTATAAAGTGGTTAAATTCGCGACTGTTATTACTGAGCAAGTTGAGCGCGAGCTCGCTATAGCTGAAGCTGCTGATATTGCGTATAGCACTTCAATTGAAACTGATCACCTTGCCGACCAAGGGGCTGCGGTTATTGAGCAAGCAGTCAAAGTGATGAACGAACTTGCGGTGCAAATGTCGCAAGCAGGGGATGAAATATCAGCATTGGATAAACAATCACAGTTAATAGCAAGCATAGTACAAAGCATTAGTAGCATTGCCGATCAAACTAATTTGTTAGCATTGAATGCTGCGATTGAAGCCGCAAGAGCAGGTGAGCAAGGGCGAGGTTTTGCGGTAGTCGCCGATGAAGTGCGTCAATTAGCATCTAGAACCAGTAAAGCCACAGAGGAAATTGTTGAAGTGGTACAAAAAAATCAATCCTTAACGCAGTCAAGTGTGAAAGCCATTAAGCAAGGTGAAGATAAAGCACAAGAAGGGTTAGAGCTGTCAAACGAGTCTGGCATTGTGATGACCAATATTAAAAAAGGTGCCCAGCAAGTGGTTGATGCAGTGAGTCAATTTGCCAATCAATTAAAGTGAGTTTTATGATTTCGATCAAAACATCCCTATTTAACTAACTTTATACTCCCGCGCTTTATTATCATGCCACTGGCTTGACCCCAGTTCTATGTGTGGAGCGCGCATGTCGTCAATTATCACCCCGTTTACCCCAGAGTTACTTTCACCTGCTGGCAGTTTAAAAAATATGCGTTACGCCTTTGCCTATGGTGCCGATGCTGTTTATGCCGGGCAACCTCGTTATAGCCTAAGAGTGCGTAATAATGAGTTTGATCTGGAAACATTAAAAATAGGCATTGATGAAGCACACGCACTGAATAAAAAGTTTTATGTAGTATCAAACATCGCGCCACATAACGCTAAAGTCAACTCATACTTACGTGATATTGAACCGGTAATTGCGATGGGGCCCGATGCGCTGATCATGTCAGATCCGGGTTTAATTATGCTAGTGCGTGAAAAGTGGCTTGATATGCCTATTCACCTATCTGTGCAAGCCAATGCGGTAAACTATGCAACTGTTAAGTTTTGGGCAAAACAAGGTATTGAACGAGTAATATTATCGCGCGAGTTATCGCTTGAAGAAATCGCTGAAATTCGTCAGCTATGCCCAGAAACAGAGTTAGAGGTATTTGTGCACGGCGCATTATGTATGGCGTATTCAGGGCGTTGCTTACTTTCAGGCTATATAAATAAGCGCGATCCTAACCAAGGCACTTGCACCAATGCGTGCCGCTGGAACTACGACGTAAAACTGGGCATTGAGAACGAAACCGGTGAAATGGTGCATAAATTTGATCCCAAAGATGTGATCCCAACACTTGGCGACGGCGCACCAAGTAATGACATTGTGATGCTTGAAGAGCAAGGTCGCCCTGGTGAATATATGCCCGCGTTTGAAGATGAACACGGCACTTATATCATGAATTCAAAAGATTTACGCGCCGTACAATACGTAGAGCAGCTAACAAAAATGGGCGTACACAGCTTAAAAATAGAAGGCCGCACTAAGTCGTTTTATTATGTAGCGCGCACTGCGCAAGTGTACCGTAAAGCCATTGATGATGCGGTAGCGGGGCGCCCATTTGATGCCAACTTATTTAAAACGCTGGAAAACTTAGCGCATCGCGGTTATACCGAAGGCTTTTTAAAACGCCACGCCCATCAAGATTATCAAAACTACGAATACGGTCATTCGGTATCGACTAAACAGCAATTTGTAGGTGAGGTACTAGGGCGAAATGCCACTGGTTTAGTTGAGATTGATGTTAAAAACAAATTCTGTGTAGGTCATTCATTAGAGCTGATGACCCCGCTTGGTAATTTTAACTTTACACTGCAAGCGATGCAGAATAAAAAAGGTGAGGCTATTACTGATGCAAAAGGGTCAGGCCACATTGTGAAAATTCGGCTGCCTGAAAGTATTGATTTAGAACACGCCATTTTAATGCGCAATCTAGATGAAAACCAAGATACCCGCAACCCGTTTAAAAAAGCGGTTTAACAGGTAAATCATGGCTTTACTAATAAATAACAAATGCATTAACTGTGATATGTGTGATCCAGAGTGCCCAAATGAAGCGATTTACATGGGTGCTAAAATCTACCAAATAGATTCAAGTAAATGTACCGAATGCGTAGGTCATTATGACAAGCCGACTTGCGTAAGCGTCTGCCCAATTGACTGCATCAAGCCCGATCCGAATCATCGTGAAAGTATAGATGAACTGGCAGAGAAGTATGTGAGGCTAATGGGGAAGGAAGTACTGCCAATTATTACGGATAAGTTTAAACGCTTTGTTTAAATGTTTGCGGCTGGGTTGAAATTTTGCAGACAGTGTCTGCAAAATTTAGCTGGTTAACTCTTACCTTTCTATTTTAACCATATACGTCTAACTGCATTGATACCTTACTGAATTGTAGCGCATTTAGACTTTAAGAATTCTAAAAAAACTTTCACTTTTTCTAGCGGGTATTTTCTGCCTGCATAAAATGCGTATAACACCAGATCTTCTGGTTCATGGTCGAGTTTAATATTGATCAATGAGCCGTTGTCTATATCTTCTTGGCATGCGTGAATGGGTAAAATGGCATAGCCGAGCCCTTTTAGTGCAGCGGCTTTGGCCATGTTGCCACTGTTTACTTTAAAATTAGATTTTACTTGCACTGCTTGTTGCTGTTTAAAACGCCAAGGCATACCTTGCAGTACTGATAAGCTAGTAATACAAGGAACTTTACTTAACTCATCTAGCGAGCGAGGCGGTGGCGCATTGTTGAACAGTTGTGGCGCGCCAACAATGCAACTAGGCCAGCGCAGCAGTTCTTTAGCAACCCAACCTGAATCGTCCAATAGACCACGGCCAAAGCGTAGCACCAAATCAAATCCCTCTAACAAGCCTTCGGTTGGATTTAGTTGCGTATCGCAACTTAGTTGTATTTGTGGATGCACAGAGCAAAACTCTGCGCTTATTTCGGCTAAAAAAGGCAGATCAGGCATGATGATTTTAAGATGCCCAGTAAGAGACTCACCATACACAGACACCTCTTCTAGCGAGTCATTCATTGCTTGTATCAGTGGGGTTATAGATTGATAAAGTTGTTTACCTGCAGCCGTTGCAATCATTTTTCGGGTGGTACGTTGTAATAACCTTAAATTAAGTTGCTTCTCTAATAACGCGACATGGCGGCTAACATTAGATGTAGGCAATTGCAGTTGTTCGGCTGCGAGTTTAAAGCTCAGTTGTTCATATACGCACTGAAAGCTGAGTAACCACTGAAGTTCGATTTTATCAATCATTAATTAACTCAAAATATGGGATTAATAACGCAATTATTACTAATTTATCTTAAAAAATGACTTTGTGATAATGGTTATTCAGTTAATTATTGAGGTAAAGAGTATGAACAGCAAGCGAGTTGCCATTGTGGGTGCGGGCATCGGGGGAATATCGTTGGCCATTCTTGCAGCACGAAAAGGTTATCAGGTGAGCATATTTGAGCGCGATAGTGAGATTTCTTCTATTGGTGCTGGGGTAACGTTATGGCCGAATGCAATGTTTGTGTTACAGCAAATGGGCTTGGATAAACAGATCCAAGCGCTGGGCGGTATACCTTTGTTTATGCGTCTGTGTGATCAGCATGGCACGGTGCAAAGTGAATTTGATATTGCAAAAGTAAATACACTCAGTGGTTTTTCTAGTATCAGTATATTGCGCCGTGACCTTATGAGTGTGCTGGGCCGCACATTAGCTGATTTAGGGGTAAACATACATTTTAACAGCGCAATAACCGTATCAGAGATTGCTCAACTAAAACAAGATTTTGATTTAGTTGTGGGTGCCGATGGGCGGATGAACTCTGTGGTAAGGCAATTCTTATATGCTGAAAAAATCACTCCTCAGTATCAGGGGTTTATTAATATTATTGCTATTAGTCAGTTAAAACCAGGCACTTTAGATAACGTGATCCATGATTTTCGCGGCAGTGGCGAGCGCTTTGGTATTGTGCCTGTTAAAGCTGACCTTTGTTACTGGGCAGCTGGATGGAATGCAAATATCGATAAAACACGGCCGCTATCTGCTTGGTATGAAGAAATGCACCAACGCTTTTTAACTTGGCCAGATGCGGTACAACAGGTGCTTAAGTCTTATGATAAAAACTCACTCAAACGAATATTTGTGCACGATATTGACCGTTTACCTTATTGGCATCAAGGTAATGTACTGATTATGGGCGATGCGGCTCATGCTCCTTTACCTACTTCGGGACAGGGGGCATGTCAGGCGCTTGAAGATGCTTGGCATCTTGTACGGGTGTTAGAAAAGTATGATGATTTAGAGCTCGCATTAACGGCTTTTTATCAACAACGCATAGATAAAACCTCAACCTCTCAACGTGTTGGTCGCCAAGTCGCGCAGAAAATTTTCACCACAACAGCTGACACTAATGAGACCCCAGCGCTAGGCATCTCTGCTCAGCAGTTAGTAACGTTATGGATGCAAGGCTTGAATAATTAACCTATCGAGCTGTGTTATTTGGTGCGAGCAAGGTTACTTATGAGGTGGTTATTTGTTCGCTTATTCAGTTACTTGCAAGTTATGGTTAACAATCCATTAAGTCTGGCTGTGTACAATTGCCGCCTTTACAATTGTTAACCAGTAATGGACCCGCACATTCAATGGCAACCTCAACGTGTTACTCACCTTTAGCAGTATCGCTGCGTTTTTCTGTTCTTAGTTTATCGGTTTTTAGTGCTATGAATGTGGCGGCTGCCGAGCAGTTAGCAAATACGCCAACTGAAAAAGATATGGAAGTGATTGAGGTGCGAGGTATTCGCTCAAGTATGGCTGAAAATTTAGCTGTTAAGCGTTTATCTAGTTCTGTTGTGGATGCCATTACCGCTGAAGACATTGGTAAATTCCCTGATAAAAACGTGGCTGATTCATTAGCACGAGTGCCGGGTGTGGTGATTGACCGCGAAGGCGGTGAAGGGTCAACGGTGAGTATTCGCGGTTTATCGTCTGATCTTACTTACACACAGTTAAATGGTAATTTTATTGCCTCGTCACCGGGGGAGCCATCGCGTTCGTTTGATTATGCTTTATTGCCATCGGCGATGATCGCAAGTGTTGAGGTATTTAAATCACCTGAAGCGCGCCTTGACGAAGGAGGCGTGGGCGGTACGGTATTAATGCATAGCCGCAAACCTCTGGATATGGAGGCTAATTCGGGGGTTTTTAATGTTGAAAGTACCTATGCCGATGTAACAGAAGATTATGAGCCACAGTTTACTGGTTTGTATTCATGGAAAAACGATAGTGATAGCGTTGGTTTTTTACTTGGCTATACGCGCCAAGAGCGTACCAATCGTACGCTCTCTGGTGGTACTGATGCCAATGTATGGCGCTACAATGGCGCGCAGCCCAGTGATGTGAATGGCAATGCAGTTGATAATAATAACGACTGGGGCGCGGTGAAGGATGCCAGCGGGAAAGATTATGATGATATATGGTTTCCTCAAGTGGTGCGCAGCTCAGTAGTAAATGAAAAGCGTGAGCGTGAAGGCGTGCAGTTTTCAACTCAGTGGCGACCAACTAATCGCATTGAACTGGGTTTTAATTACTTTGGTTTTAGTTTAAAACAACAGCGCAGCGAATCGCACGTTGATATGCCTGAATGGGCGCTAAATCCCGACTTTTTAACAGGTGTTACACTTGATGAAAGTGGCACAATTGTCAATGGCATGGACTATAGCGCCATGGCCAGTGGTGTTGAAAAAGATATGCAATTGCCTTGGTTACGTGGCAGTTATGTAGATGAAGAGTCTAGCTCTGATACTTTTGATTTTAACCTAAGCTACGAAGGCGATAATTTTAAAGCACGTTTTGTGGCGGGTAAAACTAAAGCCAAAGGCGGGCCAAAAGAAAGCTGGCAAGCAGCGTATAAAAGCTCGAACGCGGGTGAAGGGCAAAGTAACATTGAGAACGCAGCGCAAAGTGCTGCTTGGTCAATCAGTGATGACCGTATTTCGATGCAGATTGACCCTAACACGCTGAATAACTTACTCGCAGGTGTGGGCGGTGGTCGTGATGCCGGCTCATCGAATTCAAGTTTTGTACGTAGCACCTTAGCAGAAAACTACTACCAAGCTGACGTTGATTTTTATGTTGATTGGGGCATATTAACCACTATTCGCACTGGCGCAAAATACCGTGATGCATCACTGCACCGCGAAACGGGCAACAACTTTTTCCTTGATCCGAGTTTTGATATTGCTGCAGGTGAGGCAAGCGCCGGCGGCATTACGCAATTTGATAGTTACCAATGGAATAACGGTATGCCAGCAGCGCAAGATGTGTTTAACAGCACGGGAGAGGGCAATATTGCTGGTGGCTTTAATATCAATTTAATGCCAACGATTAATTGGCATAAATATCGCGATTATATTTACAGTAACTATGTACCGTATACCCGTATTGAAGATAATTTTGTATACGATATTGCCGAGCAAATTAGCGCGTTTTATTTACAAGGTGATTTTGAATACAGTGATGTACGCGGTAACTTAGGCGTGCGGGTAGTGCAAACTAAAACCACCAGCGCCTCAACTGATTTATATACCTTTTTACTTGATGAAACCGACGATGAAACGGGCGAGCCGATCACAGGTGATGATCGCTTAATTGAGCAATACCAATTGATCACTCAACAAACGATAGACACCCATGTATTACCCAGTTTAAATATTGCGTGG
This sequence comes from Pseudoalteromonas sp., assembly GCF_036960685.1. Classification (GTDB taxonomy): domain Bacteria; phylum Pseudomonadota; class Gammaproteobacteria; order Enterobacterales; family Alteromonadaceae; genus Pseudoalteromonas. The sequence goes on along the minus strand of NZ_JBALXK010000004.1, from coordinate 177,438 downwards.
GATGCCAGTGATGATGTGGTGGTCCGTGGCGCGCTTGCGAAAGTGATGTCGCGCCCTGACTATGGTGATTTAGGCAGCCAACAGCGTATTACTTTTGTGTCGCAGGAATGGGCTGATGACCGTGCTGCATTTAACGAGCAAGCAGGGTTTAGCGGCAGTGGGGGTAATAAAAATTTAAAAGCGTTTGAGTCTGTACAAGCCGATTTATCTGTTGAGTATTACTATGCGCCAGGCTCTGCATTAGGTGTGGCGTTATTTCATAAAAAAGTTGATAACTTTGTTGTGCCATTAGTGATTGATTCGCAGCATGAATTTGCAGGGCAAGTCGGCGTTGTTGATGCTGGTACTATCACTATTTCACCTTATAGCACGGTAGGTAATGGCAGTGATGCCGTCTCTAAAGGGGTAGAAGTGTTTATTCAACATGCCTTTGAGAGCGGCTTTGGTATTTATGCCAACTACACATATAACAATACCAATCAGGCTGATGTAACGGTTGCAGGTGAAAAGTATGGGGAATCGCCATTAATAGGCAGCGCTGACTATCAATATAACACTTCGGTTTATTATGAAGGGGATAGCTTTAATATTCGCGCGTCATACAATAAACGAGGCGAAACCGTGCTTGGTATTAATAGCGGTTTAAACGTGTATCAAGACCCTTACCAGCAAGTAGATGTAAATGCCGCGTATAACTTTACCGATAGCTTTAGCTTTACCGCAGCGGTAATTAATTTAACGCAATCAGAGTCGGTAACCCGTTTGGGTAAAGATACCGATGCTCGTTTGTTGAATACCAGTTACTCAGGTCGTCGCTATTACGCTGGGTTTAATTACAGTTTTTAAAGCAGGAATGAGTGATGACTGCAACAAAATTAATTGAGTGAAGACTTAATTGATACATCGGTATATTGGCTTTTACGCACACGGGTACGCAGTTTTTCTTGTTCTAAAACGTGACTAGCGTCGATATCATTTAACGGTATGGTATCTTCGCGGCTGAGATTGCCATCGGCCACTAGCGATAAGTAACGAGAACAACACACTCGCAAAAATGAGGTGAAGTTACCGATATCATGATCAGCATCAAGAGACTCAAGGTAGAGCTTAGTGATCATTTGATTTACGGTCATTTGATCGCGAAAAGCCACCTCTTCTAAAATATCCCAAAAAAATTCTTCGAGACGAATTGAGGTAACCACGCCATCAATGCGTAAAGACTTGGTACGGCAGGTCCACAATCGACTGTCGGCATTAATAAAAAGTTGGCACATAGGTTACCTCGTGATGCTGCTAAATTACGATTATAGCAAGGCTACAAACTGTTTTAACATAGCAGGGTGAGCAGGCCAAGCAGGGGCTGTGACTAATTTGCCATCGGTAATTGCGCCATCCATAGGTAACTCAACGTACTCGGCACCCGCCATTTTTACTTCAGGTTGGCACGCAGGGTAGGCAGATACTTTTTTACCTGTGATCACACCTGCAGCAGTGAGCATTTGCGGGCCGTGGCAAATAGAGGCAATTGGTTTATCCGCTGTAGCAAAGTGTTGAATTATTTCGATTACTTTCGCGTTCAAACGTAAATACTCAGGGGCACGGCCACCGGGTAAATACAAGGCATCGTAATCAGCGGCATTAATCTTGGCAAATGTTGCGTTGAGTGCAAAATTATGGCCGCGTTTTTCAGTATAGGTTTGGTCGCCTTCAAAATCATGAATCGACGTTGCGATAGTGTCACCCGCTTTTTTATCAGGGCATACAGCATCAACCTGATGACCCATTGCCAATAATGCTTGAAAAGGTACCATGTTTTCATAGTCTTCAACAAAGTCACCGGTGATCATAAGTACTTTAGCCATGTTTTGCTCCTTGTATTGAGTGTGCAAATGTATTTTCGTGCTGCTTTGTAACGCGCTTTAATGCACTGAGTATTTAGTAGAGCATAGCTAATTATTGAGCGGGTAATATAGGAATACTACAAGCCATTTTAGGTTATTAAAATCGAGATTGATTGTTTAGTGCGATTGATTTTAATAAAAAACTAGCCTACTATCTCAGCAACTATTACTGATAAGGCTCGTTATTTTGCGCATTACGCCGCCCTAGGTTTTCCCCTCTCTAAATTGCCATAATTTAAATGGCTATCAATTGCTGCCTTGCAGCAGGTGCTTTTATGCACCATCAAAAATACTTAAACAACATTGTTCAACTTACTAGACACTTTACTTAGGTATTGTTGTGTGACTGTGTGGTTTATCAGATTTTATCAATCTCAATTGTGTTTTTAGTTAAAGCTAAATGATTTTCTTATCAAAGCGGATATGACTTTGTAGGTGATCTTTTAATTGGCATGAGCCTCACATAATGAAGTTGATAACACATAAAAAAAACAAGGTTTTTTATGTTCGAAAAATTTAAACTCGAGTGGTTCGCCAACATTCGTGGCGATCTGCTTGCGGGTATTGTGGTTGCATTAGCGTTAATTCCTGAGGCTATCGCGTTTTCTATTATTGCAGGGGTTGACCCTAAAGTGGGCTTGTATGCGTCGTTTTGTATTGCTGTGATCATTGCTATTGTGGGCGGCCGCCCTGGGATGATTTCTGCAGCAACCGGTGCGATGGCTTTATTAATGGTGACTTTAGTAAAAGATTATGGCCTTGAGTATTTACTGGCTGCAACTTTACTGACCGGTGTAATTCAAATAATTGCAGGCTTTATAAAGCTTGGTAGCTTAATGCGTTTTGTATCGCGCTCTGTGGTTACTGGCTTTGTGAATGCCTTGGCTATCCTCATTTTTATGGCGCAATTACCTGAGCTTACCAATGTAACTTGGCACGTATACGCGATGACTGCCGCTGGTTTAGGCATCATTTATTTATTCCCGTATTTGCCGGTAATTGGTAAATCAATTCCATCACCACTGGTGTGCATTGTGACGCTTACCATATTTGCTATGTTTATGGGCATGGATATTCGTACCGTCGGTGATATGGGTGAACTGCCTGACACATTACCGATCTTCCTATGGCCGGATGTGCCGCTAAACCTTGAAACGCTAATGATTATACTGCCTTATTCAATTGGCTTAGCTGTGGTTGGTTTATTAGAGTCAATGATGACGGCAACTATTGTTGATGATTTAACTGATACATCAAGTGATAAAAACCAAGAGTGTAAAGGCCAAGGTATCGCTAATATTGGCGCAGGTTTAATGGGTGGAATGGCAGGCTGTGCCATGATTGGCCAATCTATCATAAACGTTAAATCTGGCGGGCGAGGACGTTTATCTTGCTTTATTGCCGGGGTGTTTTTGTTATTTATGGTGGTGTTTTTAGATCAATGGTTAAAACAAATTCCGATGGCTGCATTGGTTGCTGTGATGATCATGGTCTCAATTGGTACCTTTTCATGGAGCTCAATACGGGATCTGAAAACAAATCCATTGTCGAGTAACTTGGTGATGATAGTGACTGTTGCGGTCGTGGTGGCAACACATAACTTAGCCATCGGTGTGTTTGTTGGGGTATTAATGTCGGCATTATTTTTTGCTAATAAAATTGGCCGCTTTATGGTGGTGCAAACCCAGCAAAGTAATAACCAGCGTAGCTATAACGTGATAGGACAAGTGTTTTTTGCATCGAGCGAGCAGTTTATCGCGTCGTTTGATTTTAAAGAGGTGGTTGATAAAGTTGTGATAGATTTAAGCCATGCGCATTTTTGGGATATCACGGCGGTTACTTCATTAGATAAAGTAGTGATCAAGTTCAGGCGTGAAGGTGCAGAGGTTGAAATCATTGGTATGAGTGAGGCGACTGCGACGATGGTTGACAAATTTGCAATTCATAACGATCCACAACAAGTTGAAAAGCTAATGGCTGGCCATTAAGGAGTGACACATGAATAAAGTAATTACGTGTATTGATGGCTCAAATTTCACAGATGCCGTGTGTAACGCAGGCATTTGGGCTGCAGATAAATTAAGTGCCCCTTTGGTATTTTTACATGCCATTGAAAAAGACCGCAAAGTACATAATGAAAACCTCAGTGGTGCAATAGGGTTTGGCGCAAAATCAGCATTGTTAGAACAAATGACCGAACTCGATGAACAGCATAGCAAGCTGGCTTTGCAACTAGGTAAAGAATTGCTTGAACATGCACAGCAACGCGCTATTACTAAGGGCCATGATCAGGTCGAAAGTACGCAGCGCCATGGCACGATCACCGATGCCATTTGTGACCTTGAAACGGATGCTCGATTAATTGTGCTCGGCCGTTGTGGGCAAGGGGATAGCGCATCGTTTAAAGCGCTTGGTTCTCATATTGAACATGTTATTCGACAAGTTCATACGCCGGTGTTAATTGCTAATCAAGATTTTACTCAGCCAAAAAGCTTTTTACTTTGCTACGATGGCAGAGAAACTGCCGATAAGGCGTTGCAGCGCATCGTTGAAGGGGGCTTATTAAAAGGTTTGAAATGCCATTTAGTGACGGTAAAAAATAACCAGGACGATCAGTACAGCAAGTTTAAAGCCGCAGAAACATTGTTGCTTGAACATGGTTTTGATGTGGAAGCCAGTTATTTAACGGGTGATATATTTGAAATACTGATTACTTATAAACAAAGTTATGCCGTTGATATGGTGGTGATTGGCGCTTTTTCGCACTCTAAATTTAGGCAAGTACTGCTTGGTAGTAATACCATGAAAATGATTGAGAATAGCCAACTTCCGTTACTCGTTTTGCGCTAAGGTTAACCTCTCCAGCAGCTTATGGCTGCTGGAGGTTTATAGTATATCGTGTTGCCAACGCTGGGCTAAAAAATCAATAAACGCTCTGACCAAATTTTGTTGATAGTTACGCGATAAATAAACGGCCCATAAATGGCTACCTGGGGTTGAGTAGTTAGGCAGTACTTTAACCAATTGTTTTGTTGCTAAATATTCTTGTGCTAAATCACAAGGTAAATTGGCAATCCCCATTCCTCTGATTGCAGCCTTGCGTACTACCGACATGTCATTAGCGCTTATATTGCCTTTAACGCTGATTTTTTCATCCGAATTCTCGCCTAAAATATGCCATGTTGCACTCCCTGTGTGTAGCAAACAGTTATGCTGCAATAAATCTTGCGGAGTTGTGATGTCACCTTTGCTATTTAAATACTCAGGGGATGCGCACATAACTGTATTTATAAACAACAATTTACGGGCAATGAGCTGTTCATTGGGTTGATGAGTGTAACGTAAGGCAATGTCTACACGCTCATCGACCAATTGCGACAAGCTATCAGAGAGCACCAGTTGAAACTGCGTACTTGGGTGCATTGCAACAAATTCTTCGATTGCATCAAATAGCATGTTTTGCCCAAGGCCGATAGGCGCTGCCACCCTAATTGTGCCAACGAGCTCGTTATTATGGCTATGGGCTCTACTTTGTAAATCAGATACGCTGCTGAGTATTTGATTACAGTAGGCAAGTGCTTCTTCGCCTTGATTGGTTAAACTCACTTTACGGGTGGTACGGTGAAACAGCCGCAAGCTCAGCCACTGCTCAATGTCTTGTACGTGGCGGGTGACTTGTAAGCGGCTCAGCTCTAAGTTGTCAGCAGCTTTTGTAAAGCTGCCACAGCGGGCAACTTCAACAAAGCTTTGGATTGCAGTTATTTTGTCCATTAGTATCCTAAAGTGAACTAATGTGTATCTATAAGGGTTATTTATCATCAATTAGTAAGCAAGTAAACTGATTATCAACAGCTGAGGTGCTACTCAGTCAGATGATAAATACTTTTTAAGGATACAGATATGAACATTACTATTTTAGGCGCAACTGGTTGGATTGGTGGTCACATTATGACGCAGGCGAAAGCAAACGGTCACAATGTAACGGCGGTTGTTCGAGATGCAGGTAAAGTAACGGATGGTACAGCGATAAAAGAGTTTGATTTGCAATCTGAACATGACATTTTAGAGGTATTAACTGGCGCCGATGTAGTAATTGCCTCTATTGGTGGCCGTGCTGCTGGTGATCATGATCTCGTTGCCCGCACTGCAGAGCGCTTATTAGCGGCACTTTCAGGAAGTAACACGCGACTATTGTGGGTTGGTGGTGCGGGAAGCTTAGAAGTTTCTCCTGGCGTAACTTTAGTATCATCACCCGATTTTCCTGCCGAATATAAAGCTGAAGCATTAGCACAGGGTGAGGCGTTAAAGGTATTCAGATCAACAAGCACATCAACCCAATGGACGTTTGTAAGTCCTGCTGCGGTTATTTACCCTGGCACGAGTGAAGGTGCGTATCGTATTGGTGGCGATGCTTTTTTCACTAATGAGCAAGGTGAAAGTAAAATTTCGGTCACCGATTATGCTATTGCGATGCTGGATGAAGCACAAAATGCTGCGCATATTAATCAGCGCATTAGTGTGGCTTATTAAGCTATTTGTCGGGCTTTTAAAGCATTACTGTCAATCAGACATGACTGGTGGATAATGATTAAAAGCCTAATTTTTGCATCTGTGGTCCGATAAACGTGGGCTAAAATGCCCATTGGCTCAGCTCAGTGATACGAACATATTATTCGTATGTAAGCTAATCTTTAGCAATTATTTCTTCCTTCGCTTTTACAATGCTCTTAAGTTTAGACTATATTTTTACAGGTAACTGATTAATTATTTATAATTTTAGTGCAATCTTATAATCAGTTTATTCATGCAAAGATTGCCTTCACTACTTAAGAAGTGATGCACTGTATTGATGATTAGCTACTCCGATTTGGCCGAACGAAAACTCACCATTAGGTTCTTCTCCGTAATTGGCTCGGTGACAACGCTTTGTATGGCGATAATCGCTTTATATAATAATCAATTTATTTTGGCTTGCTCGTTATTAGGCTCATCGGCTTTATTTGCTTCTCCTTTTTGTCTTGGTGATAGAGTCGCTGTTTCCTCCTTAATCGTTTTATACACCTTATATACCCTAATGATTTATTTAGTGCTTACAGGTGGAAGCCATGGTACAGGGCCTATTTGGATTTTCATTGTATCCCCAGTTACTTTTTTTGTTCGCGGTTTTAGACGTGGCATTATTGATTTAATTATTTTTGTAACTTGTGTTACCGGTGCTTTTTACTTATCGAATTACTTGGAACTTTATAGTGGTTACTCGGTTTATTTTCCAACTCGGATTATTGCTTCTTTTATCATTGTTGCTTTATTGAGTGGCTTTTATGAATATTTTCGGCAAATTTACAGCCAACGTTTGATTGAGCTAATACACAAAAATGAATATTTAGCGACTCGCGACCCTTTAACTAACCTACCTAACCGTCGTTATGCTATGGCGGAACTTGAGCAATTTGCAAAGCAGCAGCAAACGGCGAGTATCATTATTGCGGATGTAGATAATTTTAAAAAGATTAACGATCAATATGGTCACTTAGTTGGCGATGAAGTACTAAAACATCTGGCTGATTTATTTGTTGCTCAGTTAGGTGAAAATGATATGGTGGCGCGCTGGGGAGGAGAAGAGTTTTTATTTTTTCTACGCCATAAAAATAAACAGCAAGCGACACAATTTGCCAATGAGATCCATCTTGCTTTATCACACAATCGTTTAGATATAGGTGCAAACCAACTGGCTGTTACAGTGAGTATGGGTATCAGTACATTAACAACGACTGTGTCTATTGATAAAGCGATGCACAAAGCTGATGAACTGCTTTATCAAGCTAAGGAGCAAGGCAAAAATCAAACGTGTGTTTAAGGGAACGCAATGAATACTTTATATATTACAGGTGCTGGTGTGAGTGCAGCCAGCGGTATACCGACTTTCCGTGGTGAAGATGGTTATTGGACTATCGGTAGTCAAAATTATACGCCGATGGAAATGGCTACACGTGGCATGTATGAAAATAACCCACGAGAATTTTTAGCTTGGTATTATCACCGCTTTGCCACTTATCGACATCATGGCCCTAATGAAGTGCATCATTGGTTGAGTGATAAAAACTTAATCACGCAAAATATTGATGGCTTAGACGGCAAAGCAGGGAATACTAACTACATTGCAATTCACGGCCGTCTTGATCAAATGACCTTGTTTCACCATCAAGGTGATGACGTAATACCACACACCACCCCTTGGGATAACGTAGATGAAAGCCGTTTGCATGATTCGTTACTTGAATTGTTCAATATTGAAAACCAACAACCTGTGCTCAACCAATCGTTAAAGCCCTTTGTACTGTTATTTGATGAATATTACACCGAGCTTTATCGGATCAGTGAAGCGCAACAACGCATGATCGCTGCCGATAAAATCGTATTTATGGGCACTTCGTTTAGTGTAAATATTACCCAAATGGCATTGGAGATAGCCCGCAGTTACGATATTCCAATTGAAGTAATTGATCCTGAGCCTGCGCACATAATGCACCCTAATGTCAGTTATAAAAAAATGACTGCATTAGAGTACATTCAAGCTGAAGGTTAGCTACTGTGCTTTGGTTTGCGTTGCATTAAGTCGCAGACCGAGTGGATCAGTAACAAACTCAGCAACGCCTGAACTATTTAATTCTAAAATTGACTCAGGCGCTTGTTGAAAGCTTTGCCAATTGATTAAACCAGGACCATTTGGATTACCTGATTTTATAAAATTAGTCACATAGCGGTGCATGGTTTTGCCCGCTTGTTTATCTTGCTCAGTAGTAACATGGCCGTATTTGGTTGCCACGGTATTAAAAAAGTAAGGGATTTCGGTTGCGTGTGCAGCTCCTTTCGCATCTAAGGTTTGTGCTACGTAAGCGAATCGATAAAGGTATGCATCTTGACCATTTTTGCTAAAGCGCTGGGCAGTAAAACGAGCAGGTTCTTGCATTAGTTTGTCTTGGCCAACTTGGTAGTTTAATAATGCCAGTGGCTTGTTATTTTCAGGATCATAGGCAAGCTGAGCTTGTATGGCATTATCGCCAAAGCTGTTAAATAAAGCCTGCTTAGAGTCATAATTTGCATAGCCGATATCATGATTAGTGGTACCAACCATCAACGGCACTTTACTAAATTGACCACTAAGTAGGTTTTCGCTGGTGCTGCCAGTTATGAGTGTACCGTCTAAAATTGGCCCGCCAGAGTAAGTGGCAACAGCATTATTCACTTGGCCTAAGTTACTGAGGTTTAAATTATCAACAATAGCTTGGGCGGGGAGTTTACGCAGTGCTGTTAGGCTACTTTTATCACTGCCGGTGATGTGATGTTGGGCGGCAAAGTTAACGCCTACTTGCTCGGCTGATAATGTGCCTGGATCATCACTGTGAAGTGGTAATTGATTAAATAACTCGCGGCCACCGCCAGACATAATAATCGCTTTGTGAAACAACCCTTGCGCACTGGGAGTTTGCAACATGGCATGTACTGACTTACCACCAGCGGATTCACCCATAATGGTTACTTGGCTTGGATCACCACCAAACTCAGAGATGTTATCTTTAACCCACTTTAAAGCAGCGACTTGGTCCATTATTGCGTAATTGCCAAGCGCGTCGTTCTCAAGGGTACTCAGTGCTGGGTGGGCAAAGAAACCAAATCGACCTAAACGATAATTAAAACTAACAAATACCGCACCTTGTTTAGCAAAGCTTGCGCCTGAATAAACTTCAGGAGATGCACCGCCATTTACAAAACCTCCGCCGTAAAACCACACTACCACAGGGTAGCCAGCATCGCTTTGTTTAGCAGGCCTGATGACATTTAAATACAAGCAATCTTCCGCCGGTGGAGTACCTAGTGGTGCGGCATCGCCTGCAAATGGTTTTTGCATGCAGTCAGACGCATAGTGGTCAACACGCTTAACACCTTGCCACTTAGACACAGGTTGTGGCGCTCGCCAACGATAATCACCTACAGGAGGTGCAGCATAAGGAATGCCTTTAAAGGATATTATTTTGCCAGACTCGGTGCCTTGCACTGTCCCGCCAGTTACATCCGCGGTGGTGTTTGATGTGGCTTTTGAGCAGCCTTGTAATGTAATTGCTGTAAGCGTCAAGCAAGTCAAAAAAGCAAGTGTTTGTGGTGAGCGCAATAGCATGGTTAACCTCTATAAAAATCAATGCGTCGAATTTGAAAACTAATATACCCAAACCACCTCAAGATACGAGTTTCAGTTGGAATTAAAAGCGATTTAGGCAAGGCATTGATTGCAAGTAATAGTGGTTCTATTGTTAAAATCAATAACGCAGTATAAACCGCTTTTAAACCAACCCGTTGGGCGTTTCACAGGTACTTACTCCCATCGTTGTTACTTCTTAAAAGGGACGGCCATTGTTGCAAAGTAACGCCTTGATATTAAGCCCCTGTGCAACGCTGAATTCTGCATCTTGAGGTGGCTTGGGTATAGATACTAGCATAAAAAATGATGGGATAGATAAAGGCGTAAATAAACCAAGGTGATTATATAGGGGGTATAACCACCTTGGTTAAGTATTTGGCAAAAGGCTAATTTAAAACCTTTAATCTCCTGGGCAGAAGTGTGCCAAATTTGTTGCTCTAGCAATGATAGAAAAGCTTAAAAACGGGTTCGAATACCAAAGGTAATACGACGCTCAAAGATATTTTGAGTGATCACATGATCTGACCATTGTGCGTAAATATCTTCTTTTTCCTCAGTTAAGTTGCTTACCGAGGTATAAATGCTCATATCTTCGGCAAATTCATAGCCTGCATACATATCAAAGTATAGTGTGCTGTCGGTCCAAAATGGCACTACGCCTTCGCCCATTGGCGAGCTTAAGCTGTCTAAGCGATCGCTACGGTAGTTAGCTGCAAGACGCAGTTGTAATGGGCCTTTTTCGTACCAAAGTACGGCATTGGCTGACTTTTCTGAGTTATCTTGAATTGGTAAGCTTTTGCCATAAACATCAACGTTAGCGCTGTCACTTGGCGCATAGGTAAAGTTAACTGATGTGCCTAAACCATCAAATGGTGCCGGTAAAAAGTCAAACGCTTGTTGATAAACCACTTCAAAACCTTTTATGTCACCACCTTGGCCATTTATTTCTGTGGTTACAGGCACTTCACGACGAATAACGCCATCAATGTCTGGTAAGCCTTGCATGACAATACCGTTTTCAACAAAGGATTCTATGTCCATCAAAAAGGCGGAAATACTTAGTAAGCCGCTGTCATTAAAATACCACTCAGCAGATAAGTTATAGTTAGTAGCGCGCCATGGCTCTAGATCAGGATTACCATTTTGACGACCCTGCACGGCAACTAATAAATCAGGGCTCACACCAAGCTCAGCGGCAAGTACATCACCTGCGCGGGTACGACCAACGCTTACCCCTCCGGCGAGCTTGCCAATATCGAGGGTGGTCATGGTTTTACCGTAACCTGCACGTAAAATAACATTTTCGGTGAGGTTTAAATTAAAGTTCATTGATGGTAAAAAGTCGGAGTAATCGCGATTTAGCCATTTTTCACCGGTTTTTTCACTCGCCGTACATAATGAACAAGGACGCTCTGAACCGAGTTGGTTTTGCAGCATATCGAGTTCGGTTTTAATGTATTGCGCACCAATATTAGCGGTATAACTCAAATCACCTAATTCGCCAGCAAAGTTAGCTTTAAAGTAGGCGGTTTGGGTTTGCTCTTTCACTTGATAAGTACGAGACGGGTTAGCCAAGCGTTTATTACCCGGGTAAATAGCATTTTGGAATGCCATTGGGTCGTCCATCACTTTCGGATCGATTAAGTAAAAACTATGTCCAGCGCCGCCAGGGCCTAAACCATCGACTTGGTTAACCCAACCTGCGGGCATATCACTAAAAAAGTTGGTTTTACCTATGGTTAAATCACCACCTGCTACGCTATTTTCACCGTCGCCATTGGTGTCCCCCAGTGATGCACCAGAATCTTTCCACATTACATCGGCACTAATATCACCGGTGGTAAATGGTGCTACGAGAATATAGGTTTCACGCTCTACGTCACGTTTTGATGCCCGCAGACCAAAATCAAAATTCTGTAGGTGATCTGTCTCAAAGGCGTAATGACCATCAATACGGGCAACATCAAGTGTGGCTTCTTCTTCAAAGTTATTTTCAGAGTAGGTTGATACGAGATTATATTGGCTTATATCATTGCCAAACCCTTCTGCAAAACCAAGGGTGAGGTATTCGCCACTGCGAGAAAAGCTCACATCAACGTCTTCTGGACCGTAACCGTTAGGGTTAACAGGGGTAATGCCATCACCATGATTTTTTAATAAGCCATGTTGTGCACCAGAGGTTAAAAAGCCGTGGGCGACATTTTCAGTATGACTGCGCTCAGCCTCGCCATGAATATATCTAAACTCCCCTGAAAGTGGGCCATCACCTTGGTATTCGAATAAAAAGCTGGCGTTGGTTGATTCGCGATCGTTCGTTAAACTTTCAGAGTAGGCACTAACACGGCGAACTTTTAAATCAGCTTCATTGACTGTGTATATTTGCCCGCCATTTTCATTATCTAAACGGGGAATAAAGTTATCAGAATACGCCCATATAGAACCACGGGCATTATCAACCATCACCCCTTGTTTACGATCGGCGTCATCCATTTTGGTGTAAAACAAGTCACCGGTAAATGTTAGCGAATCAGCAATTTGATATTGAATAGTCGTGTTTAAACCAAGACGATCACGCTCGGTTTCACGGTCCATCACGCCATAAAAGCGTTGGCTATAAAAGCTGTCGTTAAAATCACCGTCACCATTAAAATCGCGGTCGGTTTCATTTTGTATTTCTGAAGAGGTTAAAATTGTGCCATTACGATAGTTTGCTAAGGTACTTTCGTCATAGGCGGCTGTGACAATAATACCAAATTTGTCATTGTTGTAGCCGGCAAACGCCACCAATTTAGGATCTGTTTGCTCAGATAAGCTGCCGCGGGTGGCTTCCCCTGTCAGTGAGAAGGTAGTGCCTTGGTCAAGATCAAAGGGTCTGCGTGTTTTTAAATCGAGAGTACCAGAAATACCACCGGCTAGCGTGTCTGCTTGAGGTGATTTAAGCACATCAATGCCTGAGAGTAATGCGGCAGGCACATCAGTAAAATCTGGTTGTAGAGTTGTAATTGACCCCGCACTTAGAAATTGTTCACCATTTAAAAGAGTGGTTACTTGCGGCATACCCCTTACGTTAATGGTAGAGCCTTCGCCGGCGGAGCGACGGATTTGTATACCAGGGATACGTTGCAGCGTATCAGCAATGGTTACATCAGGGAGTTTACCTATGTCTTCTGCGGTAATAGAGTCCATTACCCCAGTGCTAAAACGTTTATTGTTAATATCTTGTTTGTTACTGGCTGCAATACCACGTACTTCGATGGTTTCTATTTCATCATTTGCAACGGGGGTCTCGTCAGCGGCATAAACCCCTAGACTTGAATAACCACAGATAATAGCAGCCACAGTTTTTGCTATTGCGCTCCTGTTTAGTGTGGCTTGGCGACGGTTTTTAATGTTCATGTTGATGTACCTCATCCTGTATTTTTAGACGTTGATTATTATTTTCTGTTAATTTGTAACACTTGTTGACTATTCTTCTGTTATTAATTAACATCACTTTTAAGCAAAATGCAATAACAATTACATTAACATTTGATAATTTTTTGCTTCTTAATGTAATGTTGCTATCTAAGGTAATGATTTAAAATAAGAGTTTTATTTATGGAAAAGTTAGCCACAACAAGTGCTGAAAATATCGCAAGTGTGAATAAAGGCTTAGGTAATGATGAGGCACTCATACATGAGGATTGCAATGTTGCTTTGCAGCAAGTCAGCTTGCCTTGTGCATGTATTTACCAAACTCGGTTAGATAATAACATTGCGTGGATGGCAAAGTTTGCACAGCAAAGTAAGGTGGAGTTTTCACCCCATGGTAAAACCACTATGGCACCGGGTATTTTTAAAAAGCAGTTAAATGCAGGTGCTTACGCGATCACCATTGCAACGGTACAACAGGCTGTGGTGGCTGCTCGCGCTGGTGCAAAGCGTATTATTATGGCGAATCAATTAGTTGGCAAAGCCAACATGCAGCAGCTTAGCTATTTATTAAAACAGTATAAGATTGATTTTTATTGTTTAGTGGATGATGTTAGTAATGTAACAAGCCTTGGTGAGTTTTTTAGCGAACAAGGTTTACAGCTTAAATTACTGATTGAGTTAGGAGTGCCTGGCGGACGTTGCGGTGTTGTTGATAATCAAACTCTTCAGCAATTGGCTGCGCATATTCAACAGTTTGCTTCATTACAGCTTGCGGGTATTGAAGTGTATGAAGGTGTATTGAGTACACAAAGTGAAGTGACTGCATTTTTAGCAGATGCGGTAGCAAAATGTAAAGCTTTGATAGCTCAACAGTCTTTTGCTACAGAGCAAGTGATCATTACCGCTGGTGGCTCTGCTTGGTATGACTTAGTGTGTGATGCATTTGCCCCGCACAATTTGCTAGACAATATGATTCCCGTGATCCGCCCAGGTTGCTACGTTGCCCATGATCAAGGGATTTATGAGCACGCACAGCAGCAAGTATTAGCGCGCAATCCGCTGGCATGCAATATTGGTAGTGACTTACAGTCGTGCCTAGAGATTTGGGCGTATGTGCAATCATTGCCAGAGCCCGGTCGTGCCATTATAGGTATGGGTAAGCGAGATGTTGCCTTTGATGCCGGTTTACCAATTCCCAATTTACATGTGGATCAATCAGGCACCGTAAAACCTGCGGGGGCAGATTGGAAAGTAGAAAAAATAATGGATCAGCACGCGATGCTGACTTATACCGGCACTGAACAACTAAAAGTGGGCGATATTATAGCATTTGCAACTTCGCACCCGTGCCTTACATTCGATAAATGGCGTTATATTAACGTCATAGATGATGATTATAACGTTATTGAGATCTTTGATACGTATTTTTAGGAGAGTAAATAATTGGATATTGTTTCGCGAATTAAAGAGCGCTTAGGCCATTTACGTCAATCAGAGCAACTCGTTGCACAATTAATTTTAACCGATCTGCAATATGCAGCTTCAGCAAGTATTAGCGACTTAGCTTTGCGCGCTAAAGTGAGTCATGCGTCAATTACGCGCTTAGCTAAAGCATTAGGCTGCGATAATGTACGAGACATGAAACTACAACTTGCGCAATCACTGGCAGTTGGTGAGCGTTTTATTAGTGAAAACGCCTCAGTGCGTGAAGATATTCCGGCAATTTACCAAGCAATTCACGATATTCTCGATATCAATGCTGGGCTTATTGAACAATCTTTAGTAGAAGAAGCGGCACGTTGTATTGCTGGTAGTCGTCATACACTCATTTTTGGTGTCGGTGGGGGCAGCTCAGTAGTCGCCCAAGAGTGTCACAATCGTTTGTTTCGACTCGATGTACTCAGTAATGCCTATAGCGATCCGGTGATGATGCGTATGACCGCAGCCAGTGTTGATGTCAGCGATGTGGTGGTCGTGTTATCGCTAACTGGTTTACCTAGTGATTTAATTGATGCCGCAAGTATTGCCAAAGACTACGGCGCAAAAGTGATTGCCATTTGCCCAGACAGTGCCCTTGCAGATATAGCGACAATTCATTTACCAATCAAAACCAATGAATCCGATTATATTTTCACACCAAGTACCGCTCGTTACGCCATGCTTGCTGCAGTAGATATTTTGGCCAGCGAAGTGGCGATATTAACGCAGAAAAAATCCCGTGAAAAACTGCGACGTATTAAACATGAGTTAGATGAGTACCGTCAAGGACCTGACCGCGCACCGCTTGGAGATTAACAATGCAGTACGATATCTCGCAACCCGTAGATACAATCATCTATCAAGCAAAGGTATTTGATGGCTTAGGTAATGCGCCAGTGCACATGGACGTTGCAATTAAAGGACAGCAGATTGTCGCGCTGGGGGAGTTATCAGCATACCAAGCAACAGAGAAAGTGAATGCCGATGGATTGTGTTTAGCGCCAGGCTTTATTGATGTACATACTCACGATGATTTAGAAGTACTCAGAAACCCTGAAATGGCGGCTAAAATAAGCCAAGGAGTGACTACCGTTATTACAGGAAATTGTGGCATTAGTGCAGCACCTGCCGAGTTAGCCACGGATGCGCCAGATCCAATGAACCTCTTAGGTGAAAAAGCTGAATTTAAGTTTGCCCAGCTGCGCGATTATATCGACGCTTACAATGTGCAAAAAGCGAATGTCAATGTAGCTGCTTTGGTAGGACATACAACACTTAGAAACAATGTAATGGACGATTTATTACGTGCTGCGACAACACCAGAAATAGCTTTAATGCAGCAGCAACTTGACCTTGCACTGAGTCAAGGCGCATTAGGCTTGAGTACTGGCCTTGCCTATAAAAATGCTAATCAGGCGCCATCCTCTGAAGTGCACGCGTTTGGTGAAGTGTTGAAAAAACACGATGCGCTGTATACCACACATTTACGCACCGAGTTTGACGCAGTACTGGATGCGATGGACGAAGCCTTTGCGATGGAGCAAACATTCGATATTAAGGTGATTATTTCGCACCTTAAATGCGCAGGTAAAAATAACTGGGGGCGAGCTCCTGAATTATTGGCCAAATTTTCCGAGCAAGGTGAGCATTCAAAATGCAGTTGTGACGCTTATCCTTATGCCGCAAGTTCTAGCACCTTAGATTTAAACCAAGTGACTGATGACTTTGATATTTTTATAACCTGGTCAGATTCTCATCCTGAAATGGCGGAACAGTTACTGGCCGATATTGCTAAGCAATGGGGTATTAGTTTGCTTGATGCAGCCAAACAACTACAACCCGCAGGGGCGGTTTACCATGGCCTTAATGAAGACGATGTAAAAACCATTCTCGCGTTTGATAAAACCATGATTGGCTCCGACGGCTTACCGTGCGACCCGCATCCTCACCCGCGATTATGGGGCTCATTCCCACGAGTTTTAGGTCATTACAGCCGTGAGCAAGGCATTTTTTCATTGGCAACGGCGATTCATAAAATGACCGGTTTAAGCGCTGCCAATTACCGGTTAGCAAACCGTGGGGTGATCAAGGTGGGTCATTTTGCTGATTTAGTATTATTTGATGCCGATGAAATTATTGATAACGCGACTTTTGTTGAATCTGCCTTACCGGCATCGGGTATTCATCAGGTTTGGACTAATGGCCAAACCACATTTAAAGATAAACGAGTTTTACCCGCGCATTCGGGTAAATTTTTAACATCCTTAGGAGCAAGTAAACATGATTAGACGAATTGGTATTGAGGGCGGTAAAGGCACCGGTGGTCAACACTTACCTTTTGCCCGTGCAGTAGAAGCGGGAGGCTGGTTAATGGTCTCTGGGCAAACCCCAATGAAAGACGGCGAAGTGGTTGAAGGCGGTATTATTGAGCAATCCACATTGGCGATTGAAAACTGCCTCGACATTATGAAAGAAGCCGGTTACGGCCTCGAAGATGTGGTGCATGTGACGGTTATTTTAACTGACTCGCGTTATTTCCAGTCGTTCAATAAGGTATTTAAAGCGTATTTTGGGGCTAATCCACCAGCACGCATTTGTGCGGTCGCGGATTTAGTTGTCGACTGCAAAGTTGAGGTAGATGTTACTTGTTATAAGGCACCTTAACTTTTTCAGCGGTTTAATGACAGCGCTGGCATTTATACCTAAGGGCAAACAAAATAATAACTGCTCTTAGGTCATCAACAGAATAATAATTATCATCAACCGCGTAATTAATAATTATAAGCGCCAAAACAAGGCGCGACGTGGATTGGTGCAGCAGGGTGTCTTATGAAGTGGCAATTATTAATGGCCTTTTTAGGCTACTTAGGATTTATGATTTGGTTTGGCTGGTGGGTGAGCCGCAATGCCAAAGGTGGTGATAATTTTTTACTGGGCGGACGTAACCTGCCTTTTTTACTCACCCTTGGTACAACCGTTGCCACTATGGTGGGCACGGGCTCATCGATGGGGGCGGTTGGTTTTGCCTATTTAAATGGCTGGGCCGGGATGATTTATGGCTTAGGTGGTGCGTGCGGCATTTTACTACTGGCAAAACTGTTTGCGCCCGTGCGTGATCACGAATTTATGACCATGAGTGAAGAGATATCCTACTATGTTGGCGCTCATCCGGTGGTTAAAAACACCATCGCGGTATTTATTTTTGTTGCCAGTATTGGCTGGTTAGGTGCGCACATTCTTGGTGGTGGCATGTACTTAGCGTGGCTGACAGGACTGTCGCCATTTTCAGCAAAGTTACTTATTGCGTTAGGCTTTAGTGTTTATGTGGTGATTGGTGGCTATGTTGCTGTGGTTTGGACCGACTCAATACAAGCATTAGTGTTATTTGTTGGGTTTTTCTTAATGGCAGGTGTCGCCTTGTATGAAGTGGGTGGTATGGCTGAGATTGCCAATGCTCAACCAGCACTTAACCGCAGCTTTTTATCGCTGGATAAAATAGGTGTTGTACATGGTTTATCGCTGTTTTTTGCGGTGTTAATTGGTGTGTTGGTCGCACCTTCGTTTCGCCAGCGCATTTATTCCGGCAAGCATGTTAAAAGTATTCGCCAATCATTTTATCTCTCTGGGGGCTTATATTTAGTGTTTGCCATTGTGCCTGCCATTATCGGGATGGCTGCCTATGCGCTTAATCCTGCCTTAGAAAACAGTGCATTTTCGTTCCCCTATATGGCATTTGAACTCTTGCCGTTTGGCTTAGCCGCGTTGGTGATTATAGCGGGGCTGTCTGCCACTATTTCCAGTGCCAGCTCAGATGCCATCGCTGCGGTAAGCGTGTTAATTCGTGATATCTACAGTTTAGTGTTCAAGCGTATGCCACATGCTAAGGATGTCGTGATCCTCTCGCGTATTGGTTTGGTAATGACCATCGGCATTGCTTTATTACTGGCGCTATTAACTAACGATGTGATTGGGTACATCACTAATATGATTGCCACGTTAATGTCAGGTTTGTGTGTGTGCGTGTTGTTTGGCCATTTTTGGCCGCGCTTTAATTGGCAAGGCGCGATAACCGCGCTGGTGGTGTCTTTATTAGTTTCATTGGCGATTATTGTCACCCCAAATTGGTTAGCATTTTGGAGTAACCCAATTATGCCCGCGACCTTAGCTTCTGCATTATGCGCTGCAATCGTGACTTTAATTACGCCAATGCAAAAGCACACATCAACACAGGCTTTAGCTATTTTACAAGCCCAGCGTGAGGAGATGCAGCATGATTAAAGTGGCATTTTTTGGCGAAGCGATGCATGAGTTGTCGCTAAACAATGAGCTGTGTTTTGGTGGCGATATTTATAACAGCGCTGTGTATCTTAAGCGGTTATTAATGAATAACGCTGAGGTTTATTTTGTATCGGCAATCGGCAGTGATGAATTAAGCACACAGGCTTACACTCGCTTTAAAAAACAAGAGCTTAATTTACAGTATTTATTACGCAGTAAAGGTCGAACGTTAGGCGCTTATGGCATTGTTGTTGATGACACAGGCGAGCGTACTTTTCATTATGACCGTAGAGATAGCGCCGCCAGAGCATATTTTAAATTGGCGCCACAACAGCATTTTTTAGCAGCCCTTGAGCGCAAGCAATTTGATTACTTATATTTTTCGGCTATTAGTCTCGCTATTTTAGATGAGCAAAGCAGGGAGTTATTTATGGCTGCGGTTGCTGCTTATAAAGGCGCTGGTGGCAAGGTTATTTTTGATAGCAACTATCGCGCGGTACTTTGGCAAAATAAAGCCACTGCGCAAAAGTGTTATAAGCAAGCTTACGCCTTCGCGGATATTCTATTGGTCACCGATGATGATCACTTTGGTGTTTTTGGGTCTGCGTCGCCGCAATTAGTGAGTTTTTACCAAGCATACGCGCACAGTTTAGTGATCATCAAACAAGGCGTTAACGACACCTTAGTGTTGCAACAGCAGCTTTTAAACCGTTACCCAGTCGAGCCTGCAAAGCGTGTTGTTGATACTACTGGCGCAGGAGATGCATTTGCTGCCGGCTTTTTGGCTGAATATTTAATAACGCAACAGTGCGAGCAGGCAGTTAATACCGCGCAACAACTTGCCGCACAGGTTATTGCTGCAACCGGCGCCATTGTTGCCACAACACTTACAATAACGACGAGCAATCAATTAAGCCCAAGCGAACAGGACACTGACTATGAATAAGTTTATTTATTTGATTTGCATGATTGTGGCTATTGGTACATTACCCAGTACCGCAGGTGCTCAACCTGCACTTATGCCAATGCCTGCAAAGATACAAATGCTCAAAGGTAAAACCCAATTAACTACTGAGCTGGGGGTGCATATGAGTCAACAGCAGCAAGCGTTATTAATGCCATTACTTTTAAATTCAACGTTTGCCCAACAGTTTACAGGGCTTGATTTACGTGAGGCAAAAAATGCACAGTTACAAATCAGCATCAATCAAAGTGCTACAACTTTGCCTTTTTTAGGGATGGATGAAAGCTATGAAATTGTGATTGCTGATGACACCATTAAACTCAGCAGCAGTAATCAATATGGCATGTTACGCGGTCTTGCGAGTTTATCGCAGTTATTATTTAGTGCCGAGCAGCCTCGCGAACTGGCGAACCTAACAATAACTGATGAGCCTACTTACCCGTGGCGAGGGCTATTGTTTGATGGTGTGCGCCACTTTTTACCCATTACCGATGTAAAACGTACGCTACGTGGTTTAGCGTCAGCTAAGTTTAATGTGTTTCACTGGCATCTAACCGACGATCAGGGCTGGCGAATTGAATTACAGAGCTACCCTAAATTACATCAACAGGCCTCTGATGGTTTGTATTACACCCAAGCAGAAATTAAAGAGGTGGTTAGCTATGCCGCTAAATTAGGTATTCGTGTGGTGCCTGAATTTGATGTACCAGGCCATGCAAGTGCTATTGTACTTGCTTATCCTGAGCTAGGTAGTGGTACAACGCGCACAGAAATTGAAAGGCGTTGGGGGGTGTTCGAACCGTTACTTGACCCAAGTAACCCGAAGGTTTATCAGTTCATTGATGAGGTGGTTGCTGAGCTTTCGGGGTTATTTCCTGATCCGTACTTACACATTGGCGGCGATGAAGTCGATGATAGCGATTGGCAAAAAAATACTAAAATACAGGCCTATATGGCCGATAAAAAATTAGCTGATAGCCATGCTTTACATGCCTATTTTAATCAACGGGTCGCTAAAATTTTAGCAAAATACAATAAGCAAATGATTGGCTGGGATGAAGTGCTGCACCCTAGTTTACCAAAAAATACCTTAGTACAGTCATGGCGCGGCCATCACTCGCTGAGTGACATTACCAGTGCTGGTCATGATGGATTACTCTCAAGTGGTTTTTATATTGATCAACCACAATGGACTAGCTATCACTACCGTAATCATCCTATTCAACCCACACCAGCCGCTGTAAGGGCAAAAAATATTTTAGGCACGGTGGAATTTACCCTGACTCGCTTAAAAGGTAGCGCTGTCGTTGGCAAGGCCACTATCTTTACCAATCAGCAGGATAAGCTATATGGCAAAGTAAGTATTAAAGGCAAAGGCAGTTTTATTACAGCAAATGTGGATAAGCTCGCTGAACATTACCAGTTGCAGATTGATACTTGGATGGGGCCAACAAAACTGGCTGTGAGTGTTGATAAAGCATCAAATGAAGCGGCGTTGGTCGGTAATACACC
Organism: Pseudoalteromonas sp.; assembly: GCF_036960685.1. Taxonomy (GTDB): domain Bacteria; phylum Pseudomonadota; class Gammaproteobacteria; order Enterobacterales; family Alteromonadaceae; genus Pseudoalteromonas. Next base: position 155,693 of record NZ_JBALXK010000004.1, on the reverse strand, counting down.
TTATAAATTTACAGCGGCGGTTATTACTAGCCCCTCAGTTAAACAATTAAACCAAGCGTTAACGCAGCAACAACAACGTAAAAAAACAGGCAATGTGCTTGGCGGAGAAGCCACCGCTTGGGCAGAACTAATCACCAGTGATAACTTAGACTCGCGTATTTGGCCAAGGCTTTATGCGATAGGGGAACGTTTTTGGTCGTCTGCAAGTGTAACCGACGAGCGAGATATGTATAAACGCCTAGCAGTAATGGACAACTTTGCAGATCAACAACTTGGTTTATTACACCAACAACAGTTTATTAAACGACTAAAACAGCAACCAGCAGTAACAAACGCCGATGTGAATGCTTTACTTACTTTTAGTCAGTTAATTGAGCCTGTGCATTATTATACTTTGCACCATTTAGCGTTTTTACGGGGTGACTACCATCAACAAGCGCCACTAAACAAATTAGTGGATGTATTACCGGTAGAGAGTTTAGCTCTTAAACAGTTTGATTATGCGGTTGCTGATTACCAACAGCAGTGCGACAGTCAACAGCTTGCAACACTGCAAAAGCAATTACTTAGATGGCAGCAAGTACTTACCGATAATCGCCAGTTGTTTTTAACAATTAATGAATGGCAAGCCAGTTATTTGGCAATCATGACTGCGCTGAAAAATAAGGATCAGCTAAATAAACCACAGAGCATAGAAATAAATAATGGCATCATTGCGCAAGTTATCCAATCAATTAACCGTATAAAGCAAGCGCAGCTAAGTTGCAGTCACTAACTGATTATTGATGCTCAAATTAAATGCCCTATTTAGGGCATTTAAAAGACTTATTTTTACTTACTTGGCATTAAAAAGAGCTCTCGAACATTACAGCGTTTGTCTGCTTCGATTGCGAATAGCACGGCATCAGCTACATCTGTTGGATCGAGTTTGTCGGGTTTGGCTTGATCAAAAAATGGCGTATTGACCATGCCTGGGGCAATTGTAGTACAGCGGCCTTGCCACTCTTTCATTTCTTCTGCGAGGTTTTGTCCAAAGCCGTAAGCAAACCATTTTGTTGCACCATACACAGAGCCTTTTAGCGCTATACGCCCTGCGGCGGAGCTGGTTAAAATAAAGTGCCCAGTGGTTTTTCTAAGGTGTGGTAGAGTAAGTTTTGCAGTGTAAAGCAGTGCGTTGATGTTGATATCAATCATTGTTTGCCATTGCTTTGGCTCGCCTTCTTCAACTCCTGGGGTTTGTACACCCATACCGGCATTGGCAAATGCTACATCTAGTCGGCCAAAGTGTATTACACCTGCATTAACTACTTTTTCAAGCGATGAAAAATCAGTGGCATCTGCGCAAACGGCTAATGCATTATCAGCCCCTAATTCTTCAACCAGCGCATTGAGTTTATCTTCACTGCGCGCGGTCAAAATTACTTTATGACCGTTGTTTACTAAGGTTTTTGCTGTTGCTTCACCAATACCACTGGAAGCACCTGTAATTAGTACGACTTTTTCTTTGCTCATGACTTTCTCCTAGATTAGAGAGCGGATAATGAGTTTGATCACCTCTGGTTATGACTCTAACAGGTGCGGATTAACCTCTATTGAATGTATGTTATATAAACATATTTCAATTGTTTTTTACTTTGTTATTAACTTAAATTACTGATTTTTAATTGTTTTTAAATAATAAAATAAAAAGTTAGGTTTATATTTATTATGCTATATAATCGCGCGGTTTCGCTTTGAGGCAGGCTTATTTTTTAGCAGGCTACAAATCGCAACGGGTTATATCGGCTCAAACCTTTTGGCTTATAACAGTGGTTATATCTTGTGTAAGCTATGTTTAACCTTGCTTAATTACAGCAATTATTATCGGAAATAAAACGTGAAAGATAAGCTTTTAGTATTTTGGCAAAACCATTCAGAAACCATAATGACTTTAGGTTATAACCTGATTTTAGCGTTGGCTATTGTTATTGCCAGTGCACTTATTGCGCGCTCTGTTAAAAAAGCGATTAAAAACACTAAGTCACCACTTAGGAATGTGGATAAAACCTTACTGCCGATCCTATCGAGTGTGGCAGGCTACTTGGTGTATATCATTGCTGGATTGTTTATTTTAGATATTTTTGGGGTTAACACGGCAAGTTTAATAGCGCTGATGGGAGCTGCCGGTTTAGCTATAGGTTTAGCGCTTAAAAATACCTTAAGTAACATAGCTGCGGGTATCATGTTACTGATACTTAGACCATTTAAAGTAGGTGATTTTGTTGACGCCAGTGGCACTGTCGGTTCAGTTAGTGAAATAAACCTCTTTACCACCATTTTTAAAACTAATGATGGCCTGTATATCGCCTCACCCAATGGTAAAGTGTGGGGGGGGAATATTAAAAACTTCACTCGCAATGGCAAAAGACGTATGGATATTGTAGTGGGTATTTCGTTTGCAAACTCAATAGACGATGGCTTAAATGTACTTAAAGAAATCGCCGCGTCAGAAAGCCGATTATTACCAGAGCCCGCACCAAAAGTAATGGTGGCATCAATTGGCGAAAGCGCAGTAAATATTCAATTGCGTGCATGGACGGTGAACGGCGATTATTGGCAAACTGTGTGGGATCTTAATAAACGGGTGAAAGAGTCTATTGAGCAAGCAGGCCTAACAATTCCATTTCCGCAGCGCACTTTGCATATCGCTGAGTCTATGGCATCGGCGGTAACCGTTAATAAAGATGTATAAAACGTAGCTTGTAAATGTATCTAAATAAAGCCAGTCAGCTAACACTGAGTGGCTTTATACTTAACCTATTGGCTAATAGTGAAAGTCACGTCAACATCATCACCAGCGGTTACGGTAATAGGTTTAACTTGATAAAGCGTAAATGCTTCGTCTTGTATTTCAGCGTCATCAATGTGTGCTGCACAAGTATAAGCTAGTTGATAATCACCAGCAGTGATGAAGGCAAGCTCAAACTCATATTGATTGTCTTCGCTATCAAATACCACATTTGCTGTTGCCAGCGGGGCATCAGCAGGTGTTTCATTTTCGTTTACTTCGTAAATATCCAATGGCTCTGCTACATCACTGTTATAAAGATACACAGCATGGCCAAATGAGCCATCTTCAGCGGCTATTGCGATATTATCTGTTTCGCAATTGGCAATAAGCGCATCACTTACTGTGCCTTCAATGTCTTCTGACTCAGCTAAATTTTCTAAACGCACGCCGCGGGGTTTTAAAAATATTTCATCACCGTTTTGTGGATCAACCAGTGATTTTTTCAAATCAAACTCAAGTACAAAATCATTATCTGCTTGATTAAGGGTGAAGCCGTCAAGTTGGATTTCACCTATACCGTCATTACCTTTACGTTTAACAATCAATGGTGCAATACTACCATCTTCATAAACAACGTGCGAAGTCATGGTGAGATTGTTTTCATCGCCATTAATAACATCGGCACGGATCCATGAATATTCGCCTGCAGGCACGTCTTCATCATCTAATAATGAGAAAATATCATCGCCAGTGTAATCAAGCAGGTTTACCATTTCAGGTTTAGTTTCGTCATCTGCTTCACGTGTTTCAAAGGTAATATCTTCTTCGCCATTAGCTTGTCTTAGGGTGATAGAGTTAAATACGACATTAACTTCGCGTAAGCCGCTAACGGGTGCATCAGAGACGCCTAAACTAAATTTTGCAGATTGCGGTGGTGTAGGTGAGTCATTGTTGTCTGAGCCACCACATGCAGTGAGTGCAACTAAAATAGCGCTGCTTAATAGTGTTGTTTTGATATTCATAATTTAACCTTTTTTCTCAGTGTTGGCGTAAGTATAGAGGGTCATACTTAACGTAACTTGAATTGGAGTTAATGAATTGTTGCGGAAGTTGGAAAGTTTAACTGGACATTTTGATGCGGTGACTTTATGAAATAAATGCATGACAGATGAAAATAGCTCACCTGATAATTTACTAACTTAATGAAGTTTCTCCATTTTTGTTCCACATTTGCTTGGTAACTTGGCAATGAAACGCTATGCAACAATAAAGTCAGGAACCAAGCATGCAAGTTTTAGATTTAGAAAAACAAAGTGAAGTAAACACATTAATAATGTTACTTTTTATCGATTCGTTATTGTTACTGGGATACCTAGTTAGCCCTGAAAGTGGGTTAAATATATTAGCCGGTACTTTAGCTTTGGCCTTTACGACGCTGATTATCACGCTGCTTTTTAATGGTAAAAAAACACTCACCGTATGTAAGTATGGTGTGCACACGCTTTCTATTTATAATCGAGCGAGTTACTTTGCTGCTCAGCAAATTCGGTTTATTCGTCCTTATTCAATATGTGGCATAAGAGGTGTGATTATTATGGGCGATAAGTTTATTTGTGTGGCACCTTTCTATGCGCTGACTGCTAAGCACCAACAACGTTTAAAACGTTATGAAAATGGCTTATTTGAATGGCTTAAGACATTACAAACTCGTAATGACTACTGCTAAAAACGCTTCTTATATTGCTGTTAGTTACTTATAACTAACAGCAATAGTGCTAGATAGGGGATTAAAAATTGACACTCAGTACCAGTTAGCGCTGGAATGGATATACAGAGCCTAAGTTTAAAATCTGAGTTAACTCGTCGAGCGCTTGCCAGCTTTCGGTCAATAAATTAGCATCGGCAAAGTCGTCATTACTGAGCTTGTCACGATAGTGTTTATTTGCCCAAGAACATAATTGTTGGTACTTACTATCATTTAAAGTCACAGCTGGGTTTACCGCTGCCAACTCTTGTTGATTTAATGCCACTCTTAAACGTAAACATGCGGGGCCTCCACCGTTTTGCATGCTCTGTTTAAGATCAAAAAACTGCACTTGATTAATTGGGTTATCAGCACTAATAAGCTCATTGATGTAGGCATTAACTGCACTGTTATTATGGCACTCTTGAGGTGCTACCAGCAGCATTTTACCGTTGCTTAAACTCACCAATTGACTGTTAAATAAGTAACTGGTGACAGCATCTTCAATGCTTACTTTTGCACTGGGCACTTCAATAATATGTAGCGTTTCGTCACCTTGGTAGGCGTTTCTAACTTGTTGAAGGGCATCTTTTTGATTCAAAAATGCTTGTTCGTGGCACAGTAGAACATTAGCGTTACCTACGGCAATAACGTCATTATGGAACACACCTTGGTCAATTACTGCAGGGTTTTGTTGCAGTAATAATTGGCTTTCTGATTTTAATTGATGCAATCGACAAATAGCTTGCGATGCTTCAAGTGTTTGCCGTGCTGGGAACTTAGTAGGCTTGGGTAATGCACTGTTAAAACTACTCGCACCAAATACAAATAACTCTAAACCTTGCTTGCCATGCGCATCGGTGAGGCGAGTATGATTAGCTGCACCTTCATCACCAAAGAAGCCCTGTTCGTATAAATGCTCATGATGACTAAAATAGTCATCATTATTAAACATAGCTTTGAGTAAGCGAGTCGTGGTTACAGGCTCTAACGAACGATGAAATTTGTTATTTAAGTTCGCAGCAGTAAAGTGAACTTTGCCGTCGAGTGTATCGGCAGAAGGAGAAACGGTTGCTGCATTTGCAGTCCACATGGCAGAAGCTGAATAACAGGCACGTAAAAGTACCGGATCTGTTTTGAATGCTTTGCTGATCACTTCATTATCTTTACCTGTAAAACCTAAACGTCGTAATACGTTGATGTCAGGTCGCGCATGTGGAGCAAAAACACCTTGGGTCAGCCCTAAATCATGCATTGCTTTCATTTTTGCAAGGCCTTGCAACACCGCCTCTTTTGGATTTGAGTAACTGGCTGCATTACTTAATGATGCAACGTTACCATATGATAATCCCGCGTAGTTATGAGTCGGGCCAACAAGGCCATCAAAATTTACTTCTACTGCTGTCATGATCATCCTGTAGTTTTCTTATAGTAAGTGATTAAACTATACAGAAAATAACCTACGATGGTTTAATTAAAATTAGCTAACTCTAGCTCCACTGTTTGCAAGTTGTGTTGCAAACGTTTTTGCGCCGCGAGTAAATACGTTTTTTGTTGCGATATTCTTGCTTGCTGTTGACGCAGTGCTTTATAAATAACGCGTTTCGGTAAATCATAATGCTCAGATGCTTCGCTGATTGTTAATTGATGCACCGATAGCTTTTTTAGCGCTTCGTCTAAGAGCGAATAGTTATTTAACATATCTACGCTCCTTTTCCGATGTAGTGTGTGGATCGTTAGCATGATGTACATGCCAAACACTAATGTCTAAGCGCCATAATAAATACAACATGTGATAAAAGTTAGCCATAGCTCGCTCCCTGTAAACGAGGTAAATGAAATTAAAACTCACCATTAATGAGTTACCTTTATCTATAAGGAAGATCTGTGCCAGCCTGCATAATTATTTTTAGTTAATTAAGATCAACAGCTTGAGTTTCTGCTGCTGAATGTCGAATGAGTATAAGCACTAAAGTAGTGAAAAATAATGATGGTTTTGCACTTTGCTGGAGCAAAAGGAGTGTATTAACAGTAAATATACATTATTATAAATTAAACCTTACAGTTGTTAGTTAACGCATTGTATAAAAATGAGTTTTTAATGATTATTGCTTTAGTGGTGATGTTTTTCTCTGGATTTGGCGCTTTATGTACAGCCATTTTTTAAATAACTAATAAATATGTCCTATTATGTTTAAATTATTATTCTTATTACTGTTTTCTAGCGCATCTTTTGCTGGGGAGGTTTTTACTGCATTCCCATCAACTATTGAAGCTCAGCAAAAATATGTGTTTTATTCTCACGGGTTGATTGTCGAAGGGACTAATCCAAGGCCAGTTAATTCGCGTTGGGGAACTTATGAATTTCCAGAAATAAAAGCAGCGCTTGCCGATGCTGATTATAATCTGATTGCATATCACAGGGCTAAAAACACTCAGCCTAAAGCTTTTGCTGAAAAACTAGCAAACGATGTACGTTTACTTATCGCAAAGGGTGTTCCAGCCGGCAATATTTCATTGATAGGTTTTTCCCGAGGTGGTGCTATTACTATTTTGACATCTAATTTACTGGCGAATAAGGATGTAACTTATATTATTTTGGCTGGTTGCGGTCGTTACTTACAAAATAATCCAGAGTTAGAGGCGTATGGAAATATTTATTCGATATTTGAAACTTCGGATGAGGTGGGTTCTTGTCAGTTGCTAATAGATCGTAGTAAAGATGTAAAGCGTTTTACTGAAATATCAATCAGCACCGATAAAGAGCATGGCGCTTTTTATAAACCATTAGCGCAATGGGTGGTACCAGTCAAAACATGGCTGAAACAATCAACCCATCATCGTGCTGGAAACTAGATGCACAAGTCTATTTAAATTAACACAGACAAGGAACCGTTTTGGAAATTAGGAAGTTAAATGCCTTACGCGGCATAGCTGCAATGATTGTTTTTATAACCCATTTTAGTGATATAACTAACTGGTTTGATGGTGCGTTGGGTGGTGGTTCCGGCGCGTATGGGGTGATGTTATTTTTTATGTTAAGTGGTTTTTTAATGTCTTACCTCTATTTAGAAAAAGCGTTTAATAAAGAGCATGTTAAACATTATTTTTTAGCCCGAGCTAGCAGAGTGCTACCACTTTATTTAGCTGTTGTATTGGGCTCATATTTATTCACTCAGTTTGACCAAAACCTGTTGTATGACATACCTAACGTTAACATTCTATTGGGTCACTTATTGTTTTTAGATGGCGCAAGCGTGCTCTGGTCTATCCCGCCAGAGGTGCAGTTTTATCTGATTTTTATCATTTTTTGGATTTTTGCTAAAAATCGAGTTGGATATATTTATGTATCAATAATCACAGTGATGATTGTCTTGTTTTTGACAAATTTTCCAAGGATAAGTGGTGATTTAAATGGTATTCCCTACAACGTGTTCAATTCAATCCGCAGCCTTCCTTTCTTTTTTATAGGGGTTATTTTTGGTTTACATTACAAGTCATTAGTAATACCAAGCTACCTTAAAAAGCATTGCTTTGTATTTTCGCTTTGTCTGATACCGTTATTGTATCCAGAGTTTACGCCAGTAACATCCGACGCTAAACGTAAGATGTGGTTAAGTTATGAAGTACTGCTGGTAATGAGTTGTGTGTTTTTTGCAGTTGTGTTTTTGGTTCCTGATAATAACGTTTTGTTAGCTAATAAGATCACTGATTTATTAGGTAAAGTCTCATATTCTTTGTATTTACTGCATATGCCGATTATCGTGCAAGTGAACAAACTTAATTTATCTATAGAAATTAAATTGTTAGTTTCAATGTTTGCTAGTGTCTTGGTGGCCTATCTGTCGTATAGCTACTTTGAAAAACCTATAGCAAATTTAATACGTAGTACTAAATCGAGAAACATAAAAAACGCGACTAAAGCTTTGAGATAAAAGCTTTGGTCTGAAGTAATGAGTAGTGTGCAAATATTATGACAGCACTACTACGGTAATTGGATTAGTTAAAACCCTTCAAGTACCAACTTACCGCGTGATTGATGAGACTCTAATATAGCGTGCGCTTTAAGTAGATTTTCTATATTAATTTTTCCTAAATGTTGGCCTAAGGTGGTTTTAATGGTGCCGTTATCAACCAATTCTGCTAATTCAGTCAGTAACTGATGTTGGGCTATCATATCGTCTGTTTGAAACATTGAACGGGTGTACATAAACTCCCAATGCAGCGAGATACTTTTGCGTTTGAGTTTTAAAATATCAAAGCTGGCAGGATCATCAATGAGTGCCAGTTTACCTTGTGGTTTGATCACTTTGATTATTTCATCAAGATGTTGATCGGTATGAGTTAGGCTAATAACGTAGTCAAATTCCCCAAGGTTATGCTCAGTTCGTTGTGCATCTAAACCTTTTGAGTGGTCAAGTACATGTTCAACACCTAATTCGTTTAGCCATTTCACACTATCAGCTCTTGATGCAGTGCCGACAACCGTTAAGTTAGTAAGCTGCTTTGCCAATTGCACTAAAATCGAGCCAACACCACCTGCAGCACCTATTACTAATAACGAGGCCGGTTTTGCATCTTTGGTGCGTGATACTTGCAAGCGGTCAAATAATAATTCCCAAGCGGTAATGCTGGTTAATGGCAGTGCTGCAGCTTCTGCGTCACTCAACGATACCGGTGCTTTACCGACAATACGCTCGTCCACAAGTTGAAATTCAGCATTACTGCCAGCGCGAGTTAAATCTCCGGCGTAATAAACGCGATCGCCTACATTAAATAAACTAACTTTTTCACCAACGGCTTTAACAATACCCACCGCATCCCAACCAATGATTTTATGGCCTTGTTCTGGGCTGACATTAGCGCGAATTTTAGCATCAACAGGGTTTACTGAAATAGCATTTACCGCCACCAATAAATCACGGCCTTGTGCCGTTGGTGTAGGTAATTCAATAACGGCAAAAGAATCTTCGTTAAGTATTTTTGTTGCAGTTTGGTAACCAATGGCTTTCATGAATTGCTCCGTTGAATCAAATTTCTATATGCACACTATAGCGCAGCTTTATAATAGAAAAAGGGCGTTATAACTGAATCACTATCAAATATTGTTTGATAATAAATTAATTACCACTCGCTAGCTTAAATCTGTATTGAGTTTATCGAGCAGAGAAATTAACTGCATTGCTTCTTGTTCATTGATTGACGGGAACTGGCAGCGTATTTGCTGCGGAATTGCAGCCGCTTGAAACTGCATTTTCACCCCATGCGATTGCAGTTTTACAAGTTTCTTGCGCTTGTCATTATCATCTTTAATAACCATTAATAATTGCTTATCGGTCATTTTTTTTAAAATTTGGGTCATTGCCCCACCATCTATGGCGGTTTTTTGCAGTAATTGGGCTATGGTTACTTCATCTTCTTCCCACAGCGCCATCATCACCACGTATTGAGGGTAGGTCAGTTCAAGTGCGTTGAGCGCATCTCGATAGGCGCGCACAACGGAGTTGGATGCCATATACAAGCGATGACAAAGTTGATTATCTAATTTTAGTTGTGGGTATTTCATAGCGACTCTCAAATAGTGAATGTGTATTTTAGTTTGTATGCAAAGTATTTGCAATGTTCAATAAATTGGTCTATTGTTTTGCACGCAAAGTAAATTTAATTCTCACTTAAACAAGGAAAATACCATGAAAGAATTACTACAAGTCGCATATACAGCTAACGCAACTGCAACAGGTGGCCGTGAAGGCACTGCAAAATCTGACGATGGCCGTTTAGATGTTGCACTTTCAACACCTAAAGGTTTAGGTGGCGATGATGGCCAAGGTACAAACCCTGAGCAATTATTTGCAGCGGGTTACGCTGCCTGTTTTATTGGTGCATTAAAATTAGTTGCAGGCCAAGAAAAAGTAAAACTACCAGCAGATACCCGTATTGACTCTGAGGTATCAATTGGTCCAATCGAGGGCGGTTTTGGTATTGCGGTAAAACTAGCTGTGTTTGTTGGTGATGTTGATAAAGCCACTGCTGAGCAGTTGGTTGCTAAAGCACATGAAGTTTGCCCATATTCAAATGCAACCCGTGGCAATATTGCGGTTGAGTTATCAGTAATTTAATTTCTATATACCAACTTAGCCTGTGCTAAGTTGGTATACCACGGTGATCTCATTTAAACATTCAGCCAAGATGGAGGGATTTGGAGCAGTCAGTTAATCAAGTTTTTTCAATAATCTACTGTATCATTTCATAATTAGACTAAACTCTTTATGTAGTTTAATTAGAGGAAAACAGGAATGCGGCAGTTAGCGTTAGCAAAAAAATTACTTTGGCTCACTTTAGGCAGTATATTTTTAACAGTATTGGTATTGTCAAGTGTGCTGTGGTGGCAACTTTCAAGTAGTAATAAAGTACTCTCAGTACAGGCTGAAAAGCTGATTGTTGCAGAAGTTGAAGATAAACTACTCACTAATGCTGCAGCCTACGGTGAAAAAATTGCTGGTTTTATTAATGAAGCTTATCGCGTGCCTTTTTCTCTGGCAGCAACATTAGGTAGCCAAAGTGCCGCAGATACTCTAACCCGCGAATCTGTGGAGCAGATCAATCGTTCAATCATTGCTGGTAACTCATTACTCTCGTCAATTTACTCTCAATTTGAAGTCAATGGCTTTGATGGTAACGATCAACAATATATGAATGGGTATGACCATTCAGTGGCAGGTCAAGGCACCTTAGAAATTTACTTTACGCGCAGTCGTGAGGGAGTGATTGAACAACAAGTGGTCGAAGATGCCAAAGAAAAGTATGTCACAACGTTAAATGAATTTGGCCAACGTGAAGCCGAATGGTATTTATGCGCCAAGGAAAATCAACAACCCTGCATTATGGAACCCTACCTGTACGAAATATCACCTGGTTACTCAGAAATGATGACCTCGTTGACTGTACCAATATTGCGTTCAGGGAAGTTTATTGGCTTAAGTGGTGTTGATATTACCTTGCCTGTATTTCAAACCATGACAGAGCAGTTATCAAAAGAGCTATATAACGGTCAAGCCCGTGTGACATTACTAAGCTCACTCGATTTAATTGTCGGCAGTAGTCACTATAAAGAAAAATTAGGTCGGCCACTTAAAGAAGCTGTGCCAGCAGCAATTTTTGATCATTATAGAAATTTGGACAAACAGGCGAGTGTGCAAGAGGTTAGTAGTGAATATTTAGTTAATTACCCAATTGACATTAAATTGGCAGGAAAAAAATGGACACTGTTAGTGGAAGTTCCCGCCGCGCTTGCACTGCAAGGGCCACAACAACTAAGCGACAGTATGCAAGACAACGCCAATACCCTCGGAGGGCTAATTTTAATTTCAGGTTTAGTGATTGCCGGCGCTGCATTTATCATCATGACCTTAGTGGTAAAAAGTATTGTGGCACCACTGCAACAAATTCAGCAGAGGGTTGATAACTTAGCCAGTAGTGAAGGGGACTTAACCCAAACATTAAGTGTTGATAGTCATGCTGAGTTAATTGCACTTGCTATCGGCTTTAATGCGTTTTTAGAAAAATTACGTGACTTGATTGCGCAATTAAAAGATGTTTCAGGGCAAACTAAAGAACAAGCTCAAATTGCCGCCCATGTTGCGGTTGACACAAAACAGAATGTACAAGCGCAATTTCAAGAAATAGAAAGTGTAGTAACGGCAATGAATGAAATGAGTGCGACCGCACTCGAGGTTGCCCGCGCTTCTGAGCAGTCTGCGCAACAAGCCGATGAGATCAATACCTTAGTGGTGCGAAGTGAGGCAAGTTTATCGTCTGCAGTCTCGCAGGTTAAAACTATGTCTGAAGAAATAAAAGAAGCTAATCAAGCGGTTGAAAAAGTAGCCGCACGCAGTAACGACATCACACAGATTTTAGATGTGATCCGAACTATTTCAGAGCAAACTAATTTACTCGCACTCAATGCTGCTATCGAGGCCGCCCGTGCTGGTGAGCAGGGTCGTGGCTTTGCTGTCGTTGCTGATGAAGTCAGAGCGCTTGCTTCAAAAACACGTGCCTCAACAGACGATATCAGTGGCTTAATTGATAATTTACAGCTAGAAGTTGGCAATGCCTCTAAAGTGATTGAGCAAGGCGTCGTGAGGGCACAAACTGCGGTGGATGAGACAACCGTAGCCTTTGATGCCTTACATAGCGTGGTGGTGAAAGTGGAAGAAATTACTAACCAGATCACCCAAATAGCAACCGCGGCTGAGGAGCAAAGCTCAGTTACTGAGGAGATAAATCGTAATTTAACGCTGATCTCAGATGCTGCATCACAACTAGCTGAATTATCAACCCAAGCGGGTGATGGTAGCCAAATGCTTAATCAATTAGTTGCTCAGCAAGATGACGAGTTAAATAAGTTAAAAACTGAGTAAATAATTGCGACTAGTCATTGCACTGAATAGCTGCAATTGCGCAGACTACTATGCAATTTATGACTTACAAAGATAGGGTGTTTAATTAATTTATTAATGTGCAAACAATTGTAGAACTATTTTATAGCCTTTAAACATGTACGGTTACATGTTTAAAGGCATGTTTTATATCGCTTTGCTTACTAAATTTCTTCAGCTTTATTTAACTCAACGGTTAAAATTGTTCTCTTATCAACCACGACCCATTCACGGTAAGTACTATAACCAGGCTTACTTACTTCTACATCGTACTTGCCTTCTTTTAGCTCAATACCACTTTCATATTTTGGTTTGATATTCATAATGCGTACGCGCGCATCAGCAGGTTGAGTTGCCACAGTTAAAGAAATTACATCAACTACGTCTTCAACAGGTGGTTGAATTTCTGTCGTGGTATCCTCAGTTACTTGAGCTGTTTCGTCTACTGTAGCGGTAGTCGAGCAACCACTTAGGATTAATATTGCAGCTAAGGTGCTTATCTTTTTCATAAAAACTCCATATAAATTTAAAATGCTGAAAGCCCTTAAGGAGTAAGTGGAAGTTAGATAGCCTCCAAGTCATCCTTGACTCTCGTTATACTAATTACATCGAATTAGTGGTCTATTAGTAAGTTATTTTATTCGCGAGAATAATCATATTTTTTAAGCTAGTAGAGCTATACAGCCTTGGCTAGCTTAAGATATTAATATCAGTAAGTGGCTGCAATTAGTGAGTGTCAGCCTGTGTACTTTTATAGCAAACTATCAAGCAAGCGAGTTATCTCTTCACTTCGCTCAACTAATTTTTCAGCTGTTTTATACATCTTTTGCTTTAATAAGCCATTTGCCATTGTGATGTAACGCTTAGAAAGCTCTTCTTTAAAAGCGACTAACAAAGTAAAGTCATTCGGTAAATCAGTTGACTCTGAATTAACTAATTCTTCAAAGGCTAATAACTCTTGATAATTTTCAATTGCTGCTAACTTTTCAAAGTAACGGTCAAAGCGAGGTTGATAGAAAATTATTGCATCTTTAGTTGGAAAAGTTGCTTGCTCGCCTAAGTTTATTTTCTGTTGATAAAGGCTTAGGACTTCTATCGCAGATTCCCTTTTTAATAATTCATTAAATTGTAATTCAGACTTCTGCCCGGCTGTGAAGATAGCTTTCCCTACATCTAATAACACTTTTTGAGCAACAACATTGTCATCTTCAATTGATTGCTCTAAGGCTGTTTTGAAGTTGTTGATGTGTATTTCTTTTGGTTGGTACACATAACCACTATCAACAACTTTTAAGTCCTCAATCAATTTAATTATGTTGTTATTATCAAGTTCATCATAACGTGATTGCTCTAACAGCAAGTCAATTCTTGATGTTATGTCAAAGACTATTGATTGACGCTCTCTTAAAATACTTTCTAATTGAACGGTTAGTTTTTCAGAATCAGGGTAGTACTCCAATGCGTTAGAGTATAGGCTGATCGTGCCATCAAAATCCTTAAATTTACCAGACTGATTATTTAACTGATTAGCTTTAACATTGAAATCTTGCAAGATACTTGCTTGATTGACTCTTAATAACCCTTGTTTAAGCACGTCATATTGAGGAGGGATCTCAGCTAGTTTAGTTAGGACCTCAGAGCCATGCCAGGACATCCATGTTTCAACTTGCTGGTTAATTGCATTGGCATTTTCAAGCTTTGCTTCTAACTGCTTTATTTGTGTCGAATTTGAGGCATAAAACTGGCTAATAAAAACGGTAATGGCGACTACACAGACACTTGCAACGATAGCTGGTTTGAAATTGCTTGTAAGTTTAGTTGATACAGCCTGTAATGAGCCTAACCTTTTTGTGGCATCCAATGACATCGCTTTTTGTAAACGACCCCAAAGCCATAGTGGACAATTACTAGGGCGTTTTGCTGTTGTCTCTTTGGCAAGCTTATCTGCGGCAACTCGATCAAATGGGTGCTTACTGCTCAATAGCTCATAGGCAATACATGCATACGAAAATATATCATCTTTTACAGATGCGTCAGCCCCTTGAAGTTGCTCAGGGCTTGCATAGGTTGGCGTATAACCACCAACTGCTGCGACATTTTTACTATTATTAAACGCATATGCATCTTCAATTGTTTTATGTTTAGCAATGCCAAAGTCGAGAACTTTCAAGCGTCCATTTGAATCAAAAATAATGTTAGAAGGTTTTAAATCATTATGAATAACGTTTCGTGAGTGAGCATAAATCAGTGCATCTGCAAGTTGTTGCAGGATAATATGCGCTTTTTTAAAAGGCATACCTGAAGGTTTATTGCGTTTTATTATTTGCTCTAATGTTTCACCTTCAACAAGTTCCATTGTAACGTAGTGCAGATCGCTGTCAGAGCTAGCTGAAAATACTTTAACAATATTAGGATGTGAAAGTTGTTGAGTTTTAGTCGTTTCATCTTTAAGTAATGTTATTGCCTCTTCAGATTGACTAAATTCCTCTAGTAACACTTTGAGTGCAACATGTACTTCTGGACTGGTAGGACTTTCTAAAAACAAATCCCTAGCTCTATAAATGTAGCACATGCCACCTTGCCCAATGAGTTCCTCAACTAAATATCGTCCAGATATTTTTTTTCCAACTAAATTGAGTTTACTTTGTGGTTGGGAAGATCTAACGCTAGACTCCAGCGAAGCGATTTGAGTTTTATCATTTGAGTTATTGATACCGCTCATTATAAATCCTTTTATTGTAGATAGTTAAATAATTGCAAAGGTGCTTTTTGTAATTTTTATCAATATTCCCTTTGATTAGCCCGCTATTTTTACAAAATTTAACACTATAAGCAATGTTTCTATTGTAGTACTTCTGCTAATTATATATTTATTTTATTCATTAGATATAATTTTTGATGTTATTTGTATGTAAAACAGTGTTGTAAAGTGATTCTTTTGGTTTCAAATAGGAACATACAGGCTTAATTTTATTGATTTTAATAATTTAAATAAACAGAAAATAAGACTATATTATTAATCTCTATTTGTCGTTTTAAATGACCCTCTAATATCCCCAAGTATTAATTTCAATGTTGACAATAGTTTCTCTTCTAATTTATTCTAATAGGAATGTAGAATATGGGATTAACACATCAAATGGAACTGATACTAAACATTACTAGTTATCATCGACTCTCGCCTGAAATAGAAGCATCTAAAACTGTAAAAGATTCACTTATCTTTGGCCGCTCACAAGCATGTGACTGGCATTTACCTGATCCTGAAAAAATTATCTCAAGTAAGCATGGTCGTATCGAGAAGGAAGGTGACTCGTTTGTTGTGATTGATACTTCTACAAATGGTATCTATTCAAATTATAGTGTCTCAGCCATTGGCCAAGGTAATAAGCAAAAATTAGCTGATAGTGATATTTTAACGGTAGGTGATTTTCAAATAGAAGTTAAAATCGCAGCAGCAAACTCCGTTACAGCTCCTATCGATGAGTTTAGCTCTGTGACAATGGCAAAAAATAATAACGCCGCTACTCAATCGCAACATTTTGATTCTGCTAATCGTGATTCAAACTCTGAGCACTTTTATAATGATTCAATTATGAATGAACCAATGCCAAAAGTTGCTATGGCGCATGCTGAACATTCACAATCACAGAGCCAGATCCCGGAAAATTGGGATGAGATCGCACATTTATTGAATCCTGAAATGGCTAATTCTAGCAATCACAGTGGAATAGCCAGTCATACAACCGCGAGCACAACAGAGCCTAAAATCGAAGCTCCTGCAGCTGTTGATATAAAGCCAGAAGTCGCGAAGGAAGTTCAAGTATCGACTCCTGCAGCTCAACCCACTCTCGAAACAAAGCCAATCGCAAACAGCGCAGAACTAACAAGTGCTTTTTTAAAAGGGCTTGGCGTCAAACCTGAACTGCAAAATGCTATAACGACTGAAAAATTATGGTTTGAAATGGGCCAAGGGTTAAATCTTCTTTTAACCGAATTGATGGAATCGTTACGCCAAAGAGCATTGGTGAAAAATCAATTACGTGTTAATCAAACTCTGTTTCAAACCCAGCAAAATAACCCAATCAAATTTTCGGCCAATATAGACGATGTTATTCAGAACTTATTCATAATTAATAGTGCAAGCTTCCTATCTTCTCGAGAATCGATTAAAGAAAGTTTCATCGATACTCGTAGGCATGAACATGCTTTATTAGCAGGAGCTGATGGTGTATTAAAGGGAATATTAGAGCAAGTTTCACCTTCTCACATAAATCAACAAGTGAATGATAACTCTAATATTTTGAAAATAATTCCTGGCCAATCAGAATCGAAAAGCTGGAAGTTGTATCAAAACCTGCATGACGAGTTATCACGTGACGTTAATGCTAAAGGTGCAATGGCATTATCAGATGATTTCCTCAAAGCATACAATGATAAAATTCAAGAAACTTTTTAAAAAAAGGAAAGTAAATAATGCGTAACATTAAGCTCTACTTACTGAGTTTTAGTTTACTATTTTTGATAATGGGCTGTTCGACAATGAATAAGTTTGTTCCGCCATCAACAGAATTAATTATTAATGTATCAGAAAATGTAAACCCTGATACTTCTGAGCGACCTTCTCCAGTTGTGATGAAAATTTTTGAGCTAAGCTCAAGAACTATATTTGATACACAAGACTTTTTTAGTTTGTATGAGGCGCCAGAGAAGTTACTAGGCCCTGATTTACTTAAGAAAGATGAATTAGAATTACAACCTGGTTCAGTGCAAAACTATGAGATGAGCCTTAATCGTAATACTCGCTATGTAGGAGTAGTGGTAGCGTATAGGAACATAGATCAAGCCCGATGGAGAGCGGTAATAGAAGTTGATCCTACCGGTTATGACGATATCGATGTAAATGTTGAATCAATTGCAACATACATGAGAGAGCATTAATAAGGATATAAAATGAGTGATACCACTCGTGTTGCTTGGACTGAAGGGATGTTCTTAAGACCGCAACACTTTCAACAATCAGATAAACATTTTTCACATTTAATTAAGCAAGTGTGTAATGGTAATTTAGCTGATCCGTGGGGAATTCTAGAGTTAGATATTGACACTGAGTTGTTAAATACAGGGCAGTTTGCAATCGACTCGTTGTCGGCAATTACTCCTGATTTATTACCTGTTGATATGCCAAGGTCAACGTCATTACCTGAGCCTTTGGTTGTCAACAAAGACACCTATAATGAAATTGTTTATTTGGCAATCCCAGCACTGAAAGCCAGTGGTATTAACATCTCAGCTGCGGACGAAAATTTAGTTACGCGTTATAAGCTCACCGATTTAGCGGTAAATGATGATTCATTGGGTCCGCAATCACAAGAGACTATTCAAGTTGCAAAAATTTATAGCAAACTGGTATTAGGTTCAGATGATCACGCTGGATTCATACTTTTACCTTTAGCTAAAATTACTGAAGTAAGTACTGAAGGTCGGATCAAGCTTGATAGTAAGTTTATTCCTGCTTCGCTAAAAGTTGCACAGTGTAAGCCTCTGCTAGGATTAGTAAGAGAAATTGGTGCAATGATCAAACAGCGTTCAGAAAGTATTGCTGTACGTTTATGTCAAGGCTATGCGGGCAGTACTTCAGTTGCTGATTTTATTATGCTGCAAACACTAAATAAGTATGATGCGGTATTTGATAGTTTGTTAATGGTCAATAATTTACATCCAAATATTCTTTATACGCGTTTAATTGAACTATCAGGTGAACTGGCAACATTCAGTACTGCAAATAAACGCGTTCCAAAACTCCCTAAATATGAACATGATAATTTAGGAGCTGTATTTGGTGAAATAGTGAATTTCCTATATCAATCTTTAAGTCATGTGATTGAGCAAACAGCAACAGAAATTAAGCTGGAGCAAAGTAAATTTGGTATTTCATTTGGTGCTTTAAAAGATAAGTCGATTCTTGATTCTGGTCAGTTTATTCTCGCTATTAAAGCGAGTGTACCCCATGAAGAGTTGCGTAAAGTTTTACCTTCCCAGGTTAAAATCGGTAGCGTTGAAACTATTCGTGACCTAGTTAATAACCAGATCCCAGGTATAACAATCAGCAGTTTACCTACAGCACCAAGGCAAATTCCGTATCATGCAGGTTTTCATTATTTTGAGTTGAACAAGCATGGTCAGCATTGGGAAAAGCTTCGCACAAGTGGTGGGATCGCCATTCACTTATCTGGTAGTTACCCAGAGTTACAATTAAGCCTTTGGGCTATACGAACTTAACTGTTAAAAGGAAGAGTTTCAATGGATGAAACCATTATCAAACCACGCCCTGGCAGACTTGGGCGTGACACTTCAAATAACTCAAAAACAGCAACTGATCCTGAAAAGACAGTTATGTCTATTGAGCCAATAGCAAATGCTGTTGCTAGTAATACGAAAGTTTCTATTTTCAAAAACCCATTATTAGAAGCTGCTACCGATTGTTTTTCACTGGTTATATCGATCAACCAAGCTAAAGAAATGACAAATTTAGCTGCTTTGAAGCATCGTTGTGTTGAAGCGATTAAACGTTTTGAAGTTGAAGTCAGAAACCAAGTGCTGCCCAAAGAAGTAATTGAAAATTCGCGCTATTGTTTATGTGCAATTCTGGATGAATCAGTTCTAAACTCTAAGTGGAGTTCGATGGAATGGGCTGATGAAAGTTTGTTGTCAACGTTTCATAAAGAAACCTTTGGTGGCGAGTATTTCTATACCTTATTGGATAATGCTCTTGGGCAACCAGAGCAACATAAAGCGTTTTTAGAATTACAATATCACTGCTTAAATTTAGGTTTTAAGGGCAAGTATCGAGTTGATAGTGTCGGCGATAATAAAGTTGAAGAATACCGCTCTCGCATTTATCACCTACTAAACCAACTAGATGGACCTATTAACAACAAGTTATCGCCTAACTGGAAAGAACGGGTTGCAGCAGGTGTTGAGCTTAGAAACCAAGTACCTCTATGGGTTATTTTTTCAGTTTTAGGTTTAGCATTATTAATTGTTTACCTATTTATCAATATGAAACTTAATGATCAAGTTGTGTTGGTAAATGAAAAGTTGGCGGTGATCCATCCATTAGCCCAAACGCACAGTATTGATAAAAAAGATCAGCAACTGCAAGTGTTAGAACAACTTTTACAAACCGAGATTCAGATGGGGATTGTCTCTGTAGAAAAGAGTAACGATCGCATTCGGATCACTATCAATAGTGAAAGCTTGTTTAACCAAGGTGACTCAAAACTATTACCTTCATTTCAGCCAATACTTGAAAAACTAGCACTGAGTTTAGAAGGTACAAAGGGGCGGATTTTAATAACAGGCCATACAGATGACACGCCTATTCGCACCGATAAGTATCCCTCTAACTGGCATCTTTCTTTAGCTAGAGCAACTCAAGTTGCTAATTCTATGGCTAAAAGTACTAACCTTAGCGGCCGCTTGTGGCCTGAAGGAAAAGGTGCTGCCGAACCAATCGCTAGCAATTCAGATTCAGCTTCTCGGTCATTAAACCGACGAATTGAAATTGATTTATTATTTTAATGGGGCTGGAATGAACTTTTTACAGAAAATCACATACCTACTTACATCGCGTACAGCAATCCTAATTATTGGTTTTAGCGCACTGTCATTACTAATTTGGTTTGGCGGCCCATTAATTGCCATTGCTGGTAATGTGCCATTGGCGAGTGTTGCCTCGAGATTACTTACTATTTTAGTGGTTATTCTTATTTTTGCGATCACGAAAATATACCGTTTGACTCGTCAAAGTAAACGTGATGAAAAAATGGCAAATGAGTTAATTGACAGTGATGACTCAAACAGTAATGAAGTTAATGAAGAGATTACGACCCTAAAAACAAGAATGGGTGAAGCTATTGATTTACTTAAAGATGTAAAACTCTTTAAGGGAAAGAATATCTATCAATTACCTTGGTATATCATGATAGGACCACCGGGTGCAGGAAAAACAACGGTGATCAACAATTCCGGCTTAGATTATCCATTAAAAGATAAGCTTGGGGTTGATTTAATTCATGGTGTCGGTGGCACGCGAAATTGTGATTGGTGGTTTACTAACAAAGCTGTACTCATTGATACGGCAGGGCGTTACACCACACAAAGTAGTCATGCAAAACATGACTCACGTGCTTGGGAAGGCTTTTTAGGTTTACTGCGTAAATACCGTCCATTACGACCAATCAATGGCGTAATGATCAGTATGGGTATCTCTGAGTTAATGAGCCAAACTAAAACAGAGCGAAACCTACATGCGCGTGCAATTAAGCAACGTCTGCAAGAGTTACAAAATCAGCTCGGAATGACTTTTCCTGTTTATGTTATTTTCTCAAAAGTTGACTTAATAGAAGGTTTTAGAGAGTTTTTTGCTGAATTAAGCGAAGAAGAGTGTGAACAAGTATGGGGGGTTACATTTGAACTTGATTTAGATAAAAACACCCAAGTTGATGCATTTAATAAAGAGTTTCATACACTTATAGCTAAGTTAACAGAGCTGTTAAATCGGCGTTTGATTAATGAACGCAATGAAGAAATAAGAGCAAAAATTTTTGAATTTCCAAGACAACTTCGCGTATTACAAGGTGTAGGCGACGCATTTTTGAAAGAAATTTTCACCCCTAATGCATATGAAGAACTCCCTATGTTTAGGGGAGTATATTTAACCAGCGCGACTCAAGAAGGGACTCCGGCCAGTCTTTTAAGTGAAGGAAATAACACAAGCGGCAGCTATATAAATCAATCGAAGAGTTTTTTCATAAAAAATGTACTAGAAAGAGTCATTTTCCCTGAGCAAAACTTAGCAAGTACTAACAAACATCATGATAAGCAAAACAAATGGTTGCGCATAGCAAGTATCTCTTTGGCGTGTGCTTGTGTGCTTGGTTTTTCGGCATCATGGTATTTTAGCTATGCATGGAATAATAACCTTATCACGGTCACTGAAGAGGCAATTGAGTCATATCAAGAAATAGATGCGGCATCTTTTGATCGCAGCAATGTACTGGTACTTAATGACAGGCTCAATTCATTACGAGCACTTCCTGCGCGTAGTAATGCGTTTAATAATGAGCAAGACTCGTCATCGGTTGGGTTTAATAAATTAACTGAAATTAAACAATCGTCGAATGATGCTTACGACAGAGCGTTACAAACTTTCTTGGCGCCTTTTGTTCTCAATACCTTGACGAAGGAAATGGAAACTCACCCTGAGCACTTAAGCTATTTGTACGAGACACTGAAGTGTTATTTAATGTTGTTTCAACCTGAGTATTTTGAGCGTGATGACATAGTCGTCTGGTTTGATGCATACTTAGAACGTAGCTTTCCTGGTGAGAAAAATACACAAACTCGTCTCGATTTAATGGATCATATTGCAGCATTACTTGAAAAAGGTGTTGCTTATGAAGAAGTTGATAATCAAGCCGTTAAAATTGCTCGTGCTGAGCTGACAAAATTACCAATTGCTGAGAGAGCATATCAAAGGCTTCAAGCAGACTTTCTCGACAGTAGTATTCCACCATTTAGATTGACAGATATCATTAGTTTTGAAAGCGCCCAAAAGTTTTCATTTCGCAATAACAGTGAGTTAACTCGAAGCATCCCTGGCTTATATACGTTCAATGGTTTCCATGGCATTTTTAATATCGAAAAAAGTAAGATGCTAGGAAACCTAATGGCGAGCAGTTGGGTGTACGGAGAAGAAGCATCTGGAACTTATGATATCTCCAAAGATGAGATAGAAAAGAAATTAGAACAGCGTTATTTTCAGGACTATATCTACTATTGGCAGTCATTTCTTGATGATCTAAATTTAAACCAATATAGCTCTCCTGCTGAAGGGGTTAATATCACTGATGTGTTAGCTGGTTCAGAAACTCCAATTAAAAACATCATTCTAGCAGTGCAGAAAAATGTGCAGTTAACTCAATTGCCAGTCTCTGAAAATCAAAAAGCAGCCGGTAAAGTTGCAGCCAATGCTGCTGAAGTTGCGATGCAAACAAAGGCGAATCGCATCAAACGGTTCTTACCTGACGAAACGCCAAAATTTGATATCAAGTTACCAGGGTATCAAGTGGAAGAAGCATTTGAGGATGTGCTTAAAATTGACGCTCAGCAGTTAGATAATATGCAAAAGAACCTTAGGGAGCTGAATGTTTATTTAACTAAACTTGACCGTGGCGATCAGTTGAAGTCATCCATTAAAGATCAAATCAGCGGTAAAAGTAAGCCTAGTTTTATCCGCCAACTAGAATTCCAAAGTCGTGACTTACCGTACCCTTTTAATAGCTGGCTGTTAGATATTAGTCGAGATACCAGTAATATCACTAAAAATAGTGCCAATAGACACTTAAATGAGATTTGGAAAAGTAAAGTTTTGCGAGAATACAATGCCGCCATTGTTGGTCGTTACCCATTCTCACCTTATGCAGATAAAGAAGTGAATTTAAAAGACTTTACTCGATTCTTTGGACCAAGCGGTACGATCGATAGCTTCTTCAATAGCTACGTTGCACCGAGTGTTGATATGAGTTCACGACCATGGAAGTTTGAAAAAGATATCGGTGTTAGCCGAGAAACTTTGGCAATGTTTGAACTTGCAAATCAAATACAGCTCGCATTTTTTGATGGTGGTAGCAGCACACCAAGGATTGAGTTCGGCTTGAAACCTTTAGAATTAGATCAAACAATCTCGAGTTTTATGCTTGAGATTGATGGTCAATCAATGACCTATAGACACGGGCCATTAAAAGTGAGTAATTTTGTTTGGCCTGGATCCACAGGACAAAGTAAAACACGCGTTGTATTTACTCCACCTAATGGCGGACGCTCTATTAATACCACTTACCAAGGTGAATGGTCGTTATATCGTATGCTTGATGAACTAAGTGCTAAACGAAGTAAAACACGGGAAGATCTAACGTTGCATTTTGCTCTCATGGGCAATAACGCAAAAGTAGAACTATTACCGAATTCAATTAGGCATCCATTTTGGAATAAGAGTATAGAGAAGTTTTCATGTCCGACCCGATTATAAATATTGGCTATTTGGGTAAAGTCCCTAGTTTAGGTGATTTTGTACAAGATAGTGTATCTAAAGAGTTCGCTGAACATTGGGAAAAGTGGCTGCAAGCTGCGATTGCTGTAAGCAAAGAGCAGCTTGGCGAAGTGTGGCAAAATAATTATTTAACAGGCCCTGTATGGCACTTTGCTTTGTCCGCGAATATTGTTGGAGATAAAGGAGTAATGGGGACTTTAATGCCAAGCATGGATGCGGTAGGACGGCATTATCCATTTACCGTAGCAAGTACATTAGAGTACGCACCTATTGATGTTCTTAACTCTGGCGTTTTTTCATTAGCTTACGAAGATGTTGTGTTGAAGGTACTTGATAACTCAGTTGATCTTTTTGCTTGGCGCAAAGAAGTTGCGAAAACCTTAGGTGCTGTTCAAGGCACCCAAAAAGCGGTGACTTACTTTAATACGGCAGATAAGAATAAAACTGGCGAGGCATTTGAGTTTTCAGGTGATGAACTTACAGAGACAGCTTTACAAGATCTAATGCATGCTGTCTTAAGTAAAAAATATGGCGATTACAGCGTTTGGTGGACTCATGGTTCATGCAATATAAAGCCTATGGTACTTATCACCGCAGGACTTCCTGCCATTAATCAAGTTGCAGCAATGTTAGATGGTCGATGGAAGCAATGGGAATGGAATTATACACAGGTAAAAAGTACTGATGAGTAAGTTGAGCACTAGTTATGCGATTACCCATCGCGGTGTTGTTAGGCAGCTAAATGAAGATGCTCATGTCGAAATAAATAGCCATAGTCTCTGGGTTGTTGCTGATGGTATGGGCGGCCATGAAGCTGGTGAAGTGGCAAGTCAACTCGTTGTCGATACTATCAGGGCAACCGTTGAAGAACTGACATTTGAAGAGCTTACTGTGTCGCATATTGTCGTTGCGATTGAAAATGCAAACCGCCAACTAAATGAATACAGTGCGCAATATTTAGGGAGTAAAACAGCGGGTAGCACAGTGACCGTTTTGTTCATCAAAAATGAGCAATACTATGTGCTCTGGGCGGGAGATAGTCGAGCGTATTTACTGCGTAATGGTCAGTTGCAGCAAGTTTCAAAGGATCATAGCCAAATCAACGATCTAATCGATGAAGGAGTTATCTCTGTTGAGGAAGCCAAAGATCATCCATTATCCAATGTCATAACCCGTGCAGTGGGAGTTACACAGGATGTTAACGTTGATGTGGTACAAAATGAAGTAAAATCAGGCGATATATTTTTATTGTGCTCAGATGGATTAACTGGCGAATTATCCGATAATGATATTCGCCGCTCATTAGAGCCTACAAGTATAATCGATTCTGGTATGGCACTTATGCATTCATCTCTTGTTAGAGGTGCAAAAGATAATGTCACGTGTATTTTGATTAAATACGATAAAGAGCTTAGTAATTACAAAACTCATTCATTTAATGTTCAGGATGAGGCTACAATCCCATTATTCACAAAGTAAATATTTAAATTTATTTTTAATGGTTATATATTAAAAAAATAAATAAGTTTATGGACTTATATATAATATACCGGTTTATTGTTCAGTAAACCGGTATAAACTACAATGTAACTGGGCTTGTAATTTAAAATAAAAAATGTAATATGAAAACCGCTTAAATTTGTTTTGGTTTTATGGACAGTTATTAGGACAATGGAATGTTTGTTTTTGAAGAGTA
This sequence comes from Pseudoalteromonas sp., assembly GCF_036960685.1. Classification (GTDB taxonomy): domain Bacteria; phylum Pseudomonadota; class Gammaproteobacteria; order Enterobacterales; family Alteromonadaceae; genus Pseudoalteromonas. Next base: position 129,929 of record NZ_JBALXK010000004.1, on the reverse strand, counting down.
TGTTTCCCCTATTTCAGACACTGAGATTGCAGGTATTGACCCGCGCTCAGATGTCACTCCTGCGTCTACCTATTACGCGTTAAAAGATTTACGAAACCAATTACGTGCGGCAGAAAGAAATGCGCTTGTTGATGAAGAAGGCATTGCCACTCTAGCCAGAGATTGGTTGCCGTTGCTAGAGCTATCCAGTAAAGCGTTAAAAACAGAAAGTAAAGATATTGATTACTTAGCCTGGTTCATTGAAGCACTTTGCCGCGTACATGGCTTTAAAGGATTAGCATTTGGTTTTCAAGTTGCCCACACCTTACTCGATAATTATTTTGATGATTTATATCCAGCCCTAGATGCTGATGATGAAATCTCTGACAAAGTCTCAGCGTTAGTTGGCTTAAATGGTGTGGCTGGCGAAGGCACCTTAATCATACCGATCAAAAGTATAGCGCTGACAGAAAGTGTTAGTCTTGATTCATTTTCCTTTTGGGAATATCAGCAAGGTTATGACATATCTAGATTAAGCGAAGAGAAAAGAGACAAGAAGCTAACACAAGGTGCTGTCGACTTTGAGCTAATTGAAAAAAGTGCTACAGAAACAAGTACGGAATTTTTTGTAAATCTAAGAGACGATATAGCGGCTGCAATTGAACAATTTGCGATATTAAGTGATGTACTCGATCGCGTTACCGCGCAGTCACAACCGACTTCTAATATCAAACAAGCGTTGGAAGAGAGTCTAGCCGCTGTGAACCATATAGCAGCCGATAAACTCGCCGCCGCCCAAAAAGCGCAAGATTTAGCGCAAGTAGAACAAGAGGTGGTGTTAGATGATGGTGAGGTTACTCATAAACAAGTGGCCAAAGCACATAATTTAGAAATTAATTCTAGAGAAAATGCCATTGAAAAACTAAAAGAAATTGCCTCTTATTTTCGAAAAACAGAACCACACTCACCTATGTCATACACCATAGAGCAGGTAATTCGATGGAGCGAATTGTCGCTACCTGAATTATTAAATGAATTAATTACAGATAGTGATGCTAGGACTGGATACTTTAAGTTGTCTGGCATTAAGATCAGCGAAACTGAAACATAAGTAAAAGGAGTTCTCAATGAGTATCCACGATAAACTAAAACGAGTTCGTAAACCACGTGTGCACATCACCTACGATGTTGAAACCGAAGGTCTTGCGGTAAAGAAAGAATTACCGTTTGTAGTTGGCGTTATGGGTGATTTTTCAGGTGATAATACTGATGCACTTAAGCCACTAAAAGATAGACGATTTATTCAAATAGATCGTGAAAACTTTAATGATGTTTTAAAGCGCATGAGCCCGTCTTTAAAATTAAACGTAGATAATACGCTTAATGATGATGGTACTCAATTTGAAGTTAACTTGAACTTTAAATCGATCGATGACTTTGAGCCTGCAGCCGTAGTTAACCAAGTTGAACCACTGCGCAAGTTAATGGAAACGCGCAATAAATTACGCGATCTCATGACTAAAATTGACCGCTCAGAAGAACTTGAAAATGTGCTTGAAGAAGTTTTAAGTAACACTGCAAGTTTAGATTCAATTGCTAAGGAACTAAAATTAGAGGAGACTGAAAAATGAGTACAGAACAACTAAGTACTGAATTAGAGTCAACTTCAGAAGTAACTTCTTCGTTATTAGAGCAAGCAATTGGTGCTACCAAACAAACAGATGCGAGCCGTGCACAAGAGTTACTAAGAACATTAACTGAAGAAGCAATGAAAGGGACAGTCCAGTGGAATAAAAACATGACTGTGACATTCAATGAAGCGATTCAGTTAATCGATCAAAAAATATCAAAGCAGCTAAGTGTTGTAATGCACAGTGATGAATTTCAAAAGCTTGAAGGTTCATGGCGTGGTCTACATCACTTGGTAATGAATTCAGATACAAGTGCAACACTAAAAATTCGTGTACTTAACATGAAGAAAAAAGAGCTTCATAAAGATTTAAGTAAAGCAGTTGAATTTGATCAAAGCCAAACGTTTAAGAAAATTTATGAAGCTGAGTTTGGTACGCCTGGTGGCGAACCATATGGCACAATTGTTGGTGATTTTGAATTTACAAACCACCCAGAAGATGTTGAAACACTAAGCTTAATGTCTAATGTTGCAGCTGCTGGTTTCTGCCCATTTATTGCGGCATCATCGCCTTCTTTATTCGGTTTTGATAACTGGGAAGAGCTAACCAAACCACGCGATTTAGAAAAAGTATTTGAATCGTTAGAGTACACTAAATGGCGTTCATTCCGTGATAGTGATGACTCTCGTTTTGTATCGCTTACCATGCCGCGCTTCTTATCTCGCTTACCTTATGGTGCAGCTTCTAAGCCAGTTGAAGAATTTAATTACGAAGAGTTTGTAGTTGAGTCTTCAGATGGTCGTTCTACCAGCGCTGATAACAGCGAGTACTGTTGGAGTAATGCAGCATATGCAATGGCGACCAATATGGCTAAAGCATTCTCTCAATACGGTTTTTGTACAGCTATCCGTGGTGCGGAAGGCGGTGGTAAAGTTGAAGGTTTACCTACTCATATTTTCACTAGTGACGACGGCGACCCGGATCTTAAATGTCCTACAGAAATCGGTATCACAGATAGACGTGAAGCTGAATTAAGTAAGCTTGGTTTCTTACCGCTTTGTCACTATAAAAATACTGATTACGCCGTATTCTTTGGTGGCCAAAGTTGTCAAAAACCACAACTTTATTCAACGCCAGATGCGACTGCTAACGCTGCTATTTCTGCACGTTTACCATACCTTATGGCAACATCACGTTTTGCGCATTACTTAAAAGTTATGGCGCGCGATAAAATTGGTAGCTTCATGGAAGCGGAAGATGTTGAGTCTTGGTTAAACCGTTGGATCCTATCGTATGTCAATGCGACAGAGGGCGGTGGTCAAGATATTAGAGCACGTTATCCATTAGCGGATGCCAAAGTATCTGTTAAAGAAATACCGGGTCAACCAGGTGCATACAATGCAGTTGCGTGGTTACGACCTTGGCTACAAATGGAAGAGCTCACCTCTTCTTTACGTTTAGTAGCTAAAATACCTGAGATCGGTTAATCATCCGATCTTTAGCGTTAAGGATAATGCTGTAAAATGAATCACGAAGAGTTTTCATTTATAAATCAAGATGTTACTTTTTTTCAAAAGTCGCATTCTCGTATAAGTGATAATGATGCTTTGCTTGACCGTTTTTTGAATGAAAAAAACTTAGACAAGGCTTTGTTGTTATGGCTTGAAGGCTCTTCTGATTCACCTATTACATGGAGTAAGGAATCACTTAGTCCTTATTTACAAAAAGTTATCGTTGAACTCGATCAGCTAATATCAAATCAGTTAAATTTAATTATTCATCAACCGCGCTTTCAAAAATTAGAAGCAAGTTGGCGTAACTTATGGTGGTTGCTGTTACAAACAGAGCAATACGACAAAGAAAATAAAGTAAAAATAAAAGTATTGAACTGTGATTGGGCAACGCTTTCAAAAGATGTCAATAAAGCAATCGATTTTGACCAAAGCTTATTTTTTCAATTGTTGTACCAAAGTGAATTTGATAGTGCCGGTGGTGAACCTTTTGGAGTCGTCATAGGTGATTACGAAATCAGTAATATGTTTTCGCAAGGATCTATTTACAACGATATCGACACAATTAAAGAAATATCACGCACAGCCGCAGCGGCTTTTGCACCGTTTATTTGCTCGGCTTCTGCAAGTTTATTTGGTGCTGATAATTTTTCCGATTTAGGTTATCACTCAGATTTGTTTAATCAATTTGATCAACCTGAATATATTAAGTGGCAAAGCTTTAGAAGCATGGAAGAAGCTCGGTTTGTAGGGCTTACTTTGCCTCATGTTTTAGTGCGCCCGCCATATAAGAATGACGGTAAACGGCATCAAGATTTTTATTTTAAAGAGCAAATTAATGACCCTGAAACAGATATGTTGTGGGGAAATGCAGCTTATCAATTTGTTTCAACGATTATTCGTGCTTACTGTGATAGTGGTTGGTTTGGGCATATTCGTGGCATGGAACCCGGGAAAGTATCCAAGGGATTAGTGACTGGGTTAGCCCAAGATAATTTTGCCAATGATATTTATCAAAAGGAATCAAAGCCGCCACTTGATTTATTGGTAACGAGTAAGTTTGAAAAACAGTTTTCGGAACTTGGGTTTATCCCCACTTCATCTGTTACTAACACAGAGCATATTGTTTTTTATAGTAATGCATCAGTTCAAAAAACAAAAAACTATGAATCAAGTGCAGCAAACATCAATGCTCGTTTGTCATCTATGTTGCAATACATTTTGTGTGTCTCTCGGTTTGCTCATTATTTAAAGCTGTTAGCAAGAGACCGAGTTGGTTCATACAACACAGCACAAGCATGTGAGCGTGATTTACAGGCGTGGATCAACAATTATACAACCGCGTCAGACTCAGCGTCTGAGTATGTGAGAAGTAAGTATCCGCTGAGTAATGCAAAAATTAAAGTAAGCGAGAATAAGGCAAATCCCGGTCATTATTTTTCAGTTTTGCAGTTACAGCCTCATTTTCAATTAGATCAAATGGTCTCCAGTATTAAATTAATAACAGAGCTCAGTCCTCATCACAAAATAAAGGAATAGTCATGAAAAAAATAACCAGCCTCATTCGAGAGGGAAAACTTGCAGAAGCTTTAGCTTCTTGTGCAACTGAGCTGCAAGATGAACCATTAAATTATGATGTAAGAAGTCTTTATTCAGAACTTCTTTGCATAAATGGTGAGCTTGAAAAAGCCGATAAGCAGATTGATTTTATGGTGCAAAAGAACCCTGAGTTTGCCGTTGGTGCAATTAATTTAAGGCATTTAATTCGCGCTCAACAATCAAGAATTGATTTCTATCAAGGAAAGGGCATCCCTAAACTGTTTCATGACGCAGATGCACTCGATACCCTGTTTTTAAAAATGCATGTTGCTTTGCAAGAAGGCGAGATTGAGCAAGCGGCTGGACTTGCACAAGAAATGGAAGAATTTAGAAGCTCACAAGGTGACGGCACTGCAACGCGTGACTTGGATGATACGCTAGGACCGTATTTAGAGGTACTGGGTACTAATGGTGAATTTTATCTAGCTAACTTTAATGAAATTGATTCCTTAAAAATAGAGCCAGTAGAATCTTTACTTGAAACCATTTGGTTAAGAGTTGAAATCACAATTAAAGAGGGTCCATCTGGTACTGCCCACATACCACTTATTTATGCTAACTCTGAATCTGATCTCGAAAAACTTGGTCAAGTATCAGACTGGCAAGAACTTAATACTGATTTTATGGTAGGGAAAGGAATGAAAATGGTTTTTGCTAATGATGAAGCAATCACCATCCCTGACTTACAAATAAGCTCGTTAGAAACAGCGTAACAAAGTTAAATTCTCATGATAGAGCATAAGCAACAGCTACAAGCATCCATCCTCGATCGATTGATTGACGATGAGCCGAATTTTCAAGATGCACCCTCTCGTACTGAAGGGATCACAATTAGTGAGCTTCGTAAAAATGTGCGCAGAGACATTGAAGCTTTGCTAAATGCTCGTATTCAATGGCACACCTGGCCTGCTCAGTATAATGAATTGTCTACGTCATGCTTATCCTATGGTTTGCCTGATTTTTCAAGTATGTCAGTGAGCTCCCATGAAGGACGTGCACTGTTATGCGAGACGGTTAGAAATACAATTTTAAAGTTTGAACCACGCTTTCTAGAAGTCGAAGTATTTACAGATGAAGATGTGCCAATAAACCGGGTGCTTAATTTAAGGATCAATGCCCTTTTATACGCGGATCCTGAGCCGGAATTTATTAGTTTTGATTCAGAAGTAGAGCCCGTGAACCTTGGCATGAAGATTATTGAGGCGTCATTATGAACGATGAACTATTAAAATATTACAATCGTGAATTAGCATTTGTGCGTCACTTAGGTAAAGATTTCTCTGAAAAATACCCAAAAGTAGCAGGTCGTTTAAAGCTGAGTGAGGATCATATTGAAGATCCACACGTATCGCGATTAATCGAGTCTTTTGCTTTTTTAACGGCCAACATTCGCCAAAAATTAGATGATAGTTTCCCTGAGTTGACGGATGCTTTACTAGGGCAAATGTTGCCTAATTACCAAGCGCCCATTCCGTCGATGTCAGTTGTTAAGTTAGAAGCTGAAAATTTATCTACGGCGGGCGTGGTTATTCCAAGAGCCAGTGAAGTTGAAACCAATGTTGAGTCTATGAAGCAGTGTAAGTTTCAGACATGCTATGAAACTTACTTATGGCCGGTAGAAATTACCCATGCTCAGTTTGATAACAGCCCATTTGTTGCGCCTAAACCTCGTTGGCACGAACGTGCTAAATCAATATTCAAGCTTGAACTAACGGGTGAATACAAAGGTGTATCACTGGCTGAAACAGGTCTTGAAAAACTGAGAGTGTTTATTAATGGGCAATGGCATCACACATTAAAAGTGTACGAATTACTTTTTAAGCACGCTATTGGTATAGCCATAGATAATGGTGAAGAAGGGATTAAATATTTATCAAAAAACCAGCTTAAAGCGGTTGGTTTTGACCCGCATGAAGCCGTTGTTCCTTATTCGCAACGTTCATCCGGTGGTTATCGTTTACTTGTTGAGAACTTTACGTTTCCTGAGAAATTTCGCTTTTTTGAAATTGACGGTATCGCAGCTTCGTTACCTAAGTTATCAAACCGATGCGAAATTTATATTTACCTTGATACCGAGTCAAATGAGCTTGAAAAGCAAGTCGATAAGAACATGTTTTTGCTCGGCTGCACTCCAATCATTAACTTGTTTGAGCAAGAATTAGAGCCAATCCGGCCACAAATAAGTGAATATGAATACCAATTAACACCGCGTTATATGGACTCTGAGATCTCTGAAGTGATTGCCATTTCTGAAGTGATTGCGTTTGATCATAAAGGCAATAAACAAGTGGTATCGCCTTTTTATGGTCAAACTCATCCAAAGTATCAAGGCCATAATGATTTATTTTGGCATATTCGTCGAGAAACAGCCTCATGGGCTGGAGGCTATGTAGAGTCGGGTACTGAGACTTTTATGTCACTTGTTGATGCTACATTTGAAAACAGTGCATTAGAATATGGTGAAGGTAACTCTGTTTTAACGGTAAGAGCGAAATGCAGTAACAGGAACTTGCCTGCCAGTATGCCGTTTGGCGATGATGAATTGGGTTTATTAATGCCTGAGCGCGGGGACGTAATAAAAAAAATCCGTTGCCTCACTCCCTTTACCCATGCTGTTCGGCCAATTCTAGCCGATGCAACAAGATGGCAGTTAGTGAATCATTTAACGTTAGATACCTTCACTGGTGATGATGCTTGTAATCGATTAAAAGAAATTTTAAGGCTTTATGACTTTAGAGCGACGCCTCAAAGTAAAGGTATGATTGATAATATTTATCGATTAAAAATAGCCCCTTCAACAGCACGAGTTGTACAACAGGGGCGGGTAAGTTTTGCTACAGGTAGTGAAATTGAAATCACATTTGCCAATGATGATTTCTCTGGTAGTGGTATGTTTTTCTTTGCTGCGATTTTAGATCATTTCTTTGCACAATTTGCTGCAATTAATAGTTACACACGCCTAAGTCTTAGATTGAAAGAGCAGGAACAAGTTTATTATCAATGGCCTGCGCGAGTGGGAGATAATCCACTTTTATGATCAAGCATCTAATTTCTCAAGCCTCACAAATTGATTTTTATAAAGCTGTTTTTATCGTTGAAAAGCAACTTAAAAAGCGTGGTTTAGAATATCGCCATGTCGGTTACGATAGTAGCCCAAAGTTAGAGTTGATTAAATTTACGGCAACTCAAAAATTTGGTTATCCAGGTAATGCAATTACCAAGCTTGAAGAAATTGGCTTTGAAGACGGCCTACATAAAGTGCAAATGCAAGTTTCGTTTATGGGCTTAACGGGATGCTCAGGCGCATTACCGCAGTTTTATAGTGAATTAGTAATGCAGCGCCTACGCTATAAAGACACCACTATGCGTGACTTTTACGACATGTTTAACCACCGTTTAGTCTCTTTATATTACCGTGCATGGAAAAAATATAAGCCCTCGCTTAATCATACCAACAGCGCTCGAAATAAAGATCCCTACACACAAATTTTAGGTTTGTTAAGTGGTGGTTATAACGAACATCAACTGTATTTTTCTGGTTTATATAGCCGAAAAATCAGAAACGCAGCTGATTTACAAAACATTCTATCATCGTATTTAGATTGCCAGGTCACCATTAAGCAAATGGTTGGTCAATGGCATACTTTAGATGCACAAGAGCAAACTTGTTTAGCGAGCCAAGCGTTATATGAGGGCCAACATGCTCGCTTAGGTATAGATACAATGTTAGGTAAAAAAGTGTGGGATACCTCCTCGAACATTGAAGTAAATATTGCTACAGATGATCCGAAAAAGGCCAAATTATTGCTACCAAATGGAACGCTATTCAAGTTAGCTAACACGATCACCAAGGATTATGTGGGCAATGCCATCAATTTTCGTTTAGTTATTGAATCGCACTTTGAAAGTTTAGGTTCTGCAACGCTAGCGCAGAGTAATTGTCAGCTGGGAGCGAATAGTTTCTTAGCGGTTCAGCATGACAAATTAAAATCAAACCCTACTAAGTTATCGTTTAAAGGATAATTAAAATTAAAAGGAACAGAGTATGTCTTCGATGACACTGAATAAATTAGTTGAAAAACTGAGTCCCGATTGCAGAAAAAGCCTTGAAGCGGCTGTCGCAATTTGTAATAGCCGCAGCCATTTTACGGTTGAACTTGAGCATTGGTTATTAGCGATGGTAGAGCAGCAGCTTGATGATGTTAGGCTTATTTTTGGTTCATTTGATATCGATATTGAGCAAGTGAAACAGGATTTAAATCAGTCGCTGGAATCTTTCAAAACTGGGAGTGAGTCTTCGCCTAGTTTATCTGTGCACGTAACTAGTTTATTAAGACAATCATGGTTAAGCACCAGCATCGAGTTTACCGATCAGCAAATTCGCAGCGCATACGTTATTTATACATTAACGAAAGATGACACCTTATCTAGTTTGGTTACCCGCTGTAGTAAGTTATTTAATAAAATTGATCCGGGTCAGCTGTTACATGCTTGGCCTGAAATAGTGGCGCAATCACAAGAGCGAAATCACGCAACGCAAAATGCGACAGCAGCACAAGCAAGCATGAATTCTAAAACGCCAAACCTTGAACAATTTACGGTAGATCTCACAGCACAAGCACGCTCAGGTAAAATTGATCCTATTTTAGGACGAGATTTTGAAATTAGACAAATGATCGACATTTTAACCCGACGACGTCAAAACAACCCGATTTTAACAGGTGAAGCTGGGGTTGGTAAAACAGCGGTTGTCGAAGGTTTAGCACTTAGAATTGCGCAAAAAGATGTTCCCGCTGTGCTGCAAAATGTAAAAATTCATAGCTTAGATTTAGCGCTTCTACAAGCCGGTGCTGGAATGAAAGGTGAGTTTGAGAATCGCTTAAAATCATTAATTAATGAAGTTAAGAACTCTGCTGACCCTGTTATCTTATTTATCGACGAAGCACACACAATGATCGGCAGTGGTGGTCAAGCAGGTCAAAACGACGCGGCTAATTTACTAAAACCAGCATTGGCACGTGGTGAATTACGTACAATTGCTGCAACCACCTGGGCAGAGTATAAAAAGTTTTTTGAAAAAGACGCCGCACTGACCCGCCGTTTTCAGGTTGTTAAAGTCGAAGAGCCAACACCAGAAAAAGCAGTTGCGATGTTACGTGGTTTAGTTCCTGTGATGGAGCGCCACCATAAAGTATTTATTTCTGAGCAGGCGCTAGAAAGTGCTGTTCATCTTTCGCATCGATACATCACAGCCAGACAATTACCAGATAAGGCCGTTGCACTTTTGGATACGGCCTGTGCCCGCGTTGCAATGAGCCAAGCGTCTACACCTAACACGATAGAACAACTCGTAAATCGTCTGAGTGTGATTGAAACGCAAGTTAAAATGTTAAATCGTGAGCAAAAAACGGGCTTAGATCATTCTCTGCAGTTAGATACACTAAAAGCTGAGCTTATTAGTATTGACCAGCAATTACAGCCGCTCAATGAACAATTTAAACTTGAGAAAGAAATCGTCTCAGAGTTAAATCAGGCGCTGGAACTTGTTAATACGCAAGAGCAAGAAGCGTCTCAAGAAATGCTTGAATCACTTAAACTCAGTAAAGAAAAACTCGCCACGTTTGAGCAAAATATGGTGCACTGGCAGGTCAGTGAAGAGCTTATAGCACAAGTTATCTCAGACTGGACGGGTATTCCTGTTGGTAAAATGCATGAAGATGAAATTCATGGCATTTTGAACTTAGCAACGCATATGAAGCAACGTGTTGTTGGCCAAGATCATGCACTGGATTTGATTGCTAAAGTTGTGCAAACCTCTCGGGCGCAGCTTGCCGATGAAAGTCGCCCTAACGGTATATTTATGCTCGCAGGTCCAAGTGGGGTAGGTAAAACTGAGACCGCTTTAGCACTGGCACAGGAAGTATATGGCAGTGAAGAAAATGTCACTGTGATCAACATGTCTGAATTTAAAGAAGAGCATAAAGTCTCACTATTATTAGGCTCACCTCCTGGTTATGTTGGTTATGGTGAGGGGGGAATTCTAACTGAAGCGGTTAGAAGAAAACCTTATAGTGTGGTGCTGTTAGACGAAATGGAAAAAGCGCATCCTGGTGTACAAGATATCTTCTATCAAGTATTTGATAAAGGTACCATCAAAGATGGTGAAGGGCGCGATATTGACTTTAAAAACACCATTATCATTATGACTTCAAATGTGGGTACAGATACCACTATGAGCCTATTTGAAGATGAAGAAAGTAAGCCAAGTATCAAAGGATTATCAAAAGCTCTGCAAGATGATTTACTGGCTGCTTTCAAACCTGCATTTTTAGGTCGTATTAATGTAATTCCTTATATCCCATTAAGTGACGATATTCTTACAGAGATCGCAGCGATACAATTGGCTAAAATAATCAAGCGTGTAGAAAAAAATTATAATGCAGTATTGACTTATAATAATGACGTTATTGATTATATAGTTGCAAATTGCCAAAACGCTGGCTCAGGCGCTAGGAATATTCATACAATATTGCAAAATAAAGTTTTACCAATGCTGTCTGAAATCTTGCTTTTCAGTATGATTGAAAATAACGAAATTAATAATATATTGTTGAAAGTTAAAGATAATGAATTTGAGCTTAATATAGATTAAAATAAATTTATAAATAACTATAGAATAAGGTTGTTTATTAGGTTTTACGGTATTATAATTTTGGTGCCTTAAATCACTACATGGAATTTTGAGATATTGTCTTCATCTAAGGAAAGGATTTTTAGGGCCTTTTCATCGCAGTATTAGAGATAATGATTTCAAAGGAATTTTGGGAAACCAAAGAAAAGAATCCAGGCTAAATGGATAACATTGTTTAATAAAAAGGAGCATTATCAAATGCAAGCAAATACATATTTAAAGTACGGTTCAATCAAAGGCGAAACTACAGCTGAGTCTTTTAAAGATTTAATCACAGTATTATCTTTAGATTGGAACGTAAGCCGTGAAATTAGCGCTGCGACTGGTACAGCAATGGACCGTGAGTCTAGCTCTACTCGTCTAGGTGACGTAACAATTACTAAACTTCAAGATAAAGCATCTCCGGATCTTTTCAAAGAAGCAACAATTGGTAAAGGTCTTCCAGCTATTTTCCATATCACTAAGCAAGGTGATAAAGTTGAAGAAATCATGAAAATCGAACTTACCGATGCAATGATTTCTAGCTATTCAGTATCAGTACAAAACGATCGTCCGATCGAAACAATCACAATCAGCTACACTGAAATGATGATGACTGTTACACCTACAGACGACAAAAATAACATTACTGCTCCACTTGTATATGGATACAGCGGTGTTAAAGGTCAACAAATGTAATATTTGTTGTCTAATAATGGCTCTGAGCATTGCTCAGAGCTTTTTTTGATCTCTAGGATGGGAAAAGCAAGGAATGCAAAAAGCTACACAAGATAAGAACGTAATTCAAATTAGCACCCCTGCTGGTAAAGACGCCCTTTATTTAACTCGCTTTGTTGCCCAAGAAGCAATGTCTGACCTATTTGTAATGTCTGCTAACATGTACACAGTTGGCAAGCAGATAGCTCACGAAGACTTAGTGGGTAAACCTGTATCTATTAAAGTAAGAAATGCTGAGGGTGGGGGTGAGCGTTATTACCACGGGATTGTTAGTCATCTTGTGTCGAACGGCAGCCGTACAGCCGACATTGACGAACAAAAAAACTATATCGATTATCAGGCTACGATTGTTCCATTTGCTGCGTCAATGCGAAATCGTAAGAATAGTCGTATATATCAAAAGAAAACAGTTAAAGATATTTTTGCTGATTTATTTGGTCAGCATAATGTCGCCTTTTCAGATAAAACCAGCAAAACTTATCCAAAATATGAATACTGTGTTCAGTATCAAGAGTCTGATTTTGATTTTATTCAGCGCTTGCTGCAGCAAGAAGGTATTTTTTATTTTTTCGAGCATAGTAATAGTGCCCATACTCTTGTATTAGCTGATGATATTACCGCTTATGAAGTGTGCGATGAAAGTAAAGTTGAGTATTCAACAGGCCACCTAAGTACGTCACATATTTCGCGTTGGCAAGGTGGTTTGAGTTTAGCACCTGGCAGCTTTAAGCGTGTTGGTTATGATTTTAAACAACCATCACGATACCCTGATGGTGAGCAAGCTAATCCTGAGTTACCAACACAATCAGTCTCTGAAGTATTCGAATATACAGGTGAAGCAGAGTGTCATCCGAGAGCTGCAAATTTAGCCTCAGTACAATTAGAGTCGCTACAACGCGACATGAAGTTATCAAGTGGCCGAAGTGATTGTCGCTCTTTTACTGTTGGTAAATTATTTAGTTTTAAAAAGCACGAAGATCCGAGATTAGAAGGTAAAACATTTGTTATTACCTCGATGATGACATCGATCACTGTGCCTAATCAGTCCGGCGCACAGCAAGCTGGTGCAGAAGAAGTATATTCAAACCACTTTGAATGTGTACCAAAAGAAATTCCATACAGAGCACAAATTAATAAGAAAAAGCCTGTAATTAATGGGGTGCAAACAGCAATTGTCACCGGCGACAGCGCTGATGAAATCATGATTGACCAGTATGGTCGTGTAAAAGTGCAATTTGATTGGGACCGTGAAGGTAAAAAAGACTCTAAAAGTTCATGCTGGATCCGTGTTGCCCAAAACTGGGCAGGCAAAAAATGGGGCGCATTTTTCTTCCCTCGAGTAGGGCAAGAAGTTTTAGTTGATTTTATAAATGGCGACCCTGATCAGCCAATTATAAGTGGTGCCATTTATAATGCTGATTTAATGCCTCCTTATGCGCTGCCAGCTGAAAAAACACAAAGTGGTATTAAAACACGTTCGACCAAAGAGGGTGGAGCAGATAACTTTAACGAACTGCGTTTTGAAGACAAAAAGGGCAGTGAGCTAGTTTATATCCAGGCGGAAAAAGATAAACAGCTATATGTTAAAAATGACCAAAATGATAAAACTGATAACGACCATAATGTCGAAATCGGTAATGATAATAAAGTCCTAATCGGCAATGACCGTACCGTCGACGTTGGCAATAACGATACTCTAAATGTAAAAACTAATCGTGTTAGTGAGATTGGCGATAACGATACGGTTAAAGTTGGTAAAACATTAAATATTGAAGCGGGTGATGAAATTGTAATAAAAACGGGCTCTGCGCAAATAAAAATGAGCAGCAGCGGAAATATTACAATTGAAGGTACTAATATCGATATTAAAGGCAGCAATATTAAAGTTGATGGTAGTGCAATTACATTGTCTGCTGGCATGATTAAGTTGAATTAGTGCAGATATGGAAATTATAAACGGCTTTAAATCTGGGGTTAGAAGCGGGATAAACAATAATGGATATGTTGTATATTGCCGTTATGGCCTTCCTCATTTAATTTGTTTACCGATAAATAGGCCAGATGATCCACTACTTAATCCTGCGTTAAGCCATTTGAAAGCATTGAATGGTTATTATGCTAAGCAGTTTTTTATTAATTTACACCCAGCTTTAAATAGCGCAGATATAGTGTCTGTTCTTTATCAGTATGTGATGCAAAGTTCAGTTTCACTTAATGATTATAGTCAAGCTGAATTAATCGAGCTGTTATCTTTTTTAACTGCACAAAGTAAGCTGCTAATTATTCCTCTATATGAATAATACAGTCCTGTAAATGTGAATAATGCTGTTGCATAAATATTAATAAGACAAGGAGTCATAATGGGTAAGCCCGCCGCTACAATTGGTCACATGCATGTTTGCCCAAAAACCACGGGAACCGTTCCTCATGTTGGAGGCCCAGTGGTTGCAGGCTCTGGTAACGTATTAATTGGTGGTATGCCGGCTGCGCGTAAAGGCGATATGTTGGTATGTATTGGCCCTCCGGATAGTATTAAATCTGGATCAGGAAGCGTTAAAATTAATGGTAAGCCAGCGGCTAGAATGGGCGATGATAGTTCACATGGTGGAAAAATTGTTATTGGTAACCCTACTGTATTGATCGGTGGCTGATTTTGTTATCTATCTATTTAAGTGATCATCAAGCGCAGCTTATAAAAATTAGTAATGCCCAGCGCTGCCCGTTTACTTCTGTAGGTTATGTTAAAACACTGCAAAATAGGCTATTAGAGTCATGTTGGCTTACGGCTAAGAAAAAGCAAGTCGAGCAACAATTCATTCAGCCAAAATTAGAGCAACTAGTCTCGTTATTGAATGACGATATAAGCCCAGATACAATTTCACAAGCATGTATCGAGATCATGGCTAACTTGCCGCAAAATATTAATCTTATTTTTATTAATAATTTGCTTAAGGAGACTAGCTTACAAAGTGTTGCCAAGCTGATTATCCGTAAAGTGTTATTACAGCAGCATAGTTCTAATTTAATCACGTTAATTGACTTACAAACCTTATATTTTGCTTTTTCGACAAGTAAAAATCCAGCAATTCAAGCCCTTGTCGAAAGTGAATTGACAGTCTTTGTCGATGCTCAAACGGATTTAAACGACGTTGTCACTGGTTTTAATTTTTTGTGCCAAAGTGAGCTCGTTAACTCCCCGTTAATGTCACTTTTTTTATTGTCGTTATCCTGGGATCAGGTTAATGCGATCGGCAACCATGCCAGTCGAAACTTACCGACAGTGGATGTATTGCAGGTATTGTTACAAAGTGGCTTTGTTAAATTGCTGCCACTGGTCAATACATCGCTCAGTAAAGTAGAAAATCCGAGTAGCTTAATTGCCCTAATGAGAAGAATGTTAGGCGATAAGCTTGATTTGCTCGTTGATTTTGAAACGCAAATAAGCGCTTGGCAAGGAGAGCAACAAGCATGTGCGGATTTTAAACAGCAGCTACAGCTCAACTGGCCAAAGCATGAGGAGCAGCTAGCCTCATTGCGATTAGTTGCAGGGAATACTGTAACCGCCAAGCTTAATGCAATAGAAATCTCAGCAATGGATTGCTATAGCCAAGCGGTGTTTAATTTATACCGCTACTATCAGCATCTGACTGCTAAAAAGTTAAATGCAGGAGTATCGGCATGAAAGCTTTTAACATTGCGATAGAATCGTTTTCGAGTTTGCATGAACATGATATCGATGAGTTATTATACGGTGAAACTAGGTCTGTTAATGAGCACTCCCGTTGGCAATCTTGGGATGCGTGTTTGTATGATTGCATAATAAAATCCAAAGAATTATTTGCAAAGCTTAAAGACCCACAAGCGCCATTAGTCTGGTTATTACCTGCGCTTGCTTATCAAGATGAACTTAAGCAACTTTTAACAAATAGTTTGAAACAGCTTTATCCTGAACATGTAAGCCACACATTATTTTATGGTGCAGCTGGCGCGACTGCATTATTAGCATTAGCGCGAAAAAATGCTTGGCAAAAAGTAAACGTAATAGCACTAGATGCAACGTTTAAAGTAAATAAGCAGGGAGAGTATAGCTATCAAGGTGTGGCCGGAATTCTCGCTGTGGTTAAAGCTAAAAACACAGGGTGGATGCAAACAAGTCATCATTTAGCGCCTTCAATTGATTTTGCTAAACATGATCAGTTACCAAGCATACTTGAAAAAATAGCACAAACTGCGCAACCCACGATAGAGCTTATTTTTGCCCCAGGAAATGGCATTGAGCCTGAAAGTGACGTGTGGTTAAACAGTTTACAGTTACTTGACCAAGTAATAAATGAACATACACATTATGAATTACCTAACTATAAATTAGGAAAAATGGGTGCCTTAGAAGGAATTGTCAATTTATATCAATTGACCACAAGCCCCGCAATTGTTGAACGCTATACGCATGCGTTGGTGATTTCGCAAGAGCAAGCAAAATATCAAGCCGCGGCATCATACTTATGGATAAGTGAGGAAGTACACAACAATGCAAAGTAATATCGTTGTTTTACAAGGAGCAAGTTACCCTGTTTGTTTTGTTGCTGGGAAAGGATCAGCACCACCGGGTTACTTTAGTGTTGTTGCTAATACCCAAGATAGTGCAAAAGCGCAAATAGCCCAAATTGGCGGTACATTAAGTGCTGATGTAGCAAAGCGACTGGATCTTATAAACTTGTTAAATAGTGTGGGCGTTCACTGTCCACGCAGTGCATCTGCACGAGAGTCTGCCAGTGTACTTAGCCAGGCATTAATTGCTGGCAGTGTGAACTGTTATCATCAAAAAGCAAAATCAGCGCTTCAGGTTAGCGATAATACAAACAGTGGTAGCGCAAACGGCTCTGGTAAGGCAAATAAAAAGTCAGGCAAAAATGGGGCTACTAAAGCGTCAGGTAAAAGTGCTACACAGGCCCCTGTAAACAAAACCGGTGCTGCCAGCAGCACAGCTGCCAGTGAAACGCCCATCGATCAACAAGAATGCCGCTCAGATCCTGTATCAATGTTATCTGGAGAAGAAATTCTTCCGTTAATCGATTTTACACTTGCAGGCAGTAAACAATTAATTTGGCGACGTTTATATCGCTCATCGCACGCTGATATATGCAGCACTATGGGTAATGGTTGGCGCCATGACTTTATGGTCAATTTAACGGAGCATTATTTACCGCCACCGATCGTTGGGCCAAAACAAAAAGGCACCTACTGGTTAGAGTACCAAGATGAGCACGGCGCTAAGCACCGCTTTGAAAAAGTAAAACCTGGACAATCCAGCTACCAACTAAGCAGTAACCTTGCGTTGCATTACCAAACCAATGGTAAGCAAGTGTTGGTTACACCTGATGATCAGCATTTAACCTTTAAAGCAGGTGAGAATTCTTGGTTGCTGGAAAAGATAATCAACGAAAAAGGTCAAAGCATTCAGTTTTACTATGATTCGAAAGAGCGCCTTTATCGTATTGAAGTAAACAAAGCGCGTGGTTGTATACTTAGTTATAACCAGCAAGGCTTGTTAAGCAAAATAGCGCCTTACCACACAAATGAAAACAACAAACAGCAATTGCTATCACCACTACTAGCAAGTTATGAATATGATGAAAACAACAACCTTATACACGCTACAAATCAACAAAATGAGGTTGAACGTTACACTTATAACGCCGCTAATTTATTAACGAAACGGACTCGAGCCAGTGGGTTTAGTCATCATTTTGAATGGGATAGTTATTCTCCAAGCGCTAAATGCATAAAACAGTGGGGTGATAACAACACCTACACCTATGAGTTTGAATATAACCCTGAGATAGGTGAAACAACCTGTATAGATTCTCATGGGAATAAAGAGCATTTTGTCCATAATGCACAAGGTAAATTAGTTAAACGCACCGACCCGAATGGCAATGTATGGCAGTACTCATACAATGCTCAAGGGCAAAAAATAGCGGAAATAAAGCCTGATAACAGCCAAGTAAAATTCAGTTATACGGCTTATGGCCAATTGGAATCAATAACTCAGCCTGATGGCAGCCAAACTCATTTTGCGTATAACCAATTAGGCCAACGAGTATTAACCACGTTACCTGACGGCCAAACAATAGCACGCAAGTACAGCGTTGCAGGCTTGCTGCAAAGCGAAACCTTTGGTGACGGCCGCACTGCACTTTATAGCCACGACAAATTAGGGCAATTAACTCAGCACGTAGATGTAACAGGGCAAATAACCAAGTTTGTGTGGAATGAGCAAGGAGAATTACTTGCCAAACATCACAATGATGAACTTGTTCGCTACAGCTATGATAAGTTGGGCCGTGTAAATGCGACAATAAATAACGCCGGGCTGCTTACTCAGTATAAATACAACGACCACGGGCAACTAACGCAAACCATCGCCTTTGACGAAAAAGACCCTGAACACAAGCAGCATCAGCATTTTAGTTATGATGAAGCTGGGCGGTTGATTAGCTCGCAAGACAGTAACGGTGACACCACCGAGCAACACTTTGAAGGGCTGAGCCAGCCCCATTGTGTTATTCAGCCCGATGGCAGTGCGCTGCATTTAACCTATGATAAAGAGCGTAACTTAACTGCCATTGAGCGCAGCGACGGTCATGTATATCGTATTAGTTACGACGCCAACGAAAACCCAACGCAAGTTATTGGATTTGATGGCACATTGCAGCGTTATAAATACGATGCCTGTAACCGCTTAACGTCGGTAACACAAAGTGATAAACGCCATGTAAAAATAGAGCGTGATAAATTAGGCCGCGTGACTGCACAGCATGCAAGTTTGGCAACCGATACGCACATCGTTAATAACGCCAATTACTACAGTTATAACCTGCAAGGTAAAATTACCCGTGCGCATAATGCACAATCAACATTAAAGCAGCAGTTTGATAAAGGCGGGCGGTTACTGCGTGCTGAGCAAGTACATAATCAGCAACAAGCGCATACCCTAAAATACAGTTACGATGAATACGGCAGAAGGCAATCATTGACCTTGCCAGATTCAAGTACGCTTAAATACAGCTACAATAAATTTGGTCAGCTAAGTGCTATTCACTTACTCCAAGCCAACAGCACGGCTGTTGAACTTGCACAGCTTAGCTACGACAGCCAAGGCAATATTCAAACGCAAAAGTTTGGTAATGATGTAACTCTTACCCACCAATTTGACGTATTTAACCGCTTAACACAGCAACAGTTAACCCATCCTGCACAAGCGCTATTTGATACCTGCACGTACAATTACGACAGCGTAAATCAGTTGATTGCGCGTAAAGAGGGAGGTGTTAGTAGCCATAATATCAATTTTGAGTACAACAGCCTTGGCCAGTTAATTCAGCAAAATCTAGCAAGTTCTGAGGTTGATACGACCACGCAATACCAGTGGGATAGTTTTGGTAACCCAGTTTGCCAGTCGACGGTTCAAAATAACGAACTGGCCGAGCAGCAAACTACTCAGCCAAATGATGATAGCGATGCCATCAATAAGGTTGAAAGCAGTCAGTCAGAAAGCAAAATTAATGTAAGCCATAGTGAGTATAGCGATTCAAGTGTAGCAACTGCTGCAAGTGACCTAAATGAAGGCAATGGGGTGATAAGCAGTGCCACAGAAGCTGACCGTTTAACCCACTTTGGCGACAGCGACTTTTACTACGACGAATTTGGTAACCAAATACGCGAAACTGGCAAAGGCATAAAAACCCGCCGTGAATACAACGCATTTAACCAGTTAAGTTGCTTTAACAACAACGGCACGCTTACTCAATACGACTACGACCCACTCGGTCGTCGTATCGCCAAGCACACCGAGCAGGGTAAAATTGACTACATTTGGGATAACGACCATTTAATTGGTGAATACCAACACGGTGAATATACTTGGTATATTAACCTGCCAAATCAATTTCAGCCAGTCGCACTGATTAAACAAGGTGAGGTGTACTACTACCACTTAGACCAACTGAATACTCCACGTTTTGTCACCAACAACAAAGCAGAAGTGGTATGGGAAAACCAAGCCGATGTGTATGGTTATGAAGAATCAGAGATAAGCAATACAAACACCTTTACTCAGCCAATTCGTTTTCAAGGGCAATATTTAGACGAGGAAAGTGGCTTACACTACAACCGCTACCGCTACTACAGCCCCAAACAACAACGCTTCATAAACCAAGATCCAATAGGGCTAGTGGGTGGCATAAATCATTATCAATATGCGCCTAATCCAGTTAATTGGGTAGATCCGTTTGGGTTGATGTGTAAAGAAGGTGAAGTCTCACTGAAAGAGGCGTTGAATAACAGTACTCAATTAGGGGGTATTACACCTGAACTTTCAGAGCAGTTATTACAAGCTGCTTATGACGGGCAATTAACTCCAAAAGAAATTAAAAATAGTTTAATAGAAGATAGCTCTCATAAGCTTATTAAAAAAGTAAATGATGCCAAGCCTGAGTATTCTATAGAGGGTCCTAGTTCTTTAGCAGATGTTCTTGATAAGTTAGAGCTGGCGAAACAGAGAATTGATGATAATGGCGGTTATGTTCCTAAATACTCAGATGATGAATTGCGTTCAATGGCATCATCGGGGCAACCTCCAACGGATAGGTTCGTTGTTAGGTTTTCCACAGCTCCTAAAAATAATGAAACTAAGGAAGTAATTATACCTGAATTGAATGAAGGGCCTGTTGGTCATTTACGAGAGTCTTCAGGCCGCCATCCTCTCTGGATGAGTACTTTTGATCAAATAGAATATGCTGATAGTGATCCTAAAATAATTGCTGATGTGTTTGGCACCAATTATGATCCCAACCAAGATTATGTTTTATATGTTATAGACAGAGGAGAAGATCACGAACAGAATGGTTCTGATGTTTTTGTACCTACTTTTTCAAATATAAAAGAAAAGTTAAAAATTGAGTTCGCAGGTGAACTAGATCCACATCTAGTTGATAAAGTTATGACGCCGGAATATTCTGAGAAATTTAGAAAGCATTGGTCTGACTTCAATACACATCTTTCCGATAGGGGATTACATTGGACTGAAAGTTTTAAAGAGGATAGAGCTCAAGCCTTTGCTGTTGAGCACTTCTCAGATTCTGGTCAAGCAGATGAGTTTTTAACTAGGCAGGTGATCTTATCTGAGATCGGTGCTTGGGAAGTCTTCACAGGGGATGGTTTAACTGAAATGAAGTCGAAACAAGGTAAACCTGGTGCACTTGAAACTCTTGAGATTCAGCATAGCCCAGTGTCAGTGAAAGAGTTGATAGCACAGAAAAAAATATTAGAAATACCATTAAAACATAGCTAGTTACCGGATTAATATGAAACAGTTTAGTTTAGTAAACACAGAAAAAGAAAGACTTAAATATAAGCATGTGAAGTTGATACCACAAAATAAAAGTGGCAATGACTTTTTTGATCTGTATTTAAGTAAAGAGCATATAATTATCTATATTTACTCGATAAATAAGCTTGATATATTAGAAAATCAAATTGAAATTCCAATCGATGCTGTTGAATGGCTTGAAAATACTATTGTCAACGGCTTCTGGAAAAAACCAACAGATGGTGGTTTACCAAAAAATCAACACGCGGTTTCCAAAGTCTTTAAAAATGAAGAAATTCTAATTAGTCGTAGCTCAAATGCAGGCACCTATGAAAAAGGAGGCTTTAATATTAGAAATAAAGCCAGAAGCTCATATATCCTCTCATCTAGGCCACAATCTATCCAGATAACTGATGATGTAGTTAAATTACATCTTTTAAAATTTTTTAGAGAGATTTTATTGTAGGTCATTAATTTTAAAGTGATTTAAAATGCAATAATTGGAGTGAATGTTTTTGTAAATTAGTTAAATCTGAACTTGTAATTTTAAGCCAAAAGAAAACTAGTGGAGTCAGGCCTTGTCTTATCAATAAAATATGAAATGGCTTTGATGAGTGGATGCTAGAGATACTCAATCACGTAAAAAAATAATATTAAAAAGGATTTAAAAATGTCATCAATAAGAATAACTCAATCTGTTGGATTGGGTGGTACTAACAGTTTAACTGATGTAAAAACTGTACAAACCGCGTTGAATAAATTACTAAAACTTATCCCGCCTACACAGGCTTTAATTGTGGATGGCCGCTTAAACCCTCGCCCTGAAAACTCTAAAACCGTAGCCGCTATAAAGTTATTTCAAAGCAAAGTATTAAACATGGTACGCCCCGATGGGAAAATAGATCCAAATGGCCGCACTCATAAAAAAATTAATGAAAAGCTTATAGCCATGGTAGTTAAAAATAACTTTAAGCTACCAATTGCCTGTACAGATGTTCAAAAGTTATCAGAGTCGGATTATCAAGATATTGCCAAGGAGCTTGGTTGTAAAGTTGCAGCTATAAAAGCAGTCGCTGAAGTTGAGTCATCAGGTGACGCATTTTTCTCAAATGGCAAGTCGAAGATTCTGTTTGAAGCTCATATTTTCTCTCGTCTGACAAATCATATTTATGATACAAGTCATCCATCTATCTCTAGTAGAAGCTGGAACCGTAGTTTATATACTGGAGGAGCTCAGGAATATGCAAGGCTCGAAAAAGCAATGGAATTGAACGTTGTTGAGGCCTTAAAAGCAGCTTCTTGGGGGCGTTTTCAAATCATGGGATTTAACTACAGTGCGTCTGGTTTTGCAAGTGTTGAACAGTTTGTGAAAGCAATGTTTAACTCTGAAAGAAAGCAGCTTGATGCGTTTGTTAGTTTTGTAAAGAGTAAAGGGTTAGATAAGTATTTATTGACATTAAATTGGGCTGCATTCGCTAAAGGTTATAATGGCGCGCAGTATGCACAAAATAAGTATGATATTAAACTACAGAAGGCATTTGAAAAGTATGATAAAAAGTAACGTCGCAAAGTTTATTTTGGCTATTCCCTTGTGCTTTATTGCGTCATGCAATGCAGCTCAAAGTAGTTCGCAAGTTATATTTAAATGTAATACTGATGAGCCTACACCCATTGAGCTGGTTGTTAGTAAAGTAGGTAATAAACTTCACTTAGATAAATTCACTATAAATGCGACCACAGCTATTGATTTAATGGACCTTAAAACTGTAAAAAAATCGAGCTATCATCGCTCTTTAGTTACTGAGCATAGCTTGACTTTTAGTGATGATGGAATTGAAGTTATAGTGAGTGATTACTATAGCGAGGAGTTTGATGCAGTAACAAAGGAAAAAACAGTCACACTACAAAAGAAAGACACAAAAAAATACTGGGTTTGTGACAGTACCGCTATGAGTAAATTAGCTTCTATTGAAGATTTTTAGCCAATTCAAAACGCTGATTACGTTTATTGTTTTATTGAGCCTTAGTCTTTGTACAAAGGCTCAACATATTGACTTATTAGAGCTAAGGGTTTTTAAAAAAGTAGTTAGTAGTGCTGATTATTTGGCTAAAGTCAAAATCACAAATGTTGAAATTTTTCGTGAGGAGGATGAATCTGAAAAGCACGTTTACTCAGCTGAAGTGCTAGCAACATACAAAGGTAAATCTCATAAAAGGCTAAGCTATGAGATGTTTGTGGAGCAAGGTGAAGATATTGTTTTTAACTCTGCATCAATTTATGTAGCACTTTGTTTAGATGAAAATGGAACATATTATTGGCCAGGCACTGGCTCTGAATTTAAACCTTCGTTAGTTATTGATGCATGGCTAACTGAAAATAAAAGTAATGTGGAAAAAGTAAGTACTAACGTAGGTTGGTGCGAATAGCACTGTGCAGTAATTATTAAATTTAAATAAACTAATATGGAAATGTAATGAATAAAATAAACATGGATGTTAATTATAGAACAATGGCGGGCAATGCGCGTTTAGTCATGTTAGGCGAATCGAGCCATAGTGCTGCTGGCTATAAATATGAGGCTATAAAAGCTATTAGGCAGTTGAAGGCTGCGGGTTTTACACATTTTGCCATGGAAATGCTGCCGCGCTCGATGCAGGAAAAAATAGAGTTTTATCAACGAACAGGCAAAGGTTTTAACGTTATACAGCAATATTTTGATAAATATTGGACACATGGTCATTTGACTCCTCAAGCTTATGGTGAGCTGGTAAAGGCGGCACGCGATGTAGGAATGAAGATTGTTGCATTGGATGTTTCTGTCGAAACGATGGAAATAATGGATAGTGTATGCCCATCGACAAAAGCTGTGACTGGGGAATGTTTTGATGCGCATACGTTTAGAAACGATCTTTGGGCTTACAATTTAGCTACAATCCTCAAGAGATCTAAGCAGAATAAAATTGTTGCTTTTATGAGTCGATGGCACGCAGTTAAGAATTTAAAGTATCAAATAGGTATTGATTCTTTAATTAAAGAGCACGGTATTCAAAATGTTCGTTTTATTGATTTTATTGGTGGCTTATCTTGTTACAGCGACAGGCCGTGCAAGGGTATGTCTAGCCAACAAGAGGCCTTGAAAGAACAATACTTCTACAAAGAAGGCTTTCCGTATGAAAGTACGGTTAAATCATTTCAAGTTCACCTCCCAGAAAAACGTATTAATAATGATGGATCATTCCAATGGTAAAAGTACTAGTGATAGTTGCGTTAGCAATTAGTTTTTTTACCTCTATGGATACTAAAGCATCCATGTTTCCGAATATCGATATTAATGATCCGAACTTAACCGTTGAAATTGCAGCTAAGCAATGCGAAAAAAGCTTTATGCATGCACCTAACAAATTAGAAGAATGGTGTGAAAAAGCTTACGAAATGGGTTACTTAGAGTCCTTGTATTATATTGGTATGTATACTGGGGATGGTTCTCGTTATTTGAATGAATTAAATACTCGAATTGAACAAGGTGAAGCTAATGCTATTAACACATTAGCTTGGTTATACCAAAGCGGCCGTTTAGTTAAAAAGGATTTAAGTGAAGCTACACGCTTATACAAGCTTTATTTAGCTCAAGAAAATAATCAAGCAATTACACTTAAAACGTCTACACATTTTGAGTTAGCCACAATTTATAGAAAACTGGGTATGTGGGATGAAGTAATAACTCATACTCAATATGTAATTAATAATGCAAAAAGAGAGGGTCTTAGGGAGCTTGGACAGAGGTGGCGAGATGAGGCCGAAACATCTTTGAAAGAAAGTAATTTGTGAGTTTTTCACGCGTATATAGCTTTTCACTTGGAAGTCATGTGACAAAGTATTTATTAATTAGTGCACTGTTTACTTTTAGCTTAATTAGTAATGCCGCTGGCCCTCGATGGGATAATTCAATAGATATAAATGCTCCAGATTTGACTGTATTAGCTGCCGCAGAGCAGTGCCATAAAAGCTTAATTAACGCGCCTGAGTATCTCGAAGAGTGGTGTGAAAAAGCTTATGAAATGGGATACTGGAAGGCACTGGTTACACTAAGCCTTCACACTGGCGATGGAACTCGATTATTAAAGGAAGCCAAAAAGCGGGTTGCGGCAAAAGAGCCAAAAGCTTATTCAACTTTAGCTTGGTTATATGGCAGTGGTATGTTTGTGGAGCAAGATATTAATTATGCTATTTCCCTTTACAAAGAATTTTTAGCATTAGATGCAGAATTGCCAAATTCGTTAGTTGCTGCTGCGCACTTTAAGTTGGCAAACTTATATAAATCGCAGCAGAATTGGCTTGCAGTAAATGAGCATGCACAATATGTTATTGACCACAGCCCTTTAGCTTATGATAAAGAACGAGCTGTTGATTTGTTAGAGTTAGCTAAAAAAGAAATTTTGATTGAAAATAAATCATTGAATAAAAACAAATACAAAAAGGAGCTATAAACGCCAAACTTAAGGCGCTATAGAAATAACTATGGAACAACAACACCAACAAACACTGACCAACCTTGTATACGATATTTACGAGGATCCAGCCTTAATTGAGGAACATCAACCGCTTATACAGCCCTTACTAAGCGATTTAGTCGCAAGTGCCCCTGCTGGCTTTGAGGGCATGGCGACGATGATTAATACTCACATTTCAAATGGCTTTAAGTTTAAAAATCCTAAAATACAAAAGTTTGAGCTTGAGTCTGGGTTATTAAAGCTTAAAACCTACTTTCAAAAGATAAATTGTTAACCGTTTTTATTATTTAAACTCTGAGATTGGCAGAGAGCACTGAAACAACTAATCAAGGATGATTAATGACCCTTATAAATACCTGTATTTTAATGCTGTTTTTACAGCCGTTATTTGTTTATGTTGCTTTATTTACAGATGAAATAGACTTAAATGAAAACACCTGCAATCCAAATAGTGACCTGTTTAACCTCGCATTTTTAGTTATGACCCCTAGCTTTGCTTATTTTTATATGGAGCAATTTTGGTACGCGTTTGGGTTGTTAGCATGTGTGAGTTTTTTTGGGCTTATATTAGCAAAAATTGTAGAGCCTAAAGCTAAACGTCGTTTAGAAGTGCAACGCATTGGGATGTTTGTTTTTGTTTGGTTATTTATGTTTGGTATAGGGTATTGGCTTATAGGTTTATTTTTTGACTCCCCTATTCAAGGCGCTAATGGTGTAGAGGCTCCTGAATCTGCGGTTTCTTATTATGAAAAATTTTGGCCTTCCTTGTATTTTTTAGCATTAATGGTAGTGACCTTAGTACTAAAAATTGTCGAATATAAGTTCTCATTAAAAGAAGCACTATCGGGTATCCTCATCATAATCAGCGCTGTATTAGTGGGTATTTCACCACTATTTGGAGAAGCTTATATTTTGGGGTTAATTGCTAACTTTTTTATCTTTTTCATATTTTGCTCTGCGTGTATTGAAATAGATAAAATTGGCGATGCTTCGGGCGGCGCTATTGCTATTTTATATGGCTATTTATTGATGATGGGGCTTGGGTTTAGCATTATTTGTAAACTTGTTTATGAAGTTTTATTTTAGTAATTAGCTTTATTTTTGATTGTTTTTTGCTCTTTATGCTTGCAGTTAATACTGTCCCTAATTAGACTGTATTTTAGTTAAGCGGCAACACTATTAAGTTTAATTGTTATCGATTTAGAGCCTAAAGCGGGATTTAAGAGCAATATAAAAAGTGTACATATAGGTATTTATTTAGGAGGGATATACTTTGTTATCTCGTTTAAAAGTTTATTCATTAGTGATTGTATCTATTACAGTTATTTTATTTACTTCAACACAGGCTTTGGCAGATATGTTTGGTTTCTTTAATAAACAAGAATTTGTTTTATCAGCTCCTGTAAAAGGGCGGTTATTGAATGGTGGGCAGGGCGTTGCTAATACTAAAGTTGTTCGTTCACTCACTTATGGTGATGAATATGTAGATGAAGCAACTACGGATGAGAATGGTTATTTTGCTTTTACTCAAAAGACCATTAAAACAGCTAAACCTTCCAATATGTTTGATAATGAATCGTTGATTCAGCACATCTATTTAGAAAATGGCACTCCAGAAGGCATTGTACTTTGGTATGTAACAGTATCTATGCATGAAGGTAGCGATACCTTAACCAACTTACTTGCAGATCTCACGTGTGATATTGCAGATAAGCCGCAAACATCTGATATACCAATTGCCGAAGCGAAAGAGCACTTTTTTACTATCTATGGCGCATGTAAAATTTAACTTTTACCAACTCATTTAAAGGGAATTTTATGAATACTTTAACACCTACTCAAGCTGTACAAATGGCATTACTTGCCTACAAAGCAAAAAGTATTAAAAGTACAACCTTGCTAAACAACTCTTTGCATCCAGCTTTACGTGGAAATTTTAATTTTGGGGTCAATCCTGAAGCTGTGCAGGGGATCTCGGGTGGGTTTTTCTCTCACTTGTTTGGTTTAAGTACAGGCTTTGGTTTATTAGGTCATGGTCAAGGAGCCTATCAAGGGGATTCAGTGATCACCATACGTGGTACAGCTTCGCTTCGAGATGGTTTGACCGATGGTAACTTTGGTTTAAGCGGTGGCAGTAATGGCAGTATGGTTCATGCTGGATTTAATAAAACCTTTTACAGTATGAAGCCTGCACTACAAGAGTTCGTTGCTGCAAATATAAGAGATAAAATGACCGGCTGTGTACACATTGTTGGTCACAGTTTAGGTGGTGCGCTGGCGACTCTTTCAGCGGACTGGATCAAAGCGGAATACTCTTTACCGGTAAAACTTTACACATTTGGTTCGCCAAGAGTCGGTCTTGATAATTTCTCTCGAGCTGCCACTTCAAGAATTGATAAAATATACCGTTGTACACATGGAGCTGATCCAGTTACAAAAGTACCGTTATGGCCATTTTCACATGCGCCATATAATGGCCAAGAAATTCGGCTTGATAGTGGTCAGGGGCTTAAAGGAGCTGCGCACAAGCTAAGTGGCACACCTGGCTACGTTAATACCGCCAACAGTAATGATTGGGGAAATTTAACCGTTCGTGCTAATCATTTTTTAAGTACCCCAGTACGGTTAAATTTTGAAGACAGAAACCAAGCTTCATTCAATTCGCATTGGGCTGATAAGTTAGGTGCTGCGCTAGTAACGTTATTAAAAGATGCCGGATATTATAGTGCTGTAGCAGCGCAGGCTGCAATTGGTACCGGTTTAACGTTTTACGATATGTTAGCGCGAACGCTTGATAAAATAGCCAAAGCCTCAGCGTCTTTTGCATCGCAAACATTAGGGCTATTGGGCCATATGTTAGTGTTTGCTGGTAAAGTTATTAGCAAGGCAGTAGAGTTAACTTTCAGCTTTATTAAATCGGTATTCGATTCAACATTAGGTGCTTTATACAATGCGGCAAAAGCAGGTTTAAATGGCCTAGATTGATTCTTCAAAAGGGCTGTTTAGTTAAAAGCAGCCCTTGTTAACACGCCTAACAGTTAATCCAAGTTATAGCGCTCTGCATATCTTAACTGCTGATTTTTATTTAAAAATAACCTGTTTGTTACTGCGAGTGTAAATGCGTTTTTCAGGTTTTGTCCATTCACCTTTTTTTAAATAAGAAGTCGATACTACAAATTGGCCATCTTTAAAATCACTGGTTGATTTTACTTTTGTGATCCCTTCTTTAGAACCTGTTACTGTTTCGTACGCTACAAACTGAGTCGGACTCAATACGTTCATGGTGCCCTGCGTATAAAAACCTGCCGTGGTGAAGTAATAAAATACCAATGATTGCTTTTTGCTGTCCCAAAAAATCATTGATTCACCGCCGTATTCTCCTTCATTGATAGAGTGAGCAGTTCGAATCGCTTTACCATTGAGCGCGCGTTCCCAGCGGCCTACATCTTGAATCTTTGGTTTGTTATCACCCACATCAAAGTCAGCTTGCCATGTGCCAAGGTAAGGTTTAAATACTTCCAGCTCTGGCGCCAAATCAGTCGATTGGGCGTGGATAACGCCTGCGCAGAACAAGCAAAAGGTTAGTAAAAGTGTTTTTAGATATGACATAATTGCAGCCTATTTTTGGTGTTGTTTTATTGTAGTATAGGCGAGAGTTCATTGATTAAAAAAACATTGTTGTTATTTTCTGGTAGTTTTTTAGCTGTCTTACTGAGTGGCGGGCTGCTTGGCTATTGGCCTTATTTTGTAGCGAGTATTTACGGCATTATGAGTAGTATTACTTTTTTGGTGTATAAATGGGATAAACGTTTAGCGATAGAATCAACAGACCAGCCGATCAGAGTACCGCAGCGTAGCTTGCATATTTTAGCCTTATTATGTGGTTGGCCAGGAGCGCTTATTGCCCAGCAATGGCTAAGACATAAATCACAAAAACGGTCATTTATTGCTGTGCTTTGGTTAACCATTTTGATTAATTGCAGCGTGTTAGCTTGTATCTATTATTGGCAATTTATCTAGTTTCGTGCATTATCAACTGACATAGAAATCATACCCTTTGGCTTATGCGTATTCTCTATCGTGGTTATCATTTTATTTTAAAGTGCATCGTTATCTTTATTGGTATTCCAAATCCAGTTTTATATCAAGGCATTGCGGGGTTTAAACAATGGCTGCTATTGCTTAAACCCGTTAGGCCTATTTTTGTTGTAACCGATAACACGTTAAAAAATTTAAAGGTGATTGAGCCTATTCTTATTCACCTCGATGAACAGCAAATCCCTTGGCAGTTATTTAGTGATGTAAATGCGAACCCTACAGTCAGCAATGTTGAAGACGGGTTATTACTTTATCGAGAGTATCAATGTGACTGCATTATCGCGATAGGTGGAGGCTCAGTGCTTGATTGCGCTAAGTTAATTGCTGCTCGGTCAGTTCAACCAAATAAGTCAGTGGCTCAACTTAAGGGCTTGTTTAAAGTTATTAAAAAACTTCCAACTTTGTGCGCTATCCCAACAACCGCAGGAACTGGTTCAGAGACAACGGTAGCAGCAGTAGTGAATGACTCTAATGCGCAGCAAAAATATGCAGCAACCGATTTTACTTTAGTACCAAGTGATGCAGTATTGATCCCTGAGCTTACTCAATCAGTGCCCGCACATATAACTGCAGCTACAGGTATTGATGCGCTTACGCATGCAATTGAAGCCTATGTGGGTATCAATGGTTTGGCATTTAGTGATGAGCGCTCATTGATGGCTATTGATCTTATTTTAAAAAATTTACTCATCGCATATAAAAATGGTGATGATTTAACCGCGCGTGAAAACATGCTATTGGCTTCATTTTATGCGGGTCAAGCATTCACTCGTGCATCGGTTGGTTATGTTCATGCCATTGCCCATCAGTTTGGCGCATATTATGGCACGCCACATGGCTTAGCTAATAGCGTGGTCTTAATGTCTGTTTTGCGCTTTTATGGTAGTACGATAGATAATAAATTAGCGGAGATTGCTGATTATTGTCAGTTAACCTGCTTAGAGCAATCACCCGCCGAGAAAGCTGCTATGTTTTTAGCTACACTCGAGCAGTTACTCACTGACTTGGCTATTCCACGTAATTTAGAAGAAGTTAAACGTACTGATATTCCTTTATTAGCAAAGTCAGCTATAGCTGAAGCGAACTGGAATTACCCTGTACCAAAGTTTATGAACGAAGCGCAGTGCCAAGAGATTATTAGCAAAGTCACCACTGATAAATAAAGCAACCTACCAATCATCGATTGGAAGGTTATCACTATAATTAGCGTTTTATTTGTGCTTCGGGCTGGTTTAGTAATTTAAGAATAGGGTTATGGTCAGTTATTTTTGATTTAAGTACGAAGCCAATTAACAAACCTGCGATAAAACCTCCAATATGAGCCCCATAATCAACACCGTCGGGCGCTGCAAACATGCCAAAAATGTTGATTGCTAACCAAATAACAAAGAACCACACTGCTGATAGTTTCTTTTGATAAATTATAAACATAAAGGTAAGGCTCGCATGCCTAAACCACATTAAGTACATGCCAAACAACCCAGCTATCGCGCCACTGGCACCAACGCTTGGGATAGTGGAGCTTGGGTGAACAATAAAACTTGCAAAAGAGGCAGCTAATCCACATACCAGGTACCAAAACAAAAATAGTTTATGACCAAGCACATCCTCAAGGTTGTCGCCGATAATATATAAAAAGTACATATTGCCAACTAAATGCATTATCGAACCATGTAAAAATACACACGTTACAACCGTCCAAAGGTGTTCGCCTTGCGATAATTTACTTGGATTCATGGCAAATAAATCAAGTGTCATTGCGAACGTACCTGCGTTAAAAAAGTACAGTGCAAAAATAATTACGTTTAAAGCGATTAAACTACGCGTGATCCAAGGTGTTTGTTTTGGCTTTAGATTATATTCAACGGGCATTTGCGTTAAAAACTGAAATAAATAAGTTTTCCAACTAATGCTTTTATTTAGTTTATCGAGACTCGCTTTGAGCGAAGGGCTATTCTCTACACTTTCTAACTGGTCTTTTTCAATCCAACTACCATCGCAGTGGCGGCATACATCAATCTCAGTATGAAAATCTTCTAACAGATGGTAGCGCTCAAGATTCTTACTACAATCAGGGCAGTCAAGCTTTGAAATACCTAATGCTTCACCAAAATGAGTTTCGTATTTTTCACCAATTGGCCCTTCGTTGATCTCAGCAATCATGCGGTTTACTTCATTTTTTTCAAACCATAAACCACCACACTCACGGCAGATATCTATTTCCTCCCCCTGATATTGAGTAACATCCAAAGGGTGATTTTTGCAGTGCGGGCAGCGTTTAGTGGGCATTA
The DNA here is from genome assembly GCF_036960685.1 of Pseudoalteromonas sp. Taxonomy (GTDB): domain Bacteria; phylum Pseudomonadota; class Gammaproteobacteria; order Enterobacterales; family Alteromonadaceae; genus Pseudoalteromonas. Next base: position 97,530 of record NZ_JBALXK010000004.1, on the reverse strand, counting down.
TCAGCCTCCTTTAATGAGCCGATAATAATATCGTTTTGTTTTAATTCTTGTTGTAAATTTAAAGCACTAGATTTTAATTGTGGTAGTGTTTGTTGTTCAATAATATCGACAATTTTATTTAATTCTATTGATGCTTGGCGCGCAGACATTTTACGCTCTAACGCTGCTTCAATTACAAACTCAGCACGGCTATAAAACCGGCGAGTTTGTGTTAAAAACATACTTGGCGTCTCAAGAGTGGTTGGCGAGTACTGCATCGTTTGCCAAATATACTTTTCAAGAGTGGGTTTGTGATACTCCATTTCTGAGCTCGGTGGGCTTTTTGCTAATCGAGCTGCGTATATTCTTACATTAGCTGCATTGTCCTTTACTTCATCATATAAAGAAGTGCGTAAATAGAAGTTGTCTTCCATTTTATTGTAGGTATCAAATTTAAGGGCCTGTTCAAGACCACTTTGTGCAGCTAAATAAACCCCAAAGATTGTTGAAAGTACTAAAAACACTTGGTTCAGCCAAAAGCTAGTGCTTTTTAGTTCTTTATTATCAACGGTTTTTAATGCTTGGGTTAAGTTTGGTTTTGCTGTTTTACTTGTCGTTTGATGCGCTGGTTGGATCGGTTCCAATTGATATCTCCTTTATCACTTCGCTTCCTTTTTGAGCGCAGTAGACTACTGTAATTTAGCGCGATAAACAATCAATTGTTGCATTTTTGGTTACTTATTCAATAACACAGCGCCGCTTTGTTCTTCACCTAAGTAATCGTCTTTATTATAAATAGGGCATTTATCCATTGATAAACAGCCGCAGCCTATACAGCCGTCGACACGCTCCCGTAAACGCTGCATAAAGGCAATGCGTTCATCAAGTTGGGTTTGCCACTGCTTAGAAAGTGCCGACCAGTCTTTTTTAGTGGGGGTGCGCTCATCGGGTAAGGTGGCGAGGGTTTGTTTTACTTCTTCTAAGGTTATACCCATTGCTTGCGCCGCTTTTATTACCGCTACACGACGCAGTACATCTGGTTTATAGCGTCGTTGGTTGCCGTTGTTTCGCCAGCTACGGATCAAGCCTTTGGTTTCGTAAAAGTGCAGTGTTGATACTTTTACACCGCTGCGTTTAGCAACAAAGCCCACGGTTAAGTTGGCTTCGACGAGTTTTTTTTGTTGAACGGTCATAGTTTTCTTCTTTTTAAAAATTTCCAGATTGCTTGTTGACCTTAAGTTAGCTTGAGGTTTTAAGCTTTGCTCCATCATAAAAAAAGGAGCTAACCCAATGCAAGAAAAATCAACACACAATATCGCAATCATTTATTCAAGTGGTCGTAAAAATGGCAATACTACCGCGCAAGTAAATGCGTACAGTAAGCAGCAAAGCGGCATTGTTTTTTGTTTAGATGATTATGTTATTTCACCTTATCGTTATGATAAGCAGTATAAAAATGATGATTTTTATAATTTGTTTGAAGTGCTATTACGTTATGAACATTGGGTGTTTGCATCTCCTGTGTATTGGTATAATACGACGCCGCAAATGAAGGCGTTTATGGATCGAATTACTGATTACATGGATGATGAGGCACTTAAGCCTAAGCTTAGAACATTACGACAAAAGCAGTTTTCACTGCTGTCTAATGCTGCATCTCCTACTGCACCTGATGCATTTTTGGATATGTTTAAACATACATTCAATTATTTAGGGATGACTTTTAAAGCACATTCACATGTTCAGGCTAGTTAATCAGGTTAAATAGCGTTAGGCTAAACAAAAAGTAAACAGGATGATGTATGAAAACGTTACTTACTGGTTTTAGCCTTCTTTTAACTAGCTTTGTTAATTTGGCGGCAGAGCCTGCGCCTGTGATTAAAGACTATGGTTATTTTTATAATGTGCCAAGCCATGTGTCAGATTTGAGCCAAGCGCAGTTCAAAATTGCCTTTGATGTAGGAGATGGCGCTGAAAAAGGCGCGCAAAATAATCATATTAATTCTTTAGCACGCTTTATTAATATGCATGTTGCCCATGGGGTAAAGCCGGAGAATATTCAGCTTGCTCTAGTGGTGCACGGTGGCGCGAGTGTTGATGTACTTCAAAACAGCTTTTACAAAGCGCGTTTTGACAAAGATAACAAAACCCAATCTTTGATCAAACAACTGCTTGCTAATAATACCCAGGTATATGTGTGCGGGCAGTCGGCAACCCATATGAAAGTGGAGGCTGATCAACTAATACCTGGAGTGCAAATGGCGCTTTCAGCGATGACCGCCCACGCCCAGTTACAGCAACAAGGCTATACTCTGAATCCGTTTTAATGAATATTCTATGTTTTGGCGATTCCAACACCTATGGTATTTCCCCGGTTGATGGTAAGCGGTTGGGCGATGGTGAGCGCTGGCCGAGTATACTTGCAGAGTTATTGGGTTCAGAGCACCTCGTTATTGAAGCGGGACTGCCTAATCGAACATTAGTGAATAACCCGCCATTTAGCGGCGATAAATCAGGCATAAAGTATTTAAAGCCTTACCTTGAGGCGCAGCCATTGGATGTCATTATCATTGCGCTTGGCACCAATGATTTAAAAGCACGCTTTACACTTTCTGCTATCGATATTAGCAAAGCGCTTGAGGGATTAATTTTAGCCATTAAAGCGTTTTATCACGCTAAAGCACAGCCAAAAATAATCATCTTGAGCCCACCAAAGGTGTATGAAGTGGGTAGCTATAAAAATATTTATAAAGGTGCTGGTAAAAAAGCAGAGCAATTATCTATTGAATTTAAAGCCGTCGCTGATCGTCACGCGTGTGTGTTTATCGATGGCTTTTCACTTATTGCCGCTTGTGAAAGTGAGGGGGTACATTGGCCGTATAAGGAGCATGTTTGCCTTGCAAAGCAGTTACTACCTATAGTTTAAAGTAGGGTGCGAGAGAGTTCTTTATATGATTTGCCAATTTTAACAACAGCCCCAGTAGTTAGTTCAACATACTCATGATTAACCGCAGTCACTTTGTTTTTGTTAATTAAATACGACTTATGAATTTGTATAAATGTACCTGCTAGCTGTTCATTCAGTTGCTTAAGTGTTGTTGTGGCAAGGGTAAAAGAGTCAGCTTGATGTAACTTTACATAATTACCGTAAGCTTCAATATACTCAATTGTGTCTAACGCGAATTTTCGCTTTTCTCTGTCTACTTTAAGCGTTATATCTTTGGACTGGTGCTCTAGAGGTAGTGCACGTTGACACACTTTGTTGAGAGCTTGGTTTAGCCTTGGCGCTGAAACGGGTTTGAGTAAGTAGTCTGTGACATTTAAATCAAAGCCGGCTAAGGCATATTCTTGATAAGCACTATTGATAATTACTTGCGGCGGGTTCGCGAGTGCTTTTAATAGCTCAAGCCCTGTTAATTCTGGCATATTAATGTCAAGAAACACCAAATCAATGCCAGGTTTGGCAAGCACACATAAGGCATCCTTAGCGTTATAGTATTGACCTACTACATCTATATTGGTGTGTGCAGTTAAATGATGCAGTAATACTTGGTGCGCTAATGGCTCGTCATCAACGATGATGGCTTTTATCATTTTTACAGTTCCAAGGTCAGTGTTGTTTGCCACATTGCATCCTGCTTATGGTTTATAAGTGAATGTTTACTAGGGTATAAAAGTTGCAGTCGTTTTTGTAAATTAGCAAGTCCCATCCCCTGATCATTGTTTGCTACTTGATTGCTTATTGGATTTTTGCAATAAAGCGTTAAAGTATTGTTATTTATTGTCACTTCAATAGATATTTCTACTTCACCGGTTGCAGGTTCAACACCGTGTTTTATGGCATTTTCAACAATAATAATCAACAGCAGTGGCGTGATACTCAAGGCGTTAAAATTGTTTGGCCAAACAAGGTTAAATTTGCACTTATTTGCACTTCTTATCTTCTGTAATTCAATAAAGTTCTTAAGGTAGTCTAGCTCTTTAGCTAATGGAACTGATGACTTTTGCCCTTCATACACTGTGTAGCGTAGTAAGTCTGCCAAATGTAGCACTAACTGTGGGGCTTGTTCTGATTTTGTCAGCGTAAGTGCATATAAATTATTTAATGTATTAAATAAAAAATGAGGGTTAACTTGTTGTTGGAGTAATTTTAGTTCGGTTTGAGTTTGCTGTTTAGCGACTTCATTTAACTTGCTGTGTTGCTGTTGACGCTCAAACGCCAAAATAATCGGGGTACTTATAACAAGAAAAAGCAGCATAAACTGATAATTAAACTTACTAAAAATATTTTGATCCCCACTTGGTGTGAGGTTAGCAACGCCGTGGGGTAAGTCATTAATGGGTAACGATAGAACGGCAGCTATCAACAAAGGTGTTAATACTAGCATTACAATAACGCAAACGGCTACAAACAAAAATACGCCGTGAACAGCAAGCAAGTGGCGAATGAGAAAGTATCGGTTAAATAAATATAACCCGTAAACAATTGCAGTATAAACGCCTAGTTGCCAAAAATAAGTGATAAATTGACCAAACTGCGAGACGACTTTACTTGGGTCAAAAATTAAATCAAATGGTTGATTTAATAGTGGGTCTTCATGTGTATTAAGTACCCCAGCCATTAGAAAACACCAGCCCAAAAGAGTGAGTAATACTACATTATCCAATGATATTAATGAACTTAGCCGCTTGCTATTGAGTGAAGGCTGAGTGACAACACGTTGAGATATCAGCCATGTTAGGCTTACTGCCGTACATAAGGCCCAGCCTTGTGGTGCTAAATAGTGCCAATGGGCAAATTGTGGAAGCAGCATACCGAGCGCGTATATCAAGATAGGGTAAGCAATAAAACCTAACAGCCAGCTCATTAAGGCTAGTCTTAATGGCTGTGTAAATGCAATTGCATGGGCGATTAAAAAAGGCAGGCATACTAAAAGAAGTTGCAGGTTTATTTGTAAGTAAAGCGGTGTTGAGCTGAGTCTTAACGATAGAAAGCGTACATGGGCTTCAAGTAAAATGGCAGCCAATAACGGCAATAAGGCAATGACATATTTTACCTTAATCCGTTGTGACAAAAAGGAAATAACCGCCTGCACATTTCACCTATATATAATTTTAACTTCACACTACTTTACCCTTTAAACATTATTAACACATCTTTACGTTGCTAAAAAACCACAAATAATGATGAAAATAAGGTTTTTAATGATGAGCAGCCAATCGTTACTCTTATCCCTTAGTTATAGGCTTTGATCATTACTCGCTAGCTGATCTGGAAGGTGTTGCTTAATGTGACTATTCGTCAATTAAGGAACGCAATAAATGCTGACACTTACAAATATAAATAAAAAATACCCAGATGGCACGCACGCTTTAAATGATGTGTCGGTTCATTTGCCTGCTGGCATGGTTGGTTTACTTGGACCAAATGGGGCGGGTAAATCAAGTTTAATGCGCACCCTAGCGTGTTTGCAAAGTGTGGATAGTGGTCAGGTAAGTTTTGATGGCTTAAATGTGCTGCAACATCCCGAACAGATGCGCAAACAATTGGGCTATTTACCACAACAATTTGGCGTTTATCCAAATATGAGTTGTGTTGCATTACTGGAACATATTGCAACCTTAAAGGGACTTAATAAAAAAGATCGAAAGCAGCAAATAGATGAGCTTTTGACACTGTTAAATTTATCTTCGTTTGCAAACAAAAAGGTGAGCCACTTTTCTGGTGGGATGAAACAACGCTTTGGTATTGCTCAAGCGTTGTTAGGCTCTCCTAAACTGATTATTTTAGACGAACCAACCGCTGGGCTAGACCCTGCAGAGCGTGAAAGTCTCAATAATTTACTAGTAACTATTAGTAAGCAGCGTCTGGTGCTGTTATCTACCCATATTGTGGAAGATATAGAAAATCAGTGCCATTTTGTCGCGATGATCAATCAAGGTCGGTTAATTCAAAGTGGCGAAGTAGCCGCCCTTATCAAGCCATTGCATGGATGTGTATGGCTGCTAGACACCCTGCCTAGTGAACTACCGCAAGAGAGTTTGGTACTAAGCAAAAGTTATCGATATGGCAAACCTTCATTTCGTGTTTATGCCAGAGTGGCGCCCGCTGAATATGCAATACCTGCAGAAGCGACACTGCAAGATAGCTATTTTTATGAATTGAAAGCAAGAGGGTGCCACGCATGTTATTGATCAATGAACTGCGTTACATCACTCGCCAGCCTCTGCTTTGGTTGTGCTTTTTAGTAGCACCTTTGTTTGCGTATACATTGTCAGCAGGGTTAGCTGTTGAAGGAAGCGATGCAATAAACCAGTTAAAGCTGCACCTAGTTGCCCTACAAATGATGCAACTAGCTTTACTGACAGGCGCGCTTGCACCGACATTTTTTTTACGTGATCAAATACACAATATGCACGAGCTTGTGGCAGCAACTCCTATGACTTTTAGAAAGCGAGCTTGGTTACGTTTGAGCGCTTTGGTGATGTGTGCGTTTGCGATTGCGTTTATTAGTATGTTGGTGGTGGTTGTAACACAGTTACTCAGTAACGGGTTTGACTGGCATATTATTAATCTACTGTTTGTTAATGGCCTTTTTATGTTGTTTCCTAATGCGTGTTTGCTCAGTGTCATTGCCCTGTGGTTTTGTCAAAAGTTCAGCAGTGCTTTGGTGAGTTATGTTGTATTTGCAGTTTTATGGGTTGGCTACTTACTACTTGCAAGTGTTACTGGTAACCCAATACTGGCGGGCAGTAGTATTATCAGTGAAACTAGCTATCAACTGTTTATATGGCTAGACCCTTTCGCATACACCGCGATTATATCTAGCTTTAGTGAACCACAAGGCTGGATCATAGCTGTTAATCGGGTGCTGATATTATTACTCACAAGTCTTATTTATTTTAGCGCTGTAGCAAGTAATCAGTCTAATTCGTTTAATAAGCCAGTAAAAAATGCAGTGAGCAAGCTACAACCCGTTACAGTAGCAGATGCCTCGTACCGACCTGCAGCTGCAAAAAGTCATGGTCTAGCGATATTTATCACATTTTATAAAGTAGCGTTTTTCAATGTGTTAAAGCATCCAATAACATGGATAGTTTTATTAGCTTGGCCAGTCATAGTGTTTAATAGCGTAGCCTCTTCTGCTGCTTATGCTGAGCCATTGAGTGTAATCAATGCAACAACCAGTATCGATGCAATTAGTCACTATGCATTTGATATGCAAATACTGTTTGGGTGCTTGCTGATGGTGCTTTGGAGCTGGCAAGTCAGTTGCTATGCACGGCGTTTTAATATGGCTGAGTTAATCGCTGTAACGCCAGTTAAAACGACCACTATTTTATCTAGTCAATTACTGATACTGACTACATTAGTTATTATTTTTTCAACTATGAGCTTTGTTGGTGCTTCTTTGGCGCAGTGGTTTAATGGTAGTCAATATCAAGCGTATGATCATGTATATGTGCTATGTTTAACGGCACTGCCGCTGATGCTAATTGCATGGGTAACGGTGTGTGTGTTTAATCTTTGTCGTTCAATACTGATTGCAGCACTGGTTGTTTTTGTAATGTTATTACTCAAATTTACACCGGTTATGACTTACTTAGGACTCACTCATACATTTTGGAGTCTAGCTTGGACCCCCTTACAACCACCTAATGAATTTTGGCAATATCGTGCAAGTTTGAATAGTTATTGGCCATATATATCGGTGTGGTTGGTGGCCTGCATAAGCTTTATATTGCTAAGTTGCGCATTTAATCATCGCGGTGCAGGGCTTGGCAGGCGTGCTGTTAAGCGAAAAGATGCATGGTTAATTATGCCTGTACTTCTCTCAATCGGTCTATTTGTGCAATTACATATGCGTTTGGTTGACGAAAAACCGTTAACTAATTCACATAAACGTGAAGCCTTTAAAGCCAATTATGAAAAAACCTTTGCAGATTGGCAGCATAAATTGCAACCTCAGGTTAGCCATATTGATGCAAAAATTGACTTTTATCCACATCAGCAGTTTGCCAAGTTTGATCTTACGTACACCTTAAATAATCCGCATGCAAGGGCAATTAAGCAAATTTTAGTCGGCAGAGCGGGATTTTATAAGTGGGCGAAGGTGAAGATTGCAGGTGCGACCCAAATCGCTTTTTATTCTGACTTAAATCAAGCTGTGTATGAGTTTGCAGTAGCAATAAAACCGCATGAAACACGGCAATTAACAACACAATTTGAAGTACATCAAGCGAAATTGTGGCCTGCTGGTGGGCATCAAATAATTACCCCAGAGTTTAGCTATATTCGAGCAGTTCCCGTGCTGCCAGCCATTGGCTATCAAATCAACTATGAGTTAACAGATACAAGCTTACGAGCTCAATATGGTTTGCAGCCAAAGGTTCGCCCTTTAGCTTCAGCGTTACTTACTAAAGGGCAAAATAGACCAGAGCACTATGAGCGCATAACGATGTCGAGCACAGTATCAACAGCAGCAGGATATCAAATAGTGACACAGGGAAAGCAACTTACACATCAACTTGAACAGGGCCGTGAAATTTTTAAGTTTAAAACATTGTCTGCCATTAATAACTTACCAGCTTGGCTGTCAGTGCCTTTTACTGCTGAAATTAAAAAATATGACGGTGTTAACTTACAAGTATTCGCAAAAAATCAAGATGTGCTTGAGCGTGCCGATGCAATCGCCGTTAATTTACAAGCGATCAGCGACACACTTGATTGGTTTAAAAATAATATTGTTGCGTATAAAGCCAAGCAATTGAGCTTAGTTGCTGCTGCGCCGTTTGGGAGTACTGGCTATGCCTTACCGCAAATTATACTAATTGAAGATAAAGTGGGTTTTAGGGCTCGACCAAGCGATGATGCTGGCTTTGATCAGCGTTATCGCCGTGCAGTGCATGAAACTGCGCATCAGTGGTTTGGTCATGATATTGGTAATAGTGTGCCTGCAGACAGTGCTTTTTTAGTTGAGTCGATGGCCAAATATATCGAACTAGTGATCATAGAAAAGCGCTACGGTAAAGCCGCTATGAACGCATTAGTTGATTATGAAACAAAGCGCTACAAGCAAGAATCGCGTATGGATATTACCGCTAAAATGGCGTTGATTGATTCAACAAAAAGCTATGATCAATACTCAAAAGCAACGATCGTATTTGCTAAGTTAAGAGCTGAAATAGGCGATGAAGCTATAATTAGCGCACTTAAATCAGTATGGCAAGAGTATGCGTATCCAAACCGACCTGCAACGGCAATGGATTTTATTCAGGCGTTAAAACAACAAGTTGAAGCACAGCATATTGCACTTATCAATACGCTGTTTTTAGATGTTTGAACGAACTAAAAACCACAGTTTACAAGCTGTGGCTGTGTTTTTATGCGTAGTTTAATGGCTGGTAAAATGTGCTTAATGTAAATTGTACTGATTATTAAATAACCCACTTTGTATTTTAATATTACTTAAAGCCGCGTATAATGCGCGGCTTATTTTTAGTGTCTGTGTGGTGTTTTTTGAAGTCGATATGCAAACAATATGGTGTGGTTTTTATCTTATTAAGCTTATTAACGGGCTTAATTGGCGCATTTGTTAATCCACTGATGAGTTTGTTTATTGTTGAAGGTTTACAAAGCCCACCCATTTATTTGGGCGTATACACCACAGGTGTCACTTTGATGGGCATTCTCTTTAGTCAATGGCTAGGTGGATTGGCTGATAAGGGCGTAAGCGCTAAAAAAATGTTTATGATTGCGGTCTCTGGCATGGGGATGGCATTAGTTGTGTTTGCCAACGCAAGCTCTTTTTGGCAAGTGTTTGCAGCCGGAGTTTTATTACTCTCGATGGGAAATGCTGCGATACCGCAAGTTATGACCATTGCTCGTCAGTGGGCTGATCAGCAAGCGCATATTGATATCACCCAGTTTAATACTCGACTTAGAGCAGCCATTTCATTTGCGTGGGTCGCAGGCCCGCCACTTGGTTACCTTCTTGCGTCAGGCGTTGCTTTTAGCCGCTCATTTTATACCGCAGCGACGTTTGCATTACTGGCATTAATTTTTGCAATGAAGTTTTTGCCAAGTATTGATGCTAACAACAAAGCTAAAAAAGCTGAGCCAAATCAGCCTATCAATCAATCGTTTTGGGCTTTAGGTGCTGCTATAACCTTTGGCTCAATTGGCAATATTATGTACGCCAGTGCTTTACCGCTTTATACAATTAATGAACTGGGCTTTGCCAATAATATGCCTGGGATATTTATGGGCATGGTGGCATTAATTGAAATACCCGTAATGCTGTATACCGCAAAGCTCAGCAAACGCATTACTAAAACAACCTTACTAGGTTTTGCTTTTAGCTGTGCTATTTTATTTTATCTTGGTGTATTTTTTGCCAACCAAGTATGGCAATTCTTTATACTGCAAGGTGTTAATGCTATTTTTTATGGCATCTTTGCGGGTATCGGCCTGACTATTTTACAAGAGCAGCTGCCGTCACGGATTGGTTTTACCTCCGCTTTTTATGGTAATGCAATTAAAGTAGGGGTTATGCTTGGTACAGCAAGTACGGGTTTAATTGCGCAGTGGTTTAGTTTTCGTTTTGCTACACTTGGCTCGCTTATCGCGGCAAGTCTTGCGCTGAGTTGTTTATTATTATTTAGTTATTTAAAACGCCAAGAGAGCGAGTCGCAAGGACAGCTATTAGCTCAAAATGTGATTTAAAAAAGCCGCTAGTTCACACACAGCGGCTTTGGGTATTGATCTAAGGGTGTTAATTTTAGAACTCGTAACTTACGCTAAAACGCGTGGTGCGTGGCATAATGTAACGGCCATTTGGTGCATCTGCGTTACGTGGATCGCCTTCGGTGATACCTTGTTCATCGGTCAGGTTATCAATAGCTAACTGTAGTTTTATCCCTTCCATTGGCTCAAGAATAAAACCTAAATCAACTTTCTCGTAACCATCAAGTGTTACTGTATTTTCGTTATTACCAAAGCGATCATCTACAGCTGAAACCGTACCGTATAACGTGGCGTACATACCATCTAACTCAAAATCATAGCTTGGCGTAACACGCACTTGCCATTTAGGCTGACGCTGGCTTTTATTGCCCTGATTAGATGGGCTTTCTGTGATTTCAGTCTCTTGAATGGTCGAGTTTAAGTTTACTGAAAAGCCAGATTCATGATTATAGTTATAATCAAGCTCCACACCGTACGCCTCATTGGTGAGGATTTCAGCGGGTACTCCTGGGCGGCGTACAAACGTATCGCCTTTGACTTCATTGGTAAATAAGGTCGCGAAGAAATCAGTACTCTGGGTTATTAGCTTATAGCCAAGTTCGGCTTGAGTAACTTCTTTAATAAGCTTTTCGCCACCTTGGTAAGCACCGTAGTTATCTCTAAAATCATCAAAGTAAGGCATTTTGTAGCCGCGGTTTACGCGTGCAAATACACCCATGTCATCGTTAATGGAGTAGTTTAAACCTGTGGTCCATGAGGTTTTACTTTCATCATATTGCACCGTTTTATTGATAGCACCATCAAGCCCTTCGTCTACGCTGTACTCTACATCATGGCTTTCATAACGTAGGCCACCATCAAGCGTAAGATCTTGGCTTAGCTTATACTGTGCTGTGGTGTAAAAAGCATTAGTACGTGCATCACCGGATGAATTAATATCGTAATTAAAATCACAGCCTTCGCTGCTCTCATTACAGGCAATATCATTGAGCATTTCACCACCGGCTTCAAGCACATGGTAGGCCGTATTGCCTAAGCTCCACCAATCGTTGGCTGAGGTACTTGCAGTGTAATAGCCTAGCGCAATAGATAAATCATCAAATTGTTTTGAAAATGCTAAGTCATTAGTAAATGAGCTTATTTCTTTGAGTACCACCCAGCGGCCAACTTGTTGTACAGGGGTATCGCTCTCATAAGTTTTGCCAGTAGCAGCACCAGTGGCAGATTGGCCATTATCAGCCACTTCACCCAGTGTAGTGGCTGAGCCTGCGGGAACTAAACCAAATGTATTGGCGTCGCCTTTGGTGATATTAAACCTGTCTGAAAAACTCCAACCATTGTCAAACTCAAGCTGGATGTTACCGCCAGATACATGACCTTTCCAGCCACGGCCATCGCCAATATCGACCTGTTGCGCAGTGTTATTAGGCCCGGTATAGATTGTTGCTTGGCGGTTTAATGCTCCCAGCTGGGTATATTTAGCGTCAATACCATCCACATTCAGCGGTGTTGGTAAGTACCACGCACCATGATCGTCGGTCTGGCGGGTATAGAAATTCATTTCACCGTTATCAAGCACTTTAGTAATATTAAGGGTGAATTGATTGCCTTTTTCAGAGGTAAAACCTGCATCACGAATACCTGGTGAGCTTTTTACATAGCCGCCAACCATAAAGTAGAGATCATCTGAGATTTCACCACTGATTACGGCATCAACACGTTGTAAATTGTAATCTGAGGTAGTGTATTTAAACAAACCTTGGGTGTCTTCACTGCCACGCTTTAAACGAAAGTTAGTGGTTAAACCGGGTTGGCCATTTGAAACTACCGGGTTTGGGCCGCCACGTAGCGCTTCCATGGTTTCGATGGTTTCATCGATTCTAAAGAGTGACGAGTTTTCTAAAAACGAGAGTGTTGGGGCAGGGTAAATTGGTGAGCCTTCAAGGCTAAGTGTTAGAAATGGGGCGTCGCCACCACCTGGAAACCCTCGCACAAACACATTAGCACCGGATTCACCCCCAGAGCTTTCAACCCATACACCAGGCACGGCTTTAAATAAGTCGGCGGTGCTTTTTGGTGAAAGCTTAATTATTTGTTCGGCATCAATATTGGTAACCGCGTAACTGGCATCAATTTTACGAACGCCCATACCGGCAGGAGTACCTGAGACCACAATACGTTCGACTTTTTTATTGGTTGTAGTTTGCTCGCTATTTGCGTCTTGCTCAGCAGATGCAGCTTGGCTGCTGAGCGCTAATACAATGGCGCCAGCCAGTATGCTTGGTGTGTGTGTTGTTGTCATGTTGCTTTCCCATTTTTTGTTAGTTATTTAAAAACTATAAATAACAAAGCACTAACTGATTATTAAGGCATGTTAATGCTGTGTTCTTTTAAACCTTAGAACTTTATGCAAACGTTTGCAATTATTTTTTGCAACTTTCTGTATTATTTTTATACACACTGATGTTTATTATGAAATTTAAGTCTTGGCACAGCCTAATTTTAATAATGGTGGTATATTACCACTTCACGATTTAAGGAAGGCGTCGTTTTTAGCAATGAATAATAAACAACTAAAGTTAGCGGATCTTGCCAAGCTTGCGGGTGTATCAACCTCGACTGTATCGCGTGCGTTAAATGATAATCCATTGATAAAGCAAGAAACGCGAGATAAATTAAAGCAATTAGCTAAACAACATAACTTTAGTTTAAACACGGCTGCGAGCCGCCTTCGCTCGCAAAAAACCAATGTGGTCGCTGTGATCATTAATTTTGATAGTGGCACAGAGCAATCTATTAATGACCCGTTTTTACTTAAAGTAGTAGGAGAAATAAATCTCGCTTTGAATAAACAAGGGTTAGAGCTGTTGCTGTCAAACTCTTTTATGGCCGGCGATGATTGGGCTAATTACTTTATCAATAGCCGTCGGGCCGATGGCATTATCGTGGTTGGGCAAGGTAAAGATCCTACAAATATTGAAGCTGCGGCTGCTGCAGGCGTGCCTTTAGTGGTGTGGGGGGATCCAAAAACGCCCAGTAATTACCCTATAGTCGGCAGTGATAATTTCGTGGGTGGACGCTTAGCAACAGAGCATTTATTGGCAACAGGCGCAAAAAATATACTGTTTTTAGGCGACCCCGGGCATGCTGAAATTGGTGAACGCTATCGAGGTTATCTTGCTGCAATAAACTCAGCGAAGGCTATACCACATGTAGTCTCTATCGATATTACCAGTGGTGCAGCGTACCAAGGGATCAACCAACTATTAGTTGCAAAAGGCTTGTGCTTTGATGGCATTATGGCTTGCAGTGATATGGTGGCACTTGGTGCGATGAAAGCCTTAAAAGAGCGCTATATCAGCATTCCAAATGATGTTGCTTTGGTTGGTTTTGATGATATTGCGATGGCAGATATTAGCCATCCTTCACTGTCGAGTATTAAGCAAAACACTCAGCAGGCGTCTGTGATCTTAGTTGAAAAATTATTAGCACAGTTACAAGGCCACTTTGCTGAATCTCAAGTCATTGAAATAGAATTAGTTAATCGTCAATCTAGTAAACGTTAATAAACTAAATAGCCAGTTAATATAGATTCGTTTTAAAAGTAAAAATGCAAACGTTTGCATTTTTCTGTGCGCTACACTATGCTAAAAGAAATCAACATCAGGTTAACGTGCATGAACCCAATAAGAATAACCATAGCGTTGGCATGTAGCTATTTCGTATTTGCTATTTTGCTCAATAGTGTTGGCACTGTCATCTTACAAGCCATCAATAGTTTTGATATATCTAAAACTCAAGCCTCTGTTTTAGAAGGCTATAAAGACTTAACCATCGCCATTGTATCATTTGTTGTCGCCTCTTTTATTCCGCGCGTAGGGTATAAGTTAGCGATGTTAGTTGCACTGGGAGCGGTAACGCTGATGTGCTTGATAGTGCCATCAATTGCGCAGTTTTATGTATTTAAGCTGCTGTTTGCGGTGATTGGTTGTAGCTTTGCGATTATGAAAATCTCTGTTTACTCGGTCATAGGTCAAGTGACGGATAGCGCAAATAAGCACTCAGCACTGCTTAACACCATTGAAGGTATATTTATGCTTGGGGTGTTATTGGGTTACTGGGTGTTTTCAGGGTTTATTGACCCAAGTAACGCACAAAGTGCCTCGTGGTTGAAGGTCTATTACTTACTAGCAGTGTTAGTTGGTGTTGCTTTTGTTAGTGTGTTATTGGCACCAATAAAAGCGCCGCAAGCAACAACACTACAAAGTAGTCAATGGCGTGCTTTTATCGACATGCTCAGGCTTGCTTATAAGCCATTAGTGATCATTTTTATTATCAGTGCATTTTTATATGTGCTGATAGAGCAAGGGGTCGGTACTTGGTTGCCTACCTTTAATAATCAAGTGCTGAAATTACCGGTTGATGTCAGCATCCAATTGGCAAGTTTATTTGCCGCTGCTTTAGCGTTTGGACGTTTAGTGGCAGGACAGTTACTTCGCGTTGTGGGCTGGTATAGCTTGTTGTTAACTTGCTTAATAGCAATGGCGGCGCTGGTGCTGTTAATTTTGCCACTAACCCATGATGTTGATGGCAGCCAAATAACCAGTGTTTTTGAGGTGCCCTTTGCAGCGTATATGTTACCGCTGATTGGCTTTTTTATGGCACCACTTTATCCATTACTTAATTCTGTAATGCTCAGCTCACTTGCTAAATATCAACATGCGCCAATGACCGGATTAATTGTGGTTTTTTCCGCGCTAGGTGGGACGACAGGTTCGGTTATCACAGGTTTCATATTTGATAAGTTTAGCGGTCAGCATGCATTTTATCTCACCCTAATACCGATCTGCTTATTATTGATAAGCGTGACTGTATTTAAAAAAATGACAGTGAATTTAGGCGCAACGCCAGAAAAAGGAACGATATGAGTTTTGTTACTAGCCAATTATTTTTAGATGTGCAACTGGCGGCTATATTTAGTGATAGTAAGACGTTTGCAGATGCAATTGCTAACGATAGCTGGCAAACAGCATCGCAGCTTTACTTACAAGTCAAGCCATTAACTAAGCAGCAACTTGCAGAGTTTGTAGCACAGCACTTTACTTTAGAGTCTACTGAACTACCGACAACGCAGTTAAACGTTAGTGATGCACAAAGTTATATCGCCAGTTTATGGCCATACTTAAAGCGTAATGCTGATATAGCCAAAAGTAGCTCTTTAATGCCGCTTAAGCACGACTACATAGTACCAGGTGGGCGTTTCCAAGAAATATATTACTGGGATAGTTATTTCACTGCGCTCGGTTTACAAGATATTGGTGATATTGACAGTATTGACGCTATGCTTGCCAACTTTATTGACTTACAAAATCGTAATGGCTGTATTCCAAACGGCAATCGTAGTTACTACAGCTCGCGCTCGCAGCCACCTATTTTAGCACTGATGGTGGACTTACTTTGGCAGGCTAAATACCATGATGAACATGATTTAAACTGGTTAACTAATTGTATTGCCGCGTTGCAGCACGAGTATGAGTTTTGGATGCAAGGTAGCGAATTGCTTTCAGCACAAATGCCTGCCCATCGTCGTGTGGTTAAAATGCCTTGTGGCGCTTTGTTAAATCGCTATTGGGATGACGAAGCAACCCCAAGGCAAGAATCGCTACGTGAAGATTTACACGATGCAGCGCTATTGCCTGAGCAGCAACGAGCTAGTTATTATCGTAATATTCGTGCCGCTTGTGAATCAGGCTGGGATTTTAGCAGCCGTTGGCTTGCAAACAGCAATGAACTAACGAGTATTCAAACCACCGATATTATCCCTATCGATTTAAACAGCTTACTTTATCATCTTGAGAAACAACTGAGTGTTTACTATCAAATAATAAAAGAGAGCACTAAACAGGCATACTTTGAGCTACAAGCCACACGTCGAAAAGCTGCCATTAATAAGTATTTATTTAGTACTGAGCAGGCTTTTTTTGTCGACTATAACTTTAAGCAAAGTGCGCAATCAAGCGTCTTATCGCTAGCGGGTGTAGTGCCATTATTTATCAATTGTGCGAACAAGCAACAAGCTATGCAAGTGAGCACTAAAGTAATGCAAAATTTTTTAAAACCAGGTGGTTTAGTGACTACTCTAAACGAAACATCGCAACAGTGGGACAGTCCCAATGGTTGGGCACCATTACAATGGTTTGCAGTGCAGGGGTTAAGGCAATATGGCTTTGCTGCTGATGCCAATATTATTATCTCTCATTGGCTAAAAATGATTGAAATACGCTTTAAGGTCGATGGCTGTCTGTTAGAAAAGTACAATGTTTGCGAGTTAGCAAACCAAGCTGGTGGTGGTGAATATAAAGTACAGCAAGGTTTTGGTTGGACTAATGGTATTACGTCACGATTTTATAATTTAGTTAAATAACTTATTAATAACAAAGTGTTGTGTTTTCTTTCTGGCTTAATGGAAAAGGGTTATTGCAAGGGATTCTTAATAGTTAGGTGTCTAGACGTTTAGCTATTTTTATTTCTTTATAAATCAATGGATTTGAATAAAAAAACTGGTTGAATGTTGTAGTTGATTTAGGTATTGTAAACAAAATGTTTCAAGGACGAGATGCAATGATTCAACCAACTTCTGTATTTATTAAAACTGTTTTAAAAATGCCTGTGCGCTCGCAGTGCTATCCCTACTTAATTAAAATTTTAGATGCTTTTTTTAGCAAAGTGAAGATGGACGATAGTCTACCTCACTGTAACAATCGCAATGAGTTTGACCTTTTTTTAATTGATAGCAATGGCTGTAATTGGCAAAACTTAATTCCAGCAGATTTATTGGCATTGGCTAAAGTGAAACCGGTTATTGTGTTTAATGCGCAGTCAGATGCTATTTGTGAAAAAAACCTGTTACTTAATAATTTTAAAGGTGTTTTTTATAATAATGATTTACCCGAAGATGTATTCACAGGATTAATGCGAATAATTAATGATGAGCTTTGGTTTAGTCGCAAGATAATATCAGCGACATTTAATGAAGTGCTGGCCATGGTAAGTCGTTTTGAGCCGCAATCTAATCACGATGCAGATAGTGAACCTGAAGCATTATCAAATCTAACTAAACGTGAAAAATCAGTGATCTATTTACTCGCACAAGGGGCGAATAATCATAGTATCGCCGAGCGTTTGAATATTAGTGACCACACAGTAAAAACCCATCTTTATAGCGCGTTTAAAAAAACTAATTCACGCAATCGCATCGAATTATCTAATTGGGCACAGCGCTATATGGCGATTAGGTTGCCATTACAGAACTAACTGAACAACGTAAAGCAAAAATATGAATGTAGTTGAAATCGGTATATTTGCTGTTTAATATACTGTTTTTAACTTAACGGGTTATAGCTATTTTAATGATTGAGTAGCTATAAAAATCTAGAAAGCTCAAGGATGAATTATGACGCAATGTATTTTCTGCGATATTGTTTCGGGTAAAGAACCTTGCCATAAAGTGTGGGAAGACGATGAACATTTGGCTTTTTTAACTATCTACCCAAATACCAAAGGGGCGACGGTGGTTATTCCTAAACAGCACCTTTCAAGCTATGCCTTTGCGCAATCTGATCACGTACTTGAAAAACTGATAGTAGCGACTAAAAAAGTGGCCCTTATTTTAGACTCTGCACTGGATGGTGTGGGGCGAACTGGGATGTTTTTAGAAGGGTACGAAATTGATCATCTGCATAGCAAACTATCGCCAATGCATGGTACCGGTAGTGGATCTGATTTTCACCATATAGAGCCGACATTCGGGCCATTTATAGAAAAGTACCAAGGGTATTTATCATCCCACGATTGTGAAAGAGCAGATGACAGTGAGCTTGCCGCGATAGCTCAGTTACTTCGAGCGCATGCGTAACGCTTTAACGGTTAGGTTATTTTGAAACGGACATAAGGGTCACTATGTTAGAAGCTGCAGCACTTTTATTGCTATTTTGCGGAATTGTTCACTCATACTTGGGTGAGAAGTATATTTTGATCCGCTTATTTAAACGCGACAATTTACCAAAATTATTAGGCAGTGATTGGTTTACAAAGCGGGTGTTGCGATTTGCTTGGCACTTAACCACCATTGCGTGGTGGGGCTTTGCGGCGATCATCTGCTGTATATTGCACCCAAGCGGCAATTACAGCATTGATATTCTACATATTATTGCTGTGGTGTTTATTTTAAGTGGCATTATGTCGCTGGCGTTTACTCGAGGTAAGCACTTGTCGTGGTTATTCTTTTTCTGTATTGCAGGATTATGCATTGCCGTTGGCAATAACTACTAGCAGGGGGGATTTACCAAGTTAGTTATTGGGCTGAGCCTTTAGGTTATTTAATAGCACTAAGCTTAGGCCAATAATTGGCAAGTTTGTTGTTACTGGATTAAATGCTTCAATTAAAAGCTGCGGTTGTAGCGCCACAACAAAGAGTAATAAGCCAATCAATGCCATGATATTTAAAACAATGATTACTTTTGATTGGTAATATACAAATAACAGCATGGCAAATATAACCTCACCCACACCCGCCGATTTAGTGATTAGGTAAGACATTGATTCTGAAAAACCAATGCTTGCCGTCATCAGTTTTTCATGTGGGGCAATATGAACTAACTTTGGAAATATGCCGTGATATAACCAGCTAAAACTAATGATATATCGGGCAATTTGGACTGATGGCATATACTTTCCTTTGTAAAGGCAGTTGATGTGAGCCAAGAGTATACAGCCTTAGCAACAGATTTAATCTTTAATCTGAACTCCCTGATTAAGGGGAGAATTAGAAAGCTCAGGTTATTGCTAAGGCTGTCGTTGGGGGATCAACTACGCTTGGTTGCCCATATGCCTTTGTCGATGCCTTTGATAACCAAGTCACTGAGGGCTTTTTCAATTGCTTGGGTGACGCAAATACTCATCGGTTCGTTATCACTAAAACCTGCTTCGGCTTCTGCTAGGCGTTTGTAACTTACATAACGGAAAAATCCTGCGCGCATTTCTTGGCTAAGCACTTTTTTACTAGTGGCAACCGAGAGCAATACTTGTCCTGTACGTACATCCACCGCGCGTAAGTAAATTGATATGGCATCTTCTCGGTACAGTTCTGATGCGCCAATACCAAAATATTCCATCCCAAAACCCCCGGTTTTTACATTGGTGTCGTAGCTAATAATACCGCCTTCTAAAATTATTTTGGCGGTGGTTAAGGGTGGTAGTTCTATCGCATTGGGTTGCTCTGCTTGCGCGGCACGAATAATTTTTCTCTCAGTCAGGATATTTTGTAAGCCTTCACGTTCCACGGGTATAAACCAGTCTGATTCATGCAGCGCTTGCATTAAAATTGAGTTAGCGCCTTGAGTGACTGCGGTTGAAAAAGAGCTGACATTACCTTGTGGTTTATATTGCCCAGTTTGATCGCGAAAGGAGTAAACTGAAACCGCAATACTGCCTGCTGGGGTAGGCAATTTTTGTAATGCTTGGAAAGTTTGCGTTGGCTCCAAACTGGTTGCTTGTTGTTGTGATGGTGGGATCAAATTACCCATGCTACTGCATGCGGATAAAGTAAGGCTGAGTACTGCAATGAATAGCGATTTCATTTAGCTAAACCTCGGCACTTCAATCACCACAACACTGTTGTCGGTGGTGTTGGTGATTCGCACAGTTATTGAATCTACGGTACTGGTGATCACTTGAATTTCATAATCGCCGCTTAAAAAAATTGAGTCTTGGTTAAAAATACTTTCGTCTATATCTTCACCAAAGGCAATATCGGTGATCTCTCTTACCATACGATTTAAGTAAGTTCGCTCCAGTGAGTCTTGAAATTTCTCCGCGTAGCTTTGCTCAATGATTGGCGCTTTATGTTTGTTCTGTGCTTGTGCTTTGTTGAGCAACATACTGGCATTGAGCGGGCTACCACCAAAACTCGGGTTAATAGGCGTATACACAAGCTCTGTGGCAGAGATTGATAAGGGAAATAACAGGGCTATTATTGTTGTGATATTTTTTATTGAGTAGGGGGTCATTTTACCATCCATTTTTTGCCATATCAGGCGACGCTTTATGTAAATTAGAGCGCGCCATTGCATCCATTACACTGTATAAAGCGTGTTCCACACGCTCATCTATTGGCTCTAAACGACGGCCTAAATAGGTGATATATACAATTTGATTATTCATTACTAAGGTCAGTTGCGTGCCCGCACGAGGAAGTACTGTTTCTTTTATTTCGATATTAAAACCAGCAGTTGAAGGTAGGTCGCGCCAAAGATTTGAAAATTCAAAATAAAATTGGTGACCAAAACGGCTAATGCTGCGATCAAGCACTAGGCCATCTATCTCTAATTCCTCAGCACCTTGAGATAAGGCTGTGAATGTGGTTAAAAACAGTAAGCTTAGGGCTGTAATAAAGGTTTTCACTAACATCTGTTTCAATATGGGGGGGGGCATGCCCCCCCAATATTCCTATTCTTGGGTCACAGTAGCTGTGTTGTAATCACCTACTTGGGTGATGATCACAGAGCTATTAGAATTGGTAATGTAGCCTTCGACCAAGTTACCGTTACCTACTTGTGATACTTCAAAGTTGATATTGTCACCACCAACAACAAATGCACCGCCGTCAATGCCAGCAACCATATTCATATCGCCTTGTTGGGCAATATCAATTGAGTGGTTGCTACCTTCCATGACTAAATCTATCGCATTTAGGTCGCCACTTTGTACAAAATCGACCGTGTTATTATTGCTGTCGATTACACTTGCAAAGGTGATAACTGCTTCGTTAGTGCTACCCAGTTGATTGATATTAATATCATTATCGTTTGATGTAAGTGATGTGTCAGGGTATGAAGATTGGATCAATGCGGTGTTCATATCACCAGCTTGCGCTAAATCAACATCATTGCCGTCACCATTAAAGTTAGCAATATGGGCGCTGTTTTCGTTACCAATTTGTGTGCTTGAAAACTCATTATCAGCACCCAGTGTACCTAGGTAAGTTTCGTTCATTGCACCATTTTGCATTACCGTTAGTTCGTTGTTATCACCGAGTACATCAACACCAACTTGATTATTATCTTGTTGCTGATCAACAGAAACCTGGTTGTCATTCCCGGCAAATAACTCTGAAGTGAACGTATTGCTGTTGCCTTCTTGATCGATTGCTAGGTCGTTATCGTTACCTTCAACAGCCGCGAATGATGCTGTATTTGAGTCACCCGCTTGCTCAACCTCTAAGCTGCTATCATCGCCACGCATAGATAAAGCGGTAACAGCATTGAAATTACCATCTTGATCGATCACAACTTCATTAGCATTACCAACGAGTTCATTGAGTGTAAAAGCGTTAAACAAGCCGTTTTGAGTCACTTCAATGGTGTTTTCGTCACCGCTGATGAGCGACAGCGTCGCTTCATTTAAAAGGCCCGCTTGTGATGCGCTAATTTGGTTACCACTGCCTTGCAAATCAAAGTTATAGAACCAATGGCCGCCATCTTGTTGGGTTACTTCAATATCGTTGCTGTCACCTTGAACTACGTTAATCGCTTCGTTATTAATACCAAAAAATCCAGTACCGTATTGCGCAACTGTTACGGTGTTATCGTTGCCCGTAATATCAGATAATGCGCCATTAACCTCACCATCTTGAGTGTGACTTAATGTGTTGTTATCGCCAGTGGTGTAGGTTAACGACAAGTTTTGAAGTTGTTTTTGATCAACGCTAATGCTGTTGTTATCGCCTAAACTTGTTACGTTTGCTTCAAGGCCATCACCTTGCTGCGTGACCATTACATCGTTACCAATACCTTGCAATGAGGTTTGTTCAATGGTGAGTACATTACCCACCGCAGTACTAGAGACTTGGCTTGCTAATACGGAGCTTGATTGATTTTTATCATCAATATTTGCGTGTGCAACAAAGCTTGAACTTAATGCAATTGCGATTGCACATGTTAATAATGATTTCTTTAACTTCATGATTTTTCCTTAACTTATAATTATTAAAGCGACTATTTCAGTGCTATTGAGCACCCAAACTAGCTGCGTTGTTGTATTTCAGCATGCCTTGCTGATTAAGTTTTGTGATATCAAGAGCAAAAAAGCTCACTCTTGCAAAAGAGAGTGAAGAGTGATGTTGATAACAGTAGCGCTGTGGTGGCAGTTGACTGCTCGCACTCGTTAGTACCGTTATCAACGAATGATCACTGTATGGTGAATTGAAAAAGACTTAAATCATCTCTTTTTAGGGTTTTTTATTTTCTTTATTTTCAGTTGGTTATGGTTTTTATTGAGTGTACTTACCGATTTTAGATAAAAAGTGGTAATAAATGATGGGATCAAGTAAACGCAGTATTTACTACTTTAACTCATAAAAATGAATGTGTTGTTAACAACTAAAGCTGTAAAAATAGTGTTAATGACTGATTTTTTAGTGATCATGCGAATTTTTCTTGTGTGTTATGGCTTTTCTGTTCATTTATAAAGCTTGCCATGTGATATTTCAAAAGTAGTGAAGTTAGCAAATCTTAGTTGCATTTATGCGACAGGTTGATATTTCTAACTATGGATACAAAATATGAAAACTAAATTATCTATTTTAAGTTTGGCACTTTTGCCATGTTTAGCTGCAGCGCAAGTGACGACCATGACCGCAGAGCCAACCGTGCGCGCTGCTGAAAATTCGTTACTCGTAATGTATAAAAAAGGCACTTCGCAGGCCATGCGCAGTCAAGCTCGTAGTTTAGTAAAAGCGAAAGTGAGTGATTTAAATAAAGATGGGATTGACGACAACTATGCGTCGATTCTATCGGGCCGCTTAGCTAAATTTGAAGTTGCAGGAATGAGCACTAAGCAGGCGATTAAATTACTGCAAACTCATGCTGCGATAGAGTACGTTGAGCCTGATTATCGCGTGAGTATTGCCAATGCGCCTAACGATCCTGATTTTTCAAAGCTGTGGGGATTACATAATGAAGGCCAATCTAGTGGCACAGCAGATGCGGATATCGATGCGCTAGAGGCTTGGTCAATCACCACAGGCAGTAAAGATGTTGTTATTGGGGTTATTGATACCGGTGTTGATCACAGCCATAGCGACTTAATGGCTAATATGTGGATAAACCCGAATGAAATAGCGGGCGATGGCATCGATAATGACGGCAATGGTTATATAGATGATGTGCATGGTATTAATGCCATCACTAATGTCGGCGATCCAATGGATGATCAAGGTCATGGTACCCATGTATCAGGAACTATTGGCGCCACAGGCAATAATAATAACGGTATCGTGGGTGTTAACCATGAAGCGGCGATCGTTGGTTGTAAATTCTTAGATGCGTCAGGCTCAGGCTCTACATCCGATGCAATTAAATGTATTGATTACATGGTGAGCTTAAAAAATGATGGTGTGAATGTTCGCGTACTGAATAATAGTTGGGGCGGTGGTGGCTTTAGCCAAGCACTTGCTGATGCGATCACAGCCAGTGAGCAAGCGGACATTTTATTTGTTGCTGCTGCAGGTAATGACGCCGTTGATAATGATCAAAACCCACATTATCCATCAAATTATGAGCATGAAAGCGTGTTGTCAGTGGCCAGTACTGATCGTAACGATAATATGTCTGATTTTTCTCAGTGGGGTTTAACCAGTGTTGATCTTGGCGCACCAGGCAGCGCTATCTATTCAACTGTACCAGGTAATGGTTATGCTACTTATTCTGGCACATCAATGGCCACGCCGCATGTTGCGGGTGTTGCGGCTTTGGTATTGTCACTAAATCCTGATTTATCAACAAGTGAGCTTAAACAGTTGCTAATGAGCAGTGGTGATGACAACACCCAGTTACAAGGTAAAACAGTATCAGGTAAACGCCTTAATGCAAATAGAGCGCTTGAAGAAGCCGATCCAACACCAAGCTTTAAATTATCTGTAACACCAACTACTCAGCAGATCACTGCCGGTGAAACGGCAACCTATACATTCGAAATTGGCTCGATTGCAGATTGGAGTGGCGTTGTTGATCTAGAGTTAGTGAGTGATTTGGCGCAGGCGAGTTTATCTGCAACAACCGCAATGCCGGGCGATACCGTAACATTAACGGTACCCACGTTAGAATCTACCCAATGGGGAAGCTATAACTTTACTGTAAATGGCAGTTCAGGTGAGCTTGCTAAGCAAAAGTCAGTACGTTTATTGGTTGACCCTGTGGGCTTAAATGATTTCACTTACACAAATGAAACCCCAGTTGATATTCCCGATAACGATGTGGCTGGTATCAGTTCAGTGATCACAGTAAATGATCCGCTGACTGTTTTTGCGACTCAAGCAGATATTAATATTTCACATAGTTATATTGGTGATTTAATTGTTACGTTAACTTCACCAACAGGCACAACGTCAACCTTGCATAGTCAATCAGGCGGGAGTGCTGATGATTTAGTACAAAGTTATGCACTGGCTGATTTTAATGGCGAAGTGGCAACGGGTGATTGGACATTATATGTCGAAGATACCTTTGCAGCTGACACGGGTACTTTAAACAATTGGTCATTGACCTTTAGTGCTATTGGCGAAGTTAGCCCGCAACCACCAGAGGCCGGTTTTGAGTTTGACACACAAGGCCTTGCAGTAAGCTTTACAGACACTAGCCGTGATGCAAATAACGATATCACGCAGTGGAGCTGGGACTTTGGTGATGGTGCTACGTCAACAGATGCAAGCCCAGCCCATACTTATGCGCAGGCAGGCAATTATGAAGTAATCCTGACGGTCACTGATAGCGAAGGCAATACAGATACATCAATGCAAACAGTGGTTGTGAGTGATGTTGAAATTGAGTTGAGCTTGGTACGTGCGAACAAAACACGCCTTAATACTATGCGCGTAGAGTTAAGTTGGCCACAAGTTGGCGAGCAAACACTAAGTGTATATAGAAATGGCGAGTTGGTTGGTACAACCGCAGATAATGGCCGTTACCGTGACTTTGCTCGTAATGCCACGTTACCTGCATATGACTACCAACTATGTGTCACAGAAAATGTATGTTCGAACATTGTGACTGTGTCGTTTAACTAATTTTTAATACTGCAGACAAAGCCCAGTTAAGCTGGGCTTTTTTATAGTAATTTTTACTGATAAGGATGTGTTTTATGCCAATGCTTTGCAATGTCGATACGCTTTGCAAACCATACATCTTCAAACGAACGAGCATATTCAAAAAACTTTGCCAAGGCTTTGATCCTTCCTGGTCGGCCGATTAAACGACAATGTAATCCAATAGACATCATCTTTGGCGTGTTTTCACCTTGTGGGTCGCCTTCTTCATAGAGTGTATCGAATGCATCTTTTAAATAATTAAAAAATTGGTCTCCAGCATTAAAACCTTGCACTGCAGCAAAGCGCATATCGTTTACGTCAAGCGTGTAGGGCACGATAAGTTGTGGTTTACCCTCTTTTATACTGTAAAAGGGCAGATCATCGCTGTAGTCGTCAGCATCATATAAAAAACTCCCGTTTTCGACCACTAGCGCTGCGGTATTGGGGCTCGTTCTGCCAGTATACCAGCCTTGTGGTTTTTTGCCTGTGAGCTTTTTAATAATGTCGATGGCTTGCTGCATATGCTCGCGTTCAAGCTGTTTATCAATATGTTGGTAGTTGATCCAGCGAAGACCATGGCAGGCTACCTCAAACCCTGCGGCTACAAAGGCTCTTGCTACCTCAGGGTGACGTTCAAGCGCCATGGCAACCGCGAATACAGTCACGGGTATATCGTACTTTTTGAATAACCTCAGCAGTCGCCATACACCAGCTCGCGAGCCATACTCATATATAGACTCCATACTTATGTGGCGATCTTCAACATGAGGGGCGCTGACGATTTCAGATAAAAATGTTTCGGCGGCAGGATCGCCGTGCAATACGCAATTCTCGCCACCTTCTTCATAATTAAGCACAACCTGCACAGCAATACGGGCTTTATTAGGCCATTTAGCATGAGGTACATCTGGGCCGTAGCCAACTAAATCACGAGGATACTCGCTTTTAATGTGCTGAGTCATGTTCCTGCTCCTCCTTTAATTGCATTAACCATTTACCTAATGTTTCTCGCTCTGCATCCCTCATTTTAGTCATGTTAGCAAGTGGCATATCTTTTGTGATAACTGCGCGGGTATGAATCAAAGTATGAGCTTGCTTAACTTGGTCAAGTGAGTCGAGCTTAAAGCCAAGTGGCGCTGTTTGAAAAAGTGTTGAAGTGGGGGATTCACTGTGACAACCAGTGCAATGTTTACTAATAATATCCCACGCTTGCAGATCACTTATCTTTGCCGTACCCGTTGTAGTTCCTGTACTCGTAGGCCAAGGTGCAATAGCGAGCATAAGTGTAAAAAATGCGACAATACCACTAATTAATACTGATGGTTTGTTGATGCCTTGATGCTTTAAATTAAAAAAGTGCCGTATCCACATACCAATAATAAATAGTGCTATTAAAATTAGCCAACCAAAATCATGGCTATAGGTATAAGGAAAGTGATTACTTAGCATGATAAACACCACAGGCAGTGTGGCGTAGTTATTGTGAATAGAGCAGAGTTTTGCTTTGAGTCCTGGTGCTGAATCAGGAATTCGCCCTGCTTCGACTTCACGAACCATGTAACGTTGACCGGGCATTATAATGTGATAAACATTACCCACCATGCAAGTACCAATAAGTGCGCCAACATGAATGTACACAGCACGATCGCTAAATAGCTGATCTACTGCGAAGGTCCACGCAGCAAGAAGCGCAATAATAACCAAAATAAAAGCAGTGCTATGTTTTACCAGTTGGCTTTTACATAATAAACGGTATATGGCATAACCCAAGCCAATAAAACCAAGTGATGCCCCAATTGCTGCAAATTTACCAAGTTCCGTTTTGCTATTATCAATCAGGTAAACATCGGCACCTACATAATAAAGTAAGCTAAACAGCAATACACCGGTGATCCATGTCGTATATGCTTCCCACTTAAACCAATGCAGAGTATGTGGCATTTGCTCTGGACCGTTTTGATATTTCGCGACCTCGTAAAATCCACCTCCGTGAACAGCCCACAAATCGCCTTTTATACCTTTGTCTAACTTCCATTGCGGCGGGGTTTGTAAATTGTTATCAAGCCAAGCAAAATAAAATGAGGCACCGATCCATGCGATGCCCGCAATGACATGAAAAAAGCGGAATACTAAATGAGCTAGCTCAAAAAAATAATTTTCCATAGATTTAAGCCTCTGCTAATGCGGGTTCTTTGGTTGATAAAAACGGCTGTTTCGCGTCTCGTTTATAAACGCTTTTACCCATAATGTAGGTTTGTTCAATACAGCGATCGTCACCTAGCATCATCATGGCAAACAGCTTTTCATGAAGGGTTTTTGCATGGCTAATTCTAAACTTTAAAAATGAGGTTGCTGTAAAGTCCATTACGATAAAATCAGCTTCACAGCCGATAGCAAAATTGCCGATTGTGCCTTCCAAATCAAGCGCGCGTGCTCCTCCAAGAGTTGCTAAATAAAGACCCTTAAATGCAGAGAATTTTTGGCCTTGCAGCTGTTGAATTTTATAGGCTTCATTGCCCGTTTGTAACATTGAAAAACTAGTACCTGCACCCACATCGGTGCCCATGCCGACATTGATGCCGTGATCTTCGCAGGCCTTTAAATTCAAAAGCCCTGAACCTAAAAATAGGTTTGAGGTAGGACAGTGAGAAATAGCCGCATTATTATCTGCTAAGCAACTTAGCTCACGTTCAGATAAGTGAATACCATGAGCAAATACAGAGCGCTTACGAACCATTTCGGCCTGTTCATAAACATTTAAGTAGTCAGTTGCTTCTGGAAATAAACTTTTTACCCAGTTACATTCATCTTTGTTTTCAGATAGGTGAGTATGCAAATACGTGTCAGGGTATTCTTTAAGTAGTTGAGTGCACTTTTGCAATTGCTCTGGGGTTGATGTTGGTGCAAAACGTGGTGTGACTGCATAGCTTAATCTATCTGTGTTATGCCACTTCTGGATTAATGCCTTTGATTGCTCGTAGCTGGTTTGTGCGCAATCGGATAAGTCATCTGGGCAGTTTCTGTCCATCATGACTTTACCAGCGATCATACGTAAATTACGCTTTTGTGATTCACTAAAAAAAGCATTAACTGATTGCGGGTGAACTGTTCCAAATACTAGGGCGGTGGTGGTGCCGTTGCGTAATAACTCATCTAAAAATTGATTAGAAACCTGTGTTGCATAGGCTTCATTAGCAAACTTTTTTTCGGTCGGAAAAGCATATTCCGTAAGCCAAGTTAGTAGCTGTTCACCATAAGCCCCAACCATTTCTGTTTGTGGTAAGTGAATATGGGTGTCTATCATACCCGGCATGACGAGTTTGCCATCGTGGCGAATAATCTTTGCTGTTTTATCGAGGCTTGGCAGTATGTCTTGTTCAAAGCCAAGTTTAATTACCTTACCATGTTGTATTACTAAGGCGCCTTTTGCAAAGAACCGATGTGCATCTTCACCCGCTTTAGCAGGATCGTCAATAAAGTCTAGTATGTCGGCGCAGATCACGGTTAAGCTTTTGTTTGTGTTGCTCATCATTAGCTACCTCTATATGTTGAGTAGCCAAATGGGCTAAGTAATAATGGAATATGGTGGTGCTTAGAATCTTGTAATCTAAAGCTAATTTGCGCTTGCGGATAAAAAGCCGGTGTTGGCTGATCTTTATAATAACTATCTAAATCAAAAACGAGCTTGTAAGTACCAAATTCAACATGGTGTTTGAGCCAATCAGTAATACGGCCATCAGTATCGGTTTGACCTTGCGTTAATAAAACCCATTCGTTATTCGCATGTTTAAATAGCTTTACGTCAACGTTAGCTGCGGGTTTTCCTGTGCTGGTATCTAAAATATGGGTGGTAATAGGGCTTTTATTCACAGTAGTGCCTCCAATCTTATTTTTGTTATTTTGGCTTGCTCGTCAGCCGCGATGTGTAGTTCAGTCATGCGAGTGTTGTTTATCCGTTGCTCTATAAGCGAAAGCATTTGCTCGGCAGTTTTACCGCTCGCACAGACAATAAAAATAAAACCAAACTTAGTTAGGTATTGTTTATTTAGGGCAATCATTGTTTGCAAAGTCTGTTCATTTGCTTGGCTCATGCCTGCTTGTTCATGGCTTGCTTTTTGTGCTGTTGCTGCGTACTTTTTTCCCAGTGTTGATAAATCACCTATTTGAGGATGACCTTCAAATGCAGCTAGGTAGTCAGGCTCACTTAGGTTTTCCCAGACGTTTTGTGCACATTCAAACATTTGCTGCTTATTCTTAAATGGCAGTGCTTTTAGCATGCCAGCAACCCAATTTGGGGCGGCGCAGCAGTGCGTTAATGCTTGTTTAGCTTGTGTCTCGGTTAAGGTATTTAGTTTTATGCTATTCACGCGTCGATATCCTCTTGCGATGCATTAATAAGGGCATTCTTCAATGTGCGCCATTGCAGTCCTTGGCGCTTAGGTATAGGTTTATGCGTTGTTTGGTACAGACCAATAAGTTGCCCACTAATCGAAATAGCGACTTCCATCGGCAGCTTGCCAGTGACATTTTCAAGCCCTACAGGGCAGGTCATTAGACTGATTTGAGCCGGTGTAAAATCTCGATGTGATAAACGTTGTTTAAAGCGTTGTGCTTTAGTATCTGAACCAATAACCCCTAGCCAGTTAGCGTCGTTGCGTTTTAAAATGGCTTGAGTGAGGGCAAAATCGAGCTGGTGGTTATGAGTAAGAATTAAGTAATTATTAGCTACTGGCGCATGTTTAACTTGTGAGGTGGGTTCTTCATCGACAACTTTAATGACATTGTTTGGAATAAACTCAGGGAAAACGTCTGCGCGGCTGTCGATCCAACGGATCCGTATAGGTAATTGGGCCAGCACGGTTATTAAGGCTTGTGCTACATGGCCTGCACCAAAGATATCAAGGGTAAAACGCTCGCATTGCATGCATTCTAATATAACGGTTGCTGCGCCACCGCAACATTGACCTAAGTTTGCGCCTAAATTAAATTGTTCAATGACTTGAGCAGCTTCATTTTTTGCTAGTAGTTCTCGGGCTTTTTCGATAACAGCATACTCTAAATGCCCTCCGCCTAATGTGTCGTAAATATGCTCACCGCTAATCACCATTTTTGAGCCAGTACCGCGTGGAGTAGAGCCGTTTGTACCAAGCACAGTTGCAATGACATAATTAGTGCCGCTTTGTTCATGTTCGCTAATCGCTTGAGCCCAGTTTTGGGTATGAAAGCCATGAAAGGATTCATTTAAATTAGCCATGTTGATGCTCCTTAACCCAGCGTTGTGTTTGTTCTACCGCGTTCAGTACACGTTCTGGTGTTGCTGGCGTATCAAGGACTGGGGCGTATTTATGTTCTGCAATGCTGCCAATCGCGTTTCGTATTGCGCTCCAAACACTAAAGCTCAACATAAAAGGAGGTTCGCCCACTGCTTTTGACCTAAAAACAGTGGTCTCAGGGTTGGCTGAGTTATATAGTTTTACGTTAAACTCTGCAGGGGTATCGCCAATAGCTGGAATTTTGTAGTTGGCAGGTCCAAAACTTGCCAATTGCCCTTTATCATTCCATTGTAAATCTTCGGTTGTGAGCCACCCCATCCCCTGAATAAAAGCGCCTTCAATTTGACCTACATCGAGCGCAGGGTTAATTGAGCTTCCTACATCATGCAAAATATCGACCCGGGTAACAGTATTCTCACCAGTAAGCGTGTCTACTTCTACTTCGCTCATCGCAACTCCGTGGGCATAGTAGAAAAATGGTCGGCCTTCACCTTTAGATCTATCGTAATGAATTTTAGGTGTGGCGTAATAACCGGTTGACGACAGTGATATACGGTTCATATAAGCTAAATTAGCAAGCTCATTAAAGCTGATTTCACCTTGACTAAAAGTAATTAAATTATTTTTAAATACAACGCTCTCACTAGGGGAATTAAAATGAGAACTGATAAAGCCAATCAACCGCTCTTTAATCGTGTTTACGGCATCAAGTGCGGCCATACCATTTAAGTCGGTGCCACTCGATGCCGCAGTAGGGGAGGTGTTAGGGACCTTATCGGTTCTGGTGGCACTTATACTTACGGCATCAAAATCAACACCAAATCCATGGGCCACTATTTGGGCTATTTTTGTGTTTAAGCCTTGGCCCATCTCGGTGCCACCATGATTTAAATGAATAGACCCATCACTGTAAACATGAACCAGTGCCCCAGCTTGGTTTAAGTGTTGTACTGTAAACGAAATACCATATTTAACAGGGGTCATCGCGAGGCCTTTTTTAATAATGGGCGATGCGGCATTAAATGCTTTTATTGTTTCCTTGCGTGCCCAGTATTGTGCTGTTTGTTCAAGCTCTGCGATCATATCTTTTAAAATATGCTGCTCTACTTTTTGATGATAAGGAGTCGTATCACGGTCTTTTGCGTATAAATTTAGCTTTCTGATCTCAAGTGGATCTTTACCTAATTTAGCTGCTATATCATCCATAATGAGCTCAGCCATGATCATACCTTGTGGGCCACCAAATCCTCTAAAAGCGGTGTGACTTACGGTGTTTACTTTACAGCGATTCCCGGTAATGGTGGCTGCGGGGTAGTAGTAAGCGTTATCGGTATGAAACATCGCGCGATCGACAATTGCATCTGATAAATCGGGCGAATAACCGCAGAAACCGTTTACCGTTATATCAGCGCCAGAAATTAAGCCCTGCTCATCAAAACCGACATGGTAATGATTATAAAATGGGTGACGTTTACCGGTTAATTTAAAGTCATCACTACGTGCCAAACGCATCTTAACTGCACAGCCTAAGTGATAAACAGCAAGTGCGGCTAGGCAAGCCCAAGGTGCACCTTGGGTTTCTTTACCACCAAATGCTCCACCCATACGGCGGGTTTCTACATTTACAAAGTTAAATGGCTTTTTTAAAATTTTAGCAACTAAGTGCTGAACTTCAGTAGGGTGCTGGGTTGAGCATTGCACATGGATGCCACCATCATTGTCTGGCTGAGCAAGGGCAATTTGACCTTCTAAATAAAAATGTTCTTGACCTCCAATGTGTATTTCGCCTTTAAGCTGATTAACCGAATTGTGAATCGCTTGCTCACTGTTTCCACGCTTTAGTGAGTGCGGTGGTCTAACCCAATGTTGTTTGTTAATCGCTTCTTTTATATCGAGTATTGGCGTGCTTTGTTCGCATTCGATAACGACCAAACGAGCAGCACGTCGAGCAATTTCGTAACTATCGGCCACTACAATCATGACCGGTTGACCATGATATTGAATTTCATTACTGCTAAGCAGTACATCACCCGGAAATACCGGGCCAATGTCTAATTTACCCGGTACGTCTTCTGCGGATAAAATGCGTTTAACTCCTTCAACTTGCAGTGCTTTACTGGTATCGATTGATTTAATAAAACCACTGGTAATTGGGGCGAGTACTGGATAAGCATGCAAACAACCGTAGGGCTCAGGATTGTCGTCGGCGTAGTTCGCATTTCCACATACTTGTTTAATGGCGCTTTCATGGTATTTAGATTGACCTACGCTGCCGCCTTGCGCTTTAAGTTTATCCATTTCAAAGTGACGCATGGGAGATCCTCGTAATAGCAATGTTACTGCTGTTGATTGATGATGCTGGTTGGCAAAACTCAATGCCGATTCGTTGCATTAAGTTCTTGCTCACCGTAAGACGATAATTAGCGCTACTACGTACATCACTCATAGGTGAGAAATCATCACTGATAGCCCTTGCTGCATCTATGAAATAACTCACTTGCAGTGGCTGAGATAGGAGTTGTTGTTCCACATGGTTTGCGCGTTTTGGAATTGCGGCCATTCCGCCCATAGCGCATCGCGCTGATGTGATAATGTTTTGCTCATGCTCGAGTGCAACCACTAAGCAAACTGTAGAAATATCATCTTCAAATCGTTTAGAAATTTTATGACAAGCAAGTTTTAATGATTTAGGACGTTTTGGGATTGTCACCTTAGTGATCACTTCATCATTTCTTATCAGCGTTTTTTTGTAATCAACAAAATAGTCTGCCACGTCAATGGTGCGAGAGCCTGTGCTACTGAGTAACTCGATCGTTGCATTAAGTGCGATTAGAAGTGGTGCAGGGTCGCCAATTGGTGAGGCGTTACCAATGCTGCCACCTAAGGTGCCACTATTTCTTACTTGGCTTGAACCTAATCGTTCAAACAACTCTTTCGACTCAGGATAATAACTGTAAAAGAGGTGAGTAAATTGGCTATAGGGTAGGGCTGCACCAATTTGTAGCTCACCATGATTATCAGTTAATTGGCTAAGTTCTTTCACTTGGCAAAGTGAGATGATGATGTCGGGCAATAGCATGTTTTGACTCAGCTCTATAGCAAAGTCAGTACCACCTGCAACAAGGTGAGCATGTGAATAAAGTGCCTTTAACTCAACAAGCTGTTGTACTGTTTGTGGTAAGTAAAACTTTCGAGGGCCACTTTTTAAAAAAGGAATGTCATCTAAGTTTGCAAAGAGCTTGGCTTTAAAGTTTGCAGCCATAGCTGAGTACGGTTCATCGCTGCGCTCGTAGCTATAGGCTTTTTCGGCTGCAAGTAATATAGGACTGTAGCCTGTGCAGCGACAAAGGTTACCTCCAAGGGCATGAATAACCGCTTTTTTGCCTGGGTATGTTTGGTGATTAATATACAGAGCGAGCATACTCATTATTATGCCAGGCGTACAAAAACCACATTGTGAACCGTGGCATTCAACTAATGCTCGTTGCACTGGGTGGAGCTCAGTAAGTGTTGGGTAAAGCCCTGTCGTGACCGCTTCTACAGTAACGATATGTTTTGCATTAGCATTCCCTAAAAGCAGTAAACAACTATTCATTGTTTTGTAATGCCAACGTAGTTGTCCATTTGCATCTATATGTTCTTCACCGACTAAAATTGTGCACGCGCCACAGTCACCTGTTGCGCATCCTTCTTTGGTGCCTATTTTCCCTTTTTTGGTGCGAAGCCAGTCCAACATGGTGAGACTTGGCGAACATTCTTGCACTGCAATTGGCGTGTCATTTAATAAAAACTGAATCACACATATCCCCTTAACTTTTATAAGGCCCTGATTTTTAAAGGCTTGGCGTTTACTTTCTGTTGTTGTTATTACGCACATTAGTAAAAAATATTTTCATCTTGGTAAGTTAATTGCAGATACCATGCCATTATTGACCATTTGGTCAGCTTGTTTTTTCAAGCGACTAATAAACTAATAAGTACGAAAAGGTGAAAATAATGAATAAAAAATACCGCCTTACTATGCAGGGGATGACCAAGCGTTATCCCGGCTGTATCGCTAACGATGGCGTAACAATAAAAATAAAACATGGCGAGGTGCATGCATTGCTTGGCGAAAACGGTGCAGGTAAAAGTACATTAATGAAAATGCTCTATGGTGTAGTTAAACCTGACCAAGGGGACATGTTTTTTAATGGCAGAGTTATGAATATCAAACAACCTGCCGATGCTCGCGATTTAGGTATTGGCATGGTGTTTCAGCATTTCTCTTTATTTGAAACCTTAACGGTTGCACAAAATATCGAATTGTCGCTGGGAAAGTTAGCTGGGCGCGGCAGTGCCTTAGCCAGTCGAATTAGCAAAACATCGGCGCGTTACGGTATGCCACTTGACCCACATAGATTGGTATCAACACTGGCAACAGGTGAGCGTCAAAGAGTAGAAATAGTAAGGTGTTTATTACTTGATATACAGTTGCTGATACTAGATGAACCCACATCAGTACTGACCCCACAAGAGGTCGAGGCACTATTTAAAACGTTAAAAAAACTTAAAAAAGAAGGTTGCTCAGTACTTTTTATTAGCCATAAATTACATGAGGTCATTGAGCTTTGCGATAGCGCAACTATTTTGCGAGCAGGAAAAGTAAGCGGACACTGCATTCCTAAAAATGAAACTAGTGAATCAATCGCACGGTTAATGGTTGGCGATGATACACCTATTAGCAATCAAACTCGTCGCGCTAGTGGCATAAGTGACTTTCTAACCGTTGATAGTTTAACCACTAAAGCGCAGGCATTATTTGATACAGCTCTTGAGAATATTAATTTTACCGTTCAACAAGGTGAAATAGTAGGGATTGCAGGGGTTGCTGGTAATGGTCAAGAAGAATTACTTAAAGCACTCTCAGGCGAGCATCAACAAGCTAATAGCAGTGCAATAAAATTTAAAACTACTGCAGTTGATTCATTATGCCCCTTGCAACGTCGTCGCCTTGGAATGGCATGTGTGCCTGAAGATCGGCTCGGACGTGGCGCCGTTCCTGATATGGATTTGGCGCAAAATACCCTGCTTACTAGTTTTGACAGCGGGTTAGTTAAAAATGGTTTTTTAGTGAAGCAGAAAATCAGCGAGCTTGCTGAAAAAATCATAAAAAAATACAAAGTTAAAACACCTAGTAGCGCAACTAATGCGGCCAGCCTATCGGGTGGTAATTTACAAAAGTTTATTATTGGCCGCGAAGTAGAGCAAAACCCTAAGTTGTTAGTCATGTCACACCCAACATGGGGAGTAGACATAGGAGCTCAAGTTGCAATTCATGAAGCTATTTTAAAACTGCGTGATGAAGGATGTGCGGTATTAGTCATTTCTGAAGATTTAGATGAGCTTTATAAAATTTGCGACCGGATTGGTGCCATTTGTGACGGTAAACTTTCCCCTATTTTAAATACAGATAGAGTACCGCTAGTGCAATTGGGCCAATGGATGGCAGGTGATTTTATTGATCAGCACCAAGCACAAGGAGCGATAGCATGATTAAGTTAGAGCCACGAGTTGAACGCTCTAATATGTGGAGTTATCTCTCAGTAGTATTGGCTATTTTCCTCACTTTAATTACCGGTTATGCACTTTTTGCGTTACTGGGCCACGAGCCATTAACGGCTTTACACACTCTACTGATTGCGCCGATTGCTGATTGGTATGGGGTAACAGAGTTACTTGTTATGACCATTCCAATTTTATTATGTGCGTATGGGTTAGCCCTTTGTTATAGAGCAGCCGTTTGGAATATAGGTGCCGAAGGACAATTACTTATTGGCGGGGTATGCGCCAGTGCAGTGGCTGTGCAGTTTGCCGATTCAGCCAGTGTGATGGCTATGCCGCTTACCTTACTCGCAGGGATCACAGGTGGTATGGCGTGGGCGGGACTTGCCGCGTTTATGAAGCTGCGTTTAAACACCAACGAAATATTAGTCACCATTATGCTCAATTATATTGCAGTAAATATATTGCTTTGGGCTGTCCACGGGCCTTTAAAAGACCCCGACGGGTTCAATTTTCCTGAAAGCGCTTTGTTTGGCGATAGTACTTTGCTTCCTGTGCTATTTG
The DNA here is from genome assembly GCF_036960685.1 of Pseudoalteromonas sp. Taxonomy (GTDB): domain Bacteria; phylum Pseudomonadota; class Gammaproteobacteria; order Enterobacterales; family Alteromonadaceae; genus Pseudoalteromonas. The sequence continues at coordinate 60,281 of NZ_JBALXK010000004.1, read as the reverse complement.
ATGGAACTCGTTTGCACTTGGGTTTAGCGTTCGCACTTTTAGCATTATGTGCCACTTGGGCCTTTATTAGTAAAACCTTTGTTGGCTTTCAAATCCAAGTACTGGGCCTTGATGCATCGGCGGCAAAAATGGCGGGTTATAAACGCAGTTTTTTAATCGCTGGAGTATTCATTATTAGTGGAGCTTTAGCTGGTCTTGCAGGGGCGGGTGAAGTCGCCGGGCCAATAGGACAGTTAGTGCCACAAATATCCCCAGGTTATGGCTACGCTGCCATTATTGTGGCCTTTTTGGGGCGGTTACATCCAGTAGGAATTACCTTTGCTGGGTTATTAATGGGGCTTATCTATATGGGTGGCGAGCTTGCACAAATAACGATGGGCTTACCCAATGCCATGACCGGTATTTTGCAGGGCCTTATGCTGTTTTACTTACTCTCATGCGATGTACTTATTGGCTATCGCTGCAAATTATCGCTGCCATTTAAACAACAAAAAACACAGCAAATTCATGCCGTAAAGGAGTCTTAAATAATGGATTTAGATGTAATTAGTAATATTCTTTACGCCACTATTCGCACCGGTACACCTTTGTTGCTAGTAGCGCTAGGTGAAATGGTGTGTGAAAAAAGTGGCACTTTAAATTTAGGCCAAGAGGGCATGATGTTACTTGGCGCTGTTGCTGGGTTTATCACTATGTATCAGTGTGACAACTTGTTTATAGGGTTTAGTGTTGCGGCACTTGTTGGCGTCATAGCATCACTTATCTTTGCTTTTGTTGCTCTGCACTTAAATGCAAGCCAAGTTGCCGCAGGATTAGCATTGACTATTTTCGGCACCGGTTTATCGGCTTTTTTAGGTGCTGATTATGAGGGTAAGACTATTAATGCTCTGCCTACGTTAGCAATTAGCGGGTTTGAACAGATCCCAGTATTAGGAAAAGCCATTTTTTCACAAGATGCCATCGTGTATTTAAGTTGGGTATTGGTCATAGCGGCTTATTTGTTTTTTAAATATCACCGCGCAGGCCTTGCTATACGTGCTATAGGCGAAAACCCAAATGTTGGTAATAACTTAGGATTACCGGTAATGCGTACTCGCTATTTAGCTGTGATGTTTGGTGGCGCGTTGGCAGGTATCGCAGGTGCATACCTTTCATTGGCTTACACGCCTCTTTGGACTCAGAACATGACTGCTGGGCGCGGATGGATAGCGCTTGCTTTGGTGGTGTTTGCAAGTTGGCGCATTGAGCGAGTAATGCTAGGCGCTTATTTGTTTGGTTTTGCCTGCATTATGCATTTGGTTGCTCAGGCATTTGGTCTTGCCGTTGAATCTAATTTATTAGCCATGCTGCCATATGGTGCAACGTTAATCGTGTTGATTATGCTCAGCAAAAATAAACAGAAACTAAAAATGTATGAACCAATGTGGCTGGGTAAACCTTGGCATAAAGGTCATTAAGTAAATGAAAAATAGCAAAAAGTAATAAGCAAACAGCTTAACAGGATCAAAAATTACAAAACGGAGAATAATAATGAAAAAACTGATTACAGGAATAGGCATAGCGATAGGTTTAAGTGTCAGCGCTGTAGCGTCTGCAAAAGAGAGTGTAAAGGTTGGCTTTGTATATGTAAGCCCAATTGGTGAAGCTGGTTGGACTTATACCCATGATACAAGTCGTCACTATTTAGAAGAAAAATTTGGTAATAAAATAGAGACTACTTTTGTTGAAAGTGTACCTGAAGGTGCTGATGCCGAACGTGTTATTACACAATTAGCTAAAAGTGGTCATGATTTAATATTTACCACCTCGTTTGGTTATATGAACCCGACCATCAAAGTAGCTAAGCGCTTTCCTCAGGTAAAATTTGAACATGCAACTGGTTATAAACGCGCTAAAAACGTAGCAACTTACTTTGACCGAATATATGAAGGCCGTTACTTAACGGGTGTAATTGCAGGGCATATGAGTAAGTCAGACAGCATTGGTTATATTGCTGCGTTTCCAATCCCTGAAGTCATTCGTGGCATTAATGCATTTACCTTGGGGCTGCGCTCAGTTAAGCCTAATGCAAAAGTGAAAGTTGTTTGGGTGAATAGCTGGTTTGATCCCGGTAAAGAACGTGAAGCCGCAGATAGCCTGATAGATCAAGGCGTTGATGTAATTACTCAACACACTGATTCTCCAGCACCTTTACAAGCTGCAGAGGCGGCAGGTATTTACGCAATCGGTTATCACTCAGATATGAGTAATTATGGCAAAAAAGCCCATTTAACGGCTGCGGTTCACCATTGGGATGAATTTTATGCTGAGCGTGTACAGCAAGTACTTGATGATAAATGGCAATCGCAAGATGTTTGGAAAGGCATTGATGCTGGTATGACTCGCTTAGCACCACTGAGTAAAGATATTCCTGAGAATGTTGTTGCTGAGGTTAATGCTATCTCTGAAAAAATAGCAAAAGGGGAGTTTCATCCGTTTAGTGGACCAATTAAAAACCAACAAGGAGAGTTAATTATTGATGCTGGTAAAACCATAGCGGATAAAATTTTATTAGCTATGGACTTTTACGTGGAAGGTGTCCAAGGGCAGCTGAAATAGCAGGCTATCTTAATTAATCGCGAGTTAGCCAGATAAGCAGTCAGCTAACTCGCTGCAAACATAGAGGTTTATATGTCTCATACAGTAAGTGCGCCGGACGATATTATTTACGCAGTAGACGAGATACCAGGGAAAACTGAGTCATTTTTTGCAGGGCTCCAACATGTATTGGCAAGCTTTGTGGGAATTATCACACCCACCCTTGTTATAGGTGGAATATTGGGTTTAGGTAGTGAAATTCCTTACTTGATCAGTATGGCGCTTTTTGTGTCTGGAGTGGGCACGATTATTCAGGCCAAGCGTGTTGGTTCTATCGGTGCAGGACTCATTTGTGTGCAAGGAACTAGTTTTGCTTTTTTAGGAACTATTTTAGCGACGGGATTTACCGTAAAAGCTACGGGTGGCACGAATGAAAAGGTGCTGGGCACTATATTTGCGGTGTGTTTTTTAGCTGCAATAGTGGAAATTCTGATTAGCTTTTTTATAGAGAAGCTTGAAAAAATAATCAAACCCGTTGTCACCGGTGTAGTGATCACCACGATAGGGATTTATCTCATTAAAGTCGGTATGACTGATATTGGAGGCGGGCAATGGTTACTGACCAATATGCCAGAAAAGTTTGCATCGGCTAGTAACTTAATTGTTGGCTTTTCAGTGGTTGCATTAGTTGTGCTACTAAATGCCAGTAAAAACCAATGGATAAGGTTAACAGCTGTTGTGGTTGCTATGCTGGTAGGTTGGTTAATGGCAATTATGTTGGGTATTAGTGAATTTAAAATGGGCGAGTTTGACTTAGTTGCCATTCCGCTACCTTTTAAATATGGCTTTAATATTGATTTTGGTGCACTGATAGCCTTTGGCTTTTTATATTTAATTACAGCAATAGAATCAACAGGTGATATTACTGCTAATTGTGCTGTGTCTAAACTACCTGTAAAAGGGCCTAGCTATTTAGCGCGGATCCGTGGTGGCATTTTAGGTGACGGCGTAAATTCGATGATTGCTGCTGCATTTAATACCTTTCCTAATACAACTTTTAGTCAAAATAATGGGGTTATTCAGCTAACGGGTGTGGCCAGTAGACATATTGGTTTATGGATTGGTTGTATTTTAGCTATTTTGGGTCTGTTTCCAGTGATTGGGGCTGTACTGCAAAATATACCTAAGCCTGTATTAGGTGGGGCTACCCTCGTTATGTTTGGCACTGTTGCTGCCGCTGGAGTCAAAATTCTCGCCAGTGAAAAAATAAACCGCAGAAGCTTACTTATCATAGCCGTTAGCTTGGGGCTAGGTCTTGGGGTGAGTTTTGTACCAGAGTTATTTGTAAACGCACCGAAGTTAGTAACCGCTATATTTGGCAGTGCAGTTACAGTATCCGGTATAACCGCAATTATCATGACGTTGGTGTTACCAGAAAATTATTCTGCAAGTACTGACCAGCTTAAATAGAGTGTTCTATATTTAAATAGATGGAAAAAACAATGAAAATCAAAGCAATAAAAAAACTAGCATTAGTAACTGCAATTACTTTTTGCTCAACAAGTGTATCAGCTAAACAGTTATGGTCTGATTTTAGTATTACTGGATTACAAGGCGCCGATTATTTAGAGCCTTTTTCAAGCACTGAAGATGACCGAACGGTTGTGACTATTGAGCATGCTTCAGGCCATACTTGGGGGAGTACCTTCTTCTTTATGGATAGGTTGAGTAACCCTGATGATGTTTATGGTGAGCTGAACATTAATCCAACGCTTTACACTCCAGAAGATAGTTTTGTTACTGAGGTATTTTTAGGCTTACAAACTGAGTATGGCTCTGGTGCAACAGATCAAAATAACTATCTATTTGGGGGCGGACTTTCTTTTGATGTACCAGGGTTTAAGTACTTTAAAGTGGCTTATTATCGTCGTTTTCAAGATGACATAGGTATAGATAGAGGCGATAACAATCAGATCACAGTGGTTTGGGGGATTGACGAAGGTAACTTCCGCTACGATGGTTTTTTAGATATTGTTGATGGGGCTGATACTATGTTTGGTAAAAATGAAGGAGGCTTCAACTTTACTTCGCAAATCAAATATAACATTGCACCTATGCTGGGTTTAGACACGGGCCGACTTGATGTTGGTATTGAGTACGTATTTTGGAAAAACAAATTTGGTGTAGATGGTGAAACGGAGAACAACCCAAACTTGTTAGTTAAATGGCACTTTTAATTGTTAAATAACACTCTATGAGATGTGCAATGAAGGCTACTTTTTAAGTAGCCTTTTCATTAAGTGTATTGTTTTATCCTAGAGCCATACGTGTATTCAAATAGGATCAGACTGTTAAAGGGACATTAAGATTAATATCCTGTAAGCGTTGTTTTGTCAGTATCAGGGTAAAAGCGGGATTTTTATAAACTTAGCTATTTAGCTCTTTTACATAAAGCACAAGCGAACTATACAAAACGCTCAGCGCTTTAGTTACGTCGTCATCGATTACAGTTTCTGCGGGGTGGTGGCTTACACCGCCTGGGCTGCGTATGAATAACATACCAACCGGACAAATAGCGGCGATTGCCATAGCATCGTGACCAGCACCAGAAGCCAAAGTAGGAGATGCCTGATTATTAAACTCGCAGGCGCTTGCAAATAATTGTTGAATTTTCTCATCGCAAGCAACTGCATCGGCAGCGTGAGTCCATTGCCAATCGAGGGTTAGATTACGCTGCTTTGCTATTCGCTCTGCGCGAGTTTGTATTGCGGCAAGTAAATTAGTTAAATCTTGATCATTTTGTGCTCGAGCATCAAGGCTTATTGTGGTTTTACCGGCAATGACATTTGTGGCACCTGGGCATGCATGTATTTGGCCAACAGTTGCTACCTCGCTGTTTGTTGCGTGTTTCGCAAGTTGTTCAATTGCCAGGGTTAGCTCTGCGCAACCGGCCAATGAGTCTTGGCGTAAATTCATTGGTGTAGTGCCTGCATGACCACTTTGTCCTGTTAAGGTGATCATGGCTCTTTTTGCACCAGCAATAGCCGTTACCACACCTAATGCTTGATTAACTGATTCAAGAACTGGGCCTTGCTCAATGTGGGTTTCCCAATAACCCAGTAGTTGGTTTTTATTTAATGCGGCTTTTGTGAAGTCATCAGGGATTAGACCAAAATCAAACATGGCTTGGCGCATTGTGATCCCGCTTGTATCTTTAATATTTAACCATTGCGGGTCAAACTCATTAGCCAATGCTTTTGAGCCAATTAAAGTAGTGGCGAAGCGTGTGCCTTCTTCATCACAAAACCCCACTACATCTAAATGAAAAGGTAAATCGAGTTTAAGTTTGTGAGCAAGGGCTGCAACCTCTATAGCTAAAAGTACACCTAAAATACCATCGTAAGCGCCAGCATTGGGTACCGTATCTAAGTGAGAGCCAATAATTAAACGTTTGGCATTTGGATTAGATGACTCTAAACGACCCCATAGATTACCCACCTCATCTTGCCATGTTTGCATGCCTGCATCATTCATCCATTTAGCAGTAACACGGTTACATTCTTGGTGCTCTTTTGATAAGTACTCGCGATGAATTCCTCCTTGCATTTGTGATATCTCACTGAGCGTTTTACATCGCTCTAATGAACGCTTTGCTTGGCTTTTCGCCAGTTCTTTATTTAATAAACGGCTGTGTTGTGAGTTTGTAGATGTCATGCTAATCCTTAACTTTTATTTATAATGAGAAAGGGCTGCGAGGGCTGCTTCGCCTTTTGGGCCTTTATAGCCATTGGCGTGCAGGCATGCATCTAGGCTTGCAAGAGTTTGCAGTACGGCGTCTTTACGGGCGTTATAACCCATTGTACCGATACGCCAAATTTTGCCATGCAAGGGGCCAAATGAAGTACCAATTTCGATACCAAAATCTGTCAGCATTTGCCCACGAACATGGTCGGCATTAATCCCTGCTGGTATATAAACTCCCAACACGTTATTCATTTTATGATCTAAATCACCAAACACATTTAAGCCGAGTGCTTGAATACCGCTGAGCATGGCATCACCATGTAACTTATGTCGTGCAACACAGTTATCTACACCTTCTTCAATTACAATACGTGCGCACTCAGATGCACAATACAACATGCTGGTGGCTTCAGTATGGTGGTTTAAGCGTTCTTCGCCCCAGTAATTCATGATCATGCCTAAATCAAAATAATTAGAGCGAACAAAAGGCTCACTGCCATCTTCATGATCAGCAGTACGAATACCTGCTTCTACTTTTTTACGTTTTTGGATCCAATCGGCACACTTATCACTCAGTGTTAAAGGTGCAGATCCCGATGGGCCGCCCAAGCATTTTTGTAAACCAACAGAAAGTGCATCGAGTTTCCATTCATCTGCAGGTAGCTCGTTACCTACAATAGAAGCGGTAGCATCACAATAAAATAGTACATCATGTTTTTGACAAATATCGCCGATGTATTGAAGTGGCTGGTTCATGGTTGTTGAAGTATCACCTTGAACCATAGCGAGTACGTGGGGTTTTACATCAACAATCGCTTTTTCGATTTGCTCTGGTGAAAACACTTCACCCCAAGGCACTTCAATGGTATGTACTTTTGCTCCTACACGCTCAGCAATTTCAGCAAGTAAGTGACCAAAGCGGCCCATAATTGGCACCAGTACAGTATCGTTAGGACGTAAAATAGAACAAAGCACTGCCTCTATACCTGCACGAGAAGTTCCATCTACTAACATGGTCCATTGATTTTTTGTTTTAAATACTTCTCGGAAGCGTGCCATAGTTTCGTTCATAAACCCGGTCATTACAGGATCATATTGACCAATAAGCTGAGCAGACATTGCTCGTAATACGCGAGGGTCGGCATTTATTGGTCCAGGTCCCATTAACAAGCGTTGCGGTGGGTTTAAAGTTTGAATTTGCGTGTTATTAAACATGTTTATGCTCCAAGAGTTTGAATAAGCATACGAATACCAGTGATCATTAGCACTATGGCAAAGGCTCGCTTTAATTGTTTTTGATCCAGCGTACTACCTATTTTTACACCAATGGGCGCAAACAAAATAGTGAGTGGAATGATAAGTAAAAAGGCAGGCAGGTTAACTAAACCCCATGTGCCTAGGGGAGCATCGGTTGGCATAGAGCCAATACTTAATAAGGTAATCACACCAGGAAGTGCAATGAGTAAGCCAAATACAGCAGCAGTGCCTACAGCAACATGAGCGCGAACATTAAACGCATTTAACATAGGCACGCCAATTGTACCGCCTCCTATGCCAATCATAACCGATAATCCGCCCACAATACTTGCCATTATGGCTTGGCCAAACTTCCCAGGTAATTGATTTACCAAAGCGGGAGCTCCTGCTCTAAAGAGCATATTTAAGCTTACTAAAATGGCAATACAAGCAAACATGAGCACCAAGGCGTTGCCTTGAATAGAGTGCGCTAAGTAACTACCGACAACGGCCATTACTAAAATAAAAGGGGCCCAAAATTGAACTAATGCGACATCAATATTGCCTTTTAAATGATGTGATCGAATTGATGAAATTGACGTAGGAACAATGGTCGCAAGTGATGTTGCTGTTGCTATCATCATCGCGGACTCAGGGCTCACACCAAAACCTTGCAATAAAAAATACAGAACGGGCACAATAACAATGCCGCCGCCAACGCCAAATAGACCCGCTAAAATACCGGCAAATATTCCGGTTGCTATTAGGGCCGCAATAATCGGCCATTGATTAATTATTTCTGACATTGTCTTCCTGCTGTAGTTACTATTGCACGGCCATCTGAACGAGGATCTGTTGCCGCTTCAAGGTTGTTAGGCGCATCTAATATAGCCCCGGCATGGCCCATCATTTCATTATTGTTGGCAACACTTACCCAATCATGTTCGCGTTGGTTTAATTCATTTTTAATATCAGCCGCTAAGCTTTCTTCAATTTTTAAATTGCTGCTAGTATCACCCCATGTTCGGCCAAGTAACCAGCGAGGATCACTAATAGCTTGGTTGATTGATTTACCACGCCATGCGTAACCTGCAAAAACCGCCGCTTGTGTTTGTGGTTGACCTTCACCACCCATGGTTCCATAGGCTAAGCGACGACCATCAGAAAACTTGGCCAGAGCAGGGTTTAATGTATGCGCAGGCTTTTTGCTTGCTGCGAGCGTGTTATTATCATTATTATTTAAATTAAAACTAAGGCCGCGGTTATTCCATACAAAGCCGCCTTCACTCATTAGTATGCCACTACCAAATTCCCAATAGACACTTTGTATGAAGCTAACGAGTTGACCGTTTTTGTCTCTTGCGGCCATCCAAACAGTATCTCCTGGTTCAGAGTCAAATGGCCATTGCTGGGCTTTGTTCATATCAATATTATTAGCAAGCTCAGTTAAGTGTTGATCAGTTAATGCATTGTCGTAGTCTGAGCTAAGTGCCTGGGGATCAGCCCAAAGATTCGGTCGTTGCGCAAAGCTTTGTTTTGTTGCCTCAACAATTAAGTGAGTCCAATCGGCTGGTGTTTTAGCCAAATGTTTTAACTTATTAACTGCCGCAATTATTTGAAGTGAATGAACACCTTGCGTTGGGGCTGGTAGGTTATAACAATCTATTCCGCAGAGATTGGCAGTAAGTGCAGTTACTACACTTGCTTGAGTTTGATTTATATCGTGTAGGCTAATAGAGCTGCCAGCTTCGGCTAAGTCGCTAGCAAATGAGTTGGCAAGTTCACCATGGTAAAATGCATTCAAGCCATATTTAGCAAGGAGCTCAAAGGTATCAGCAAGCTTCGGATTTTTGAAATGTTGCCCGGCTTGTAAAGGCTTACCATTGGGAATAAATAAGTTTTTAAATGCATCGTTGGTGTTTGTGACAGCAGCTAATTTCTCACAGCCTGCTTGTAAGCTAGCTGAGACTGTAAAACCGTTGCGAGCAAGGTTTATTGCTGGTGCTAATATATCACTGAGTTCAAGGGTTGCATGTTCATCAAGTTCAAGCGCTTTTTGCCAGCCGCGAAGCGTAGCGGCTTGGGTTAATGCGCTTAGTCCACCGCGCTCAGGTACATGCGATAGTTTAGCATAAGCACTGATATCATTTGCTGCACGCCCACACGCGTCAATTGCAGTAGGAGTGTGTTGATTGGGATTATCAATAAGCCAAAAGCTGTCACCGCCAATTGAATTCATATGTGGGTAAACAACGCTAATTGCAGCAGCTGCGGCTACCATAGCTTCGGTTGCAGTACCACCTTGTTTTAAAATTAATGTACCAGCTTCTGTGGCGGCAAAATGCGGCGCGGTGAAAGCAATATTGTGTGTGGTCATGCTAATGTATCCTGTTAAAATTGTGCAGCTAAAGACTTAATGCAAGCAAGTAAACTTTTATCGTTACCATGGCTCATCATTAATGAAAATCCATAAGGGTGACCATTCTCTAAATTGGCTAATGGCAGATGTACCTGTGCCGAACGGCTTAAGCCAGCAATTGCCGTTAACGTCATTATCTGCATACGTAAAGCGCTTGTGTCTGCGCCTAGTTTAGGTGCGGTTGTGGGGCTAGATGGTAAAAATAAACAGGCGTTTGAGTTTAAGTTTCTAGCTACTATAGCTTGCCACTGAGTTTGTATTTTCCGAGCTTCTAGCTCTTCTTTTGTCGTTAAAGCGAGTGCCATTTTAAAGCGTTCAGCAATAGCTGGCGCAAACTGAACTGTTTGCTCTGATTGCTCAAGCCAGTCTCGGTGGGTTTTTGCAATAGCACGTCCTTGTAATACTCTAAAGGTGTCGGCCAGCTCAGTTAGCAAAGCTTTATTTGGTAAGATAAAATCTTTATGGTCATTAAAGTGAGGTTTTACTTTGGCTAGTAACTGTTCAAGGTGCGCTTGTATGTTGGACTCAACAAGTTCAAACAATGGTTCACAAATAACCAATGTATTTACAGGGTGAATCGCTTGCTGTGGTAATAGAGTATCGCCAACTTCACTTAATAGCTCAGCATCGTTTGTAAACCAGCCAATCGTATCGAACTCAGGAGCTAGCGGTATTAGCTTGTCTTTTGCAATTACATCATGGCTGGGCCTAATACCAAATAAACCACAATAACTTGCCGGTATTCTAATTGAACCGCCTGTATCAGTACCTAAGCCTATATCTGCTAAGTTTGCGGCCACAGCCGCGGCTGAGCCCATACTAGAGCCACCACAAGCATGACCTAAAAGCTTGGGATTTTGCGCTGCTCCATAATGGATGTTATTGCCCTCTAAGCTATAGGCTAGTTCATCAGTATGGGTAAAACTTATAAAGTTACAGCCTGCATCCATAAGTTTTGTAACTGCGCTTGCAGTGTGTTTTGCAGGGGTTGCTGTATTAAACCAACTTGGGTTTCCTGCACTATTAAGCTCGCCTTTTATTGCAAATACATCTTTTACAACCAGACGTTGGTTTTTTAGTCGCCCTTGGCTATGTGTTTGCCATGCTTTAGGGCCATGGTCGCAAAAGATACCGTTATGTTTATTATTTTGTTTGGTACTCATTTCACCACTCGTTATGAAATAAATCTGACCAAATGGTTATTCGGCCAGATTTAGGGGGTGATCAAAAAGGCGATGTTTTATTATTTTTTGCTTACTGCTAACGTTATTATTTTATTTAACAGAGCTAAGTTCGCTTTTTAATCGGTTTGTTTATATTGTTGATTAAAAGCTAAGCAAGAGAGATGCCAAAAAAACAAAAGCTGTCCATTCGGTCAGCTTTGTTGGGGTGGAAGCCAATTTTTTAATAATTAACGGTTTTAGTGAGCGCAGAATTAGCCATGAAAACAAACCAACTTGGTGCAACTGTGCACTAATTTGGTTTTGCTTATAAATATTTTTTGGAATGAAATGTTTAAAATAATGGTACTTTACTAATTATTAAACCGTTTACATCAGCATAAAGCCAATCACTAGGATTGATTGTTGTACTTAACATGGTAATGGCTTGATTTTTGTCACCAAAGTCTCGTTTTAGTGTACTGCGAGGGGTAGAGCCTAGCGCCATAACGGGTAGTTCCATGGTCGCGAGTATTTCTATATCGCGACAACAGCCATTTATAACGATACCTTCCCAACCATTTTTTAAAGCACGCTCTGCCATTATGTCGCCTATAAAGGCAAACCGTTTACTGGCGAAACCGTCGATCACCAAGACTTTTCCTTGGCCATTTTCGTGAAGAATATTAGCGGCGTATGAGTTGTCTTCGGGGCAGGTAACTGTTACTGCTTGGCCACAGAATGTGGTCTTTTTACCAAAATGGCGTAAGCCACTGTCAGCGACTTGTAAATTGTTGCGGTGATCGTCGTAAAGATCAGGGGTAGTAAAGTTATTCATGGTTTATGCCTTACTTTGCTCTGGTACTTTAAGACCAATGCCTTTTAAAATAATGTGGGCAATTGATTGCGTAATTTGTGCCACATCTGTTTCGTCATATTCTAACTTGTTCATCACTAATAGTACTTCACTCTGAAAATCAGCGTAATACTGGGTGGTCGCCCAGATCGTAAATAGCAAATGATATGGATCGATAGCATCTATTTTTTTAGCGTCCATCCATGCTTGGAAAACATCAACCTTTTGCTTAACCCACGGTCGAGTGTTGGTTCTAAAATAGTTTTGTAAATAGGGTGCCCCACGTAGAATTTCACTAGCGAATAAGCGTGATTGAAAAGGCTCGTTGATTGCTAATATTACTTTACTTTTTATATAGTTATAAAGCACGGTTGCGGGATCATCATCAGCAGTTACATTATCAAGTCCTAAGTTCCAATGGGCAATTATGCGATCAATGACAGCCTCATAAAGGCCATCTTTGCTTTTAAAGTAATATAAAATATTGGCTTTGGGCACTTGCGCTTCTTTCGCTACCATACTCATGCTGGCGCCTTCATAGCCAAGCTGTGAAAACAATTGTTCGGCAGCATTTAAAATGAGATTTTGGTTTTTTTCTCGCGTGACTTCTTTTTTATTTGGCTTTATTTGTGTGGTCATTATTGAGTGTATATGTTTAAGCTGTTGATTGATTGTAGCTTTATTGACCGAAAGGTCAATTAATGTTGGATGGTTTTTTATTTTATTGAAATTGATAGGCCATGGGTAGGCTTTAAAGGGGAAGCTGAGAATATAAAAAGTAATACAGTTTGAAAAGCATGTATCACTTTTTAATTGCAGAGATCATTTTTTTACCTGTGTAAGTAACTCAAGCACTTTGTCTTGACCAAACGTTTGTGCAAACTGTTCGGCTGTTTGCCCAGCTTTATTTGCATGCTCAGTATCGCAATCAAGACTTACTAAGGTTTTGGCAATACTAAACTCACCTCTAAAAATAGCTGCCATGAGTGCGGTATTTCCGCGTTTATCTTCAAGACATGCATTAGCGCCCAAGTTTAATAATGAATTCACTGTCTTAGTATTACCGTGATAAGTGGCAATCATTAACGCTGTATACCCTTTATTGTTATAGCTGTCGATAGGGATACCGGCAGATACGAATTGCTCGATCACTTCTTTATCGTCAGTGCGCGCTGCGGCAAAATAATAGGCAAGTAGGTTTTCATATTGTGATTGTGAGTCAGTGCGCGCTGGCTCTACAGCAACCGAGTTGAAGCTTAAAACAGTGACAAGAATAATAAATAGTTTACGCATCAGAGTGTCCTTAAAAAAAGAGGAAGGGCGTCCTTCCTCATCAAGGTTGGGAGTTATATTACTTTAATAATTAAAGCTTTGCGGCCAGTTGTTTAACCATTTTGATATCACCGTTTACGGCTTTGGTTAAACGGGTGCCGTATTCGCTATCGGCTTTGTAGAAATGGCTGAGCATTTTGTGTTTAACATCGCTGTTTTGTACTTTGCCTAAGTCCCCTGCAAGGTTATTGATGAGGTTAGTACGCTCTTGCTTACTAAAGCCACGGTATAGCACACCAGCTTGGGCAAAGTTTTGCTGCTTTTTAATCGCGGCTTGCTGTACATAACCTTTAAGCTCTGTTTGGCTTCTACGGGCGATTGGGTTTTCAGCAACGTTTTCGTGACTCGGTTGATAGTTCACGTTGCTGGTGGTGTTACCATAATTCATTGCACCGTCTTGGTTGTAATTAACCACATCGACTTTGCTACGGTTAATAGGCAGTTGTTGATGGTTTGCACCTAAGCGATACATTTGGGTATCAGCGTATGAAAACACACGCCCTTGTAATAAGCGGTCTTCAGATGGCTCAATACCCGGAATGATGTTAGCTGGTGCCATTGCAACTTGTTCTGTTGATTGGAAAAAGTTAGTTGGCATACGATTTAATGTCATAGTACCTACTTTAGTTTCTTTCACATCTAACCACATCTTTGTTGCATCTAATGGGTTGTAATCAAAGTCATCAAGCTGTGATGGCTCAAGGGTTTTAATGTATAGATCCCATTTCGGGTAGTTGCCTTTACCAATTTCAGCGTATAGATCACGAGTCAGGTGTTGGAAGTCTTGGCTTTGTACTTTAGCCACTTCTTTGCTGTCTAAATTGTCGATACCTTGTTGACTTACCCAATGAAACTTAACGTATTTAACATCGCCTGATTTATTAATCATTTTGTATGCATGTACACCCCAACCATCCATTTTACGAAGACTGGCTGGTGTACCGTAGTCGCTATAAACCCAGGTTAACATATGGGTTGAACCTGGTTCATATGAGAAAAAATCAAAAAATCGATTAGGATCTTGAATGTTATCAACTGGAGAAGGCTTTAAAGAGTGCACCATGTCTGGGAATTTAATCGCATCACGAATAAAGAATACCGGTAGGTTATTACCTACGAGATCCCAATTGCCTTCATCGGTGTAAAATTTTGTTGCAAAACCACGTGGGTCGCGAAGAGTCTCTGGGCTGCCTTTAGAGTGAATAACGGAAGAGAAACGTACAAACACGTCAGTTTCTTTGCCCGCTTCGCTAAATGGTGCTGCAATAGTTAAATCATTTAATTCTTTACTAGCAACAAATACACCGTGTGCGCCTGTACCACGCGCATGAACTACACGCTCAGGAATACGTTCTCGAGCAAAGCGTTGTAGTTTTTGAATTAACTGCACATCTTCAAGTAACACACTACCGCGCTCACCCGCAGTGATTGAATTTTGGTTATCGCCTACAGCCGCGCCATTGTCTTTTGTGAGCATCGTTGCTGCAGTTGCTGGTAGTGCCATCGCTAATGTAAGCGCACTTAGTGTAAGAAATGATTTTTTATTTGTATTGTTTTGAGTATTCATATGTCGACCTCATGTATTTTATGAGCTTGCGCCGCGCAAGCGTTTTAACTGAGCTCAGTGTATGTAAGGATTGTTGTTCGGTAAAATTGATTGTTTAGATTGATGTGATTTGTATTTTGGATTGAATCAGTGTGTTCAGCTATTTCTAGCATATTCGACCTAAGTCTAATGAGACATCCTAACCTATTTGAAACTAAAAAGTTTTATTGTTTTTCCTTGTTAATAATCCCCAAGCTGGTGCGTTTCCTATTCACTTTTTATTGACATTACCTAACGCGAGGTGGGAATATGCCCATCAGTCGGGCTTATGCTCAAATTGGTGAGTCGAAAGTTTAATTGCACAAAAAGGTGGCAAAGTGGCTAACAAAATAGATCTTGTGATTTTTGATTGTGACGGCGTTGTTATTGACAGCGAGGTGCTCAGTGCCCGTGTATTAATAGATATGCTGAGTGATTTAAGTATCAATATAGACACGCATTACGTCCAGCAACATTTTCTAGGGTGTAGTTTTAAATCAGTCAGCGAAAAAATAGCATCAGTATTTGGCGTTGATTTGCCAGCCCAATTTGAGAGTGAGTATCGACACACTCTAGTTACTAGGTTTGTTGAGCATTTACAGCCAACAACAGGTATTAAAAATATACTTTTAAATTTGAATGTCCCTTTTTGCATTGCGACTAGCAGTAGCTTACAACGAACACAAAAAGCATTAAGTGCCGTAAAATTTGACTCTTTGTTTAAGCATATTTTTACCAGTGAAGAGGTGTCTTTAGGAAAGCCTGCACCGGATTTATTCTTACATGCAGCAAAAAAAATGGGCGTGTTACCTGCTAATTGTTTAGTAATTGAAGATAGCAGTGCGGGTATTCAAGCTGCTATCAACGCAAATATGCAGGTTATGCACTATTTTGGCGGCCAGCACTTAGATAAAGGCATTAATCATGTACATATAAACTTCCCTGATGTGGCGTTACTTTCGCACTGGGACTCGTTTTTTACTACTTACCCAACACTCACACACAAGTCATTATTATGAATCAAAAATCAAACAGTGAACTAAAAAAACTAGAAGATGCAGCTCGTGCGGCGTGGCTTTACTATGTTGCTAAAAATACTCAAGACGAGATTGCACAAAAGTTAGATGTGTCTCGTCAATCAGCACAGCGATTGGTTGCGCTTGCTGTCAGCGAAGGCTTAATTAAAGTTCGATTAGATCATCCCATTACACGCTGTATGGAATTGGCAGAACAACTTAAAAGTGCTTTTAATTTATTAGAGTGTGAAATTGCTCCAAGCGATCCAACAGACATCAATTCTACTTATGGTCTTGCCCAAAGTGGCGCTAAAATTTTAGAGCGTTACTTAAAATCAAAACAGCCAAAAATACTTGCCTTTGGTACTGGGCGTTCATTAAAAGCGTGCATAGATGAACTACCTAATATGGAGTGCGAGCAGCATAAATTAGTCTCGATTGTGGGCAATATGATGCAAGATGGCTCAGCCTCCAAATTTGATATTGTAGTGAGTATGGCCAATCGTGTGAACGCTAAACACTTTCCTCTTCCTTTGCCGTTACTTGCACAAACGCAAGCACAAAAACATCTACTGCAAGACTTAGCGCCAGTTAAAAATATCTTTAATTTAGCTGCCAACGCTGATGCAACGTTTGTCGGTATCGGTCATATGACACAAAACTCGCCGCTATTAATGGATGGCTTTATTGAAACAGAACAATTGCAATCATTTCAAGATGCAGGCGTAGCAGGTGAGGTTGTGAGTTGGCTATATGATGCAAACGGTAAGCTTATTAATAACGAGCTTACCGAGTGTTTACTCAGTGCACCACTGCAAGTTAATGCGATAAAACCTGTATTCGGCATTGCGGCTGGGCCAGAAAAAGTCACAGCAATAACAAGTGCCTTAAAAGGTAAGCTGATTAACGCGTTGATCACCAACGAATATACGGCTGAACAAATTCTTAAAAGTATTTCATAACAATTAATAACCCCGTCAGTGCTGATATTCGAACAAGGGTACGAATAAATTGTACAGGCATAGGAAGTGATAATGACAACACATCAAGACACACCTAATTATAGTGAGGTTAATGAAGAGCAACTACCCGTTGCTCAACATAAACTCCATGGTTGGAAACACTTTGCAGGACTTTTTGCAGGTGAACACGTAGCGGCAACTGAATTTGTAATTGGTGCTACGTTTGTGGCATTAGGTGCTTCAACGATTGATATACTACTTGGTTTACTCATTGGTAATTTACTAGCCATGTGCTCTTGGTGGTTGCTTACTGCGCCGATTGCTGTAGAGACCCGATTAAGTTTGTATAATTACCTGAATAAAATAGCGGGTAACTCAATGACCAAGCTCTATAACTGGGCCAATGTGGTCATATTTAGTGTTATCTCTGCCGCCATGATCACCGTTTCATCCACTGCGGTCAGGTTTCTATTTGATATACCCGCCCAGTTAAATTGGTATCCAAATAGCTTTTGGTTTGTCGCAATTGTGTTAGCTGTTGGCTCTATAGTGGTGTTTGTTGCCATGTATGGATTTTCTACTGTGGCTGATTTCTCAAAACTATGTGCGCCTTGGTTATTTGTCATTTTTGTTGGTGGCTCGTTTGCGCTTTTTCCTGAGTTATCAAATTATGTTTTAGGCTCAACCTCATTAACGGGTTTTGGCGATTTTATCACCATTGGGGATGCCTCAATATGGAGTGGTACAAATGCTGATGGCGAAAAAGGCATTGGTTTATTTGAAGTTATTGGTTTTGCATGGGCTGCTAATTCAATTACTCACTTTGGCTTAATTGATATGGCGGTGTTTAGGTTTGCTAAACGTAAAAGTTATGGTTTGTTCTCTGGCGTGGGCATGTTTTTTGGTCATTATATAGCGTGGATCTCTGCAGGTATTATGGGAGCGGGTGCTGCGGTATTACTGAAAACTACCATTTCAACTCTTGATCCAGGTGATGTGGCCTATCATGCACTTGGCTGGACTGGCTTTGTTATTATTATAGTGGCTGGTTGGACTACCGCAAATGCTAACCTTTATCGTGCTGGTCTCGCTGCACAATCTATTTTTACTAACCAATCCCGAGAACGCACCACTGCGATTGTAGGTGTAGTAACCGTTATTATAGCTTGCTTTCCGTTTGTGTTTTCACAAATGCTACCGCTGTTAACTTATGCGGGTCTAATTGTGGTGCCTGTAGGGGGAATTGTTTTTGCTGAGCACGTATTGTTTCCAAAAATTGGTTTAACGCGCTATTGGGTAAAATATAAAAATATTACTCGCAGTGTGCCAGCTATTGCATCTTGGGCTGCTGCACTGGTATTTGGTTTTGGTTTAAATGCCCTCGATATCATGTCGTTTTATTACTTATTTATTCCTACTTGGTTATTTACTATTGTTATATACACCGTTTTAGCTAAAAAGTATGGCGCTGATGAAGATTACAGCGATGCCATTATTGCAGAGGAACAAGAGTTAAAAGCAATTAAAGTGTATCAGCAAGCAGCAGCTAAAACGCTTTCTCCTGCTGTCACTGATTCATCAATGTTTACGAAAGTTTTAAATGCGGTATCAACATTATCGTTAATTACTATTTTTATTTATGCCAGCCAAGTGATGTTTTTTAGCGACACAATGAGCACTTATAAAAATAACAAATCACTTTTTGAAATCGTGTGCTTCATTTGTACGCTCCTTTATTTTGCAACTGCTTACTGGTCGTTAAAGCGCCACAAAGCATTAAACACAGCATCGTAATTTTGTTTAGTAAGGCAATAACAGTATGACCCAATTACAACACACTCAAGCTCACATTGTTGAGCTAAATCAAGACAGTATAATAACCTTACCAAGTAATGTTGATGTGCCAACGTATGACCGCAGCAAAGTAAAAGCGGGTATCGTGCATATTGGAGTAGGTGGCTTTCACCGAGCGCACCAAGCAGCTTATATTAATGAGTTACTTAAAATCCCTGGCAACGAACAGTGGGGTATTTGTGGCGTTGGCTTATTAGAAGCAAATCGAGGTTTACGCGATATTCTAGCTAAACAAGATAACCTATATACGCTCACTATCAGGCACCCAAATGGTCGGGTTGATAACTCGGTAATAGGTTCTATGGTAGAGTTTTTGTTTGCTCCTGAAAACAAGCAAGCCGTTATTGAAAAAATGGCGCACGCAGAGACAAAAATTGTGTCTTTAACCATTACAGAAGGCGGCTACAATTTTCACCCTGCAACCGGTGAGTTTGATTATTCTAATCCCGATATTGTGCATGATATTGAGGACCCGGCTCAGCCTATCACGGCATTTGGTTATATAACTGCGGCACTTAAACTTCGTAAAGAGCAAGGTTTAGCGGCGTTTACAGTGCAATCATGCGATAACATTCAACATAACGGCCTTGTTACACGTAAAATGTTATTAGCCTTTGCCCATCAACAAGATGCTGAATTAGCTCAGTGGATTGAGCAACATGTGGCCTTTCCTAATGCAATGGTTGACCGCATTACACCCATTTCTAAGCAGTCTGATATTGATTATGTGACGCAAGCTTATGGCATCACCGATGGTTGGCCAATTACTTGTGAATCTTTTGCTCAGTGGGTGATTGAAGACACGTTTAGTAATGGCCGCCCTAATTGGGATAACGTTGGCGCGCAGTTTGTTAGCGATGTAACACCATTTGAGAAAATGAAAATTCGTTTGTTAAATGCCGGTCATTCAGTGCTGGGGTTGCTCGGAGAAATACACGGTTTTAGTACCATTGATGAAACGGTGTCAGATCCTTTATTTGCTCAATACCTTCGTGCATTTATGGACTTAGAGGTAACGCCATTGTTAGACGCGCTTCCCGGTATTGATATCGATAGTTACAAAGATACGTTAATTGAGCGTTTTGCTAACCCTAATATTAAAGACAGCCTCGCGCGCATATGTTCGCAAAGCTCAGCTAAACTCCCTAAATTTTTAATCGCAACAATTAGTGATAATCTTGCGCTTAATCGCGATATTTCATTGGCTGCATTAGTGGTTGCAAGCTGGTGTTTATACAGTGATAAAGGTGTGAGTCAGCAAGGTGAAACACTTGAAATTCATGATGATATGGCTCAAGAACTCAGCACCGCGGCTAAGTTAACCACGACAAAACCAACATCATTTATAGAACTTGAAAGCCTTTTTGGTGACTTAGCTAATAATGAAAAATTTATCAGCCAGTATACCCATGCTATAGCCGCAATTTATGCATCTAACAGTCAAATAAAAGATGTAATGGCTGCAACTTTAGCTGCAAAGGGTAAATAAAAATGAGCGTATTAATAAATCAAAAAATGGCGAGTGAATTACATATTAGCTGTTTTGGCGAAGTTTTATGGGATTGCTTTGACTCAGGTAAACGATTAGGCGGTGCACCTTTAAACATGTGTGTTCGCATAAATGCACTGGGTATTAAAGCAGACATGATTAGCGCGGTGGGTAAAGATGAGCTTGGCAGTGAATTACTCGGTGAAATAGCAGCTAGAGGCGTCAGTTGTGACTACATTGCGCTAAATAATGATAAAGTGACCAGTACCGTTGAGGTTACTCTCGATAGCAGTGGTAGTGCTAGTTATGACATTGTGGCTGATACTGCATGGGATAATATCGCCCTAACAGATACATTATTAAACAAAGTAGCCACAGACGATGTATTTGTATTTGGTAGCTTAATTGGACGAAGCGCTCCTTCATTTACTACTTTGCAGCAATTGCTTGAAGTTGCCAATTTTAAAGTGTTTGATGTTAATTTACGTGCACCGCATTACAAACTCGATGCCTTGATTGAATTGATGAACAAGGCTGATTTTATAAAACTCAATGATGATGAACTTTATGAAATTGCCAAGGCGATGGGGTGTAAGTACCACTCACTAGAGCAAAACTTGGCTTTTATTGCAGAGCATACAAATACTGAGTACTTGTGTGTAACTAAAGGCAGTCATGGTGCCTTGCTTACAATTAAGGGAGTTAACTATTACAACTCTGGCTACTTAATCAATGTGATTGATACAGTTGGGGCAGGGGATTCGTTTTTAGGTGCTCTTATATATCAACTGTGCAGCAGTGATGATGCTCAGCACAGTGTTGATTTTGCCTGCGCAGTTGGTGCTATGGTTGCGCAAAGCAGTGGTGCAACTCCTTTACTGAGTCATCAACAAATAAATGAATTTATGGATCCCGTGTGATTTAA
The DNA here is from genome assembly GCF_036960685.1 of Pseudoalteromonas sp. Taxonomy (GTDB): domain Bacteria; phylum Pseudomonadota; class Gammaproteobacteria; order Enterobacterales; family Alteromonadaceae; genus Pseudoalteromonas. The sequence goes on along the minus strand of NZ_JBALXK010000004.1, from coordinate 39,126 downwards.
CTTTTAATTAGAAAAGCGGTTTAAAAATCGCTTTTATTACCTTTTATTATTTCCACAGTAAAAAACTCTGTACCCAAGTATTTAATACCATTATCAGAAGGTCGTATTGTAGATTTATTCAAGCCCTGCTAAGGTGCGTCGATTATTCATGGATTGAATGGCGGAGCGACTGACAACGCGCTCTATTATACAAATACAAAAAGAGAAACGTGCTTATGATCATCTTTTTTATCTGCTTGACTATTCTAATATTAGGCTACAAGTTCTACAGTCCATTTGTAGAAAAACAAGCTGGTATGGACTCTACTGTTGATACACCACAAAAGCGTTTTAGCGAAGGTGTAGATTACGTTCCTATTCATCCAGTTAGAGCTTTTTTAATCCAATTTTTAAATATTGCCGGTGTAGGCCCAATATTTGGTCCTATTTTAGGCGCTTTATACGGCCCAGTTGCCTTGGTATGGATTGTACTTGGTAATGTATTAGGTGGCGCTGTACACGATTTTTACTCAGGTGTAATGAGTATCAAAGAGGATGGTAAAAGCTTACCAGAAATTGCAGGTAAGTATTATAACGTTGTATTTAAAGGCTTTATGCTGATATTTACCGCCATGCTATTATTTTTTGTCGGCGTGGTTTTTATTATGAGCCCAGCGGGCTTATTAAGTAATTTAGACGTTTTTAAAGACACTTTTTTAGCTGATAACACCTTTTGGGTATTAGTCATCTTAGGTTATTACTTTTTAGCCACTTTACTTCCTATCGATAAAATCATTACTAAGTTTTACCCGATCTTTGGTTTGTTAATGATTATAATGACTGTTGCTGTTGCAGCTTCATTATTAATGAATGCGCCGCACTTACCTGTAGCGGGGGATTTTTTAGCTTACTTTGAAGCCGATCATGCCCATGACTTTTTAGAGCCAAATCCAGATGGACTGCCAACTTGGCCATTATTATTTATTACTATAACGTGTGGTGCGATTAGTGGCTTTCACTCAACACAAGCGCCTATTATTGCGCGTTGTTTAACTAACGAAAAATACGTTCGCCCAGTTTATTACGGTGCGATGATGTGTGAAGGTATTGTAGGTTGTGTATGGGCGCTTGCCGGTATTGCTGCATTCCCTGAGGGCTATGCAGGCTTAAAAGCCATGTTAGATTTAGGTGGCCCAGGACTAGTTGTTAACCATATTGCAAATAGTTACTTAGGTGTATTTGGCGGTATTATGGCAATTATTGCGGTAGCTGTTTTCCCAATTACCTCTGGTGATACGGCGTTTCGTTCACTGCGCTTAACGGTGGTTGATGCGTTTAATATTCCGCAAAGTTTGCGTAATCGCTTATTACTCGCTGTGCCAATTTTAACTATCGCTTATTTTATGACTAAGCTCGATTTCTCCGTTATTTGGCGCTATTTTGCGTTCTCTAATATGTTGTTATCGACTAGTGTATTGTGGCTTGCGACTAAGTACTTATTTGACCGTGGAACATTCCACTGGATTGCCAGTGTCCCTGCAGTTATTGCAACAGCTGTGACGCTTTCATACATAATGACCGCGGCAATTGGCCTTAATTTATCAAGCGACTTAGGTAAACCGATAGGTGTAGCTGTGACTATTCTCGGACTCATAGGGCTTGTGTTTGTGCATTTAAAACATAAAAAGCAACCTGTGTAAAAACTGTTTATCTAATAAAAAACGAGCTTTAAAGCTCGTTTTTTTTGGATAAAAGAAATATCTACTTAGTTTGTTAACACTTCATCCAAGTAAGGTAGCGCAGGAAAAGCCCCTTTCTTTAAGCAAGCTTGTGCACCACAACGCAAGGCAAAGTCCATGGCCTGAGTAACTATTGCTTCATTTAGAATTTGTTCGTGCACAGCTGTGTCGTTGTTGAAATGATTAAAGTAATACAGTGCACCCGCAATAAAAGCATCACCAGCGCTGGTGGTATCTACTGCTTTTATTTCTGGGGCTTGTAGCATTATGTTGAAATGTTCACTGAGTGCTTGGGCAGGGTTTGCGCCATCAGTTACAAAAATGAGTTTAACCCCACAGGCCAGCAGCTCATCAAGATAGGCCTTTGGCTGCTTATGATTTTGTTTGGCTAAAAAAATAAGTTCATCTTTAGAGAGTTTGATGATGTCACAAAACTCGTAACAACGGGCCACTGCGTCTGCAATTTGAGCTGTATCTTGCCATAAGCTATACCGCAAATTAACGTCAAAGCTGAGCAAAATATTATGTTGCCTCGCATGCTCTAATGCCGAAATAGTGGTATATGCTGCGTGGTTGTCCGTGAGTGTATTTGAGCAAAAATGAAAAGTGGAGAAATCGTGCCATTGTATTTGTTGAAGATGTTGCTCAGTCAATAAAAGGTCAGCTGTGTTATGACGATAAAAATTAAAGCTGCGCTCCCCTAGTTCATCAAGGCTTACCATCACCATCGCAGTTTGTGAGCCTGCAATGGTAAATAAATACTGTGTATTTACCGCATATTGCACTAGAGCATCATTTAATTGCGTAGCAAAATAATCATCTCCCATACCACCACAAAATGCCGCATTTCCACCAAGTTTTGCATAGCCAACAGCTACATTCGCTGGTGCGCCGCCAGGAATTGGAGAGTAAGCGGTATTGTCATTATCATGAGGTAACATATCGATGAGTAACTCACCGAAGCTGAGTAATTTAGTCATTTTTAAAACCTTAAAAAGCCCAGCTATAATAACTGGGCTAAAACATGCTCGAAGGTTAACGCGATTAGTTAAACAGATACTTGAGCGTTAATGAGGTGGTGCGGCCATTGATGGCTCGGGCGCGAATAATGTTGTTCGCTGGTACACTGCCTTCTTCAGCTTCTGTAATACCGACAGTATCAAATAAATTGTTGACATTGAAAGCGAGATTCAGGTTTTCAGATAAGTCATAACTGACAAAGCCGTTAACTTGAGTATAGCCATCAAACTTAAGATCGTTATTGTCTTGTGCATACGCATCAGTGGTGCCAATAAAGCTTAAACCAGCTGCGCCTTGCTCAAAGTTATAACGCGCCATGAGTGAGTATATAAAATCAGCTTGGCGACGTGGTGTATTACCAACCACTTCTGGGGTCAATGCATCTTTAGCTATCTCAGCATCCGTCCAGGTCAGGTTGCCGCGAAAATCCCACGAATCAATGAAATAGGTTGATTCAAGTTCAATTCCTTTCGCTTCATATTCACGGTCAAAAAAGCGTTGTGAAGTGGCTTCAAAGTTTTGCTCTTCCGTTTCTGCGTAAAATGCGGTGGCGAATACTGACAATGAGTCAAAGCGCTTTTTAACGCCAAATTCGTACTGATTTACTTCATCTACGGCATCTTCATCAGCGACCGAGCCATCAGCAGCTACTTTACCAAATAACAAGCGATCAGCATTGGCGCGACCACCTTGGCTTATACGGGCAAACGCCGCCAAGCTAGGATCAATTTGGTAATTCGCACCGACAGAATAAGAGGTGTAATTCCAATCGTAATTAACGATGCTTGGGTTGCTAATATCTATTCCTGCCACATTTTGCTCAGGGATTGAAATTGTGCCATCGCGATTCATATCAACGCTTGATGTAACCGCACCAGCATAGTTACCGCGCGCTTCACCACTGTCATAGCGGGCGCTTGCATCAATGCTTACATCACCAAACTTAGTTGAAAAAGCAACATAAGGTGCGCGGGTTTCGTAGTCAGTATCATAGTTACGCTGACAACAATCACTACCCCAATAAGGCGTGCCATAAGCGTATAAACCGTTATCTGAGAAGCTATCACCATTTTGTGCAAATACATCAAGTAATGCTGCGTTATCGCCTTTTAATTCCATTAAATAAGAATTCCAAAGCCACGACATGCTAATTGATTGGCTTGACGCGTAGTAACCAAATGTCAGGCTAGTGTCATCACCCAGCTCTTTAGTTAGCTTTAAATCGTTAACGATAGAGCCAAAGTCATTGATGCTAACGTCAAAGGTATGAATACGCATGGCAAGTTCATCACTATATGCTTGCCCTTGTGAGCCACCAGTTGCGTAGTTAAGTGTCGCGCCACTGCCTGCAATACTGGCGGCAATATCACTGGCATTACCAACTTCAGCTGGAATTAATGAGATGAAATTACCGCGAATAGTTGATTTCCTAAAGCGGTTTTCAATACGCCAATCGTTGTCTAAGTCAAACACTGCTTCAAAACCGATAGCATTCACTTTAGGGTTCATACCGTTGCGCATATCACCGCGACTAATTTGGTTATTACCGTCTAAACGTGTTGTTGATAAAAACTGTGCTGAATGCGGTGTATCAGATTGTGAATCGAAACCTTTTATTGAACTGCCATCGGAATACATTGGCATTGGCAAATAACCAATGCTTTGGTCGTCTAGGTGTTTGTAGTAAAGGCGTACATAGCCGGCATCAAACTCTTTAGTGATATTGGCTTTAATTTGCCCGCCTTTATTTGCTGTGTAACCTGCTTCACGTGGGCCTTCACCTTGGCGAATAAAGCCACCAACATGAAACCGTACACTGTCGTTTAAGTATGTGCCGTATTCAAAATCAGTGCGTAAAGAGTCATAATCTAGGCCAATTGTTGTGGCTACACTGCCAGACTCTTCTTCACCCGTTTTTGAGATCAGATTGATAATCCCACCAGGGGCGTCGCTTGCTGCAGTGGAAGCAGAGCCACCACGCACAGACTCGACAGTTTGCACTGTGCTGTCAAGGCGCATAAAGATATCAGCGTTACCAAATGATACATCGCCGAACTGCATAACAGGTAGGCCATCTTCTTGTAATTGTAAGAACTTTGCACCACCGGATGCGACAGGTAAACCACGCACGGCGATATTTGCATTACCTTCACCACCGGTTGACTCCGCACGAACTCCGGGAATAATTCGAAACGCCTCGGCAGTTGAGCGGGGAGTGGCTACTTCAATTTCGCTTAAAGAAACACTACTAACCGATACACTCGATGCCATGATTGTGGTGCGTCGTGGTACACCGGTCACAACAATGGTTTCTAAACCTTTGTTGGCTTGGGGTTGTGTTGGTTGCTCAGTTGTTTCCTGTGCACAAATACCTTGGCTAACAGCTAACGCGAGAGCGCTTAGTAAATAAACGGATGTGTTGTGTGTTGTCATAGTTGTCTCGTTGGTTGTTTATCCAGTGGAATGTTATTTTTACTTAATCGATTAAGTAAAAATAACAAAGTTTTTACATTAAGCAACTTATTTTTGCAGTTTAACGTTGATTATTTTAGCTAGCATTGTTTTTAAAGACGTTTTTTTTGAGTGTTATTTTCAGTAAATCATCTTTGTTGTGTACCAATTTGCTGCAATGCATCGGCTGACGGATCTTTGAAGTAGTTATATAACATGGCTAAAAATAGCAGTACTGCAAAGCCGGTAGCGAGGATGAAGCCGTATTTTACATGACCAAATAAGTCACTGATCATACCCATAAACAAAGGAGCTAAAGCCGCTGAAAGCGCAGTAAAAAACAAAATGACTCCGGCAACTGCGCCATGTTGTTGTACCGCAAAACAAGAAATGCCTTTAGAGTTTAGGGTCGGGTAGACCATTGACATGAACAACCCAGATAAAGGTAATAACAATACCGCAGCATTAACGCCGCCAATGAGTGTGCCCACATAACAAAGGGCAATACCTAAGCTTAGCCACACCATGACACTTTGCCAGCTAAAGCGATTTAGTAGCCACACTGCAATAAAACGACCAGCGGCACGCAGGATAAAGAAGATGGTTAGTGCGTAAGTCGCCATTAATGTCCATGATCCAGTGTAATCAGCGAGTAAGGTTGGCATCCACACATAAATAGCAACTTCAGTTGCAACATACAGTGCTATTGCTAACGAGAAGCCCAGTGCATAAGGGTTTTTAACCATTCTCATGGTGGTTGCTAATGAGGTTGGCTTTGCTGTCGTTTTAACAACTGGCGGGTATTCTGCGCGCCACGCAAGGACGACCAGAATTAAGCACATGACCCCAGCTATAATGTATAAATACGTCCAACTTACTTGTTGGGTTAATAGAAAGCTGACTAAAGCAGGCCCTACAATCGCGCCTATACCAAAGAATCCTTCCACCTTGTTCATGGTTTTAGTGTGATCGTTGTTACTGTGTGAAATATCACCAAGTAATGCTAGGGCACCAGTTTTAAATAGTCCGATTGCTAAACCTATTAAACATAAAAGCAGCACAAAAATAATGAAACTGCTGCTAATAGCAAACAAAAAACAGCTGATGGAGAATATAAACAAGCCCAACATTATAGTTTGTTTACGGCCAAAGCTATCGGCTAAAAAGCCCAAGAAAAGGCCACTAAAGGCAATTAAAGCCATAGGGGCATAATGAAATGCGCTGGCTTGGGTCATGGTTAAATTAAATTCTTTGATCAACTCAGGAATGATCATGCCAACCGCATCTGAGGTCATGGCAAACATAAAGAACATCATATATGTTAACCAGCGTATGTGTTGCAATGACGTATTGCTAACGAGTGTGTGTGTTTTGTTCATCTTTATATCCTCGTTAGGCGATTAAGCATTTTTATAATTAACTCAATAGATTAATTATTAAATGATAGTTTAACCACCCCGTTTTTGTGTCAGTTTTGTAAAAACTTCTTGTAATAATTGGTTTCCTAGTTAAAGATATATCTTAATCGATTAAGATTCAACTTGGTATTTACACATGATGAAAAATAAAGTTCAACTGATCACATACGCAGATCGAATTACAGGACAAGGCATCAGTGCTTTGAGTGACTTACTCAATGGCCCACTAGAAGGGGTTTTCGGTGGCGTTCATTTATTGCCTTTTTATAACCCAATTGATGGCAGTGATGCTGGGTTTGATCCCATAGATCATAGTGCCGTTGATGAGCGAATTGGCTCGTGGCAGGATATCCACAGCTTGGGCGAAAGCTATGATTTGATGGCCGATTTAATCGTAAATCATGTGTCAGCGCAGTCGTTTCAATTTAAAGATGTACTACAACAAGGTGAAGAGTCAGCGTATTGGGATTTGTTTTTAACAAAAGAGGATGTATTTCCAAATGGTATGAGTGACGCTGAACAGGCCGCTATTTATCGCCCACGACCAGGTAGCTGTTTTACACCAATTACTTGCGGTAATGGTAAAACTTATGAGTTTTGGACTACTTTCACTGATAACCAAATAGATATTAATGTTAAATCTGCTGCGGGTATTGAATATCTTGATAACGTACTGACTAAGTTTGCACAAAACAAGGTTAATATAATTCGTTTAGATGCAGCCGGTTATGCAATTAAAGAGGCTGGAACTAACTGCTTTATGTTAGATAAAACCTTTGATTACTTAGATAAACTATCAGCACAAGCGAATGAACTTGGGATGGAAACCATTGCTGAGATCCACAGCCATTATCAAACTCAGGTTGAAGTCGCAAAACGCGTTAACATGGTGTACGACTTTGCATTACCACCGCTAATTTTACATAGTTTATTTACCAACACTAGTGACGCGTTGGTTAAATGGTTAGAAATTTCCCCGCGTAATTGCTTAACGGTTCTTGATACCCACGATGGTATTGGCATTATTGATGCGGGACCTATGGGGGATAAAGCAGGGCTTTTAAATGCAGCGCAAATAGACAACTTAGTTGAAACTATTCATGCCAATAGTAATAACCAAAGCCGCCAAGCAACCGGGGCTGCTGCTAGTAATGTTGATTTATACCAGGTAAATTGCACTTACTATAATGCTTTAGCCGCGAATGACTTTGATTACTTAGTTGCAAGAGCGATCCAGTTTTTTGCCCCTGGTGTGCCGCAAGTTTATTACGGTGGCCTTTTCGCTTGTGAAAACGACATGGAGTTACTGGCAAAATCTAATGTAGGACGTGATATTAACCGCCCTTATTTAGATGCAGATATTATTGCTCAGTCACTGGCGAAGCCCGTTGTACAAGGATTGCTAAAATTAATCGCGATACGTAATGCTCACAGTGCGTTTAACGGAGAGTTTAGTGTTTCAGGCAGCGAAAATTGTTGTAGCTTAAAATGGCAGCAAGCCAAGCAAGGGATTGAACTTAAAATTAATTTTGCACGTCGCGAAGCGCTTATTATTGAGCATAATGAGAATGAGCAAATACTCACCTCATTAAGCGATTTATTGAATTAAGCTAAGTTCAGGTTAGCTAAGCACTTATTAGCCACTTTGGCCGAGTTGTAACTCGTAGTTAATGAGTGCTTTTTGCTCTTCTTTTGTGATAAATAAATTGGCAGCCAATGCACCTTTTTCTTCACTATTTTGGTGGATGGTGGTTAGCTTAGGTACGAACCGTTGTGCTTCATCAATTCCATCAAACCCGACAATCCTAATATCGTCAGGGATTTTTAAGCCCATTTTAATTGCTTCGCGCATTGCCGCTAGCGCTATAAGATCACTCATGCAAAGCAAAACAGAAGGGCGCGGTAAGCTACACAGTGCTTCTTTGGCGGCAATGCTGGCAAAGCGTTCACTACTTTCTGGAATATTCCAAATACGGTCTTCGGCAATAGGGATATCAAGCTCGCTAAGTGCTTGTTGATAACCACGTAAACGTTGGTGAGCTATTGATTGACCAGCCTCACACTCATGATGATCGTAAACACGACACAACACATTTTCATCCAGCAATCGCAGCCCCAAAATAGCAACTTGATCGTCTTTATTGTGTAAGGCATGCTTTGCTACTTCATAACTTGCTTGCTCATTATTAATATTAACCGAGGCATTTCGGTCTATATCAAAATCAACAGTAACCACGTGCTTAGGTACTGTTTTTAACTGCTCTACTAATGATTGATTACGTGGACGACCATAACAAATAAAGCCATCAACAAAATCAACAACATTATTCAGGTTTTCGCTATTGCCTGAAAATAACAAAAGGTTGATACCGTCTTTTTCAAGTACAGAAGCCACGCCACGCATAAAGCTACTAGCAACAGGATCAGACACCATATACTCAATACTGTCAGGAAGTACCAATGCAACAATATTAAATTTACCGCGGCGCAGAGATTGAGCTGCTTTATTTGGCCCAAAATAGCCAAGTTCCTTACACGCGGCCAAGATAGATTCACGACGGCTTTTTGATAGTTGGTCGGGGCGATTAAAAGCATTGGAAACAGTCGCATTAGAAACGCCAAGTTCTTTTGCGATGCTTTTTAATGTCCAATGATTTTTTTTACTCATACCGCTCTCAAAAATAGTCAACTTGATAGAGTCGATAAATTAACATATTTGAACTTAAATCAAAGCGTTAATTACACTCGGCTAAAATTGAACAGAGTTTATTTATTATTGTTGTTTCTAATTTAAAATAATTGTTTTGCCATAAGAGTAAACTACGACAAAAGCATTGGTTAAGGGGTTTGTATAGTGTTTTAAATATATGATTTTAATTGATATAGTTTTTGTTGCTATTAAAATGTTAAATTGATGGATAGCTAAAAAGTATCAAATAACCTAAACTTTAAAATACGATAATAACAATAATAATAAGGTAGTGACGTAGCATTGATGAAAAAGTACCAACAAAAATCATTACTTACCGGGGTATTTGGCCTGCTCGTGTTTGTTTTCGGTGTTGTTGTTATGGCGGGCTTTGCAGGGCAACGGCTAGGACAGCAAATACAAGCAGATGCAACTTTACTAATCAATCATGTTGATGCAGCTGATGCTGAGCGCGAAAAATTACTGTCTGCGTTACACTCGCTGAATTTTACACAATGCAATGACAGCACATTATTGGCCATGCGCAGAGCACTATTTGACGCAACTTATGTTATTGATATCGGTTATTTTAAAAACGATAAATTAGTCTGTACAGCGGGCAACGGCTTACTTGCAACACCGCTCAATGATAAAGAGCCTGATTACATAGAGCGTGATGGTGTACGAGTTCGGTTTGCTCCTTCATTTTCTTTGATTTTATTTCCTGAGCGTATCATGCAAGTCATTATTGTGCGCCAACATAACTATAACGTCATCATTCAACCCTCTAAAATTGATCTGCACAACATTAATACAAAGACTTGGCAGGTTTTTTTCAAAAGTAATAAAACAATTAATCACTTAACAGGTACTGAGGGCGTGTATGAAAAAATAAGCTCTGCGATGGTATTACCGTATGAGAGTTTAGTGGTGTGCAGTCAAGTGACCCCGAATTACTGCGTTGCAGTATTTTCGCCATGGTGGGAGTACATCAGCAAAAAAAGGATGCTGTTTCTAATTTGCCTTACATTGTGTGTGTTAGCGGGCTTATCGGCAGGTTTATTGGCTAATTATTATATGGCGACTAAACGTTCAACATGGCGTAGGGTACGCAGAGGGTTGCATCAACATTCTTTTTACTGGACTTATCAGCCGATCATCAACTTACAAACGCAACAGGTGATTGGTTGTGAAGTTTTAGCACGCTTTAAAGACAAATTTGGCACGCTTACTCCTGATGAATTTATTCCTTTAATTCGTAAACATCAACAAACATGGCTGTTTACGCAAGCAATGATCACCACCATTTTACACGAGCTCAGTGATGCACCTCAGCTGCCGGATGAGTTTAAAGTCTCGTTAAATATTTTTCCGTACGATGTTCAACAAGGCAAATTGTCAGAGTTGATCCATATGCCATCATTGCATGAGTCTCGGTTCAGTATTTGTTTAGAGATCACCGAAGATGAGTATCTCGATTCAAGTATTGCCCATAGCCATTTACAAAGTTTGGCTGATGCTGGATTTACGCTATCAATCGATGACTTTGGTACGGGTTACTCTAACTTAGCGAATTTGCAAAATTTAAGTTTTCATCAACTTAAAATTGATCGCACCTTTGTACAAGATATTGCTACTGCAGGATTAAAAGCTTCAATGATCCCCAATATTATGGAGTTAGTAACCAAGCTTGGTTATACCTGTGTTGCCGAAGGTATTGAAACGCAAGAGCAAGAAGCTATTTTAAAAATGGCAGGTGTACAGTATGGACAAGGCTGGAAATACGGTAAGCCTATGGCTATAAAACAATTTAAACAGTTTATGGGTAAGCAAAAAAGCCCATAAGTATGGGCTTTATGAATGTGTTAACTGTAAGTTTTAGCTTAATTTTGAACAACCCGTTGATACACCGCCAGTGGGTGAGAAGTGCTTAAAGATACATGAACTTGATCGCCAGGACTGACAACCACCTCATGACTTACTCGGCTTGTAACAACGGTTTTGCAGCTAAGCTCTACCGCACATAAGCGGCTGCCACCTTCAAAACGCACCCATACAACTACACCATTATTGCCAATCTCGCCTTGCACTAGCATCACATCGTCAGGGCGCAGTAAAACGTCTACGTCACCTTGTTGGCAATCAACGCCGTGAGCAGGTACGTTGCCAATCGCTGTGGTTGCTTGGTTATTTGCAAACTGACCGCTAATAAAACTTGCTTCACCTAAAAAACGCGCAACAAAGCGGTTGTTAGGGATGCTAAAACAACGCTCAGGGGTATCAATTTGTTGAATTTTACCGCCATCTAGTACGCCAACGCGGTCGCCTACTGACAGGGCCTCTTCTTGGTCGTGGGTTACCCAAATTGCTGGTACGCCTGCGTTTTTAAGGGCATTGCGAATATCCCAGCGCAGCATATCTTTGAGTGCTGCATCGAGGTTTGAAAGTGGCTCATCAAGTAATACAAAGTCAGGCTGATGAGCAAGCGTGCGTGCAAGTGCTACGCGTTGTTTTTGCCCGCCAGAAAGGGTTGCTGGCTTTTTATTACGAAATGCGTCAAGACCAAGTAAGGTGATCCAATGATCGGCAATAGCGTTGTCTTTTAACCTAAAGCAAATATTTTGCTCAACAGTTAAATGAGGAAATAACGCAAAGTCTTGAAATACCATACCGACACTGCGTTTTTCAGGAGGTACTGTAAGCTTTGGCGTTGCACGCCATTTGCCTAAATTTATTTCCCCTGCACTGATCGGAATAAGCCCAGCCAAAGCTTGTAAAATAGTACTTTTTCCACAGCCGGTAGGGCCTACTAGCATGAGGATTTCGCTTTCACCAAGCGCTAAGTTTAGATCGCTTACTACACGGTTACTGCCATAATCTATAGACAACTGACTTACAGATAGCATTTGTATTTAAATCCTCAGTGTTCGGGTTGGTTACGTTTTTCGCCAGACATCATAATAGCTAAACCGCAGGCAGAGATCAGCACTAATAATAACCCTGGAATAGCGGCACGACCAAAATAGCCCGCTTCATAAACACGCCACAAATAAGTTGATAATGTTTCAAAGCCAGTGGGGCCAAGTAATAACGTGGCTTCTAATTCACGCATTGACTCTAAAAACACTAAAGCGGCGCCTGCGATGATACCACGCATTGTCAGTGGTAAGGTAATTCGGGTAAAGGCCTCGCGAGGGCTGGCACCGAGGACTCGCGCTGATTTCACTAAGCTCGGGTCAAGGTGTTCGGTACTGGTACGAACAGAGCCTACGGCTAAAGGTAAAAAGCGCAGCATATAGGCAATAATTAATAATCCTAAGGTTTGATATAAAAATGGCAATTGCAGGCCGCCATACACTAAGGCAGTACCCATCACTATGCCTGGAATACCAAAGCCAAAATATGTTACGCGTTCCATTACACGGCCGGTTTTACCACTGAGAGCGGCATGCGCCACAGGTATTGCGACGATGACAGCCACCACGGCAGCGATAGCCGATGCATACGCTGAATTCCATGCAATACTAAAATCAAATGAGCTAAAGCCATCGCGGGCGAGCCACAGTGTAAATATAGTCAGTGGTAAGCCTATAGCTAACAATAAAATTGGCGCAAACGTAGCAAACATGGCGCCTAGTTGCCACTTTTTTGGGAATAGCATTAATGCTCGGCCGTGGCGTTCGCTGGCGGTTTTTATTTGTGATTCAATCAACAGTAAAAAACCAACGATCACTAATAATTGTAACGACAACATAGCAGCGCGACTTAGTTCAAAGGAATTGTACTCAACATAAATAACCCGAGTGAAGGTATCAAGGCGCATCATCGCTGGTGTACCAAAGTCTGACAAGGTATACAGCGCAACTAATAATGAACCTGCGGCAATACCATTGACCACTCGCGGTAAAATAACTTTAAACACACTTTGCGTCATCGACATACCTAAGGTACGGGCGGCATTAACCATGCTTGCATCAAGACTGAGCAATGACGAGCGGGTAGTCATCATCACAAATGGAAAAGTGTAAAGCGTCATAACAATTGCGGCGCCACTGAGGCCATCCATCGAGGGCAGTTCAATGCCGAGTAGGTTATGGATCTCCCCCCCTGAGCCAAAAGCCGCATAAAGGGTAAAGGCGCCAATATAACTGGGAATAGCTAAAGGGGCTGCAAAAAACACTAGCCACACCTTTTTAAAAGGCAAATGGACATACGCACTAATAAAAGCCAGTGGCACTCCGATCACAATGGAGCCAATAACAGTGAGCACCATAAGTGACAGCGTATTGCCGAGAATTTTTAAATTATGGCTATCAAACAAAGAGCTGGCATCAGTGGCCAGCGTAATTAAAATAACAATAGGGGTTAACGTAATGAGCGCTGCAAGCAGCGCCATTGGGTAAGAAGGGGGTAGTCGCATTACAGTACGCCGTTATTACGCATCAAATTAATCGTTGGCCGTAAATCAGCGAGCTGAGTTAAGTCTATCTTAGGTGGCGAGATGCTGGTCAATGGAGGTAATCCTTCAGGCTGCGCTACCCCATTAATAAGTGGGATCTCATACGCTTCACGGGCTAAGTAACCTTGTACTTCAGTACTTAATAAGTAGCGCATAAAGTTAGTCGCAAGTGGATCGTCGCTTAGCGCTAAAATGCCAGAAGCATTGACTAAACAGCCAGCATCTTGCTCGGTAAACGCTAAATCAAGCTTGGCATCTGGTTTACCTGATTTTAAACGCAACGTGTAATAATGATTTGCAAAACCAATATCAACTTCACCACGTTCAACGGCCATCACTACGCCTAATTCACCTGCGTAGGTTTTAGCGCGTTTTTTAACTTTTTTCAGCCACTTTGCTGTTTTATCGTCACCTTCAAGGATACGCATTGCCGTTACAAATGATTGAAACGAGGCATACGCTGGTGCCCAACCAATGCTTAAGTCGCTGTCAGCAATTTCCATGATGTTGGTTGGAATTTGCTCTTTTGTTAAACGTGACGTGTTATACGGTAAGGTACGAATACGGCCTGTAACAGGCGCCCAGTCTTTATAGCGAAATTGCGGCTGTAGTTGTGCTGATAAATCACTCGGCATTGGCTGTGCAAGGCCTGCATCAGAAACTAGGCCAATCGCACCAGAATCAACAGCCCAAAACAAATCAGCTCTGTGCACACCCGCTTTTGCTTCAGCGACAATAGTATTGGCTAAAGCAGCCGTAGGACCGCGACGAATACCCAATTTAAAATCAGGGTTCTTCTTCTCAATTGCTTGTAGCACATTTTCGTATAATCCCCCTTCACCACGACCTAAATAAAGGGTCAGCTCACCTTTTAGCTTTGGTAAGTCATCCACAGAAACAGGGTTCGCAATGCTGGCTGCTAGTGCGCGAGACAGAGGCAATGGTAATGTAGCCATTGCCCCAAACGCAGCTAGGCCTTGGATAAAGGTCCTACGTTTCACTTAAAATACATCCTTACGCGCTTTCTCGGCTTGCTCAAGTAATACTTTTGCGCGGTCTAATTTAGTGTGCATATCGTTTATGACGTCGCGTACTTCATCAACGCTTTTGTTATCAGCGATTGCTTTAGGTAGCGTTACGTTAAAATCTTTTTCTAGTACTTCAACCAGTTTTGCATCTTGCTCAATAAGCGTGCCTTCAACACCTTCAAACAGGTGCAGGTAAGTGTCATGAACAATGTTGGTTGCTTCATCGCTTAAACGCTCTGCGTATTTTGCAACAACACGGTCAAGTTTATGTTTAATTTCATCAATCGTGGCACTTTGCGTCATACCGGCCGTTGCGGTAGCTTTAACGTTTGCGAGCAAACCTTTTTGTTGGAATTGCGCCGCAAGTTTAACTGCGCCAAGACCTTGCCACAGTGCAGCGTTCATGGCTGCTTGTTGCTTACGTGCCTCGCTGGCTGGTTGGTTATTGTCGATAGCCATTTTTACGCCGTAAATACCTTGCCAGATTGATGCGTATACAGGCACATAATTTGTTTCAATTGCGCTGTGGAATTTAACTGATTCCCAATATTCGATGAGGTCGTCACTTTTAACGGCCTTAGCACCTTTGCTTTCATAGTCGCTTACCATGGTATCGACTTTGCCGATCATCCATTCAACTTCTTCTGAGTAATCTTTAATATTTGCTTGTAGGTGATTTACATGTTCGCCAATTGGGCCATTCGCCAATACAGGTTGTGCAACAAATGTTGACATTAAAAGAAGGCTAACACCTAAAGTTGTAGCTGATTTGAATACTGCTTTCATAACTGAGGATCCGAAAGGTAATTGTAAATGATAGCCATTATCATATCGATAAAAATGGCTAAAAGCAATATACCTAAATTTGCCGTTAAATGCCCATTTTATCTTTGTTTCTAAAGTGTTTTCTTGAATTTAATGGGCTGTAGTGATTGATAGTGAGCAGACTGTATAACGCAGTTGCTTAATTTGTGGGCAAAAGTAACAAATAAATACACTTTAAAACCCATAACCAGTCAAAAGACTATTGAGCGATTGCAGCCAAAGTGCAACTCGGATATGGTTTGTACCTCAGCGCAGAGGATCTAAACAGCGTTTATCATAGTCTCGGAGGAAATGTGGAAAATTACTTAATTTATATAGGCGTCGCTGCTGCAACTATTTTGTTGCCTGGGCCTGCCGTAATGCTGACTTTAAATAATGCAATGCAAAGAGGTTTTATTAAGACCTTAGCAGGCGTTTTTGGTGTTGCATTAGCAATTCTCTTAGTCGCGATTATTTCAGCAAGCAGTTTAGGTATAATTTTGGCAACCTCAGCCTTCGCGTTTAATGTAGTGAAAATTGTTGGCGCCGTATACCTGATTTATCTTGGTGTGAAAATGTTCCGCAGTAAAGTGAAAACGAATGCGCATGTTGCAGCGCAACAAAACTCTTTGCTGAGATGTTTTATGGAAGGTTTCTTCGTTTCAATATCGAATCCAAAAGCAGTGATCTTTTTTATGTCGATATTCCCGCAATTTATCAACCTAAACGAAGCGTATGCTCCGCAGTTTATCTTGCTTTCGCTGACGTTTAGTTGTCTGGTTATTGTTATTCATACAGTTTATGCGCTTGGTGCTACTTATGCTAAATCCAAGCTTGCCTCTGAAAAGGGCAGTGCTATTCTCAATAAAGTCAGTGGTGGTGTATTTGTTGGGTTTGGAGTGGGTCTGGCGGCCTCAAGTAAATAATTTATGCTATAGCGTAACCTTTATGGCTACTTTTAATGCACAACAATTAATGCAAAACAATAAAATCATTTTATTCGACGGGCAGTGTCGGCTCTGCAGTGCCTGGTGCAATTTTATTATTAAACACGATAGCAAACTACACTTTAAATTATGCAGTGTGCAGTCTCTAAAAGGCCAAGCAATACTCAAGCACTTTAGCTACCCAACGGATAGCTTCAAAACCATGATCTATGTTGAAAACAGTCAATGTATCACACAAAGCGATGGGGTGATCAACGTAGTCTCACAACTTGGCGGGCTGTGGCGCTTTGTTAAAATTCTGCGAATAATTCCTAAAAGTGTGCGCGATTGGGCATATGATCGCATTGCGTTTAATCGCTATCGATTATTTGGCCAATATAATTATTGCGTGCTGCCAAGTGATGAGTATGATCAACACTACTTATAAATATTAAAGGCATACCATTGTTGGGTTACTTAGTGAAATTAAGTGTGTTGTATTCACTGTTATTGAGTCTTGGTGTGTGTGCCAAAAGTGACGAAAACAATGACGCACCGATGATGGTCGATATGCGTGATAAACTTAATTTGCGAATGCAAAATACGGCCCAGTGGATAGATGATCTGTTAAGTGATGACAGTGCTCAAAGCCAAGCTCATGCCAAGGGATATTTACAGTTAGGTTGGGCGCCACGCACTGCTGATTGGGCTGATACCGAAGCGCGATTTAAAGTGTCTTTGAGCTTACCTAGTTGGGAAAACCGCATAAATTTAATAATCGATAATGACGCAGATGAATTCAGCCGCCTACCATTTGAAACAAACTCAGGCTTAAATCAAGACGATGACGAAGTAAATGCCGCATTGCAGTTTTTAGTGGAGCGTACTGCTAATTTAGAATTTGAAAATCGTATTGGTGTATCACGCAGTCAGTTATATGGCCGCAGTGCGGTTAGTTGGAAAAAAGAATTTAATAACACCTTATATTCTGCATCCGCTGGCGCTGAGTATTACTTCTCAGATGGCTTTGGTTACTTTGTGAAGCTCTCAAGCGATACAAAAATAAATGAATTTTACGCTCTCAATATATCTGCTAATTACCGCGAAATTGCCGATGAAACGGATAGTGAATTACGCTCTGGAGTGTACTTAAGTTATATACCCGATCCGCAAAGGGCCATGGTATTTGGCGCCAATGTACAAAATAGCTTTGATGATTTAACCCGTTATACCCTCTCGTATCGTTATCGCCAGCAAGCACAGTACAGTTGGCTATTCTTTGAAGTAGAGCCCTTTTTAGAATACCGGGAAGAGCTAAACTACCGCGATGAAATTGGGTTAGCTATTCGTTTAATTGGCTATTATGGCCAGTGATAATGATCATTGCAGATTTGTTGTGTTAAAATCGCTGCAGTTTAATTTAGTAGAGACAGATCATGGCTAGCACCGCCCACGCATTACATATTTTAGTTAAGCATAAAGAACTTGCTGAAGACATCATCAAACAGTTAAAAAAAGGCGCTAAGTTTCAAGTACTCGCTAAAAAATATTCCTCTTGCCCATCGGGTAAAAAAGGGGGGGATTTAGGTGAATTTAAACGCGGCCAAATGGTGCCACAGTTTGATAAAGTGGCTTTTGGCGCTGAAATTCTCGAGCCACATTTAGTTAAAACCAAGTTTGGCTGGCATGTAGTTAAAGTGCTTTATAGAACTTAAAGTGAATGAGAGTCAATAAGAAGAAGAAATGCTACGGGTTTCGAGCGACGAGCTTCGAATACCCCTAGCACCTAATCACTTCCTAGAACCTAACCCTATTTTACAATTACTTCTCTAAAACGCAGCGTTTTTTAACCGCCAGCGGCACTTGGTTGTACATCTAAGCCATAACCCAACATCACTGCCAGCACTAATACTATGGATGCTGCGACCATCATACCCAGCAGTAAAATCAAAGAATGCGGCACTTTGAAAGAGTTATTCATACATTCTCTATTTTTATAATTGGCACAGCGAATGATGCCTCACTGCTTTTCGTAAAGGATAACACGAGTTATAAAATCACAATCAAAATAGCAACGTTGCACTGTAAAGGAATGTAACTAAGTTGAGATTGTGAGTTTCATCAAGAAAGGGCATGAAAGGTGTTGATTAAATTTGCTGAGAAATGGCTGGTGCGTAGTGAACAATAAAGCTTTTACATAAAATTAAAGTAAACAATTGAACCCAAATAGGAACTCAGCTATGGTGAACCATCAATAAAAAATAAATTAAAATCAACTATTTCTATATGCTCGTTATGCTTTAGTGAGCATTATCACATTCAAGGATAGATCATGAAAAAATGTATTTTGATCATTTCACTGACGACTTTATTTTATGGCTGTATTACAGTGCCTGTTGTTGATGATTCTCATACACATAAGTGCGAATTATCAACAAATATGAAAGTTCTCAAAATAGTTGATGTAGCCAAAGAGACCAATTCTTTTTATTCAGTCGGTGGGTTGATTTTATCACCGATCCTCATTCCTACATCTGCTATTATTTCTGGTACTTATGTTTTAGTTAATAACACATATCACCTTGGAGAGAAGGAAATAAAATGTGGCGAAAATAAAACTGAGGGGTCAGCAAGCAGTAAAGCTAAATAATTCATCGTTAGCGATACCCTTAAAGCTGCCATGTTTTTACAAATTTAGATTTTTGAAAAGGGATATTATGAATTACGTTAGTATTTTTGCCTTCTTGCTTTTTACTTCATGTGTAAATGCAAATACGGCTTTGCCTGCTAACCGACATATTTCAGTCAACGGGGAAGCGCAGTTAAAAGCAAAACCAGATATTGCTGTGATTAACTTAGAAGTGGAAAGTTTGCAAGGCTCTAGTTTAGATGCGAAAAAGGATGTTGATAATAGGATCAATAGTTTTTTAGCTGGCATCTCTAACTTTAATATTGATCAGACGAATGTTTCTGCTTCAACTATTAACACGCAGCCAAGCTATTCGTATTCCGAGAATGATAAACAGCAATTGGAAGGCTATTTAGCTAACCGCAGTATTAAAGTAACATTAACGGATATTAAGCGCCTGAATGCACTCCTGGATTTTGCACTGAGCGTAAAAGTTGATGCAATTAAAAGTATAGAGCTAAAATCATCCGCAGCGAAGACCCTAAAAGAGCAAGTTAATGTGCTGGCTGTGAGTGATGCCAAGGAGAAGGCTATTTCATTAGCCAAGGCATTTGGTGCGAGGCTTGGGGGCATTTATAGTATCAACTCGGCGACCAATAATAGTTTTAATCGGTATGGCGAAAATCAAGCTATTGAACGGATTGTAGTGACGGGTAATCGGGCTCAGCAATTTGCAAGCCCTGGTAAGTATTTGCAGGAAAATATTATTTTTTCGTCATCAGTCAGTGCCGTATTTGATTTAGAACTCACAGATCCGACAGCTCCCTGAGATTAGCACTTAAGGTAAAAAGCCAGATAACTTAGTTGTTACTTGGCTTTTAACTTTATTGCTGTTGTTGCGCTTCTTGCTCGGCGATTTGTTTAAATGCTTGCACAAATGCATCACTAGGTTGACCACCTGTGAGGGCGTATTGATCGTTAATGATAAAGGTTGGCACTGAGGTTATGCCCATTTGTTGCAGTGCATTTTGCTCGCTGCGAACCTCTTGAAAATACTCACCTGAATCTAAAATTTCTTTTGCACGGGCTCTATCAAGGCCAACACTTTGCACTACATCAAGCAGCGTATCTTGCTCATTCAAATAAACTAAATCAGTAAAGTGTGCTTTAAAGAAGGCTAGTTTTAGTTCGGTTTGCTTACTTTCACTGGCAGCCCAAGTGAGTAGTCGGTGTAAGTCAAAACTGTTGATCATGATACGTTTGCCGTCAAAGTTAAAATCAAAGCCTGCTTTTTCACCCATCTCTAAAATACGTTGGCGGTTTTCATCGCCTTGCTGTTCGCTCAGGCCGTATTTTTGTTGTAAATGCTCGTTTAAATCTTGCCCTTCAATTGGCATATCTGGGTTTAACTCAAATGGCTTCCAGCTTATCTCAACTGCAAATTCGTCACTTAATTGCGCTAATGCGGTTTCAAGGTTTTTATAACCAATGATGCACCACGGACACATAACGTCTGAAACGATGTCGATTTTAAGCTTGTTCATGAGTGAGCCTATTTTTTACTGAATGTAGGGGATATATGCAGGCGAGGGGGAGTTAATTCAAGGGCTGAGCATTTTTATCTAATAAACTGCACGGTAGTAAGGACCGTGCAGGGTAAATGATGGGGAACTTAAATTAGTCAGTTAAACCAAACGGGTTCTCAATGCTGTGAGCAGGCTCGGTAAACCACTGTGGGCCGCTGTCGGTCATGTAGAAGTGATCTTCTAAGCGAACGCCAAACTCATCAGGCACTACCAGCATTGGCTCATTACTAAAACACATACCTGTTGCAAGTGGTGTTTTGTTTCCACCGACTAAATAAGGCCACTCATGAATGTCTAAGCCAATACCGTGGCCGGTGCGGTGCGGGCAGCCAGGTGTTTGGTACTCAGGCCCTAATCCCTGTGCAGCTAAATAACTGCGTGCCGCCGCATCAACGGCCTCGCATGATTGGCCAATTTTTGCTTCATTAAATGCGGCGATTTGCGCGGCTTTTTCGTAGTCCCAAAACTGGCGTTGGCGCTCGCTTGCTTCACCAAATATATAGGTACGGGTAATATCTGATAAATAATCGTGTATTTTACATCCGGTATCTATCAATACCATGTCACCTTTTTTAAGGATTTGCGGATCTTTCACCCCATGTGGGAACGAGGTAGCAACACCAAATAATACGATGCAAAAGTAATTTCCCGGCGCGCCTACTTTTTGGTGCGCTTGCTTAATAAAGGCTTCCACTTCAGTGGTGCTAATACCTTCATGCAACATACTGGCTGTGGCTTTGTGTACGGCTAAAGTCATATCCATCGCACGCTGCATTAGGGCCAGCTCATTTGCTGATTTATGCATACGGCAATGTGCGGTGACTGGCTGCGCATTAATAAGCTTTAAGCCCGTTTGTGCTTTATTGATACCGTCAAAAATAAAGAACTGCGCGCTTTCATCAATGCCCACAGTGCCATTGGCCGCAATACCCATTTCAGTGATTATTTGTACAAAGAGTTCATATGGGCTTTCGTGTTCTTGCCAACCTCGAATAGGACCATCGATGACTTTAAAACCATTAAGTGAACCAATTTCAAAAAACGGTGCTATGTATTGCACATCACCTTTTGCAGGTAAAATTGCCCCTACGAGTCGCTCACTGGCGTACCAGCGCATGCCTGTGAAATAGGTTAAGTTGCTGCCCGCGTTAAGATAGATGGCATCTATATTATTAGCCTGCATGTATTGTTGGGCTTTGCCAATACGAGCCAAGTGTTCATCAGCCTGAATAGGGATTAAGTCGTCAGTCATATTGCTTAAACTGGCGAGTGCTTGTTCTTTAGTTTGCGTACCAATTCCGAATGTTGTCATGGTGCTCTCCTTTATTTATATGCGGCTATTGTGCTTGTGGTATAGGTGAACTGCAAGGGACTTGCGTTGAAAAACGGCTGATGCAATAAGGCGTTAGATCAATGCGGCGGGTATTAAGAATATGCCGCTATTAAGAGAGGTAAACTAGGCTACTGCTAGCCTATTTCAAATGAGGTTACCCCAAATACTTTATTTAAAGGGATATTAGGTTGTTGCTGCGTATACATTCTGGCGGTTTCAAACGATGGCTGCATATTATAGCGTTGCGCTAAAGCCAGTGCGGCTTGATTAACGTTTGGTACGTCAAGATAAACTGTTTCCCCAGTGGCTGTTGATGCCTTTAATGCTAGAAATAGCGCCTCAGCTAATTGCGGTGTGTTTGCATAGAGAGGGGCAATTTTAAAACCTTCACGGCATGGCCTGATCACACCATAACCGGCTAACTCACCTTTGTCTAAAATCCCTAAAGCTACAGAGTTAGGCTGGCTAACCCAGTTTTGCAAAAAAGTGGATCTAACTGCGGGGAAAAAGGGCTTTTCGTAATCGCTGACTGCAGAAAATGGCAAGTCTGCAAGCTTGATAATATCGTTATTAGTTGGAAATTTTCCGCCACCAGCGCCTGCAAATCTAATATTACTGTAGGCGAATTTGAACCCTGATTTTTTATAATTAGCTTGTTGGTCTAGTACGCCATCAAGGGCAATGTTGCACTCTTTTAGGTAGTTCAGTCCCGCTTGCCAAATTTGCATACCATAACCTTTGCCACGGTATTCGGCCTTAACAATATAAAACCCTAAAAAAGCAAAATGGTTGTCATATTTAACAACAGAAATGGTTGCAATAGCCTCATCGCCAAGGTAGCCAATTAAAAAACCGTGGGGATCTGCCTGATAATAATTATGGGCGTCATGAAGCCCTGGATTCCAACCTTCTTGCGCTGCCCATTCAACGGCAATATTAACTTCTTCTTTTGTCATTACTTTGATATTGAAGGCTTGGTTTTGCATGTTTATCCTATTAATTATTCTATCGATGCCGTTTTTTAATGTAGCAGTTATAAATTATTATATAGAACAACAAATTTGTATCAATGAAGCACTCAAACATTAATTTTTTAAGTATGTTTTAGTTAGCGTACGCGAGTTAGCTGTGTGATTTTTTCGCATACGCTAAGCGCTTTAATGGCTGCGTTGTATGGTAGCTATCGAGGCCGCTGACGGCTACCGTTTGGATCGACGCTAAATCAATAAAACCGTCTTCTTGCACTGCATTAGCGTCAACATGTAAGTCGATGATTTCACCAATCACCAGTTCGGTGCCATTAATTGCTAGGTGTTGGTGTTCAACTAATTTAACGGCGTATTTTAAGCGGCTTTGTGCGACAAATGGCGCGTAAAAATCAGCTAGGTACTCGGTTGTAAGACCTGTAGCAGCAAATTCAGATTCATCTTTATCATAGCGAGCGGAAGTCTGATGTGCTTGTTGATAAATCTCGCTATTCACTTGGTTGATGGTATAAACGCCGGTCTCTAATATGTTTTCAAAAGTATGGCGAGGCACACTGTGCGGACGCATTATCATACCTACCAAAGGTGGGTGCGCGCCTAAATGAAATACCGAACTAACAATAGCTAAATTGGTGTTGCCAAGTTTGTCTTGTGTGCCGATGAGGTTAGCGCTTTTGAAACCAGACAATGAATTGATTAAATGTGTGCGAAACCGCTGCTCTAGTAGGTTTAACTGTTGTTTTGTGAAATGCATAAAATTCCTTACCAATTTATATGTTTGCCTTGCCAATCAAGATAAGCAGGTTGACCTACATCCGTTAGCTGCTCTGGTTGCTGTAAAAGGGTATAAAGTTGCTCAGCCACAAATTCAGGGCTGAATAGTTTGCCTATGGGAACATTTTTTTGAAATGGTTTTGACAGCTCTGTATCGGTTGTACCCGGATGAAATAACACCAACCTCGTTTGTTTTGCTCTGCGAGCCAGTTCAATCGCCGCTGTTTTAAACAACATATTTAACGCCGCTTTGGAGGCGCGATAGCTATACCAGCCCCCCAAATTGTTGTCTTCTATGCTACCAACACGGGCACTGAGCGCGGTTATAACACAAGGCGTTAGCTGATTTAGTAAGGGCAAAATTGCTTGTATGCATAAAATTGGGGTTAGCGCGTTGCTGCACAGTAAAGTCGAGAAGTAGGTTTCGTCTATGTCTTCCAATTTTTTTTCAGGCATGGCCTCATCATAGTGGAGCAAGCCATTAAAGATAAGTACCTGTGAAGGAGTAATATCATGAGCGCGTAAGTGCTCGCTTACATGTTTTAGGCTGCTACGAGAGTAATCGCATTGCAGGTGGGTAACCTGCAGTGTGGTTTGTGGGAGCACAAGCCGTTCACGGCTAACACAAATTACAGTTGCTTGCGCTTGATGTTCAGCAATGCGGGAAATGTAAGCTTTTGCTATTGCACTGCTGGCGCCAAATAAAATATAGGTTGCGGTCATTATTTTATTCCACATGCTGATTTACAAAGTGAACCGGCAATAGTTGTTCGATATTTTGCAAACACCTTATAACCTTGATCTGCTAGAAAACGAATACCAGGTAGTTGCAACACTCTTAACCATTTATGGCGGCCAACGGTTTGCCATGCGGCAAAAGTAACATCTAAGCCATAAATCATTTCACCGTTGTCTTGCTGACCATGTAAAAAAGCCAATGCGTCTTGGCGCTTTATATGATTAAAACGTTGCTCAAAATCACCCGCGTTAATGTCTTCTAAAGCGATTTTATTATGTTTATCAGCCTTTTTTAACAACCGCATTTCTTTGGCGCATAAAGGGCAGTTAGCATCGTAAAAAATGATCATAAGCATGTCTTAATTGATCGGTACATTATTTCTTGTTACGAAATAGAATAAGCTTTGGATCTGTTAAATTAACTGCTGGGATGATATTAATAGTGTCTTACAAATATAAAGGTAAGCAGAATGTCGATTTTTTATCTATCTCACACTCCACACTTAAAAATCGAAGACAGCTTATTATTAGTACCTTTATGGTATAAACATCAACAATGGAGTATCAGGAATGAGTGAACAATATGCCGCCTTGCGTGGGAACGTTAATTTATTAGGGCAGTTATTAGGCCAAACTATTAAAGACGCCCAAGGACCTGCGATTTTAGATAAAGTGGAAGAAATTCGTGCTTTAGCAAAATCCTCACGCACAGGAAACGAGCAAGACCGCCAAGCCTTAATTGATGTTCTGCATGCTTTAACCGATGAAGAGTTGCTACCGGTAGCTCGTGCTTTTAATCACTTCTTAAATTTAGCGAATGTTGCAGAGCAATTTCACACTATCTCACGTTTTAATGATGTTGGTTTTTGCCAATTAAGTCCACTTACGCAAACTTTAAAAGCGCTGGCTAGTCAGGCGCAAACCGGTAAAGTTAACCCAAATCAAATTGCTGACACACTCGCAAAGCTGCATATCAATTTGGTGTTAACAGCGCATCCTACCGAAGTAACACGCCGTACAATTATTAATAAGCACGTTGAATTAAGTGATTGCTTAGCAGCGCTGGAACGCACTGATAACCTGCCTTATGAGCGGGAAAATATTTTAAACCGTATTGCGCAGTTGATCAGCCAAGCATGGCACACCGATGACATTCGTCGTTCTCGCCCAACCCCAATAGACGAAGCGAAATGGGGTTTTGCAGTAATTGAAAATAGTTTATGGCATGCCGTGCCACGTTTTTTACGTGATTTTAGTAAAGAAGTTAAACAACATTTAGATTTAGAGTTACCCAATGATTACAGCCCAATAGAGTTTACTTCTTGGATGGGCGGCGATCGCGATGGTAACCCATTTGTAACTGCCCAAGTGACTCAGCAAGTACTTGATCATGGTCGTTGGATGGCGCTGGATTTATACAGCCGTGATATCGACACCTTGAGCACTGAGCTTTCAATGTCACAAGCCAGTGATGAACTTATTGAGCTCGCAGGACAAGATTTTGAGCCGTATCGCGCAGTATTAAAAGTACTTAAAGCACAAGTGAGCGAAACCGTTGCTCACCTTGGTGCTAAGATTATGAATAAGCGCACAGATGCACAAGACGTGGTGACTGACATTAACCAGTTAAAGCAGCCGCTTGAAGCTTGTTATCGTTCATTGCTAAGAACCAACATGGGCGTTGTTGCCAATGGCTTACTGCTTGATGTACTTCGTCGTATCAATAGTTTTGGTATTCGCTTAGCTAAATTAGATGTACGCCAAGATTCATCGCGCCACAGCGGTGTGTTTTCTGAATTAACTCGCTATTTAGGTTTAGGCGATTACGACCAATGGCAAGAAGAAGACAAACAAGCATTTTTACTAGCAGAACTTAATTCTCGTCGTCCGCTTATTCCAAAGCATTGGCAACCAAGTGCTGATGTTAAAGAAGTGCTCGATACGTTTGATGTGATCGCCAAACAAGATGCCTCAACTTTTGGTTTATATATTATCTCAATGGCACGTACAGCCTCTGATGTATTAGCCGTGCAACTGTTACTAAAAGAAAGTGGTTGTAGCTTTAAACTGCCTGTTGCACCATTGTTTGAAACCTTAGACGACTTAAATGCTGGTAGCGATGTTATTACCCAGTTATTGGATAACAATTGGTATCGTGGTCAAGCCGAAGGCGTGCAAAACGTGATGATTGGTTATTCAGACTCGGCTAAAGATGCCGGTATGATGGCCGCAGGTTGGGCGCAATATGAAGCAATGGATAAGCTCGTACAGCTGGCAGAGCAACGCGGTATTGAGTTAGTGTTATTCCATGGCCGAGGTGGTACGGTTGGCCGTGGTGGTGCACCGGCTGCGCAAGCTCTGCGCTCGCAACCACCAGGTTCACTCAAAGGTGGCCTGCGTGTTACTGAGCAAGGGGAAATGATCCGCTTTAAGTTTGGTTTACCAAATGTTGCGCTTGAAAGCTTGAATATTTACGCCGGTGCGGTGCTCGAAAGTAATTTGCTACCACCACCAGAGCCAAAAGATGAATGGCGTGATGTGATGGCGCTCATCAGCGAAAAGTCATGCGAACATTACCGTAATGTAGTGCGTTTTGATGAAGACTTTGTTCCTTACTTTAGAATGGCTACACCGGAGCAAGAACTTGGTAAGTTACCTTTAGGTTCTCGCCCAGCAAAACGTAATCCACATGGTGGCGTTGAAAGCCTGCGGGCTATACCGTGGATTTTTGCATGGAGCCAAAACCGTTTAATGTTGCCAGCCTGGTTAGGTGCCTTAACGGGATTACAAGCGGCACTTGAAAAGTACGGCGCAGAGACGCTTAATGAAATGAGTCAACAATGGCCGTTCTTCCGTGCTCGTTTAGAAATGCTGGAAATGGTATTTAGTAAGGCGGATAGCTGGTTAAGTGCGCATTATGATGATGCCTTAGTTGAAGAGCAATATAAGCCTCTGGGAGATAAACTTCGCGAAGAGCTTAAGCAAGCTATTGCATTGGTGCAATCGTTAAGCCCGCAACAAAGCTTACTGGCTGATCAACCCTGGATCAAAGAATCTATAGGTCTACGTAACCCGTATACGGATCCACTTAATGTGTTGCAAGTGGAGCTGCTTAAGCGTTCACGCGAAGCGGCAGAAGGCAGCTCTGGTGATATCGATAATGCACTTATGATCACTATGACCGGTATTGCCGCGGGCATGCGTAATACCGGCTAATTGTTTGCTCTTTGTTAGGCCTCATCGCGCTGTTTTGCAGCTTGAGGCCCATCAATTGGTAAAGCAATTACAAAGCGTGCGCCGTGCTGACAAGGCTCGGCGCATATATTGCCGAATAGATTATATTTAACGGCATTAAATACGACATTTAACCCTAACCCTAAATGATTCCCGCCCGGGTTGGTTGAATAAAATGGTGTAAAAATATCTTTTAATATAGCGTTGTCTATACCACTGCCATTATCTTGGAAAACTATCATAACCTGTTCATTTTGTTCTTTAATATCAATGTTTATTATTGCATTTTCAGTATCTTTAAAACCGTGTTCGTAGGCATTAATGACTAATGTTTTTAACACATCACCGATAATCGATGGATAGGAAGTAATACTTAATTCTGCGCCGCTGTACTCAAATCTAATATCTTTAGATAGATAACCCTGTAACGTATCCATCCGTTCAACAATAAAACTGCGCAGCTTAATTTTGCTCATTGGTTTGTCTAATGCAATTGAGACATTCAATGCTTTAAATTCTTCAACCATCTTTGCTAAGCGATTAATATTGCTGATCACTAAATCTTTAGCGGTATTGCTTTGTTGGATAAACAGATTAAAGTCACTAGGGGAGAGCTTTTTGTCATTAAATTTTTGTTCAAGTGATTGTAAATTATCTTGAATAAACGAACTGGCAGTTACAATCGTGCCAATGGGGGTATTTAACTGATGAGCCATGCCGGAGACAAGTGCTGTGAGCGAGGCCATTTTTTCAACCTCGATTAAATGTGATTGTGTGTTAGTGAGTGCTTCTAAGGTATTTGCCAATGCTTGTTTTTGATTATATATACTGCGGATGGCATACATCGAGCCAAACAGGATTATCATTAATGAAATTGCGATTGCTAGAGCGAGCTCTTTAAATGCTTTTGCTTGAGTGGCTTTAACTTGCTGCTCTTTGGTTAAGTTCGCTATTTGAAGCTCTTTACTTGCCATATCAACCTCAGCAAGTGCTTTAGCCAAATTTACATTTGATTGGCGTAGTAGCAAGGCTTGCCTGCTTTGGTTAAATTGTTTATAGGCAACTAAAGCGGCTTTAAAATTCCCCAAGGACTCTGATAATGAGGCTGAAAACTCGCTTACAGTGGCGGTTAAGCTTAAATTTTTCAGCTGGGTCGCTTGTTGCTGAATTTCGTTAGTTAATTGTAGTGCTTGCGTAGTTTGGCCCATTTCATGGTAAGTTTTAGCAAGCGATAACTTGGCGTTAATCAGCTCTATCGGCGTGCCGCTGCTGGTGAGTAACGAAATAGCTTGTTGTAAATAATGCACCGAGCTTTGATAATTTTCGGTTTCTCGCTCAATTTGACCTAACAGCTGATAGCTCCATGCTAAATGGTAATCAAATTGATTGTTTTGTTGTAATGTTATGGCACGCTCAAGCAGTTCTTTTGCTGCGGGGTATTGTTGTTTTGCTAGCATCACTTTGACTAAATTGGTCATCGCAATAGAGAAGTCTAACGGTTTATTGAGTGGCTTAGTGTATTCGTAGTATTGAGTAAATGCCTGATCAGCCTCATCAAACTTATGTAATGCAAGATATACCTCACCAATATTGTTTTCAGTTTGATGAACAAGTTCTACTTTTCGCATATTAGCCTGTTCAAGGGCTTGCAGAAAATAATTAAGCGCTTGCTCGTACAAAGCAAGTTTAGAGTAGATACCGCCGCTAATATTATAATAGCCATACATTAAGGAGGGATCACTTGAGCGTAAGGTCATTGCTTTATAGGTGACTAAGGTGCGTATTGCTTCTTCTAACTGATCTGTCTCAAGTTGGAACCAGGCTTTGTAATTAAGTACTTTAATTTGTTGCTCAAGAGTCAGTTCTTTGGTTTTTAAAACGGTGTCAGTGAAGGCTATCGCGGTGGCTGGGTTTTCAGCATAAGCACTACGAATATTCTGCCTTAGTTCTTCAAATTCAGACTCACTAAGTGGGGCAGCTAAAATAGTTGAACTCAGGCTAAGTAAACATACATACGCGCAAATACGAAAAACGGATGGCAGTATCATAATGACAAGGTTACCTTGTGAACAGCATAAGCCAAGTATAACGAATAATCGTTATTTTTCACCGCGCCATTAGTATCATTTTAGCAACAAAAGTCATTCTTTAGGCTGGATTATCAATCTGGTCTGACCTGATTTGTTGTTAGATATTGACTGTTTTTTTATTTTATTTAGAATGTCGGCTGTTTTGCCATTGTGGCAAGTGCATTAATTACCGAGTAGTAAAATGTCGAATGTGTCTACTTGCATCACATATGATGCTTCTACGTCATTAATTATGATGACGCTCAGAGGGACGGCAAGTGCACAGGATGTGATGAATTTTTATCAAATAGCCCAGCAGTATGTGTCTATTTATGGCAGTAATAAATTACTTATCGATGTGTCTGAGTTGACGCATAAATTTCCGGCCAGTGATTTGTTAACGATAATGCCAGCAGTATCAAATTGGTTAGCGAATTGCTTTATTGCCAGAGTCGTTAGTTTTGATGGTTTTATGCACGATTTGTTTTTGCAAAAAGCAAAACGTTTTGATCTCAAAGCAGAAAATTTTGATTGTTTTACTAGCGCTAAAAATTGGCTTGAAAATCAATCTGGTAATTAGTAGCCGAACATTTTACACTGTGAAGCCATTAAATAAGTAAAATTTGTTTATGACTTTATCAACTTCGTCTTCGCCTATAAATTCTATAACAGGACATGCATTTGTATTTGATGAACATGCGCGCAACGCGCTGTTCAATCAAGTTAAGTCACAGCATGGCAAATTGACTGCCACTGATATTAACCATCTTTGTCACAAACATTCGCTGACCCAAGAACAATTGTTAAGAGCGTGCTTACCTGTGGCATCTTTATTGGCCGTAGCGCCTATTTCACAGTTTTTGGTTGGCGCCATTGTGGTTGGTCTAGATAAAGATCAGCACGCGCACTTTTACTTTGGTGCTAACGTTGAATTTGCCCATCAGCCACTTAGTCTCGTGGTGCATGCCGAGCAATCCGCTATTAATAATGCCTGGCTCAATGGCGCTAAAACGATTATTCAAATCGCAATTAGTGATGCGCCATGTGGTTATTGTCGCCAGTTTATGAATGAGTTGGCGGATGCAGATACCTTTGACATTCTATTACCTACGCAACAATTTAAACTGGCAGAGTTGTTACCAGCCGCTTTTGGGCCAAAGGATTTAGGTAATCAATATAGTCTATTTAACCCAGCTCCCCATTCAGCTCAGTTCGTTGCAAGCGCAGACGTGTGCCCGTCGCTCGTTGCTCAAGCACGACATGCTTATGTCCCTTACACTGGAAACTTCAGTGCTGTAAAAATAACCACCTTTGAGCATGGCAGTTTTTATGGACGTTACGCTGAAAACGCGGCGTATAGCCCAAGCCTTGCACCACTACAAAGTGCAATAAGTCAGCTACATTTGGCTGGTTTGAGGATGGATAATTCGTGCATTGAAAAAGTAGAGTTATTACAAAC
This sequence comes from Pseudoalteromonas sp., assembly GCF_036960685.1. GTDB lineage: Bacteria > Pseudomonadota > Gammaproteobacteria > Enterobacterales > Alteromonadaceae > Pseudoalteromonas. The sequence continues at coordinate 7,805 of NZ_JBALXK010000004.1, read as the reverse complement.
TGAGGGGGCTGAAAATCAACTGCAGGTAACTCAAGCAGTGCTGGCAAGTTATGCGAACTTACCAGCTTTAGAAACCTATGGTTTACGATTTAAGTAACAGTTTTGCGGCTTCAAGTACCACGGCGACGGATTTTTTCTCAATCTCGCCGTGATCTACATTGGGTATTTCTTGGCGAGTACGATTAACTAATACACCTGCTACACAGGCTGCTTTTAAACCCAGTGCAGCACACATAGTGAATAACGTAGCCGATTCCATTTCATAGTTCATTACGCCCAGTTTTTGCCACTCTTCACAGCTACCTTGGAATGCTTTTGGCACATAGCCTGAGTAAGTGTCGTAGCGCTCTTGACCAGGATAGAAAGTATCGCTTGATGCTGTAATACCGATATGAAAATCAATGCCTAAATTACCACAGGCTGTAACCATTGCTTGGGTGCTAAAAAAATCTGATACAGCAGGAAAGCTAAGTGGTGCAAAATGCTGACTTGCGCCATCTAAACGCACAGAAGCTTGGCTGATTAAAATGTCACCTTCATTAATATGCGGTTGAATCGCGCCCGTTGTACCAATACGTAAAAATGTTTCAACACCTAACTGTGCTAGTTCTTCCACCGCAATAGAGGTTGAAGGGCCGCCAATGCCGGTTGAACATATCACTACAGAGTGACCGTTAAGTTGCCCTAAATAAACGTGAAACTCACGGGTTTGAGCAAGACATGTTGGGTTTTCAAGAAACGTAGAAATACGTGCTGCACGGTCTGGATCACCCGGCACAATAGCCAGTGTTGCACCTTGTAAATCGTTACGAGTGAGTCCTAAGTGAAATACCTTTTCCATAGCGAAGCCTTATTACTTTTGAAATTATTACTTTTGAATTTAACGTGATTATCACATTAATTTTTAAAGAGTCGTTGCCAATTTAGCATAATTACCACAATGCTAAGTACTGTACAGGACGGATGTCCGTTTTAAGGTTTATTCATTGCATTTGAATAATCAAGCAGCCAGAAAAACCATGCAATAGCCACGCTGGTTGACTTGTCTGTGTAGACACTATATCTATCTTACTAAGCATGTAATTTGAATTTATACGCTGTTAAAAAATAAACGTTAAATATATGTTTTATATAAATATAAATTGTTTTTTAACGGGGTTGGCTAGGTCGTCTATGAATGTTTTTCTAAAACGATAATGGCAAATGAAGCTTTTATTAAATTTATTTTTAGCAGCTTTCTTTTTGCATAACTACGCAAAAGAACACAGTGAGGAATCGTTATGAGCACACAATGGCAGACATTTAAAAATAAAGTAGAGCACTGTTTATGCCCACCAGGTGATGGTGTTTTTACGGTAAATACCGCAAAAGAGCGCAAAGCCGCACTGCGTATGAAACTGTATGGACAAGAAGATAATATTGATACGTTATGGCGCGAGTCACTAGAAGAGTTAACTGATAGCCCTTATAAAGCGGTGACTTTAGGAGTTAGCTCTGATTGCGGTGGTGGTATTTTACGTGGTGCAAACTGGGGGCCATTATTTTTACGCTCTACGTTGATTGATCAACAACCTCAAGCTAAGTCGTTTGATTTAGGTGATGTACGAGTTATTCCACATCTGTTACATGATAAATATCTCAATGACGCCACAATCAGTAATTGTCAAAAAGCATTATACGACAATCCAAATAGTGAGTATTACGTGAGTCCACTATCCATTACTGAAGATGTGTGCGACAGCTTTTACGCGACCTTTAAAGATAAGGGGATTTTTGGGATTGGTGGCGATCACTCTATTAGTTATCCGCTCACTAAAGCGTATTTAAAAGCCAAGCGTGAGCAGGGCAAACGCACGGCAATAATTCATTTTGATGCGCACACTGACTTATTGGTCGAGCGTTTAGGCATCGATTTATGCTTTGGCTCGTGGTGTACGCATATTTTAGAGTTCTTACCGGCACCGCATCATTTGATTCAATTTGGTATTCGTTCAAGTGGTAAGCCAAAACAGCATTGGGAATCAACCTTTGGTGTGAAACAGCATTGGGCCCATGAAATTATTGAACGTGGCGCGCCGGCCATTGCTGCTGAGGTTATTGCTCAGCTTAAGGCTGATAATGTTGATGAACTATACGTGAGCTTTGATATTGATGCGTTAGATGAAGAGTTCGCATCAGCAACGGGTACGCCTGAAGGCAATGGTTTAACACCGCAGCATGCATTAGATATCTTAGTAGCGCTAGCGGATGAGTTTCCGATCACTGGCGCAGACATGATGGAAATCGCCCCATTTACCGACAGCTCTTTGGTTGGTCAATCAAGCTCGGAAACAACATTACGTGAAGGCGCAAAAATCTCCGCATTTTTAATTAATGCCATGAATCGCTAGTTTTTATCCATTGATTAAAAAAACAGATCTATGATGGGTCTGTTTTTTATTCACTTATCAGCTAATTAGCGCTATATTTAAGCTATCATCATAGTGATTGATGCATAAAGTTGAATATAGCGGGGTAATAGTGAGTAAATGGATCTATTTATTATTTATTGTTTTTAGTCATCAATGTATCGCTAAATTACATATTGTGACTGAACATTTCCCGCCTGCCCAATACCTTGACGATAATAATAAACTCACAGGTTATCTAGTCGAAAAAGTACGAAAAGCACTCGATGCTTCTTCGCTTGATTATTCGATTACAGTAAATAGCTGGAGCACGGCTTTTAATACTGCACTACGCGATCCTAAAACCTGTATTTTTTCTGTTTCACGCTCTGCAGAGCGTGAAGATAAGTTACTTTGGATTGCAGAACTTGCCAAGCTGAATGCTTATTTCTACGCCTTAAACTCAAAAGATATTAAGCTTGCAGATATTGAGCAAGCCAAGCAGTATCGTATTGCGGTATTAAAAGATAACTACAGTCATCATTATTTGGTAGCACAAGGTTTTGAAGTCGGTAAAAATTTGTTGTTAATGGATAGCTTCGATAATATTTTTCACATTGTTCGTAACCGTAAAAGCAGTATTGATTTAGTGATACTGCCTGAACAACGTGCTATTTATGAGCAAAGGCAACAAAAAATAGGTGATTTATTACAACCCATCCTTAAGTTAAATACGAATCAACCTTCCTTATACTTTGCTTGCAACAAAAATATAGATAACATTTCTAAATTAGAACTCATCCGCGCATTCACTGCTATGTAAGCTGAATCTTCACATTTAACATTATGTTACTAAAGAGCTTTTAAGATAAATTAAATATCAATTGCTGTGTTTAAAAAAGAGTCTATAATCCAGCTGCTTTTACTTATAAAGCGCTTTTTTTGGAGTTATAAATGGGTGACTTAATCGGGATTGGTATGTTGATCTTGATCAGTGCGTTGTTTGCTATGTCGGAAATCGCTATTGCAGCATCACGTAAAATTAAATTAAGAGTAATGGCTGATGAAGGCAATGCCAATGCAGCAGCAGTACTAAAGCTGCAAGAGCAACCGGGGGCTTTTTTTGCGATGATCCAAATAGCCTTAAATGCAATTGCTATTTTAGGTGGTATTGTTGGTGAGCAGGCTCTTTCACCCTATGTAGAAAGTGTGTTAGTTATGGTTTATCAAGGGCCGTTATTAGCGCAAATTAGCTTTCTAATTTCGTTTTTTACCATTACCTCATTATTTATATTATTTGCTGATTTAATGCCAAAGCGGTTAGCGATGATCATGCCCGAAGCCGTGGCTGTAAGACTGGTTACCTTGATGCGTTGGGTTACCTTTGCATTAACTCCATTAGTGGTGTTTTTTAATGGTTTAACCAACGTTATTTTAAGAATCTTTAAAGTACCAGCCGAGCGTGAAGATATCGTCACCACTGAAGATATCGTTGCGATGATGGACGCAGGTGCTGAGTATGGCAGCTTACAACAGCAAGAGTATGACTTAATTGGTAACGTATTTGATTTAGAAGCGCGTTTCTTATCAAGTGTTATGTCACCACGCGACCAAATAGTTTACTTTGATATTAATGAAGCCAGCGCTGATATCGCCAGTAAAATTATTGAGCATCCCCATAATCACTTTTTAGTGTGTAATGGCAATTTAGATAAATTAATTGGCTCGGTGGAATCAAAAGATATTTTACGTCAAGTGCTCAAAGGCGATGCAGCCAATATTAATGCTGATATGCTCGAAAAAGAACTGTTTTATTTGCCGGAAACACTGAGTTTATCTGAGGCATTAAATGCGTTTAAAGGTGCTGCAAAACCGTTTGCCGTCGTGGTTAATGAATATGCGCTAGTGGTAGGTATTGTCACTGTTAAAGACTTAATGAAAGGCTTTATGGGCGATTTGATCACCCATACTGGTGATGAGCTCATTATCGAGCGAGACGCTAACTCATGGCTGGTGGATGGCTTAACACCGATTATAGAGTTAGCAAAAGTACTCGAGATAGATGAATTTCCTGATCAGATGCATTATGAAACAGTGGCTGGTTATTTAATCTTCTCAATGAAGCGCATTCCGAAACGAGCTGAGTACATTCAATTTGCGGGATTTAAATTTGAAGTGGTTGATGTAGAAGGCATTAGGGTAGAGCAGTTATTGGTGTCAAAGATCCCTTCAGGTATTTAAGATCAAACAGCGTGGGGGCGAAAGTTCGCCCCTTCACTGCTTAATTAGTTATTCAAATGGGCCTTTAACAATGGCTTCACCTTGCTCGACCATGAGTTTGCCATTACTCCACACATGTTTTGTTGAAAGGGTTGTTTCATCCAGTAGTACTAGATCAGCATCACCTTGAATATGAATAGTACCTTTTTTAAGACCGAGTACTTGCGCAGGGTTCGAGGTGATAGCCATGAGTGCGTGTTCAATGCTGACGCCGTATTCATGCACAGCTTGCATGAACGACTTGTGCAGTGACGCTTCTTTGCCAACTTCAAGACCTAGTAAGTTAAACGAATCATCAAAAATAGGTAAGCTTGCATGACCATCTGAGCTCATTGTCAGTTTAGTGGCGTCAACGCCATGCTCTAAGCAATAAGCAAGGGCGTTCGCTGCAGCATATTCACCGTGAGCTAAATCATACTCCGTGGTGCTGGTAGTAAAATCAATACTGCCACCTGCTTTGCAAAAGTCTATGCCTGCATCAAGCAATGCTTTATTGCGATTCATATGCGTAGGATAGAACTGAGATAGCGCTATATCAGTACTGTTATCAACCTCATGAAGAATGTTTAAGTGGCTATCAATTGGGCCGACATGAATGCTAATAATGCCTTTTTTACCACTTAACATACCTGCCACTTTTGCCTCAGCGGCAAGCTCTGCTAGTTGTTGTACTGTGGGCTGACTACTGCGGTGATCCGAAATGGCGACTTCACCCACACCAATAAACTCATCAATATACATGATGTCATTGGTCACACTTCCAGTCAGTGTTTTAGCTGGTAAATGATATGAGCCTGTATGGCAAAATACATTTAACCCCAGCTCTTTCAAGCCTTTGGCTTTAGCGACTAAATTAGTTAATGTACGGCTGCTTGAATCTGTGCCAAGTGCTGCAACTACGCAGGTGATGCCATGTAATGTCGCGTCGGTTAAGTTCATTTCTGGGGTGCGACTGGCAAAGCTGGCTTCGCCACCGCCGCCGGTTATATGTACCAAAGAATCTACAAAGCCGGGCGCTAAAATACAACCTGTGGCGTCAATCTGCTTTACATTGATATTACTATCGAGTTTTATGTGCGGCTGAAAATCAATTACTTTGGTGCCAGCAATTAGCACATCCATTTTGCCTTGAGGGCTTGGGGTGTAAAGGCTTGCCCCACGAATTAGTGTTAACATATTAACGTCTTTTTATTGATAGTTAATGAAGTAAGCAAGAAAAATAAAGCCGCTTGCTAATGTAAATAGTGCCAAGGTGAAGCGCCAAATGAAAGCCGCCCACTCACTCCAGTCAAGTTTTACAATACCTAAACAGCCAATCAAACTTGCTGAGGTAGGGATCAGTATATTTGTAAGGCCATCGCCTAACTGAAATGCAAGAACAACTATTTGCCTAGATACATTGAGTAAATCACCAAGCGGCGACATTAAAGGCATGGTGATGGCTGCTTGACCAGATCCCGATGACACAAAAAAGTTAAATATACTTTGAAATAGTAACATACCCCATGCCGCTACAAAGTCTGGCACTGCGGCAATGCTACTGGCGCTATGGTAAAGCAAAGTATTGAGAGTAGAGGGCGAATTTAAGTCGCTGCCACCTAAAAGCAGCACCACACCTTTTGCCAGTGCAACCAACATTGCCGCTGGTAGCAACTCTTGCGCGCCGTGCTTAAATGCGTCTGCACTCTCATTGGCGCTTTGTTTGTTAAATATACTGGCAATAAATGCGCTGACTAAGCCTATACAGAAGAACTGTGCAGCAAGTTCAGGAATGTAATACTGGCGCGCCATTACGCCCCATACAACCCAAGCAATACCTGCTACAAAGGTGAATAAAATTAATTTATCGGCAATGTCTAACGCAGGCTGAGTATTTGCTGGTGTTTGCTCGGTTTTATTCTGCCTTATTGAACTGGCATAACGCACGGTAAACACTAAGCCAAATAGCGTGAATACGCACCAAGCAGCCATCCTAAAACCTGCGCCAGAAAATACCGGAATTTCAGCTATTGATTGTGCAATTGCAATACTAAACGGGTTCATCCATGAGGTCGCAAAGCCTATTTGAGTTGCTACGTAAGTTGTTAAAACAGTGACTTTCGCGTCATAACCGAGTTGTTTCATTATTGGCAGTAGCACAATACAAAATGCTATGGCTTCTTCACCCATGCCAAATACGGCACCTCCTAGCGAAAACAACACAAATATTAACGGAATAAATAGCCACTCAACCCGCTGAGTCTTGTTGATTAATACCATTATACCGTTATTAATGGCACCGGTTTTCATGATGATCCCAAAGGCGCCTCCGGTGATTAATATAAACGCCATCACACCAATGGTTGCGCCATATTTATCGCCAGACACTAACCCTTCAAATAAAACATTAGCTAAACCAATCTCACCGCCTTCAGCAAACAGCGGAGTTTGCTTGCTTACAGTTACAGTTTGGTATTGAGAAAGTTCAACATTATGGCTGTCTTTTGCGGCGTTAAATACCCCAGGGGTAATAAATAAAGTTGCCAGATAGGCAATGAGTGCCACAGATAACAAGATGATACTTGCATCAGGCATGGAGAATTGTTTATTTTTCATAATTTCACTTTCAACTAAGGAAGGCACTGCTTAAAAAGTAAGTCACGCATCCGAGAATTCTAACACGAAGTTAATGAAAATAAGTGGCTGAGCAGATCAACTGCAAAGCCACTTAGTGCAATTTAGACGGTGCTGTTAACCTTTAAAAGCGATAGCTGACACTTAGCGTGTAGCGAGCGCCATAGGCGTTGTGGTTTATTGAGTCAAAACCACGGCTTGAACCATAGAGTTTAGGCGGTTCTTTATCAAAAATATTATCTATACGGGCGCGTAAAGTAAGCGCTTTATTAACATAGAAACCCGCTGATAAATCCCATACGAGCCAATCGTCAACCTGATGACTGCCCTCTGGATCAAGTTTACCGAGTTCATCAAGTTCGTCAATCTCACGGCCTCTAAGCCCTTCGATATCGTCTTCATAACTGCTGGTGTAGTTAGCCCCTAAGTTTAAGTAGTAGCTTTGTGCTTCCCAATCGATTGACATACGAGCGATGTTTTCAGGGTAGCGATATGTACCCACTAGCTTTTCAATTGAATCTGAGC